>JAVSME010000013.1:0-1000 GCA_039666315.1 Bellilinea sp. | reverse complement strand
TTTAGAGGGCTGTCTATAAGGAGACAGTGTGAAGTATTGGAGGTTCCCCGAAGCAGTCTATATTACAAACCAAAAGGGGAAAACGAGATCAATCTGAAACTGATGGGAATCATGGACAGGCATCTTACCGATCACCCTACTGAAGGCGTTGTGTCGATGGTTTACCTGCTGACTGGACTGGGCTTCGTTATCGGTCCAAAGCGCATCAGGAGGCTTTTCAGGCTGATGGGCAGGGAAACCCTTTACAGGAGGAAGAACCTTACCAAATCCGGTTTGCGTGAATATATCAGGCCTTATCTTCTCAGGAACTTAAAGATTGAAAGGCCCAACCAAGTGTGGGTAACCGATATCACCTACATTCCGATGCAGAAGGGGTTTATGTTCCTGACCGCAGTCATGGATGTTTACAGCAGAAGGATACTGTCATGGGGTATATCCAACAGTCAGGACGCCAAATGGTGTAAGCAGGTAATCGAAGAGGCCATCAGAGAATATGGTAAGCCAGAGATAGTCAATTCCGATCAGGGAAGCCAGTACACATCAGCCTTATGGATCAATTACCTTGAAGGGCTGGATATCAAAGTATCAATGGACGGAAAGGGAAGGGCTTTGGACAATGTATATATTGAGAGGTTCTGGAAGTCGGTCAAGTATGATTACATCTATCTGAACCCAAGCGAGGACGGTTATGACCTGCTCAAAGGTGTCAAATGGTATATTGAATACTACAACCAAAAGGTCCATCACACCACCAGGGAGAAGCCCAGGGAAAGATATTTTGGGGCAACCCAAAAAGCAGCATAAAGCAAAAGTTAGTTGTCCTGTTTCCCAAGGGTACCCTTGGGAAACAGGACAACTAAGGACATATTAACAAATAAATAGGGCTTCTTGGTTATTTCACAAGTTACTGAAATTCAGTTAAATAATTAACAAAAACATAACACAAAAACCCCGGAATCAGCTGTTTTCAGCTTTTTTCGGGGTTTTCTTTTTTGTATTT
>JAVSME010000041.1:0-1006 GCA_039666315.1 Bellilinea sp. | reverse complement strand
CAGCATGGCAGAGCAGGCACTTCGGGCCGGCGTACCAAGGGGCGATATCATCCTTGACCCCGGGATTGGTTTCGGTAAGACATGGCAACAGAACCTCGTGGTGATGCAGCGCTTGCGCGAGATTGTGGACTTAGGATTTCCGCTGTTAATCGGCACTTCCCGCAAATCCATGATCGGCCACGTTTTAGGGCTCCCGGTAGACGAGCGCTTGGAAGGGACTGCCGCAACCGTCGCCTACAGCATTGCGATGGGGGCGAAAATCGTGCGCGTGCACGATGTCAAAGCTATGAAGCGGGTAGCGCAAATGACGGATGCCCTGATGCGAGGAGGCACAGCAGTTGACTGACAGGCTGATTCTTTCCAATATGTTGTTCTATGGCTATCACGGCGCTTTGTCTGAGGAAGCCGTGCTTGGGCAGCGTTTTTCGGTTTCGCTGGAACTAGAGGTCGATACGCGCCCTGCCGCAGAGTCCGACGACTTGTCCCGCGCGCTTAACTACGCCGCTGTTTGCGAAGTAGTTAAAGGCATCGTGGAAGGCCCACCCTGCAAGCTCCTAGAAACTGTCGCGGAAAAAATCGCGTCCGCTGTGCTGGATATGGGGACCACGTCGGTACTGGTCACGGTTAAAAAACTACACCCCCCTGTGGCCGTCCAGATGGACTACGCCGCGGTACAAATCAAGCGAACGAATAAGCGAGAAAGTGAGGCATTAGCTTGAATGTTTTAGACGCGTTTATCGCCGTTGCACCACACATAAAACATCTGCTTACGGCTGATGTTGCTGTGGCCATTTCCGACCCTGATCGTCGAGTACTGTACTATGCCAAAGGCGCTACTATCGACCATAAGCTTGCGCCCGGGATGGAGTTTAAGCAGGGCACTCTGGTGGACCTAGCCTTGCGTGAGAGGGTGCGCAAAGTAGCTCGGGTCGGACCCGAGCTGTTTGGGTTCCCTTACGTAGGTATCGCCATACCGCTTTGGGAGGGAGACGAGCTGATTGGCGCG
>JAVSME010000040.1:0-1024 GCA_039666315.1 Bellilinea sp. | reverse complement strand
GCATAGAAGTCCTGCTGGACCGCCCATGCTGTTTTGCCGGAAAAATCAGATACTTCAAGTCTTGATTTGATCAGTTTATATGCTTCTTCTATTCCCCATCTCTGTTTGTACAGGTTTATTAGAGAGGAGGCTGTATATTTTTTCCTGTCCAACAGCGAAGTCGCATATATTGAAATCTTACCCTTCTTATTCTTTTTCTTGATCAGTCTTACGGTCATGGTTTGGGATAACGAGGGATACTTTTCAAGCAGCCATCTGTATTTTGGAGGGAGTATTAATGTATATTCCGCATCAGAGGAACTACTTCGGGAAAAATCTTCGACACATTTCCACCAATTGTCTTTCATCCTGAAAAGAAAGTCGGCCCCTTTTCCTTTCAATTCGAAAAAAAGTCTCAGTGATGCATAATACCTGTCGCACACAAGAAGATCCCCTTCTTTAATATGTCCAAGATGGGCATGACATAGGGTGGCTTCCGAAGTGGTGTAGCTTTCCATACCGGCATCCAGTACAAGGCCGTTGTAAACATCATACAGGTAAGATATCCTGCTCATGTAATGTCCCGCATCCGCATTGGGCCCAAAACCATGATAGCTGAACTTCTCTGACATGGAGGGATGATCCGGGAGTTCAAGTGTTGAACCATCAACAGAAAGCACCCTATGCCCCTTCCATTTCTTGAACTTTGCATGTTGGTAAAAAAGACTGCAGATCAAACCGTTAAGCTTTTTAAAAACTGTATAGCACAGTTTTTTCCTGGCCTGGGTAAATGCACTTTTAGTGGGCGATAAGGAAGATTCCCCAAAAAACTCTTCAAGGCAGATATTAAGTCCTTTGTTGCTCTTTGACAAAATAAAAAGCACAAGAACTTCAAAGGAAAAGAAACGGTCACGAAGAAAATCTTTCACCGAAGTCCTACTTTCGATGATAAATTTTTCATAACTTAGTTTTAACTTGAATTCATTTACAATTAAAGTTTTAAGGCTTCCAGCACTCCCTGCTTTCGGAAGCCTTATTTTATACC
>JAVSME010000024.1:0-1040 GCA_039666315.1 Bellilinea sp. | reverse complement strand
TATGATTATCCGCTTGTATACAAGTAGGGGCAAATGCTCGCAATAACAAGTCTATCAAAGAGTTTTTTACCAAAGTATCTTCGGTTTAGTTTATAACAGAATTCATTGAGATAGTTTTGAAGCATCTTTTCTGAAACCATATGGTACTTCTGTAAATCCCTTTTAAGGTTGCTTATTGCTATATGTGCCCATTTGAGGTTGAACTTGCCCTCTTTTGTGGAAGATAATTCGCTCACGTGAACATCGATACAATCTTCTAGGTTAGCATAAGTCGTACTTTCATCAGTTTGGAGCACGGCTTTTTTGTCAATCAGTCCTTTTATCAGTTTTTCGGCTGTTTTTGCCTTCAAGTTATCTATTTTGACCATCTTGAAATATCTGCAGCTTTTGTCCTTTTCTCCAGTAATTAGGTCTTCAAGAATAGATGATTCAGCCATAACAGCGACAGTAGCTTGTTTTTGGCTTCCACGGCCTTTCTTCAGCTTCGTCTTTTCCGAAGATTTTGTTGCCTTGCTTACAAAAGCCTCATCATATTCAACCATATCTTCTAGTTTATATTGGCTGTCACGTTTACCCATTGCTTCCCGGAGCTTGTGATACAGTCTGAAAACAGTCTCGTATCTGCTATGACCCATCTGCCTCTGTAGTTCAAGGCAGCTAAATCCCTTCTTGGTTGCGCTTACAAGAGTCATTGCAAGCAACCAAGTCCTCAATGGTAACTTGCTGTTTTCCATAATAGTACCATTTTTCAGTCCTGTCCTAAATTTACAATGTTTACATTGGAACATATTGAGAGAATTAAGCCAGTAGTGATCCTTGGAATTACAATTCTTGCAAATAACACCTTCTCTTTCCCTTTGTTCCTTCAAGTAATGGATGCAACTTGCCTCATCAGGATATCTTTCATTGAATTGTAGAATATTCATGGCCTTCTTATTTATTTACAGCCAATTAAACACTTACAATTCAGCCCTGAAAGTTATTGACACTTATTGTCAAAGTATAAAATTTGCCCACTTGTATGTAGGCGGATATTCATA
>JAVSME010000030.1:0-1107 GCA_039666315.1 Bellilinea sp. | reverse complement strand
AAATTGGGTGCGACCCAAAAGCCGATTCCACCAAGACCCTGATGTCGGGACGAGTAATTCCCACCGTGCTTGACTCCATTAAAGCCAAGCGGGAAGACCTTAGACTAGAGCACATCGTACACCAAGGGTTTGCCGGTGTGCTGTGCGTAGAGGCTGGCGGGCCAACGCCAGGCGTCGGTTGCGCCGGGAGGGGCATTATCTCGGCTTTTGAAAAGCTAGAGGAGCTTAAGGCTTTTGAAGTTCATCGCCCTGATGTAGTCATTTACGACGTCTTGGGTGACGTCGTATGCGGCGGCTTTGCTATGCCGCTTCGCGGTGGCTATGCCGAAGAAGTGTACATAGTAACGTCGGGTGAGATGATGTCGCTTTACGCCGCGGCCAACATTTCGCACGCAGTCAGGCAGTTTAGCGTGCGGGGTTATGCCAAACTAAGCGGCCTAGTCCTTAACGCCAAGGGAGTCGAAGACGAGACTGCCTTAGTTGACAAAGCCGCGCGCGAAATCGGCACGGAGATAGTCCACTACATTCCGCGGCATCCCCTAGTGCAAAAGGCCGAAAACGTAGGGCAAACCGTCCTCGAGGCCTTCCCTGACTCTGACGTAAGCGGAGTCTATAAAGCTCTCTCTGCCAAAGTTGTTCGTCCGACCGTCACTGCAAAAGCCATATAACCAAACTAGGAGGCGAGAATTACCCATGAGAAAAATCCTTGCTCTCACACTCGTAGTCGCATTAGCGGCATTTACTGTCGGTTGCGCTACGCAAACTGCGCAGCCTGCACCTGCCATCCCGCAAGCCCAAACTCCGCCGGTGACCACGCCGCCCGTAAGCACGCCTGCGCCGACAACCCCACCGACAACTCCTGCGCCTGCGCCAAGCGTGGCCGCGCCTGCCCCGACACCAGCCACCCCAGTCGTGGCGCATCCCGCAGCGCGTCCGGTGGCCACAACACCCGTAGCGCCTGCCCCCTCGCCCGCACCGCAAGTACTTACTCCGCCTGCGGCTGTTACGCCCGCCCCCACAGAGCCGCATGTCTTTAGGCTCGTCGAGACAGACGGAACAGAACTAGTCCTGGAAGAAATTCCTCGCCGCATCGTAGCGCTGTCGGTC
>JAVSME010000029.1:0-1113 GCA_039666315.1 Bellilinea sp. | reverse complement strand
TGTCGCATCCCATATGATTGTCTTCCAAAAAGATGCTATCCTCTTTTCTGGGCCAGGAAGGCGTTAGACTCCCTCCGGGCCGAGGCCAAAGCAGCTTTAGCTTCCCAAGCGCAGCCGAACGAGGAGAAAGGGAGATGATCATCCGGTTGCACAAGAATGCCCGCACGACACCAGCGATTCGACGAGAGATCCAGGAGAGTCGCCTGACCACGAAAGAACTGGCGCTCAAGTACGGCGTAAGCCGCTGCACCATCCGCAAATGGCGCAGGCGAAACTCGGTCGAGGATCGTCCTCATACCCCTCACCGCATCCGTGCGACGCTCACCCCGGAACAGGAAGCGATTGTGGTTTGCTTGAGAAGAACGCTTCTCCTGCCCCTGGACGACCTTCTTGCCGTGGTGCGGGAATTCATCAACAAGGAGATCTCCCGTTCGGCGCTCGACCGCATGCTGCGGCGGCATAACGTCTCCAACCTGAAAGCCTTGATCGCCGAAAAGGAAGGTGAGAGGTCTGAGAAAAGCACAAAGTCGTTTCGGGACTACGAGCCCGGTTTTGTCCATGTCGACATCAAGCACCTGCCGAAGATGCCCGATGAGCCCCACGGCCGCTACCTCTTTGTCGCCATCGACCGGGCGAGTCGCTGGGTCTATTTCGAGGTCCATCGGACAAAAGAGGCGAAGAATGCCGCAGCCTTCCTTGAGCGTCTGGTCAAGAAAGCCCCTTTCAAGATCACCAAGGTGCTCACTGACAACGGCAAAGAATTCACCGACCGCTTCTGCGCCACAGGGGAGCGTCAAGCAACGGGAAGGCATCTCTTTGACCAGACGTGCCAGCAGCACGGTATTGAACATCGCCTCACCCCGCCGCGACATCCGCAGACCAACGGGATGGTAGAGCGGTTCAACGGCCGCATTGCTGAACTATTGAAGACCACTCGCTTCCGAAGTAGCAAGGAATTGGAGGAGGCGCTCATGCGCTATGCACACCTCTACAACCATCAGATTCCGCAGCGATCCTTGGGACACGTCGCTCCCGTCGAGGCACTGAAGCGATGGCAGAGGGAGCGACCGGAGTTATTCAAAAAACGTGTATACAATCTCACGGGTCGCGACA
>JAVSME010000019.1:0-1138 GCA_039666315.1 Bellilinea sp. | reverse complement strand
GTTCCATGAAGAAGTCGAAGTTCAGCGAGACACAGATCGTCGCGATCCTCAAGCAAGGCGACGCGGGCGTACCGGTCAAGGACCTGTGCCGTCAAGCCGGGATCAGTTCGGCGACCTACTACCAGTGGAAGTCGAAGTACGGCGGCATGGAGGCCTCCGACTTGCGACGCGTCCGCGAATTGGAAGCCGAGAACAGCAAGCTCAAGCGCATGTATGCGGAGTTGGCGCTGGACAACGCCGCGATGAAGGACCTGATCGCAAAAAAACTGTAGGACCGGCGGAGAAACGTGAGGCGGTGCGGTTCCTCGTCGAGGTGCACGCGCGGCCCCTGCGCCGGTCCTGCGAGATGGTCGACCTGTCGCGATCGGCTTGGTACGCGCCGCCCTTGGACTGGACGGTGCGCGACGCCGAGCTGATCGCGGCCTTGGCCAAGCTGGTCGAGCAAAAGCCGTCCCGCGGCTTCGGCAAGTGCTGCCAGTTGCTCGAGAAGACTCACCCGCACTGGAACCCGAAGCGGATCTACCGCGTGTACTGCGCCATGAAACTCAATCTTCGTCGCGCCGCCAAGCGCCGCCTGCCAAAGCGCGAGTGCGTGCCGCTGTACGTACCCGAGCATCCCGACACCGTGTGGTCGGCGGACTTCATGCTCGACGCGTTGGCCTGCGGTCGGGCGTTCCGCACCTTCAACATCACCGACGACTTCAATCGCGAGATCATCCATATCGAAGTCGATACGTCGATCACCGCGCTGCGCCTGGTGCGCATCTTCGAGCGCATCCGCCAGGAACGACCACTGCCCCAGGTGTTGCGCACCGACAATGGCCCGGAGTTCCTTGGCGAGGCATTCGTCGAGTGGGCCAAGCAGGCCGGGATGGCCATCCAGTACATCCAGCCCGGCAAGCCGAACCAGAACGCCTACATCGAGCGCTTCAACCGCACCTACCGCGAGGAGGTTCTCGACCTGCACCTGTTCGCACGACTGGAGGATGTCCGCGAGGCCACATGGCGCTTCCTGATTGACTACAACGAGCACCGCCCCCATGACGCACTCGGTGGCATGACGCCTGCCGAGTATCGAAATCACCACGACGCCAGAGGCTCTACTTTCGAAGTGTCCGCTTGACGGGGGAGGTTACGC
>JAVSME010000039.1:0-1156 GCA_039666315.1 Bellilinea sp. | reverse complement strand
TCGGTCGCTTATAGAAAATGGTGCTTCTAGTCGCGAGCTTTACAGCGTCTTCCCGACGTTGACCTATGCCGTGCACGCCACTATCGTCACCGGCATGTACCCAAGGAACCACGGCATTCTACACAATCACCCCTTGCAGCCCTTTGTGCCCGAGAAGGAAAAGCAGTGGTACTGGTATCGCCGGGAGTTGCGCGCCCAACCTATCTACGATGTGGCGCGCATCCATGGGCTCACTACGGCAGCCTTTCTGTGGCCGACTACCGGCAAGGCGAACATCAACTATAACCTGCCGGAAATTGTCGCGCTTAAGGGGGAGAACCAAGCGCTTAAAGTGCTGCGCAATGGCAGTTTCTTGTACTGCCTAGAACTTGAGTTGCGCTATCGCCACGTCAGAAAGGGGATCGGCCAGCCCTATCTCGACGATTTTACCACGGCCTGCGCGGTGCACACGCTTAAGACGCGCCGACCGCACCTGACGCTGATTCACCTTATCGACCTTGACGACAGGAAGCACTACTTTGGCACCAAGAGCCAGGAGGCGCAGGCCGCGCTAGAGCGCATGGATAGACGGTTAGCCGAGATTATCGCGGCTACCAAAGAAGCCGGCACGTACGCCGATACCACATTCCTGGTTTTAGGTGACCACGGACAGCTTGACGTTGACACGCGCGTGCGGCCGAACCTCCTGCTTAGCGCTGCAGGGTTACAGATGGGAGATGGTACCGGCAGCAATTGGCGTGCGTACCTGCAATGTAATGGCGGCAGCGGCTACTTGTACGTGCGGGATGGCGATGCCGAGGCCCGCGACCAAGCAATAAGCGCTTTGGAAGTAGCCTGTGCGGCTGGGGCGTGGGGAATAGAGCGGGTGTACACGGGGGATAGCCTTGCGGCGCTCTGCGTCGGAGGTGGCATCGCCGCCGTCATCGAGGCGAAGAGAGGCGTTACCTTTGAAGAAGCCTTTACCGAGCCGAGTGTCGCATCCATTGCGCCCGCACAAGGCAAGTACGCCAATCACGGGTATTCTTTAAGTAAACCCAATTATACTTGCGTGTTTGTGGCCGCAGGCAAAGGTGTAGCGCGCCGCGGCGACATAGGGGAGATGCGTATGGTGGATATCGCGCCGACGATGGCCAAAATCCTGCGTCTGCCGTTCCCG
>JAVSME010000034.1:0-1158 GCA_039666315.1 Bellilinea sp. | reverse complement strand
GGATGCTCTGAACAACTCTGCCACTTTCGGCGACAATGAGCCATCGCTTACGGGGTGAGTCCGATGCAGCTTTCGTTCGGTGATGCCGAGGGTCTGGGGAGCCGCAAGCGCACGCGGCGCGAGGTGTTCTTGGCGGAGATGGATCAGGTCGTGCCGTGGAAGGCGCTGCTGGCCCTGATCGAGCCGCACTACCCGAAGCAGGGCCGCCCCGGCCGGCAGCCGTATCCCCTAGCGACGATGCTGCGGATCCACTTCCTGCAGCAGTGGTACGCGCTGTCCGACCCGGCGATGGAAGAAGCGCTCTACGACACGCCGGCGATGCGCCGCTTCGCGCAGATCGGCGGTCTGGCCGACATCCCGGACGAGACGACGATCTTGAACTTCCGCCGCCTGCTGGAGACGCATGACCTGGCCGAGAAGCTCTTCCAGCAGGTCAACGCGCATCTGGCGCGCAAGGGTCTGAGCCTGCGTTCGGGGACGATCGTCGATGCGACGATCATCAGCGCGCCGAGTTCGACCAAGAATCAGGACGGTGAGCGCGACCCGGCGATGCACCAGACGAAGAAGGGCAACCAGTGGTTCTTCGGGATGAAGGCGCACATCGGCGTCGATGATGCCTCGGGCCTGGTGCACCACGTGGCATGCACGGCGGCGAACGTGTCGGACGTGACGCAAGCGCACAAGCTGCTGCACGGCAAAGAGGACACGGTGTTCGGCGACAGCGGTTACACCGGTGTGGGCAAGCGCGAGGAGCTCAGCGCTGCCAAGGCGGTGTTCCTGATCGCCGAGAAGCCCTCGACGATCAAGGCGATGAAGACCAAGCGAGAGCAGCGCGAGGCACGCACGCTGGAGCGGCTGAAGGCGAGCGTTCGGGCGAAGGTCGAACATCCGTTCCGGGTGATCAAGCGACAGTTCGGCTACATCAAGGTGCGCTACCGGGGGATCGCGAAGAACGCGGCCCAGGTGCTGACGCTGTTCGCGCTGTCGAACCTGTGGATGTCGCGCCGGCGCTTGCTGCCGGCGGCGGGGTAAGTGCGTCCGCTGGACGGGGAAACCCGTCTGGCGGCGCGGCAAAACGTGGAATTCCGACCGGATGGGCGCGATTTCGGCCTTCAAGCCGCGAAATCACGAGGGTTCGGCGGGTTGTTCAGACCATCC
>JAVSME010000007.1:0-1162 GCA_039666315.1 Bellilinea sp. | reverse complement strand
TCCCTTTTGGATAGAGAATCCGATTCGTCTTCAGCATCGCGATGACGTGGAACCCTTTTTTCAAGCAGGCTCCCACGAGGGTTTTCGATGGATACCAAGAGTCCATGAGCACATAAACGGGTCGACTCACATCCAACGAAGAAAGCATCTCGATCGCGAGTTCCCCTTTGCTTTTCCCCGCCGTCTTGTCGTAGAGGCGAAAGGCAAAAGGAAACGCTTGGGTCATCGTATGAACCATGAGCCAAACGAGAGAATGTCCCCAGACAGACTTTTTATCCGCGTGAGAATAATGCCAATCACACCCTTGGATCGCGTGTGTTGCCCGTGACGAGGGCTTCGTTTTTTGGCAAATTGTATCATCGATCGAAACAAAAATGGGTTGATTCTCTCGTTTCGAGCTGCGTTCGACACGATGAAGCACCCACTGTTGGAGTTTGCGAAGCAACGTCTCTTCTTCCCATGGGCTTTTCGTGAAAAAATGGCTCAGTGTTGTGCGATGATTCGGATGAAAACTCCCGTGATGTAGATCGGTCAGTGTTCCCGAAAACCCCTTGGTGATCATCGCATCCACGATATGAACGAGATGCTTCATGACAGGTTTTGAAAAATAAAGTGCCAACCCCAACATCGTCAAAAACTTGTGGATTCCTTGGTGATGTGCTAATCTATTCATGAGACATGAACCTCCTTGTGAATGGTTTGTTGGCACATCTATTCTAACCAAGGAATCGGGTTCATGTCTTCTTTTTTGTTTGGTTGTAAATTTATGTTAGCGAATTTGCTCATCTACAGTATGAATTAAATGTTGGCATAGTGCCGGAATATCTTGTTTTCGCGCCCGAAGCGGCGGAATATGAATCGGCATTCGATTGAGCCGGTAATATAAATCTTCCCGAAACGTCCCTTCGGCAATCGCTTTTTCAAGGTTCACATTCGTTGCGGCAATGACTCGGACGTTGATCGGGATCGGTTTTGTGCCGCCGACGCGAACGATTTCCCGCTCTTGCAGAACGCGCAACAATTTCGCCTGCGTATTCGCCGAAAGCTCCCCGATTTCATCTAGAAAAATGCTTCCGTTATTCGCTTCTTCAAACAGTCCTCTCTTTCCGCCCCGCTTCGCTCCGGAAAACGCTCCTTCCTCATAGCCGAACAATTCACTTTC
>JAVSME010000020.1:0-1327 GCA_039666315.1 Bellilinea sp. | reverse complement strand
GGGTGCATCTCAAACAGCGGGGACGGGAAACGCCCTGCGCCGCAGGGTATGATGCTCGGTTAGCGGTCTTCTGGCCCGATGCTGCGCTCGCAGCGAAGCCATTCGGGAAGCCCCTGTGCGCGACCACTGCATTCCCGATTGCTTCAGGCGCTTGCCAATCACGCTCTTGTTCATCCCCTCCACTTGGCCAGAACCAATAGGCCACTCCCTGGCTCGATAGTCGCAGTAGGCCATCCGCTCCTGGCGCGCTGCTAAGTAGCGTAGGGCGACGAGCGCCTCCGCCGGCCAAGCGAGCCACCGCTCCGGCTCAGGCAGGTGCGCCTCCAACCAGGCAGCCGCGTTCACCTCCCCCCGGCACCAGCGCCGGCGCTCGCCAGTGCGCTGTGCCTCGTCCCATCCCAGGGCCGCCATCACCTCTTCGAGGTAGTCGGTGGCGTGATAGACGTCGATCACCTGTGCCGTGACCCCCACGCTTTCGAACAGCCGCTCGATCCACAGCGCCCCATCACTCACCCCGATGAGTTCATCTTGCTGCCTCACCCCTGCCGCCCGCAACAGCCCTGCCGCTAAAGGGAGAAAGCTGCTCGCCTCACAAGCCTCAGCCAGCAGGTAGCGCTCGCTCGGCCGGTAGTAGGGATAGAGCACCGCCGTCTTGACCTCGATCCCCTCACACCTACCATCCGCAGCACGACCTAGTACACACACCCCATCGACCTCCAGCACCCAGCGCCGTCCACTCCCCTCAGCCAAGGGTGCAAAGGTCTGTGCTTCAAGCCGTTCCCGCACCTCCTCCCGACACGCCTCGGCATAGGGTCTGGTCAGCCGTTCCAGCCCAGCACGGCTGATCGGGGCTAGCAGCCCAAACTCCCGCAGCCGCTCCAACCCCTCCTCAAAGGCAGCGCTACTAGCCAGCTTCATCAGCAGTCTCAGCGCCGCCGGTGTCCAACCGCTACCGTCCAAGGAGGGATCGAAAGGCACCTGGCAGTGCCCCCCTTGGCGGTGACAGAAGCGTTGCGCCGGCACCTTGACGCTTCCCCAGAAGTGATAGACAGTCATCCTCGCCCGTCCATCCTTGCGCCATTCAGGGTCGTGTCGCTCCAGGGGGGAAAGTCCCCTGGTCGTTGACCAGGGCTTGCACCACGTCACTCAGCAGCTCTTGGTAATGGTCGAGTACCGCCTGTTCAATATCCGCGATGGTCGCCCCTTCTCCCAGCTCCTCTTTGAGGTGAACAATGAACTTCTCCATCGCTTCCCGCGCTTCTACAGGCCAGTTCGGTTGTCGGTTCATGACCTACTTTATCGCTTCCCCGTCAGGTGAGATGCACCC
>JAVSME010000042.1:0-1333 GCA_039666315.1 Bellilinea sp. | reverse complement strand
GGCTCCCTCGCGTTCCGTGTGGAAACGACTTGCATGAAGCCTGGCTGCCGGGCAGCGTAGCCGGATGGAACAACTCTTCACGCAAGCATTGGGTCTGACCCCGCCCTGGGTGGTGGCGTCGGTGGATTTTCGACAAGCCGAGGGCGCGATCCACTTCGCGGCCGAATGCCGAGCCAGACGGCTGCCGTGCCCGGCCTGCGGCGCTCCGGAGCAGCCGATCCATGACCGGATCGAGCGCCGCTGGCAGCACCTGCACTTCTTCCAGTTCCGCGCCTTCATCGATGCCCGGGTACCACGGGTCGCTTGCACGGCCTGCGGCAAAACCGGGCAGGTGGAGGTGCCGTGGTCGCGGCCCGGCTCCGGCTTCTCGCTGGTCATGGAAGCCTTCCTGGTCGCCTTGTGCCAAGCGATGCCGGCGGCGCATGTGGCCCGACTGGTTGGTGTCTCTGACGACCGCATCTGGCGCTTGCTGCGACACCACGTCGACCAGGCGCGGGCGCGGGAGGACTTCAGCGACGTTCGGCGCCTGGCGGTGGATGAGACCAGCACGCGCCGCGGCCAGCGTTACGTGACGCTGTTCCATGATGCCGACGCACGCCGCCTGTTGTTCGCCACGCCGGGGCGTGATGCCAAGACCTTTGCGGCGTTCGCGGCGGACCTGCGGGCGCACGGCGGTGATCCCGCGGTGATCACGGATCTGGGCATGGACTTGTCCGCTGCCTTCCAAGCCGGGGCTCGGCAGCAATGCCCGCAGGCACGTATCAGCTTCGATCCGTTCCATGTGGTGGCGCTGGCCAGCCAAGCGCTGGATCAGGTCCGGCGTGCCGAGGTGAAGAGCGAGCCGGACCTGAAGGGCTGCCGTTGGGCGCTGCTCAAGCGTGCCGCGGACTGGAATCGCGAGCAGATCGACACGATGCACTGGTTGCAGCGCAGCCGCCTGAAGACGGCACGGGCTTGGCGGTTGAAGGAGGCGCTGCGGGCGATCTACCGGTTGCGCCCGCCGGCGGCGGAGGCCGAACGCTGGTTTGCCCGCTGGATTTCGTGGGCGCGCCGCAGCCGACTGCCGCCGTTCAAGCGTTTGGCCGCGACCTGTCGTGCGCACCTGCCCGGCATCGTCGAACACTTCCGCAGCGGCCTGAGCAACGCCTTCGTCGAAGCGATGAACGCGCAGGTCCAAGCCGCCAAGGCGCGGGCGAAAGGCTATGCCACCGTGCGCAACCTGACGGCGATCGCCTACCTGCTGTGCGCCAAACTCAAGCACTTGCCACGCAACCCATGGTTCACCCCGGCGATGGCAGGATCAGGCTCGTTCCACAGAAGACGCGATTGATCC
>JAVSME010000031.1:0-1391 GCA_039666315.1 Bellilinea sp. | reverse complement strand
ACGTGCAGACGCTTAGGTCGGATCGCCTGATCGAAAACCTGCAGATCTACACCGACTTCGACTGGTCGCCGGACAGCACCACCATTGCCTTTAGTCGCCGGGAGGTTGTGCCCTTTATTATAACGATTAACGTCCACACGGGGCACACGAACTTTATTACCGAAGGCACTTGGCCAAATTACCTGCCAGACGGCAAGCGCATTGTCTTCGTGCGCACCGAGAACGGTCAAAGCCAACTCTACGCCATAAACATCGACGGTACCGACAAGCGACAAATAACGCATCTCACGGAGCCTGGCGAGATTCACTCTTTGGTGGTTTCTCCCGATGGCACGAAGGGCGCGTACGCCTTTCCGGCGGTAAGTGCAGCGGGGGTATACATCGTGGATCTCGCTACGGGTGCAGTAACCAAGACGCCACCCGGTCCGCTCGGCCATGACTTTAATCCAGCTTGGTCGCCAGACAGTCAACATCTCGCCTATAACGCCTCTACCGATGAAGGGCCGATGGGGCTGCGCGGCATCGTGCGCGTGGTGAATCGTGAGGGCGCAGAAGAGCACGACCTCACCGACACCGCTTGTTTTGCCGGGCGACTCGTGTTTAGCCCGGACTCACGCAACATTGCCTACAGCAACTGCCTAGCTATCGCGCCTCAGCTCACCGTCGTCAGTCCACACACGCGGCCAATCCAAATCACCGCGCGCGGCAGCAACGAAAACGCAGACTGGGGAGACTAGCTCATGTATCTGACCCCTGTTACAGGCAATTGCCGTCAGTTTCTGCATATGCTACACTTATGGCAACTACAACGCCGCAGCCACTTATCTGCGACCAGACGGTATAGGGGGTATGAAGCATGAGGTCTTTCACCGCAGTAATAGAGAAGTGCTCCGACACGGGCCTTTATGTGGGCTACGTTCCAGGGTTTGCAGGCGCACACTCACAAGCCGATACGCTTGAGGAGTTAAACAAGAACCTTAGAGAAGTAATTGAAATGCTACTGGAAGACGGGGGAAAACGGTCGCCGCACGACTGTACCATTTCACCCGGGGAGAGATATTTCACCTATCTTACTTCGTCAAGTAGCTAAAGATATTGGGGTGTCCGTAGCCAGATTCATGCGCTGACACCGTCCCGTTACGGTCTTCCGCCGATTTTGCGGGCGAAGCTTCGCACGCAATCATGCCTAAAAATAGGTATGCGATGCAGGGTTAGCAGGCCTTGCGCTGGAGCGGCTCTCCCCTGTCTCACGGTTACGGCAATACGCAAGCCCGCTTGCTCTACAGCCTTCACCACACGTTCATCGTAGAAGCCCATGGGGTAACAGAAAGCGATGACCTCCACGCCGAACGTAGTTTCGAGCTCTTCATTGAAATGTGCGACCTCGTGTA
>JAVSME010000045.1:0-1424 GCA_039666315.1 Bellilinea sp. | reverse complement strand
GTGAAATAGTACTGGTTAGATAAAAAATAATGTCCGTGAAATAATTTATCCTGATAGGGTAAAAAAACTTTATCAGGAGGGAAAAATTCAATGGATAAGGAGTTTGATATGGAACTAACCAGGAGATTTCTTAAGATGTATCAAAAAGCAGACAAGAAAGGCAGAGGTGAAATGCTTTCGCAGTATTGTTCTTTAATTGACACAAGTAGAGATGCAGCTATAAAAAGATTCAACAGGCAATTAATGCTATCATCTGTTACAAAGAAGGCAGATATATGTAAATGCAGAAGAGGCAGACCGAGGGTTTACAATAGAGTTCATGATGCGATAGTGAAAGAGTGTTGGCAGCTTGCTGGTTTAATTTGTGCTGAAAAACTTCATCCAATGTTAGAAGTATATGTAGAGCAGTTGCATAATAATAACATGCTTTCTAATTATTCATTATCTGACATTGAAACTGCTCGCACCATTTCACTTGGGACATTAAAGAATATTATAAAGGACTTTCCAAGACCTGCAGCTAAAAGGCATAAAGGCAATGCGTTTATTTATCAGAAAGTGCCGATAATTGCAGATTTTGGAAAATATTCTTATGCCTTGCCTGGATATATTGAAGTAGATTTTGTAGAACACAATGGTGGCACTTCAAACGGTGCCTTTGCAGTAACAGGTGTTTATACTGATTTATACAGTCAATGGACAGTGAGGGCATGTGGATATGGGAAGAATCTCCAGAGTGTTACTGAGATAGATAAAATTGCCCATGGGAAGATACCCTTTGATTGTTTGCATTATCATCCAGACAATGACAAGACAATATTGAAGACATTGTTTGAGAGGGTTAGAGAAAATCCTGTAATAAAGCTTTCTCGCAGTCGTCCTTACAAGAAGAACGATAATGCCCATGTAGAGCAGAAGGGAGGGGATAAGGTAAGGAAGCTTGTAGGATATTTCAGATTTGATACAGAAATTGAGGTAAGACTTCTGAATGAGATATATAAGCAAGCAGACTTGATAGATAATTATTTCATAGCGTGTGCGAAATTAAAAGAGAAGGTGAAAGACTCAAAAGGTAAAACAATAAAGAAGGTCTATGAGCCTCCTATGACTCCGTATCAAAGATTAATGCTATGCGATGAGGTGTCAGATGAATTAAAGAGGAGACTGGAAAAGATTTATGGGAGCCTTAATATGGTAAAATTAAAGCAAGAGATGGATATGCTAATAGAGAAGCTTATCAATTTAAAATTAGGCATTTATATGCAAACAAGGAAAAAATTTCACGGACAAAAATTATTATCTATCCAGTAAACAAAAACGGTATTTCACGGACACTGAATTTTTATCTAACACGCATACAGCATGAACAGGTCTTTTCCCATATGGCATTCCAAACATGAGGCAGCTATGTCCCCTCTTATCCT
>JAVSME010000043.1:0-1436 GCA_039666315.1 Bellilinea sp. | reverse complement strand
TCAGGGCGGCTATCTCGTCACAGGTGATGCTCCGGTTCCGGAACACGCGGATATCCGCGCCTAACTCACCGAAGTACTGCACGAGGTTGTACGTGAAGGAGTCGTAGTTGTCGATCATCAGTAGCACAGCTACACCTCTTTACCTAGCACGCGCGCGCCAAGCTCTTCTATTGTTATGTTGTCGGGAGGTACGATTGCGTGTGGTGCAATCTCGATAAACGGCACCAACACAAACTCGCGCTCGCGCATACGAGGGTGCGGGATGACAAGCCCTTCTTCACTAATGACTTTGTTGCCATATAGGAGAATATCTATGTCGAGTGTGCGGGGGCCGAAGCGAATGTCCCGCACTCTACCCGCCGCATCCTCAATGCGCTGCACCGCCAGCAATAGTTCGCGCGGACTAAGGGTAGTGTCTATCTCTACCACTGTGTTAAGAAACTTTCCCTGCTCTAAGTACCCCACCGGGTCGGTCTCGCGCACTGCGGCTACTTGCCGCACCGTGATACCGGGCGTAGCCGCGAGCGCATCTACTGCGGAAGACAGCGTTTCTGCTCTATCGCCTAGATTACTTCCCAGACTTAGATACACCCGCTCAAAACCAAAACAAGGCGGACGAAAACAAGGGGGACGGTTCTCAAAACAAAGGGGACGGTTCTTTTTGTTTTCGGACGTGCCAAGGCACGTCCCTTCATTGCGTGGGGCGACTGGTTCTTCATCGTGTGGGGCGACTGGTTCTCGCGAAAACACCGAGAACCGTCCCTTTTGTTCTGACTTCTCGTGAAAACACCGAGAACCGTCCCTTTTGTTTCTCATGTTCTTTCGCCGGATTTGTATCGCAGCGTAGTCCATTTGGATGGCCACAGGGGGGTGTAGTTTTTTAACCGTTACTAGTACCGAAACTGCCCCCATAGCCAACACAGCGGACGCGATTTTTTCGGCGACAGTTTCTAGGAGCTTGCAGGGTGGGCCCTCCACGATATTTTTAACTACTTCGCACACCCCGGCGTAGTTAAGCGCTCGGGACAAGTCGTCGCACTCTGCGGCAGGGCGCGTATCGACCTCTATTTCCAGCGAAACCGAGAAGCGCTGCCCAAGCACGGCCTCCTCAGGCAGGGCGCCGTGATAGCCATAGAACAACATATTGGAAAGAATCAGCCTGTCAGTCAACTGCTGCGCCTCCTCGCATCAGGGCATCTGTCATTTGCGCTACCCGCTTCATAGCTTTAACATCGTGCACGCGCACGATTTTTGCTCCCATCGCAATGCTGTAGGCGACGGTTGCGGCAGTCCCTTCCAAGCGCTCATCTACCGAGAGCCCTAAAACGTGGCCGATCATGGATTTGCGGGAAGTGCCGATTAACAGCGGAAAGCCTAAGTCCACAATCTCGCGCAAGCGTTGCATCACCACGAGGTTCTGTTGCCATGTCTTACCG
>JAVSME010000028.1:0-1652 GCA_039666315.1 Bellilinea sp. | reverse complement strand
AAGGACAGGTGGACATAATACAAGAGAGAATGCCGGTATAAGTAGCGAAAGGGTGGTGAGAATCCACCCCGTCGAAAACCTAAGGTTTCCTGAGGAAGGTTCGTCCACTCAGGGCCAGTCGGGACCTAAGCCGAGGGCGAGAGCCGTAGGCGATGGACAATCGGTTGATATTCCGATACCACCTATATGCGTTAAGGACAAGCAGTGACACAGGAGGATGACTGAAGCGGGTTGATGGTAGAGCCCGTCCAAGCGTCGAGTCTTAAGAGCGAGTGAAGCACCGTTCTTTATAAGGATGAGGCGTTAAGGGGACCGAAATTTAGTAGGGAAGTCAGGTAACTCACACTGGCAAGAAAAGCTGCTAATCAGCATATGGGTGCCCGTACCGCAAACCGACACAGGTAGGTGAGGAGAGAATCCTAAGACGAGCGGGATAACCCTTGTTAAGGAACTCGGCAAAATTACCCCGTAACTTCGGGATAAGGGGGGCCGCGTAAGCGGCCGCAGAAAATAGGCCCAAGCGACTGTTTAGCAAAAACACAGGTCTCTGCCAACTCGAAAGAGGAAGTATAGGGGCTGACGCCTGCCCAGTGCTGGAAGGTTAAGAGGAGATGTGAGAGCGTTGAATCGAAGCCCCAGTGAACGGCGGCCGTAACTATAACGGTCCTAAGGTAGCGAAATTCCTTGTCGGGTAAGTTCCGACCCGCACGAATGGCGTAACGACTTGGGCGCTGTCTCAACAAGGGACCCGGCGAAATTGGAGTGCCAGTGAAGATACTGGCTACCCGCGATTGGACGGAAAGACCCCGTAGAGCTTTACTGTAGCCTGATACTGGACACTGGTAGTGGATGTACAGGATAGGTGGGAGACTAAGAAGCATGGGCGTTAGCTTGTGTGGAGTCAACCTTGGGATACCACCCTTCCGGTACCGGTGTTCTAACCGCAAGCCATGAGCTGGCAGCGGGACAATGTCAGGTGGGCAGTTTGACTGGGGCGGTCGCCTCCCAAAGAGTAACGGAGGCGCCCAAAGGTTCCCTCAGAATGGTTGGAAACCATTCGTAGAGTGTAAAGGCAGAAGGGAGCCTGACTGCGAGAGCTACAACTCGAGCAGGGACGAAAGTCGGGCTTAGTGATCTGGCGGTTTCGAGTGGAAGAGCCGTCACTTAACGGATAAAAGCTACCTCGGGGATAACAGGCTGATCTCCCCCAAGCGTCCACAGCGACGGGGAGGTTTGGCACCTCGATGTCGGCTCGTCGCATCCTGGGGCTGAAGTAGGTCCCAAGGGTTTGGCTGTTCGCCAATTAAAGCGGCACGCGAGCTGGGTTCAGAACGTCGTGAGACAGTTCGGTCCCTATCCATCGCGGGCGTAGGAAATTTGAGAGGATCTGTTCCTAGTACGAGAGGACCGGAATGGACGCACCTCTGGTGCACCAGTTGTCACGCCAGTGGCACGGCTGGGCAGCCAAGTGCGGAAGGGATAAACGCTGAAAGCATCTAAGCGTGAAGCCTACCTCAAGATTAGATTTCCCACTTCGTGCGTGAGTGCGAAGGTAAGCCCCCTTGCAGATTACAAGGTTGATAGGTCTAAGGTGTAAGTGCAGTAATGTATTGAGCTTGTAGATACTAATAGGGCGAGGGTTTGATCTTAAA
>JAVSME010000044.1:0-1829 GCA_039666315.1 Bellilinea sp. | reverse complement strand
GCATTATTCATCCCGACTACCGCGACCTGCTGTGGGAGAAGTGGCAGTTAATAGCCACACAGGGCGGCACCTTTAATGCTGAGTACCGGATTGTCACTAAGAGCGGTCGCGAGAAGTGGGTTTGGGAACAGGGATACGTAGTCTATAAGGAAAACGGTCAAATTGAAGCACTTGATGGCCTGATTATGGATATATCTAGGCAGAAGGAAACCCAGCTAATGCTGCAAAAGAACGAAGCTAAGCTTTGGGCCACTTTAGTATCCGTGGGAGATGGCGTAATTACTACCGATGCCTATGGAAGGGTCGAGTTTCTTAACCCTATCGCAGAGCGTCTAACCGGATGGGCTGCTGCAGATGCGATAGGCGAACCGTTCACCCGGGTCTTCTCAATTCTTAGGGAACATGACCGTGCAACCGCGGCAGACCCTGTTCAACAGCACCGCTGACGTCGTCACCTTGCCCACTGATACAATCCTTGTGTCAAGGTACGGTGAAGAAAGAGCCATCTCGGACTCGGCCGCCCCAATTAAGGACGCAACCGGAGCACTGACAGGTTCTGTAGTTGTGTTTAAGGACTGTTCACTAGAGAAGGCGCGCCAGCGTGAAATCGAATACATTAGCTTTCGCGATTATCTGACAGGATTATATAACCGACGTTTCTACGAGGAGGAATTGCGGAGGTTAGATACGCCTCGCAACTTGCCCCTAGCCATCATCATGGCTGATGTCAACGCCCTAAAGACGATTAACGACGCCTTTGGTCATGAGGCCGGCGACGAAATGCTTTTAAAAGTAGGCGCCGTGTTAAAGCGTGAATGCCGCGCGGACGACATCGTGGCACGCATTGGGGGCGACGAGTTTGTTCTGCTGTTACCAAAGACCACCGTGCAGGCTGCAGAGGCAATCGCACTCCGCATCGCTGAGAGGGTCAAGGATGAAGTGGTTTGTGGTGTTCCTGTGTCTGTCTCCCTAGGTTGGGCTGCTAAGACGGTAGCTGCGGAGTTAGCTGCCGATACACTCAAGCACGCAGAAGATCTCCTCTACCGCAAGAAAGTCATTGAAAATGTAGATACTCGTAATGCCGTCGTGCGCAGCATACTGCAAACCTTGTTCACACGTAGTCCTAGCGAGGCGATTCACGCTGAAAGGGTCAGCGAGCTAAGTAGCAAGTTAGCTCGAGAACTTAACCTCAGCGCGCGCGAGGTTGAGGACGCCGGCAGAGCTGGCCAAGTACATGATATAGGCAAAATTTCTTGCTCCACCCACTTGTTGTTGCGCGAGGCCCCTTTGACTGATGTGGAGCATGCGGACCTCCGCCGCCATCCGGAGACTGGGTATCGCGTGCTGTCGACCGCAACAGAATTTGCTTCTGTAGCCGATGCCGTTTTGTCTCATCATGAGTGGTGGGATGGAACCGGATACCCGAAAGGATTGCGCGGAGAAGACATCCCCCTACTAGCGCGTATCATTGCCGTAGCTGACGCTTATGCCGACATCATCTCCCCATATCCCTATCGGCAGGCCCGAACACACTTGGCTGCTTTAGAGGAGCTTCAGCGTTGTGCCGGCTCGCAGTTCGACCCCGAGGTTGTGCGTTGTTTTGTAGAGAAGGTTATGACCTCATCTGTCTAGCTATCGCTTGAGCTACCGCATCCTTGCGCTCGGCATAGAGCGCTTTGTTTGTTTCAAAGAGATTGTTGCCGTGGTTGTCGATAGATACAATCAGCGGACCAAGTTCTTTGACGCGCATAATCCAGAAAGCTTCAGGCATGCCTAGGTCTAGCCACTCGACACCTTCTAATTCTTCGACTGCTGTCGCGCCTAGTACG
>JAVSME010000035.1:0-2043 GCA_039666315.1 Bellilinea sp. | reverse complement strand
TTACAATTTCCCAAGGAGATGTGCGGCAGATTAGAGATGGTTACCCGCATGGCAGCTTTGACCTAGTTACTGCGAATCCACCTTACCTGCCCCTAGCCCAAGGCGAGATGAGCACCTCTGATTTGCGGCGCATGGCGCGACACGAACTGACCGCCAACTTGAGAGATGTTGTCGCTGCCGCGCAGTGGTTGCTGCCCACCGGTGGCCGTTTTGCCATGGTACACCGACCGAACAGGCTGACTGACATTCTCGTCACTTTGCGCGAACACCGCCTGGAACCAAAGCGGCTGCGTCTCGTGCACCCCGCGGAGGGGAAGGAAGCATGCATGGTACTAGTTGAGTCAACTAAGGACGCTAAGCCGGAGCTCAAATTAGGCGCGCCACTTTACATCCATCAGCAGGACGGAAACTACAGCGAACAGCTCCGCACGCTTTACGCCGGAGGAGAGCTAGCCTAGGCGACGCGACAAGTAGGGACTTGCTGGGTCTAGAAACCGCCACAGCAGGTCCTTTGCCTTCGTGATGCCAATGCGAGGCGTAGCGAGGACAGCCGTGGGAAGTATGCCGTTATCGACTACGTAGAGCGGTGATGTATAAAGTGGGAGGCCATTGTGCGTTAAGTTGATTCCTAGCGCCTGGCACAGTCGACTCGGCCCACTTGTGAGAAGTTCGCGTCTCAGAACTTTGCGCCGCGCCTGCATTAGCTCTATCCCTTGCAGTGGCTCTAGCGCACGTATCAAGACTGCATCCGCGATGCCGCTGTCCTGCGTGACGAAGTTTAGGCAGTAGTGCATCCCATAGGTGAAGTACACGTAAGCATGGCCGGCCGGACCAAACATTGCGGCATTGCGTGTTGTCTTACCCCGCGCGGCGTGACAGGCAGCATCAAGCCCTTGGCCGCAATAGGCTTCGGTTTCCACAATGCGGCCGCTCGTGACACCGTCTGGGGAATCATGTACTAGGATTTTGCCCAATAAGCTGCGGGCAATGCTAAGGGTGTCACCTTGTAGGTAGAACTGGGGTGGCAGCAACAATTCGATCATCCCCTATTACGCTCGTTCGACCATTTTCTTGTTTACTCCTGTAAGATAGGCGATTTGAGTGCACGTTACGCCCGGGATGGCTTTTAGTGCATGGAGCACCGCGTTCCGCTCGGCTGACGGCATTCCTTTTACCGCGCTGACTGGTGTATCTTTAAGAACTCGCTTAGCTACGGCCGCCAACTGTCTCGGAGTGACGCGTGTTCTGTACTCCGCTTCTACGAAAGGCTTGTCCTCTAACTCAGTGTGTAAAGCAACAAACTGCTCGATGCTTCCATAAAGGTTAAGGCCCCTTTCTATATCGGTTAGGCCCGTCTGATGTTCTTTGCCCGACATGTAAGCGAGATAGCTGCTCCAAACATACTGCCCGCAGGACGCTACCATCCCCGCCTTCACCGGGTTCTGGTGAATATAGCGCATTACCTCTCGTACGCTATCGTTAGTCTCAATTGCTTCGCTGCGAAAGCGGTCATGAAACAAGTAGCCAAGCCTCTCGTACTTGTGATTAAACCACAAGACGTAGGAGGAGCCAAGTCGCTGCATGAACTCCCCGACGCCGCTGTCGCTACCTTCGGCCAGTAGCAGGTGCACGTGGTTTGACATCAAACAGTACGCGTACACTTGGCAGTTTGTCTTCTGCTTGACTTGCATGAGAGTGTCCAAATAGTGCATCCTGTCACCGACGTCAAGGAAGATATCCTGCTTGTTTAGACCTCGTGCCATTATGTGGTACATGCCCGATACGCTCTTTAGCCTTGCAGTGCGTGCCATGTCAAGCCCCCCTGCTAATGATATTTGTAGGTATTATAGCAAACACGTGTTCGGAGCGCAAGGGGAATGTCGCAAAGGGACGGAGGAGCGCGACATGATGTCGCGCTCCTCCCCGAGTTTAACAGATGCCAAGGGAACAAAATCTCCTGAAACCATTGTGGTTGCAGGAGATTTTGTCGGTACTTGCGGGTATAGAAATGTAGTCACATCTCTGTGGCTTTGTCGAGGCTGT
>JAVSME010000022.1:0-2287 GCA_039666315.1 Bellilinea sp. | reverse complement strand
GTTTCGCTATCATCATAGCATCGCAGACTGCTTCCCGCAACGGGAGTCTGGCTTCCACGTTTACTCAGGATAACCAGAGCCTGATGGACCTTATTGCCCTGATTAGGAGTTGAGCACAGGGGGGCCTTCATAGGGGCCTTTATACGCTCCTTTCCCTCTAAATCAGGGTAATCAGTGAAATCAGGCTCTAAACTAACGGGAGTTTCTCAGGATGACCAGAGCCTGATTGACCTTATTGCTCTGATTAGGGCTCAAGAAGTGGGGAGCTAGTTTCTACCCCGCCTTGTTTCTCAGAACAAATAGCTCCAGCTTGTCCAAGTTGTCGGCATTCACGATTGACCAGTAGATCCTCCTGATATGTTTGCCCTTCAACAACTTTGGCGGAATCGAGGAACTGCCCCCGAAATCTCGTATGAGGGCTGCAGTGAAACTTGCGATGGCAAGGCCCTTTTCAGCCCCAGACAAGTGATCAAACTGAAGTTCCTTGTCCAGCGCAAATGCCCGTTCTAGGGACGTCTTGTCAGCCGAGTTCCCATCGAAGAGACAGCGAAACACCAGTTTCAGCTGCTCTCCAACGTTTGCCCACTGGGCCTGAGTCCGTGCGGCTTCTCTTCCAGCATAAAGTGCTAGAAAATTAGCGATATCTCCCCACACTAAGATGTTCCCCGTGGGGTCAATATCCAACATGCAGAGCTGACCTAGCTGGTTAGCAGCATCTCTAATGATGGCCTTCATGTCAAAGGCAATTCTTCTGATCCTAGCTTCCTCCGCCGCCCGCTCCAAGTACACGTTCCTAACGACATTAAAGTCTAGTGACTCCAGGTTATGCACGAGCAAGGAGTGAATGTCATAAATCTGCTTCACCTGTTCGTCTTTCCTGTGATTTCCTATCCCTATGGTTCTTGGCCCAAGGGTGGTAAGCTTGTCCGCAAACAGGATGTCGAGTGGCAGTACATTATACACTCTGTCTGTGTCTAGCGCGAACAGCCGTTCCCCTCTAGTCTCGTGTATCAGGGGAGCTTTGTCTGTGGTGATGAACTCAACCTTGAGCCTCTGCCCGCTCTTGCCCCGTAGCTCTTTGTCTGTACATACTGTCGGCACTGAAACGTGATATGTGCGCAGGGGGAGAGTCGTTGTAGGTTGCTCCGGAACATGTGGCCTAAACGTGAAGTACGTGTCATCGGCTTCAAAGCGCTCTTGGATGCGAGCAATGGCCCCTTCTAGATCCCAGACATCGCCGTAGTAGACTACATCAATGTCTACGCTCGTGCGTTGATATTGGGTCGGCACTCACGCTGGCCCCTCCTTAATCATGTTAGCTAGGGAAATTGCAGCGGGGTGTATTCGATTAACGCTAAGGAGAAGCCGAATGTCATGCTCTATGCTACGCTCACGGGCTATCCGAATCATTCTTTCTGCGTCAAGCGCTCCGGCCCTTTTCATATCTGCGTAAACTCTAGCCACCTCCTGTAATGCAAGAGGATATTGGCGACGCGTCACCTCATAAAACAGGTCAACAAATGCTTTTTCGCATACAGCAAAACCGTTGTCAACATACCTAAAGGATCGCGTTTCATAAAGCAGAACTACATCCCCTAGGCGGGAAAGGTTATACACCAAGGCTTGATTGGGGATATTTTCCTTAGTCAGGACATGAATGCCCTCCCGCAGCAAAATGTCTTCGATTTCTGACTTGCTATGTTTTTCCACGCAGAGAATGACTGGATAGGCCTCGGGGATGTGATGCATATATTTGAGTAGCCCGTCGATGCCAGTAAAGTAATACGACACTCCAGTTTCCACCAATAGTGAGTTAACCCTCTCGGTAAAACCAGTAATCAACGGCGCGTTATATGCATTATCTTGCCTGAAGGTAAAGACTCCCTTACCTATGCGCCTAACAGAACCGCTCTCTACCATATTGAACAGGTCCCAATAGAGGGTAGATTTAGGTATGCCAAGCACGTCCTGAGCGTCAGCAACCTTGAACCAAGCCTTAGCACCAAGAGCCTCCTTAAGAACATGCAGTTTTCGCTCTAGCGCTCTTTGTCGTGCCATACATACCACCCCCGCGCACATAGTATCACATATGTCTGACGAATTCAATAAAAATGTTGCGTAACACTAATACACAACATTTTATTTGAGTTTTGCGATGGGGACGAACCCTCGTCAGTTTGACAGTTCATTCACAATAGGATCACTTGAAAACCCTTGAGGCGCAAGCGCTTCAAGGGAAATTTTCTTTGATTTTTAGTCATTTATATATGGCACAATACGGCACAAT
>JAVSME010000046.1:0-2301 GCA_039666315.1 Bellilinea sp. | reverse complement strand
GCCCGCCGCTGGCCAAGGTTATTGTGGGCACAGTGTGGGAGAACGCAACCGTAACTATTGGTCTACGCAAACACACCTTTACAAAAGAGCAGCATAAGGTCACGCTGCTTATCGAGGAAGGAAACTTGATGGTGAGGTGAGGGGCGAGCCGCCGGGCACCAGCCGCCAGCCGCCAGAGGAGCGGGCTTTGAGCGTAGGGACGTGCCTATGGCACGTCCGCGGACGTGCGAACGCACGTCCCTACAATCTCGTGGCGACCGCGCCCCTCTACCAGGACACCGTTCAGCGCTCACCGCCCTCTCCCTCAAGCGACAAGGGACAAGCGACATACGACAATCTCTTGGCGCCTGGCGCCTGGCGCCTAACGGCCCACCGCCACGTCTTGCGCATTACGCGTGCGTCTGCTAGAATAACGATTAAGCAATTGCTTAATCGTTATTTCTTCATGTGGGGGTGGCAACCATAGACGACAACGCACGCACAGATTGGTGCAACAGCGGTCACGCGGAGGCAGATGTTTTGGGACTACGCGCAAAAATAGTTGAGGTGGCGGGGCTATCTGAGCTGTTTAAGGTGCTTGGCGACGAGACGCGCACGCGCATCCTGTATCTCTTGGCTCACGGCGAGCTCTGCACCTGTGACTTGGCGGGGATTCTTGAAATGAGCCTGCCGGCAGTGTCGCACCACTTGCGTTTGCTGCGCATGGCGCGGCTTGTTAGATTCCGCCGCGAGGGGAAGAATGTCCACTATGCCTTAGACGATGACCATGTGTTGCACATTATCCGAGAAGCGCAAGCCCACTTTAGAGAGGAGCGGTAGGCATGGTGGAGAGGAAGACGTGCGACCAGAATTGTGGCGGTTCGGCTAGGTCGCTATCTACGGTAATAGGAGCAGTGGCACTGCTCTTAATCGGAGCGGCGTGGCAATGGCAGACGGCCGAGTCTGCCGTGCTGCCGCACGCACTGCTACTTGTGGCGTATGTTCTCGTGGGCTGGCCGGTGCTTAAGATAGCAGCTCGCAATGTGCTGAAAGGACAAGTCTTTGATGAGAACTTCCTAATGGGGATAGCCTCACTAGGGGCTATTGCCATCGGTGAGACGGCTGAGGCCGCCGCGGTAATGGTGTTTTACGCAGTGGGGGAGTATTTTCAGGATAAGGCAGTCGACAAGTCGCGCCGTTCCATTACGGCCTTGCTCAGTATGCGCCCCGAATACGCCAACCTGCTAACGCCAACAGGGCTAGTTCGCACCCCACCGGAGTCTGTTGAAGTCGGCCAACATATTATCGTCAAACCCGGCGAGCGGGTGCCGCTAGATGGCGTGGTCTGCGAAGGGGCATCATCACTTGACACGTCCGCGCTTACAGGCGAATCGTTGCCGCGCTCAGTCAAAGCAGGAGACGTAGCCCTTGCCGGGATGGTCAACACTGCGGGCGTATTTACGTTAGAAGTGACCAAAATCTACGCCGACTCGGCCGTTGCCCGCATTCTAGCGTTAGTTGAGCAAGCGAGCGAACGCAAAGCCCCGACAGAGCGGTTCATCACCACATTTGCTCGCGTCTACACACCGGCCGTAGTCGCCGTCGCTGCCTTAGTGGCGGTTGTGCCACCGCTAATCCTGCCTGGCGCTAGTTTCAGCGAGTGGCTGTACCGCGCTTTAGTGATGCTGGTAATCTCCTGCCCCTGTGCCTTAGTAGTTTCCGTGCCGCTAAGCTACTTTGGCGGCATCGGGGCGGCCTCGCGCCAAGGGGTGTTGTTTAAAGGGGCAAACTACTTAGACGCGTTGGCTAAGGCTTCCACGGTGGCTTTCGACAAAACAGGGACGTTAACACATGGGCACTTTTCGGTGCAAAGCGTGTCAGCGCGTAATGGGGTAAGTGAACAAACGCTCCTAACATACGCGGCAAGCTTAGGCGCACACTCTAATCATCCGGTATCGCGTGCAGTTTGTGAGGCACATGGCAAGCCCGAGGCTACTTTGCGCGTAAGTGACATGCGCGAAGTTGCAGGTCGAGGGATAGAAGCGACGTTAGATGGCGTGAGGGTGTTGCTAGGTAATGCGCAACTTATGGCCGAGCAAGGCGTTGTCGTCCCGGTAGCACCAGGAGAGGAAAATGTCGTCCATCTGGCACTAGGCGGAGAATGGTTAGGTTCCATCGGGGTCGCCGACGTCCTGCGCCATGAAACTCCTGGTGTTATCACGAGCCTACGCAGGCTTGGCATCAACAAGCTATGGATGCTTTCCGGCGACAGAAGAGATATCGCCGCAAAGACGGCACGCGAGTTAACGCTTGACGGCTATG
>JAVSME010000004.1:0-2363 GCA_039666315.1 Bellilinea sp. | reverse complement strand
TGTTAAAAGCGGTGCTAAATTGACCCAGTAGGGCCGGACCAAAACTGACCCACCCCCCGGCAGTAAGTAGCCTTGCTGGTCTGCGATGCTTAAGGTATCGGAGGCCAGAGATGGTGGGAGTGAAAATCGTGCGCAAGATACTGGAAATGGTAGGTCAAGGCAGTTCGCTGCGGGAAATCGCAGAGGAGTTGTCATTGTCGAGGAATACAGTGCGGCGGTATGTGCGGGCCGGGGGCAGACTAGAACGCAAGAAACGCAAAGCTCAGGGCCATAGACTCGACCCCTTCCGCGAGTACATAAGGGAGCGGTGGCAAAAAGGCATCACTAATGGGCGGGTGCTGCTGAGGGAGATCAGAGAGCGAGGCTACGCCGGAGGCTATACCGCCCTCAAAGACCTGGTCCACCCCTGGCGTGAGCAGAAACATCTCTCCTCCAAAGCCACCATCCGCTTCGAGACCCTACCCGGTGAGCAAGCCCAGGTAGATTTCGGCAGGTTCAAATACCGGGCCAGCGACGGCAGCAGCCAGTACCTGTGGGCCTTCGTGATGGTGTTGGGCTGGTCCAGGGCCATGTATGTGGAGTTTATCCCCAAGGCCAACCTGAGGGCCTTCATCGGTTGCCACCTGCGGGCTTTTGAGTACCTGGGCGGTATCCCCCAACACTGCCTATACGACCAGACCAAGCTGGTGGTGCTGGGCAGGGACGAGAACAACCAACCGCTGTGGAACGAGAGCTTCTTGGAGTTCGCCCTGACCTTGGGCTTCAACACCAGAGCCTGCAAACCCTACCGAGCCCGCACCAAGGGCAAGGTCGAGCGGGGCATCGGCTACCTGGAAGGCAACTTCTGGATCGCCGCCGAGTTCACCACCCTTAGCGACCTGAACCAAAAAGCCATCCACTGGCTGGACACTGAAGCCAACCCCCGAATCCACGGCACCACCTTCGAGCCCCCAGCCAAGCGACTACTGGAAGAACGTCCCTTGCTCAAGGCACTGCCTCCACCCCAGGTCTGGCAAGGCTTCCTGATGGAGACTCGCCGGGTCAACATAGATGGCTACTTTTCCTACCAAGCCAGCCTGTATGCAGTTCCCCTGCAATACATCAACCAGAGCGTTCAGGTGCTGGCTGAAGGCGAAAGGCTAAAGGTCTATGCCGGCGGAAGATTGGTAGCCGAACATCCCAGGGCCAAAGAACCTCACCAACGGGTGGGATTACCGCTGGCCCTGCCGGTCAGTAGCCAGAACCGGGGGAAGGGGTCAAATAATTGCAGCGAGGGCAAAAACACCAAAATCGCCCAGCAAATTGCGCTGCCTCACACCGAGGTGCAGGTCCGCTCCTTGCAGCAGTATGCCGAGTTGGCGGAGGGTGCCGCAGTGACCGAAGTAGGAAGCGCAGTCGCATGGCGGTCGGCAGAGGCCGTCCTGAGCCTGTCGCAATGGTCGGGCGTAGCCTTGGAGCGGAGCCTGGTAGGAGGTAAGGCATGATGGCTCTGGCCGGGCTCAAGGAATACCTGCAACAACTGGGGATGAACCACCTCGAAGCGGTGTTGGAATCCCGGCTGGAAACTGCCGCCAAGAAAGAGCTTTCCTACCTGGACTTCCTTAATGACCTCTTGGGAACAGAGGTGGCAGGACGTAAGGAGCAACAGCTTCAACTACGGTTGCGGCTGGCCAAGCTCCCTTATCGCCGTACTCTCGAAGACTTTGACTTCAGCTTCCAACCCAGTGTGGACAAACGCCTGGTCAAAGAGCTCGCCACCCTCTCCTTTGTGGCTAACGGCCACAACCTCATCCTGCTGGGTCCTCCTGGGGTGGGCAAGACCCATCTGGCGGTGGGTCTGGGGCTAAAGGCCATCGAGCAAGGGTTGTCGGTCTACTTCAGCCGAACCCATCAGCTTATTGAGGACTTGCGGGTGGCGCAGCTTCACAACCGTCTGGAACAGCGGCTCAAAATCTACCTCAGACCCAAACTCCTGATCCTCGATGAGTTTGGAGTGTGGCCTTATGACCGTCAGGCTGCTACCGCGCTATTCGCCCTTATCGCTGCCCGCTACGAGCACGGCAGCATCATCCTCACCTCCAACAAGGGCTTTACCGAGTGGGGCGAAGTCCTGGGGGATGCCGTAGTGGCTTCTGCCGTACTTGACCGGCTGCTACACCACAGCACCGTCCTCAACATCCGGGGAGAGAGCTACCGGCTCAAGGAAAAGAAGAAGGCTGGCCTCTTCAACCCTAACCACCTCAGCCGCCCTTCGGCAGGCTCAGGGCAGGCTCCTAAAGAGGAGGTGAAAGTCTGAACCAGGACCCATAGGGTGGGTCAAAAAAGTTCCGGCGCAATGGGTCAAAAAAGTTCCGGCCTTGACA
>JAVSME010000014.1:0-2658 GCA_039666315.1 Bellilinea sp. | reverse complement strand
ATAAAGCTGTCAGCAAGGGCGTTCTGCACCGCAACACCGCAGCTCGTAAGAAATCTCGCCTCGCTCATAAGCTAAACCGTTTGACCGTCAATCAATAGCGCTTGCCAACTATCTATCGCGACCAAAGAAGCCCTTGTCTCGCCAAACGGCTAGAACAAGGGCTTTTTTACAACTTCTCTCTCTAATCAGGGTAATCAGTGGAATCAGGCTCTAGACTACGGGGTTACTTAGGATAACCAGAGCCTGATTAGCCTTATTGCCCTGATTAGGACTTAGATTGAGGAAATTGTCTACAACTTCTCCCTCTAATCAGGGTAATCAGTGGAATCAGGCTCTAGACTACGGGGTTACTTAGGATAACCAGAGCCTGATTAGCCTTATTGCCCTGATTAGGACCTAGATTGAGGAAATTGTCTACAACTTCTCCCTCTAATCAGGGTAATCAGTGGAATCAGGCTCTAAACTACGGGGTTACTTAGGATAACCAGAGCCTGATTAGCCTTATTGCCCTGATTAGGACTTAGATTGTGGAAATTGTCTACAACTTCTCCCTCTAATCAGGGTAATCAGTGGAATCAGGCTCTAAATTACGGGGTTACTTAGGATAGCCAGAGCCTGATTAGCCTTATTGCCCTGATTAGGACTTAGATTGAGGAAATTGTCTACAACTTCTCCCTCTAATCAGGGTAATCAGTGGAATCAGGCTCTGTGGCCAGCTAACTATTAGCTAATCATGGTTGACGCTTTAGCGACTAAGCTATAATATATTAGCAAGCATACGTGGGGGGTAGTCACATGCGGGTTAGCGCTACGGATTTACAGAACGCGTTTGGTAAGTACCTGTCGCTAGTGCAAAAAGAAGACATCATCATTGAAAAAAACGGCAAGATCGTAGCCAAGATGGTCGCATACAGCGGCGCAGACCACCTTGTTATTCACGAGGGAAGCTATGGCTACAAAACGAGCCGAACGATGAGCTATGACGATTACCTAGCGATAGTTGAATCGTCCGATCAACGTTACGAGCTTATCGGCGGAGAGGTGTACCTCTTGGCTTCGCCAAGCTTTACTCACCAAGTCGTAGTAAGTGAGATTGCGGCTCACTTCTATGCGTTTTTTAAGGGCAGGCCGTGCCGCGCCCTGACCGCACCGCTAGACGTGCGCCTATTTGGCTATGCCACGAAGTTTGAAGAGGACCCTAATGTAGTACAGCCAGACATTGTAGTGATTTGCGACGAGGATAAGGTTGATGCGAGCGGCAGGTATGAAGGCATCCCTACACTAATCGTGGAAGTCCTGTCCCCGACTACCAAAGGCAAGGATCTAGCCACTAAGCTACATTTATACATGAGAAGTGGGGTAGCGGAATACTGGGTTGTTGACCCCGAGCGCAAACGCATTTCGCAATACGTCTTTACCCCGGACAGGGATATAAACCATTTACAGGCCATAGCCGACGGAGGAAGCATTGAGTCGGCTGTGTTTCAGGGCCTAGCTGTATCCTTAGGCGAAATCTGGCCGTAAGTCGATAGCATGTAATTTCTTGACAGACAGAAGAATTTGTTGCTACAATTATATCAAGCGGATGGAGCTTTTTGAAAGAAGGTGAATGCAGCCGATGAACATCAAGCCTAGGCCAAATCACAGGCTGTATATCCAGATACTCCGTCAAATGTCGCCGGAAGAGAGACTACAAAAGGCCTTTGCTTTGTCTGACTTTTCGCGCCAACTCTTTGCTCATGGGTTGCGCCAAAGATTCCCGCACCTAACGGACGAGGGCTTTAGGATACTACTTTTGGAGAGACTTAGAAAATGTCACAATCGAAACTACTGAAGAAAGTGATTCAAACGCTGGTGCATCTCGAAATTCCATATATGATTACTGGTTCTATCGCTTCCAGTTTACAGGGTGAACCCCGCTCTACCCATGACATTGATATAGTAGTTGCTATTCACCATGCGGGAGCGAAAAAACTGCTCACGGCCTTTACGCAACCCGACTATTACTTAGACGAAGCGAGCATCTGTGACGCAATAAACAGAGAGGGCATGTTTAACCTTATTGACGTAGACTCCGGAGACAAAGTTGATTTCTGGCTATTAACCGCAGAAGAATTTGACAGGGTGCGGTTTGTCCGCAAGATGAGCGTTAGGTTCATGGATATAGAACTGCTTGTATCTACCCCGGAGGACACGATTTTAGCCAAACTTAGGTGGGCAAAGCTATCAGGCGGAAGTGAAAAGCAGTTCACTGATGCTCTGCGGGTTTACGAAGTTCAATACGGGGGACTTGATTTAGATTACCTGCGCCACTGGGCTAAGAAACTAGACGTTGAGTCATTATGGAAGAAATTGCAGGATGCAGCAGAGACAATCTAGACTGCCTCAAGAAAAGCCCTTTTCTCGCCAAACGGCTAGAACAAGGGCTTTTTAGCTTGAGGTCACTGAGCTGATTAACGCCAGCTTACGTCCGTGGAGAGCTCGCGTAGCCGTAGCCAGCCAATGCAGGCAGATATGAAGCACAGCGCGCCTGCCAGCAGAAACACGCTTCTTATGCCGAAAATGTCACCCGCAATGCCCGCAAGACCCATAGAAGCTAGCGTGACCACATTTACAAGCGCCGCAAAGCCCATTAGCACCCTGCCCCGGTACTCGTCG
>JAVSME010000032.1:0-2680 GCA_039666315.1 Bellilinea sp. | reverse complement strand
GAACGAGGGAAACACCCATATGTTAACACCATTGCTTCCCATTGGTGGCTCAATTCTCGATTATCACTAGTGGCTCAATTCTCGACTATCACGTGGCTCACTTTTCGATTGTCATTCAGAACGCCTCGGGTACTCGGGTCTAAGCCGCCGCCAGTCTACCTATAAGGGATTGAAACTAGCTTTGGCACTAGTAGCACTCTTGCGCGCTCTACTAGCCGCCAGTCTACCTATAAGGGATTGAAACCAGACGTTAATACAGCTACAGGTGCGGCAATAATCCCGCCGCCAGTCTACCTATAAGGGATTGAAACAGTACAGCCAACATCCGCAGTATGGCCCGAAGTGGGCCGCCAGTCTACCTATAAGGGATTGAAACCTCATACTGTATCTAGCCAAACAATGGCTAATGGGCCGCCAGTCTACCTATAAGGGATTGAAACGTGGTCATGTGCTAGATGTCTACCTGTACGGCAAGGCCGCCAGTCTACCTATAAGGGATTGAAACTCGCTTACGCTGAGTTTAACTTACTTAGGCCTTCGGGCCGCCAGTCTACCTATAAGGGATTGAAACTAGAGTTTCAAGATGCTAACGGGCGCGGAGCGGTTCGCCGCCAGTCTACCTATTAAGGGATTGAAACTGGTCATGTGCTAGATGTCTACCTGTACGGCAAGGGGCCGCCAGTCTACCTATAAGGGATTGAAACAGTACATTATATGGCCTGTTACGCAACCGTGGCGCGCCGCCAGTCTACCTATAAGGGATTGAAACCTTGGAACAACATTTCCTCATAAACGTCTAGAATGGCCGCCAGTCTACCTATAAGGGATTGAAACCATCTTTACTCCTGTCTTTGTGTCCTTGAATCCCGGCCGCCAGTCTACCTATAAGGGATTGAAACCTGATTTTTTCAAGATCTTCGCGTAGGCGCATGAGCCGCCAGTCTACCTATAAGGGATTGAAACCGCACAGGCCGCGCCAATGCCCTGTCGCAAGGTGAGAGCCGCCAGTCTACCTATAAGGGATTGAAACGGCCACGACCACAGAGGCACACCCGAAGACGATGCGCCGCCAGTCTACCTATAAGGGATTGAAACCTGGCAGGCAGCGGCTCAACAGGTCGCTGCGTTTGGGCCGCCAGTCTACCTATAAGGGATTGAAACGACAAATACTGGGCGCAGGCTTCGGCTGATTTGTCCCAGCCGCCAGTCTACCTATAAGGGATTGAAACTCCCTCCCGCCGCGAGCCTGCCGCAGCCGTGACCGGCCGCCAGTCTACCTATAAGGGATTGAAACCCCACTCGCTTCGCCTCCAGAACGCGTTTTGATATCCGCCGCCAGTCTACCTATAAGGGATTGAAACCGTGCAGTGCATGCACTATCTGGCCGTCACGGGGAGCCGCCAGTCTACCTATAAGGGATTGAAACCCGTGCTGCACCATCCGCATCGACTCAGCTATATCGCCGCCAGTCTACCTATAAGGGATTGAAACTTTACGGAGAACATCAGCCGTGACAGCATCTCCTTAAGCCGCCAGTCTACCTATAAGGGATTGAAACCCGGAGTAACCACCACATCCTCATAGCGACCTTGCGCCGCCAGTCTACCTATAAGGGATTGAAACCCTAGCTCTCCAGTCTCAAGCAGCCGCCTCATCTCCGCCGCCAGTCTACCTATAAGGGATTGAAACCCGTCGCCCGTGATGACCACCGGCAGCGCTCCCTCGCCGCCAGTCTACCTATAAGGGATTGAAACCCGGTAGCTCCAGCCGCTGCCGTGCTCCCAGTCGCGGCCGCCAGTCTACCTATAAGGGATTGAAACCCGGTAGCTCCAGCCGCTGCCGTGCTCCCAGTCGCGGCCGCCAGTCTACCTATAAGGGATTGAAACATCGTGTGCTGTCCCGTCTTCGCGCTGTTCATCTTAGCCGCCAGTCTACCTATAAGGGATTGAAACTGCGTAGCCGCTACGCTGCGGTGCCGGGCTGCGCCCTTGCCGCCAGTCTACCTATAAGGGATTGAAACTTGACCTCGATGCCTATTTGCGAAGACTCACAGAGGCCGCCAGTCTACCTAATAAGGGATTGAAACCGCACCAGCGGCATATTTGTGCATTCGCGCGCGAAGAGATGCCACCAGTCTTTCGATCCAGCTCCCGCCAGCGTCGGCGCCGTGGATTAGAACAGGGGATAGGGAGCCAGTGAGCTTACCTACACGGCAGCAAAACCAAGGGCGGTCTGCAGGTGAGTTGCCAAAAAGGATTCTCCCTCCTCGCGTCGAACTCCCCACACAGCACCTGTGTGTGCTAAATACAAGGAGGTGGCGTTGTGTTTGCTAGGTTAGAGGAGTTTATTCTGGAGAAGCTGTCCGAAACTAAACTGCCGTCGCTGACAGCTGCCGTCGTCAAGGGTGAGGAAGTGGTGTGGGCGCGAGCGTTTGGCTACAAGGATGTGGCGCGCGGGCTCCCGGCCACGACGAAGACGCTGTATGGCATCGGCTCGGTGACCAAGTCTTTTACTGCGCTAGCCATTATGCAGCTAGCCGAACAGGGGAAGCTCCGCCTTGACGACCCGGTCGACCTGCACGTGCCGTTTCCGGTGAGGCCGCAGGGCGAGCGCGTGACCATTCTGCACCTGCTCACCCATTCGTCCGGCATACCGGCGTTAGCTTATGCCGAGGCGGTAA
>JAVSME010000026.1:0-2702 GCA_039666315.1 Bellilinea sp. | reverse complement strand
ATATGGCCATGCGCTGGCATTGGATTCGGGAGCGCTGGCGCGGGCAGAGTAGCCCCACTCTTGTCGGGATAGTCAATGCCGATCACTTGATCCAGCTTAAGGGCGGATTCTATTTGGCCAGCGATCTAAGTGCTCTCTCCGGGTGGCTGCAGCAAGTAGAGGGCCTCTTCCCTGAGCATAACGTGAACTTCGCGGCCCCGGCAACCAGTCGCGAAGACAGCATTGCAGTCGAGAGACGTCTGATCAGGGGACGCTAAAGACGCGGGACGGTTCTTCAAAACAAGAAGAACCGTCCCTTTTGTTTTTTAGGCGCTGTAATATTCGATGCCTGCTACGAGCCCTGCCTCTACCAGTAACTCCCTTGCCTCTGCCAAACACACTAGAGGCAGCCGCAGGGCGTAATCACAGCTTTGGGTTAGGTGCCTCGGTGCCGGGACAATTACATAGGGGAATGAGACTTTCGCCCGCGTCAGCACGGCTTCGGCCTGAAATGCCAGGTGATGAGACTCAAATACTATGAACGCACTGCGTCCGGCGTCATTTGACAACCGCAATCCGCCACCCGTCTGCGGTTGTTTGGACCTCCGGCTGTAAGCGATTGCTTCGGAGAAGGCGGCTGACGTTTTCCTTGGCGACAGCCTCATCTACCAGTATTTCAAGCCTTGCGCCTACCTGCAAGGAGGCCAGTGCCTCCCGAGTCATTATCACGGGAATGGGGCAGGATAGCCCGCGTGTGTCAACAACAGTGGTGTTGATTGCATTTGCCATCTTAACGCCCCCCTGAACTGACAGATTTTTGCCCAAAGAGAATAGCCCCAGGGCCGTTAGAGAGCCCGATAACAACAACCACGCCCAGCGAAAGCATGCCCGCAACCATGCCATTTTGGGTGACCCCGGCAGCCGATGAGGCGAGGCCGAAGTTGTGCACCAGAGCAGCCCCCACCAGTAACCCAAGGACAGTGATTCCCGAGTCAACATTACCTTCGCTACTGAGGATTACTTGCCTAAGCGGGCAACCCCCCAGTAACACAGCAGCAAATCCGGCGATAGCCATGCCGATAAAGTTCCACAGAGCATTAGTATGGGCGACCGGCTGCGCGGCAAAGCCAGCCTTAAACATGCCAAAGGCGGTATTCATGATGAATGCGCTAATCACCAGAGCTACCGTCCCCTTGATCAAATAAGAGTCGCGAATGAAGAGAAAGTCACGAATACCGCCGATAGTGCAAAAGCGCGAGCGTTGCGCAAGCACACCAAGCAGAAGTCCGGCGCCAAGGGAGAGTAAAATGGGAGCGGCCTGTGAACCGGGACCGGTCGTACTGGTGAATATAAAGTTTGGGGCGAAATATAGTAGCACCAGTAGCCCAATCATCAACAATGGCATAACATACCCGGCACTCATATTTGTCTCCGTCGTGCGGCCTAACGTGAAGCCGCGCTTGACCAGGCTAAAGCCAACCGCGATACCCACGGTCAGGCCTGCAACACCATAGAGCGCATTCCAGTCTCCTCCGGCTAGGCGCAAGAACGCGCGAACCGGACAACCGAGAAAGATAAGTGCACCAACCATAAAGGTGACGGCAAGCACGAACCGAAGGAGCGGCGATGAGCCACCGCGGGGGCGAAACTCCCGAGTGACAACAGAACTGAAGAAGGCACCAATAGAAAGACCCATAATCTCGGGGCGCAGGTACTGAACAGCTGCGGCGCGGTGGAAACCGATCGCTCCAGCGATATCTCTGACAAAACAGGCTATACAGTAGCCCATGTTGCCGGGGTTGCCGGCCCTCACGAGAATCACCGACAAGACACCAACAGCAACACCAGTCAGAGTAACCATTAAATCAGGCAATGAGTACACCTCCACCTTGTATTGAACCGATACAAAGTATTCTGTAGCACTCATAAGAATTCCTGCTGTTATTTATAAGTTAATGTTATATATAGAGCAAAATCTTCCTCATTACGCGTGGGACACGGACGCGCGGGACGGTTCTTCAAAACAAGAAGAACCGTCCCTTTTGTTTTTTTCTAGTAGGCTCGGGCTAGCCAGAGCGTGGTCGAGGCCGGTGCGCCGCAGGTTATGCAGTGGGTCTTGGTCGTCGGGGGGTCGAAGGGGATGTTGCGCGACGTGAACTTCGTTTCTTCCTTGATGGCGGACTCGCACGACTCTTTGCCGCACCAGCCGGCCAGCACCCAGCCGGCTAGCTCGCCTGATGCCTCTTTGGCACAGATATGATTCGTGAGGTCGGCCAGTGACTCAATGTGCGTGTGGCTGTTGGCCGAGCGGAAAGCTAGCGCACGCTGGTACATGTTAAGCTGAATCTCGTCAAGCAGCATCTTGACGCGCGCCACGATGTTCTCTAGGCTGGCTGTTGTCTTCTCACCGGTGTCACGCCGCACGAGAATACACTGGTTGCTGTCGACATCGCGCGGGCCAAGCTCAAGGCGCAGCGGCACACCGCGCATTTCCCACTCGTTAAACTTAAACCCGGGCGTTGCGTCGCTGATGTCGCTCTTTACGCGTACCCCCGCCTGTCGAAGTGCCGCAAACACTCCGTCGAATTTTTCCATAACCTTCTCGCGGAGCTTGGGCGGCCCAATCGGAATCATGACTACTTGGGTTGGGGCTAGGCGCGGCGGCAGCGCAACGCCTTTTTCGTCGCCGTGCACCATCACCAGCGCGCCAATCAGGCGGGTGG
>JAVSME010000033.1:0-3007 GCA_039666315.1 Bellilinea sp. | reverse complement strand
CGACTGGCCCTGAGTGGACGAACCTTCCTCAGGAAACCTTAGGTTTTCGACGGGGTGGATTCTCACCACCCTTTCGCTACTTATACCGGCATTCTCTCTTGTATTATGTCCACCTGTCCTTTCGGTCAGGCTTCAGTCCTAATACAACGCTCCCCTACCCATCCAGAATTATCTTCTGTATGCCAAAGCTTCGGTGTCAGGTTTGAGCCCCGGACATTTTCGGCGCGGAGTCACTCGACCAGTGAGCTATTACGCACTCTTTGAATGAGTGGCTGCTTCTAAGCCAACATCCTGGTTGTCTGCGCAACTCCACATCCTTTTCCACTTAACCTGCACTTGGGGACCTTAGCCGTTGGTCTGGGCTGTTTCCCTTTTGACTATGAAACTTATCTCACATAGTCTGACTCCCAGGCTTAAAATTCCATGGCATTCGGAGTTTGATAGGGTTCGGTAAGCTTGTTGGCCCCCTAGCCCATTCAGTGCTCTACCTCCATGGCTTATATCCTGAGGCTAGCCCTAAAGCTATTTCGGGGAGAACCAGCTATCTCCAGGTTCGATTGGCATTTCACCCCTATCCAAAGGTCATCCCCTACTTTTTCAACAGCAGTGGGTTCGGGCCTCCACTGAATTTTACTTCAGCTTCACCCTGCCCTTGGATAGGTCACCTGGTTTCGGGTCTACAGCAACATACTATTACGCCCTTTTAGGACTCGGTTTCCCTGCGGCTTCGCACCATCAGTGCTTAACCTCGCATGCTACCGTAACTCGCCGGTCCGTTCTACAAAAAGTACGCGGTCGTGCTCTTATGGCACTTCCACAGTCTGTAAACATAGGGTTTCAGGTTCTATTTCACTCCCCTCCCGGGGTTCTTTTCACCTTTCCCTCACGGTACTAATCGCTATAGGTCACCAGTTAGTATTTAGCCTTGGGAGGTGGTCCTCCCTGCTTCCCACGAGGTTTCACGTGCCTCGTGGTACTCCGGATCCGGTCTTGTTCCTAATTTAGTCTTCGCCTACAGGGCTTTCACCTTCTCTGGCGCAACCTTCCAGTCGCTTCGACTGACTTCCTTGAAACGTTTTTGACCGCTCCACAACCCCGATATAGAAGTTGGAAATTAGATGTTGGATGTTAGATTTTAGATGTTGGATGTTGGATGTTGGATGTTAGAAATAAAGCTCCGGTCGCCAGATCTCTCTGACTCCCAGCCTCTCCTCTAACCTCTAATTTCTAACCTCTAACCTCTATTTTTTCTAACCTCTAATCTCTAACCTCTAACCTCTATACCGGTTTGGGCTCTTCCCCTTCCGCTCGCCGCTACTTAGGGAATCGAGGTTTTTCTTTCTCTTCCTCCGGGTACTTAGATGTTTCAGTTCCCCGGGTGTGCCTCACATACACTATGGATTCATGTATGCGTTCCTGGACATTACTCCAAGAGGGTTTCCCCATTCGGACATCTGCGGGTCGAAGCTCGTTTGCAGCTCTCCGCAGCTTTTCGCAGCTTACCACGTCCTTCATCGGCTTCTGGTGCCTGGGCATCCACCCTATGCTCTTTATAGCTTGATCTTTAATCTTTTTATTTGCGAAATTGCAGTATAGTTATTTTTTTCACTACCCTGCTTTACTTTTATTTCTTTTCTCGTTTTAAATTGCGTTATGCAGTTTTCAAGGTGCATCAGTGAGTCTTGTAGACCCCTGAAACTGGATAGAGTTTGAAGTTTTCCATCTTTTCGTACGCTTCGGCTGCTTGGTTACTCCCTAGAAAGGAGGTGATCCAGCCGCACCTTCCGATACGGCTACCTTGTTACGACTTCGCCCCAGTCATTGAGTTCACCTTAGACGGATTTTATCCGGTTTTGGGTGCCCCCAACTCCCATGGCGTGACGGGCGGTGTGTACAAGGCCCGGGAACGTATTCACCGCGACATGCTGATTCGCGATTACTAGCAACTCCTACTTCATGTGGGCGAATTGCAGCCCACAATCTGAACTGAGACCGGTTTTACGAGATTCGCTCGGCGTTACCGCTTGGCTGCTCTTTGTCACCGGCCATTGTAGCACGTGTGTAGCCCAGGACATAAAGGGCATGATGATTTGACCTCATCCCCACCTTCCTCCGAGTTATCCCCGGCAGTCTCCCTAGAGTGCCCAACTTAATGCTGGCAACTAGGAATAAGGGTTGCGCTCGTTGCGGGACTTAACCCAACATCTCACGACACGAGCTGACGACAACCATGCACCACCTGTCTCCTCTGTCCTACCTTTCGGTAAGCCCCATCTATCTCTAAATGATTCAGAGGGATGTCAAGTCCTGGTAAGGTTCTTCGCGTTGCTTCGAATTAAACCACATGCTCCGCTGCTTGTGCGGGCCCCCGTCAATTCCTTTGAGTTTCAACCTTGCGGCCGTACTCCCCAGGCGGGATACTTATTGCGTTAACTGCGGCACAGGGAGGGTCGATACTCCCTACACCTAGTATCCATCGTTTACGGCGTGGACTACCAGGGTATCTAATCCTGTTCGCTCCCCACGCTTTCGTGCCTCAGCGTCAGTGTCGGCCCAGAAAACCGCCTTCGCCACCGGTGTTCCTCCTAATATCTACGCATTTCACCGCTACACTAGGAATTCCGTTTTCCTCTTCCGAACTCAAGCCCTGCAGTTTCAAATGCACTTCCACGGTTAAGCCGTGTAATTTCACATCTGACTTGCAAAGCCGCCTACACACCCTTTACGCCCAATAATTCCGGACAACGCTCGCCCCCTACGTATTACCGCGGCTGCTGGCACGTAGTTTGCCGGGGCTTCCTCCTTGGGTACCGTCTTTCACTCGTCCCCAAAGCCAGAGCTTTACGACCCGAAGGCCTTCGTCACTCACGCGGCGTCGCTGCGTCAGGGTTTCCCCCATTGCGCAATATTCCCTACTGCTGCCTCCCGTAGGAGTCTGGGCCGTGTCTCAGTCCCAGTGTGGCCGTTCACCCTCTCAGGCCGGCTACCCATCGTCGCCTTGGTGGGC
>JAVSME010000021.1:0-3077 GCA_039666315.1 Bellilinea sp. | reverse complement strand
GACTAGCGCTTTTCTTTCCAACCCGGCAAAAAAGTAATACACCCCCAGCCCTGCGGCTAACGCCAGGACTAAGGCCAAAAGCAATAGCTTCTTGCTTGTGCTATCCATGTTGAACCTCCTTACGGGGAGTGTCGATGAGGGACGGTTGTTCTTACCTTATGAGGTTAAATGTCCGTGCCCCATATGAGCCGGCTGTACCGGCCTCGCCCTCGACGACAAACTGCACGAAACGCCCGCGAATAAAGCTGTCCTTGCCGCTACGCGGTAAGCCTTCGATAAAAAACCCGGCAAATCCGAGGACCTCTACCTTTCTGTCATCGGGCGGAGTGACTACCGGTACCATCAACAGCCTAGGACAGCGAGGCACAAACTGCGTGAAAGTGCAGCTCGGCACATGGGTACACCTAGCGAGGCGATCGCGGATAGCCTGTTCCGTAGGCCCGGACATATTGCCGGTTTTTAGCGGCACGTCGTCGCCTACCCTTAACAAGCCCTCCCACCCATACGTTAAATCATCGCGATATTCCTTGGCACCCCCACCGCGCACACCAAGGTCTAGCGCCCCGTACCAACCTTGCTCCCCACTCCCCCCGCCTACCTTAAGGTCGTAGACTTGCCCAAAGACAAAGTCGCGCCAAACTACGCCTAGAGGCGCCGCACCGCGCAGCCCCGAAACCGACTGCGCCGCAGCAGCGGCAGACGCGCCGACTTCGGCCTGGGGGCGATTTAAGACGCGAGCCAAGCCTAGATTCACCGTGCGGCGTGCATTGACCGCCACCGACTGCGTGGCTAAGTCCACCGTTACCGCAATCTCGTTGCCGCTAAGACCGTTTTCCGTCGCCACGGCTGTCGCCAGTGCGATGGCTGCGGTCGCTCCTTGGCTCGGCAGCACGCGTGCACCTGCGAGTGCGGCGACATCGACCGCGCTTTGCAGCCGAGCCTGGGTGTGGTACAACATGCCACCGTCGATTACTACTGCGCCAAATCCAAGAACTATGACCATGGAAGCAAGCACTATTACGGCTATTCCACCGCGCTCTAACTCTCTGTTCATTCGCGCCTTGTCACCGCCCTTGCTATGACTACATAGGGGTTGGGGAAAAACGGCTGGATAAGCGGCGTAATAATCTGCAGGGAATAGGTAACTGTAACTTCTATGGAAGTGCCAGCTTGACGCGCCGAAAAGGCGGGAGTCACCGTAACTGCTATCTGTCCCGGCGGTAACGGCGAGGCCGCGTTTCTCGCCGCGCTTATGATTTCCGCGTCTGTGCGCCCAAGGCTTGCCTCGCGTGCGGCTTGGCGCGAAGCCGACGTAACCGCCAAGTGCCCGTGAAAGACGCGCCCGAAGTCCACTATGCCCATAAGCACCAACAGCAGAATCGGCAACACGAGAGCCAGTTCTACTAGGGCTTGGCCTCTCTCGTTTTGTCTGCGCATAGGACCTCCTTTTGTGGGTGTCGCTTGTCCCTTGTCGCTTGTGGGTGCTGCCAGGCGCCAGCCGCCGGCCGCCAGCGGTGAGCGGTGAGCGGGGCAATCATGAATCGTGAATCGTGAATCGTGAATCATGAGGGGGAGTGGCTGTCCGCTTTCCGCCTTCCGCTTTCCGCTGCAATCTGGGACACGAAACACTGGCCACTTTGAAAAAAGCGCCCTACTTGTGTGCCGCAAGTAGGGCTAAGGGTGGTGAGGGGGTGTGTCAATTGTGATAACCGCTGCATTTGGGGTTATGGACGGAGCCCCAAACCGGCAACAATTTCGTTAAACACTGCTGCGATCTCGCCGCCAAGAGCAGTAATCGCCACTATGACAACAATTGCAACTAACGCAATGATTAGCCCATACTCCACCATGCCTTGTCCGGATTGGTCGCGAAACATCTTCATTAGTTTGTTCACTTGTATCCCTCCTTTCTACGAGCTGTGAGTTGTGAGCTATGAGCTGTGAGCGCATCGTTCCACGAAGTGCCAACTGCCAAGTGCATCCGTCTACTAGGAGCCATGAGCCGGGAGCGTTTTCGTGCTACTAGGCACTGAGCACTGAGCACTGAGCACTAGGCACTGGGCACTGGGCACTACTAACTTCCTGCCCCTAGTCTACACCCCGTCCACGCAACACACATGAGGCTCTAGTCCTGTCTTGAGTCCCTAGGAGTACTGGCTTTGTGAAGGTCACAGCAGTACTCGGGTACTATATGGTTTTCCCCTCCGACAGCAAAAAAGCCCCTTCTGTGAAGGTGCTTGCGGGAACTGTGCCACAAAGAGGAATCACAAGAAATTTATACTTGAATCACACCGAGCAATTAGCTACAATTGTAGAAGAGGTGTGATTTGGAGGGAGGGGAAATATCATGAAGAAGTTGCATGTCATTCTGCTGGGGGTTCTAATGCTGGTTTTGGCCGGGTGCGCCAGAGCGACTCCCCATGTTTTTGACGGCACCAAAGTCGGTGAGGGAACCATGATTGCCGGAATGAGAGTAGTGCGAAACGAAACGCATGCGGAAGAAGGGCTTAGTTCGTCCCTTATTCAGTTTTCTGGTCGGGCGACCATCAGTGGCACCTATGCGGTTGTAGAGTATGATGAATTGTGGCGTCGGGTGCAGTTTACGGTGGGCGATGAGTCACTTAGCAGAATCCCCAGACTAGAAAACGACCCCCGCACCGTCTGGTTCGTGTTTAATAACCAAGATGATGCACAAAAGGCATTTGGCGCAGAAGTAAGATCCGGCAAGGCCACAGTGGTCATCGACAACTATCGGATCCACCTTGCACAAACAGATACCTTTAACACCGCTGACCTGGTGCGGGTTGTACGGATGGGTCAGTAGGTAAGCTGCTCCGCTAGGAGCCCCCGTCCCTACTGAATCTTCGTTAACCCGAGCTTGACGCCCTCGATTACTGCCTGCGTGCGGTCTGCGACGTCTAGCTTGCGCATGATGCTGGTGATGTGGTTCTTGACCGTCTGCTCGCTGATAAACGCCGCCTTAGCGATGGCGGCGTTGTTCAGGCCGCGCGCCATTAAGTCAAGAATTTCTGTCTCGCGTGCCGTCAACACGGAACTAGGTGCGGCAGCCACAGGCG
>JAVSME010000012.1:0-3846 GCA_039666315.1 Bellilinea sp. | reverse complement strand
AAGCCGCCGTCGGAGACCAACTTTTCCGGCGCGCTGCTGTCCGGGACGCAGAGCGCCTGCCGGGCGGCTTGCCAGGCGTTCCAGGACGCTGTCCTCGAAGTCGCCCGCTATCCGAAAAAATTCTAGTACCAGTAAGGCTCTTTATCGTTTTCGGTAAACGCGAGTCTGGCACAAAACCACCCCTCAGGAGGTGTTATGGCACTACCAGAGAATTATGATTTGGATTTGCGCTCCATCCAGGAAGCCCGTCAGTTGGCCGTGCGCGCCCGCGAGGCGCAGCGCGCCTTTGCCTTTGCCGGACAGGAGGAGGTTGACCGCATCTGTTCCGCGATGGCGGAAGCCGCGTTCAAGGAATCTGCCCGGCTGGGTCAGTTGGCTCATGAGGAAACCGGCTACGGCGTTGCCCGCCACAAACAGGTTAAGAACGAGTTTGCCAGCAAGACGGTCTGGGAATCGATCAAAGACATCAAGACCACCGGCGTTATCAACCGCGACGAGCGCCGCCGGGTGATCGAAATTGCCTGGCCGATCGGCGTTGTTGCCGCGCTGACTCCTTCCACCAATCCGACCTCGACCGCCATCTATAAAATCCTGATCAGTGTCAAGGCGCGTAACGGGGTTGTGGTGGCGCCCCATCCAGCCGCGCGCGCCTCGACCTACGAGGCGGTGCGGGTGATGGTTGAGGCAGGCGAGGCGGCGGGCATGCCCAAGGGGTTGGTGTCCTGTATGCAGAACATTACCCTGGAGGGCACCCAGGAACTGATGCGCCACTACGCCACTTCGCTGATTCTGGCGACTGGCGGCACGGGCATGGTCAAGGCGGCTCACAGTGTGGGCAAACCGGCAATCGGCGTGGGTCCCGGAAACGTCCCGGTCTATGTTGACCGCAGCGCGGATGTGGTCAAAGCCGCCCGCGATATCGTCAACAGCAAGGCGTTCGATTGCTCCGTGATTTGCTCCACCGAGCAGTGCGTGGTCGCCGACCGACCCATTGCCCAGCAACTGCGCGAAGAGATGAAGAAAAACGGCGCTTATTGGCTGCCGCCAGACGATGTTCCCGCCATCTCGCGGCTGCTCTACCCGGCGCCCGGGGTGATGAACCCCAAAGCGGTGGGCAAGACTCCCCAGCAATTGGCGCAGCTTGCCGGCATCAGCGTGCCCAAGTGCGCCCGCATCCTGGTGGTTGACTTGCCCGGCGTGGGGCGCGAGCACCCATTGAGCGGCGAAAAACTGACCACCGTCATCGGCTTCATGGTTGAGGACGGCTGGCATGCCGGATGCGAACGCTCCATCCAATTGCTTAAATATGGTGGTGACGGTCATTCGCTGGTGATCCACGCCCGCGACGAGGAAGTGATCCTGGCGTTTGGCATCGAAAAACCGGCTTTTCGGATTGTGGTTAATTCGTGGGGCACCATGGGCGCGATTGGCGCCTCGACCGGGGTCGTTCCGGCGATGACGCTCGCGCCGGGCGGTCTGGGCGGTGCTGTGATCAGCGATAACATCACCACCACCCACCTGATGAACATCAAACGGCTGGCATACGAGAGCAACCCCCCGCCCGCGGCTGCGCTGACCCTGGCGCCCGATGTTGAAGGCGCTCAAACCGCGCCGGGCGATGCGGGCAGCGTCGAAGCCAGTCAGGTGGAGCAAATTGTTCGCCGCGTGCTGGAAAAACTTGAAAGGCACCAAAGCGCATAGCGGAAGGGAGTAGATGAAACCCGATGAGTGATACCCAGTGTCAGGCAATTACCAAGAGCGGCGCGCGCTGCCAGAATCCGGCCATTCCGGGGTCGCGCTACTGCCGCTTGCCCAGCCACCAGGCGCTGGCAGTCAGCGAAGTTCCGCCGCCGGCGGAGGAAAAACCCGCTGCGTCGCCAGCCTTACCCTCTGCTCCGGCAGCGGAGGCGCAGAAAGCCCCCGCACCACACATAAAAGAACCAACCAAAAAGGAGACTTTGATGACTATTCAGATGATTGCATTGGGAATGATCGAGACCAAAGGACTGGTCGGAGCGATCGAAGCGGCGGACGCGATGGTGAAAGCCGCCAACGTGAAGTTGATCGGCAAGGAATACATCGGCGGCGGTTACGTGACGGTGATGGTGCGCGGGGACGTGGGCGCGGTGAAAGCCGCCACCGACGCCGGGGCGGCTGCGGCGCAGCGGATTGGCGAACTGGTCAGCGTGCATGTCATCCCCCGCCCGCACGGCGATGTTGAGATGATCCTGCCCAAGGCAGAATGAGAAGGCCCTCAACGCTGCGATCACAACGTTTTGCCCGGTTGACCTTGCCTTCCGAATAGCCTCATGGAACCCGGCACGGTATTGCTGCGCCGCGTTCCATGAGGTGAAGCACTGCCGCGCCGCTGACCATGAGCAGCGGGTAAATCGTTGAGAAAAAATGGCAGCATCCACTGCTGGTTGGATCGAGAAAAACCCGGCAAAACCGAGAATTATTGGGAAGGAGGATTTCAATGCAATTGAGAGCGAAACTGTTCGGGCATACGTACGAATTCGGCTCGATCAAGGAAGTGCTCGCCAAAGCCAACGAGAAAAAATCCGGCGACGAGTGCCTGGGCATTGCCGCGCGCACGGTCACCGAGCGCAATGCCGCCCGTTATGTGCTGACTGAATTGACGCTGGAACACATTTATAATAATCCCATCGTCCCCTACGAAGAAGATGAAGTCACCCGCGTGATCTACGACGACATCAACACCACCATTTACCAGGAGATCAAGGGTTGGACGGTGGGCTACCTGCGCGAATGGCTGCTGGATCATAAGACCACCTGTGACGACATCCGCCGGGTCAGCCGCGGGCTTACTTCTGAGATGATTGCCGGGGTCGCCAAGTTGATGGATGTAATGGACCTGGTGTATGCCGCCAGCAAGATCCGCATCACCTCGCGCGCCCAAACCGAAATTGGCATGAAAGGTACCCTGTCTTCCCGCTTGCAGCCCAACCATCCCAACGATAATTGGGGCGGCATTCTGGCAACGATCATGGAAGGTTTGAGTTACGGTTCGGGCGATGCCATCATCGGCATCAACCCGGCTGAGGATTCGGTGGCCGGCACCAAGCTGCTCATGCAAAACAGTTACGATTTTATTCAGAAGTGGGAAATCCCCACCCAGAACTGCATCCTTTCGCATATTACCACCCAGATGCAAGCCGTCCGTGAAGGCGCGCCGGTTTCGGTTTTGTTCCAGAGCATTGCCGGTTCCGAGGCAGCCAACAAATCCTTCGGTATTGATGCGGCGATGATTGATGAGGCTCAAGACCTGATCCGCAAGATGGGCAGCGCGCCGGGACCCAACCTGCTCTATTTCGAGACCGGTCAGGGCTCCGAAATGGCGGTTGGCTGTGAGCACGGGGTTGATGAGTTGACCATGGAAGCGCGCACCTACGGCTTTGGCCGCCACTACTACCCCTTCATGGTCAATAACGTCTCCGGTTTTATCGGACCGGAAACCATTTACGACGGCAAGCAGATCATCCGCGCGTCACTGGAAGATCACTTCATGGGCAAACTGCACGGGTTGCCGATGGGCATGGCGCCGTGCTATACCAACCACACCAACGCCGATCAAAGCGACCAGGAAATCGCCACCATGCTGTTGACCATGGCAGGCGCCAATTATTTCATGGGTATTCCGATGGGCGACGATGTGATGCTCAGTTACCAGGATACCGGTTTTCACGACGATGTTACCCTGCGTGAATTGCTGGGACTGCGTCCGGCGCCGGAATTTGAGCGGTGGATGGAAGGGCTGGGATTAATGAAAGACGGTCGGCTGACGGAAAAAGCGGGCGACGCCTCGTTCTTTCTGCAGCGGTAAAG
>JAVSME010000038.1:0-4175 GCA_039666315.1 Bellilinea sp. | reverse complement strand
TTTGGCTGCGGGCTGCTCGGTTACGCCGTATTCGTGCGTGACAACGGCAAAGTGGTGCTATCGCTTAAGACCTTTGGCGATTTGTGCAGGGGCCCCACACCGACGGGAGCAAACGAGTAGAACAATATGCCCTAGGAGAGGACCATGTGCGTCTCCTAGGGGCTTTCTTTTATACGAGATCAACTGCCTGCCAAAGGCACAAGCGTGACGCAAAATATAACATTCGCTTAACTTATGACTAAGCATTCTAGTGTATACTAAATTCAGTTATTGAGAACCCAAGGGAGGAGTGCTGTATATGCGTTTGATCAATGAGCGTCATGTTGTCGGTGTGTTTCTCCTGATTTTGGCCGCAATCTTTCTTCTCAACAACTTAGGAATTGGGTTTTACATTGATGTTGGTAATATTTGGGACTGGTGGCCGGCGATTCCTCTCATTATCGGCCTAGACTGGCTGATTCTTTCGTTTCGGCTAGGCGGACGTGACGCCGAGCGGCGTGCGGGCTTTTCTTGGGGACAGCTAGGCAGCGGATTGCTCCTAGTAGCCGTCGGTGCCATTTATTTGGGCCGTAACCTTAACCTGTTCGAGGTGGACATGAGTCGGTTCTGGAATATCTTCTGGCCGGTGATTTTGATTTTTGTGGCCATCAGCCTTATCCGCGGCCCGGTAGTAGCCGGGCGCGGCAATTCCGCTTTTCTGGGTGGCATAAAACGGGGCGGCAAGAGTCCGTGGAAACTGGAGAGCGGAAGTTACTTCGCCTTGATGGGCGGCGTCGACCTTGACTTAACCACCGCCGAGATCCCGGCGGGCGAGACGTTGTTGGACATTAGCGCCATAATGGGCGGGGTCGATATTGTGATTCCGGCTGGTCTAGCCGTGGTCTATGAGGGAACTGTCGTTCTAGGCGAAGTGTCGCTGGCCGGGCAGGAAGACGGCGGCATTTTGGCCGGGCGGCGCATGGTCCACAATGTGCGTGAACACAACGAACGCCTCTTGCGCATTATCGGCCGGGTGATTATGGGTGGAGTCGAGATCAAAGAGCGCTAGGTGCCAAGCCTGCATTTCGTGTTTAGGGAGGAACTCAAGCATGGGAAAAGTAGCAGTCATCGGCGCAGGGATTGCCGGACTTACGGCAGGGGTGTATGCGCTGCAGAGCGGGTTTGACGTAACGATTTATGAGGCGCACGCAATACCGGGCGGAGCGTCCACCGGCTGGCGAAGGAATGGATATCTGTTTGAAGGGGGCATGCACTGGCTGACAGGCTCGTCTCCCGGGACGCCCTTAAACAAGCTATGGCACAACGTCGGTGCGCTTGACGACACTACTCCGGTATATTACAGGGACCCATTTTTAACTTCGGAATATAACGGCCAAAGCGTACATCTGTACCGTAATGTCCAAAAACTGCGGCAGCACTTGATTAGTGTATCGCCGGAAGACGAAAAAGAAATCATCAACTTGGTCAAGGATGTTAAGAAGTTTGCTAAAGTAACTATGCCAATAACAGATATTAAGGGCGTTAAGGTTAAAGAAAGATCCGGCTTGGGAATACTTCCTTTGCTTAGGATGCTTCCGGCATTTATCCGCATGCCGTTTTACGCCAAACAAGCTGTTAAAGACTATTCACTGCGTTTCAGAAGTCCCGTGTTGCAGCAGTTGCTGCAAACCATAACTACCGAAGATTATCTGGCCGTGGCTATGATTTTTACGCTGGCAACCCTCTGCTCGGGCGACGGAGGTTATCCCGCAGGGGGCTCGCTGGGCATGGCCAAGCGTATTGCGGACAAAGTCGCAGCTTTAGGCGGCACCATAAAGTACAATACCCATGTGAGCAAGGTTTTGGTAAGAGACGATGCGGCCGTGGGAGTCGTGATTGACGGCCGGGAGATTTTCGCCGACGCGGTAATTGTCACACAGGATACGCGCGCTGCCATTGATACGTTGTTTGATACACCGCTGCGCGAGCCTTGGGCGGAAAAAATGCGGAAAAATACAATCCCGTTACTGAACACATTTATCAGCCTCGGCGTTGAAACGGATTTATCCGATTTGCCCGAACGTCTCTACTTCAATTTAGATAAGCCGTTTCTCTGCGGAGGACAAGACAAGTGGCTCATAGGCATTCATCATTATTCGGGGCGCGAGGGTTATGCTCCGAACGGGTGCACGGCCATAACCTCCGCTTTCGTAGGCGATACCTATGACTTCTGGAAGCAATGCAAGCTAAATGGCACATACGAAACTGAAAAGCAAAAACTGGCAGAAGCATTTATTGCGGTGCTTGAGAATAAGTGGCCGCAAATTAAAGGGAAAGTTGCGGTCTGGGATGTGGCGACGCCGCTTACCTACGAACGCTACCTGCAGTCCTACAAAGGTTCATGGATGTCGCTATTAGTAAAAGGCCGCGGGATGGAGTCATATCCGACCAAACCTGAAAAAATAAAAAATCTGTACTTTGCCGGGCAGCGCCTGCTGTCCCCGGGGGGGCTTCCGGCCGCGGCCGAGACAGGCAGAAAAGCCGTGCAGTACTTATGCGTGGATACGAATACGGTTTTTCAAGGCAAAAAGGCGTAGAAATCGACAGGGTGACCACAGGTGTTCCATGCCAAGCTGGAAAGAAGGGTACATATGGGGAAAACAGCAGGGTAGTCGATTTCTCGGACAAAACAACGATTGGCACCTTAATCGCAGACATCAAGGCCAGCGGAGTTGTATCGTAGGAGAGTGATCCCATGCAGAAGACATCACAACATCCCTCGATGGACGTTGACGAAGCAACAGGTGCCAACCTAGCGAAGGTGAATCGGTGCCTGCGAGACACGCTGCAAAACCTAGTGGCCGGTCGAGACGTGCACCATGCTATCCTCGCCGTACAGAGCGGCGACGGAATGTTTCGCTGGGTTGGCGCGGCGGGCCAAGCGGACGCGAGCGGTTCTCCTCTGCGGCGGGATACGCCGCTCCATATCGCGAGCATCGACAAACTATACACCGCCGCCGTGATTATGCAGCTGTACGAACAGCGCCGGGTCGATCTTGATACCGGTATCGCGAACTACCTGCCACAGTCACTGATTGGCGGGTTGCACCGGCTGGGTGGAGTCGACTATACCAACCGCATTACGGTTCGGAATCTTCTCGGCCACACGTCAGGGCTCGCGGACTGCTACGAGGATCGCCCCAGAGGGGGCTGTAGCCACATGGAACGCCTGTTCCGGGAAGGCGATATGGAATGGAACATAGACTATCTCATGCGGCGCGTCAGGGACGAGCTTTCGCCGCACTTCCCCCCACAGGCAGGCGATGCGGCGCGGCAGCGGGTGCGTTACTCCGACACCAACTATCAGCTGCTTATCGCCATCATCGAAGCTGTCACCGCAAAGCCGCTTCATCAAGTTTATGAGGAGATGCTGTTTCGCCCTCTCGCGCTGCGACACACTTGGCTGTTCGGCCTGTCAGCGCCCCGTGATGCCACCTCCCCACCGGCAACCATCTGGTTTGAGAAACGGCCGATGGATCTCCCGCTTGCGCTCCGCTCCTTCCCGAGTATTTACAGCACGGTGGACGATCAACTCACGTTCCTACTCGCGTTGGTTCGCGGCAAGTTATTTAGCGACCCCACGACGTTCGCTTTGATGCAACGGCGCCGGAATCGCTTCGGGCTGCCACGTGATGCCGCGAGTCTTAGGGCACCGAGCTGGCCGATCGAATATGGCCTAGGCATAATGCGCTTTCAACTGCCACGCCTGTTCACCGGAATGCGACGGCTGCCGGCCGTGATCGGCCACACGGGGTCGACAGGTGCATGGCTCTTCTACTGTGAGGAACTTGACCTCCTGCTTGCCGGGACGGTCGACCAGGCGACGGCCGGTGCCGTTCCCTACCGCGTCGTGCCGGAACTGCTACGCGATTATACGCAGTTCGTCTCGAACTTGCCGCCGCACTCGCCGCCCCAAGCAAGGATAAGCCGTTAACGGCGGCGGGGCTTCTGGGATTGGCGTTTGGGGTCTCAAGCGCTATGTCAAAGGGGATGCGCTGCTGCCGCGCAGCCGGACGGCTGAGGTTGAAGGAGCGAAAAAGGCAGAGAGCGGCAAAAAAAGTTTTACAGAAGCGCGGACATGAATAGATTAGATTGATGCTCCGCGAAGGGAGGCCATGTATGAGCTGGTTGATGAC
>JAVSME010000027.1:2500-5841 GCA_039666315.1 Bellilinea sp. | reverse complement strand
GCATTTTTTACATGTACAGCGGCTTTCTGGAGGGCTGTTGCGCTAAAACCTGTTCAGTAACCACCGGCTGACGGCTTTGCCGTTAGCCAAAGAAAAAGCCCGCGCAATAAATGCGCGGGCTTTTTCTTTGGTATTTTAAGGACTACGTTAAGTTTTCAAAAAAAGTCCTGGCGACGTTCTACTTTCCCACGGTTTTGACCGCAGTATCATCGACGCAGGGGGGCTTAACTTCCGAGTTCGGAATGGGATCGGGTGTATCACCCCCGCCATGGTCACCAGGACTTAAAATTAATCACATAGGTGATGAAAAATAGAGAGGTTAAGACTCACGGTCTATTAGTACTGGTCAGCTGAACGCATTGCTGCGCTTACACCTCCAGCCTATCAACCTGGTGGTCTACCAGGGACCTTCAGCCCTGCACCTACTTATGCAAGAAATTACTTGGCCTCTCAGGCGAAATTTGTTCGCCTGAGAGCCTTAGTATTTCTAGCATAAGTAGGTGCAGGGGGGAGACCTTATCTTGAGGCAGGTTTCCCGCTTAGATGCTTTCAGCGGTTATCCTTTCCGAACGTAGCTACTCAGCTATGCCGCTGGCGCGACAACTGATCCACTAGAGGTTCGTCCATCCCGGTCCTCTCGTACTAGGGACAGCCCCTCGCAAGTCTCCTGCGCCCACAGCAGATAGGGACCAAACTGTCTCACGACGTTTTAAACCCAGCTCGCGTACCACTTTAATCGGCGAACAGCCGAACCCTTGGGACCTGCTCCAGCCCCAGGATGTGATGAGCCGACATCGAGGTGCCAAACCGCGTCGTCGATGTGAACTCTTGGACGCGATCAGCCTGTTATCCCCGGCGTACCTTTTATCCGATGAGCGATGGCCCTTCCATACGGGACCACCGGATCACTAAGGCCGACTTTCGTCCCTGCTCGAGATGTCTCTCTCACAGTCAAGCTCCCTTATGTCTTTGCACTCAACGGCTGGTTTCCAATCAGCCTGAGGGAACCTTTGCACGCCTCCGTTACTCTTTGGGAGGCGACCGCCCCAGTCAAACTACCCGCCTGGCAATGTCTATGGTCAGGCTTCACTGACCAATATTAGAGTTTTAGAATAACAAGGGTGGTATTTCAACGTTGGCTCCACCCATACTGGCGTATGGATTTCAAAGCCTCCCACCTATCCTACACATGATATCCCAAAACCCAATGCCAAGTTGTAGTAAAGGTGCACAGGGTCTTTCCGTCTTGCTGCGGGTAGACGGCATTTGCACCGCCACTTCAATTTCACTGAGTCTCTGGTTGAGACAGCGCGGAGATCGTTACGCCATTCGTGCAGGTCGGAACTTACCCGACAAGGAATTTCGCTACCTTAGGACCGTTATAGTTACGGCCGCCGTTTACCGGGGCTTCGGTTCAAAGCTTCGGTTGCCCTAACCTCTCCCCTTAACCTTCCGGCACCGGGCAGGCGTCAGTCTGTATACTGCGTCTTACGACTTCGCACAGACCTGTGTTTTTAGTAAACAGTCGCCCCCGCCGTTTCTCTGCGACTCTTCTCTGCTTTAGGGAGCTTTGTCCCTTCACAAAGAAAAGCACCCCTTCTCCCGAAGTTACGGGGTCATTTTGCCGAGTTCCTTAACCAGAGTTTTCTCAAGCGCCTTGGGATACTCTCCCCGCCCACCTGCGTCGGTTTGCGGTACGGTCTGCATGAACATCTCGCTTAGAGGCTTTTCTTGGCAGCATGGAATTGGTCACTTCCGTCTTGCGACTCGTCATCACCTCTTGGCATTAAAGCTTCGCGGATTTGCCTACAAAGCATGCCTACAGGCTTAAACCGGGACATCCAACACCCGGATGACCTATCCTCCTGCGTCCCCCCTTCGCTCAAACGATGTCCTCACAGGTACAGGAATATTAACCTGTTGACCATCAGCTACGCTTTTCAGCCTCGCCTTAGGGACCGACTCACCCTGGGAAGATTATCTTTACCCAGGAAACCTTGGGCTTACGGCGAAGAAGTTTCTCACTTCTTTTATCGTTACTCATGCCAGCATGATCACTTCTCTACAGTCCAGATAGTTTCTCAACACTCCTTCATCCCGTAGAGAACGCTCCCCTACCCCCTGCACCTACTTTAAATCACGAAACTTCAAGACTTGATTCAATGCGCTTCATCAACTCCTTTTTGGCGCGGCCATCCTTGAGTCGATGTTCTCTTCGCTGCGCATCTTCCTTGCTTGCATACGCTTCGTAATATGCGAGCTTCCACCTTCTGCCTCGCGTTGACGCATTTCGGCCAGAGTTATGTTCTCTAAACCTCCTGCGCAAATCGCTCGTCACACCGGTGTATCGTTCGTTATTTTCGCTGACGACTACGTAAACGTAGTACATGCTTAACTCTCATGACTTAAAGTAGGTGCAGGGCCGTGGCTTCGGTATTGTGCTTAGCCTCGTTACATTTTCGGCGCAGAATCACTAGACCAGTGAGCTATTACGCTTTCTTTAAAGGATGGCTGCTTCTAAGCCAACCTCCTGGCTGTCTAAACAACTCCACTTCCTTTCCCACTGAGCACAAATTTGGAGACCTTAACCGACGGTCTGGGCTCTTTCCCTCTTGACTATGGACCTTCTCACCCACAGTCTGACTCCTAAGGATAAAACGCACGGCATTCGGAGTTTGATAGGGTTTGGTAACCTGGTAGGGCCCCTAGCCCTTTCAGTGCTCTACCTCCGCGCGTTAATTACCTTAAGGCTATACCTCAATATATTTCGGGGAGAACCAGCTATCACCGAGTTTGATTGGCCTTTCACCCCTATCCACAGGTCATCCAAAAGGTTTTCAGCCCTTATTGGTTCGAGCCTCCACTTGGTTTTACCCAAGCTTCACTCTGCCCATGGATAGATCACTCGGCTTCGGGTCTTATCCGCACTACTTATTCGCCCTGTTCAGACTCGCTTTCGCTACGGCTCCACCTAAAATAGGCTTAACCTCGCAGTACAGATAAACTCGCTGGCTCATTATGCAAAAGGCACGCTCTCACCCTGCACCTACTTATGCAAGAAATACTTGGCCTCTTAAGGCGAACAAATTTCGCCTGAGAGCCTTAGAATTTCTAGCATAAGTAGGTGCAGGGCTCGAACCGCTTGTAGGCAATTGGTTTCAGGTTCTCGTTTCACTCCCCTAACAGGGGTTCTTTTCACCTTTCCCTCACGGTACTTGTGCGCTATCGGTCGCCAGGTAGTATTTAGCCTTGGAAGATGGTCCTCCCAGATTCCCACGGGATTTCTCGTGTCCCGCAGTACTCAGGTACCTTCAACGCCGCTGTTCGGTTTCGCGTACGGG
>JAVSME010000037.1:0-9069 GCA_039666315.1 Bellilinea sp. | reverse complement strand
GGTGAAGAAAATCAAATCAAATAAAAACAGGACTATACCCATACAGAATATGTTACAAATGTAAAGATAAATGTTACAAATGTTGACAAACTAGAAAAGATGTGCTATACTAGTTGTTGAACCTAACATTGTTAGGATCAAGTAAAAACACTACTCGATGAAAGGAAAAAAGGTACAATGGCAAAAATTACTCCACAAGAATTTGCCGAAAAGTGGGCGCGGCGCTTGTCGGCGGCGACCCCTGATATCCAGCGCGGCGTGAACCGGGTGGATCAATCCCCGACCGAGAAAGCGGCTGCTAAAAAGGACAAGATGCTGGCAAACCTGACGGCTGCCGTGCAAGGCGGTAAATGGGAAGCCGGATTACGTCGGGTAACGCTGGCGGACTGGAAAAAGCAAATCCTGGAAAAAGGCGTGCCGCGCATCTCGCAGGGTGTACAGGGTGCGCAGGGCAAGGTCGGTGAATTTGCAAGTCAACTGTTGGCGTACCAGGAAGGGCTGGTCAACCAAATCAGCAACATGCCTGACCTGACCCTTGAGGACAACATCAACCGCATGACCACGTTTATTCGCGGGATGTCAAAATTTCGGAAGGGGTAGGTGAACCATGAACGAAGAAATCCGTGTATGTCCAGAGACTGGACGTAATCTCGATGGGGTTGACCTGGTCGCCCATGCGCTGATGCTCTACCCGGAGTATCTCGACCCGGCGCGCTCGTCTCCTGAAGCTCGTAAACGCCAGGCAGAAATCCTGGCGGGCGGCATCCCACTGTCTGAATACAATAAACGGAAAGGGGTTGAGAAATGAGTTTCCATTTAGCTGCATACTTTGAAAGCATAGACAGTTCAGTCCTCGCTCCGATCAATGTAGTTGCTGACCCATCCCTGACCGTGAGCGGAAAAAATCTGCAAGTACCTGAATATGCCGACCATTTGGTCGGTCTGGCTGGGCTGAGTGCCAACCTGACCCGCTTACAAATGCAATCCCCGTCCTTGCGGCGCAACACCAATCTTGAGTTTTCGCCGGTTATTCGCGGTGTACCCCCTATTTCACCGTTTCTGTTCTATGATTTAACCAAAAATCCATTCAGCCTTGAAGCGGGCGAACAGCTGCAGGCGCATGTTGCAGAGGATGCAGCCGGTGCGGCGGCGGTACATGTTGTGGTTATGCTGGCAGCCGGTGCGCTGTCTCCGGTCAGCGGTGAGATGATGACCGTGCGGGTGACGGTAGCACAGACGTTGTCGGTCAATCAATGGACTAATGGTGCAATGGTCTTTGATCAGGTTCTGCCTGTTGGTCGCTATGCGGTGGTTGGTGCCAACTTCCGTTCAACCGGATTGATTGCCTTCCGCTTCCTCTTTCAGGGCATCCCGAACCGTCCCGGATCGGTTGGTACGCGCGCTGAGGGCGACATACCCCTGCCGATCAATCGCTTCGGGGGACTAGGGGTATGGGGAGAGTTTCACTCCACCACCCCGCCGACGGTTGATTTCCTCTCAACCAGCGCCGATACCAGCGAGGTTGGGGTACTTGATCTGATCCGCGTAGGGTGAGTTATGGACGATCCCGAACCGCGCTATGCGTCCACATTGGAGCGCCTGTCACGGCTGCGATTTGGCGTCCCGGTTGGGGTTATTGAGAGGCGTATATCCGTGCTGACAATCCGTCAGCAGGTACTGACCAATAATCCCAACCGCTTGCAAGTCGTGATCCAAAACGTCAGCGGTTCGGATGTTCGCCTGGCATTTGAACCGCGCGCTGACCTTGCCGAGATGCTGCTGATCCAGAACAACGGCGGCATGTTGGAGATGCGGGTTGACGAGGACGGCGAGGTGACCGGCTATCCCTTATGGGGGATCGCCATTGGCAGCAGCGCAACTGTGGTTGTAATGGAGATCGTTGGCTTATGAAAATAACCTATCCATCCGGTTTTCGCAATAACCCGTTTGATCGCAATCCGAATGCGCGCATGCTTACACTGGCGACGGGCGCAATCGCTCCCCATACCGATACGCAACGTATACTGTATAACGTGCCTACGGGTAAGCGGATGCTGGTATCCGCGATCTACGTCGAGATGCTGCGCGATACGGTCGCGACAACGCCAGGCGTGTATATGGTCTATGTGGTCATTGACAACCTGTTCGGGGGTGGCGAGGTATTACGGGTAAGATCGAGGGGTAATACCGTAGGGGATACTGCACGGCATAGCATTGCCTGCCAGCTGCTGCTTAACCCACTGGACAATATCCAGATATGGACGCGTGACGGCAGCACGGGTGGTCTGGTAGATTACGTGGTGGATATTACCACACTGGAGTACGATATATAGGATTAACATGACTGACAAGTTGATTGACCTACTCAAGACGTCAACCCTGTTACAAGCCACCCTGACACTGGCATTGTTGGGTGTGATGGTGTATAAATTAATTGTCAACGAGGCAATTCCCGAAATTCTGACCAACGCTTTCCTGGTGATTTTGGGTTTTTATTTCGGTAGCAAATCGCAACAGGTAATTGATCAACACGTCGCCAAAATAGAACGAAAGGAATAACTGCCATGTTTCCTGAAGTTGACCAACCGCTAAGTGATGATCAAATTAAACAATTGCGCGATGCCCAAAAGATGCTCCCCAAACTGAAAGAACAGATCAGGCGTGCCAAACTGGCTGGACTGGATGTAAGCCAGCAAGAATTGGACATTGCCGATCTGGAAGGACGGGTGCAGGGATTGCTGAGGGTGTATGGCACAGCAGGACGCAGCCCAACTGCTTGACCTGCTGGCTGATCTTAAGCCGCTGGCAGCCGCCAACCCCAACAGCAGTATATCCAGTCTGTACGACTGGTTGATCGGTCAGATTGAGACGCTGATTGACAACGCGACCAAGACTGTGTGGGGGGTGGTGTCGTCCATCGAGACGGGGATCAAGGATCGGATTGACACGGTCAGGGACGGGCTGCAATCTACAATTACAACAGTCGAGACGCGGATACGCGATCGTCTGACCGGTGTAACGCAGTCGGTAAGCGCGGTTATACGTTCGACAGAAGCGGAGATTAAAGATTTCATGGCGGGCGCGCTGACCGGGATCGGCGATCGGCTGGCGGCGGTGATCAATAACATCAGCTCTAGCATCAACGGGGTGATTGACGCGATACGCTCGATAGCTGGTGAGATCGGTCAGACCATCGCCAATGCACTTGGATCGGTGGTATCCTCATTGCGCACCGAGATTATCCGGGTGGTCGGCACGATCCGTGACAGCATCCGCGATATGATCAGCGGTCTGGCGGATGGTCTGGCTGATTTTGGCGCTGCGATCTACAGCGGTATCCAGGATGCTATCCGGGACGTGCGTAACTGGTTGGACGGTATCCTTAATACGATTAAGACTGCCATAACCGATGTGTACCACACCGTGCGGGATGTAATCACGGATGTATACGATCGTATCCGCGAGGGTATCGAGAGTGCGTATCACGCCAGCCGAGACTTCGTCGCCACGCTGGCTGACCGGCTGCGCAGCGGCATACAAGAGGGGATCGAGTTTCTACGGTCGCTCCTGGTCAGCTTGATCCAGTATCTACAAGAGCATATCATCCCGGATATCGTCAACCTGAGGGCGGATATCCTTAAGCTGTTGATGGCGTCCAGCGATTGGTCGCGTGAGTTTCTTAACCTGTCTCAGGCGGATGTAGACCGGTTGTTGGCAGGCGATCTATCGGTGCTTAAGCGGGTGATGACGTCAGCCGGTAAGGGGATCGGCGACTTGATCGAGCATACCCCGCTGTACAGCCTGTTCTACGCCCTGTCTTACATCCATAATCAGATTGCGCTGACCTTCATCCCCGCCCAAGTTGCCGCCTCTACGCAGGCGCAGATTGATCTTGGGCTTGCCCCGCCGCCCTTTGACTTGATGCGGCGCGCGTACCTGATGGGTCAGGTTGAGAGACAGGATGTAATCGAGGGGATGCGGTTGGCGGGGATCGCACCAGCCAACGCGGAAAAAGCACTGCAGGGTCTCCGTGAATTGCCGCCGGCGGGGTGGATACAGGAAGCATATTTGAGGGGGGAAATCAGCGAGGATCAACACGATTTCTACTTGCGATCTCACGGTTTCAGCGATGAGGACATTGGGATTTTCAAGCTGCTTTATTTCCGCTTACCGCCGGTAGCAGACCTGATTCGGATGGCGGTTCGCGATGTGTTCACCCCCGAAATACGCGAGCGCTTCGGGCAGGACGAGGATTACCCCCTTGATTTTGACCGCTTGGCGGTCAAAATTGGTCTGGATAAAGAATGGGCTAAAGCCTATTGGGCAGCCCATTGGGACTTACCCTCGCCGATGATGGGCTATGAGATGCTGCACAGGGGGATCATTGACGAGGATACACTTAACTTACTACTGCGTGCGCTGGATATCATGCCGTTTTGGCGAGACAAGTTAATCCAAATCTCGTATAACCCTCTGACGAGGGTTGATGTACGGCGTATGTACCAACTAGGGGTATTAACTGAGGATGAGGTCTACCGGTCGTACCTCGACATCGGCTATAACCCGACCAACGCCAGGCGGTTGACGGAATTTACTAAACGCTATTCGGCGCCAGAAGACGAAAGCGAATTGTCTGAATTCCGCCGCCTGGCACGGTCAACCTACAGCGCGGCGTACAAGCGGCGGGTTATATCCCGTGACGAGTATCTCAAGATGTTGAGCGATATGGGGTACGTGCCGGATGACGCCGAGTTACTCGCGACGCTGGATGATACCGCTATGGCAGCGGCATCAGACCTGTTCGACGAGGACGATTTTAATCGCGAGTATAAGTCATTATTAATTAAGGGTTACAAGTCAGGTGTACTCAACGCCGATGACCTGCGGGTCATCCTGGCTGATCTTGGTTATTCTGAGCTTGAGATTGCGCTGCAAGTACAGGTGCTGGATACGGAGTACAGCATGTACATTAAGTCGTTGGTCGCTGACAAGATATCCGAGTTATACACCGGCTACACGATTGACGAGACACAGGTACACGAGTATCTTAACGTTTTCGGGTTTTCAGCGAGCGAGATTGACCGCTACATGCGCGAATGGACGATCCATCGGAATTTGCGGACGCGCAAACCGTCCCAAAGCGACCTGGTGCGGTTTTACCGGGATGGAATGCTGAATTTAGAACAATTGACCAATGAATTGCGGGGGTTGGGTTATAATGAACGGTATATCCCCATGTATATACAGTTGTATAAGGATTAAGAGATGACGACAGAAAGAGAACAAGTGTTCAAATTACACGATTTGTTGTGTAAAAAACGCGAGCAAATCCAGACTACCTTTTCCCCGCTGACCTTACCAAACGAGAGCGATCATCAGCAGCCCGGACGGGGGATTGATTACGGTAGACTGAGCGGGATTATCTCAGGGTCGGGCAAGATAAACGGGGATACTCGACCCTCATAGAGGGTTGCCTTGTTGTATAACCTTTTTAAGGTCTTGACCTGCTGAGTGACGTACACCCGGTCAGTGTCACCCGTTTTTAGCCATTCCACGCCGCCTCGAAAGTGAGGATAACTGTATTGGGTATCCGATAGCTGCACGGCTTTGGACGATACCCCCTTGATTTTTACCAGGTTGCCAAAGCGATAGTCCTTCAATCCGTTAATCTGGATGCTGTTCTCGACCCCTTCCAATTTAAGCGCGCCTAACAGGTCTGCATCCATGTAATCAGCCAGCGCATCATAGCCCGCCTGGTTGACGATCAGACTGTCGGTATCTACGTAGAACAGATTTTCTATTCCAGCGGTGAGGATCATCTCCATCAAATAGGCACGCGCGTAAGAAGTGACCGCTCCAGCTATCGCCGGATGACTGTAGTAACTCTCCCCCTCGTTGAGGGTGGTGGTCTCCCGCCCGTCTATGTGATTAATCATCACGTTGCAACCATGCCGTTCGGAGTATCCCTGATAGCGGTAGAATTTACCGTCAGGATCACCCTCATCCAACAGTATTTCGTGATGCCCAATCTGTCCAAATTTGCCGTATAAGCTGTTCATAAACATTTTTGCTATGCTGCGCTTTACGGCGTCCCGCTCCCGCTCAGCGTCCTGTTTCAGTATGTAAAAATAATCCACGTAAGCGCTGAATATTTTTTCGCGCTTGTAAACATATACCTGTACAACCTTATAATCCTCTGCATAGCGCAGCATCAATTCAATTTCGCCGCTGTGCAACACGGTTTCAAATTCGCCGACCGGATAGATCACCCGGTCAGGCAGTCTGACCGGAAAGAGGGGTTGCCTTGTTTTTATCTTTACCTTGATTATTAGATATTTTGTTCTATGCAGGGTCTCAAACCATGCCTTATTAATGTACGGTTTCGATCCTAGATATACGGTCGGATAGTCGTACTCCCGCATTACGTATGGATACATCGAGTTTACGTCTAATTTGTAGTACGTTTGTCCTGAAAAATCCCCCAACCGGAAGCACTCCACCCTACCGCCAATGTAGGAAAAACGTTCTATTTCCTGGACGTCTTTTTCACGGTGTAGGGGTATAACCCCCGAAAAGAAGCGATAACGATAAGTACGAAAAGCCTGCGAAGCAAGCGTTGTCGCAAAGGGTGATAAATCATTGTCCACCAGGAAGCGGTAGTATGATAAAAACCATTCGGAAAGGATTTTTACGTCCTGGTAAGCGTAAGCAACCAAATCTTCTGTCACCCCTTTGATGCGGTAATCGTATTCCCCTTTTTCCAACCCGATTGATTTACCCAATGCCGCCAGACTATGCCTGGCGTAGTTCAGACTGTCCAACAAGGTCAAGCGCTTGTTGGCACGCTTAAGGTGAAAAATGAACGGCGGAAATTGTAGCACGCTGCCGGTATGACGCCAGTCTCGCTTAAATAACCTGGTAATAATACCACTGATCTGTACATCATAACTGGCATTGTGACAGATCAGGTAGAGATGACCGTTATTAATCGCGGATGCCTCAACCTGGTTAATGTACTCTTCAATGTCTGCCGTATGACCCCATTCATCTTTAATTATCTGACCGCACTCGTCCAAATCAACCACGCGCCAGACAATTAATTTCACCCGGTGGCACTCGCTTTTTTCATTAAGCTGTTCAATTTCGGCTTCTGTGTCCCAAAACATTATACGTTTTACATTTTGACGCGTCTTAATTGCATCAATCCGTTTCGCCCGCTTAAAAATCTTCCCAATAGGGGTTAATGTGTCCTTTTTCGAGCGAGATGGTGAGGTTTTCCGCGTCATAATGACCTCGATTCTCGTAATGTTCGGCTATACGTTGTACAATTTCGCTTTTCGTTCCCCGAAAATCGGTGAAATACCAGGCGTAACCACGACGGGTCTCGCCTAATCCAGCGTCCCAAAAATCATAACGGATCAGATAACCGTAATGATCAGACAACCCATGATAAACCGGTAAAAATACCCGGTCGGATGGTACACTATCCATGCGTACATACTTGATGAGGGTCTCGGTCGCGTAACGAGCGTGACCTGAGCGAAAATCACGCAAGAAGTCTGTGCGGCGATAGCCTAATCCCTGTGCGCGTAATTCCATCAAGGCAGCATTCGCGCTAATCCCGCGTTCGAAGAACGCGGGAAATAAACTGCGCGCAAGGTTGCGCCTGGCGTCAGCGGTCAGTTGCTCGACCATTGTGTCAGGTTACAATCTATACGTTTTCCTCTACCGCCTGCACGGTAGAGATGACGATTTCCAACGTCTGCGCCGCATCCACCAGCGGAGCGGCTATCTCTGGATGCTCATCCTTGTAGGTGATGATCACCCGCGCCAGGTGTTCGAGCGCCCATTCGAGGTTGCCGATAGCCCGGCGCATTTCTTGCCTCATGATACCGCGTGTAGTTGCCATCTGATTACCTATCTATCCCGATTAATGATGGATCAAGGATTACCTCGTCGCAGGCGTTGAGGGTCAGGTCAGCGTGATAACGTAATCTGGCGGCACGCTGCCAGACCGCCACCCCGCCATCCCATTTAACCGTTGGCATAATCTCGGTGTAACTAGCCAGCCATAACGGGCAGCGAGTAAGATCAGGCACACGGTGCATCCGGTAGCGGGTAATAAAGTCACGGTTGGTGTACAGCAGAGGGATAGCGCCTACCTCATCCCTCACCCGATTGACTAGACGCGATACCCGCTGTACCAGTCGCGGCATATCCAGTTCAACGTCTATCCCGATTACCTTGTTAGACCCGACGTGTAATGCTTTCATCAACGCGATTAATAAATCGTCAAATGCCCGCTCCTGCACAATATAGACCGGTATTAATTTTGACTGTATGTGATGCAGGCGGTCGAGATCGTCAAAACGAAATTGTTGCCCGACGTACAACCCGACCCGGTAAAATACGACTTCCGGGCGGAATAATTTGATGGATGCCGATAAATCGGCATCCGTTGTCCACCCGGATATAAATATCCCTTTCATCGGTATATTTCCTCTCCACCGTAATAACGACCCATAAGGTTACGCTCTTCGGTATATCGCTCTCCACCCCATTCTTCCCATTCCATTATGATAACCATTGACTTTAGTTGTCTTGGTTTATCGCTGACCAATTTCCTCATGCTGCGTTGTTCGTGCCAGTCCAGGATATATTCGATCATCTCTTGTTCGGTCATCTCAGACATTTTATCACCTCTTCACTTAATCTGCCATTTACCGTCGGCTTTTTCAAAGGATGCCAGTACAGGATATTCATCCGTAGATTTCAGCGCACGGATAATCCTGGTCGAGGACGTGATTACTTTAAGATGATTATCCTCAACTTGTACATCCATGATCACTGCCTCACCGTAACGGGTCTCAATGACCTGGTATCGCAAGATGGTCATCTCAATACCTTCCATCTCGACCAGAGGTACGGCATCTCCAGTCATATGCCACGTGCTTTCCGATAGTCGCTTTGCCATTTCAGTTGTCCTTTCATTTTGTGGATTTGATTACGATGATCTAAGTATATAACATATTTGTATCAATGTCAAGAGGCATTTTGTACCAATTTTTA
>JAVSME010000006.1:0-13785 GCA_039666315.1 Bellilinea sp. | reverse complement strand
ATGCTTCCGCAAAAACCCGATTGCAATTTAGTTTTCCAGCTCTTTTGGAAAGTGGCTGCTTTAGGGCGCATTCACCCGGTCAAACAACCGGTTTTATCGCCGTAATTGGCGAAGGTATTAATTAAGGTATGTAAAAAACATTTATCACATTATCTCCGGAAAATATAACAGGAATTGTGCTATACTCAAAACCCCTGAGGAAATTTCGAAAAACGGAGTTTTTATGTTCCGCCGAGTATTGTATATATTAATCATCTCAGTATTTTTAACTTCGTGTCAATCGGAAACGAATAATGAATTTGGTAATACAGTACCAACTCCTGAGCAAGGAAAATCTAATCTAACAGGCCGGATAATGACCGTTCAAGGCAAACCATTGACCGAAACAGTGGTTCGGTTAGCTGAGGTTTATCGTGATGGAGAAAATACTGAAAGAGGTGCTTACTTATTGGATACAGCTTTTAGCCCAGGGACAATCACCGATAATCGAGGTTTTTTTGTTTTCATAAATCTTCTGCCAGGTGAATATGTCGTTGTTGTTGGAGATGTTGAAAGTAATAATTATGTTATCATCGCAGATGAAAAGGGTATTGCCCGAACTTGGAAAACAATGGAAAATCAAATACTGGATTTAGGTAAGTTGGTAGTGGAAAAAAATTAATGAACAACTTGCTATTTTATTCAGATAAATTGAAGTACAGAGAACTATATTGCTGACTTATTTTACTAAATGAATAGTCCTTTAATTTATGGAAAGCGTTATTAATAACCGATGATGTATTGTCATAATTATCCAATATATCAATTATTATATTTGCCAATTGCTTACTATTAGTAGGATCAAACAACCAACCAGTCCTTGGTGGTTCAATGAGTTCGCGGACTTCGGGGATGTCTGAAGCGATCACTGGAACCCCACAATTCCATGCTTCTAGTATAACGGTTGGTAACCCTTCAGCCGTAGAAGGAAGGACAAACAAATGCATTTTGAACAACCACTTTAAGATATCTTGCTGTTGACCCGCAAAATAAATTTTCTCCTTAAACTTTAACTTTTCCGCCATATGTTCGAGGTGCTTTCTTCTATCTCCATCCCCAACCAATAATATTTTGGCTCCCGGATACTTTTCCAGGATCTCTGGAAATGCTAATAATAAGATTTCGTAATTTTTTCGGGATATCAATCTGCCAACACTACCAATGATAATTTCTTTTTCGCATGGATTATGTAATGCTATATCAGTTTTTTGGCTTTCTTGGAAAAAATGATCCGGTATTCCATTAGGGATGAAGACCGGCTTTCTTTGGCTAAATTTTGTTCCGGGATAATTACTGATTTGTTTGAGTATGGTATTTGATACAGCTACTTGCGCATCGAAACCAATAGGAAATACCCATTGAGTAAAAACGTTATTAAGTATTCTGGCAACTAACGTACTACCCCACTCTTTCGTTATATGGGCTGTACGTAAAATGATGGTTTTGGGATTTCTTAATTTGAGTAAAAGGGCTATCAAATTTCCAATTTGAAAATGGGAATGAATGATACAAACGTTGTTTTGATCAATACATTCCCGTTCTACTCTTTGAAGGTTATATATTAAATTAATAATACTCAGATTCTTTATTACTATTATCTTAATCCTATTTGCTGTTAAGGTTGAAGCAATAGCAAATTCAGTCTCTGTATGATGCTGTTGAAAGTAAATGAGGGTTACCTCCCAACCCTTCGCAACTAAGGCGAGACTTAAATTTATTCCAAAATTTTCACTTCCACCATTTTGACCGCCAATGTCAATGCCTTTGACAAATTGGATAATTCGGTATTGCATAACTTACCTTATCCTGACTACAATCGATTACTTGGTAAGAAATCCATAATTGTGTTGGATCATTTGTTTATATACATTTTCGTATTTCCTGGCAATAGCATCTATTGAAAATTTGTGGACATGTTGTTTGGCTTCGTTTACCATTGCATTTCTCAACTCGGGATGCAGAAATAAATATACTATTGAATCAGCAAGGGCTTTGGCATCTTGAGGTGGAACAAGCCAACCATTTTTATGATTTTCAATCAATTCATTTGTTCCTGGAATATCTGTTGCAATGATAGGAGTTCCTGCAGCCATACTTTCTAAAACAATGGTCGGGAGCCCTTCCCATAGAGAAGGTAACACTAACAAATCTATGTTTTCTAGGAATTGATATATATTTTGGTGGGTACCATAAAATAAGACGTTATCGCTTATACCTAAATCGACAACTATTTTCTCTAATTCATCTCGTAATTCTCCTTCTCCTACAATTTCAAATCGAATCTGAGGATAATCCATGCAGACCAGCTTGGCAGCTTGAATTAGATAGACTAACCCTTTTTGCTTGGTTAATCGTGAGGCAGATCCAATTATGAAAGTCTCTTTTTCGAAAAGTTTTTTTGATGACGGGGTGGTAGGAAAAGAAATAGCATTATGAATCATGGTCAAATAATTTTTGGAGAACTTCCTGCCAGGGTTTAATCTAAGAGACTCGAAAGCAGCGGTGGAAACCGCAACCTCCGCATCCAAATAGAGAGGAAACAACCACTTTATGAAAAGATGATAGAGTACTTTGCCGTAAAAATCGTACCCTATTTCGGATACCAAATGAACTGAACGAATAACGCACTTTGTTTTTCCCATCAACTTTAAAATCATCCCTGAGACTGTCCCCATTTGAAAGTGACTGTGAATAATATCAAAGGAATTTTGAGAGCATATAATCCAAAGAGATTTAAGGGCTGAAAAGAGTTTTAAAAAACGGTTAGTATTTTCCTCAACTTCGTTAACAAATACTTTCATTTTTCGATCGCGAGTTTTTTCCAGCCAAAACTTTTCAACTTTCGTATTTGATCTACTCCAGATGAAAATACTTACATCAAAAAAAGAAGCATCCAAAGCGCCTGATAACTCGATTGCGAATCGTTCTGCTCCCCCATGGATCCCACCAATATCCATTCCCTTAATCACTTGTAACACTCGAACTTTATGGGCAAGAGCCACAGGTAAAATCCCTATAGATTATTTCTGCTGGTTTCATCGTGTCTTGTTTTACCAACGGAATAAGATATTCCAACTTGTGGCGGATTTCCGCTTTTGAATTCCAAGTATTTAAAACCAAATTGATCAAATTATACTCATCAACGTTTTCCAATTCTAGCCCAAATTCTTGCAGGTTTAACATTTCTAAAACACCAATAGTTTTGGATAGGTAACCAATAAAAATTGTGGGGACTTTCATTCCCAACGAAAAAATTCCGGAATGCAATCGAGATGCTATAAAGAGATCCATATGTCCATAACATGCTTTGAGCATATTTGGTGTTAATTGATCTTCGATTAGCAATATATTCTTTTGGGGCAAATTTGATTTAATTTGGGTGTAGATTACACGAGTAGGCAGTCGATCATCCTCTATTGCTGAAGGTCCAGTAACTTGGTTAAAAAAAACGATTTGGCTATCTTCGCTGTTAGAAAAATTTTCTAATGTTAAAGCCAATGTTTTATAATATCGGTTAATAGAATTTATATTTAACGACCTCACCATCGGTGGGATAACAGTAACTCCAACCGATGGTTTATTTGGCAACCAACCATATCGAACTAAGGTTTCTATTGCATTTTCGGTATTTTCTGGTTCTAAGGCAAATGCTGGATCAGGTGCATAAGAAACCCGCTCCATCGGTAATCCTATTTCCCGTGCAAATTGAAGCGACCGATTATCACGTAAAAAAATTTGACGGGCTGGAGAATAGATATTTCTTAATATTTTTTTTTCCCATTTTCTTTTAAACGGACCTATCGATTGAGGCAGAACATAAAAAGGCTTATTGAACCGATGTGCTAAAGATACACTGAACGCTTGTGCCGGGTATGGCCACCCATATTTTCCGGTCGAAAAAAACAAATTGCCTGGAATTGCAACAACCAGATCGGCTTGATTATATGCGGAGATTAATCGACTCCAGTGGGAGTGCTTCCATGTAATTTTTTGACTTTCACACCATCCATTCATTAACCTATATAACTGAAATGGTAAAGGCATGTTTTGAGTTTTACCGATTATGGAAAGCGGTGAGGCTACGATTTCATGACCAAGATTGTGTAGTAATGCTTCAGTAGGATAATTTGCGGAAATAATAATATCAACTTCTTTGAAATATTTCTTCAACATCAAAATGGACATTTCAAGAAGTGCAAGATCACCCGCGTTTGATGTTGAATGAACAAGTGCGATTAAAATTTTTTTTTGCACAATGGTTTACTTCCTGATACTTTTTCGAGGAGTGGTTAGCTTCAACCATTTGAAGAATAAGAAAGCGTAACCCAAAAAGAGAACAAATTCACTTAAATTATAAACCAAGGCCGCTCCTTCTGCGCCTATTCGCGGAATTAACAAAAGATTGAGGATAAGGTTTAACGAAGCCGCAATACCTTGAGGGATAAGCCGATATTTTTGCCATCCATCAGCAATAAGGATCGTGATAAATCCAAACTGTAGAGACTTTAGAAGTAGGATTGGGCTGAGATTTCGTAATAATTCACCGCTCTCAGCATATAAACTACCGAGCAATGTATGGATTATTAATGGAGCAAAAAAAGCAACACCAAGAAATAACAGTAAACCTAATCCCATAAACCCCAATAAAAGCTTTTTGACATAATTTAAAACATTTTCATTTTTATTAATCACTTCGGTTAAGATCGGTAAAATCCCAAGATAGATGGTGTTTGGGAGGATAAATAATGCACTTATTATGGTGGATGAAGGTGAGTAAGTGCCGACTTCAAATTTGTTACTTAAGATAGCCAATAATGTAATATCGATAAATAAATAAATGGATACAAAGAAGTCGGATAATCCGAAAGGTATAACCTCCTTAAATATCGATAGAGGAGGTGTTGGTGGTTTGTAGTTAAGTTTTGGTTTATAGCATAGTGCTGCAATAAATAAGATAGAAATTGTTGCCAAACTTCGAAAAAAAGCAAAAATAAGAGGTAAATCTTCTTTGAATAAAATCAGGGTAATTAGACCTGCCACTCGTAAAATTCGCGAAATTATCAATAAATTTGCTAATCGGGAGTACTTACCTTCAAGGTTCAATCCTGCCAAGATTGTTGCGAAAGTGCTATCTGCCCAAATATCCAAGGTACAAATCAAGAAGAATAGAGGATCAATTGTATTATTTGGCAAGGACGAAAATACGATAATGACAATCGGTGCCCACACAATGAGTAGAAGTGATTTAACTCGAACAACAAAACCCGTCCATTCTTTTGGTGAACTTAATAATGCACCTTTTCTTAAGAGCCACGTGTCCATCCCCCAATTAAGAAAGATAGACAAAAGTGAGGTTATGCTGTAACCTGAGGTGAAGTATCCATATTTTTCGGGCCCTAAATGTCTTGCGAGAATTAAGGCATATACCATCATCAAACTTTGGGAAATCGTAGAGCTTAACGTATATTGAAGCAAACCTCTAAATCGGGTAGATTTAATTGTGATGACCAAAAAACCAATGATCCTCTCGCTAATAATTGTAAAAAAAGGCTTGAGAATCAACCCTTTTACCTCTGGTTAATGGTTGGTTGAACTTCCGCGAAAATTGATTCAATCAAAAGCACTAATGAATGCCAATTGTAATTTTCCTCGCTGGATTTTGTTTTTAAAAAATATTTATTACCTTTGTCTAATGTTTTCTGAATTGCTGCGGTCAGGGAATACACATCTCCGGTTTCAAATATCTCGATTAACGTATTTTCTTTCATGGAATCTTCCGCTATTGCTCTTGAAATGATCAATGGCATTTTATAACCAACCGCCAATTTTATAACCCCACTTTGTGTGCCAGAAAAGTAAGGCGCAATTAACATATCTGCGGCAGAAAAAAATAAATCTAATTCTTCATTAGGTACATACCGATTATCGATTGTTACAAGATTTGCTATACCTAGTTTATCAATTAAACGCTGGTAATATTGCGGGTTCTCCCAAAATTCCCCGGCGACCAAACCTTGAACAATAACCCCTTGCTCTTTTAATTCAGCAATTGCGTTTAGAAATAATGATAAGCCTTTATAAGGTCGAACTATTCCAAAAAAAAACAATACTGGCAATTCTGGATTCAAACCAATTCTTCTCTTTGCCGTTGATTTATCAATAAGATTTACTTCGACTAGATTGTAATTTGGATGGGGATGAAAATATGTTTTAGCTCTTGGTAATAATCGTTTTAATTTTTCTAGCTCTTTTTGTGATTGAACGATAAATAAGTTTGATGATTGGAGACTAATCTTTGTTAGTAGAGGGTCAAACCAGTGTATTTCATGAGGATAAATATTATGGATTAAAAAGCATGTGGGGATATTTCTAGTGCTTAACAACTTGGAAATACAAAAGAACACAAAAGCCATATAGGTTGTCCACCATTGAAATATAACTAATCCCGGTTTTATTTGCTCTATCGCCTTGAAAGTTACTAACCAGGATATGGGGTTAAGTGTATCGATTGTAAATTCTGCTTTAACATCATACATATTTTGACTTGAATCTCGATCTGATTTTCCAGGATATAACCAAGCAGGATATTGACGATTATAAGAAAAGACGTGAAGGTCATGGCCTTCTTGAATGATTTGTTTTGCTAAAGAGGTAGTGTAATGAGCAATACCTCCTTTGAATGGATAAACCGGTCCCACTAAAACGATTTTCATTTTTCATTAACACAATTAGAATTTTTTTTGATCAAATATAAAATTTCTTCCAACAACTTCCGGTTGAAGCCGATTAGATCGGCAATCAAACCGATTAACAAAACCTGAAAACCAATTATGACAAGAACCGCGCCAAAAAGCAGTGATTGCACATTTCCAGCTCCCTGCCCCTGGAAAAACAAAATCAAAAAGCGTACCACGGGTATCATCCCCAACCCAATCATCCCGCTTCCGATGATGGTAAAAACCCTCAGCGGCCGGTACATGGTATAGGCGCGCAGGATGGTAACCGAGGAATGCGCCAGATAATCGGCGATGCCGCGCATCAGCCGTGAGGGGCGGCGCGGTGGATTGGTACGGATCGGCACCGAGGCAATAGCAATATTCTGGCTGCCCGCTTGAATCAGGGTTTCCAGAGTGTAGGAATAATGACTGAGTACATTGGTGCGTAGCGCAACCTCGCGGGTCATGGCGCGGAAACCGCTGGTTGCATCGGGGATATCCACTCCGGCGGCACGGGAAACTACACTGCTCCCCAAGATTTGCAAGCGTCGTTTCATCGGCGAGAAAGCCTGTTCATTGGCAACACCGCGGTCGCCGATAACCAGTTCGGCTTCGCCTTTCAGGATAGGTGCAAGCAGGGCAGGAATATCGTGAGCGTTATATTGGGTGTCTGCATCCGTATTAATGATAATATCAGCGCCGAGACGGATACAGGCGTCCAAGCCGGTGCGGTAGGCGTTTGCCAGCCCGGTGTTTTTCTTTAATCGGACGATATGATGAACGCCTGATTCGCGTGCCACCTGCCCGGTTTGATCGCTGCTGCCATCGTCAATAATCAGGATCTCAACCTGTTCGATGCCATCAACCTGGCGAGGGAGTTGGGAAAGCGTTAGCGGCAGGGCTTCGGCTTCGTTATAACAGGGGATTTGAATGATGAGTTTCATGGGTTGTATGTGTAGTATACCAAAACTTGAGACCGGAAGGCTCCGCCGAATTGAGATTATCATCTATAATTAAATCACTTTTACCTATTCGTGGGGAAACATGATCCAACGTCTCAGCCTGCTCTTTTTCCTGACCCTGCTCCTCTCCGCCTGCCGGGTAATCCCGGAGGAAACGCCGCCGCCGCTGCCGCCAATCGAAATACCGACCTTTGCGCCGCTGCTATCCCCCACGCCGCTGCCCTCGCCCACCCCCGAACCCAGCCCCACCCCAACGCCGCAGCCGACGGTGGAGGTACTGGCTGCCCCCAAGATGCCGCCGTTTGTGCCGCTCGATCTTGCGCCAGTGTTCGCCCCGGCATTTGCGCACGCGCAGGAAGGCTGCAACTGGATGGGATTAGCCGGGCAGGCGTTCGACAGCCAGGGACGACCGATCGTCGGGTTGGTGGTGGTTGTGGAAGGCAATGTGGCTGGCGCGCCGGTCGAGGCGCTCGGTTTCAGCGGGCTGGCAACCGCTTACGGTCCGGGCGGGTTCGAGGTAAAGTTGAGCGATCAGGTAGCGCCGGGCATCTTCTGGGTGCAGATGTTCGATTTAGACGCCCAGCCGTTGATCGAGCCGGTCAATTTCACTATGCTCAGCGGCTGCGAGCGCAATCTGGCGGTGCTCAATTTCCGCCAACTGGACGCCTCAGCGCAGATCAGCCTGCCAGCGGCAAGCCCTTAAAAAGACGAGCGTTTGGATAAAAACGGCTGCAACCCGTTTTGCAGCCGTTTCTCTATTCCCCGGTACGTCTATGCCAGGCTTTTTTCCATCCACACCACCTGGGTCGTGCCAAAGTACTGAGCCGGAAGACCAGCAATGTGATAACCAGCCTGTTGGAAATAGGCGGTTGTGTTAAGCCGCGACTGGCAGCCCAATGTCCGAAAGCCGCGCTGGCGGGCAGCCTGCTCTACCGCCTGCAAGAGTTGTTTGCCTACCCCCTGGCGCTGGCGTTTGCCGGTCACTGCCAGGTGCGAAAACCAGCCCACGCCGGGCTGCTTCTCGAACAATTTAACCACGCCGATCACCTCGCCGCTGCGGACATCCACCGCCATAAAGTGCTGGCTGATTGGCTCGTAATCGTCCTTTTCGGTACCGCGCGGCTGCCCCCACGGCTCGCGCAGCACGCGGTAGCGCAGGTCATAATAGGCTTTGAATTCCTCGCGCGTCTGGGGGGTGCGGATTTCGATCATCGCCGGGACTCCTGAAGAGATTGAGTTGGTGACACACACAAATGATCCCCAACCAAACTGATTATACACCCTGTTGAGCAGCCTGCTTTCCGCCAGCGGCAGCGCCCTGGCAGCCTGCTGCTTCAGCGGCGAGGCGAATTTCCAGCAATGCCCGCCGGTTGGGTATGCAAACCGGCGGGTTTGGCTATAATTAAGCCAGGCGCAAGCCGGTGCGCCTCCTCTCCATATCGAACAACAGAACAGGGATAACCATGAAAATTATTGCCATCACCAACCAGAAGGGCGGCGTTGGGAAGACCACGCTCACGTTGAACCTGGGCGCCGGGCTGGCGGCGGCTGGCAGGCGGGTGCTGCTGGTTGATCTCGACCCGCAAGCCAGTCTGACGCTGGCGACCATCGGCGAAAGCAGCGGCAGTTGCATCGCCGAGGTGATTGGCTCATCGCTGCCGGGAAGCCTCAGCCTGGCGGAGATCATCCGCCCGCTGGGCGAGCGGCTCGACCTGGCGCCCGGCGGGCTTTCGCTCTCGGTGTCGGAAATCGGTCTGATCACCCGCATGGGGCGCGAGAACATCCTCAAAAAAGCGCTCGGCGGGTTGACCGGCTACGACGTAGTCATCATTGATTGCGGACCGGCGCTGGGGCTGCTGGTGGAAAACGCGCTCAATGCCGCCGACGGCGTGCTCGTCCCCACCCTGCCCACTCCCATTGACCTGCGCGGGGTGGCAATCTTAATGGAAAGCCTCTCGGCGGTGCGCGGCGAACTCAACCCCGAGCTGACCGTGCTGGGCATCGTCGTTTGCCAGTACGAACAACGGCTCAAATTACACCAGCAGGCGCTCGCCGAACTGCAAGCCGGCAGCCTGCCGGTGCTGGCGGTCATCGGGCGCAGCGTGGAAGCCGCCCGCAGCATGGGGGCGGGCAAGCCGCTCGCCGGCGGCAGGCTGGTGGATCAGGTGCACCACCTGACTTCTACGATCAACCACTGGCTGGCAAATGGCAGCCTGCCGGGTTGATGTTCCCTCCCCAAATTTTGACAAAAGTTGGGGAGGGTTGCAAAAAAAAGCCGGGTTTAAGAATAAACTTATCCCTTCCCGTTGAGAAGACGGGAGATGATGGCATCCAGCCCTTCGGGGGTTGCGCCCAGGCGGGCAATGACTGCCGCGCGTATCTCGGCGTGCGCGCTGCCGGGCGGGGACTGATCGCAAGCCGGGTGCTCCGGCGCGGGTACGCCCTTCGGCAGCCGGGTGAGAGTCACCCCGCGCTCGCGGGCGCGCTCGCGCCCGATGTCGGTGATGATGAGATTATCATCCACATGAATTTCACGGACGCCCAGATCGGCATGATAATCAATATCCCGGGCGGTCAAAAATTTTTTCGGCATGTTGACCTCGCTTCTGGTTATTTGCCTTCGATCTGGTTCAATCCTGCCACGGCGGCATCGCGCGCGGCAATAATATCGGCTTCGCTGCCTGCCATCCACAGGCGGCCAAAACGCCCCACCGAACTGATGTGCATCAGGTTGACCGGAGCGATTTTCTCTGCCTCGTTGGCTGCCAGGTTAATATAGGCAGCCGGGGCGCATTCCAGCACCAGCATAGTCTGACCCGGCACCAGCATCATCCCGCGCGCAAAGCGGTTGAGCAGCTGCGCCTGGTAGGGATTGACATTGGTAATCACCTGCAAGGAGGCAATTTCGGGTTTTTTGCGGTCGGTCACTTTAAGCCCCAACTGGTCGAGCACCACCAGCCCAGCCTGGATGACATCTTCCTGGGAGAGCGAGTGGATCTCGAACATGCCAAATTCGCGTTCCACAATCTGCGCTCCCGGCTTTACGTCGGTCGCCTTGACGGCGATATCCACCACCCGAAACACCCAGTTTCCGGGCGCCATCTCGACGTACAGGCTCGCCATGCCCTCGACGGGCAGGTCGCCCTGGGTTATGGTGCCAATAAAACCGGCAAATTGGGGCTGCATACGGTCCAGATAACAGTAAGCGCGTAATTCAAATTGGTCACCCATAGTACTCCTCACAGTGAAATTTTGTCGTTCATGGCGATGCCCAACGGGGTGATAAACAGCGGGTTGCCCGGCACGATGGTTTTTATGCCGGTCACTTCCTCAATGACCTCAGCGATTCCTTCGAAAGCGCTGGTGCCGCCAACCAGGTAGATCGATTCAACCGGGTGAGATTGGACGTGGCGGGCAATGATGCTGCCAACTTTTTCCATTACCGGCCGGATAACGGCAAACAGGCGGCGCTGCTGGGCAGGATCGGTTTTCATCTTCTCGGCTTCGGCAAAAGGAATTTTGTGCGCTCCGGCAATGACCAGGGTAAAATGCCGCCCGCCGGTGGCTTCGTCCGCCGTGTACACCACCTGCCCGTCGCGGATGACCGCGACGCCGGTCGTTCCACCACCAATATCCACCACCGCGCCATTGTCAATCGCCAGGACGGCGTTGGCGGCGCTGGGTTCGTCCACCAGCGCAGTGCAGCGAAAGCCGGCGGCTTCCAAAACGTAGCGGGTGGCGCGCACTTCGGTCAACGGCACGCCGGGCGGGTAAGCCGTTGCGGCCGTTTGCAACTCGAAGCCAAGCCGCCCTTCGATCTCCGCCTTCAATTCGCGCAGCAGCGCCACCGCGCCGGCAAAATCCACCACCAGCCCGTCGCGGACGATTTCGGCATAGCGGTAGGTGCCCAGCAGCGGCTGGAGGTTTTGGTCGAGCACGAAGATGCTGACATACGCCGTGCCCAGGTCAACGCCGCAGTGCACCGCGCCGCTGTAGCCGTTGACCGAACGGCGCAGAAGCGATTGGTCGGCGGCTGCTAAAAATTCAAGCAATGCTGGATTCATAGTCCTTTATTTCAACTTGCCTGCTACATATAGCAATTCCAGGTAATACACGGCGTTGCTCAGGCGGTTGACCGCCCTGGCAAGGTCGGGATCCTCGGGCTGCCCGCCGTGCGAAGAGATGGCGTCCAGCGCAGTGATTTCGGCTTCGCGCACCTGGCAGCGCACCAGGTTGAGCCAGTGCAGCAATTCAGGATCATCCGGTCCAGGGACGATATGCGGGATGCCGATGCTCGCATCCGGGTTGTGGGTGGCTTTGCGCAATTCGTCATCGCTTTTGCCGTCCAGCAAAAGTGCTGCCACCTTGCGCTGGTTGTACTCGGCGCTGGTAATTTCACGGCAGTAGGCAGCCAGCGTGGCGAGCAATTCCGCCAGTTTGGGCAGGTTTTCCGCCCGCGCGCGGGCAATAACCAGCAGAAAGTAGCCGTGCAGGGTGTCCATCTTGCCGCGGAAACGGATGCGCTCGTGCACCTTGGGCGAAAAGTGTTCCGCGTCCAATTGGGTCATGTGATCCGGCTTAGGCTTAACCGGCATGCCGCAGGTGGTGCAGCGCGGCAGTTCACCGGTCAGCACCACCGGGAAAGCACCGGGTTTATCCCACTCTGCACGGGGAACTTCCCCGCTGGCAGTTTCCGCCGCCCCGCTGCGGGCTTCGCCAAAGACGACTTCCATCTTCCACTGCTGCACAAAGTCCTGCGCCGAGGGCGAAAGGCGCGCGTCCGGGGGAAGATGGACGGTCATTCCCTGACGGGGCTGGCGGATCTGATCGCGCAGTTGCGCTTCGGTAATAATGGGCATTCTAGTACCGCCTTTCTATCCGTTCAACCGGACCATTCGGCAGGATACGTTACATAGAGGAACTTGACCCAACTGGGGGTGCCAAAGGTAAGGCTGGTGCCCTTGGGGACGTAAAGCACGTCGCCGGGCTTGCCAATTGTAACCCCTTGGGCGGTGGTGAGGTGCAATTCGCCTTCGATCACGTATTGAACTTCATCGTACGTCAGCGTCCAGGGAAAACTGCCCTTGTGGAAGGTCATAAAACCGGCTGCCACCGGCGAACCGTGCGCCGCGGTGACCACATCTTCCAGGCGCACGTCCATTTCCGGACGTTTGACATCGAAGGGAAACGGCGGCATCGTCACCGAACGTCCGTCAGCGCGCAGAATCCCGGTCGAGGCGGCGGGCGGTGGTTCGGCAGGCACGCTTTGCCCCAGCGCGCGCAGCACAGCATCGCGCACCTGCTGTTCCAGGCTGGCGGCGGGGGCGGGCGCACCTGCCGCCAGCGGAGGCGCAGCGGGCGGTTGACTGCCGGCTTCGTAAATAGTGAAGCCCAAATCGCGGGCGGTATCACGCGCCAGCGGAGTGACCAGATCCCCTTTTTGCAGGCGCAGTTCCTTTACCTGCTTCAACATCAGGTTTTTTATATCTTGAGCCGTATAGCATTTTTTCGGCATGGTTCCATCCTGTTTGGAGTGAAACGCAAAGGCTGGTGAGCCCGGTCAAGGCACGCATTGATCGTTAACCCGGGCTGCTCAACGTTACCAGCCGTGAGACGCGCGCAAAAGCAGCCGCTAGACAGCGCCCGCCTTAGGCAGGATCATCTCAACATCGCCGTGCGGGCGGGGGATGACATGCACACTGACCAGTTCGCCAATCCGCTGCGCCGCGGCTGCCCCGGCGTCGGTGGCGGCTTTCACCGCGCCCACGTCCCCGCGCACCATCACCGTCACGTAACCGCCGCCGATGTATTCCTTGCCGATCAACTTCACGTTGGCGGCTTTCACCATCGCGTCCGCCGCTTCGATCGCTCCGACCAAACCTTTGGTCTCGATCATTCCCAATGCAATCATCTGAATAGTCATCAAAGTCTCCTTTCAAGAGTTAATATTTTTTCGGATAGCGGGCGACTTCGAGGACAGCGTCCTGGAACGCCTGGCAAGCCGCCCGGCAGGCGCTCTGCGTCCCGGACAGCAGCGCGCCGGAAAAGTTGGTCTCCGACGGCGGCTT
>JAVSME010000023.1:0-20115 GCA_039666315.1 Bellilinea sp. | reverse complement strand
CGATGTCGGCAGTGTCGATGTCAAACGTGTGCTCGTGCCCCACGGATTTTGTGTCGTCGTAGCGAGCGACCGGGCGGTCGTCCTCACCGCAGGCCAGGCGATACAGGTCGTGTCCGTGCACGCCGAGGCGGCGCGCCAAGAGACGCGGGTCAGCGTTTTGAATGTCCCCAATCGTCTTTAGTCCCTGCTTGTGCAGCTGCTCTGCCGTCTTTGGCCCCACACCCCAGATGCGCTCTATAGGGAGTGGCGCAAGAAACGCGCGCTCGGTGCCCGGCGCTACTACCACTAGCCCGCCTGGCTTTTTTAGGTCGCTGGCTACCTTAGCTAGAAACTTGTTTGGCGCTACCCCGAGCGAGCAGGATAACCCCAGTTCGTTTTTAACCCGCAGCTGTATCGTGCGGGCAATCGCCTCGGCCGGGCCAAACAGGTTTTGCGAATGCGTCACATCTAAAAAGGCCTCGTCAATAGAAACCGGTTCAAGCTGCGGGGAGTAAGTGGCCATTATTGCCATAACCTGTGCCGACATCCCGCGGTACCGCGACATGCGCCCTGGCACAAAAATGCCCTGCGGGCAGCGGCGGTACGCCTCCGTCAACGACATGGCGGAGCGCACGCCAAACTTGCGCGCCTCATACGAGCAGGTAGAGACAACGCCCCGCTCATTCGGCGCGCCCCCCACAATCACCGGCTTGCCCCGCAGCTCCGGAAAATCCAGCTGCTCCACCGCCGCAAAAAACGCGTCCATATCCAGGTGCAAAACAAAAGGGACGGTTCTCTTTGTTTCATCCGGCATAGAACCACCTCCTAAACACAAAACGCAAAAAACAAAACAAAAGGGACGGTTCTTCCTGTTTTTTGGCCCCAACACAATCGACCAACAGAACATATGTTTGCTTAAGTATAGCATGCGGACATGTGCCAGACAACGCGTTCAAAAACTAACACCCCGCGTGTAGCGGGGTGGGGAGGCTAGTTCTTTACGGCGTCTAAGAATACGTTGATTTCACGGACAAATGCGCGCAAGTCGTCAAGGTCAGTCTGAAGAATCTCATAGAGCTCGTCTTCCTGCACCAAGTGATAGAGGTGAACTAGGCGATTCCTATACCCGGCCATGGCAACTAGGGTTCTAGCCAGCTCAACGGGTACAATTCCCTTGTCTCCAAGGCCTTTCGCAATCCCCTTGTACTCTGTAGATAAGTCTGCGCCGCCGCTTCTAGCAAGGATGTGCCTGCCAACGTCAAAAGTAGCCTCAAGCGCACGACGCAGATAGCTTTCGGCAGCGGCTACCTTGTCTTTATCTCCTACGAAGTCGGATCGCGATAGAGTTGCAAGACGACTAAGCCGCAGAACGCAGTCATCAATCATGTCTAGCCTACTCTGCACGACAAGTCTGCTAACCATTTGCCTCCACCCCAAAACGCTCTGCATAGTACATTTCAAGGAATGGCCTAAAATCACAGGCCCGGCGCAAAATCGCCTCCTCGTAGTCGAGCCTCGCATCAGTACTGGCTGCATACACACATTGCCCCTTGATGGCTTCAGCCTGAAACACGGCGTGGTTTTCCTCTAGGAAGACCAGATCAAGAGCAAACGGCAGAAAGACATCCTCGAGATCGTTGAACAGGAGACTATAGAGCATCGCCCGCTCGCGCCCTACCGGCAAGGCAGTCGAAAAGACGACCCCTACGTCGATGTCAGCCAGGGGATCCCTGTTCTCAGGCATACTCCCCTCGATGATCTGCCTGGCTAGCTTTTCGAGCGACCCAAAGAGATACATGAGCGAGACGTTATACCTCTCACAGATTTTCGCTAAAGTCGACATGCGCGACACCACCAACACCTCGCTCTCAACTTGCTATGCCCATCATATACTACCAGCTGCGCCCAAGACAAGTTGAGCGGGATCCCGCTCCGGGTCGCATTCGTCAAACGCGTTCCCACTGTATCGCCCACGACGGTGTCACACCATGACATCGCCGGACTTGCAGGAAAACTTAGAATATGATATTACGTGGGGAGAACCTTTGGGCCTGCCGGTCTCACTGACGGGGCGATATATTACGTATTAGCCGTTGAAGGAGGAATGCTTCGCGTAGTCGATGATGAGGAGATGGGGTATTTGTATGATATGTTCGATCCCGGCCCTTTTGACGCCTCATGTCCAACGGGCAAATGGGAGCTGATCGATGACTACACGGGGCTTCTAACTGGCGCATTGGGCCGCTGAGGAACTCGATACAGCACGCTGTGACGAAGCACATGACACCAAGAAGCAGCTAGCGAAGTCATGCTCATTCGCGAGTTTACAATAGGGATGGTGATAGCCTGTGTCAAATGGAACAACAAACAGCCTGGAGATCAATGACCTCGACATTGTTAGGCTCCACGACGGGCGAGAAGGCACAGTGGTACATGTGTACTGCAAGCGCCCCGACAAAGAACAGGGCTATGAGATTGAGTTGCCTATGGATGGGGGTTTGGTGACCATTAGGCAATCGGAAATAGCCGAGGTCATCTATAGGTTCGTACACAAGCAATAGCCTAGGATGTGCCTGTAAATGGGCAATAAGTCAGCGTGCTCTTGAAGGAGGATGTCCTCCTCGCATGCGGGGACTGACCTGGCGAGCAACTGCCTTCTAAGCAGTGGGCCGCAGGATTCTTAACCCATCAACGTTCATATCCCTGCGGAGAGGTGGTGAAGTCTTGTTGACGCTAAAAGTAAACGAGCTCGATATAGTACTGCTCAAAAATGGGCGTAGAGGCACAGTGGTACATGTGTATGAACTGCCTCTAGGTCGTCTGCCTGCTTATGTAGTTGAGCTGTTGCCTGGTGACGGCGACCTAGTCACGGTTGAGCACGGTGAAATCGGCGCGGTTTTGGTTCCATTTGTGCCAGTTGAATAAGGCATCCCCGCGGATTATTGAGGACGAACATCTGGAACAAGCAAGGGGACGGTCATGTTGACGCAAGAAATAAACGAGCACGACGTGGTGCGGCTAAGAAACGGGCGTGAGGGTGCGGTTGTGCATGTGTACACTGTGCGTCCGGGTCAATCGCCTGCCTATGAAATCGAACTTCTTCCCGGTGACGGCGACCTAGTCACCGTTGAGCACGGTGAGGTGGCTGAGGTATTAGACCCTTTTATCCCTGAGAGGCGGATCATGGTGAAACTAGCCCTAAGCCCGCGACAAAAAGCCCTTTGGCGAGAAATCTCAGTTCCCTTTGACTTTGACGCGGAGTATGACGACGACACACTTGTAGCCCTCGAGGAGTACTTGAGCGACTACATGCTTTATCACGAGACAGCCAACGATGAATTAACGCCCAGAAGGGACGAAGTTCACGCGCTTCTCTCGTACATCACGACGGAGATAGATGTTTGATTCCGTTGTGGAGGAGTTTCAGTTCACCCCCCGTACGAGGGGGCGACGGTAGAGGCTCTGCGGAGCTACATCCTCTTTAGGTTTCAACCCACGCCCCGGTGCGAGGGGGCGACTTAGCTTTGACCGTAGCCAGATTGCCAACCGCCTAGGTCTCAATCCACGCCCCCGTGCGAGGGGGCGACTCGCCGTCGATGGGCGGCCTCTCCGCGTAGAGCTCGTTTCAATCCACGCCCCCGTGCGAGGGGGCGACGGGCGAGGGGTGCGTTGTTCCGGCAGGATGATGGTTTCAATCCACGCCCCCGTGCGAGGGGGCGACCAAAAGGCCGGTGCGATGCTTGAGCGCGGCAGTGTTTCAATCCACGCCCCCGTGCGAGGGGGCGACGTCTGACCAATCGAAGTGCATGCCTCGTCCATCAGTTTCAATCCGCCCCCGTGCGAGGGGGCGACTGCCCTGCTCTGGCGGGCATCTAGGACACGCACAGTTTCAATCCACGCCCCCGTGCGAGGGGGCGACAACTCACTGGGTCTGGAATGGGGTGCACCTTTTTGTTTCAATCCACGCACCCGCGCGGGGTGCGACTGGTTGCCTGCCTGTCTGTAGAGCGGCCCACTGATTTCAATCCACGCACCCGCGCGGGGTGCGACGCAAGGCTACTGCGTCGCCGTCTGCAAGGGATGGATTTCAATCCACGCACCCGCGCGGGGTGCGACAAAATTGGCGTTGACTAAACAATACTTTGCGGTAATTTCAATCCACGCACCCGCGCGGGGTGCGACGCAGACTGGGCAGTTGCCCACTGATTGTACCAGTATTTCAATCCACGCACCCGCGCGGGGTGCGACTGGTGGTGGGTAACGTGCAAGGGCTTGTCGGAATTTCAATCCACGCACCCGCGCGGGGTGCGACCGGACGCGCTGTTGCAGGCTAAGAATCGCGTACTAATTTCAATCCACGCACCCGCGCGGGGTGCGACCTCGGGCACGAGGTTATCACCACCGAGCATCTGCCATTTCAATCCACGCACCCGCGCGGGGTGCGACGGTGTTAATTACGCTGCCCACATACGCATCGGTATTTCAATCCACGCACCCGCGCGGGGTGCGACTCAGCCGGAGTCACCCTGACAGCTTGCCAGCCGTTATTTCAGTCCACGCACCCGCGCGGGGTGCGACCGTGATATATTGCGTTAGCTCCTTGTAGCTAAACTTATTTCAATCCACGCACCCGCGCGGGGTGCGACGGAGCAGCGTATGCGGTCGCTGAAAGAGTAGCAGGTATTTCAATCCACGCACCCGCGCGGGGTGCGACCTTAGACTTGTTGACAAATGCGGTCGTCGCGCCCTATTTCAATCCACGCACCCGCGCGGGGTGCGACGGGCGATTTTCTTAGCTCTACATTGCCGACGGAGGTATTTCAATCCACGCACCCGCGCGGGGTGCGACAGCCGAGCAAGCGCACGTATACGCTTGTCGCTAAAATTTCAATCCACGCACCCGCGCGGGGTGCGACATCGGTCTTCCGCCTGCAACCGCTCGGCGTACTTATTTCAATCCACGCACCCGCGCGGGGTGCGACGTCTTTCTCTAGCCCTGCCTGTGCCTCTCTAGCATTTCAATCCACGCACCCGCGCGGGGTGCGACGGGGAAGAATTATAGTAACGTCGTAGGTAGAGGCATTTCAATCCACGCACCCGCGCGGGGTGCGACACTGTGTCCTTGGTATTTTCGCAAGACTTTCAAGATTTCAATCCACGCACCCGCGCGGGGTGCGACTCACCTTCAACGGTAATTTCCACTTCTTGGGGGATTTCAATCCACGCACCCGCGCGGGGTGCGACTCCTTGTGCCGTGAGTTTAATCTCCTTCATTTTGATTTCAATCCACGCACCCGCGCGGGGTGCGACGGGTCAACTACGATAGTCCAGAGTTTGGCGGGGATTTCAATCCACGCACCCGCGCGGGGTGCGACAAAGCTCGCAGACTTGCTAGGCGTTTCGCAGTCATTTCAATCCACGCACCCGCGCGGGGTGCGACCGAGGTTGAATTTGCTTTAGAACACTGTGGGCTTATTTCAATCCACGCACCCGCGCGGGGTGCGACTTAGGAGTGGATAGCGCAAATTCTACAATCTCAGATTTCAATCCACGCACCCGCGCGGGGTGCGACTTGCCGGATGGCACCATCGACGCCGACTACACGGTATTTCAATCCACGCACCCGCGCGGGGTGCGACAGTGCGGCTGCATCGCTTCGGCGAGCAGGATGACATTTCAATCCACGCACCCGCGCGGGGTGCGACGGGCGTGGAGCGCGAGATACGGCTAGCTGATAAATTTCAATCCACGCACCCGCGCGGGGTGCGACGTGCTATCGGCTGGGATATCCCCGGACTTGGCTAAATTTCAATCCACGCACCCGCGCGGGGTGCGACCTGTGCGCGTATGTTCCACGTGCGCCTCTCGGTCATTTCAATCCACGCACCCGCGCGGGGTGCGACTCAGCGGCTAGGCTACTCTGGCCTAAGTCTAAATCATTTCAATCCACGCACCCGCGCGGGGTGCGACCTTACAACAATGTCGTAGTGCTAGATACAAAGGATTTCAATCCACGCACCCGCGCGGGGTGCGACTACATCGCCAGCCGCGCGCCATCGCCGTGGCAGTCATTTCAATCCACGCACCCGCGCGGGGTGCGACGTGGGGATATGGAGCCTCACGCAACGACCTAAATTTCAATCCACGCACCCGCGCGGGGTGCGACGGCCGGCACAACCGTAGCCGTGCTAGTGCGCCTTATTTCAATCCACGCACCCGCGCGGGGTGCGACTCCGCTCCACGACGCGGTTCATGATGGTGGTAGATTTCAATCCACGCACCCGCGCGGGGTGCGACGTCCTGCGAAAGGAGTGAAAACATGGGACTTCCCATTTCAATCCACGCACCCGCGCGGGGTGCGACGCCGGCCCGCGTAACAAGTAATGCCGTATTCGCATTTCAATCCACGCACCCGCGCGGGGTGCGACCATAAGCTTAAACAGGATTAACAGCTACTTACAGATTTCAATCCACGCACCCGCGCGGGGTGCGACGATGACACAAGAACGGCAGTTGACACCGCAAGAATTTCAATCCACGCACCCGCGCGGGGTGCGACACCGAACGGCGTATCAGGACGCGCGCGGTACACCATTTCAATCCACGCACCCGCGCGGGGTGCGACGTGACGGAGCGGCGGGAGTAGCCGGAGCAGGAGCATTTCAATCCACGCACCCGCGCGGGGTGCGACGGCGACTCCTGCCGGATGATATGCCAGCGGAGAGATTTCAATCCACGCACCCGCGCGGGGTGCGACTCAGTCGGGCGAGTTATGACCTCTGGATGTATGGTATTTCAATCCACGCACCCGCGCGGGGTGCGACCCCCTGCGTGTCGTGCCTCTAGCCCACCTTGAGATTTCAATCCACGTACCCGCGCGGGGTGCGACGTAGCACAGAAGCCTCTGGCGGTAGCGCGGAATAATTTCAATCCACGCACCCGCGCGGGGTGCGACGTATCCTCTCGCGATACAATCTGCTAGACAGGGCGATTTCAATCCACGCACCCGCGCGGGGTGCGACATAGAGAGGTCAGGAATAGCTTGCGGATTCTGTGATTTCAATCCACGCACCCGCGCGGGGTGCGACCCCCCGGCGTTCTGCATAGTCATGTACTCGGAGATATTTCAATCCACGCACCCGCGCGGGGTGCGACGATTAGGGCGGTAGAGCTACGCGCCCTAGAGACAATTTCAATCCACGCACCCGCGCGGGGTGCGACCGAGGCGCGCGAGATTTTTAACCTTACGCCGGTTATTTCAATCCACGCACCCGCGCGGGGTGCGACGGATAGCGTCAAACTCGTCGACGCGGCAAAAAACATTTCAATCCACGCACCCGCGCGGGGTGCGACTCAAAGAGATGATGCCTATGGGCCTCTTCACCGTATTTCAATCCACGCACCCGCGCGGGGTGCGACAGATTAGGGCGGTAGAGCTACGCGCCCTAGAGACAATTTCAATCCACGCACCCGCGCGGGGTGCGACTTCTTCTGTATAGCCTAGCCGCGGGTTTAGCTTATTTCAATCCACGCACCCGCGCGGGGTGCGACTGGGCTTGCTTGGCAGGGTGCCCGCGGAGTACCGCATTTCAATCCACGCACCCGCGCGGGGTGCGACACGACGCCCTAGCCCCCATAGCCATCGAGCTAGAAATTTCAATCCACGCACCCGCGCGGGGTGCGACGCGGGTGCAGGTGTATTAAGTGCTCCCCCAGCGGGATTTCAATCCACGCACCCGCGCGGGGTGCGACCGAGTGGAGCAGGAGCAACGAGTGGTGAATGGTAATTTCAATCCACGCACCCGCGCGGGGTGCGACAACATGTTTCGCGACGCACAAACTGCCACAAAGGATTTCAATCCACGCACCCGCGCGGGGTGCGACGGGCATGGAGAGACGCTGGGCAGACACAATGCCAATTTCAATCCACGCACCCGCGCGGGGTGCGACGTACTTTTCCGCGCGGTCAAGGAGATTGTAGCGCATTTCAATCCACGCACCCGCGCGGGGTGCGACGATTTTCCTAGTATTGTTAATGAGGTGAGAGAATATTTCAATCCACGCACCCGCGCGGGGTGCGACGGTTGCGCGGCTGTCTACAACGGGGGCGACAACTATTTCAATCCACGCACCCGCGCGGGGTGCGACCCTGTACCCGGGCGGGGAGGGGCTAGCGACAGCGATTTCAATCCACGCACCCGCGCGGGGTGCGACTACGCCGCACGTGGAAAGCGTTGCCATTCCGCAATTTCAATCCACGCACCCGCGCGGGGTGCGACTTAGGAGGTATGGAGTAAAATGGTGATGACACAAATTTCAATCCACGCACCCGCGCGGGGTGCGACGCTTAAAGTAGCTGATTAGACGGGAGCCGTTAAAGATTTCAATCCACGCACCCGCGCGGGGTGCGACCCTGGGTAGCCGCCGGCACCATGTCGCCCAAACAATTTCAATCCACGCACCCGCGCGGGGTGCGACGAGAGCGCGGAGAACTGGGTTTCGGCGTTCTTAGTATTTCAATCCACGCACCCGCGCGGGGTGCGACGTTGAGTTGGGTTGTCCCGTTGGTTCCCTCGAAATTTCAATCCACGCACCCGCGCGGGGTGCGACTATGACATTAACTCCCTATATCCGCACGTTATGCATTTCAATCCACGCACCCGCGCGGGGTGCGACGGCGCGCGGCCTTAATGTCAACCCCCTAAATTTGATTTCAATCCACGCACCCGCGCGGGGTGCGACTTGGCACTTTGCCTAATGTGACGATTTGGAGGGGAATTTCAATCCACGCACCCGCGCGGGGTGCGACGACGGCAGGCAGGCGATGGTCTACCGCGGCATCATTTCAATCCACGCACCCGCGCGGGGTGCGACTTAGGAGGTATGGAGTAAAATGGTGATGACACAAATTTCAATCCACGCACCCGCGCGGGGTGCGACTTGTAGCTCGGGGGAGTGGGGGGATACAGTTTTATTTCAATCCACGCACCCGCGCGGGGTGCGACCCTTACAATAATGTTGTAGTCTTGGACACTAAGGATTTCAATCCACGCACCCGCGCGGGGTGCGACTTGCATGCTCTGTCAAGGGAAGTGTTAACAAGTGGATTTCAATCCACGCACCCGCGCGGGGTGCGACTCAAGCATTGCTGCACATGACCGGATTAAGCTGCGATTTCAATCCACGCACCCGCGCGGGGTGCGACCTATACGCCGAGCTGCCGACCGTCGACGGCGACGATTTCAATCCACGCACCCGCGCGGGGTGCGACTGCGGCGAAATGCCCGCTCGGCGGGCATCGCGGATTTCAATCCACGCACCCGCGCGGGGTGCGACCGGCGCGCGGCCTTAATGTCAACCCCCTAAATTTGATTTCAATCCACGCACCCGCGCGGGGTGCGACTCTAGCAGGTCTGCTCTAAAAGGACCCACGCCAAATTTCAATCCACGCACCCGCGCGGGGTGCGACCCCCGGCGTTCTGCATAGTCATGTACTCGGAGATATTTCAATCCACGCACCCGCGCGGGGTGCGACCGGCAACGCTGTGCCCGACGAGACCTATGCCGGATTTCAATCCACGCACCCGCGCGGGGTGCGACGCGACCGCGAAGGTTGTTTATCACGTCGTCCGCATTTCAATCCACGCACCCGCGCGGGGTGCGACGGAGAGTGTGACCTTACCATCATGCGCCTACGCATTTCAATCCACGCACCCGCGCGGGGTGCGACTCGGCACAAAGTAGGTCGATTATATCAAATGGTATTTCAATCCACGCACCCGCGCGGGGTGCGACCGCTTCTTGCCGTGAACCGCAACAACAACATCGAATTTCAATCCACGCACCCGCGCGGGGTGCGACTTTCAGGCGCGGACAAGCATATCCGAGTACAGTATATTTCAATCCACGCACCCGCGCGGGGTGCGACAGCGCGGCGGCCTCGCTCTCGGTGCAAGCAGTGTATTTCAATCCACGCACCCGCGCGGGGTGCGACCCTAAAAGGGTGACGACTTCCTCCCAGGGCACATATTTCAATCCACGCACCCGCGCGGGGTGCGACAAATCAATTTTTACAACACTACTCAATAAAGCTAATTTCAATCCACGCACCCGCGCGGGGTGCGACCTGCCTCGCGAACACAATGTAATTAGACTGTTGACATTTCAATCCACGCACCCGCGCGGGGTGCGACCCAACTCACCTACCTGCCGCTAAACGCGCTAATCATTTCAATCCACGCACCCGCGCGGGGTGCGACGGGTACGGAGCTCGTCATACTGGGCCGCTAGCTCATTTCAATCCACGCACCCGCGCGGGGTGCGACCTTTGGTGTTACCGAGCTCGTAGTCTGCCAGTATTTCAATCCACGCACCCGCGCGGGGTGCGACCCACACCTCACCAACAAATAGCGACACGACGCCGAATTTCAATCCACGCACCCGCGCGGGGTGCGACCGTCCCCGGCGTGTACACGCTCATATCGGATAGGATTTCAATCCACGCACCCGCGCGGGGTGCGACCCGAAAGCGGTAATGGCGGTTATGTTTCGACCATAATTTCAATCCACGCACCCGCGCGGGGTGCGACTCTCCGAGACCTAGCCGTTCGCAGGCCAAGGCGATTTCAATCCACGCACCCGCGCGGGGTGCGACGCTGGTGGCCGGCACAGTGGCCTTGCCCGCATTTATTTCAATCCACGCACCCGCGCGGGGTGCGACCCTGCCCGAAGTCGCTTGTGCTGATAACCTGCGCATTTCAATCCACGCACCCGCGCGGGGTGCGACGAGGCGGCCTAATATCGTGCGGCAGTGTATCACGGTATTTCAATCCACGCACCCGCGCGGGGTGCGACCTTTGGTGTTACCGAGCTCGTAGTCTGCCAGTATTTCAATCCACGCACCCGCGCGGGGTGCGACCTGCACAAGGATTAGGTGTTAACCCTCTAAATTTGATTTCAATCCACGCACCCGCGCGGGGTGCGACACCTTCCGTGAGAAATTGGAGAGCAATAATTTGATTTCAATCCACGCACCCGCGCGGGGTGCGACGACTTCAAAAAAGGCCTGTCCGTGCGGTAAATCATTTCAATCCACGCACCCGCGCGGGGTGCGACCTAACAGGCGCAGGGGGTGACTACATGGCTAAATTTCAATCCACGCACCCGCGCGGGGTGCGACTATCCTCTCGCGATACAATCTCTTAGACAGAGCGATTTCAATCCACGCACCCGCGCGGGGTGCGACATGTCGCCCCTTCTCATGGGGCGAGGATTGAAAATTTCAATCCACGCACCCGCGCGGGGTGCGACAGGCCTCGGATATGCAGCAGCTGCTCTTGTCTTAATTTCAATCCACGCACCCGCGCGGGGTGCGACCCCTTCCCCCAAAACAATAAGGAGGCAGTAACCATATTTCAATCCACGCACCCGCGCGGGGTGCGACAAGCGCGGGTCTTTTACCACTGCCGTCGCCGGATATTTCAATCCACGCACCCGCGCGGGGTGCGACGTGTCGCGTTGGTTAAGCGTGATAGGCACTTCCAATTTCAATCCACGCACCCGCGCGGGGTGCGACGCACTTGTGCATGCCGCCGCCGGCCAGAGAGAATTTCAATCCACGCACCCGCGCGGGGTGCGACTTTGCCGTGACCGGTTCTGCTCCAATTGTAAGAATTTCAATCCACGCACCCGCGCGGGGTGCGACCCCGCATACGCCCCATACCGAATTTCCCGTATAAGATTTCAATCCACGCACCCGCGCGGGGTGCGACTTTATCCCTTGCCTTATCCCTTGACAGCGCCGAAATTTCAATCCACGCACCCGCGCGGGGTGCGACCAATTGCCATATGAGGCAATTCATGTGCCTTGGACAATTTCAATCCACGCACCCGCGCGGGGTGCGACAGGGTTTGTGCATAGTGCCTTAGGGCACGTCGTAATTTCAATCCACGCACCCGCGCGGGGTGCGACCTGTTCCTTGGAGGTGTTGAGGCGTGACGTTCTTTATTTCAATCCACGCACCCGCGCGGGGTGCGACGAATATCAACCATGCCATGATGTGGACACGTCCAAAATTTCAATCCACGCACCCGCGCGGGGTGCGACCCACCTCACCTACCTACCGCTAAACGCACTAATAATTTCAATCCACGCACCCGCGCGGGGTGCGACCAAGCCCCCCTAACACCCCCCCCACCACTTAATATTTCAATCCACGCACCCGCGCGGGGTGCGACGGTAATGCGTTTTTAATTCCTGACGCTAGGATAATTTCAATCCACGCACCCGCGCGGGGTGCGACATCGCATATTCTGCGCTTGCAAGCAAGTGTTTGCGTATTTCAATCCACGCACCCGCGCGGGGTGCGACAGCATAGCGCAAGTATTTGCGCAAGGGGTTTAGGCATTTCAATCCACGCACCCGCGCGGGGTGCGACGAGTGGAGCAGGAGCAACGAGTAATTAACGGTAGGATTTCAATCCACGCACCCGCGCGGGGTGCGACGTGTAAACTTGCCTCGATGGTGCGTCAATATAACCATTTCAATCCACGCACCCGCGCGGGGTGCGACCGAGCGAGTACCCGGCTGCTACATCGACTATCTCATTTCAATCCACGCACCCGCGCGGGGTGCGACCGCATATTCTGCCGCAGAGCGCAAGTGTTTGCGTATTTCAATCCACGCACCCGCGCGGGGTGCGACGTCGGTAAGGTGTCTGCTGCGCTACTGACGCACATTTCAATCCACGCACCCGCGCGGGGTGCGACACCGACGGACCCAGTATCGCCGCCAACGTTAGATTTCAATCCACGCACCCGCGCGGGGTGCGACCCTCGCTCTGCTCCAGCCGCCACACCTCACCAGCATTTCAATCCACGCACCCGCGCGGGGTGCGACTGTCGGGGGCAGCGTGGTCAGCCTTGCTGCTGTTATTTCAATCCACGCACCCGCGCGGGGTGCGACCTACTATTCAGTCAAATTCGGCACAAGCGCGTGATATTTCAATCCACGCACCCGCGCGGGGTGCGACACCACCTCACCTACCTACCGTTAAACGCACTAATAATTTCAATCCACGCACCCGCGCGGGGTGCGACGTAGGCGGCGAAGCATTGAAGGATGCACCAGCGGATTTCAATCCACGCACCCGCGCGGGGTGCGACCTAAGACCCACTGCCCACGAATAAACCTGTCATAATTTCAATCCACGCACCCGCGCGGGGTGCGACGCAGGCGAAGCTATCAAAACAGTGGTAGGCATAGTATTTCAATCCACGCACCCGCGCGGGGTGCGACATAATCAAGCGGCAGCAGCTAACAGCGAGCGAGATTTCAATCCACGCACCCGCGCGGGGTGCGACGTCAAAGACATAGACTCCGGCGGGGAGCGGGTGCATTTCAATCCACGCACCCGCGCGGGGTGCGACACTTCGCATACTTTGTTCACAAGCGACGCGACTAATTTCAATCCACGCACCCGCGCGGGGTGCGACCGGGAGCGCAGCGAAGCACCCGAGCAGCCCTTAGAATTTCAATCCACGCACCCGCGCGGGGTGCGACGCGGTCGCTGAAAGGGTAGCAGGCGAAGCTATGATTTCAATCCACGCACCCGCGCGGGGTGCGACTTGGAGATTATCAAGCTCTTACCATAGTCTATCCGATTTCAATCCACGCACCCGCGCGGGGTGCGACTTGAGTGTTGATTACATGGTCTAGAGCCTCCTTTAATTTCAATCCACGCACCCGCGCGGGGTGCGACTCTCGCCGGGCTAGAGGACGCGACCATCAGCATCATTTCAATCCACGCACCCGCGCGGGGTGCGACTTGTAATGTCATCCTTTAATCCTCCTTTAGGATAATTTCAATCCACGCACCCGCGCGGGGTGCGACTTTCTCAAAGAGATTATTTAGAGCCTCTGCTAAATTTCAATCCACGCACCCGCGCGGGGTGCGACCTGTACCCGGGCGCGGAAGGATTAGCAACTGCGGATTTCAATCCACGCACCCGCGCGGGGTGCGACCAAGGTTTGTCACTGTTCGTCACCTCCTTCGTCAATTTCAATCCACGCACCCGCGCGGGGTGCGACCGAGTATGTTGTGAGCGTTACCTTCAGCAGTCCTATTTCAATCCACGCACCCGCGCGGGGTGCGACTAAATGGGAGATTGAAAATGCACTACGCGACACCATTTCAATCCACGCACCCGCGCGGGGTGCGACGGAGCTAATCGTGGTAAAGAAAGGAGGTGATGGATTTCAATCCACGCACCCGCGCGGGGTGCGACGTGTGCGCGTGTGTTCGACATGACCGTCACGGTCGATTTCAATCCACGCACCCGCGCGGGGTGCGACAGCAGACATGTGGCAGGTTTGCACCGCAAGGCTTTATGACCTGCATTGCGCGAACCGTACTGCCTAGAGAAGCTTTTTGCAGTCTTCTACTTATAACACGCGACAAAAAGCACCGAAATCCATGCGCCGCGAACCTGCTGCTGAAGCGATGTTAGCTAAGGGTTCGCAGGTGTCATGTAATGAGAATGCCCTCCGGGTTGTAGCCAGGATTGGCACCCACATGCTCCACTCGCCTTGTCCACTTGCTGCCAAGCAGATAGAAGCGCAAGCTGTCAAGATCCATATCGATTGCATCTTCGAGTTGCTTACGTAGCTCTGCATATTGATGGGGCTCCACCAAACACTCAAACACCGACTTCTGCACTCTTTGTCCGTAGTTTTGGCATATCTTTGCGACCTTCCTTAGCCTGCGACCTCCGTTCTCGCTAGAAGTCTCCACATCATATGTAACTAACACCATCAAAGTAACCACTCCTAACGCCAAAGGAACGGCGGGTAGTCATCAAGATCTCCCCGTAAATGTCGTGCAAGGAGCAGGGCCTGGGTATACGGCAGTAGCCCGCATGGGATGCGTTCTTTGAGGAATGGGTGCTCTATTTCTTCCTGCTTACGCTTTTGCCAAGCTTCGAGTATGGCTTTCCGCGTGTCAAGCTCCATGACTACCGCGCCGTTTTCCTTCTTGAGAAAACCGTCCGCCCGAACTTGCTGGCGATTTATCATAGTTAAGACTAAGCGATCTGCGAGATAGGGGCGAAGTTCCTCCATTACATCTAATGCTAAACTGGGGCGCCCGGGACGGTCGCGATGCAGGAATCCCATTTGGGGATCTAACCCCACCGCTTCAAGGGCTGAGGCCACGTCGTGCGCCAGCAAAGTATAGACGAACGAAAGCATGGCATTGACATTATCGGTAGGCGGGCGGCGTACCCGGCAAGAAAAGGCAAAGCACTCTTTCTGGGAGATAATCAAGTGGTCAAAAACACCAAAGTACGCAGCTGCCGCCTCGCCCTCTAGCCCACGGAGCGTGTCTAGGTTGGGACTAGTCATCACTTTAGAGATTATGGTGGATAGCATTCTCGTCACGGGGGCGAGGGCCTCTTGCGTAGTGACATGATCTCTTGTAGTACGCTGGAGAGACATCCTGCTGTTATAAATTTTCGCCACAACAAACAAGCGCGCTAGCTTGTTGCTAGACTCCAAATCTGCTGTTCGGCGATGCTGTTCGCGCCGCAGAAGGACATTACCAGAAACCTTGCCACTGATACGGGCCAAGAAGCGACCGTTTTCAGTCAAGAAAGATAGGCCCACGCCACGCTCGCAACAGAGGGCCATGAGCGCGGGGCTTGCTCCAGTGTACCCGCAACAGACAATTCCCTCAAGGTTGTGGACGGGGACACGCAGCTTCACCTCATCTCCCACTCTTACCACAACGTTTTCGCCGTCGCGTGACAAATAGCTATCTGGGGAGGTCACATAGAGGGTGTTCAGCAACCTTCGCATCAGCTTCCCACCTCCACGTCGGGGGTACCTAGCACCGAGTTAATGTAGTCGGTCACAAAACCGCGCTTTCGGAGCAGTTTGGGTTGACAAACTTCGTGCATGGAGCAGCTCTGGCATGGCTTTCCTTTAACGACAGTCGGCGTGATGCCTGCTTCAAACAAAGAATGCATTCGAGCAGACATCTCCTTCGTACGCGTTCTCAGCGCATCGCTGAACTCCACCGGTTGCCTTCTTCGAATCTGCCAGTAGTATATATCGCCGTGAGCTATGCAAGTGTCTAGCATTTCTTCTAGGCATATTGCTTGTGCACATAACTGCACCGCATCCCGATCGTCGGGCTTCGGCTTGCCGCGCTTATACTCTACAGGACGCGGAACCCAAAAGCCATCCACGCCGGGCAAAGTCACAGCCCCTGGGCCGCGCCTTTGCTTGTGAAACTCCACCATGTCTGCGACGCCCTGTAGACCCAACTTACGGCTTATTACGGGGACGCTGCGCACAATGCGCACGTCCCCCCGTGCCTCATTGTCGAATGGGTCATTTACCCGTTCATGAACGTGGTGCCCCTCGACTGTAAGAAGATTGTCCTGCCAAAGCTGCTCTATGTGTATAAGTCCCCACTGTCGTTCACAAAAGGCAAAGTGCTGGATGCCAGACAGGGAGAGCAAGGCGTCATCAGGGTATAGGCTACTCACCGTCAAATATTAAAGGTTCGAGTCCTGCCAATGCTTCGACCTCGATTTTTGGGGTGCCGCCTTTGATCGGGACATCTATCTTGACGGTGCGGTGAACTTTGGCCGAGGAGTATTGACCATTCCTACAATTGTGCTTCCACCATATGACCTTCACGACCTCCATGCTTCCCTCTGGACGTGCGGCGGAAGCATCATTCACAAACATCGTTTTCAGAGCCTCCAAGAGCTTGGTGGCATCCGCTTCATTGAAACCCGTCTTTTCGGCTAATTGGCAGTTAATGCTCCCAAATGTCCTGTACACTCCGTAATCCACGCGATGCTTCATGCCCATGGTGTCGCTTCCTCGTTTGTTTGGGTCAGATTCGGTCTCTAGATTGACGCTCTTCGTTATCTGAACACTGCTAGTGTCTACAGGCTCTACGCTAAATGCACTCTGAATCGTTACCGGGCCACGCACGCCAATCGAAACAGAATCGCCTTCATCGTCCCCGTCGACACCGCCTTCAGCATCTGTCTTGCTTTTGCCCTTCTTCTTGCTCTTGGACTTGAACGCGAAGACCTGACCAAAAGCACGCACGTCGTACCATGTCCTACAAGCGACGGCGGCTTTGTCGGTCTTATCTTCTTCACCTGCGATAGCTTTGTTGGCTTCAAAGCGGGCGTTCAGACTGCGATGTTCATCTCTCCGATTGTCATCAGACTGCACAAAGATGTTCTCTCCTAAGTCCTGTAAGCGATTGCGCAACTTACGCTTTAAGCAGACATCCGACACCTCCCCATATCCATCGTAATCTGCACGTGGGCGGTTGCCGTTAAGTGGGTCACCATTGGGGTTCGCCCTCCTCACCGTGAACACTACTGCAAAGTCAATTTTGTGGCTTAAGCTCATTAGTTTCCCCTCCATCTCCATCTTTATCGGTGTTGAATTTTCGACTGCGTAAAGCTTGTCTTTGTGCAAAGAAGCCAAGTAGGTATTTCCCGCTTAGGGGCGCATCGGTTTCGTAATGTCCTTTTTCAAACAACGCCATAATCTCTTCAATTTGGTTCAGATACCATCCCGCACCCGCCAATTGCTGAATATATGGGTTTAGTTGCTGCGTAAAAAGCATGTCCCACGTGCGGAGCGGGCGCTGAGCAAACACCGCCATATATCGTATCGCGTTTGTGGCACGGGCATCGTCTTTGGCTGTTCCTTGCCTGTACCGTGCTGCGGCCTCGATTCTATCCGCAATCGCAAGCAGTCTTCCATAGAGATAGTCGCGGTCGGTCCTTTGGGTCTCTAGAGCCACTACGAAATCAACTCCTTCATAGTCGTTGTAATAACGCCTTACCATTGCACACGCCGTACAGAGAGCGTCTTCCCAGTCGCGCCAGCGCTCAGCCGAGCTATGCGACCCAGTCTTCTCGTATGCCAGCGGATTAGAAGCGCGATGGACAGCAGAGGTTACCATATCACGCGGAATCCGTTCGCCATCAAACACACAATGTAGCAGTCGTTCCCGCAGAGACTTCTTCTGCTTGTCGTAGCTTTCGTCAGACGCGCTCCTTTTGGCTCCGAGCACAGCATTGGCTATGCGGTCAAAAGATGGCGCTCCAATAAAATAGCCATGCTTTACCTTCCCGTCCTTGTCTCGACTGTACGGTTGATACCACTTGCAGGTGTCATGCCACTTCATCACGTGCTCGAGATACTCATTTTCCCCCATCCTCCGATAGTACTTGATTGCCATGCGCCCTGGGGTCGCTGCATCCACTCCTACTACGGCAATCTCTCGGGAGTGCATTCTAAGCTTATCTGTGTTGCCAAAACCAAGGAGGAGGTTGTTGAGGAGCTTCGCGTAGTCAATAAACGTCTGATTATGCGCTTCAATCAGTTTTGCTGAGTTGCTTTTTTCTGCGGTCTCATAGAGTCCCAAGCTGTCGTCATGAAAGTTGGGTATTTGCGGCACTGTATCAATTGCCCAAGCGACAATCGCTTGCGTACCACACCGATAACCTCGTGAAGATATCAGCCAGCGCAGGGCTTGGTGCGCCTTTTGTGAAACCGCGTAACTGACCCCCACTGCTTGCGGTGCGCTTTCGAATCGGCCACGATACACAAAGTTCGTCGTGTCGTTAGATGAAATAAGCTTAGCATTGCTAGCCAGCTGGTGGATTTTCTTTGGATGATTCACAGTGAGAGGGAGTGCGTCCCCCGATGCATAACAGACGTCGCACATACCCTCTTGATGCGCAAGGGATTGCAGGTACTTTTCCCGGACAGATTTGTCAAGCCATACCCTATCCTCTGGTTCGCCTTCAGCGAGTACCCTAAAGCGAACACCAAAGCCAGCCACTACGGACTTCTCTTTCTCTTTTTCTTTCTTGGTTTTTTGTAGGTCTTCAACCGTAAGAGCCCCGGCTTTCACCAGATCGTTTAGAACTGCCCCCTTCTTCACGTATGAGCATATCGCCATAATCATGGGGTGGGAATGCTGCGATGCGCACCACCTTTCTAAGTTCTGAACATATGTGCGGTAATGTGCGCTGTCCTCATACCCAGTTAGAATTGTACACTCGCCAGCAATATACTTTAGTTGATCGAAGAGAGGGTGCGGGGAGACGCCAGATGTTCGCCCTTCTGAGTCAGCCGTGCACGGCGCACAAATGGCGATGCCTTTCCCCTTATCTTTAACTGCATCAATGAAGGTGCCGTCTATCCGAATACTTATTTCGATAGATGTTTTAAGCCAGGTGTGCCCAATGGGCAGCAGCACTTCATGTTCATCAGTATTGATACCTACCGCGCCGGCACAAGCCTCATATGTTCGGTATAAATCTTGGATCCAGCTCATGCGTTGGCACCACCTTCCGTCAGTAGTGCAATAAGTTCCGGCTCGTCTAGTTCCGAGCAGTTTTCCCCACCTGTAAACCGCTTCGCTTGCATAGGCCTTATGAATCTACGCAAGAGCTCAGGCGAATCACTGCTTGATGCAGGGAAACTAATGTGACCGTTCTCCATCCTAGCCGATTTCCATAGTCTAACTGACAGCTCATTCTTACCAGTTTCGTCCGGATAGTCTAGGCCGTGGATCATTACGCCAAAGTCCAGTGTCCCATACCCATCATAGAAGCCTGCCCCTTCTCCAAAGACGCAGGGCTCTACGTACCCCTGGCATTCGCGCGTGCCAAGAAATATGTCACGGCGACCGCCGCGTTCGATCATACGCTTGGCTATGTTATGGTGCTTGTGTTCATTGCGGTCGTAGGTTAGTTCTGGGCGATGGTCGTTCCATTCAAAGTGGGCTCTGACCTGGTAGCGCACATCTCTAAGGTATGTATAGTAGGCTAGGTCATTGCCAGGGGAGTCGTACTTAATAGGACGCATGCCCCTTGATTGGGTCTGAATTTTGTTCATTACTCTCGCTTCGTCAATGTACCAGATTAGCGTGGGCTTCCAGTAAATGCTCTCGAGAATGCCTTTAAGTGTAAGCGTCAAATAGCCCCCACCTTGCGTTGCTGCAAAGCAGGGGCTAGGGGTTAGAGATTAGCCGCGCGGTTTGGTGCGCACCTCCGGCGGGAGAGTAGCAGACCACGGCAGAAGCTCAT
>JAVSME010000001.1:0-25659 GCA_039666315.1 Bellilinea sp. | reverse complement strand
CGCGCGCTTTCTCTTCCGGCGCGTTATCGATCTGATCGTACGCTTTGAACTCCGCTTTCCCTAAAAAACTGCACCACTTGGTGATCGCCGCGGTCAGCGTCGTCTTCCCGTGGTCGATGTGCCCCATCGTCCCAACGTTCAAATGCGGTTTGTTGCGCTCAAATTTTTGCTTCGCCATGTTTTTTCTCCTTGGCTCCTCTCTTGAAAACTAGAAGGGTGCTGGGAAAACCGGCAAAAGGAGCCCTCAATGGGATTTGAACCCATGACCCCGCCCTTACCAAGGGCGTGCTCTACCTACTGAGCTATGAGGGCTTGCCGTTCTCCAGAAACTCCCCTTGCTGGTGGGGATTTTCGGTCAGACGACCAGTGGGCAGTGAAGGATTCGAACCTCCGAAGGCGTCCGCCAGCTGATTTACAGTCAGCCCCCTTTGGCCACTTGGGTAACTGCCCGAGCCCGAGCCGTTGCTGGCTCGCAAGTGAGGTCATCCGCTTGGATCAGCCTCACTCGCCAGCCCGCAACTTGAGCCGACGACGGGAATCGAACCCGTAACCTACCACTTACAAGGCGGTTGCTCTGCCGTTTGAGCTACGTCGGCCTTAATTTGTTAAGGGACAAGACAGCGGGCTAGATTATATCAGAGGGTTAGTGTGAAGGCAAGGTTTACACAGCGAAATTTTCAAAACCTTGCTTGACATTTCTCCCAAAACGCATTATATTTAGGTTTGACTAAATATATAATTTGTTTAGATAAATAGAGGTCGTCTCGATGCCAAAAGACCTGACCGAATCGATCGAAAATTACCTCAAAACCATTTACGAGCTTGCCAGTGCCGGGCAGCCTGCCAGCACCTCCAGCCTGGCGGAACGGCTCAACATCACACCCGCCTCGGTGACAGGCATGATCCAGCACCTGGCGAGCGTTCAACCGCCGCTGGTCGAATACAACAAGCATCGCGGCGTTACCCTCACCCCGGCTGGTGAACGGGCTGCGCTGGAGGTCATCCGCCATCACCGCCTGATCGAAACCTACCTGGTGGAAGCGCTGGGCTATTCCTGGGACGAGGTTCACGAGGAAGCCTGCCGCCTGGAACATGTCATCTCGGAGGATTTTGAAGAGCGTATCGCCGCCGCGCTTGGATACCCCGAGCGCGACCCCCACGGCGATCCCATTCCCACCACCGAATTGGTTATGCCGTTCGACCCGGTTATTGCGCTGCCGGCGCTGGAGGTTGGCGCTGCTGCGGTGGTGCGGCGGATAAAAGCCAAAAACCCCGCCCTGCTGCGTCACTTAAAAAAGTTAGGCATTACCCCCGGAGCGCGGTTGCGGCTGCAGGAATTTTCGGAATTTGACCGTAACTTCACCATCCATCTCTTCGCCCAAAACGCCAGCCTGGTGCTTGGCGCTGCCATTTGCGAGCAAATTTTTGTTGACCGGTTGGAGGATTAATCCATGAATGAACTATACTGGTTGTTTCTCATCCTTTTGTTGCTGCTTCTCGTTTTGCTGCCCCGCGTGGGGTTGTTTGCCCAGGTGAGTAAGTGGCGCGCCTCTTTGGAGCGCGAACAAGTCGAAGATTCGCTTAAACATCTGCTCCAACGCCAGCGCGAAGGTCGCTTTGCCTCGCTCGAATCACTCAGCGGCGCAATGGGCATCCCCGCCAACCGGATCGTGCGCCTGGTGCAAAAAATGGAAACTCAGGGTTTGCTGGTGACGCGCGGCTCCCAATTGCAGTTAACCAGCGAAGGCGAGCGCTGGGCAATTCACATTGTCCGCGCTCATCGCCTGTGGGAACGTTACCTGGTGGATGAAGCCCGCATGCCGCTAAACCAGATTCACCGCGTAGCTCACCGCCGCGAGCACACCCTGAGCGAAAAGCAGCTGGACGATCTGGATGCCTCTTTGGGCTACCCTGCCCGCGATCCGCACGGTGATTTTATCCCCAGCCGCAGCGGCGCGTTGCCAGCCGCCGACGGAGTGCCGCTGACCCGTTGGGAATACCGGCGCCCGGCTCAGATTGTCCATCTCGAAGATGAGCCGGCAATTGCCTTTGAGCAGATACTGGCTGCCGGATTGCACTTGGGGCAGACCATCCACATTGTGGAACGCACCCCCCACTCGCTGATCCTGTCGGATGGCGAGAACGAATACCGCCTTGCCCCGGCGGTTGCCAGCAACATCAGCGTTTCAGCCCTGCCGGAAAGCAGCCTGCCGCCGGAAGATGCCATGCGCCTGAGCGAACTGCCCTTTGCCCAGCCGGCTCAAATCCTCCGCCTGGACGACGCCGTGCAGGGGTTTACCCGCCGCCGTTTCCTGGACCTGGGGTTGACCCCCGGCGCGCTGGTTTTTCCGGAATTGAGAAATTTCTTCGCCGACCCGCGCGCGTACCGCGTGCGCGGCACTTTGATTGCGCTGCGCAAGGACCAGGCTGCGCAAATCTGGATCAAGCCGGTTGACAACACGGAGCTATGATGAACAAATTATCCCCGCCCACCGATAAATGTGAAACCTGCCCCGCTTATGCTCACCTGGAACAGATGGGCATCAAAGTGGGTGATTTTGATAGGGTGATTGCCCTGGCGGGCAACCCCAACACCGGCAAGTCCACCCTGTTCAATACTCTGACCGGGCTTAAGCAGCATACCGGCAACTGGCCCGGCAAGACTGTCACCCGCGCCGAGGGCGGTTTTCAGTTCAACGGCGTCAAATACAAACTGGTTGACCTGCCCGGCACCTACTCGCTGCTTTCCGCTTCTCAGGATGAAGAAGTTGCGCGCGATTTTATTCTCTTTGGACAGCCTGATTGCACCATCGTCGTCACCGACGCTACCGCGCTGGAGCGTAACCTCAACCTGGTTATCCAGGTGATGGAAATCACCGACAAGGTGGTGGTTGCCATTAACCTGATGGACGAAGCCCGCCGCAAAGGCATTGAGGTGGACGCCCGTTCGCTCAGCCGTGACCTGGGCGTGCCAGCCATCCCGCTGGTTGCCCGCAGCGGGGAGGGCATCTCCAACCTGCTCGCTACCGTCGCCGACCTGATCGAGGGAAAAATTGCCACCAAGCCGCTGCGCGTGGAGGGCACCCCCGAATTCCAGAAAGCGGTCAATGATTTGCTGCCGTTAATCGAACAATCCGCTCCGGGCGTTCCCAACGCGCGCTGGCTGGCAATCCGCCTGTTGGATGGCGACGCCAGCGTGCAGCGCGCCCTGTTGAGCGGCGAGCTGGCGCAAATCGTTGCCCGCCAGCGGCGCGAAGACGTTCAGTTCAGCGCCAAGATCTCCGTGGAGGGAAGACTATGAGTTCCGCGCCTCTCGCCTCGAACGAAAATCCCGCTGCTGTCCACCCGGAGGAAATCCTCGCCCGCGCCGAAGCGCTGCGCAACAACCTGAGCAGCGGTTTCCGCGACGAGATCGTCAAATCGCTCTACGCCGAGGCGGAACGCATCAGCCGCCGGGCGGTAAAAACCACCACCCAGAAGAAATACGATCTGGATCAGAAAATCGACCGCCTGGTCACCTCTCCCATCACCGGGCTGCCGATCATGCTGCTGCTGCTGACGATCATCATCTGGCTGACTGTGAGCGGCGCCAACGTCCTTTCGGAAGCCCTTGCCGGCGTCCTCTTTGCCGCAGGCGACTGGGGGCGGGCGTTGTTTACCAGTCTGAATATGCCCTGGTGGCTGACCGGCTTCATCTGGGATGGCACCTACCGCGGACTGGCGTGGGTAGTCAGCGTGATGCTGCCGCCCATGGCGATCTTCTTCCCCGCCTTCACTATCCTGGAAGACCTGGGCTACCTGCCGCGGGTTGCCTTCAACCTGGACTGGCTGTTCAAGAAAGCCGGCGCGCACGGCAAACAATCGTTGACCATGGCGATGGGCTTTGGCTGCAACGCCGCCGGGGTGATTTCCACCCGCGTGATCGACTCGCCGCGCGAGCGGCTGATCGCCATCCTGACCAATAATTTCGTCCCCTGCAACGGGCGTTTCCCAACGCTGATCATGCTGGCGACGGTCTTCGTCGCCGCCGCCTTCCCGCCCGCGCTGACATCGTTCATCGCTGCCGGCGCAGTGGTGGGCGTGGTGCTGGTTGGGATCGGCTTCACCTTTCTGATGTCCTGGCTGCTTTCCAAAACCGTGCTGATTGGCGAAGCCTCCGCCTTTACCCTGGAACTGCCGCCCTACCGCCGCCCGAACATCGCACGCATCGTCTACACGTCGCTCATCGACCGCACTATCTTCGTGCTGTGGCGCGCCATCCAGACCGCTGTCCCCGCTGGCGCGGTCATCTGGGTGCTGGCAAATATTCCCTTTGGGGATGCCAACCTTGCCCGCGCCATCGCTGACTGGCTGAACCCGTTTGGCTACCTGCTCGGACTGGATGGGGTCATTCTCCTTGCGTATATTATCGCCATCCCCGCCAACGAAATTGTCGTTCCGACCATGATGATGATGTACCTGGGCGCCGGGATGATGGTCGAGGGCCCGGGCACCACCGAATCGATCCGTAGCCTGCTGATTGGCCAACACGGCTGGACGATGCTGACCGCGATCAACCTGATGCTGTTTGCCTTGCTGCACAACCCGTGCGCGACCACCATTCTGACGATCTATAAGGAAACCAAGTCCATGAAGTGGACGGTGATGAGCGTGGTCATCACCCTGGGGATGGCATTTCTGGTTACCTTTTTGACCGCCGCGCTGGCGCGCGCTGCCGGCTGGGCTTGACCGGCAGGAATAACGCCAGCGCTGTTCTGTCTGCCGCCGCCCGATCCCCATCGGGCGGCAGTTTCTATTGGTAAGTCCCGCCTGCCAGTGGCGGGAAATTGCAGTCAGTTTCAAGTATAATCAGATCAGTTTTATGGAGGCTGCATGGAAATTACCTGGTATGGACATTCCTGTTTTCGAATCACCGAGCGCAACCTGGCAACGGTGGTGACTGATCCCTACGACCACCGCGTGGTGGGGCATGACCCGCTCAAGCTCAAAGCCGACATCGTTACTGTCAGTCACGCCGCGCCGGGTCACGACTACCTGCCCGCCGTCAAGGGGGATCCCTTCACCATCAGCGGACCGGGCGAATTCGAAATCGGCGGCGTGTTCATCACTGGCGTGCAGACCAATGGGCACACCAAAAAGAATCAGGACGAGCCGCGCAACACGCTCTACCTGATCGAATACAACGGCAGCAACGTGCTGCATCTGGGCGCAATCAATCGGGTTCCCACCCAGACCGAGGTTGAAGCATTGGGACCGGTGCACATCGTGCTCACCCCGGTTGGCGGTGGCAGCGGTTTGAACGCCGCCAAAGCCGCCGAGATCATCAGCCTGCTGGAGCCCAACCTGGTGATTCCCATGCATTACCTCACGCCACAGTCCACCATCAAGCTCGACCCGCTCAGTAAATTCCTCAAAGAGATGGGTTTGAACGCGGTCAACACACAGCCCTCCCTCAAGGTCACCTCTGTAAACTCCCTGCCCGAGGAAACCCAGGTGGTGGTGTTGGATCCTGTTCGCAATTGAGGAGAGAACCGTGTCTGTAAAATTACTGATGTCCTGGGATATTGCCCCCGACCGCGAGCAGGAGTATTTTGAATTTGTGGTGCGCGAATTTATACCCGGCGTGCAGCGCATGGGATTTGAATTGAGCGACGCCTGGGCGACTGTCTTTGGCAACCAGCCGCAAATTCTGGTTGGCGCGGTCGTACCCAACCCGCTGCAGGCGCGCAAGATTCTCAACTCGTCCGAATGGAAAAGCCTGAACAACCAGTTGCAGGATTATGTGCGCAACTACCAATTCAAAATCGTCGAAGCCCGCAGCGGATTTCAATTCTGATTTTCCGCGGCTGCTGCTGGAATGGTACCGTAGCAGCCAGCGCCGGCTGCCCTGGCGCGGCAGCCGCGACCCGTACGCGGTATGGGTGGCGGAGATCATGCTGCAGCAGACCCGCGTGGAAACGGTCATCCCTTATTTCGAGCGTTGGATGGCACAATTTCCCAGCCTGGCTCACCTGGCGCAAGCCAGCCAGCAGCAGGTTCTGACCGCCTGGGAAGGGCTGGGCTATTACAGCCGCGCGCGCAACCTGCACCGCGCGGCAAAAATGGTTGTGGAGCAGTTCGGCGGCAGCCTGCCCGACACGCCGCAAGGCTTGCTGCGCCTGCCCGGCATTGGGCGGTACACTGCCGGGGCAATCGCCTCGATCGCCTTCGGGCGGGATGAGATTGCCCTGGATGGCAACCTGCGGCGGGTAATTGCCCGCCTGTTCGACGTCTCGCTGCCCGCCCGTTCGCCGCAGGGCGAGCAGCGCATTGCCGGCTTGCTGCGCGCGCATCTGCCTTCTGGTCTGGCGGGTGATTACAACCAGGCGCTGATGGACCTGGGCGCCACGCTGTGCACACCGCGCCGCCCGCGCTGCGCCGAGTGTCCGCTGGCGGAGTTGTGCCGCGCCCGCGCGCTGGGCGCGCAGGAGCAGCGCCCGCTGCTGCCGCGCCGCTTGCCGCTGCCGCGCATCACCGTCGCGGCGGCGGTCATCCAGCGCGACGGCAGGGTGCTGATTACCCGCCGCCCGTCCAACGGTCTGCTGGGCGGGATGTGGGAATTCCCCGGCGGCAAGCAGGAAGACGGGGAAAGCCTGGCGGATTGCCTGCGGCGTGAAATCCGCGAGGAACTGGGGGTAGATATCGCCATTGGCAGCCCGCTGGGGGTTTACCAGCACGCTTACAGCCACTTCAAAGTGACGCTGCATACCTTTGCCTGCGCCCTTTTGGAGGGCGAACCGCAGGCGCTGCAGGTTGATGCACTCGAATGGGCGCATCCGCGTCAGTTATCCGCCTACCCGATGGGCAAAATTGACCGCCAGATCGCCGCTCGGTTCGCCGGCGCGGGGTGAAATTCTCCTGCCGCGGGCTTCGGCTTCGCGGACATCGTGGTTCGGCAGGCGGTCATCGAGCCTGTCGAGATGCGGTGTACGGGCAGGCGGACTGAAGTCCTGCCTCAGGTGATGAAAGCCGGCTGGGCTGCGCCAGTACGCAGGACTTGCCTTGTGGCTCGGCAGACGGTCACCCCGCAGGCTCACCTGCACTGCGCCGTGCGCAGCGCGGTGCAAGTGTGCGGGGTCATCGAGCTTGCCGAGATGCGCCAGCCGCTTGCCGAAGGGCTTGTATGAACTGAGCAGGGTCTTTAGCCCCGATCGCATGGTGAGCTTGTCGAACCATGCGATCGGCGCCCTGAACCTGTGCGCCCGGATGGATACCCCTTTGGCGTCGCCCAGTCACCCCCTCTACCCGTGCTGCAAATACGCCTCCAGCCGTGCCAGCGCTTCGGGCATATTCTCCCTGCCAAAGCCCAGGCGGAAATGCTGGTCGCCGTAATCGTACACCGTGGAGGGCAGCAGCAGGACGCCAGCTTGCTCGACCACCCGCTGGCAGAACGCCAGGCTGCCGCCCGCGCCGGTCAGGCGCGGGAAGGCGATGGTAGCAGCAGTGGGGCGCACCCAGCGGAATTGGGCAGCGTGGCGGGTAAAGAAGCCGTCCAGCAGCGCCAGGTTGCGCCGGATGCGCGTCAGGTGGCGGTTGATGATCGTCTGCCGCGCGCGCAGGGCGATCATCGCTAAGATCTCACTGGGCGCCGCGCCGCAGATGGTGGTGTAATCTTTGAGTGTGGTCATGCGAGAAAAGACGTCTCGATCCCGGGTAATCACCCAGCCCACTCGCGCGCCCGCCATGCCGAAGGTCTTGGACATGCCGCACAGCGAAATCCCGCGCTCGTACATTTCGCAGGCGGCGGGGAGACGGTCGCGCGGGTCGTGCTCCAGCCAGCGGTACATCTCGTCCGAGAACAGGCAGGCGTTGTGCTGGCGGGCAATCGCCAGGATGGCATCGAAGTCGGCGTGAGAGGGCAGAACACCGGTCGGGTTGTGCGGAAAATTGACGATGATCAGCCGCGTGTTGGGCTGCATCGCCGCGGCGAGATCGGCGGGGTCGAAGCGCCAGCCGTTCTGCTCGTGCGGCAGCCAGCGGGTGACCTGGCAGCCCAGCCCGGCAGCCACCTCGTACAGCGACTGGTAGCCGGGGAAAGTGCAAACCGCGTGGTCGCCGGGTCGCAGCACGGCGTTGAGGGCGATAAAGATGCCTTCCTCCGGCACTACCGCCAGGCAGTCCGCCGGGGTGATACCGGTGTACAGCCGCGCGATCTCCTCGCGCAGCAGCGGGTGCCCCTGCGACTCGGTGTAGCCCAGCGCCAGATCGTCCCACAGGCGGCGGGTTTCGTCGTCCGCCAGGCGCAGCAGTTCATTCAGCCGCCAGCCGTCGCAGTCGGAACTGGACAACAGGTGCTCTACGGCAAATTCGTAGCGGGCGAAATAACGTTCCAGTTTGAAGGGGGTGAGGTTCAACATGTGAAAAAATTCCTGCTTGTTTTACATTTGGCGTCTCAAAACTTGAATGTAATCGGCTTAACATCTTGTGCGCGTTTGGCTACGGTTCACCCAGCGCCATGCGCTGCAGGTAGGCAAACAACCCGCGCGGACGCAGGCGCAGCGCGCGCGCCAGCGCCAGATACAGCCCGGCGCACAACCGGAAGACGATGTAACCGGTTAGCGCGCCCAGCCCGTTGAAGACCACGTCATTGGCGTCAATCACCCGGTAAGGGAAGCCGACCATGAGCGAGATGCACAATTGGGCAGTCTCGAAGCCCAAGCCAAAGACTATCACCAGCGCCAGCGCGCGCCAGCCGCGCACTGGCGTGACCAAGGGGACAAGGAAGCCAAATGGGATGGTCATCAGCGTATTGAGTATGGCTTCGCGCGTTGCGGCGCGCATGGAATAGTACGCGCTGAAATCCAGCGGAAACGGGTTGATCCCATTCATGAACTGTCCGGGCTGCGCAGCGCTGCGCGACAGGTCAATGTGGATCGGGAAGAGGGTCAGATTGACCACCAGCAGCAGGTAGCCCCAAAACAGGCTGAAGAAGACTAACTGCGGCAGGCTGCGCCGCGCGCGCCACAAGCCTGGCAGCAGCGCACATCCAACCGCCAGCCCCAGCACGGCAAAAAACTCGAAGGTGATGGTTCGCATCCTGAAATCAAATCCCGGCGGGCGGCTGCCAGCCGCCCAGTTCGCCTTCCAGCGCGCCGGCGGCTGCCAGGGCAACGTCCTCGCGCCATGGACGGGCAACCACCTGTACGCCAATTGGCATATCCTCCGGCGAAGTCCCACCGCGCACTACCACGCACGGGTAGCCGGTTAGGCTGTAGGGCAGGGTGTAGGGGATGCGCCCAGGATCTTCGCCGTGCGGGGTGGCGGGCAATTCCGCCGCCGGGGTGAGGATCAGGTCATAGTGCCCCATAAAGCCAATCAGCGCGCGCCGGAAGCGGTCCCACTGGAAGATGTGCCGGGCGGTTTCCTCGCCGCTCAACCGCGAGGGGGAGTCGTTGACCCATTCGCCTGCCGATTCGGATTCCAGCCGCTGCCAGTACTGGCGGGTGATGTGGTAGGCTTCCTCGATGCGCGGCGGCAGGCATTCCTCGACCCGCACGCCCAGGTTCTCCAGCACCGCCGCTGCCCGGCGGCAGGTTTCGGCGCTCTCGGCGCTTGGCTCGGCTTCGGCGTGGTGGGTGTAGAAGGCAGCCCGCAGCCCGCGCAGTTCCACCGCGCGCCAGTCCGCCAGCGGCATGGGAATCACGCTGGCGTCCAGCCAGTCCACCCCTGCCAGCAGCGGCAGCGCCAGGGCAAGGTCCTCGACAAAGCGCGCCATGGGACCTATGGTGGTGCGCGGGTCCGCCAGGGCGGTCAGTACCGGAAAATGCCCGCTGAGCGGCAACCGCCCGCTGGTCGGTTTAAGCCCGGCAATGCCGCAGGCGTGGGCAGGCTGGCGGATGCTGCCGCCCGAATCGGAGCCCAGCCCGAGCGGGCTGCCACCGGCGGCGATGAGGGCTGCCTCGCCGCTGCTGCTGCCGCACGGCGAGTACGCCGGGTTGTAGGGGTTGTTGGTGCGCCCGTAGACTTCGTTCTCTACCAATACGTTGGTCTTGCCGAGCAGAATGCCGCCCGCCTGGCGCAGGCGCGCCACCACGCTTGCATCGGCGGCGGGGATGCGCTCCTTGAAGCGTAGTTCACCAGCGCTGCAGGGCAGACCGGCGGCGTCGATCCAGTCCTTGACTGTGAAGGGCACACCGTGCAGCGCGCCGGAAGGCTCGCTGCGCGCCAGGGCAGTGTCGGCGGCGCGGGCTTGATCCAGCGCTTGTTCGGCTGCCAGGACAACGACCGCGTTCAGGCGCGGGTTGACCTGCTCGATGCGCCGCAGGTGGGCTGCGATTACTTCCACGGCGGATACCTCGCGCTGGCGGATGAGCCGGGCGAGCCGCGTTGCGGAAGCGAAGTAAAGTTCATCTGTCATGCGCTTCTCCTTGGGGCTTGCGCCTTACGCTGACCGCCAGCCCCAGCGTGGCAAAAAACTCGAAGGTGATGGTTCGCATCCTGAATTCAAACCCTGGCGGGCAGCATGGCAACTTGAACGTTCAGCATCCGCCTAATGATACTCTGATTCACAGGTACAATGAAGTCAAATTCTCACTCGGAGGAACGCATGGACATACGCGCCTACAACCGCGAGGCATGGAACCGCGAGGTCGAGCGCGGCAATCCGTGGACGCTGCCGGTCAGCCCGCAGCAGGTCGAAGCCGCCCGGCGCGGCGAGCTGCGCATTTTGCTCACCCCCACCCGCTTTGTGCCTGCCGGTTGGTTCCCGCCGCTGGCGGGCAGCGACGCGCTTTGCCTGGCTTCGGGCGGCGGTCAGCAGGCACCCTTGCTGGCTGCCTGCGGCGCCAAGGTGACTGTGTTCGACAATTCACCCGCCCAGCTGGCGCAGGACCGCCGCGTGGCGGAGCGCGAAGGCTTCACCATCCGCCTGGTGGAGGGCGACATGCGCGACCTGTCGGTCTTCGCCAACGAGAGTTTCGATCTGATCGTACACCCGGTTTCCAACGTTTTCATCCCGGATGTGCTGCCGGTGTGGCGCGAAGCCAGCCGCGTGCTGCGCCGCGGCGGGGTGCTGTTGGCGGGCTTCAATAACCCGCTGCTGTACCTGTTCGACTTCGATCAGCTCGACCAGGGGCGGCTGGTGGTGCGCAACCGCCTGCCCTATTCCGACCTGACCCACCAGACCCGCGAACAACTCGAAAGGTACATGGCGCAAGGTTTTCCGCTGGAGTGGAGCCATTCGCTTGAAGAGCAGATTGGCGGTCAGCTGGCGGCTGGTCTCGTCCTGACCGGTTTGTTCGAGGACATCGACCCGGGCAGCGTGCTGGGCGAGTACATTCCATCCTACATTGCCACACGGGCGGTCAAGCCGTGAGGCGGGGCGAATGTTTAACTTCATCCAGCAAGGTCAAGTCATTGCCTGCCTCGAGCGCGTCTTTCCCAATCGCAGTTGAAAATGTCCGTTCACCCCGCTGGGCGGCAAATTTCCAGGCAGGATGGTGGCGCGGTGGTTTGCCGGATCCCGCCTGGGGCAGACGTATTAACCCCGCCTGAAAAAACGCTTGACAGGGCACGCTTCCTGGATAGGATTAAGTTAAATCTGCAAAAGGGGGCGCGCAGTTATGCAAGTTGAAACGATTGGGAAATTGTTCGAGTATGCTATTCAGATGGAAGAAAGCGCCGAGGTATTCTACCGGCGGCTGGGTGAATTGTTCTCGCCCTACCCGGCGGTGGCGGATTTTTGGCTGGGCTACGCCGACGAGGAACACGCCCACGCCGCCATCCTGCGCCAGACGCGCGATACGCTCGGCGCCGAGGAGCTGGCGCAGCCTGCCCGCGCCGACCTGCTGCGCGATGTGCACCGCTGCTTCGAACTGGCGTCTGCTAAAACGCTGCAAAAAATCCGCGACCTGGAGGAGGCTTACCAGCTGGCCATCGAACTGGAGACCTCCGAGACCAACGCAGTGTTCGAGTTCCTCATTCTCAATTTCTCCACCCGCCGCTTGATCGAATCGGAAAATTTCCTCAAAGCCCAGCTGCGCAACCACGTCGCCCGCCTGGAAAAGGATTTCCCCTCCGAATACCGCAGCCGCATCAAACGGCGCAATACCATCGCGAAACCCGTAGTGACGGGCTGACGCGGGCGGGCGAGACAAGTCGCTATATTTTTTTGTAAATTGATTGATATAATCAATAATACAGATAAATATTTGCCGGTAGTGCATTATCCGTACCGATCCCCCCGTTTCTAACATCCTCATATTTTTTCCAACCCTGCGGAGGTCAGCATGAAAATCATGCGGCGGTTCTCTTTTGGCGCGTGCCTGGCAATTCTGCTGCTGGTATGCGCTGCCGTCAATGTACAGGCAGCTCCGGCTGCAGCAGGCGCTGCGCAAACCGGGTCGGTTTCTACTTTTCAAGGTCCGGCGCAAGCCGTCAGCCTGGGAAGCACACACACCTGCGCAATCAATTCCAACGGCGGCGTGGTGTGTTGGGGCGGCAATGAATTTGGTCAATTGGGTGATGGCAGCACGACCGACAGCCTTACCCCGGTGGCTGTGGTCGGCTTGTCCAGCGGGGTGGCTGCCATCAGCGCCGGCAACCTGCATACCTGCGCGCTGACCACCGGCGGGGGGGTCAAGTGTTGGGGAGATAACAGGGCAAATCAACTCAGCCGGCATTCCAATCCGGTCCTATTTTCAGCCGTTCCGTTGGATATTGAGCCGCTAACCAGCGGCGTCATCGCGATCAGCGCGGGAAGGGATCATAATTGCGCTTTAACCAGCAGCGGCGTGATAAGGTGCTGGGGCGATAACACTTACGGGCAGGTTGGTGTTAGGGCATGCCAGGGCGGTCAATACCCGCCCTGGCAGGTCACCCTGAACGCAACCGGCGCAGCGATCAGCGCCGGCAGCTGGCACACCTGCGCGCTGACCACCAGCGGGGGAATCAAGTGCTGGGGAGGGAACAATTACGGCCAGCTCGGTCATGGCACCCTGACAGATACTGACAATGCCATTTATGTCACCGGGCTGACCAGCGGGGTAAGCGCGCTGGGTAGTGCCACCAACCACATCTGCGCCATCCTGACCGGCGGCGAGCTGCGCTGCTGGGGGATGAACTTTTCGGGTCAATTGGGCGATGGCACAACCGTCCATGCCGCGACTCCGGTCGCGGCGCTCGGCTTGGGCGGGGCTGTCCAGCAGATTTCTGCAGGCGGTTCATTCAGTTGCGCCCTGGTGAACCATCTCGTCAAATGCTGGGGTAAGAATGAGTTCGGCCAACTGGGAAACGCCAGCACCGAAAACAGCCTGCAGCCGGTGGTCGTTCATAACCTGCCGTTGGGGGCGGTTGCCGTGGACAGCGGACCCGTCCACGCTTGCGCCATCACGCGCGGCGGGGCAATCAAGTGCTGGGGCAACAACCAGTACGGTCAGTTGGGCGATGGCAGCACCAGTGCAAGCCTTGTCCCGGTGGAAGTGGTCGGGTTTGAAGAGCCGCAACTGGTCAACCTGTACCTGCCAGCGGTCAACCGCTAAATCGCAACGCCCTTGCCGCTTGCGTCCTTAAAAAGGACGCTATAATCAAAATAATTGACCCTGTGGGTTAAGTTTGGTTTTGTGTTTGCGGTTCTTTTCACAATGATGGCTGGCGCAGCCCGCTCAGGCGGGGCAGGTCGAGCAGCAGCACTTCCAGCATCAGGCGCAAGTTGAGGTTGGCGTCCAGCCCGGCTTGCGCCTGTTCGATCGCTTCCAGGCAGGCGTAGGCGCGGGCAAAATCCACTTGCGCGGCAATGGCTGCCAGCGTGTCGCGCAGATCCACATGGGTAAGCGCGATATCCGCTCTGCCGCACAGCAGCAGCACGTCGCGCCAGGCGCTGCTCCACAGGCGCAGCGCGGCGCGAGCATTTTCCTTATCTTTGCCCGCCAGCGCCTCGGCGATCAGAAAGCGCTGGTAACGGTCGCCCTGCAGGGCATTGAACAGGCTGTCCAGCCCGGCGCGGCGCTGGTCGAGCGCGGCAGGGTCGTCCAACAGGCGCAGCGCGGCGCCCGGCTTGCCGCCCGCCAGGTGCGCGAATAACTGTGCCTGCCCGGCAGGCAGCCCGCGCTGGCTTTGCAGCCGCTGCGCCAGCGCGGCAACCGGCAGCGGGCGTAAGCGCAGCACCTCGCAGCGCGAGACGATGGTCGGCAGCAGATCTTCGGGCGAGGCGGCGGTCAGCAGCAGGATAACCTTTTCGGGGGCTTCTTCCAGGGTTTTGAGCAGCGCGTTCTGCGCCGAAGCGGTGGCTTGCTCGAAGTTGAGCAGCAGCGCCACGCGGTAGCGCGCCTCGTAAGGCGACAGCACCAGGCTGCGCTGCAATTCGCGCACCTGCTCGACCTTGATGCTGCTGCCGCCTTCTGCGCTGCGCACCACTGCCAGGTCGGGCTGCTGCATGTGTTCGGTCTGGCGGCAGATGCGGCACGCGCCGCATGCTTCGCCCGGCTGCGGCGGCTGGGCGCAGTTGAGCGCGCGGGCAAAGCGCAGCGCCAGCGTGCGCCGTCCCACCCCAGCCGCGCCGCTGAACAGGTAGGCGTGGCGGACTTCACCGCTGCGGATGTGCTGTTGCAGCAGGCGGGCTGCCCAATCGTGACCCCACAATTGCCATGTCATGCGTTGATTGTATTCGAAATGCGCGCGCCTGTGCTGGTTTTCGTCGTGGTAATCCTCTGTCCGGTCGTGGCTGTCGAGAGGCAGCGCTCTAACGCCACTCGAAGACCAGGGCGGGAAAATCGGGCAGGTTGATGGTCACCTTGGGCGGGTCGGGCGCGCCGCACACGCCGCCCAGGCAGTTGCAGTTTTCATCCATGGTATTGCTGGTGCACGCCACCGCGGTGAATTCGACCACCCAATCGCCGCGCACGCTGCGCGGCATGTAGGCATAGAACACGCCTTCGGCGTCGGTGACCGCATCGGTGCGCAACTGGTTGGGTGGTTCGCCCTGAGTGATCATGAACTGGATGCCGCTGATCGGTTGCCCGGTGCGGTCCACTACCCGCCCCATCACGGTAATGGCATCCTCGATGGCAAGCACTGGCACGGCTTGCAAGTCAACCGCGGATTCGAGCAGTTGGGCGAACACCCAGCCGCGCGCGCCGTTGGGCGCCTCCACGCTGATCCACTCCCCGCCGGGGGATTTTCCTTGCACGCGCAGCGTAGTCCCACGCCGCACGCTGCTTTCAATGGCGAACAGATAACCGGGGTTGGAGCGGATATTGACGTAATCTACGCTGGTGCGTGCATCGAAGGGAGCAAACGGCGTGACAGTTGGGGTAGGGGTGGTGGTGGGCAGCGGGGTCGGCGAGGGAGATGGGGTAGCAGTGGGCGGCAGGGGGGTGGAAGTGAAGGCTGCGGTCGGTGTTGGGGTGGGCTGGACGAGGACGTTACAACCGCTGCCCAGCACGGCAAACAACAGGATCGTTACCAGAATACGTGCGCGCATCGGACAATCCCTCCTCTTCTACGCGGGCTGATTCCCCGGGCTGCGGGGATTAAAATTCTCCTCATTTAGCATTATACAACGTTTCGACCGGCGGCGTTCGCGCTGCGCCCTGTGGTTCGACAGGCGGTCATCGAGCTTGCCGAGATGCACCAATCGTCTATCGAAGGGTATCGAAGGGCGGCGTAGGGCAGGTGAGCAGCCCTCACCACGGCGGGAGATCGCCGCACCCGGCAGGCTCACCATATGTTCAGGACATGCCAGCGCCTTCAATCTATAAAGGGTGATAAAATGCCGTTATCGCAAACTTCATTTGAACAGACGAGGCGCTATGAGCGAAAAGTTTATCACCCCCCAATGGGTACATGACGCAGTCTTCTACCAAATTTTCCCCGACCGGTTTGCCGCCAGTCCCTCACTCGAAAAACCGAGTAATATGGAAGCCTGGGACGCCCCGCCCACCCCGCACGGCTTTAAAGGCGGCGACCTGGCTGGCGTGGTGGAACGGTTGGACTACCTGCAAGAGCTGGGCATAACTGCGCTCTACTTCACCCCCGTATTCCAATCCGCATCCAACCACCGCTACCACACCCACGATTACTATCAGGTTGACCCGCTGTTGGGCGGCAATGCTGCACTGCGCCGCCTGCTGGCGGAGACCCGCCGGCGCGGCATACGCGTGGTGCTGGACGGGGTGTTCAACCACGCCAGCCGCGGTTTTTTTCAGTTCAATCACATTTTGGAATGCGGTCCACAATCGCCCTACCTGGATTGGTTCCGCGTTAAAGGTTTTCCACTCAATGCCTACAGCGGCAAGCCCAACTATGACTGCTGGTGGGGGCTGCCTGCCCTGCCCGAATTTAATTTTGCCAACCCGCAGGCGCGCCGCTATATTCTCGATGTTGCCCGCTACTGGCTGGAGGAGGGCATAGACGGCTGGCGGCTGGACGTGCCTTTCTGCGTGGATGATGATGCTTTCTGGCAGGAGTTTCGCCAGGTGGTCAAATCGGTCAATCCGCAAGCCTACATCACCGGCGAAATTCCCTGGGACGCGCAACGCTGGCTGCGCGGCGACCAGTTCGACGGGGTGATGAACTATCTGCTGACTTATGCCTGCTGGGGATTCTTTGGCGGCAAAGACCTGGACATGGAACTGGTGGGTCACTGGTATCAACATGCGCCGGATTACTACACCCGCGAAGCGCCCGCTTTTGCTGAAAAGATCACCAGCCTGCTCAGCCACTACCCCCTGCCGGCGGTGCAAGCCCAATTGAACCTGCTCGATAGTCACGACACCGCCCGTTTCCTCTCGATGGCGGGCGGCGACAAACGCTTGCAGCGCCTGGCAGCCTTGTTCCTGTTCACCTATCCAGGCGCGCCGTGCGTATATTATGGAGATGAGATTGGTCTGCAAGGCGGCAAGGATCCGGACAACCGGCGCGCCTTCACCTGGGACGAAAATCGTTGGGATCACGACCTGCGCGCGCATTACCAACGCCTGATTGCCCTGCGCCGGCGCATGCCGGCGCTGCGGGATGGCTCGTTCCGGGTGCTGCATGCCGCCGGGCAGGTGATTGTGTATGAACGCCGCCAGGAACAGCAGGCGCTGGTGGTGGTTATCAACCGCTCGGCGCAGGATAATTACTCCCTCGACCTCTCCGCGCCTGGCGGACTGGCGGAGGGCAGCCTGTTGATAGATGCCCTGGGTAGCGGCAGTGCCCGGGTGGACGGCGGGCGGTTGAGTGGCTTGAAAGTGCTGCCGCTCAGTGGAGCGGTGCTGGTGAGTGCTTGATCTACTTGATTTCGAGGATGAAGTTCACCATCGTTTCCCGTTCACGCCAGCCGCGTTTTTTGTAAAACTCGCGCTGGTAGGATTCGCGCGTGCGCCCGTTCAGCAGCATCAAGCGGGCGCACCCGCGCAAGCGCGCTTCTTCGCAAATGGCGGTCAGCAGTCTGGAACCAATGCCGCTGCCGCGCGCGGCTTTGTGGACGAACAGTTCGGAAATGTATCCCTCGGCACCGTCTAAAAAGAGGAAAGGAACCCAATGCGCGGCGATATATCCCAGCACCCGCCCGGCGCCGCTTTCCGCCACCAGGGTCAGGTGGCTGTCATCGCGCATCGAAATTTCCAGGGAGCGGGTGATCTGGCGTTGAACATCCTCGATTGGTTTTTCGATCAATTGGGTGAACCACTCCACGCTGCGCAGGACTTCCGCCAGCGCGGGGGCATCTTCCAGCTTGGCGTTGCGAATGTGGAAATGCATGACAATTTCTCCCGGCAGTGATTTCTGGAGTGACTTAATTGTATCGGATTCCGTAAATTTTTGGTGAGGTCTTGCGGTTCCTGCTAAAGCGGACAGACGTTGATTGCTCGATGAAGCTTCAGGCGGTAGGTTGTCTGAATGCCTGCAAACTTCTTGACACTCCATTAAGAATATGCTATAGTGCTTGCACTTGGTATCCGATTTGTTTACAATTAGGATAGTTGTAGTGCCGCAATCCGCGTCTGGTTCCGTCCAAATCAGCCGGTTTTGCGGACGAATAAATCGGAGGCCGATTCTGATAAGTCACCCTAAAAACTAAATGAAGGAGGAGAATAACATGAAGCGTTTTACACTTCTGGTCGTGGGGCTGTTGGTGATTGCCAGCATGGTCCTTTCGGCCTGCGTGCCTGCGACGCCGCAGGTGGTTACTACGCCCGAGGTGGTCACGGAAGTTAAGACGGTGGTCGTTGAAAAACCCGTCGAGGTGGTGGTTACCCCAACTCCCGTTCCGGTTGACCGCGACGGCGCCTGGCTCGACACTATCGTCGTGGTTGAAGAACCCAGCGCGGACGCAGCGGTAACCCGCCTGATCAACCGAGACATTGATATGTACGCATTCACGGTCAGCAATGCCGAAGTGGCTGCCAGAGTGGCTGCATCGCCGGAGCTGCGCTCGGAGCGCTCATTTGGTTCTTATAACGAACTGACCTTCAACCCGGCAGGACCCATCTTCGAAGGCACCGGCAAGTTGAACCCGTTCGCGGTTCCAGCGGCGCGCGAAGCAATGAACTACCTGGTCGACCGCAACTACATCGTTCAGGAGATCATGAAGGGTCTGGCGGTGCCGCGTTACCTGCCTTTCAATGGCGCTTCTGCTGACTATGCCCGCCTGGCAGGGGTTGCCCGCCAGCTCGAGTTGAGGTATGCGTATGACCTGGAAAAAGCCCGCGAGTTGCTCGGGGCTGAAATGGAAAAACTGGGCGCTACACTTGTGGACGGCAAGTGGCAGTTCGAAGGCGAGCCGGTTGTTATCATCGTTCTGATCCGCACCGAAGACGAACGCCGGATCATTGGCGATTATGTCGCCACCCAGTTGGAAGAGATCGGTTTCACCACAGTCCGCGATTACAAGACCGCGGCTGAAGCCTCGCCCATCTGGATCCGCGGCACCCAGTCGGATGGTCTCTATCACGTCTATACCGGCGGTTGGATCACCACCGCGGTTCCGCGTGACCTGGGCGATAACTTCTCGTTCTTCTATACCCCGCGCGGTTTGGCTTTCCCGCTGTGGCAGGCTTACACCCCCAGTGAAGAGTTCGACCAGCTGGCGCTAGCCCTGGAAAACCGCGAATATACCACTCTCGAAGAACGCACCGAGATGATGAGCCAGGCGCTGGAACTTTCCATGCAGGATTCCGTGCGCGTATGGCTGGTTGACCGCGCCGCCATCACCCCCATGCGGGCTGAGGTGCGGGTTGCTTCCGACCTGTACGGCGCTGTATCCGGTTCGCAGTTGTGGCCCTACACCATCCGCCGCGAAGGCGAAGTGGGCGGCTCGATGACTATCGCGATGCCCTCCATTCTGACCGAGCCGTGGAACGCGCTGGATGGCTCCAACTGGATCTACGATCAGATGTTGATCCGCGGCACGGGTGAATTCGGCACAGTCTTCGACCCGTTCACCGGTCTGCCGCACGCCAACAAAATTGAACGAGCCGAAGTCGTGGTTCAGGAAGGTCTGCCGGTTGGCGTGACTCTCGACTGGCTGACGCTCGACTTTGAGCCCACCATCGAAGTCCCGGCGGATGCCTGGGCGGACTGGAACGCTGAAACCCAGACCTTCGTCACCGTAGGCGAGAAGTTCCCCGACGGCGTGACCGCGCTGCGCAAGAGCACCGTGTACTACCCGGCTGACCTGTTCGAAACGGTCAAATGGCATGACGGCAGCCCATTCTCGGTGGGCGATATCGTCATGTACATGATCCAGCAGTTTGACCGCGGCAAGGCGGAAAGCCCGTACTTCGATGAATCGGTTGCCCCCAGAGTTGAAGCATTCCTGACTCCGTTCAAGGGCGTCAGAATCGTTTCGACCGATCCGCTGGTCATCGAGACCTACTCTGACCTGTGGAACCTGGACGCCGAAATGAACGTTGATACGTGGTTCCCCCACTACTTGTTCGGTTCGGCTTCCTGGCACGCGCTGTCGATCGGTCTGAGAGCCGATGGAGCGGGTGAAGCGGCCTTCTCGTCTGCCAAGGCGGATGCCAACGAGATCGAGTGGCTGTCCTACATCGCCGGTCCGACCATTGACGTTCTCAAAGCCAATCTGGATGGCGCGGCTGCCGAAGGCTTCATCCCGTATGCCCCCACCCTGGGTCAGTTCGTCACTGCTGAAGAAGCCGCTGCCCGTTACGCCAACCTGGCGGAATGGTTCCGCGTGCGCGGACACTTCTGGATTGGTACCAATGTGTTCTACCTGGAACGCGCCTTCCCTGTGGAAGGTACTGTCATCCTCAAGCGCTTCATTGACCACCCCGTACCGGCTGACCGGTGGTTGGGCTTCACTACGCCCGCCATTGCCGAAGTGGAAGTGGATGGTGAAGATCGCGTGACTATCGGCGGCGAAGCCACTTTCGATGTCTTTGTTGACTTCGAGGGCGCTCCCTACCCGGTGGACAACATTGACAGCGTCAAGTTCCTGGTGTTCGATGCCACCGGTGCAATGGTGCAGGAAGGCATGGCGGAAGCCGTGGAAGATGGTCTCTTCCAGGTAACGCTGAGCGCTGATGACACCAGCAATCTGCCGGAAGGCGCCACCCGCCTGGAGGTTGTGGTGGTATCCAAAGTGGTTGCGGTGCCGTCCTTTGCATCCTTCCAGTTTGTGACCACCCCGTAAACGGCGAATCTTTTCGTTTTTCCGAAGGGGCGAGGAAAACTCTCGCCCCTTCATTACCTCAACAAGGATGATGAAATCGTATGACGGAAGCGACTCAGTCCCCTGTGACAGTCTCCCCATCCTCGATCCAAAGACGCGCCGCATCCAACACGTTATCCCGCCTTGCCAAGTACGCCCTCGTTAAAATCCTGACGCTCGGAGTGACGATCGTTATTGGTGTGTATATAACCATTATCATCGCCAATATGGGGGGAGAAGTAGATAACATCCGGCGCGGTGAAATAATGGAGCGAATTTCGCTTACGGTGAGCATGAGCCCGGATATGCGCCGGCTGCCGGCGGAGGAACGCAAAAAAATCATCAACGAGATGGTGCGTCTCGAGGAACAACGCTTGGGAATGGACCAGCCCTTCATTTTGCGCAGTTTTTCTTACCTCGAAGAAGCCATGCTGCTCGACCTGGGACGCGCCCAATTCCTGACCAGCGACTCTGGCTCGCGCATGGTGCGCCTGATCATTCAGGAGCGTCTGCCACCCACCCTGGTGCTGTTTGCCACTGCCAACCTGCTGTTGTTCTTTTCGGCGGTGTTTATTGCCTTAGGGCTTTCCCGCCGCTACGGCAGTTTTCTCGACCGGATGGTAATTGCCCTGGCGCCCACTTCGGCTGCGCCGGGTTGGTTTTACGGACTTTTCTTGATATTGATCTTTGCCGCACTGCTGAACTGGCTGCCGTTTGGCGGCATGGTGGACGCGCCCCCGCCGGATACCACCATCGGCTATGCCCTCAGCCTGTTAAAACATATGATCCTGCCTACCCTGGCTATTCTGATGAGTTCGATTTTCCTGACCATTTACGGCTGGCGCACCTTCTTCCTGATCTTTTCCAGCGAAGACTACGTTGAAATGGCAAAAGCCAAGGGGTTATCTTCTCAGATGATCGAGCGGCGCTACATTCTCCGCCCAACCTTGCCAAACATCATCACCAATTTTGCTTTGTTAATTATCAGCCTGTGGTTTGGCGCAATTATTTTGGAAACGGTGTTCAACTGGCCCGGGCTGGGACGCCTGTTCTACCGCGCCATCGGCGCCTTCGATTCGCCGGTTATCGTTGGCACCACAGTGGTCTATGCCTACCTGTTGGCGATCACTGTATTTCTGCTCGATTTTATCTATGCGCTGGTTGATCCACGAGTCAAGGTAGGAGGCGACAGCCAGAAAGTATGAACGCGCTGAAACGATTTTTCCGAGATATTACCCAGTATCCTTCCGCAATCGTCGGCTTGGTGCTGATACTGATGCTGGTCGCGTTCGCGGTGTATGCGGTTGCGACCATTCCTTACGCTGAAGCCATTCGCCTGTGGCGCGGGGGTGAAGCGATTTGGGGGGATTATCCGCGCAACGCCGCCCCGGCATGGACGAACTGGTTTTCGCCGGTGCAGCAACCGGAAACGCTCATTCTGACCAGCGACGACGAAAGGGTTACCAAAGAAATTCAGCAGGTAGGCAACAATAACGAAACGATCATGCGCTTTAGCTTCGATTACCATTACGATACCTACCCGCAGGAAATGATTGTTTTCTTCACCTCTCAATACGCTGTGAAGCAGCCCCATGTTTCGATGAAATGGATTATGCCGGATGGACGCGAATTGCGCATGAGCCAGATGTCGCTGCGCCACTCCGACCAGTACCGCTTCGAGCTGGATACCCGCCTTGCGCGGCGCATCAAGGACATGACCGTTACTCAGGGTCTGTTCTCCCAGGAAGACGTCCTGCCGCCGACCACGCTCAAGGGCACCTACACCCTGCAAATCAGTGCCTTGAAGTTCGAACCGGATTCGACAGTGGATGCCAGACTGGTGATCTACGGTCAGGTGCACGGCTTGGCGGGCACCGACCATGTCCGCCGCGATTTGATGGTCGCCATGCTGTGGGGCGCGCCAATTGCCCTGGCATTTGGGCTGCTGGCTGCCTTGGGCACCAGCGTGTTGAGCATGATCATCGCCGCGGTGGGAGTATGGTTTGGCGGGGTGGTGGATGATATCATCCAGCGCATCACCGAGGTTAACCTGGTGCTGCCGCTGCTGCCGATTCTGATTATGATCGGCACGCTCTATTCGCGCACCATCTGGGTCATCCTGGGAGCGGTGATTGCCTTGAGCATTTTCTCCTCGGCAATCAAAACCTACCGCGCCATTTTCCTGCAAATCAAGGAAGCGCCTTACATAGAAGCCGCGCGTTCATACGGCGCCAGCAGCGTGCGCATTATCTTTAATTACCTGATTCCGCGCATTATTCCGGTGCTTATCCCCGGTCTGGTGGTCGGAGTGCCTTCGTATGTATTCCTGGAAGCCTCGCTGGCGGTGCTTGGTCTGGGCGACCCGGTGCTGCCCACCTGGGGCAAGGTAATCAATGACGCCCAATCGCAAGGAGCGTTGTTCAACGGGCATTATTATTGGGTGTTGCAGCCGGCTGTGCTGTTGATGGTTACCGGTCTGGCGTTTTCGATGGTGGGCTTTGCCCTCGACCGCATTTTCAATCCCAGGCTGCGGGGGGTATAACCGACATGCAGGATCAAAAAACACTGCTTCGCATTGAAAATTTAAAATTGTATTTTCGCGCAACGCGCGGCGTGGTACAGGCGGTGGATGGGGTTGATCTAACCCTCAACGCCAACGAAGCCATGGTGATCATAGGTGAATCGGGCTGCGGAAAAAGTTCGATGGCAAAAGCCTTGCTGCGCCTGCTGCCGCGCAATGTGCACACGTACTCCGGTAAAGTGTACCTGAACGGCAGCGAATTAATGGGGATGTCTGATGAGGATTACCGCCAGCAAGTCCGCTGGCTGAAGCTCTCCATGGTGCCGCAGGCAGCCATGAACTCGCTCAACCCGGTGCTGCGGGTGGGCGATCAGGTCGCCGAGCCGATGATCGTACATCACGGGGTGCGCAAAGAAGAAGCCCTGCTGCAATCCAGCCACATGTTCCAGCGGGTTGGCGTACCGGTTGATTTTCTTTCCCGCTATGCCTTCGAACTGAGCGGTGGCATGCGCCAGCGCGTGGCGATTGCCATGGCGCTGGTTACCGCGCCGGATCTGGTTATTCTGGATGAGCCGACGTCTGCGCTGGATGTGCTCACCCAGGCGAACATCATGAACCTGCTCAAGCGCATCAAAAAGGAGATTGCCACCAGTTTCATCCTCATTACTCACGATATTGCCACCTCCAGCGAGCTGGCTGACCGGGTGGGGGTGATGTACGCCGGGCAAATGGTGGAATTGAGCGACGCGCATCGCTTCTTCACCGCGCCGCTGCATCCGTATTCGCAAAAACTGATGGCTTCGGTGCCCAAGCTGCGCAGCACGTCCGAACCGGATTACATCATCGGACAGCCGCCCAGCCTGATCAATCCGCCCACTGGCTGCCGTTTTGCTGCCCGCTGCCACCTGCGATTTGCCAGGTGCGATCAGGATCCGCCTATGATTCAACATCCGGACGGCCGGCAGGTCAAGTGCTGGTTATATCACCCCAACGGCAAGGAGTAATTCGAGCATGGCAATTGACCATAACACCATTCAGGAGACAGTCTTGCAGACGGGCGATGCGGCTTCCGGCAATACTGCGCCGTTGCTTTCCATACAAAACTTGCGTGTCTGGTTCGAACTGCGCCGTTTCGGTTTTGGACATGCCGGCTACGTCCGTGCTGTGGATAACGTCAGTTTCGACCTGCCGCAAGGCGAGGCGGTGGCGGTGGTGGGCGAATCGGGCTGCGGTAAAACCAGCCTGATGAAGACCATACTCGGCTTGAACCGCCCTACTCAGGGGGATGTGGTCTTTCAAGGGAAATACCGCATCAGCCAGATGGATGCTGGCACCATGCGCTGGTACCGCCACCAGGTCGGTTACGTCCAGCAGGACCCCTATGGCGCGCTGCCACCGTTCATGAACGTTCAGCGCATTCTCGAAGAGCCGTTAATCATTGCCGGGGTCAAAGATAAACAGGAGCGCCTTGACCGCATTCATAAGGTGCTGACCGAAGTTAAAATGACCCCGGTGGATGAGTTCCTGCCCAAGTACCCGCACATGATCAGCGGCGGGCAGCAGCAACGCGTAGTCATCGCGCGGGCGATGATCCTGGAGCCGAAACTGCTGGTAGCGGACGAGCCGGTTTCGATGCTGGACGCCTCGGTGCGGGTGGAAATCCTCAGGTTGCTGCGCGGTTTGCAGGAAAAGCACAACCTGGGCGTCATTTACATTACCCACGACCTGTCCACGGTGCGCTATTTTTCCGAGCGTATTTTCGTCATGTACGCCGGTCAAATTGTTGAAAAATCGCCGGTGGACGAGTTGCTGCACAACGCCAGGCATCCCTATACCCACGCGCTGCTGGCGGCCACCTCCGACCCGGACGCGCGCAATGCCGAAATGTTCAAGGAAGTGCCGCCGGGCGAGCCGCCCAGCCTGGTCAAGCCGCCAGCCGGCTGCCGTTTCCACCCGCGCTGCCCGCACATCATGCGCGGCGAGTGCGACGTCAACGAACCGCCGGAATTCGAGCCTTCGCCCGGGCATTTCACCTATTGCTGGCTGTATAAGACCTGATGATGCGGATTGGTCCAAAAGGGATGATGTTGATCGGCGTTGGATTGATGCTGTTCGGCGTTGCGGCGCCCTTTTTGATGATTCTGCGCTTGATTGAGACATCCTTGTGGCTTAATTTTGTCTCCTATATCGCCTCGATCAGTGGATTGGTGATTGCTTTTCTCGGTTTGGTTATGTACGTGCGCATTGACCGGCGTTGAACCCGCCGTGCCTATAACCACGCAAAGACGCAAAGTCGCCAGGGCTTGCCCTGTGGTTCGGCTGCACTTCGGCAAGCGGTTGGCGAGCCTGTCGAGCCAACCGCTTGCCGAAGGCTGCCATGCGGGAGATTGCTCACCTGCACCACCGGCATGGGTAGTAAACTAACAATAAGCATAATTCTTATGCTTATTGTCAGGATCACGTAGTACCGATAAACACTCTCACCCTGCAGCCCCCACACCCTGCA
>JAVSME010000025.1:0-39426 GCA_039666315.1 Bellilinea sp. | reverse complement strand
GACAACGTGGACATGGATGTGGAACTGATTGTGCCGGTGGCGCTGGAGCAGGGTTCGAAATTCGCCATCCGCGAAGGCGGCTTGACCGTCGGCGCTGGTGTCATTACCAAGATCTTGGACTGAAAAGGAGTGCGGTTCGCTAACGAGCCGCAAGAGTAAGCATGGCATCCAAAAAGAAAGATATCCGCCCGGTTATTACGCTGGCGTGCTCCGAATGCAAGGAGCGAAATTACACCTCCGAAAAAAACCGCCGCAACGATCCGGGGCGTCTGGAATTGAACAAATTTTGTCCGCGCTGTCGGAAGCACACTTCACATCGCGAGACCAAGTAGGGTATAATCAAGGTGAGGCAGCGCCATGAAATCGTTTGCCTCACCTATGCCCAGGCCAGTAGCTCAATTGGCAGAGCACCGGTCTCCAAAACCGGGGGTTGTGGGTTCAATTCCTGCCTGGCCTGCCTGATCCCAGGCGACGCCGTTTCCATCCCGAAGGGTCTTTGCCCGGACAGGATTGCGCAGGAAAGCGGCGTTTTAGCCTGAAGACAAGGAGTATTGTGTGGCTGTGAAAACCGAAAAGACCAAACAGGTGGAAAAAACAAAGCAACCCGGACGGATAGCGCGTTTCTGGCGCGAAACCGTCGGCGAATTGCGCAAAGTTGCCTGGCCCACCCTGCCCGATGCCAGGCGCCTGACCATGATCGTATTGGTGGTCATGGCGATCATGGCCGTGTTTCTCGGCTTGATGGATTTCGTCTTTTCCGCCATCATCGGTTTGATTTTGGGTTGAACCCGGAAGCCGCAGCCACGAAGGAGTAATTCAGCATGACGGATGCGTTCGAAGAAATGATGGAACCCGAGGAGGAGAAGGCAAGCCCTCCCCCTCCGCGCGAACCGGGATCCAGAAAAGGTTCCGCTTCTGCTGGCGCATCCCGCAGCAGCGCGCAAGCGCAGGACGAAGAGGTACCCCATTTTGAGCCGGGCAGCGAACAGCGCGCCTGGTACGTGGTTCATTGTTATTCCGGTTATGAAAATAAAGTGCGCCACAATCTGGAACAGCGCATTGAAACCATGGGGATGAAGGACAAGATTTTCGATGTGGTCATCCCCACCCAGGAAGAGATCGAAGTCAAAGACGGCAAGCGGCGCACGGTCGAGCGCCACGTCTTTCCCGGTTACGTACTGGTCAACATGGTTATGACCGAGGAATCGTGGTACGTTGTGCGCAACACCCCCGGCGTGACCGGCTTTGTGGGCATGGGCTCACAGCCAACCCCGCTGCGCTCGGAAGAGGTAGCCCAGATTTTGCGCCGCATGGAATCCGAAGCCCCGCATGTCAAGGTTTCTTTCAAAGTGGGCGAGCGGGTGCGCATTGTGGATGGACCGTTCAATGACTTCCGCGGTACGGTGGCAGAGATAGACCAGGAGCGCAACAAGGTGCGCGTGATGGTCAATTTCTTCGGTCGTGAAACCCCTGTGGAACTGGATTTTCTACAGGTGGAAAAAGCATAACGTTATGGATAAGTCCTCGGCGACGAGGATTGTTTGTGGGAGGGTGCTCCCCAAACCACCCGCTAACACCACGAAGGAGTAAAAAAGGTGGCAAAGAAACTAAAAGCAGTCATTCGTTTACAATTGGTTGCCGGTAAAGCCAACCCGGCGCCCCCGGTTGGTCCTGCCCTCGCCGGGCATGGCATCAACATCATGGCGTTTTGCAAGGAGTACAATGCCCGCACGCAGAACCGGGCAGGCGAAGTTCTCCCGGCAGAAATTACCATCTATACCGACGGTTCGTTCACGTTTATTCTCAAATCGCCCCCCGCGGCGGTGCTGCTTAAAAAGGCAGCCGGTATTGACAAGGGGTCGGCGGTGCCCAACCGCACCAAGGTTGGCAAGGTAACCCGCGCCCAGGTGCGCGAGATTGCCGAAATCAAGATGAAAGACATGAACGCGGTGGATATTGAAGATGCCATGCGCCAGATCGAGGGCACAGCCCGCAATATGGGCATTCAGATCGTTGGATAAGCGAAGGTGGGAGGGCATTGATTTGCCCGCTAAAACCACGAAGGAGAATCAATGGCAAAGCACGGAAAGAAATACTTAGCAGCCAGCGCGAAAGTAGTAGATGGGCAGGCTTATTCGCCCGAAGAAGCGCTTGCCCTGGCAAAAGAGACTTCCATCACCAAATTTGACGCCACGGTTGAAGTTCACTTGCGCATGGGCTTGGACCCGCGCCAGGCAGACCAGCAGGTGCGCGATGTGGTTGTCCTGCCGCACGGGCTGGGCAAGACGGTGCGCGTGCTGGTTTTTGCGCAGGGTGAAGGCGTGGAAAAAGCCAGGGAAGGCGGCGCCGATTACATCGCCGACAGCGACGAGTGGATCAGCAAGATTCAGGGCGGGTTCACCGATTTTGATGTCGCCATCGCCACCCCCGATATGATGAGCAAAGCCGGGCGTCTGGGGCGCGTGCTCGGTCCGCGCGGCTTGATGCCCAATCCCAAGGCGGGCACGGTGGTGCCGGCGGACGATCTGCCGCGCGTCATCCAGGAAGCCAAAGCCGGGCGCGTGGAATTCCGCCTGGACAAGACCGCCAACATTCACGTCCCGATTGGCAAGGTCTCGTTCGAAGCCGACAAACTGTATAACAACCTGGCAGCGCTGATGGATGCGATTAAAAAAGCCAAGCCGCCAGCCGCCAAGGGCTCTTACATCCGCAAGATCACCGTGACCACCACCATGGGTCCCGGCATCCGCGTGGATGCGCTGCAAGCCCAAACCATGGCATTCAAGGAGTGAATCAGGCTTAAACAACCTGTCACAAAAAGCAATCCCTGCACCAATGAAAGCAGGCGCCCCTTTAGGGGCTTAATCTCCTGCCGAGGTGAGGACTTTTCACCAGAATCTTTATTGCCGCGAGGCAGTTCTGCAAAGTCTTTGCCCGGTGACCGCAGGGCAAAGACTTTTATTTTTATAAAGAAAGGAGGTGAATCCTCGTTGGCATTCTCAAAACAGCATAAAAACAAAATGGTTGAACAATATGCGCAATGGCTACGCCAAAGCCAGGGCGTGTTTGTCCTGAACTACAAGAAAATGACCATGAAGGAAATTGACGCGCTGCGCGCCAAAGCCCGCGAAACCGGCGCCGAACTGCACGTGGTCAAAAACACGTTGATGAAACTGGCATTGGATCAAGTAGGCGTGACGACCAAGGAAGTGTTCGAGGACACAAGCCTGGTTGGTTTTGCCTTCAGCGATGCCGCTGCGCTGGCAAAATTGTTCAACGAATCGACCGCCAAATCGGAAGTCTTCGCCATCAAAGGCGGCTACCTGGGTACGCAGCCATTGACTGCCGCGCAGGTCAAGGCACTGGCTGACTTGCCGCCGCTGCCGGTGATGCGCGCCATGCTGCTCGGCACAATTTCCGCCCCGGCTTCAAAACTGGTGCGAACGCTCGCCGAACCCGCGCGCGGACTTGCGGCTGTGATCAAGGCTTACTCCGAAAAGGATGCCGTCCCCGCCACTGCATAGGCTGGATATTCACCTGGAAAACCAGGAACGTACTATTTATTCAACATCAACAAAAAAGCACGCATATTTGCGTCAGGAGAAATTGAAATGGCAGATCTGGAAAAATTGGTTGAAGAACTCGGCAAGTTGTCGGTTCTGGAAGCCGCCGAACTGGTAAAAATGTTGGAAGAGAAGTGGGGCGTTTCCGCCGCCGCTCCGGTAGCCGCCATGGCTGCCGCTCCGGTTGCCGCCGCCGCGGCTGAGCCGGTTGAAGAAAAGACCGAATTCGATGTCGTCCTCAAGGATGCCGGTCCCAAGAAAATCGAAACCATCAAAGTCATCCGTCAATTGACCAACCTGGGTCTGGTGGAAGCCAAGACGATGGCGGAAACCGCCGGCGCCAAAGTGCTCACCGGTGTTGGCAAAGAAGCCGCCAACGACGCCAAATCCAAACTGGAAGCCGCCGGCGCTGTGGTCGAAGTCGCCTGATTGCTTCACGCACAGGTAATAAAACCTCCCGGAAAATTCGGGAGGTTTTTTACTTGGGCTGCGCGTGTTTACAACGCGACGGATTTGACCTGGCGGATGACCATGATCACCTTGCCCATAATGCGCAGGCTGGCGGGGTTTTCCACGTAGATCGGCGCCATGGTCGGGTTGGCGGGCTGCAAGCGGATGCGGTCTTTTTCTTTATAAAAGTATTTCAGCGTGGTTTCGTCGCGGTCATCCAGCCAGACTGCCACCATCTCGCCGTTGCTGGCTTCCTGGGCGCGTTTGAGGATGACCGTATCTCCGTTGTTGACCATCGCGTCAATCATCGAGTCTCCCTGCACCTCGAGGGCAAACAGTTCTTCCGGCTTTTCGCGGGTGGGCAGCAGGCTGCGCGCGATTTCCACGCTATAATCCGGGTCGAAGTAGGCAAGGTCGGAGGGTGGCACAGGAATGGGCGCGCTGGCGACGATCCGCCCGAGCACAGGCACGCTGATGATCTCTTCTACCCGCTTGCTGATTGCGCGGGCAGTGTTAACCGCGCGGGTTACCAGCTGTTCGGCTGGCTCAAGCACGCGGATGGAGCGGGAAATGCGGTCATCGCGGGAGATATACCCCATTTGTTCCAACTGATTGAGGTAATAATCCACCAAAGAAGTGGATTTAACGCTGATGCTGTCCCCGATTTCGCGAATGGAAGGGGAATATCCGTTATCGTCCTGAAAACGGGTTAGAAAATCAATGATCTTGCGATGTCGTTCGCTTAAACCCTGACTGCGTCTCGCCATCATGATGGTTTTCTCCTCAAAATAAATCCTTAAAAATGCCGGTTTGTTGTAATTATTCGACCATTTGTACTATATAATACACGAACAATTGTTCTGTGTCAATAGTTTTTTTTTCGTTTTACCAACCGTTACCCCTATTCTTTTCCGAAATATGTTTTGGCGACGAAGGTCGCATGTTTCAATCCATCCTGTTCAAATGGTCAGGCTGCTACATAGGTTCTACAAACGGTTGCCCGCAGTGGGCTTTCATGCCAAAATTAGATAGATCAACAAATTGGAGGGAATCTTGTCTAAACGCATCATTGTGATTGGCGGGGGTTTTGGTGGACTGGCAACAGCCGTCCGGCTGGCTGCCCACGGCATGGAAGTTGAAATTTTTGAGCGGCGCGACAAACTGGGCGGGCGCGGCTACCTTTATGAAATCAACGGGTTTAAATTCGATGGCGGACCAACCGTCATTACCGCGCCATTTATGTTCGATGATATTTTCAAACTCGCCGGGCGAAACCGGACGGACTATTTCAAGATGGTGCCGGTCAATCCGTTTTACCGCATTTTCGATCACGCCGGCAATGCCTTCGATTACAACAACGATCCGCAATTCATCCTCTCGCAGATCGACCGCTGGAGCCCGGAGGACAAGGAAGGTTACCAACGTTTCATCCAGACCACCAAAGCCATTTTCCAAAAAGGCTTTGTCGAGCTGGCTGACAAACCCTTCTTGAAACTGAACGATATGCTCAAGATTGCCCCGGATCTGATCCGTTTACAGTCCTACCGTTCGGTGTATGACTACGTTTCGCAGTACGTGAAGAACGATTTTCTGCGTCAGGTGTTTTCATTTCATCCACTGTTGGTGGGTGGAAATCCTTTCGACACCACCAGCATCTACGCACTGATCCATTACCTGGAACGCGAGTGGGGCGTGCATTACGCAGTTGGCGGCACCGGCGCTATCATTCAGGCGCTGGCAAAACTGTTCGAGGAGCTGGGTGGAAAAGTGCGCCTGAACGCCGATGTGGCAGAAATTAGCGTTCAAAACCGCCTGGCAACCGGGATTCGCCTGCGCAACGGCGAATTTCACCCGGCTGACGCGGTGGTTTCCAATGCGGATGTTGCCACAACCTATCGTTCCATGATCGCCGAGACTTTCCGGCGTAAATACACCAACCAACGCATCGACTCGATGCGATATTCCATGTCGCTGTTCGTGATCTATTTTGGCACCCGCAAGCGCTACACCGATTCGCGCCTGGCGCACCACAACATCATCCTGAGCAGCCGCTACAAGCCGCTGTTGGATGATATTTTCAACAAGAAAGTGTTGGCGGATGATTTTTCGCTCTATCTGCACATGCCCACCCTGACCGACCCGACCATGGCGCCGGAGGGAATGGAAGCCTTTTACGTGCTCTCGCCAGTGCCGCACCTGGGTTCCGGCACAGACTGGACAAAAACTGCCCGCCCGTACCGTGACCGGATCATGCAATTCCTAGAGGAAAATTACCTGCCGGATTTGAGCGCAAACCTGGTGGCGGAACACTATATTGACCCGCTGCATTTCAAGGACACGCTGAACAGTTATCTGGGCTCCGCCTTTTCAGTTGCGCCGATTTTGACCCAATCGGCGTGGTTCCGCCCCCACAATCGCTCGGAAGAATTCGAAAACCTGTATTTCGTCGGGGCGGGCACACACCCCGGGGCCGGGCTGCCGGGGGTACTCTCCTCGGCAAAAATCGCCGAGAATTTGATCTGTGATTCGTTAGCATAGGGGATGTCCGGATTATGAGCAGCAATCAGGTGTCGTGGCAGTCTACTGATTTGGATGCAATGATTTCAAACCCGACAGTTGCTTTTCGCGCCACCGAACAGGTCATCCGCGAGCATTCCAAAACGTTTTATTTTGCCACCGCCTTGCTGCCACATAAAGCGCGCCGGGCAGTGCGCTCGTTGTACGCCTTCTGCCGCGCAACGGATGATCTGGTGGACGCTGAAGACGCCAGCCTGGCGGACATTGAAAATTGGCGGGCGCAAACCAACCTGCCGCCCGAAAAACAAGCCCATCCGATCCTGTACGCCTGGTCGCTCACCCGGCGCGAATATCAGGTCAACCCGCTGTACGAGCAGGAATTGATCGCTGGGGTGTGTATGGATATCCAATTTAAACCCTACCCGACCTGGGAAGCCCTGCAAAGATACTGCTACCGCGTGGCTTCGACAGTGGGATTGCTGTCCATGCCGATCATCGGGCTGGCGCCGGGCGTAACCTTCGAACAGGCAGCGCCTTACGCCATCCGGTTGGGAATCGCATTGCAATTGACCAATATATTGCGCGATGTAGGAGAAGACAACCTGCGCGGCAGAGTTTATTTTCCGGAAGAGGACCTGGCGCGCTTCGACCTGGCGCTGGAGGATATCCACCGGCGGGTGTTCGATTCGCGCTTCATCAACCTGATGAAGTTTCAAATTGAGCGGGCGCGGCGGCTGTACGCCGAGTCGCTTCCCGGTATCGCGCTGCTTTCCGCAGCCACCCGTCCAGCAGTCGGCGCGGCGGCGCTGCTCTACGCCGCCATTCTGGACGAGATCGAAGCGCTCGAATACGACGTGTACAACCACCGCGCCCGCACCAGCGGGTTGCGTAAACTGGGATTGCTGCCGGGCATCCTATGGAAGGTAGCCCGGCTGAGTCCTCCGCCGGCCGGGTAGAGACTGGCATGCCAGTTGCGACTTGCTGCGCGTTTGACCAGCCGCAACAACAACCGCCGCTGATGGAAAAAAACACAAGCCTGTGACAGGGGATTCACAGGCTTGTTCATTAAACCGATAAATCTACTTGGATCAGACCGATAAATGTGGATCGCCGGGGTGAGGGGGGCACCCAGGCGATCTACATTGCTTATTATATAACAATTGAATACCGGCACAAGACTTTTCGGTTGTTTTACGGTAGTTGTAATGCAATTGCAACTCAACCGGCGGGTTGACCGGCTGATGGAAGGAGCGTTTTTGCGTCCATTTTTTCCGCGCGGCAATCATTCAGGCGGCTGCATTTTGGATTTTTGGTACGCCCGCAGAGTCCTTTCCCGGGCTTGATGGTGCTCTACCAATGGCAGCGGATAATCCCTGCCGGGGGTAAAACCGCTGGCGCGCTGGATATCGAGCGGCATCAGCCAGGGTTCGTGGATGTACTCATCCGGGATGCGCGCCAATTCCGGCAGATAGCGGCGGATGAAAACCCCGCGCGGGTCGAACTTTTTGCTTTGAAGCACCGGGTTAAAGATGCGGAAATAGGGCGCAGCATCGCAGCCGGTGCCGGCCGTCCACTGCCAGCCGCCATTGTTGGCAGCCGGGTCGCCATCCACTAGGTGACGCAGGAACCAGCTTTCCCCCGCGCGCCAGTCGATCAGCAGATCCTTGACCAGGTAGGATGCGACGATCATCCGTCCGCGGTTGTGCATCCAGCCGGTCTGCTGCAACTGGCGCATGCAGGCATCCACCACCGGCACGCCGGTAGCGCCGCGCTGCCAGGCACTCAGATCTTGCGGGGCATCGCGCCACGCGATGTGGCGCAGAGACGGATTGAAGGACTCGCGCAGCACACGCGGAAAATGGTAAAGAATAGCGTTGTAGAATTCGCGCCAAATCAATTCGTTGAGGAAGGTTTCCGCGCCTTTGCGGGCAAGCGGGTTGCGGGCGTCATCCGCTGCCTGGCGGGTGAGGGCGGCTGCCCGGCTGGCAGAGAGCATCCCAAAGCGCAGGTAAGGCGACAACCGCGACGTACCTTCCAGGTCGAGCCGGTTACGCTGCTCACTGTACGTGAAGACTGCACGTTGGAGAAAGGTCCGCAGGCGGCGCATGGCTTCGGCTTCACCAGCCGGAAATTCGGGCAGCGGATCTGCGGCGGGCAGCGGATCGCCGGGCAGATCGGGCGGCGCGGGCAGGCGCGCCGGCGCTTCACCAGGCGGCAGGGGCAGGGGCAGGTTTTTCCAGGCTTTGCTGAACGGGGTGAAAACTGTGTAGGGGCTGCCATCCGCTTTGAGCACGGCAGCCGGGTGGTGAACGGTCAGCCCGGTTACCAGCCGCAGCGGTACGGCCGCCTGTACGACGCGGTCGCGGCGGGCGGAGAAGGGCGAGTAATTCTCTTCGGCATAAATGGCGGTTGCGCCGCTTTCCGCCACCAAGCGCGGCAGGATTTCCTGCGGGGTTCCGCGGCGCACCAAAAGATGGCTACCGCGCGCTTGCAGGTCAGCAGCCAGTTGGCGCAGCCCGGCGAACAGAAAGCGCTGGCGGTTTTCGGCTGGCTGGGCGAGCAGGTGCGGGTCGAGCATGAAAACCGGCAGCACCGCTGCGCCACTGTTCAGGGCAGCCGCCAGGGCAGGATTATCGTTGAGCCGCAAATCGCGGCGGAGCCACCAGATGACAACAGGCATGGCATTCCACGGGATGAAAGGGGATGCCTGGATTGTATCCTGCTTTATGCGTTTGGGGGATTTTTGTATCACCCTGGAGGGACCTGCATTCCAAGCCACCCTGACAAAACTGTTAAGTTCTGCCGGACTGCTTTTGGGTATGCTTATTAAAACTTGGAAATTATAAAATAAGTACCGGGGAACTGGCATGCGGCTCAAAAGGGTTTTGCTTCATTTTGTCCTGATCATCCTCGTTCTGTCGTCCGCGACCGGATGGGTGAATTTCGAGCCGCCGCAGCCGGACACCGCTGAAGCCCCACCGCTGGCGCCTGCCGGAGCAGAGCCATCCTCTGCCGCCGGCGGACTTGCTCAAACCAGCCCGCTTTCACTGCCACCACTCAAGGCGGTGCTGATCGTGGCACCCATCGATGGCGAGAAAGGGGCGTGGACGCTGAAAGAAATTACCAACATGGAATTGGCAGCCGAGGAGTTGAGCCGCAACGGCGTCACGGTGCACAAGTTTTATCCTCCCAACGATGACTGGGCGGCAATCAAAACCGCGGCAAATGGGGCGCATTTCCTCTACTACCGCGGTCATGGAGTGTATTGGGGGGCTATGCCCGCGCCACCGGTGGGTGGCTTTGCCTTGACCAAAACCTTCGTCTCCAATGAGGAAATCCGCGCCAACCTGCACCTGGCGCCGAATGCCATCGTCATGCTCTACGGCTGCTTTACCGCCGGATCATCGAGCAACGATAGTGCGCCGATCAGCCTGGCGGAAGCGCAGCGCCGGGTGTCCATGTATTCCGAGCCGTTCCTGACCGCTGGGGCGGGCGGCTATTATGCCAACTGGTTTGGCAGCGCCTTTCAGCTGCTGACCCGATACTTATTTGAAGGAAACACCCTGGGAGAGGCGTATAAACGGCTCTTCGATTTCAATTCCGCCACAGTGAATTACGGCGTCCACTCGTATCACCCGTCCCTGGCGATGTGGCTGGATAAGGATAACTGGGCGATGGCAGCTCCCCCGCCGCCGCAATACAATTACGCCTTCGCCGGAAAGCCGGATGCGACCCTGGCGGACCTGTTCGGGGTTGGGCTGGAACTGGAACGCTACACCATCACCGCCTTTGTCCAGCCGGGGTATGAAAGCCAGTTGCACGAGGTGCAGGTGATTGCCAACACGTCCCAGCCATACAGCTGGTCAGCTTCGCTGACCAGCCTACAGGGCGGCGACGATTGGCTATCTCTCACCCGGTTGAGCGGCTTGGCTGGGGAGCCAATTCTGTTAAGCCTGGCAGAAGGACAGGCAGTGGGAACATACGAAGCGCAAATCACGGTTACTGGCAGCAACCCGCCGGTAATCTTTAACAATCCACGCCAGTTGACGGTCAGACTCTTTGTCGTGGAGCAGATTCACCAGGTTTATCTACCCGCTGTGCGGCGGTGAGGCAGACAAAAAACCATGTAGCGTGTGACCGCAAATCTTTGCTGCGCCTGGCTGCAAGGATGTGAACCTAACCCTGATGGTAATACACTTCCCAATTCAGGTAGGTTGTAAAAGCCTCCGTCAAAACCGGGGCGATGTGCGTCATAGTCATAGCCACATGATGCTCGAACCCATTCTTGCATAAATACGCCAACAATTTCTGCAAGCCGTCCGTGTGAATGACCGCACGATGACCAAACGTATCCAGCGGATCGTTCGTTAACATGCCTTCGCCGGTATAAGCGCGAATGCAGCCCAACGTATCGTCCGTGCTGACTCGCGCGTATGTTACCGCGCCGGCGGCTGCCCTGCCCGCCATTGCACCGTAGGTGTTTTCTTCCCCCAGGGTGGTGCCCAGGATGGGAGCGGTTTTGATCTCGATATCCGCAATGAATGATTTAGCCCAATTACCGCAATGGAAGAAAACGCACCGGTCAGGATCGTCACCGTAATTATTATTCCAATCCACCAAGGCAGCCGGCAATGAAGAAGCCAATTGCAAGGCGTACATAGAGACCACGCCGGTAATATCCACCTCACATGCCGATGGCATCAACTGGTCGCTCATCATGCTCATCAAGGTGCAGGCGTTTACCCCATAATTCTTTTGGAGGGAAGTCCAGCACTGCAAGGCGGTGGCTTGGATATCGTTTGCCTCCATCCAGCCGGCAATAACGATGCCCAGTTTTGCCATGCGAACCAGGGCTGAGGATGGAACGCTGTCGTGCCGGGCATAACCTTGAATTTCCGCCAGTTTTTGCTTGACTTGCGGAGCATCGTCCTTTAGGCGGGCAGCATCGCCCAATATTTCCGAAAGATCAACTGTCGTGACGGTGATGCCAGCGGATTGCAAAATTTTTTCGCTATAGCGGACGGTATTGAAAGCGCCGGGCCGCGCGCCAATGGCGCCCAGCCGCACCGAACGCAAACCCTTAACTACCCGGCAAACCGCCAGGAATTTCAACAAATCCTGCTTGAAAGAGGGCGAAGCAGGATGGCTGGTATGCAGACTGGTCAACGAATACGGATAGCCATACTGGCGCAGGTTATTACAGACCGAAATTTTCCCACAAAAGGCGTCCCGCCGCCGTTCCACATTGAACGCGCCTAAATCGTCAGGATATGCCTGCACCAGGATGGGCATATTCAAGCCGGACAACTTGATCGTGTCGGCAACGCCTTTTTCGTCGCCAAAGTTGGGGAGGACTACTACGATTCCTTCAATTTGATCGCGGCAGGCTTTGAACAGATCAGCACAGGCTTTGGCGTGCGCGTAGGTTTCAACCGAGCCGAGCTTGGTATCTTGATCGCCCAGCATGACAACGTTGACATTCAATTCCTGGAACAATGCGGCAATATCCCGGCGCGCTTCGCTGATCAGGTGATCGGGGAAAAAATCACGGTTACCAAAAATTACGCCCAGTGTAGGTTTCATTGCGACTCCCTAATGAGGTAGGATGGAGGAATTGACGTTAATTAAATCCCCAGGCGCCAGCAACCAAAATGACGTTGGCATACGGGGTGAATTCAGCTGTGCGAATGACAGCGCTGGAAACAGCCGTCCTTTTTTTGAATTCGGCATGGGCAATCGCTTCAATAGGGACATCTCCCAATAATTGCCGCAGACCGGCGTAAATGTGTGGGCTTCGCTGGAGAACATCTTCGGACACGTAGGCTCTTTCGACATACATCTCGGTCAGGATTACCTCAACCGTTTCGAGAAATCCCGGAACGCCGGGTTTCAACGCCAGGTCAATGCGCTCGACGCTGTCGGGTATCGGCAATCCGGCATCCGCAATTGTCAGCGTATCCAGGTGTCCCAAATGAGCAATTACGCAGGAAATGGGCGCGTTGATCAAGCCGATTTTTTTCATCTATTGACTCCTTTCGATTAAAAACCGATCCACGGCTTGCCGGGCAGGCAGCGATGGCTGGGCGCCAGGCTGGGTAACCGAAAGGGCAGCGGCTGCGCTGGCAAATCGAGCGGCTTGGACTAACGAGCGTCCTTCGCTCAGCGCGACCACCAGTCCGCCAACAAAAGCGTCCCCCGCGGCGGTCGTATCCACCACCGGGACTTCAAAGGCGGGGATCATGGTGCGTTTGGGCTGGTCGCCGGTTGCTTCGACCACCAGAGCGCCGCGCGATCCCAGGGTCAGAACGGCGTTGCGGACGCCAAACTGCAACAGGCGCAATGCGGCTCGATCAGCCGATTCGTCATCCACCGGGGTGATGCCGGTATAAAACGCGGTTTCATGTTCGTTGGGAACAAAAACATCAATTTTACTTAATAGCCCGGCTTCCAACTCACGGGCGGGAGCCGGATTGAGGATGATGCCCGCCCCGCTTTGTTTAGCCAGCGTCACCGCCGTGCTGATGGTCTCCGGCGGAGTTTCCAGCGGCATGACCAGCCAATCCACAGCAGCCAGGTTTTGCCAGGCTGACTGAATATCACCGGCGGTTAGAGAAAAATTTGCGCCAGAAGCAACAGCAATGCTGTTATTCCCGTGGGCATCTACAATAATCAAAGCCACCCCTGTTGCCTGGTCGGGATCAATTTTGATAAAGGTTGTGTTTATATCTTCCAGTTCTAATACGTTGCGCAGTTCTCTGCCAAAAGTATCGCCGCCAACGCAGCCGACCATGCTAACCCTACCCCCCAGCCGGGCAGCTGCCACAGCCTGATTGGCGCCTTTGCCTCCCGGAAAGGTTCGAAAAACTCCGCCCAGCAGGGTTTCACCTGGTTTGGGAATGGCGGGCATGTGAACCACCAGGTCCATGTTCAAACTTCCAACTTCGACGATGCGGGTCATATCACATCACACCGGGTTGATTTAAAAAGGCTGCCTTGTGAATAAATCAGGCGCATGATGAGTAATTATAGACCTCTTAACCCGTGGAGGTGGGGCGGTCTGGCATCAATGCGGGGGTGCGTTGAAACCGCCTCCACCTCTCGATAACCGCTAATTAATTTTCATCATCAGCGGATTACCGCAAAGACAACCGGTGGCGCGAGTTACTCGCACGGACCGGTGGTTCCCTTGGGGGCAAAGCGTTCGTAGTGGCAGGCATTTTCCCGGGTGATCAGCACCATATCAATGGACTGCTTTTCCGGTTTACCGGTGCTGCCGGTGCGGATGAACTGATCGGCTTGAATGGCTGCCTGGATTGCCATTTCGGCGACAGGTTGCAGGGAAGTTGCCTTGAGTTCGCCTCGCATGATGGATTGGATCGCATCGTCGCTGCCATCGAAGCCAACGACAATGACGTCATCGCGACCTGCGGCAAGCAGGGCAGCCTGAGCGCCGAGCGCCATGGTGTCGTTTCCGGCAATGACGCCCTTGATGTCAGGGTGCGCCTGCAGGATGGTTTCCATCACGCTGTACGCTTCGGTCTGGCTCCAGTTGGCAGTCTGCTGGGCAACCATGACCATATTGGGGTAAGCGTCAATCACGTCGTGGTAGCCCTGGGAGCGGATATGAGCATTCGTATCGGTATCGCGTCCGGTCAGTTCGACATATTGACCTTCCTCGCCCATTAGCTCGACAAAGTATTCAGCCAGGATGGTAGCGCCCTGATAGTTGTTGGAAACAATCTGAGCAGCCGCGACGCCTTCTTTGGTAATCTCGCGATCAACCAGGAAGGTGGGAATACCGGCATCCTTGGCGTTTTGGACTGCGGCGACGGTTGCGTCGGCGCCAGCGTTATCCAAAATGATGGCTGCCGCGCCTTGACCAATGCAGGATTCGAACAGCTGCATTTGCTTGTTGGCGTCATCATCATGCACCAATCTCAGCGTCCGATAACCGAGTTCCTCAGCCTTGTTGGCGGCAATTTCCTGCATGGCGCCAAAGAAGGGGTTTTCTACTGGCGGAACAATCACGCAGATCAATTTGGGTTCGGCGGCTGCGGGCGGGTCGGTCGCTTCGGGGGCGACAGCGGGGGGTTGAGTTGCTTCGGGGGTGGCTGCTGGGGCGCAAGCCGACACAAACAGCATGATGATCATGGCCAACCACAAAATAGTGGTTATTTTCTTGGTTGACATTAGTTTTCTCCTCTGACAAAATGGTTGGATTGGTGAACGAATTGAGCAAGTGAAGAAACTGTTTTTACAGAAACCTGATCAAGCACCTCCTCTCCTCCATAAGAAAAGCCAGGCTATCAAGTCATTTCCTGCTGTTTTTGCAGGGCAATTCGTTCTTGCATGCGAGCCTGGACCTGGTCGAGAACGACCGCAAAGACAATGACCGCACCTTTAATAACTTGCTGCCAAAACGAGGATACGCCCATGATGATCAAGCCGTCGCTGAGCACACCGATAATAAACGCGCCTATCATCGTGCCGCCAATACTGCCGCGCCCGCCTGCCAGCGAAGTGCCGCCCAAAACGACCGCAGCGATGGCATTCAACTCAAAGGTCACCCCGGTAGCGGGGTGAGCAGCAACCAGCTGAGAAGCAATAATCAGCCCAACCCAGGCGCAGCAGAAGCCGCTGATCATATATACCAACACCTTGGTTCGGTTGATCCGCACTCCCGAAAGACCCGCCGAGCGCTCGTTACCGCCAATGGCGAAAACATGCCGCCCAAAAGGTGTGCGGGCGGTAACAAAAAAGGCAATAATGGCAAAGACGATCATGATCCATACCGAATAATCCACCCCCAAAAGGCTGCCTGACCCCAAATTCTCAAAACCGGTATTGCCAAGTTCCGGGCGACCGACCAGGTTGGCAAACGTGTAGCCGTTATTGATCAGCCCGGCAAAGCCGCGAGCCACATACATCATGCCCAGGGTGGCGATAAATGGGGCAACATTGAAGCGGGTGATGATGAAGCCGTTCATGGCGCCCATGATTGTGCCCGCTGCCAGCGAGATCACATAGATCATCCAGGTATGGGGGAAGATAATAATTCCCAGCGCGGGTATCGCAATTCCCTCGTTGATCAGCGCGCCAGCAATCATTGCGGTTAGACCAACAATCGAACCAACCGAAAGATCAATTCCGGCTGTCAGGATAACAAAGGTCATCCCGATTGCCAGCAAGGCATTGATGGCTACATGCTTGGACATGATGATGATATTGCTGGTGCTGAGGAATTGCGGGGAAAGCAGGGCGAAGATGGTGAAAACCAGGATCAATGCAATGAATGACCGCCCGCGAAGCAGAAAACCAATCACATCAATTCGGGTTATTCGCCGAGCAGGTTTGATGATGTTACTGGCAGTCTCAGTGGATATCGGGTTTGACATGCTGATTTCCTCCATTAACCAATCCGTGACCGATGGCAGAGGCGGCAACCAATTTTTCTTCGGTTGCTTCGTCATGGGAAAATTCACCAGTGACTGCGCCTTTCGACATAACCAGAATCCGGTCGGACATTGCTAAAATTTCTTTCAGTTCAGAAGACACAAACAACACGCCGTAGCCCTCTTCGGCAAGGCGGCTCATGATCTCAAATATTTCCGCTTTTGCGCCAACATCAATGCCGCGAGTAGGCTCATCCAGCATCAATACTTTTGGTTTGGTTAATAGACCCTTGGCAACCACAACCTTTTGTTGATTCCCGCCGCTTAAGGATGTAATTATTTGTTTGGGATTGGCAACGCGAATCGACAGGTTGGCAATCATGTTCCGGACGGCGTGGTTTTCGCGCTTTGGCTGCAAGAAAAAAGCCGTCAGGTAACGCTGCAAACTGGCAAGCAGCATATTGTGGGCTACCGATAGGGTAGGAATTAACCCAGCCCTTTGGCGGTCTTCGGGCACCAGAACCAGTCCGGCTTCAATCCGTTCGGCAACATTCCCTTTTTTGAGTTCCTGCCCGTTAAGCCAGATTTTTCCACTGGCTGGCTCATGCACGCCCGCCAGGCAGTCGAGCAGATCCGAACGACCTGCGCCCATCAGCCCATAGAAACCAAGAATTTCACCCGCGTGCAACTCAAACGACACGTGATCGAGAACGAAACCGCCGCTAAAACCCGGTATGGTCAAGTTTTCAACGCGCAGCAGCACCTCGTTGATACGGTGGTTTTTTCGCGTGAATAATTTGGCAGGGTTGCGCCCGACCATCTTCTCAATAATCCAGGGAACGTTCGTCCTCTCGGCTGCTTCATCCGCTACTACCAGTCCATCGCGAAGAATGGTGATGTGATCGCCAATTTGCAGCAATTCTTCCAGTTTATGGGATATGTAAATGATCGAGACCCCGGCAGCTTTGAGCTCGCGGATGATCTTGAACAGGACTTCCACCTCAACAGCGCTCAACGCCGAAGTCGGCTCGTCCATGATTAAAATTCGGGCATCCTGCGAAAGCGCTTTGGCTATTTCGATAATTTGCTGTTGTCCGATGCGTAGATCCGCCACCAGCGTATCGGGAGGAATACGGTGTTCCAGGCGGTTGATCAGTTCAAGGGTTTTCTGTTTTTGGTTTTGTTTGTCAATCAGCATCCCTTGCCGGGCAATTTCTCTCGCCAGGAAAATGTTATCGGTGACGCTTAAATTTGGACACAGGTTCAATTCCTGGAAGATAATGCCAATGCCATGCCGGGTGGCATCCAGCGGGCTGCGCAGCCGGATTTCTTTACCTTCCAGCAGCACCCGTCCTTTGGTGGGCTGTTCAACTCCGGCAAGAATTTTCATCAGAGTGGACTTGCCAGCCCCGTTTTCTCCAATGAGCACGTTGACTTTTCCGCGATACACATTGTAAGTCACGTTATCGAGAGCAACCGTGCCCGGAAAAACCTTGGTGATGTTCTCGGCACGCAGGATAACGTCTGACGGCGTGTCGCCGGTGCTTAAAGGCTCTTTAGACTCAGCCAGGGCATTCGCAAAGGTGGTGTTCATTGCATCAATCCACAATATCAATCTTTACCGGCACTACCTTGATTTCGAGGACATTGACTTCGATCAGGTTGAACGTTCGGATGGTAAAAGCGCCATAAAATTCAATCGTTTTTCCTTGCAGGGTTTCAATATCCAAAGGTTCCAAAACGGTTTGGTTAACCCGCCGGTTGATTTCCGAAGCCGCCATGCCGTACTCGGTTTGCTCACGAAAATCGCCGAAGCTGATGAACCCAACCGCGTCACGAACTGAGGTCTCATCGCTGGGGATGCGCGGACCAATGTACAGCAAAACCGTGCTGGGGCCGGCATTGCCTTCGATCTCCACTTCCATCGTTCCAACGCTGGATTCTGTGTTGATGGAAACGACTTCGCCGCGTCCTTTGACCATATACACATGCGCTTGACCGACCGTGATAAGCCCATAATTTTCGGCAAGCGGCTTCAGGTCCTGGACGTTTTCCATCCCCTGTTCGTTGGGCTTCATTTCGTTGATGATTGTCGTAATGTCAACGGCTCCCTCCAGAAATGTGGGGAGGATGCGCGAATCCCATATCCCGGTCACATAGGCAGCCGGGTCAAAGGTTTCCGCTTCCTCAAGGGCTTCTATTTTTTCAATTGGCACGACTGTGAAGGCATACGGCCAAACCGCAACAGAGAGACCAAAAAAGGCAGCCACGGCAACCAGATTAAGAACAATTTTCTTGATCTTCATGCTACTTACCTCTTGATTCCGTTATTGATCACCTGGTTGACAGCCGAGCGCCAGCCTTCCAGCAGGCGGTCAACCGATTCTTGTTCCATGCGCGGGGTGAAAGGAGCGATATCCAATGGCAGGTTTTTTATTTCCGCCAGAGAACGAAAACTGCCCTGTCCCAGCATGGCAGACAGCACGGCTCCCAGCGCAGAAAGTTCGGCCAGTTTGGAGACTTGCACGTGCAGGCGGGTGATATCAGCGGTGAATTGCATCAGGAACTGGTTTTTTGTTGCGCCGCCGTCGGCGTGGATATATTTTAATTCGACCTTTGCCTCCCGGCGCATTTGGTCGAGCGCATCCTTGACAATGTAACTGATTGATTCGAGCGCCGCCCGGGCGACATGGGCGCGCGTACTGGCGGAAGATAACCCCACAATAGCCGCCCGCGCATTGGGGCGCCAATACGGCGCGCTCAATCCCGCAAATGCAGGCACCAAATACACGCCGTCATTATCCGTAACGCTAAGAGCAAGTTCTTCGGTTTCGGCGGGGGATCGAACAAGTTGGAGCTGATTGCACAACCAGGCAATCGTGGCGCCAGTGAAATTCGTAATCCCTTCCAGTGCATAGGTTGGCTGCTTTTGGATGACCCACGCCACGGCTATTAATGCGCTCCGGGCGGAGATATCCCTGCGGCTGCCAATATTCAATAAGAGCGAAGAACCAGACCCAAACGTGACCTTGGCATCGCCGGGTTCAAAACAACGCTGCGCAAACAATGCCGCCTGAGAATCTCCCATGACGCCGCTGATGGGTATTTCCTCTGGCAGCGCCCCGTCCAGATCGGTTGCGCCAAATGATGCGCTGCTTTCATAAATGCAGGGCAGTGACCGGTCCGGGACGCCAAAAAGAGAAAATAAAGCCGGACTCCAGTCCAGTTGGTTGATATCGTACAGCAGGGTGCGCGAGGCGTTGGTGTGGTCAGTGGCATACACCCTGCCATTCGTCAATCTGTAAACCAGGTAGGTGTCAATGGTGCCAATGAGAGCCTGATTGTTGGTCAGTTTTTTGCGCAATTCCGGATATTCATCCAGCAACCAGCGGATTTTGGATGCAGGAAAATAGGTATCAATCTTTAAACCGGTCAATTCGCGCACCAAATCGCCATGACCGGCGAGTTCCAGTTTTTGGCATACCGATTCTCCGCGCGAACATTGCCATACAATGGCGTTATGCAGGGGCTGTCCAGTGCGGCGGTCGAAGATGACGAAAGTCTCGCGCTGGTTGGTGATACTTAAGCTGATCAAATCACCGGCTGACAGGTTGCATTTTTCCAACAACGCCAGGATCACCCGGCGGGTGTTGGCAAAAATTTCCTCCGCGTCGTGCTCCACCCACCCGGAACGCGGGAAAATCTGACGGTGAGGCAGGCTGTGCATATCCACCAGGCGGCCTTGCGGATTGAACAGGATGGCTTTGGTGGCGGAGGTGCTTTGGTCAATCGCAAGGTAATAATTCACCTTGTCGGCTCCTTACCGTTATCCAACAAATCCAGCGCGGTTGCTGCCAATTTTTCCGCAGTCATGCCGTAATAACTGAAAATATCCTCCTGGCTGCCAGTGACCGTATATTCATAGGGTATGCCAACCATACGCATGGGTTTGAAAAGCCGGTGGGTGACCAACAAGGACGCAATTCGACTGCCTGCTCCCCCGTGAATGCTGTGTTCCTCGACAGTGATTACCGCCCGGCTGGCTGCGCTGAGGCTTAAGATGGCTTGTGCATCCAGCGGATTCAGGCTGTGGAGACTGGCGACCCCTGCCGAAATACCCTGCGCAGAAAGATAAATGGCGGCGCTATAAGCCGGAGCAACGGTTTCGCCGGTAGCGAAAAAAAGCACATCCGCGCCGCTGCGCAGCAGATTAAGTTTGCCAATCTCTACCGGCTCTAACGGTTTGGGAAGATCAGGCATCGCTTTTTTTCCCAAGCGGATATATAACGGGCGCGGGTGTTCAACCGCTTTTATTGTGATTTGCTGAGTCTCAAAATTATCAGCCGGGACGACGATATCCAAATTATGAATGGATTGTAAAACAGCCAGGTCGTGAAGCGAGTGGTGAGTCGAGCCCAAAGCACCATAACTCACCCCGGCGCTAATCCCAACCAGTTTAACCGGGTGGTCAGAATAAGCCACGTCATTTTTTATTTGTTCCAGGGCGCGCGCGCTCAAAAAACAAGCTGGCGAAACGGCAAAAACCTTTTTTCCTGCCGCGCTCAACCCGGCTGCTACACCAACCAGATTTTGCTCGGCGATGCCCACCTCAACCAATTGGGCAGGCAACGTTTTACCAAACGCATTGAGTTTGCCGGAGCCGCGCGAATCACTGGTTACTACCAGGACTTGCGGATCGGCTTTTGCCAGGGAGAGCAGCGTATCAGCGAAGATCTGCTGGTTGGACTTGGCGGGATTCAACGAGATCATGGCGTAAATGCCATCCTTCCTCTGCGCGGTTAAGTTCTTCCAAAGCGGCTGCAAGTTCAGCAGCAGTAGGGACATGGTGGTGCCATTCCGGACTGTCCTCGATAAACGAGATCCCTTTGCCCTTGATGGTGCGAGCCAGCAACAAATTGGGACGCCCGGTTTCAAACGGCAGGCGGGCTAGCATCGTGACAAGAGATTCGATATCGTTACCGTCCACAGTTCGCACGGCATAACCGAACGACAGGAAACGCTCAGCCAAAGGCTCAAGCCCCATCACAGACTCGGTCCGTCCGGTAATTTGCAGGCGGTTGCGGTCAACCAGGACGACCAGGTTGTCCAACTTGTAATGCGCAGCGCTCATCGAGGCTTCCCAAACCGATCCCTCGGACAACTCACCATCACCCAGGATAGTGAAAACCCGGCTGGGGCGTCCGTCCATTTTTGCCGCCAATGCCAATCCTACCGCGACGGAAAGCCCATGCCCCAATGCCCCGGTATTGTGTTCGATGCCAGGCACCTTTCGGGTAGGGTGACCGACAAAGTGGGAATCAAAAGTACCCAGTGTTTCCAGTTCCTCAGCCCGGAAAAAGCCCTTATCCGCCAGGACAGCGTAAAGAGCTTCGACGGAGTGACCCTTGCTGTGAATATAATGATCGCGGTTGAGCGAGGAAAAATTTTCCGGAGCGATATTCATGACCTGGTTGTAAAGGACATTCAGAATATCCACGCAAGAGAGGCTTCCGGCAGTGTGTCCAGCCCCGGCACGATGGATCATCTCCAGAATGCGTTTGCGATATTGTATGGATTTGAGTTCCAAATCAGCAATATCCATTATGTTGCCTGTTCCAGATACGGGTGGAGGGTTACGCGAGGGGTTTTGGAATTTATATTCAATGATGAATATTTATTTATCTTGTGTTATAATACACAAAGGTTGCATGCATGTAAACCAAAAATGAATAAATATTCTGTAATAAATTTATATTCGCGCGTGGCTTTTTTCTGGAAAGGAGCCAATTATGGTGCGCCTGGAAGAATTGCGCCTGGTAGTGCGGGTTGCAAGAATGTACCACGAATGGGGTAAAAAACAATCCGACATCGCCGAACAACTCGGGCTTTCCCAATCAACCGTTTCAAGGCTGCTAAACCTGGCAAAAGAAGAAGGCGTCATCCGCATTTCGATCAGCGTGCCTCCTGGCGTGCACACCGATTTGGAAGAGGAATTGGTGCGCCGTTATCAACTGCGCGATGCGATTGTGGTTGATAGTTCCGCCGGGTTGGATGAGCGTATCATGGAACGCGAAGTTGGAGCAGCCGCGGCTTATTATCTCGAATCGGTTATCCGCCCAAACGAGGTCATTGGAATTTCGTCGTGGAGCGCCACCCTGCTCGCGATGGTGGATGCCATGCATCCGCTGATCCATAAGAACAACATTCGCGTTGTGCAAATCCTGGGCGGGGTGGGTAACCCATCGGCTGAGGTGCACGCCAACCGGTTGACAGGTCGTATCGCTGCTCTGGTTGGTGGTTCTGCGGTTTATTTGCCTCTGCCGGGCGTAATCGGTTCGGAAGCCGGATTGCAAGTGCTGATGGAAGACACCTTTGTCCGCGAAACGATCAGTCTGTTTGATTCGGTTAGCCTGGCTTTGGTGGGTATCGGCGCATTGGAGCCGTCTAAATTATTGGTGGAAAGCGGAAATGTCTTTTCCCTAAAAGAGTTGGAATCCTTGCGCGCCAATGGAGCAGTAGGAGATGTGTTGCTGCGTTTTTTTGATCAGGCTGGTAACCCGGTAAAAACTCCATTGGATGCCCGCGTGGCTTCGATGAAATTGGATCAACTGCGCAAAGTGCAGCGCTCGATCGGCGTAGCCTGTGGTGAACGCAAGCATAATGCCATCCGCGGCGCTTTGCGCGGGCGATACATCAATATTTTGGTCACCGATCATATCACCGCCAAATGGCTTTTACAGGAATAACCGCCCTTAAGCGCCGGCAAAACAGACCATCGCGTATAATTGAATATTGAGGTGGGCATTTCCTTATGATGAAACTAGCGGTATTGACAGGCGGGGGAGACGCGCCCGGTTTGAATGCGGTTATCCGCGCGGTGGTGAAAACAGCCATGCTGCAATACGACGGGCGGGTGCTGGGGGTGCGCAACGGCTTCGATGGATTTGTTGATGAGGGCGGAATCTTCCCATTGACATTGAATTCGGTGCGCGGGATTCTGCCGCGCGGCGGAACGATTTTAGGCGCTGCCAACCGCGGCAATCCCTTTGCGCGAAAAGTGATTCGGGATGGCATTGAGGTAATGGAAGATACCTCCCGCCAGGTGTTCGAACGCATTCAAAGCCTGAACCTGGACGGGCTGATCGTCGCCGGCGGGGACGGCACGCTGCGCATCGCACTGGAACTTTACCAGCGCGTCAACGCGCCGGTGATTGGGGTGCCGAAAACGATTGATAATGACATTTACGGCACCGATTTCACCTTTGGCTTCGATACCGCCATCAACACCGCCATGGAAGCCATTGACCGGCTGCACACCACCGCCGAATCACACCACCGGGTGATGGTTCTTGAATTGATGGGGCGCGATGCGGGCTATATCGCCCTGCACGCCGGCATCGCCGGCGGAGCGGATGTGATTCTGATCCCGGAGATTCCCTTTCACATCAATTCGATTTGTACCAAAATCCGGCGGCGGATCGAAACCGGGGCATACTTCAGCATCATTGCTGTGGCGGAAGGCGCGCACCCGGCGGGCGGCGGGCAGGTGTACCGCATGGGCGGGGATGATCTGTTTCTGCCTCGTTTGGGGGGTATTGGGCAAATGGTGGCGGATACGCTTGCGCGCTCCTGCGCGATCGAGACGCGCGTGACTGTGCTGGGTCATTTACAGCGCGGCGGCAGTCCCAGCGCGTTCGACCGGGTGCTGTGCACGCGCATGGGCGGGGCAGCCGTCCGGCTGGCGGCGCAGGGCAGGTTTGGGCGCATGGTCACCCTGCGCGGCGGCGAGGTGAGTGATATCGCATTGGAAGAAGCGTTGATGCGCCCGCGGCGGGTAGCCCTGGATAGCGATTTAATCCAGACGGCGCGCGAAATGGGCATCTCGCTGGGCGATGATTAATCAGCGGGGCATTCGCTTTTTGGGTTGTACAGTTTACGATGCACCGCGCTCAAGGCGCGCACCTGTTCGGCGGCGTGATAGGAGGAGCGCACCAGCGGACCGCTTTCGACCCACTTGAAGCCGATTTGCAGCCCGAATTCGCGCAGATGGTCGAATTCCTCCGGCAGGTAATAACGGGCAATGGGCAGATGCTTGCGGCTGGGCTGTAAATATTGACCGATGGTCAGTATCTCAACTCCCCAGGAACGCAAATCCTGCATCACTTCCTGGACTTCGTTTAGGGTTTCGCCCAGCCCAACCATAATGCCAGACTTGGTCAGCACCTCCGGATCGAGGTGTTTGGCATTGCTCAACGTGGCTTTCGTCCACTCGTAGCGGTCTTGCGGCTGCACATACTTGAACAAACGCGGGACGGTTTCGACGTTATGGTTGAGGATCTCCGGGCGGGCATCCATGACGATGCGCAGCGCCTCCGCACTGCCTTTGAAATCGGGGATGAGCACTTCGATTGAGCAGCCGGGGTGAATCTCGCGGATGCGGCGGATGACCATAGCGAAGATCGGCGCGCCGCCGTCCTTGCGGTCGTCGCGGTTGACCGAGGTGATCACCGCGTGCTGCAGGTTCATCGCTTTGACTGCCTGGGCAACCCGTTCCGGCTCCAGCCAGTCCAGCGCCTCGGGCCGCCCGCGTTTGATGTCACAGAAACCACAGGTGCGGGTGCAGATATCGCCCATCATCAGGAAAGTGGCCGTGCCAGCGCCCCAGCACTCGCCCATGTTGGGGCAGGCGGCTTCCTCGCACACGGTGTGCAGCGCTTTACGGCGCATTAATTGCTGCACTTGTTCGTACGTCTCGCCGCTTGGGGCGCGCACCCGTATCCAGGCGGGGCGGCGAAGCGGAGTAGTGTCCAATTTTTCCGGGTTTATCCGGTCGCGGGTAGATTGTGCCGACATGATCGTTACCTCTAACCAGGGGAATTTAACCAATAAATCAATTTTACGGTCGAATTTACGCAGGCGTCCGGAAGGCGGCAATTTCACGCCGTTGACCATCAACCATAATCAGGTAATAGGGCATCCAGATGATACCATACAGCGAGACGTAAATATCCTTTTTGTAGGGGGCAAGGGGTATCTCGATTTCTTCGCTGACCACGTCCGCCCAGCGCTCCTGGATTTCTTTTAGATCGCGGGCTTTATCTTCTTCGATCTCCTTGATCTGCTTTTCCAGTTGTTCCAATTCCAGACGCTCTTTTTCAAGGCGGTCTTTAGCCTCACTGGTCAGGCGGCGTTTGGTCATCGAACTGGAGATGGATGCGCGCCGTTTGCCAAACAGACTGAGCAGCGATTGTCCGTGGGTTGCCAGTTCTTCCATTCTGCGTTGATTTAGCGAACTTTCACGGTCTTTTATATCGCCCGTTTGCCGTTCGATTTTTCGCTGAAGATCATCGAGCCGTTTTTGATGCTGGCTTTGCGCTTTCTCTAACTCGGTGTGCATGGCGTCTCGGGCTGCCTGGGCGCATTGTTCGCGGAATTGAGCAGTGGAAACATCCGGCGGGGCATAGACCTTGAGTTTTTCGTTGGCGCGCACGCGCAGGGTGGCATTGCGGTAGATCCACTCAACGAAATCTTGCTGGTAACCCGCCACCAGGCGCGCGTCTGCCAGCCAGGCAGGCAGTTGGCTGTACTGCGCGCCTGGCAAAGGCACAGAGACGACTTCGGCGCGCTTAAATGTGCGCCAGGGAAACTGATCCCATTCAATCATCCTGCCGCGCGCTTCCTGAGGCAACGCGCACACATCGCGGCTGATATCCAGGTTGTATTTGCGCGCCAGGTAATTGATGCCCGCCTGCGCCAGCAGCGCTGCGCGGTAGATAAAGCCACTCTGCTGGATCGCTGCTGTGGATGGGATGCTGGCAATCCGTAAGGCATCGCCAATGGGTAGATCGTTGGGCAGGAAATACTCCTCTACGCCCGCCGGAAGCGGCGGACGGGTGGTGCTTAACATCTCGCGATTAGCGGGTGAAGCCGCAGCAGCGGGAGCACTGATACCGGGCGCGCTTGACTGCGGCGCGGCAACGGCTGCTGTTGGAGATTGGGTCAATTTCATCAGATCGGGCAATTGCGAGCGGGTCATCGGTCCGGCAAGAAAATTCATCACCCAGCGGGTTTGGAACTGGAGCGGTTTTTTATTGTGAACCGAATGCAAGATAAAAACCCGCTTGCCCAGCGCAGAAATCATGCGGTCCATCTCGGCGCGATCCACCCCACCGCCAGCGGAATCGAGCCCATCCAGCAAGCGCTGCTTGTCCTGGTCAGTTTGCAGCCGGCCGATCATCCAGGTGCCGGCGTTGGATAGTCCTTTGTAGTCCACATCCACCGGGTTTTGGGTGGCGAGCAGCAAGCCGATGCCAAAGGCGCGGGCTTGCTTGAGCATGCGCAGCATGATCGTCTTGGAAGGCGGGTTGCCCAGCGGCGGCAGATAGCCGAGGATTTCGTCCATGTAGATCAAGGCGCGCAGGGTGCCGGTGCCGCGCTGCGCGCGCATCCACGATTCGATGGAAGCGAACAACAGCGTGACAAAGAACATGCGCTCGCTTTCGTTGAGGTGGGCGAGGTAAAAAATGCTGTGGCGCGGCTTTCCCGATGGACTGTAAAGCATTTTGCCAATTTCCAGCGGTGGACCGTCGCGCCAGATTTCAAATGACGGCGAGGCGAGGAAGTTGTTGAGCAGCATTGCCAGCGAGAAGCGCTCTTTTTCGGGGAAGAAGTTATCCACCGGAAAAGCCCCCAGCCGTTCGAAAGGCGGTTTTTGGGTTTGCAGGATTAACTCGGTCAAATCGAGCGAGCCGCCGCTGCTCCAGGCATTTTCGAGGATATTGGATAGTAAAATGTGTTCGCGCGAACGCAGCGGATCAATGTCGGTTAAGCCGATCAAGCCGAGCAGGGCGGTAACGATGGTGGAGATTTTTTCGCGCAGAATCTCGCGGTTTTCCTGCCAGGGCAGGTCGGGCGCCTCAAACGAAGACAGGATGTTGACAGGGGAGGCTGCGGACGAACCAGGCGAAAAGAGAGAGAAATCAACCGCGCCCTGCAGCTGGCGGATGTTATCGGAGGTCAAGCCCCACTCGGCAAGTCCTTTTTGCCAACGCGCGGCGGTCTCCTGAGCAACCTGCTCAACCGGCTTGCCCTCGCGCCGGGCGGCGTCCGGGTCTATCCACGGCTGAAAGTCGGCGGGCAGCAAGTCGGGGAAGTGTAGCAGAAGGTTGGTCAGGTCACCCTTCGGGTCAATGATGATGGCGGGAATACCCTCCAGAGCCGCTTCTTCGAGCAAGCCAATGCACAACCCGGTCTTGCCGGAGCCGGTCATGCCGGTCACCACCGCGTGGGTGGTCAGATCGGATGGGTTGTACACGATGCGTTCATCCATCAACTTCCCGGCGGCAGGGTCAAACTGCCTGCCGAGGTAAAACGTACCGTCTTTTAAAGGTGACATCGAAAAGATTGCCTCCCAATTTAACGTAATGCGTACAGTTCGTAAGCATCCCCCAAATTTTGCGGCGCGGGCAAGCCGCTCAAAAAGGCATCCAGTGCGCGCAAACCATCCAATGGATGTTTTGGATCGGGATTTTCTTGCATAAATTCTACACCAGAACGAAAGACAAGTATATGCGTAAATCCCTCATCCAGCCATTGTTGGCGGATTTTTTCCGCATTGGCATGGCGCATCCAGTCGCGATGCCAGCGGTCAAGGGATTCATCCGGCCGGCAAACCGGCAGGCAATACAGACTGCGCGGTTCGTAGATCATCAGCACACCGCTGCCGGCGGGTAGTTCACGAACAGCCTGCATGGCGGGTTGGAACCAACCCAGGTTGTGCGCCAGGTAACCGGGCTGGGAGGTCAACGCCAGGGCTGCCTGGGGCGCGCCCTTGCGCAGCATGTCCAGGCTGACTTCAATGGCATTGAATGCCAGCGTCATCATCACCAGCACGGCGAGGATGCGCCTTACCCGTATATTGGCAAGGATCAGTCGGCTGGCAGCATCAAAACCGAACCCCGCCAGGACGGCAAATATAGGCAGCAGCGGAAACATCATGCGCGTTTGCAGCAACAAGCCGGAATATCGGCTGACGGCGCCCCACAACAGCCAGGTGAGCAGCGCGGTCAGGCTGAACAACCCCAGGCTGGCGCGTTGTTGCGTCTCCAGGTCGCGCCTGCCGATCCACGCCAGCGCGCCAAAGGCAAGCAGCAGCGCACCAATGGAAGCAGCGAAACCGGCTGCGCCTTCGATGCCGAGGAAAGTCGCCCGCAGCGGCAGGAGCAATGAATCGATCCAGCCGCCGTGCGGCTGCTCCCGCATGGCAATTTGCAGCCGGATGGGATCCATTTCGGCTGCCGGGAAGAAGAACGGGTAGAGCGGGTTGCCGGTAAAAATCAGGTTTTTGAGCAGCCAGGGCAGCGCAAAGAGCGCCGCAGGCAGCGTAAAGTTTAATGCCGGTGGAACCAATGCGCTGCGGCTGCGCCAGGCGCGCACGCCCAGCCAGAGCACGCCAATCAAACCGAGCAACCCGAACGGGTATTTGACCGCAAATGCCATGCCCGCCAACGCGCCTGCCAGGCGCAGATCCAGCGGGCGATGGTTTTCCTGCCAGTGGTCGAGCAGGATCAGGCACGCCAACCCGAACAGCAGCCCCAGCCAGTCCACGTAAACCCAGGCGGTATACAGCACCAGGCTGGACCCGGCGAACAATGCCGCGGCGCCTGCCCAGGCTGCCCGGTTATTCAAGCGCTGGTACAGCAAGCCGGGCAATCCCGCCAGTGCCAGCAGGCTGAAACACCAGCCCAAAACAGCGGCGCCCGGCGCGCCGCCCAGCGCCATTGCCCAGGTGTAGAGCAGTTCGCCGCCCTGCGGGTAGCCGGACATGATCAACCAGGGCAGGTGGCTGATTCGTCCCTCCGCCAGGTAGGCGGCGGGCAGGGTCAGGTGATAAACGAGCGCGTCGTACTGGAGCGGCGGGGCAAGCGCGACCCACAGGCTGGCAAACAGCGCCAGCAGGATCAGTCCGGCGGTGCAGCGCTCGAAATCCCCGCCGCCGCGGAGAATGGCCGCCAGGCTGCGCCATTGCTTCAACCACTGTAACAGTGGGCGGCGTAGCAGGATCAGCCCAATTGGCGGCGCCAGCCAGAGCAGCACGGCGGGCAGTCCAATCGTCACGCCTGCCGCCAGCACCAGCACGGCAAGGATGCCCAGCCCGGCAGAAGCCTGCACGCACAAGGCTGCCAGCGGGTGCAGCCCCTCAAAGGCAGCCAGCCGCCAGCCGATCGCTCCGGCGAGCGAGACGATCATGGCTGCCGCCAGCAGCCGCCAGAGGATCAAACCGATTGCCAGGGCAGCCGGGGGGTCAAACGGCTTGTGAGTCAGGTAATAACCGACCACGACCAGCACGGGCATCAACAGCGCAAACGCGGCGGTAAACGATCTGGTGTTTGCTTTCATGGCATTTTGTGCATTTAATGAGGAATCTGTGCGCAGGAACTGATATCCACAGCCGAAATACCATTGTCTGCCTCCATTATACCGGTCTTGCGCGCTTCAACCTGTCCGGTGGACGATCACGCCGGGCGGGGAATCCAGTGGAAAGGCGGCTTTTTGTTATAATCAAGCGAATGCCCATCCTTTTGGTAATCATTTCACCGGAGAAAAACCATGAGCCCCAATCCTGTTGAAACACCCGCTCAGGGTGAGAAAATCGAGCTGCGATCCGGACGGCTGGTCGTCCCTGACCAACCGATCCTGCCATTTGTTGAAGGCGACGGAACCGGACGGGATATTTGGCGGGCTGCGCAGCGCGTCTTTGACGCCGCCGTCGAAAAGGCGTACAACGGCAGGCGCAAAATCCACTGGCTGGAAGTGCTGGCGGGCGAAAAAGCATTTCAACAAACCGGCAACTGGCTGCCGGATGAAACCCTGCAAGCCTTCCGCGAGTACCGGGTGGGGATCAAGGGTCCCCTGACCACCCCGATTGGCGGTGGTTTCCGTTCGCTCAATGTCGCCTTGCGCAAAGCGCTCGACCTGTACGTCTGCCTGCGCCCGGTGCGCTACTTCGAAGGCGTGCCCTCGCCGGTCAAACGCCCGCAGGAGGTGGACATGGTTATCTTCCGCGAGAATACCGAGGACATCTATACCGGGATTGAGTTTGAGATTGATACACCGCAAAACCAACAGTTCAAGCAGCTGCTCAAGGAGCAATTCCCGGCAGAATACGGCAAAATCCGCTTTCCCGATACGGCTGCCTTCAGCCTGAAGCCGATCTCGCGCGAGGGCACGCGCCGGCTGGTAAAGGCGGCGCTGGATTTTGCCTTGCAGCACAAACGGCGCAGCGTGACCTTGGTGCACAAGGGCAATATTATGAAATACACCGAAGGCGCCTTCCGCAACTGGGGCTACGAACTGGCGGAGGCGGAGTACGGCGAGCGGGTGTACACCTGGGCGCAGTGGGAGCGCACCAAAGCTGCCCAGGGCGAGGAGGCAGCCAACGCAGAGCAGGAAAACGCGCTCAAAGCCGGCAAACTGCTCATCAAGGATGTGATTGCGGATATCGTCTTCCAACAAACCATCACCCGCGCGCGCGATTTCGACGTGCTGGCAACCATGAACCTGAACGGCGATTACCTTTCCGATGCGCTGGCAGCCCAGGTGGGCGGGATCGGCATTGCGCCGGGCGGCAACATCAACTACGAGAGCGGGCACGCGGTGTTCGAGGCAACCCATGGCACGGCGCCCAAATACGCCGATAAGGACATGGTAAATCCGGGTTCGGTGATTTTATCGGGCGAGATGATGCTGCGCTATATGGGCTGGGACACAGCCGCGGATTTGATCCTGCGCGGCATGGAAGGCGCCATCCTGGCGAAGAAGGTGACCTACGACTTTCACCGCCTGATGGAAGGCGCGACGCTGCTGAAGTGTTCCGAATTCGGCGAGGCAGTCGTCCAGCACATGGGTTAGGAATTACCCTGCGTCATGGGCGGAAGCGGCGCGGTCGTGAGCGGACCGGCGCAGCCGCGCCTAAACCACCGGGGTGTGGTAGAGCACCCTGCCGTTGACCTCGATATGGGTCTCGACCAGGTATTTTCTGACCGCCTGCATGTCCAGCTGGATACCCAACCCGGGACGTTCCGGCAGGTGAATATGACCATTGGCGTCCGGGAGCAGGTGTTCACGGGTCAGTTCGCTTGCCAGCGGGGTCAACTGTCCGGGGTATTCCCCCAGTTCGTGCCCGGCAGCCCCGGCATAGACATGCAGCGCTGCGCTGAGCGCCAGGTGCGAGGTAAAGGTATGGTTAATGAAGGTGACCCCGCGCGCGTGGGCGTAATCGAACACCCGTTTGGCGGAGGTGATCCCGCCAATCCGCCCGGGGTCAATCTGGATGAAGCCGACCCCGGCGTAGTCAATCATTTGCTGCGCCATGTGCTCGTTGTGAGCGCCCTCGCCGCCCGCCAGCCTGACCTTGTGGCTCAGCCGCGCCAGGTTATGGTAGGCACTCAGCGCGTGGGTGTGGAAGGGTTCTTCCAGCCAGGTGACATGGAAGGCTTCCAGCATGGGCAGCCGCTGGCGGGCAGCCTCCAGGTCGCTGCCCCACACCGCTCCCGCGTCAATGCACAACACCCCATCCGCTCCAAGCCCCTCGCGGGCGGCAGCCACCTGCTCCTCGTCTTCCTTCACGCTGCGCTGACCAAACCCGCCCCAGCCGAACTTTACCGCGCGGAAGCCAGCCTGGCGGGCGCGGCGAGCTTTTTGCAGCGTTTCCTGCGGGTGTGCGCCGAATAACAAAGAGCTGTACGGGCGCTTGGGGTAGGCGCGCGGGTAGCCCAGCAGCCGGTAGACGGGCTGCTGGTGGATCTTGCCGAGCAAATCCCACAGGGCTACGTCTATACCCGAAAGGGCGTGATCGGCTTGCAGCAGGTCCATGCTGTTGCGCCGCACCGCCTGATGGATGCGGGCAATGTCTGCCGGGGTTTCCAGCCTTTGCCCCAGCACCGAATCGGACACCGGTTTGCAGGCGCTGTGCGACATAGGGCACACCAGGCTGGCAATGGTCACCAGCGGCGATGCTTCGCATTCGCCCCAGCCAACCTGATCCCCGGCGGCAACGCGCACCAGCAGCGCGTCCTGGCTGCCATCGCCGATGTCCAGCACGGTCGGCATGGAAAGATAAAAGAAATCAACCGCTTCAATCGTGCGCATGGCTGGCGCTAGAAGGTAATGGTCAACCCGCCGTCCACGGTGATGACCTGTCCGGTGATGTACGAGGCGTCCTCGCCAGCCAGAAACCAGGCAACCCCGGCAATTTCCTCCGGCTGCGCCGCGCGGCGCAACGGCAGGTGGTGTCCCTCGATGTAATTTTTGCGGAACCACTCGCCTTCCAGTTCGTTGACGCCGTCAACGACGCTCATCGGGGTATCCACGAAACCCGGAGCGATGGCATTAACCAGAATGTTGCGTGCTGCCAGTTCCAACGCCAGCGCGCGGCAATAATGGTTGATGGCGGCTTTTGCCATGGCGTAGGCGCTGGCTCGGACTTCCACCCGTTCACCGTGAATCGAGGTAACGTGGATGATCCGCCCGCCGTCGTTCATCAACCCGGCGGCGGTGCGCGTCATGGCGATGGCGCCATTGACCATGATATCAAACGGTTTGCGCCACTCCTCCAGCGGGCTGTTGAGCGCGTCGGCGGTCATGAAAACGCCTGCGTTGTTGACCAGCGCGTCCAGGCTGCCCCACTCACCGGCGAGCGCGGTGTGAACCTGTGCGGCAGTTTCGGGCTGCTCGTATGCCCCTGCGCAGACCAGATGCCGACCGGCTGGCAGCGCGGCGACGATCTGCTCGAGCAGTTCTCTGCGCCGGGCAACCAGGCAGACTTCCCAACCCTGGCGGGCAAAACGATAGGCTATCGCTTTGCCGATGCCGGAGGAAGCGCCGGTGATGAGGACTCGTTTGGGTTGACTGTTCATAGAACCTGTCCTGAGATTTGAGATACAATCGAAAAACGAACGGCGTGTGGTCCCGCCGGTCGGATTGACAAATGCAACGCTGCTATGATACTATACTACAAGAAATTGTCACTTGTCGCAAGCCATAAGACAAAGGAATTCGATGGCAAAAGAACCAGTCACTGCTGAAGCGGTATCCAAAGCGATCTTGCAGCGCATCACCACCGGACACTATGCGCCGGGCGACCGTCTGCCGCCGGTGCGCAAACTGGCGGAGGAGATTGGCTCCAACCGCAACACGGTCAACAAAGCCTACCAGATGCTGTTCGATGTGGGGATAATCGAGAGCAGCCAGACCGGGCGCAAGGGGTACATGGTTAAACGCGCCGGGCAGGCGGGTTCCAAAACCAAGAACGAATTGCTCGATTTTTTCTACCAGCATTCGGTCGAGATGGTCTGGCAGGGCATGGCAGCCGGTTTGACGGCTGAGGAAATGCTCGACCAGTTGAAAAACGCGGTCAACGAAGTCTTCGGGCACAGTAAGGTTGACCTGATTTTCTTCGAGTGCAACGATTACGACACGCAGGAAATGGGCAAGCGCTTGAACGAGGTGCTCAAAATGCCAGTCGAGTACCGCAACCTGTCGCATTTTTACAAAAACCCTGCCGCAGTGATCAAGAAATTCGACCTGATCATCACCACCTACCACCACCTGGCAGAGATCAACACCGCCATCAGCCAGCATGGCTTCCCGCCCGGCAAGGTGGTCGGGATTGACACCCGCCTGACCGCCGACTCGATGCTGAAGATTGCCCGCTTCCCCAAAAACCGCGTTGGGGTGGTTTGCACCAATCCGAACACCGCCCACATGATCAAGCACGTCCTGTTTGGCTACCATCCCGAATGGGAGATCGAAGCCCTCTCGGTGGAGGATGACCGCGAGGCGATCCGCCGGCTGGCACAGACCAGCGACCATTTCATTGTCACCCACACCAGCGTCGAGGAAGTCAGCGCGATGACCGGGCGCGAACCGGATGTGGTGATCAATTTTCAAATTGACGAGCAGTCGATTGCCTTTTTGAACCAGCGCATCCATAAAGTCCGCATAGACAAAGTGCGCGCAATGCAACCCGATACTCACTGACCCGCGAGGTGACCTCTCTCATGCCGCCTGAAATGATCGCTCTCTCGACCAGCCGTTTGGGCTGCGTGCTGCGCGCGGAAAACGGCAAACTGCATCTGGAGCGCCTGGACGGGGGCGGCAATGCCTGGCTGCACCCGCGCGCGATTTCGCCGCTGTTCACCGTCATGGTGGATGGCACCCGCTGCGACGCGCGCAGCCTGACACTGGTCGAACGCCGGGAAAACCGGGACACCCCCGGCATGCGCCAGCACACTTTTCGTTTTCAAAACGCCCGGCTGACCGTCGAACAGCGCCTCTGTGTCTATGAAGACGAGGCGCTGCTGGAAGCCGGACTGGTGGTCACCAACCGGGCAGACAAGCCGCAGCGGATCGAGCGCATCGATTCGCTGGCGCTCAACCTGGCGCCGCTGGCGGCGGAACTGTTCTCCTTCACCGGCAACTGGGGCAGCGAGTTCGAGCCGCAACACCGCCGGCTGCAGGGCGAGATCGTCCTGGAATCGCGCTCGGGGCGCTCGTCCAAGGGCAATCACCCCTGGTTTGCGCTGACGGCGGAGCCGGGAGCGGTGCTTTCCGCGGCAATTGCCTGGTCGGGCAACTGGGTGATGCGTTTCCAGCCGCTGCCAGAAGGCGGCGTTTGCCTGAGCGGAGGAATTCACGATTGGGAATTCAGCAAAACCCTCCAGCCGGGCGAATCGGTCGAAGGCGCGCCGTTCATCCTGGTGGTTGGCGAAGACCTTAACGCCGTTTCGCAGCAGTACGCCCGGGTCGGGCGCCGGTACTGGTATCCGTACAGCCCGTTTGCCGCGGGCTTGCCGGTGGAGTGGAATCACTGGTGGCCCTACGAAGACGCCGAGATTAATCAGCAGGTTTTTCTGGCAAACGTGGAACGGGCAGCCGAGATGGGTTTCGAGGTGTGCACGCTGGACGCCGGCTGGTTTGGACCGAGCGACGCCAGCACCTTCTGGGAACATTACCGCGGCGATTGGGCGCTGGTCAACCGGCAGCGCTTCCCGGATGGCCCGCGCACCCTGGCGGACGCGGCACACGCGCGCGGGATGAAGTTCGGCATGTGGTGCGAGATCGAAGCATTGGGCGAACGCGCGCAGCTGGCGCAGGATCGTCCAGACTTCGTTGCCCGGCGGGACGGCAAACCGCTTGGCTGCGTCTGTTTCGGCAACCCGCAGGTGCAGGAATGGGCGCATGGCATTCTCAAACGGCTGGTGGAGGAGTACGGCTGCGATTGGATCAAGGTGGATTTCAACCTCGATCCGGGCGCGGGCTGCAACCGCGAAGATCACGGCCACCAGCGCGGGGATGGATTGTACGAGCATTACCGCGGGTATTATCGCACGCTGGAAAGACTGCGCCGGGAATACCCCGCGCTGGTGCTGGAAAACTGCTCCTCCGGCGGGCTGCGCATTGACCTGGGCATGCTGCGCCAGACGCACATAACCTTTTTATCCGACCCGGATTGGGCGGTGCACGACCTGCAAATTTTCTGGGGCGCCAGCACCATGCTGGCTGCCAACGTGCTGCTGCACTGGACCTTCAGCGACTGGCGCAATCTCAACCCGCCGCCGCAGCAGAACTTCGACCCGCACGACCCGCGCCTGACGATCAAAAAATGGGATTATTACACCCGAATTTCGATGCTCGGCTGGTACGGCATCTCGCAAAAACTGCCGCGCCTGCCCGCCTGGCTGGCGCAGCGCGTGGTGGAGCAAAATCACCTCTACCAAACCCAGGTGCGCCGCTTTATCCAACGCGCTGATCTCTACCGCCTGACCCGCCAGCCGCTGCGCAGCGGAGAAGGCGAACGCTGGGCGGCGTTCCAATATAGCCTGCCGGCTGAGGAGGAACATCTGTTGTTTGTGTTCCGCCTGCCGGGCGGGGAGGCGCAGCGCGCCATCCGGCTGCAAGCCTTGCGGGCGGAAACGCTCTACCGGGTGGCAGGGTTGGAAGGCGAATACCAGGCGGAGTTTAGCGGGCGCCACCTGATGGAAGCCGGGCTGCTGTTTTCCGCGCTGGAAGAAGAAGAGTCAGCCTTGCTGAAAATCACGCCGCAGGCGTGAGAACGGAAAGGACAAATCGGATGGTTGAGGTCGAAGTGGTGCTGGCAGCCCGGAATGAGTTGGGCGAGGGTCCACGCTGGCACAACGGCGAGCAGGCAATCTACTGGGTGGACATCGAGGCGGGCTGCATCCACCGCCTGCAGCCGCTCGGCGCTGCCCACCAGACCGCCGCGGCTGGCGAAAAGGTCGGCGCGCTGGCTTTCCGGCGCGGCGGCGGGCTGCTTCTGGCGGGGGAACGCGGCTTTGCCTTCTTCGATCCGTCCAGCAGCGTACTGAACCGCATCGCCGACCCGGAAAGGGACAAGCCCGGCACGCGCTTCAACGATGGGGCAGTTGACCGCGCCGGGCGCTTTTGGGCGGGCACGCTGGGTGATGATTATCAGAACAGCCTGTACCGGCTCGACCCGGACGGATCCGTTCGGCGCATGGACACCGGTTTCGATATTTCCAACGGCATTGGCTGGAGCCCGGATAACCGGGTGATGTATTTTGTCGATTCAACGCCCGGCGTCCTCTACGCCTACGACTTCGACCTGACCGGCGGGGAAATTGCCAACCGGCGCGTGCTGGTCAACCGCTCGCAGCGGCCGGGCGTTCCGGATGGCTTGACGGTTGATGCCGCCGGGTTCATCTGGATTGCGGTGTGGGGCGGCGGCTGCCTGGAGCGTTACGACCCGCGCGGGCGGCTGGAGCGGGTGATCCCGCTGCCGGTGCGCTACCCGACCAGCGTGACTTTCGGCGGGGCAGACCTGGATGAGCTGTACATCACCTCCGCCCGGTACGAGATTCCCCGCGCACAGCGGGCGAAGCACCCGCTGGCGGGTAACCTGTTTCGCATTCGCGGGATTGGCAAGGGCATCGCCGAACCGATGTTCGCCGGCTGAAGCCTGCCTGGATTTACCACGTTTATCATCATACAGGATCGAGAGGAGACCCCAACAACCATGAGCCATTTAACTTACCAGATCGGCAATGTAAAAATCGAGATCGAGCAGGTGGAAGCGCTGCGTTTTCCCAGTGCGGCGGACTGCAACAGTCCGTGCTGGTGGTGGCAGGATCGGTTTTACGTGCTCAACTCCACCGGCCACCCGGTGCATTCGATGGGCGAAAACGTCGAACGCATGACACGCGGGGCAGAAATCACCTGGACAGCCTGGCGTGACGGCGGGCGCTGGATCGAGTCGGTGCACCAGGAAGCGGATGGCACGCTGCTGGGCTGGTATCACAACGAACCGGCGCACCTGGTGCCGGATGAATACCAGGCCGGGCGGCAGTTTCCGCTGACCGCGCCGTTCATCGGCGCGGTGATCTCGCATGACAACGGGGAAACCTGGGACGATCTGGGCTTGGTACTGGTGGGCGGTCCCGAAACGCTCAACCTGGAAAAGCACAACTTCTGGTTCGCGGGCGGCAACGGCGATTTTTCGGTCATCCTCGACCGCAAGCGCGAATATTTCTACTTTCTCTTTGGCAGCTATTACAAGGACGTTGCCCAGCAGGGCATCTCGCTGGCGCGCATGCGTTATCAAGACCGCTTTTGCCCGGTCGGCAAGGTGATGAAGTGGCACCAGGGCGGCTGGCAGCAGCCGGGCTTGCGCGGCAAAGTGACCCCGCTCATCCCGGTTCATGCCGACTGGTACAGCCCCGAGCCGGACACCTTCTGGGGACCTTCTGTGCACTGGAATACCCATATCCAGCAGTACGTCATTTTAATGAACCGCGCCATAGATCCGCGCTGGAAACAGGACGGCATTTACATCAGCCTGACCCACGATATTGCCGATCCCTCCAGCTGGACTCCGCCGCTGCGCATTCTGGAAGAGAAAGGCTGGTACCCGCAGGTGGTCGGCAGCGACACCGCCCGCCAGGAAACCGAGCGCGAAGCGGGCGCGCTCGCGCGCCTGTTTATCCACGGTGAATCGAAGTACCGCCTCCGTTTCTCGCGCATTTAGCCGGCTGCGACCCATTCAATCACGCCGGTGCGCAATAAAGGCGTGCCAGTTCTACCCGCCGGGCACGGGTTAAGCCGCGCCAAATGCGTGGAAGGCGTTATGCCGCCAAATCACAAAAATAATTGCACTTTTGATGGAACTTGCCTATACTATTTTTGAGGGGCTTGCCATTCAAAGTTTTCCACACGGACGGGATAACATTCAAAATATCGAGGGCGAGCTTCGTCGCGCGAGAGGGGAATATGAATTGCGTCCGCTTATCCTTGGTCTATACCGATGTTTTCCTTGCGCTGCTGACCCTGGGGATGAGACTGCCAGCCTTCGCATCCGGTACAGCGCAGGAAGATCAAGCGTGCGCCAACCTACAACTGGGTGGGCAGCTGCACGGTCACCTACCGGGTGAGCGACACGCTCAAGAACACGACCGGCAGTTTCAGCGTGCAGGTGCTGGCGGTCACCAGCCGGGTGTACCTGCCAATCGTCAGTAAGTGAGGAGATGCCCATGAACCGCTTGATGTTTCTTGTCGCCGTTCTGGTGTTGGCATTCCTGCCAGCCTGCAGCCCCGGCAATGCTGCAGAGTTGATGGATGAAAGGTGCAATAAGTTAGGGTGTATCTCGATTCATATTGCACAACCGGTTAAATTTCAGCAAAAAACGAATCTTCGCATCATTATCAAGCCAACGGAAAAGGCGAAAGTCCTTCGCGTTTCCTTGAGTGCCTCCGGCTTGGAAAGCGTGACTTTCGATAGGTTACCAGAAAATGTCCGCATGATTACCGAGACCGAGAAAAATATGGGGTTTATCTGGGAGATGACCACCGAAGCGGAGCAGGAATACGCATTGGAAGGTACGGTAGTATTGATGAAACCATCCCACCAATCCAGGCTCTATTCCTATGAATTCACTGTGGTTATCTGGACGCCTGGAGGTGCCTCTTTGCCGGCTTTGCTGCGAGTCTATATGGATTCAGAAGGCAACCAGGTTGATGCTGAACAGGTGAAAGAATACTTAGACGAGGAGCCTGTCCTTCCAAACGAAACCGGGATCATCGATTTTCCGACCTTTACCCCGGCGCCCACCTTCCCGCCGCCTACGCCAGTCCCCAGCGCGACCCCTATACCGACCCGCACACCCACCCCAACCCGCACCGCTACCCAGGCGCCCTACCCGTAAATGCAGGCGATAAATGATAATACGACTGCATAAACATAATCTAACGTCGGTTCGGGATAAGTAAGTTTTGTTACTGCAAGGGGAGTTATTGCCCGGCACTTGCACCGCACTGCGTGTGGTGTAGTGCCGGTGGTGCAGTGGTGCAAGTGAGCAGTCAAAAAGGCGGGCGCGGGGGCGAAGCCCCCGCGAGGCGGGGCGCAAGCCCCGCCGACCCGCCTTTGGAGTGAGGCGCGGGGTTGAGCGGTTACGAACCCGCAGCCGCGAACG
>JAVSME010000036.1:0-53515 GCA_039666315.1 Bellilinea sp. | reverse complement strand
TCGTTTTGGTAACGCTGTTCTGTATCGGTTGTAAAAGTGCTAAAATGTTGTTCATGGGCTTTTTGTGGTTGGTTGCTGTCTTGGTCGACCTCAACTTTACTACAAAAGCCCTTTCTGCTTAAGTCATTTTTGGCGAAGGTATTGTAAAGGTATTACCAACAAGAATTGCGAGTTCCCAGATCATAGCGATGGGGAATGGATTGCCTTCCTGGAGCGGTTCTGATCAGATAATTACCAGCATAACCTAACCGCCACAACATTACTTCATAAATCCACTGGATCGCCTGGTCCAGTAATTCATTGATGTATCTTCGGTCTACATTACCTTTCTTTGGATGAGTAGCCTCGTTTCGGATATCTACGAATTTTTTTACCTCGTTTACGTCCCAAAAACCTCTATCCAAAGTAATGCCTATCCTTTCCAATAATACCTGGAGTCTTTTCACGGAGGTACTCATATCTGTTAACCCCCACACTTTTTTTGCCTTCTTAGTGTCTAAGGAAAAGAGCAACTCATTTTTTACTCGTTGAGCAGGATCTTTCTCCTCTAGAACGAGGATAGTGTAGCCTAACCTCTCTAGCGCCGTTCCTAACGCATTGGCTACAATCTGCCACATTTTGCCCCCCAACATTATTTCTGGTTGAATTGCCTGAAAATACCAAGAAAGAATTAGCCCAAAGGTTTCATCCCACGGAGGTTGCGAAAGCATTCTCTTGAAGGTCGGAAAGCAGGCTAAATAGGCTGGTAGGTCACTGTCAAAGGTACACCATGAGTTACCAGTAAATTCCAAAGGGGTGGTTCTGGGAGCCAGTACGATTGCGTTTGGTTCTGAAATATTTTCCGAATTTGAGCTGTGATGATATAAACCCTCAATAAGTAGGGGACCGATATATCCTCCGTTTAGAAAAGATAATAGTAGAGAAAGAATTTCAAGATAATGCTGTGCTTCCTTTACTGTTAATGTAGGATAGTCAACAAATTTTACATCCTTACCCATGTTTGAATGAAGGTGACCAATGCTTGTAATCCGTACCCCAATGTTGTTTTTGCGATCATCTGACCATGAAAGCGATTCTGCGCTCGCACGAATAGAGACATACCAGGTATCATCAAGTTTCGCCTCTAAAATTCGCCCACCCGATTCCTGGCCTAAGTCTTCATTTTCTGATTTATGGACCTTAGTAACCGTTTGTTGTCCTAACATGTTAGTCATCTGAAACCGTGCATTCGGCAAATAAAACCTGAATGCATGTGCCTTAAATTTAATATCGCCATAAAAAGCCTGGGTAGCGATTCCGGTTAATTCTTCCTTTGGGATTACATAGTCATGACTATCCATTCTGAGCAATGGTTCGCCAATCACGAATCGGTAACCCTGAAAAGGGCTCATAGGCAATCCAGTATGGAGTTCACCCTTCTGCTGTACTTCGTCACCTAGAACCTCGAAGTCCCACATCACCACCGGCGAAGGGAAAACTACCAGGCGAGCGGATAATCGACCCTGGTGCTCTTGATATAGTGCCAGGTTGTTATATAAGGGAATATCATCTTGAAGGAAGTTTATTGGAGGCAGCATGTTGATAAACCGTTTTTTTGTCTTGAAAGTCAATTCGAGTGCATTTCTATTTTATGTTAAAACCGTTTATGGTGTGATCCTTATGGATAAGACAAATGACAAGAAGAAGAATAAAAAGATAGCTGAATATAATTACCCTTATACCCAGCTATTTCGAGGTTAAATTGCGTCTGAAAAGGCTAAGGAAATTCCTTTGAGGCTAGAACAATAAAGCCATTTTTGGGCAGCTGTTATAGTCTGTCTTATTGGATCTTGTAACCAAAAAATTTATCAGGACTATTGAACATAATTTCTTGGATTATTAGTCAACGGTGTGCCACCCCCCGTTTTAAGCCAACAACATGCCGTTTGGCATGTTGTTGGCTTAAGGTACAGGCAGCCTCTATTCAGCCAGGGCAGAAGGAATCAAAACCAGTCGCATAATCCGCTTTGTATGACGTGATTTCATGAAAACGGATCAGATAAGACCCAAGAAAACTTGAATAAACCCCTTAAAACACGTCGCATAAAAAAACGCGCGGTACACAAAATCAATTTTAAGGTACATTCAAACAGTCCATTGCGGCAAGCAATTTTTGGGGGGATGCTATAATAATTGTGTTATCTGGAATAATCGCAAATCTCCATAGGGAGGTAAATCATGGTCGAAGCGGGTGATTTCTGGACTGCTGAAGAAGTAGCTATTTACTTGCGGTTACCACAATCGACCGTTTATAAGTTGGCACAGGACAAAGTTCTACCAGGCTTTAAGGTGGGTAAGCATTGGCGGTTCCGCAAAGATGCAGTATTGGAATGGATCAAGCAAAAAGAAAACATTCTTCCAACCGAATCCACCGCTCAGAATATAAATCAGGAATAATTCGTTATTCGATGTGCAGAAAATTCAACCGGAGAAATCTGTGACCCTCATTCAACTGCCCAATCCAGAATCAGGCATCCGCGACAATTACAAACGCGGAAGCGTTGCCAATTTCCTGTCGGAGAAAATTAAAGAAGGATCAGAACTTTCCATTGTCTCTGCTTATTTTACGATTTATGCTTACGAAGCTCTAAAGAACAAACTCGATGTCATTGACCATCTACGTTTCTTGTTTGGTGAGCCGCGATTTGTGAAGGCGCTTGACCCCGACAAGACGGATAAGAAGGCATATAGGATAGAAGATAACGGGCTCCATCTCAAGAACCGCCTCGAACAGCGTCGAGTAGCTAGAGAATGCGCGGAATGGATTAATCAGAAAGTGGAGATCCGTTCAGTGCGCCAGGCGAACCTGCTACATGGCAAAATGTATCATATTGCTAACAATGGGGTGGAAGAAGCCATTTTGGGCAGCTCAAACTTCACTGTCAGTGGTCTGGGAATGGCTAACCACAACAATAATATCGAGCTCAACCTGGTCGTCGATAGCAATCGGGATCAGCGAGATCTGAAGAAGTGGTTTGCAGAAATCTGGGATGACGAGAAGCTGGTTGAGGATGTAAAGGCTGATGTTTTAACCTACCTTGCCCAGTTGTATCAAGACAATTCCCCTGAATTTATTTATTTCAAAACCCTGTTCCATCTGTTTGAACAGTTCCTGTCTGACCAAGATAGAGGCGGCATTGCCGACATTAAAAGCCAAATCGTGGATACCCATATTTGGCGCGCGCTATTTGAGTTTCAAAAGGATGGGGTCAAGGGCGCTATCAACAAGATATTGGCTTACAACGGCTGTATCCTGGCAGATAGTGTTGGGCTAGGAAAGACATATGAAGCCCTGGCGGTTATAAAATACTTCGAACTACGGAATGACCGGGTGTTAGTGCTATGCCCCAAGAAGCTGCGTGAAAACTGGACCGTGTACCAGGCCCAAAATAACAGCGACCTCAATCCCTTCGTGCGTGACCGTTTTAATTACACAGTTCTTTCGCATACCGATTTGAGCCGCGAGAAAGGCAAATCCGGCGACATTGATCTGGCAAACATCAACTGGGGCAATTATGACCTGGTGGTTATCGATGAGAGCCATAATTTCCGCAATAATACCCCAGGGAAAAGGGACGAAGAAGGAAACCTGGTTCGCCGCAGCCGCTACCAGCGCCTGATGGAAGACATCATCCAGACAGGAGTAAAAACAAAAGTTTTGCTTTTATCGGCCACCCCGGTCAACAATGATCTGAAGGATTTGCGAAACCAGATTTATTTCCTGACTGAGAATGATGACCAGGTCTTTGAAAGCAGTCTCGGCATTAACAGTATCAAAGATACCCTGGCCAGCGCCCAACGCACCTTCACCGAATGGGCCAAGAACTCGAAGGATCACAAGACCAAGGATCTACTGGAACGGTTCAGCTCCGCGTTCTTCAAACTTTTGGATGCGCTGACCATCGCCCGCTCCCGCAAGCATATTCAGAAGTATTACCGCGACAGCATCGCCGAGTTAGGTGGTTTTCCAGACCGGTTGAAACCGCTATCTGTCTACCCCAAAATTGACCTGGCGGGCGAGTTTATGTCGTACGACACACTCAACGACGAGATCTCCGATTACCAACTCTCGTTATTCAATCCATCCGCGTACCTGTATGATCAGTATCGGTCGCAATACGATGTAAAGTTTGCCAAAGAACAGCCTTCCTTATTCGATCGCAGGTCAACGGACAAATTCTCCCAAAGTGTGCGCGAGCATTTCTTGATTGGCATGATGAAGGTCAACTTCCTCAAACGCCTGGAGAGCTCGGTTTCTTCTTTCGATATTACGATGCGCCGCACAATCAGTAAGATCGATTCATTGGTCACGCGCATTCAACGATTTAAACAGTATCAGGCCGAGAATCCCGATCTGGATTTTGACGACTTGGTCATTGAGGATATCGATGACGAAGAGCTGCAGGAGGCTCTGGAGGTAGGTAAGCTCAAGTTTAAAATGGCCCACCTGGACGTGGACCGCTGGCTCAAAGATTTACGCCACGACCGCGATCAACTTCATTTACTGGAACTATCAGCTCGCGAGATTACCCCGGAGCGGGATGCCAAGCTGGCTGAATTGAAAAAGTTGATTGAGAGCAAAGTCAAAGCCCCTACCACCGATAAAATGGGCCGGCCAAACCGCAAGCTACTGGTGTTCACCGCTTTTGCCGACACGGCCGTTTACCTTTACGGCGCTTTGCAAGAATGGGCGACCAAAGAGTTGGGCATACAGATTGCTATGGTTTCGGGCGGCTCCACCGAAAACAAAACCAGCTTTGGCAGAAATGAATTCAACCAGATTCTGATTAACTTCTCGCCGCACGCCAAACACCGCGACAAGATGCGCAGCATGCCCCAGCAAGGGGAGATCGACCTGCTCATTGCGACCGACTGCATCAGCGAAGGGCAAAACTTGCAGGACTGCGATACCCTGATCAACTACGATATCCATTGGAACCCGGTGCGCGTCATCCAGCGCTTTGGGCGTATTGATCGCATCGGCAGCATTAATCCATCGGTGCAATTGGTCAACTTCTGGCCAACCCAGGACCTTGATAAGTACATTTCGCTCAAAAATCGGGTGGAAGCGCGCATGGCTCTGGTAGATATCGCCGCCACGAACGAAGATAACCTGCTGACCACCGAGGATTTGCAGGAACTGATCAAAGAAGACTTAAAGTACCGCGATAAACAATTGAAACGGCTGCGAGAAGAGGTTTTGGATCTGGAAGACTTCAATGAGAGCATCTCTCTGAGCGATTTCACTTTAGATGACTTCAGGGCAGAGCTCAATAAATATATTGAGGCTAACCGGAAACTTCTCCAGGATTCGCCGCTGGGGTTGTATGCGGTAGTCCCAACCGATCCGCAGTACCCGATCATCCAGCCAGGAGTGATCTTCTGCCTGAAGCAAAAAGGGGATACCTCCGGCAACGAAGCGGTCAACCCACTACAGCCCTATTTTTTGGTCTATATCTTTGAAGACGGAACGGTGCGATTGGGATTTACCCAGCCGAAGCAAATCCTGGAGATTTTCCGGGCGCTATGCGTTGGGAAAACCACGGCGATTGAGACCCTGTGCTCGCAGTTCAACCTGGCCACTCAGAACGGGGTGGATGTATCCCATTATTCGGACTTGCTGGAAAAATCCATCGTCTGGATTGAAAAAGCATTCAAGAAACGCGCGGTCAGCAGCCTGTTTTCTGACCGGAGCGCTGTGATCGCGGAAAAATCCAAACAAATTTCGCAAACCACCGACTTTGAATTGATCACCTGGTTAATCATTTGTTGATATGAACGAACTCGAAACCAAACGCCACATTGAACAGGTCTTAGCCCGTTTTTCCAAAGGAAACCTGCGGGAAAATGGCATCGCTTTACTCAACGCTCTTGGGTGCCACAGCGAGCGGGAGGTGATTCTCGAGCCGAACACCTTTGATGGGCTGGCCGATGTTCACAAGCCGATTACCCAAATAAACCGCGAGAAGGCGATGGTTAACGAATGGGTCTCAGTTGACATCTTGTTTCAGTTGACCGGAGATGATATTCGTGAAATGGCGCAGGGACGTTTCGTTTTTGACGGCACTGGCCGCGTAGATAACCAGATTATCGAATCGTATTTATTTATTGTGATTCGCCTAAAGCGTTCGGATTATTCTCGTTCCAAACTGGCGGATGTAACCCGTGAAATCAATAAGTTTTTTGCGATGCCGGTGATGATTCTTTTCCAGCATGGAACCTTCCTCACCTTATCCATTATCAACCGGCGATTGAATAAACGCGAAGAGAGCAAGGATGTGCTCGAGAAAGTGACCTTGATTAAAGGGATCAACTATGCATCTCCCTTGCGAGCGCACATTGAAATTCTCTTTGACCTTTCCTTTGACCAGCTTCAGAAAGACACCCGATTCCACAATTTTGTCGACCTGCACCACGCCTGGCAAAAAGCGCTCGATACCTCCGAGCTCAATAAGAAGTTCTACCGCGAGATAGCCAACTGGTACTTCTGGGCTGTTAAGAAAGTAGAGTTCCCTGCCGGCGCAGGCCAGGACCGCGAGACCCGCAATGCTACCAGCGTGATTCGCTTGATTACCCGGTTGATTTTTGTGTGGTTTATCAAGGAAAAAGGACTCGTGCCAGAGGAACTGTTTGACAGCCGACGTCTGAAGGAATTGTTGAAATTCAACGACTCTAAGGCCAGCACTTATTACAAAGCCATACTTCAGAACCTGTTTTTTGCTACCCTCAACACCGAAATGGGCAAGGACCGGCGCTTTCGCGGTAAAAACAAGAACCCCAACGGGCTGGACAGTCACCACGGCATTTCTACCGTTTATCGCTACGAGGATTATTTCAATGATCCAACTGAAGCGCTGCGGCTTTTTGAAAACGTTCCTTTCCTGAACGGCGGATTGTTTGAATGCCTGGATAAGCGCGAGGAAAAAATCCTGATCGACGGTTTCTCAGACGATCCGCGCAACCAGCCGGTCGTCCCAGATGATCTGTTTTTTGGCAAAGAGCGCCCGGTGGATTTAAACGACATTTACGGCGATACGCGCCACAGCCGCGAAAATGTGCGCGGGTTGATCCACATTTTCAACAGCTACAAGTTCACCATCGAGGAAAATACCCCTCTGGAGGAGGAAATCGCGCTCGATCCGGAGCTGTTGGGGAAGGTTTTCGAGAACTTGCTTGCAGCCTATAACCCTGAAACCGGAACCACCGCGCGCAAGCAGACCGGTTCCTTCTACACCCCGCGCGAGATCGTTAATTACATGGTGGACGAAGCCCTGATCGCCTATCTGGAAGGTAAACTGGATGGTTCACCAGACCTGCAGGCGAAACTGCGCCACCTGCTGGCTTACAACCAAGAACCACACCAGTTCAACGAGGATGAAGAACACCGCTTGATTGCTGCGATTGATGCGGTGAATGTGCTCGACCCAGCCTGTGGCTCTGGAGCTTTCCCAATGGGTGTGCTGCATAAGCTGGTCTTTATCCTCTCCAAGCTAGACCCTGGCAATCAGCATTGGAAACAAACCCAAATCGACAAAGCTGCCGAAATACCCGATCCAAGTGTGCGTGAGCGAGTTATTGAAGATATTGAAAAATCGTTTACCGAAAACGAGCTGGATTACGGGCGCAAGCTCTACCTGATCGAAAACTGTATTTATGGTGTGGATATCCAGCCCATCGCGGTGCAAATTGCCAAGCTGCGTTTCTTTATCTCGCTCATTGTTGACCAAAATGCCGACCGAACCAGCCCGAACCTGGGTGTGCGCCCGCTGCCCAACCTGGAAACGAAATTTGTGGCTGCTAATACCTTGATAGGGATTGAGCGACCGCAGCAGATGATGCTGCATAATCCGCAAATTGATGTTAAAGAAAAATTATTGGCCGAAGTGCGCGATGCGCTATTCACTGCGCGCACCCCGGCTACCAAGCGTAAATACCAGGAGTTGGACCAAAAGTTGCGCGGTGAAATCGCAGCGCTCTTGAAAACAGACGGATGGGGAAGCGCTGCTGCAGCGCAATTGGCAGGCTGGGATCCTTATGACCAAAACACTAGCTCCGGCTTCTTTGACGCGGAGTGGATGTTTGGGGTTAACGCTGGATTTGATATTGTGCTTGGAAATCCCCCCTACGTACGCGCTGATTCTGGTGATGAATACGTTGCATTTCGTAAAAAGCTGGAAGCCAGCAAACGATACCAAACCTTATGGGAAAAATGGGATTTGTATATACCCTTTATCGAATTGGGTTATCAGCTCCTGAAACCTAATGGTGTAACAACAATGATTGTCTCCGATGCCTATTGCCATTCAAAATATGCGCAAAAATCACAAAACTGGTTTTTACAAAATAGTCGGGTCTTACGATTAGATTTTTTAAGTAAAATAAAAGTATTCGATGCTGGTGTTCACAACATAACTTATTTGTTTCAAAAGGTTGATGGCAAAGATAATATTCCATTAAGGCGTGCTCACGATCAAGAATTTAATGAAATAAGATGCTTACCAAGTGATAAACAAGAAAAACTAACTTATCGTGTCTTTTTTCCAGAAGATGTAGATACATTTAATTTTTCTAAACCGTGTCTTCGCTTAGAAGAAATCTGTTATATTAGCGTTGGCATGGTCGTGCATGCAGATGAGAAAGTGGCTAAGGGCGCATTCCAGCTTGAAGATTTGGTCAGCTCTATTAAAGATAAAATACATTCCAAACCTTTCGTCGAAGGGAAGGACTTAAATAGATGGGTCCTTGATAAACCTAAATATCTTGAATGGGGCACTAACCGAGCTCCATCTTTATTTAGGCGAAAAACCTTCATAGAATTGTATGAACAAACCGGGAAAATAATGCTGCCGATGGTTGGTGACGTAAGAGCTGCTATAGATATGGATCAGCTCTATTGTAATCATGGAATATTTGTCGGGATACCATGGCACATGCTTAAAGGAGTTATAAACAACTCCATAAAAAAATCAGCCAAGTACAAACATGAAAAATCCGCTAATCCTGATTTACCCAGTCGGGAAAATTTGGAGAAAAACAGTAGTAATTTCTCTCTACAGTTCTTGTTGGGTGTTCTAAACTCAATATCAGCAAGAGGGTTTCTGAAAGCTAATCGAAGAAATAACATCCAGCTTTATCCAGAGGATTGGAAAGCCTTGCCGATTCCTTCGGTGTCTCCAGAAGAACAGAAACCAGTTGTAGACTACGTGAACCGTATTTTGGAAATTAAAAATAGCCATCCATCGGCTAATGTCTCTGCTCTCGAAGCTGAGATTGACCGTCTCGTATCCCAACTATATGGGCTGACGGAAGATGAAATTGCCATTGTCGAGAGGCAGACGGCCAACACAAACGGGGCAATTGGCGGAGGTGAAGAACAGGAAACCTACGAACCGCTGGTAACACCATACGAGCTAGCCGAAACCCCAACGGAATCTGTCCCCGCGCTGGGTGATTATGGTTTGTACAAATGCAGAATCTGTGGTCAGTTGGTGACCGGTTTTATGAAGGATGATCATGCCCAGGAGAAACACCGAGGTGTGACAGTTGAGTGGAAGAAGATAAGTGGATAGAGGCCTGACCTATAAAATGAAGTCCATGATATACATTAATCAGCACAATTCGCTTCTGCGTATCTTGGAGGCAGGAAAATGAGCACACTTCAAATTGTTAAAGGAAAATTGGGTTCAATCACGCAACTCCCGGCGAATGGCCTGGAAATTAAACCGCTCACTGTATTCATTGGTAAGCAAGGCACAGGCAAATCACTTTTTTCGCAACTGGCATATTTTTTTTATAATCTTCCCTATTTGGTCGCATACCAACAGGCATCCGACCGCAAACCGTTCTCCAGTCAGGCCATCATTCGAACCATATTGGATAACTTACGCAGCGATAAGCGAGCCATCGGCGTGTTTGCCGATCCAAGCGCGACCATTGGGTGGGATAAATTTACCATCCATTTTGAGCAGCGAAATCGCCAAATCAATGCAAATCAAGCTCTTAAAAAATACGTCGAAAAAATCGATGCGGGAGAAATTGCATACAAACCAGGCGGGCGAGCCTTGTTTGTGCCAGCAGAACGAGTAATTTTCCCCCATGCCAGCCCCTCGGTGTGGAAGCTGCTTTCCTGGCCTTCAACATTGATTCTATATGGGGATGCGCTTCAAAAGGCCAGTGGGGTGTTCTCACAATGGGTCAATAACCAGTCTCCAACACCAGAAGGGCGATTGGTTCGTCAACTCAGTCGGGAAGCGTTAGGTGGAGAAGTTACCCGCTATGGCGATGAGTGGCGTTGGCAAGTAGACCGGAAAACAAAAATTGATCTTGATATGGCTTCATCAGGCCAGAAAGCGAATTGGTCCTGGCTATTATTGGCAGAAACTCTATTTGATCAACGAGAACAGGGCCTCTTGGATGAACCATTCAGAATCCACATTGAAGAGCCCGAAATCCATCTGCATCCTGCAGCCCAACGTGCGATGATGCGGATTCTGGCATTTTTGGCAAACCAGGGCATCGAAGTCCTATTGACAACCCATTCCTTAACAATGCTGTACGAACTGAATAATTTGATAACAGCGGCGAATAAGCTTCCACCAAATCTTGATGATTCCCGTGTGCCACCACCTGATTTTCGCATTCCTTCACAAAAAGTGGCTGCATATATGTTTCAGGAAAACGGTCAAGTGGACTCGCTCCTGGAGCAAGAAAATCTATCTCTGGAAGAAGGGGCCGATCAAATGGTCCCCTGGATCAATGAAGACCAGTTAAGGCGGGTGGATGAAGAGTTAGGGCAAGAGTTATCGCGAATTCGTTCATATGGCACGTTTTGGAAAGAATAATACATGGCGCCCGTTCATTTGAGTGATTATGAAAGAAGAACGTTATCTTATTATGAGCATGAACGCCGCTTCTGCCTTAGACGTGAGGCAGGCACTCATATCCGCGCCTATGATATTGATGTAAATGGGCCAGGCCGGCAATATTTTAGAGAAGTGTATCATGCAGGAGTTCAACAAGGCCGTCGCTCCGCAGATGGCATTTATGTGGGCAGTTTTCACCTGCGTGGAAGGCAAATCTTTTTTATCTTAGTCATCGAATTGGAAGGACAAACATCTTTCGAGGACTCCGCACAACAGGTGATAAGCACTTTGCAACATTTTAGCCACCAATTTCAAGACAATCTACTCGATGATGATGGAGTTCGTCACCATCAACAAGCTCTCCAGGAGCCCCACCCTTATACCTCCCATAGAGATCATCTCGTAGCAGGAATTGTCATTGGATCAACTGCGCGGCAAGGTGCTCTTATAAATTATCAAGGGTGGCCAATCGTATGTCTTAATTCTCGCCAGCCAGTCCAAGATAAGACTCCTATGGCTCTATTTGAAGAAATCGCTTCTTATACGGGTCAACGCTTCTGGTAGATGATCCGATCATCCCCTTTTCGAGGTGACAAATGGCTGACATCAAATTTGAAATCATCAAGAAGATTGGCGTCCTTTCCAAATCTGGCAAAGGCTGGGCCAAGGAACTCAACCTGATTTCCTGGAACGATCGAGAGCCAAAGTATGACATCCGCGAATGGTCACCGGATGGGCAGACCATGGGCAAAGGGGTAACACTTTCAAAAGAAGAAATGATCGCACTGCGTGACCTGCTTATTAACATGGATTTGTCTTGAAATACCAGTCTTGTTCTTACAGTGCCCTTAAGGAGTTCAACCATGACCCTGGAAGATGAATTGACTTCGGCTTTGCGGGGAACTTATGAGGCTGCACGCGCACGTGGGTACATTGCCACCTATTTCATCCAGATGCTTGAAGAGCATGGTGGCCTGGAGACTGCAAAGCGCCTGCTGGCAGTTTCCGAACCTCAAACGGGGCTGTATAAACTCTGGGAATTGCACTTACTGAATGAATCGATGGAAGCCGTGGTGTTGCAAGAACGGTTTCAATCGCTGTTTACCCAGACGGAGATAAATGAGGCCCGCCGGCGCCTGGATGAGTTAGGGTACTTCGCCCATTAATTGAAAAAGTTGTCAGGAGGGGAAATGGAAGCCAAAGAAGCATTTTCGTCCTTGCTCAAATTGGCCACCAAAGAGCTTGAAAAAGTTCAAAAAGAAGGCGCAACCTATTTCGCCAGCGGTGATACCACTCATATTCGTGAAGCAGCCGATCAGGTCGAAAAGATCCAGGAACTTATAAAAGCTCTGAACCAACTCCAGGAAAAATGGCAACAGGTAATCCTAGACGCGGCACCAACACTCCTTCCTCCACTATTAGAGCATCCAATACAAAGAACGCCGTCGGGTATTAAAACACTCCAGGAGCAGTACCGTCTGCCTATACTACAGGCTTTAGTTGAAATGGGTGGCAAAGGTCGCACTGGTTTAGTTCTCGATCGGGTTGGCGAAATCATGAAGGATATCCTGAATGATTTTGACCGAGAACGATTGCCTAAACAAAGAGATTTCCGCTGGCGCAATACGGCAATGTGGGAACGGTTGGATATGGTGAAAGATGGGCTTTTGAGTGACCGTTCGCCCAACGGCACCTGGGAAATCACTGAGAAGGGCCGTAAACAATTGGTAAATCATGGAATTAATCAATAAGCTCAGGAACTCGTCTATTCATATCAATCGATTGTATAGAAATCGAACCACCAAAAATCAGACAAGAAGTCGAACTTATTTTTCTTGGAGGCATACAGATGGATAATTCCTTGACCTTTTCAGATTTTCGGGAAGAATGGTTGGCGGACATAATCGCTGGGAATCCATCCACTGTCGAATTGGGGAATCGTTTCTCTAGAAAATTGATTACCCAATGGTTAGATATTGGTGAAGATTCTGATGACATCATCTATTGTGATGGTAGTGGAGACGGAGGGATAGATATCGCTTTTTTACAACGCGACGAGGTTGATGGCAATGGAGCGGTTGGACACACCTGGTACCTCGTCCAAAGCAAATATGGCAGCGCTTTTCAGGGTACAGATACTCTGTTTATCGAAGGGCGAAAAGTCATAGATACACTGAGTGGACATCGCCACACGCTTTCGTCGATCGCCCAGGATTTGTTCACGCGCTTGACTACCTTCATGGCGCAGGCTTCGGAACATGACCAGATAAGCATAGTTTTTGCATCTACTGAACCTTTGACCGAGGAAGAGGAGCGTGCAATGAATGATGTACGTATCCTTGGCCAGGAGCGTCTGGGTGGTCGATTTGAAGTTGTCTCAGTGACTGTCAACACAATTTATGAAAAAGCTGTTGATACATTGGGAATCGATAAAAGGATACAAGTTCCTATTCGGGCGATTCTAAGCGATACCGGCAGCGGTTTGCTGGTAGGAACGGTTACCCTGGTTGATCTTTACGATTTCTTAAAAGGTTACCAGCGCGCCAATCGCGGGGACCTAGATATGATTTACGAAAAGAACGTACGCCGCTTCTTAGGCGGGCGTGGTAGAGTGAATGCAGCCATCCAAAGGACATTAGAAAACGCTCCTGAGAAATTTGGCCTTTACAACAATGGAATTACGATTGTTGCGGCTCACTTCGGCCAGGATAATGGAAGTTTGATACTTACCGAACCATTTATTGTCAATGGCTGCCAGACCACACGAACAATCTGGGATGTCCTCCGGCGAAGGCTTGAAGCGGGTGGGACAGGCAACAATCCACAATTTGAGGACTGGCGTTCCAGGCTTTCTAAGGGAGTTGTCGTTGTAAAGATTGTCAAAGTAGGAGATGCCGGCGAATCAATGCTTGTAGATATCACCCGGTTTACGAATAGTCAAAATGCAGTTCGCGAAAAAGACTTTTTAAGCCTCGTATCCGACTTTAAGACCTGGCAAAAGCAAATAGGAGATATCCACGATATTTATCTTGAGATTCAGCGAGGTGGGTGGGACTCGCAAAAAGCATTTCAAAAACAGCATCCTCTTGCTAAGCAATTTCGGAAATATGCAAATGCCTTCGATTTGTTGAAGGTTTATGGGGCAGGTTGGCTTGCCGAGGCTGGGACAGCATTTCGATCAAATGCTCCATTTCTGCCAAACGGCGTCATTTATCGACAAATTGTAAACGCTGATAGTGATGCCGAAGATGCCTTCGGGGTTGATGATTTCTATGCCACTTATCTTCTTCAAGAGGCGGCAGATAAGATCGGATTTGGCCGAAATACAGAAAATATATCCCGAAGACAGACCCGGTTTCTCTTCTACATGATAGCTGTCGATATTCTCAAGGACGTGATCCTTCGAGCTGACCTTCCACTAGGCCGGAGAGCCATCACAAGGTCTATCATCGCCCTGGCAACCCTTGATCATGATGCAGCTAGAACCGCGTGGCTAGATACAACGATTGAAGCGATAGACTCTTATATGCGTGAGGGTACCGATAATTCTGTGTTTTTAGAGCCGGCTTTTAAAGCCAAATTCAATAATGATCTGAATGCCTTTTTGAAATGGGAACAACTTGGAAAATCTGAAGAATCAACCCCAAGGTTGAGAAGCCAGCTTACCATTTCAAAATCGATTCTAGGCATGTCTGTTGGTGGGCAACCGTCTGGCCGAAACCAGATTATCTCGGTTATAAAATCACATTGATATGGCTTTGATTGAGTGATTTTTTGTTACATGGAAGAACTCAATGGCGAAACAGAAATTTTACGTGGTCTGGAAAGGTCGAAAAACCGGGGTCTTCACCACCTGGGAAGAGTGCTCTTCCCAGGTGACCGGTTTCACAGGTGCAGAATACAAATCCTTTGAAAATCGTGAAGCCGCAGATGCTGCGTTTCGTTCAGACTACGAAGAATTTAAAGGTAAGAGGGTTCCTACCGTCAGTCCGGCCATGCTGGAAATCATCGGCAAACCCATTGAGGATAGCTACTCCGTGGATGCGTCTTGCATCGGTTCACCCGGTCCAATGGAATATCAGTGCGTTCATACAACCACCAGCCAGCAAATATTCCATCAGGGTCCCTTTGAGAACGGGACCAACAATATTGGCGAGTTTCTTGCCATTGTCCATGCCCTGGCGTTATTCAAGAAACGCGGTATCCATGCACCGATTTATACGGATTCCGAGACTGCCCTGACCTGGGTGAAACATAAGAAGTGCAAAACAAAGCTACCCCCAGATGAAACGAACCGACCTATCTTCGAATTAATTGCCCGGGCAGAAGATTGGTTGCATCAGAACGAATATACAAATGAGTTGTTGAAATGGGACACCAACGCCTGGGGAGAAATTCCAGCGGACTACGGGAGGAAGTAGCTGGTTATGTCCTCCACTGCTGACCTTCTCAACCGCTTACGTTATTTTGTTCGTGCCGAAGCCGAGACCCAATATGCGGCGCTCGACCAGCAGTGGTCCAGGCCTTTGACCGAGCGCGTGGCCAAAGGCTGGGCGATTGAAGGGCTGCGGGTTGAGAAGTTTGACAAAGGTCTTATCCGTCTACGCTGCGACACCAACGACTCGCGTTTCCGCGAAGGCGACCTGCTGGTGCTGCACCGCGGAAAGCCGAAAGACCCCAATGCCCTGCATGTCGAGCTGCAATACGACGGCGAAACCGAGCTGGAAGCCAGCCTGATCAAGGGCAACCAATTCTTCCTGGCTGCCGATCCTGAAGGTTGGATTTTCGACCAGGATTGGTTCGATTCCAGCCCATTCTACCTGGATGCGTTGGATACGGTCGCCGACTCGCTGCGTGGGCGTTCGACCATCCTTCCTTTATTACAAGGGTCCCTGACCCCCAAAATTGACTACGCCCGTTACGAACGCGCCGCTCAAGAAATGGCAGCGGCGGGTCTTAATGAAAGCCAGGTCGAAGCCGTTGCTCAGGCTTACGCGTCGGACTTGCTCTACCTGATCCAGGGTCCACCCGGCACCGGCAAAACCTGGATGCTGGCTCACCTGGCAAAGCTTCTGGTCGCCGATGGCCAGCGCGTGCTGGTGACCGCGCTGACCCACCGCGCCATCCATAATGCGCTCAACAAAATTCCTAATGTAGACGACAGCATCCCCATATGTAAAATCGGCGAAGGCCGGCATATCGGGGATCTGCATGTGCCCAATTTTGAAACCTTCGACCAGTCTCGCTTCGGCGATCTCAACGGTGGCTACGTGGTGGGGTCCACGCCTTTCGCGCTGCAAACCCAGCGCCTGGCCAATGTGGAGTTTGATGTCATTCTCTTTGATGAAGCCTCCCAGGTCACGCTGCCGCTGGCGATCATGGGTATGTTGGCAGGCAACAAATATATTTTCATCGGCGACGAGAACCAATTGCCGCCCGTAACGGTCTTTGCCGAGCAAAAGGCGGCTCAGACTTCCATTTTCGCCTATCTGGCCGGTCGCGGCAATGAGACCATGCTGAACATTACCTACCGCCTCAACGATGTGCTGGCGGATTGGCCCAGCCGCACCTTTTACCGGGAAGAACTGAAACCCAGTCAAGATGCGGCTGGAAGGCGTCTATATCTTGCGAATCAAGCTTCTCGTTGGGATTTCGTTCTCGACCCTTCCTCCCCCGCTATTTTCCTCGACCTTTGTCATCGCAATACCACGGTTCGCAGCCGCCGCGAAGCCGAGACGGTGGTCGAATTGGTCCTGGCGCTGCTGGAACATGAGGTTCTACCCGAAGAAATTGGTGTGGTTGTGCCGTATCGCGCGCAAAGCCGCCTCATCCGCAGCCTGTTGCGCCGGACGACCGGCGATGAATCGATCTGGAACAAAGTGGTGGTCGATACCGTCGAACGGATGCAGGGGCAAGAACGCGAAGTGGTGTTGGTCTCCTTCGCCACTGCCAGCCCGGCCTTTGCCGCTCAAATGGCTGATTTTCTCTTTCAACCGCAGCGTTTGAATGTGGCTGTAACCAGACCCCGTACCAAGCTGATCCTGGTAGGCAGTCATCACATGCTGGATGGTGACCAGTATGACCCAAATCACGCCGAAACTTTTGACCTCTTACGTGATCTGGTCGATAGCTGTCTGACCATTACCCTTCCGGGTGGGGATTTGACTTAACCATGGCGCATATCCTGCCGGAAACCCTCCCTACCGCGTTACCAGGCGAAGTCCTCAAAACCTTTCGCGCTTTGAAGGCACTGCCGGATACCTACTATATCTGGCATCACCTGGCGCCCTGGCAGCCGGACGCTCCGGATTTTCTGATGATTACGCATGAAGGTAGGGCGCTGCTGGTGAAGGTCAGCACTTCATCTGCAAATCAAGCCACTTCCGCCGCCCAGTTGCTTTTGATTGATGACAACCGCCCGCCATTGGGGGCTGCCGAGACTGCTATTTTGACGACATTCCAAAAGAAGCTGCAGCTCCCTGATGGGCTGCCCCTCGAAACCCTTACGATCTTCCCCAACATTCCCCACAGGCAGGTGATTGAAAGCCGGTCAGAACGCACAAAGGGCGAGCCGCACTGGGCCGGGCGTGAGCTGCTGCAGCCGGATTCTGGACTGAAATGGGGTGATTATTTTCCACCGCAACCAATCGAGAGGATCTGGCTGGAAAAAATTCGGCAGCGTTTTACACCGGAAGTGGTGGTTCCAGCTGAAATGACCGTGCGCCCACCGCATCCACGCCGTCTGGAAGCCGGGCTAACCGATTACCTCCTCGATTACAACCAGGAAGCTGCCGTCAAAGCCGACCTGGAACTTTCGCCCGATGGTCAGGGCCTGGAAACTGATTTTCGGTTGAATATTATCAATGGGGTGGCAGGCAGTGGCAAAACCTTGATCCTGCTCTACCGGCTGCGCTTGTTGTATCATCTCTACCCGAGCAAACGGTTTCTGGTTCTCACGCACAACCGGCCCCTCAGCCACGATATGCAAAGCCGCTTTGCTCGCCTGGAAGGCAATTTACCCGAAACCATCGAGTGGCGCACGTTCAACGCCTGGTGCTATCACCATTGGCCCAAGCAGCCTGCCTGGTCGGAACCTCTTTCAATCCGAAAACGCGAAAAGATGATCCGTTCAGCCTGGCAAAGTACATTATCCGGCAGCAAGCTCACCGAGCATATGCTCCTTAGTGAAATCGATTGGCTCAAGGATCAGCCGCCGATCCACAAAGAAGATTACCTGACCGTTGACCGGCGGGGAAGAGGGTTCGGTTTATCTGCCGAACAACGTCAGCGCATGTGGATCGCCATCGAGGCTTATCAGCAGTTACTGGATCAGCAAGGGCTATTGGATTGGGGAGATGTGCCACAGCGCCTCTGGCGATTTGTCAAGGAGAAAAAAGTCGACCTTCCCCAATATGACATTGTGCTGGTTGATGAAGCCCAATTTTTCGCGCCATTATGGGTGAACCTCATCCAAAAATCTCTCAAGCCACAAAATTCTCACCTGTTCCTGGTAGCTGATCCTACCCAGGGCTTCCTGGGAAGAAAGGCAACCTGGAAATCGTTAGGATTGGATGCCAGAGGGAAGTCTCACTTGCTTCGCCGTAGTTACCGGACCACACAGGAAATCATGCAGTTCGCCACGCTGTTCTACCGGCTGCGCCTTTCCGCCGAAATCGATGAGGATATCCTTGCGCCGGACATGCTCAATATGCCCAATGGCGTCTTTCCGCAGGTAATCAGTCTTACCAGCGCCCAGGATGAAATCGCCCGGGTGGCAAACGAAGTGGCTGAGTTCCTCCGTCAAGGCTTACCGCGCAATCATCTGCTCATCTTGCATGCCAATGGCGAGGGCTGTCAGGGATTGATCCAGGCGATCAATCATCGTCTTGGCAAAAACACAGCCATGGATCCGAAAGACACTTATCCAGGCAATTATGTGCGGGTGACCACCCTCAATGCAGGTGCCGGACTGGAAAGCCCGATTGTATTTCTGGTTGGGCTGCGCGAGCTTTTCGAGGGTGAACAGTCGATCCGCCTGTCCGACGACGAAAGAGAAGATATTATTCGCGACAACACTCGCAAGGTTTACATGGCAGCCACACGCGCCGGCCAACGGTTAGTATTCACCTATGTGGGCGATTTGCCGGACATCTTACGGCAGGTGTTTATGCCGAACGCAAAGGGTTAAACTATGGTTTGGGCGTGTGAACCATTTGGGATGAATGAAGTTGGTTGATTTGCCAAAGATGAAGGACCAGTATGAGTGAATACCAATATCACGAATGGCAGACCATTGACCGCCTATTATCGCCGGCAGAACAGGCAGCGGTAAACAAGTTATCCAGCCATATTGAGGTCAGCCCAAGCAAAGCGGTTGTCACCTATAACTGGGGTGACTTCAAGCATGATCCCAAGCAGGTGCTGCTCAAATATTTTGACGCCTACTTCTATCAGGCCAATTGGGGCGCATGCGCCTGATGTTTCGCTTCCCCAAGGGAATGTTGGAAGAAAGCCAGATTGATTCCTATTGGGATGGCGAATACGTCTCTTTTGAAACCATGGGAGATTACCAGGTACTGGACATGGACTTCAACCCTGAAGATGGCGGTTGGCTGGAAGAAACAGACCTGGACTTATCCGATTTTATTCCGTTGCGAGACGCGCTTTTGGAAGGAGATTACCGTATACTGTACCTGGCCTGGCTTAAAGAGATGACGTTTTTTGGAGAGCCGATAGAAGATGAAGGCGAAGACAGCCGCGCATATGATATCGAACCACCGGTTCCACCTGGGCTGCAAAAACTGACGCCGGCATTACAAAACTTCATCCGCGCCTTTGATATTGATCCGTTTCTCGTTCAAGCCGCTGCTGAAGGCAGCCCCGACTTGCAACCAATCCCAACGGTTGACTACCGGGAATTATTATCCCGCCTATCGCGAGCGGAGTGTGACGATTTTCTGGCGCGCCTGGCCGAAGGCGATGCCACGGTGGGGATGGCTTTGCGGAAGCGTTTAAGCGATTTCTTACCGCAATCTCTGATCGTACGGAACGCAGGCAAACGCAGCCTGGCTGAGCTGGTGCAGCGCTCAGGCCAGCTCAAAGAAGCCGATCAACGGCGTAGAACCGAAGAAGCCCGTCTGCAACATATCGCGGAGATGAAAGCCCTGGCCAAACACGAACCGCAAGTCTGGCAAGAGGTCGACCGCCTGCTTGAAAGTGGCCAAAAGTCCGCCGCGGTTTATGATCAGGCCACTGCCCAGCTTGAAAAGCTCAAGCAGTTGGCTGAGTTTCAGGATACCCGTGATCTCTTCTTCACCCGCTTGCAACAATTGGCGCAAAAATACTCCTCGCGCTCGTCTTTGATTCGCCGCTGGCGGGAAAAGAACTGGATTTAGCTTCTATCAATATCGGATAGGCTTAATAATACGTATCCGATACCGATATTCGCGAGGAGGGATGCGTTCTCACCCAGTATCGAAGTTCCTGGTTGGTCAAAGTTACCGGATAATGTGGCTGATTACTCGTCTTATAACCGATCGGGCGATCTTACCTGAAAGTGGAGTAGAGAAATGGAGAAACGGAGATTTGCTTTTCTACGCTTCTCCGTTTCTCCGCATTGGCCTCTATTCCTTTTCGTTTTTCCCGTCCAGTTTACTCAAGAGATCCCGCACTTCCGCCTGGCTCTTGAACAACCGCCGGGCCGTGTCCAATCGAATCTCTCCATTCCGCGCCTGATGCAGCAGCGCCGCCCACGGCATCTCGCTGCCAACCGCCGCCGCGTAAGCCTTTGCCTGCTGGCGGGATGTTAACTCAGAAAAGCCAGGATCATTGTGTAATTCTGCCAGGATTCGATTACTCTCGGCCTGTGCCAACACAGCGATCCTTTCCAGAATTTGCTCGCTGGCATCATCCCATCCATCGGGCAGAGTTCGTTTGGGCGGCACCACCTGTTTGGGTGATTACGTCATGGCGAACTTCTGACGAGTTTCACGCCAATAATCACGCCGGCTGGAGACCGACACAAGTTTGAAATCGGGCAGCAGCAGGCCGGTCAGGGTTCCGCCATGCACACAGCTGGTGTCGAGGCAGAATACGCGGTCTTGATAAATAAACGGCTGCCCATTCCGCAGATGATCATGGTGTCCAACGATCACCGGTTTCTCGCCATCGTATAGGGCATACCAGGGCTGCTCATATTGGCTCCGTAGGAAATGATCTCCCGACATCGTGCCGCACAGCACCGTGTCCCGCTGCTGTTCCAGATGTAGACCTGGTTCCAGATAGCCATGCACCAGAACCGCCTCGGGAAGGTCAAGAAACAACGGGAAGCGGCCCATCCGCTCCAATGCTTGCGGATAATCGGTCCCGAACTCTCCTCGGGAGATGATCTGGGACAGCGCAAGGCGCACCTCATGCCGCGCCCCGCGAAGGTGTTTACGCTCGTGGTTGCCCATCAGGCTCAGACGGGAGGAATGATTACTGAAGAAGTCCAACACATGCACCGAATCAGGGCCGCGGTCAACGATGTCACCCAACGCGATGATGCGGTCGTCATCCGCGATGCCGGCTTTATCAAGCAGATCCTGCAGTTCGCTGAAGCAACCGTGGATATCCCCGATGATCAAAGTCTTCATGGTCTTGATGATATCTCGTCTTAAGAACGCAGGTTCATTTACTTCTTGCTGAAAATGAATAGGAAAGATGGGGCAGTTTATGCAAAGACTGTTCGTTGCCTCGACTTCCTTATTTGCAACTGGCAAGCACCCGCTGATAGATCGCTCTTTCCCTGCGATAGGGATCGCTGGACAAAACGGCCTCATCTGCGTCCATTTCGGCTAAAAAGCGATAGTCTTGCTGCAATTTCTTAAATATTGCCTCCGGTGTAAGGATATGCTTTTGCCTGACCAGACGCTCCAGGTCTGCCCAGTCATACTTTTTCTCGGCTAGAGCATGTAGGAACGCAACTGGGTCAAGAGAGAAATTCGTTTCCCAGCACTTTAGGATTGCAATGCGACGGACCATGCTTCGATCAAAACGTAGGGAAGTAAACTGATAAAGATCGTACAGGTCGCGGATCCGGCTGCGCTGCGCGGTGGCACGAATTTTCTCTCCGATGATTTCATGCAAATCCAGGGTGGGCACGAGCGGCGGATCAATTCCCAGCCATTGGAAATAACGCTCCTTGATAAAACCTGCCGGCTGCACCGGAAGAACAGGTTTGGCCCTGAAGCTAACCTGGATACTGAAGTTTCCGGTTGTGGTCCATTCATGCTGATACGAAACAACTACGCCGCACGAATCTGGGTTGGCGTAATAATCCTCTGAGCGGATGGCGAACGTGATGCCATAATGCTCCTGGTTTAGCAGGGCAGAAACGATGTCCAGTACGAACTCTTCGGGTCCGAGATCACTCACCATGGTGAAATCCAGGTCTAGACTGAAACGGCCCTGGTTTCCCAAGAAGATCTTGCGAATGGCGGTACCGCCCTTGAATGCCAGATGAGATAGAATGCCGGCATCACTCAATACTTTCATCACGTATGTGAGAACGACTTCCCGTTCGGCGATGTCTAAATCGACGCCGGAATTGGCTGCGTACCATTGGATCAATCGCTTTTCAATCATCAGTTAATTTGAATCTCCGCCTGAATTTCGTTTTCTGGGATGTTTTGAATGACTTGCCAGGTGGTGTTTTGTTTTCCGCCCTGCCCCCATTTTGCCCGTCTGCCCAAATAGCAGAAATTCTTATCCACCTGCTGCAGTAGGCGTTCTCGCTGGGTAAATGGGATCTCAATATTCAATTCATCCAGTAGAAAACCTAACCGCTGGATCAGGGATTGTGATTTGAACTTAAACGCATAATCGGTGAGCTTCTGCCAATCGAAGCGATTTTTCCCTTGCCAGAGCATGGCTGCAACTTCTGGAATATCTCCGGAAGTTTCAGGGCGAAAAAGACTGTCCAAAACTGTTTTCTCGGGATCCGTCATTTTTACGCTGCTGCCATACGCATTGGCTGTCTCAATTCCAAAGAACAAATCATCAGGAACAGCAATCACCCGATAGGCCTTGCTGCGGGCGGTTACGGTATGCGTTTTCCCGGTATTGGTTTGCAGAAAAACCATTGTGGAAGCCTGGGTCGTCAAACCGTAGAAATACGCAGCAGTTGAATACGCAAATGCATATGGATCTGCCAACACACTGCCAAGAGCAAGCGGGTTGGTGTCCACAAAGGCCACTTCTCCTCGCTCAGCGGGTATCAATTCAAATATACCGGGCACAACCGGAGCCAGCCAGCCTTTTTTGACCAGGCGGTGGAGGATGACTCGAGCGCGATCATCCGAAACAGAGAGAGCCTGCCCCGCCTGTCGAATGGTCAGAAAAGGCTGCTTTTCCCATTCTAGGGATAAAATCAACCTGGATTCTAGAGAAGATAGTGTTCTTGCCATTTTACTTACCCTCAGTCAAAAACGTTTCAATTTTTGTAACGAAATCAACTATGCGTAAGTATTATACCTTCAATTCTGATTGAGTAAAACAGGGAAAACGTGTTCAAAAATGATCGCTACACTTATCGTGTCACCTGGTCCGAAGAAGACGGTGAATATATCGGTTCTTGTGTTGAGTTCGCCAGCCTGAGCTGGCTGGCCGCCGAACCAGAAGCAGCGTTGCAGGGAATCCGCAAGGTGGTTGCCGAAGTTGTCGCAGACTTACAAAGGAACGGCGAACCGGTTCCTGAGCCGCTGGACGTGAAGAAGTACACCTGAACCAGCTGGTAAGCGATAAACTCTGCAGGATGCGATCTTAGAAGCATTACATCCAACAGGAACAGCCGCCTCAGATTTTCGCGGCTGTTCCTGTTCACCCTACTTGGGAAAAACAGGTAGGGCCAAGCTTTTTCCGCTGCGCTCTGGTCATTCGCTTCGCACCTGTACTGGACCCAAATTACATCCTGGATGATGCTTCGCAAGCATGGTCCAGGATAACCGCTCCACCACCGTCCACCAGATTCCAGGGAGTTCATACCAGCTTGCCCCGGCGAGGTTTTGCGGGATATCCGGGTCTGGAGCTGTGACTTTCGCCAGAAAACCGTCCGGATGGGTTGCCACCCAGGTGTAGTTGATTGAATAAATCGGCCCGATGGCTGCTAATGAGAGCATCATGCCCCAGCCGCAGCGAGCTGGTTTTACGGATTGCGCCGCATGGTACCGGTCACTCATGAATTCAAAATACGTCATATCCTTGGGGGCTTGATCCACCGCCATCGGTTGATTCCCTTTGTACCCTACGTAGACAATACACAGACATACCAGCAGTACTATCCCATTTCGAACTGCCAAACCTAAAACATGAAACAGTTTCATTCTTACCTCCGTCTGCTTTTTCAGTGTGTCAGGGCGGTGTGAATGCTTACTTCCGCCCTGACCAGACTAATATTGCGCGATCTGATCAACCGCCCGTTCCAGGTCAGTCTGGTTGGGCGTCACGTAAATTCGCGTTGTGTTCAAGCTGGAATGCCCCAGCAGCGATGCCACCTTTTCCAGCCCAGCCCCGCTGTCGATTAAGTTTTTTGCGAAACTGTGCCTGAGCATATGCGGGGTCAGTGCCGGCAGGCCGGCCTGACGCCCGATGCGGGCCAGCGCCCGCTGCACGGACCGGCTGCTCAGCGCCTGCTCCTGTTCGCCATCGACCGCTATCCAGATAAAGTCGGTGCCATCCTCTGGTCGGACGTTCAACCAATCGCGCAAAACATTCCTCGCATCCAGGTTAAGCGGTACGACCCGCTGTTTTCCACCCTTCCCTTGTCTCACCCAGACAATCCCCTTGCGGTCGGTCAGCTGCACATCTTCCAGTTTCAATGAAACCGCTTCGTTCAGACGCAGCCCGGTATTCAACAAAAATACGACCATTGCACAATCTCGCTGCCTTGCTATCCAGCGTTTTGGATAGCGCAATCTGGCAATCCGCAGATCCTTTTCAACCGCCCGCTGCAGAGCGAACTGCTGTTTACGGTCCAGATATCGCGGTCCTTGATTGATCTGCTGTACGCTGCGAATGCCGGCCGCAGGGTTCTTCTCAATCTGGCCGGTCTGAACCGCCCAGTTCAAGTATGCTGAAAGAGCGGCCAGGCGGCGGTTGATCGTGGCGGCCTTGGCGCGTTCAATGGTAAGCAAATACTGGCGGTATTCTTTGATGTCGCTCGGGGTGACACCGGTTGGGCTGAACACTTCTCCATTGGTTTGCTGGAACCAAGTACCAAATGCTTTGAGATCGGCCAGGTAACCGCGGATAGTTAGCTGGGAACGATCTTGTTGGTTGAGATACCGGTCGAATTCTTGGAACATCGATGCGCCTCCTTCGATACGATTATTTGCAGACAGGATATTTTTCACGGGTTATTCCGATTTCCGAGGTATTGTTTTGCCTGGACAATAGGTTTTTATTTCAGACTCTGAAATCAATTCTTGAAAACAACCCGTGAAAATAATCCAAACCTAGCAGTACCCCATCAGGTCATAAGCAAAATCAGTCACTTCACGAGGTTCTTTGGTTTGTAAGAGCCTTTCCAAAGTGATGACTGCCACCCGAGGAAAGTAGCTGTATTTCGCTAACATGCGCTCGCGAAGGACTTGCCTCCAGGACGCATATTGTTTTGAAAGGGTGGCGGGGTCCCCCTCGCCTGGCCGGGTATGCACCAGAACAAACATGCCGTACAGTTCAGGATAGTCGCGCGGGCAGAGGGTGGTATATTCGGTGGGGTCCTCGCCGTTTTTGACGTAAGCCTGAAGAAAGTCATCCATTTTGTCAAAAGCCAGACGGACTCGGTCAATTGTCCAAATGGGATCGAGGAAATAAGAGAAGAAGACCCGGTTCAGATTCATTGCAGGGAAGGGCCAATTCAATTCATGCGGATCTTCCACATAGGCGTCCGTCTCATACACGATCCAATCTGCTTCCAGGCGGGCAAATTCCTCATCTTCCTTACCTTTGAGAACAACTGGGCAACCATGTACCAGGTGAAAATGGTTCACAATGTAGGATTGCGGAGTCTCGGGCCAAATTTGGCGCAGCCGCTGCACAATTTCTTCCGAGCGCGTAGAAAGTGGTAACGGCAGTTTTGAAACCTGAGCAGCCGCTTGTGGAGTTGTAGATATTGGCTGCAGTTCCCGGTTTCGTTCCTCCAAAAAGGTTAAAATCCGCCAAATATTCCCTGCCGGTCCATGACGTTGGAGCAGGTCTTGGGTCGTATGCCAAACCTGTAAGTCATTCCGATCCGGTATACCTTCTACCCTGATTAATTTCCGTTCGTTGATCCAGCTAACGAGATGATTCCAGGTTTGGCCAGTTTTATTCTCTGTGACAACGTAGACTTTCTCTGACCTGCTGGCCAGGTATTTATCCATTTTCTCCTTTAATCGCTTGAGGTCATATTTGCCGCTTTCGGCTTCGATAAAAAACACCTGCTCATCCGCTGTTCTCACGACAAGATCTGGGACAATATTGCCCAAAGGTGTTTCAACCGCAGGAGTCGGGTTGTTCGTGTACGCTCGTTGAATGGTTGAGTTCGGAAAAGCCTTGATAAACGCAGCCGCAATCCTCTGATGGAAAATGCGTTCTGCCATAGCTTGCTCAGAATCAGGATCGGCAGGCGCTGATTGAATTCCGAGTTTGGCAAGCTCGGTTCGCCCTGTTTCAGTTAGAAAGAGCATCCCGGTTGGCCGTCCAGGGCCTTCCGATATCGTTTTCTCGGCGACCAGGTTATTGTCGCAGAGGCGCTTAACCACACGGCTGATGGTTGCCGGCGAAACGCCCATGCTCGTTTCCAAATAAGCCCGCAAGCACAGTCGTTCTTGTCCGATCAAGCGAAGAATGGACCCATCTATATCTGCCGGTTCAACAAGAGCAGCTGTGTTAAGGATTATGGGATTGATAAGTTCATCTTCCCAGGCCTGGCGGAATGGTTTCTGCTGCAGGTATCGTTCTTGAAAAGATTTACCATCAAACATTTTTAACAAATGTTCGTATCCGTAAGCAACACCCATCGGATAGAGCTGCCTGTACATAGCAGTTTGGTGCCATAAATAAATGTGCTCCGGCTCAACCACCAGGTCTCTAAAACCTGCCTGGACCAGAGCTTTCATATCAATGGCGGCATTGAGATCGCAATATCTCCTTTTGTTGCCGTATTCAAATAACTCAACACCCAGTGAGGTGATGAAACGATCGACCTCACTGGGTTTTCCAACATAATAAGCTGCGGCTTGGTCTGCGAATTTTTTCTTCAATTCACAATACAGGCTTTCACCTTGCCATTGTTCAATTTCAAACTCACGCGACATTATTTTCCTCCGTCAGGTTGTGATGATGACTTGTATGGATTTCCGCTGGATGTCTGGTTTCCAACGCCGGCAGCCGCATCGGGTTTCGTTCGCGATGTCGAATTTGTTCGTATGCGGCTAAGAAATGAGCCCGATCCGCCACCAGGTTCTCCGAATGACACAAATTTCGCCAGCCCATGGAATTGACTAGTTTGTCTGTCAATGGATGGGCAAATCTCGGTTGGCCGGTATAACCGATGTCTCGTATTTGATCCTCGACCTCGCTCCAGGCTTCCAATCCTGTGGGGATAGGATCGCGCCGGTCAAGAATTTCACAGGCCGAGGTGCGCAGCTCGGCAATGGTTGGGAAAAACGCGGATTGGGCAATATGCGCCAGCGAAGCTTCTTCCAGCAGCTCGTCAGGCAAATCGGCTAATAACTTGAGATACACTCGAACCGTTTCCGGTTTGAGATCAAAATTCGGGTAAGCCGCGGAGGCAACTGCCAATACCCGCGTGATGGTTTCAAAGGTCGCCATCTCGATGCTCCTGTAAAACCTTTCGGATCGATTCGAACCCTTTCGGCTCGTTGGTGTGTTCGCGACGGGAGGGTTTCTTCGCCCACGGCTCCGGAATAACCCCTTGGGAAACCCAATCCAGCCAACCCAGACTGGTGCGCTTGTGATCCCGGGCAACCCAGGCCTCCCAGAACGGTAGCAGAACCTCGCGGGAATATGGTTGATCTTTCCAGGCGCGACTGATGAGCGGCCACTGATCGCGTCTGGGCATTCGTCCAGTAACGGCCCTGAATAACTGGACTTCCACCGGAACAGTTTCCGGATGAGGGTCTTGCCCTTTGGAACGAACATGATCACCGGCCAAGGGGCTGGGTGAGCGCGCGGGCGGATGCCCGTTTTCTGGCGGCGAATTTTCGCCCTGCGCTCCTGGTTCCCCCTGAAGGTTGCGCTCACGGTTAATTAACGGTTCGGGTGACACAGCTATGTCACCCTTTTTGCCGGATTTGACACCCTTATTACCCGAAATGTCACCCTTATCGCCCGGTTTGACACCCTTTTCGGGGTTATCAGCTAAGGGTGACAAGATGTCACTCTTAGCACCAGTCTCCATTAAGGGTGTCAAGTTGTCACCCATATCCTGGGCCTGTTCTCCCGACTCGTTTTTTCGCGCCGCGACGGTCTTCCCTCTTTTGGCATTGATCTTGGCTACCTTGTCTTTGGCAGCCTGGATGTCTTCAGGGCTTTTGCCGACAAGGATGAAATAGAAATGGGCATCTTTTGGCCCAGATCCGCCCCAGATCACCGCCAGCTCATTCGACCTGTCCAACTCCTGCACCAGGCGCTGCGTCTGGCGGCGGCTCATGCGAACCTTATGAGATAAGTACTCAATTCCCGGATAGGCTTCGCCTTTGTTGTTGGCGTTGTCGGCAATGGCCAGCAAAAGCAGCAAGCTCGAGCCTTTCTGTTCGGACTGGGTCCATACCTGGTTCATCACTTCGATACTCATCCGCTACCCCTCTTTCACCACCGCGTTCACAAAGCGAGCGGTAGATTCTTGGAATAACAACTTAGCGACGCCAGTTGGGCCCTGCCGGTGTTTGGCCACAATGACCTCGATCAACCCTTTTTCATCCGGCGCGTCCAGCCGGTGGAGGAACAAGACGATGTCCGCATCCATCTCCAGGTTTCCCGACTCGCGTAGATCCGAAAGCACCGGGCGCTTATCGGAACGCAGTTCCACGGCCCGCGACAATTGAGCAGCGGCCAGAATGGGCACATCTAACTCCCGAGCCAGGATTTTCAATTGGCGCGAGATATAGCCAACCTCCTGAACACGGTTCTCAAACCGGCTGTCGCTGGCCATGAGTTGGAGGTAATCCACCACCACCAGATCCAAACAATGATGGAGACGCAGCTTTCGGCACTTTGAACGAAGCTGGGAGGGCGTCAATGCTGGCGAGTCGTCAAAAGACATCGGCAGTTCACCAAGGGTCTCAATTGTCTGGGTGAACGTTTCCCACTCGCCATCCTCCAACTGGCCGCTGCGCAGACGCTGGCTGTTGATCCCGCTCTCCTGCGCCGCCAGCCGCAGGGAGAGTTGTTCAGTAGACATTTCGAGCGAGAAGACGGCGACATTCTTCTTCTCTTTTTGCGCCACCTGGAGCGCCAGGCTGGTCAGGAATGAGGTCTTTCCAACCGCCGGGCGCGCGCCGACAATGATCAGGTCAGAACCCTGTAATCCACCCAGCAGCTGGTCCAGGTCGATAAAGCCGGTAGAGATGCCCTTCAGATTGCCTGCAGCCCGGTCGGCCACCTGATCGTAGAGATTGCTCATGGCAATCTGTGCAGTCTGCATCTCACGCGTTACTCGGCGGAGACTGACATTGAATACCGCCTGCTCCGCTTCATCCAGCGCCCGGTCCGCGTCTTGCGGCTTTCGATATGCCGCCTTTGCGATCAGATTGGCGGCATTGGCCAGACGCCGGCAGGTCGCGGTTTCTTCGACCAGATGGCCATAGGCTGCCGCATGCAGCGAGCTGGGTGTTCGGTTGATCAATCCCATCACATAAGCCGGGCCACCGATCTCGGCCAGACGGTTACGCTGCTCAAGCTCATTCACCACGGTCAGGTAATCCACCGGCTGACCCTGTTCCCGTACGCTGGTAAATGCCTCCCAGATCCAGCCGTTGCGTTGGATGTAAAAATTATCTGCACATAAGATTTCAGCCAAATCGGCGTAGACTTCAGGATGGATCAACACAGATCCAAGCACTGCTTCTTCCGCTTCGCGGTGATGGGGAGGGAGATTGTAAAATTCTTCCCGCTCAGGTGCTTGATTTGTCAGATCGTCTGTGCTATCATCCCAATCACACAAATGATGAGTTGTGCCCATTTGAACCGCTGGCTGCGAACCGGCGGTTCGATCGTTTAAATCAGTTTCTTGCATTGATCTTTTCCTCCTGCAAAAGTAAAAAATATTGATGTCTGGCTTACTTCACCAGATATGCATCTGGAGCCGTAGAAAGCCTTTTCGGTATAGATGTTTCTGACTACAGGTTGGTCTGAAATCATCGCGCTGCGGCCTTCCTGGTGGGTCAAGGTGTTTCCCTGTTTTTTTCAAGGGGATCACCTGGAATGTTTCCCTGGATAAAAATAGGTGTTCCCTTATGGTGTCTCCCTGGTAATCTCAAGGTGTTCCCCTTATTTCTGTTCATCGAACCCGTTTTTGCTTTTTCTTGGAAAAGCGCGCGAAGCGCTCGCTGTCCATTGGATGGATCAGCGTCCAGTCGTAGCGCGGGCTGTCTGAAGGCATCAGGTAATCCTCGAAACGGATGTGCCCATTACGATATGCCAACAGCGCTTCATATAAAAAGAAGGTAACCACCTGGCTCTGCGTCACCCGTTGGGCTTCAGCCAGCCGGACAATATGCTCCTTCAAATCCTTGGGGAGCAGCAGCACCAACCGGTTGGCAGCCTGTTCTTTGGATTTATTCCTCTCAGCCTCCTTTCGGGCCTGCTCACGCTTGCGGTGTTCGATCAGCAGCCGCCTTTCCTCCTGGCTGAGATTGGCCTCATTCTGCCTGCGCTCCGAGTCGCGCAGCATCTCATCGACCACGATGTCGGCCGGTGGAAGCGAAAGCCCCGCGCGCAGATCGTTATTCGGGTGTACCATCCTTCCTCCTTATGCCCCCAACCCATCGACAAAGCTGATCATTCGCCCGAGGGTGTCGCTGTATCCGCCAATTCGCTTCCCGCTTGTATCGGTGTAGCCGGCCACAGCGCTGCCGCCGGGCGCATATTCCCAAAGCGTCTGCCCGTGACCTGGGGCTTCAGCGGCTTTCACATCCTGCATGATGGGCGGCCATACGCGACCCTGAAAGGCTTGATGAAGTTCTCGCAAACGGACAATGGTTTCTTTTGTGGTGCGGTCGAAAAAAGTTGGCAGAAATGCGTAATGTGAGATCGCATGTCCGTGCCGAGCGACTTCCTGGATCGAGCGGATCACTTCGGAAACGCCGTCCAGATCGGTGAAGCGCAGCTTAGTGGGGATGAGAACGGTGTCTGCGGCGAGCAGCCCAGCCACGTGCAAAACATCCAGGCTTGGCGCCATATCGAGGATCACCACTTCAAACTTGTGCGTTCCCTCGACCAGTTCTCGGGCAAACAACTCTTCGCCGTAGCTTTCATCCCGGATCTTGCCTTTCACCCGATCGGTGCTCTTATCTCCCCGTAGGACGAACAAATGATCACGCACCTCAACGGCTTCCTTCTCCAGCGGCTCGCCATCGTAGAACCACCGGCGCAGGCTTCCCGACTTCGGCAAATTGAGCATGTGGGCCACGTGTCCCTGCGGATCCAGATCAACGATCAACGTGCGGTGTCCGGTCATCGCAAGGCCTGCACCCAGCGTGACCGCGGTCGTAGTCTTCCCTACGCCACCTTTCTGATTGGCGATAGCAACAATTTTGGTTGGCATCTACCTTGCTCCTAATTTGAAAAATCCAGGAAGTCCGGGCCTTCCCAACCCGCAGGTTGAGAGAAATCCAACAGCGCTTCCTCGGCTTGTTGGTGGTTTTCCAGCACCCACCGATCGACCTGGTCGATCTGATCCAGGATTTGCAGTACAGGCTGCTCAACAAAAAAGTGGTGGATAGAATCGGCGAACAAGTGCAACAAATTAACGGCCATGATTTTCCTCCTTCAGTTGATTGGATTTGAGCCATTTGGATGAGATCAGTACCTGTCCCCAAAGCGGGGGCGTCAGGCGCTGCAGGATCAGGGTATTCTGAACCGCCCCTTCGATGTGCATGCGTTCGCGCATTGCGGTTCTGACTTCCTTCATATTTTGTTCAGGCGAGATGATCAGGAGCCAGACGCAGCCGCGCAGCAAATACAGGTATTCTTTGGGGTTGACAGTTTCAACTTTGACTTTTTCTTCTTTGATTGCCCGGATGTAATTCTCCGCATACTTGCGCATGGTGATCTGGGGCCGGTCATCCAGCGCAGCGAAGAAGGCTGCGTTGAACAGGATTGGGAATAAGGGATCATCCATTGTGGGCGGCATCAGCAGCATGAGACACCTCCGTGTTCTCGGTAAATTGGGCAACGAATCGATCCAGGGCAGCCATTTCGATGCGAGAAACGTTTCCCAACCGGAAACGCTGCAGCCGTCCCTCTCGCAGCCAGCGGTACACCGTGCGCGGCGACACGCGCAGGTATTCGGCGGCTTCCGGGATGGTCAGATAGACGATTTGCCGTGTGGCAAGTGGATTGGTCAGCATGGAACCCATTGATTCACCTCCTCAAAATGGCTATAAACAAAGCAGTGTCAAATCCTTGCAATAGAGAGCAAATGTGAAAACAACCACCATCGTTATTCGGAAACGAGGAAGATGCACTCTTCCGGCTGAGTTTCGTGAAAAGTACGGGGTCAAGGTAGGGGCCACTTTTAGCCTGATCGACCTGGACGGTTCTTTCCTTATCACGCCACGTGCTTCTCAAGTAACTCGCTTGGGAGACCACATCGAACAGATTCTCCGGGAAGAGAACCTGGTTCCAGATGACTTCCTTCAATCTCTGGAAAACGATCGTGAGCAGTATTTCCACGAACACTTCAGCAAAAGCTGATCTTTCAATCCGATAAGATTTAGTTATCAATCTGCCTTCCTCCTTCTCATAAGTGGTTTCATCTCCATTCAAAACAAAACAGCCAGCCTTCATTGGGATAAAACTCCCTTCGAAAGCTGGCTGTTGGCCAGTTAACGAAAAAGCGCCCGTGCTTTTATGCACGAGTGCCGAATAATAGCAATTTATCTGATTAGCGATTTATGCGGTTTTTGTTTACTCTCAGACAAAAGTCCCGCCCTCCCCGCCTGAACAGACCGCCTGCCATGCTTCGCCCGCGCGCCCCCATCGAGGGGGTGCTATTCGAATCCCGCCCTCCCCGCTGCCAAGCCAGCCGGTCACCAACTCAGTCAGATACGAGACCAAAATCAAATACACCGATGGCAGATACTTCCATCATCCGCGGCGCGCAAATCGAGATCAACTACGGGTATAATGGATTGGGCAACAGGGTCAGTCAAACAGTGAACGGAGTGACCACGGACTACGTGTTGGATCAGGCTGCCGGGCTGGTACAGGTGCTGCAAGTAAGTGCTCCGCAGGGGTACGGGACGTACACCTACCTGTACGGGCTGGGGCGGCTGGGTCAGCAGGGCGCGGGCGGGATGGCGTATTACCTGGGCGACGCGCTGGGCAGCGTGCGCCAGATGGCGGCCGGCTACGACCAGAAAGGACGCCGTGATCGCCGCCTTCACCTATGACGGCGACGGCAAGCGCGTCAAGGGAGTGGTTTCCGGCACGACGACCCTCTATCTGGGCAATTATTTCGAGGCGGTGCTCTCCACCCCCACGCCAACCCCGACCGCAACGGCAACCACCACCCACACCCCAACCCGCACGCCGACGGCAACGGCAACCTTCACACCTACCCCCTCTCCAACCGCCACCCTGACCCGCACGCCCACCCCCTCCGCCACCCCCACCGTAACTGCCACCCCGACCCACACCTATACCCCCACCGCCACCCAGCCGCCGGACTTGATCTTTGCCGACGGCTTCGAAAGCGCAGACCTGAGCGCCTGGTCTGCGGTGAGCGGCGGCGGCAGCCTGAGCGTGAGCGGCAGTGCCGCCCTGCGCGGCATGTACGGCTTGCAGGCAGCGGTTGGCGATACCACCCTGGCCTACGTGCAGGACAACACCCCCAACGCCGAGCCGCGCTACCGCGCCCGTTTCTACTTCGACCCCAACTCGGCAGCCATGAGCAATGGCCACAGCCAGTTCATCTTCGCTGCCTACGACGAGCGCCTGACCCAGAACAACGACATCCTCCGCCTGCGGTTGAACTACCAGAACGGCTACCGCCTGCGGCTCGAAGGGCGGCAGGACGACGGCAGCCTGACCTACGGCACCTACCAGACGCTCAGCGACACTGTGCATTTCATCGAATTCGATTGGCGCGCTGCCGCCAACGGGCAGGTGGATTTGTGGATCAATGGGCAGCTGGTCAACACCCTCTACCTGACCAGCGGACAGTTGCGGGTGGACAGCGCGCGGCTGGGAGCCCAGGTGATGGTCAGCGGGGTGAGCGGCACGCTGTACTTCGATGCGTTCGAGTCGCGCCGCGCGAGTTACATCGGACCCGTCAGCGGACCACCGCCGCCCGCACCGGCCGCCGTGTGGCTGCCGTTTGCTTCGATCTTCGAACGACTGCGGCAGGGACTGGCGTCCGTGTGGGGCAGCCCGCCCGCCGCGCAGCAGCCCGTGACCGCGCAAGCCGTGCCGCCCGGACAGACCTGGCGCAACTACATTTACCTCGGCGCGCAGCGGGTGGCCGTGCGCGAGTACACCGCCGCAGCCAGCAGCGTGGCTTACCTGTCTGGCGACCACCTCGGTTCGACCAGCGTGGTCACCTACAGCGGCGGCAGCCTGCAGTCCCGTTTGCTTTACAAAGCGTGGGGCGAGTTGCGCTACACTTACGGTGAACCCCCCACCCGCTACCGCTTCACCGGGCAGCCGGAGGAGGCAAGCCTGGGGCTGTACGACTACGGCGCGCGCTGGTACGACCCGCGCCTGGGCAGGTTCATTTCGCCCGATTCGCTGGTGCCGGATAAAGGCAATCCGCAAGGGCTTGACCGCTACGCCTACACGCTCAACAACCCGCTGCGCTACACCGATCCCAGCGGGCATAGTCAATGTAAAATTGCTCTGGATGGATATTGCGTCAGAAATGAAACTGGAAGTCTGAGCACAGGATCATCATCAACACCTTTCACCTTTTCTCGAATTCCGATTAGTGTTGGCAGTTTGGTTGGCGTTCAGTGGTTCGGTGCAACCCAACGGGCTTACGACCTATGGAAAAAAGGAGACGGAATTTACAATTATTGCCAGGGGATGCACTGCGGTTTTGACCTGCTCGCTCCTTACGGAACACCCGTTTATGCTGGTGTCTATGGGGTAGTCGAGGATGTATTTAACATTGTCAATGGTACACATCCATATGAAGGGCCTTATAAAGTCAAAGTAAAGGTTGGTGATTACACTGTAACTTTTGGCCATACCGATGGTTCTCCAAGATTGAAGAAAGATGCCCCGGTTTATCCCTGGACGATCATCGGCGGGGTTGGCAACATGGGTGGGCAACCGAACAGCGGGGAGATCGATCACATCCATCTAGAGATCAGGGGACCAAATGGCTGGCGCGGAGATAGTCACAACCCATTTTTATTTTTCAACCCACGTGATCAGGCGCTATTAATAGACGTGGCAAAGAAACAAGAAATCCAGATTCAGATGGGTAGGTTCTATGATGGGAGCATTTACCCTCCCCCGCCTGGTACGCATCCCAAGTCTATCTCCAGATCCTATCAATCCTACTGGAACTGACTTTGAGGAGAACAAATGAAAAGAACCGGCTTGCTTCTGTTCACAAGCATTGTCATGGTTATCCTGACAGCCTGCAAGGGTCAGATACCAACACCTGATCTGGAATCCTCGCCAACAGCACTAGCGGCGACAGTAACAGCCTCTCCAACCTTCCAGAAACAGATATCAACCGAGGTCACCATTACTCCCACCGGCAGGATCCGCACGCCAACCATTACCCCAACCCCGACAATTACTCCCAAGCCTGACTACCCCAAATTGGTCCCGGCGGAATACAGCCGCTACATTGGCTTGATCGTACCACCGTATCCAGAAGAGGTGCTTCATGGTGGTGGGGGGATGATGGGTGGTTTTAGTTCTATCGGCTATGACAACCCTTCTTTTGGATTCGACCATATTAGAATTGAGGAGTACTACACCTTATGGTTTGAAATGTTTTCTTATCGGGATTCAAAGGGAAATGCTTATTGGGAGGTGCTTGATATTCTCATCCTGCCGGAGCTAAGGAAGGATGAGGTGTATATTGATGACGGGTGTTTATTGAATGGGGAATACGATGGGGAAATCCTTGTAATTGCCCTATTGGATCGGGAGGCTTTTCTTAAAAGGTATGTCACAAATGAGAAGGTGCGGATGGCATGGCGGGCGAACCGGGCTAAACAAGCTTTCGAAGTGATCTCGACGGAAGGGATTGAGTGTTATGCTGATATGGCATTTACAGACCAGCAACCATAGTATCCTTGTTGCATATATTCATGCAGGATATATAGGCAAAGAACACTGAAGGTGATAGTCGCGAACTATGCTTCCCCGGTGCAGCCAACCCGCTGGCGTGGGACCGCTACGCCTACACGCTCAACAACCCGCTGCGCTACACCGATCCCAGCGGGCACTTTTGTGTTGACGTTGGAACAAATCAAATATGTTCGGCTGACCCAGATTCAAATGGGCATTGGGGAAACAACTTTGATCGTCGGGTTGAAACCGATAGAGATGGGTGGGTCAGTGAGGCTGAAGCCGAGGCGTATTTTGTAATGAGTTTAGGGTATCCTGGAGATGGGTTAAGCATTACTAATCGCTACGGCGGCCCTTGTACTACAAGAGGATGTCCGGAAGGGAGTGTACATGCGGCGGTAGATTTTTCTGGAAGTTTTGGTAATAAAACACCAATTAAGGCCGCATATGACGGCTATGTTAAAGGTGTGTGGGTTAACGAAGCTGCTGATTTGGGATTGAAAGTTGTGCTAGAACATGAAGTTTTTGGTTACAAGTTTTACTCCGTATACGCACATCTCAATTATATCGATTTGGAGCACTTAACCCACGGACAATTTGTCACAACTGGCACTTTTCTTGGAATGATGGGAAATACCCCATATCCTGGAGGATCAATCCATTTACACTTCGAAATAAGGAAACCCGCAAATATTAGATGGAGTGATCAAAATCAAGCCATAGTAACCGGTGACTCCAAAAGTTATTGGGCTTTATCATATGAAGATATGAGAAAAAAGTTTGTAAACCTCGGTCCTAGGTTTGGCTACTCACCTTACTACCCAATAAGTTGGCCGAAACCTTGATCATAATTGATAGCTTTATATCGAATTTCCGAAGTATGAACGTGAAACAAACAGGAGGTCTATATGAACAGCAAACCATGGATCAATAAACAGGCTCCAGTCCTATGGACTGTCGTTCTTCTTGCTTTATTTAGCGGGGCGTTTTTTCTTTCAAGTTGCATTGCCAAAGACTTCCATGAGAATACAGAAACAACAGGTACCCCATCCTATGCTCCTTCCCCAATTCCGTTCACACCGACATTTAAAGCAATAGATGGAAGCGTGTGGAATCAAGAATCTGAGGAATATCAATTTGTAACGGTTGTTGACGTAAATCAAGCCCTCAGAATGATAAACATTCAAACCGGAAAACAAAAGATTTATGATTTGGGTGAGGAAATGAAAGATTTCGGGGCGTTAATATCTCTGTCAGAAAATAAAACCTTCTGTGGTTACATCGGGTTATTCACCGCTGATGGGGAACACCGGATCATTCAATTTTCTCCAGAAGAAGGAATTCCGGTTGAAATCTTTCGATTAACCCAAACCCCAGCGGATTCCCACCGCTGGAGTCCCAAGCTTTCTCCTGATGGACAATATATTGCCTATGTGGTTTTTTCAGGACACCTTGGCTATGACTGGGCTGAATTTCAAAATATAGAACTTGTCCGTCTGGATGATATTGATAAACGGGTTCAATTATCTTCTCGAGGGGGAACATGGAAGAAAGGAGGGGAATGGTCACCGGATGGCTCAAAAATTTCCTTCACTGATTATGATCACAACGGCTTACTTCAGGTTTTCGTGACTTCTTTGCCCGAATTAAATACTCAGCAGATTTCAACCTTCGATAATCCGAAATTGAAACCTGCGAGCCTGCAATGGTCACCTGAAGGCAGTAAGGTTGTGGTGGTGTTTCAAAACCAACAACCGGTTGAAGAGATCAATGATTCTCATACAGAGGTATGGATTTTTTATCCGGTTGGTGGTAAACCTCACAAGTTGCCTCTACCTTCAACGGATATGCTCATTGGAGATCAACTTTATTGGAGCGAAGATGGTCGGATGCTTTTGTTGATAACTGCCAGCCGTGATGAAAACAATCAGATGGTATCCAGTGTGTATTGGTTTGATACAGAAAGAAATCAATCGGTTGTTAGCGTTACAGAGGAAGAGATCTCCAGTTTGATTAATTCGGATTGGTTTGGTATCTCAAATTTCTTTCCGCTTACTTTGGATCTTTCAGAGATTGCGTTGGTCAGTGGCAACAATCAAGATATTTTTCGCTTCAATGCCAGAACCCTAGAAATGGAACCAATACCGTTTATGCGATTTTCAGAACCTTTAATAATCACTGATATTCGCATATTCGAAAAAGAAATCCCCCAATGTGAAGATTAAATCTGTGATAGTCCAGATTAATCTGGCACTCCCCGCCCAATGGATTATATTGCTGGAAGGTGCATATCAGCTATCAAGGAGGAATTCACCGGAACGGATACTATGACAGCCATCTGGGTATACAATCACCTAGATGACTAACGATAACCAGGAGATCACCAAAAATGAGGTTGGCTTCGAAACCGGTTCGACGACGGTGGTTACCGACGGGAATGGGAATACACCCAACACCCAATTGTACAAAGCGTGCCCCACGCGCTGCGCAAGGGCGAGTTGCGCTACACTTACGGTGAACCTCCCACCCGCTATCGCTTCACCGGGCAGGCGGAGGAGGCAAGCCTGGGGCTGTACGACTACGGCGCGCGCTGGTACGACCCGCGCCTGGGGCGCTTCATCCAGGCGGACAGTATCGTGCCGGGGGCGGGCAGCCCGCTGGCGTGGGATAGGTATGCGTACAGTTACGGCAACCCCGTCAAGTATATAGACCCAGACGGGCATTGGCCGTGCGTATTTTCGAGTGCCGGGCTTAATTGCTCGGTCAACACTTTTGGTCTAAGGGATACCATAAATCGAAGCGGTGAAAAGTTGGGGGTTGAAAATGCCAGCGAAACAATATCTGGTGCAATGTCAACCATGGGTCTTGTGTTTGATGTCGTGGCAGGAGCTTTTGATTTTGCAGCGAGCGTCATTATCACAGCGGGGATAGTTAGTGGAGCCGCAGGTGGAGCGGCGATAACTCTTCCTGGTGGGGGAACAGCCGTGGTTACCGGTGCAGCCGGAGCGGGTGTGGGGTGGGTAACGGCTGAAATAGGCGTTCGCCCACTGATATTACTGGGTAACGCTTCTGCGTCAGTTGCTACATTATTAACGGTCTCGTCTGAACTTATATCGGGCGATACCGGTTTCAAGACAACTTTAGGTATCAGCTCAAGTGAAATCAAACTAAACAGCCAGGTGGCTGTTGGTTCGTCAAGTCAAGTCAGTATATGGGCCACAACGGCAGGTTGGATATCGCCGCTTGCCTATCCATCCCTTGGTATCCAAACCGTTGCAATTTTGGGAGACCTGGGTGAGGTATCACCACCTCCCATCAGTATGGGTCTGGCTGTATCCTTACCTAATAAACCATATACGGAATTTAGGCTTAAGTTTGGTGATGTGGAGGTGCGATGATGAATTTTGCCCTCATCCAATGGCTCCTGATATTTTTCCTTGGGTTACTAGCTTTAGGCTGCCTGGTATTAGCAATCAAACAGTTCACGGTCGTATACCCGATCGAAAGGAGCAATCAACTTCGACGATCGTTAAGAATAGCAGGTTTGATTTCTATAATGTCATTCATTGTGATATTGATAGTAGGTGTTTTTATATGGGCCGAAACTGGTGTTTTAGAGAGCATGACTCTGGCATATCCGGCTCTTTGTTTGGTTCCATTTGTCTTTGTGATCAGCGCATTGGGGACGTATGTCCAATTCTTCTGGTATGCAAGGCTATCCAAGTATAGAGATGAGCTTATCCAAAGACAAATTGAACGGTTTACATCGCATCAACAGGAGGCGCATCCAAATGACAAACGAGGCAAGCCATGAAAAAATGGATTTTTCTTTTCCTGATGGATGGGCTAAAATTGTAATAGACAAGACTTCATCTAACACTGACACTGAGGAGTTGTCAACCAGTTGATTTGACCTGAGTCTCGACCAAGCCTGGCACCTTACCAATCGAATACTTTCAATCAGTTCCGTGGTTGTCCGCCGCGCAGCGGGTGGCGGCACTTGCACCTGCCGCAAGTGCAGGTGTGCGCGAGTACACCGCCGCAGCCAGCAGCGTGGCTTACCTGTCCGGCGACCACCTCGGTTCGGCAGTTGTCCAAACCGATGCCAATGGGGGCAACCCGCAGGTAAACCTGTACACCGCCTGCCCCGCTCGCTGCGCTCGGGGGTGCTCCGCTGCGCTGCGCAAGGGAGAACCGCGCCCCAATGGGAGTTTACCCAGCCCGTTCGGGTTCACCGGTCAGCGCAGCGAACCGGCGCTGGGCTTGTATTTTTACAACGCCCGCTGGTACGACCCGCGCCTGGGGCGCTTCATCCAGGCGGACAGTATCGTGCCGGGGGCAGGCAGCGCGCTTTTTTTGTACAGTAAACTCAGCGCAATCGAACATTCAGATGCGGGTCGCCGATGACAGTCAAACATGAACAGATCGCGGAAATCACCGGGGTTATCCTCGACCTGCTGGCGGACTTGGGCTTGCCGGGCGCAAAACCGGACCGATTGGGGGTGCTAAGATTGGTTGAAATTGTGTACAATGAGTATGGATAAGGGTGGGATTAGCGGTGGAGTCACGGGCTTCCTGGTTTCGGATTGTCCATACGAGCGAAAACGTACGCCTATACAAGAAGGATTAAGCACCATGAGAAACCGACTGCTTTGCCTGGCATCTATCGGGATAGTTCTGGCGTTCCTGTCGCCCGGTATCCTCGTCAGCGCCCAGTCGCAAACCGGCGACTCGCCGCCAGACCGCACAGCAATTTACGAATCACCCGATGCGTTAATGGAGATAATGCCCCAATCCAAGCCTGCTGGTATTTCGCTGGAAGGATTAGGCGAGAACCACATCAATGGCGTCGAGATCGGCACCGCCTGGGACCTGTTCGTGATTAATGTGTACGCCGACCAGTGGGACCTGTTTCTTTACAAACCCGCCCCAGGCGAGAGCCTGGTGCGCTTGACCAACGACAGCGCCCATGAGATTCGCGCCGACCTCAACCGCCAGCGCACCCGGGTAGTCTTTTCATCCGACCGTGGCGGTTATTATGAAATTTACTCCATCAACCCGGATGGCACCGGCCTGGTTCAGCTAACCAACAGCCCGTACAAGGACCCGGCTTTCAATGCCTCCTGGTCGCCGGATGGTCAGCGCATTGTTTATCAGATGCGCTACGGCGGTCAATACGAAATTTACACCATGAATGCCGACGGCAGTAATCCGACCCGGCTGACCCGCCACAGCGCATACGACGGTATGCCCTCCTGGTCTCCGGACGGCAAGCAAATCCTGTTCGTTTCCGACCGCCTGGATGGTCATTATTATGTTTGGGTGATGAACGCCGACGGTTCCAACCAGCGGGCATTGATCTGGTGCGATTACAGCATTTACCCGATCTGGTCGCCGGATGGCAGCAAGATTGCCTTCACCGCTGATATCAAAGAATACGCTCAAGCCACACCGGATGGCTGGTATGATTTCGCTGTTTTTGACGTATTAACTGGGGAAGTTCAGGTCATAGCTTATGGTTATTATCAGGCTGACGTCATTAACGGTAATCGAGGTGCGGATAATTTCGTCGCCAGTTGGTCAGCCACCGGTCGTTACATCGGTTATTCAAGATACGAGTATGTATACGAGAATGGCTGGTTATATTTAAATAAAATAGCCAACAAAGCCTACAACGTCTCCATCACTCAGTATTATCATCGTAAAAGTCCATATGAAACACTGATCCTAAACTTGGTCAGTGACTATATCCAGGATTTCGACTGGTATTCGCTGGATGCCGACCCGCCTGCCACCCGCATCGATCCACTGCCCGAGCCTGCGCCATCGCCGTATACTCTGTCCTGGTCGGGCCAGGACACCGGCGGATCGGGAGTTGTGGGTTATGATCTAATGATATGCAACGAGGACTTTTCCTCTTGTTCAGGGATTAATGATCTATACCCCTACCTTGAGACCAGCTACAGCAGTTCTGCAAACGGCGGTTCTCAACTCCAGTTCCTGATCCGCGCCATCGATGCAGCCGGGAACGTCGAAACCTGGAAAACCAGCAACCGTTGGAAATTCACCATCGATCCCTACCCGCCGGTAGTCGCCTTGCATCCCGCCCCAGTCGATGCGCCGCCAGGCGGTCTGTTGCTCACCTGGCAGGGTTGGGACATGGGACCATCAGGTATAAAAAATTTTCTCATTTATTACCGAAATGTAGGAGAAGAGAATTGGAGTTTCGCTGTTTCTGAAAAGCCAATGTTTTTCCTGAGGAGGGTTTTTGGCACATCTTCAAACCCGGTGCACGAAGTTCGCGTGCAGGCGGTGGATAACGCCAACAATGTCGGGGCATTCGCCCAGTTCCCACCCATCCGCTTCTATCAGTGGGAAATCGACGGAACCTTTCACGACACCCGCGGCGTCCCGCTGACTGGTGGAGAGGTGCGCACCAACCCGGCGGCAGGAAAGGTGTTTCCTGTAACCCAGGATGGCTATTACCGCGCCCTGCTTGACCCGCTTCCAGAGAGCATTACAGCCGGGTGGAGCAAGACCAGCTACCAGTCGCTGCCGGACACCATCTTCAGTATGCATTCGCCTCAACGACAGCAGATCTACTTCCCCCCGGCGGACAATCAAATTTCCGATTGGGGATTTGAACAGGGCAATCTCGGCTCATGGATACCCGGCGGGAGCAATCCGCCTCAGCTAACCAGCCAGTACCGCCACACCGGGCAGCAGGCAGTCCAGTTTGGCGCACACGCCTCGCCCGGCACTGCGCAATCCTTCCTCGATCTGGGCATGTACGCCATTGGTGCCGGGATGCAGTTCCTGCAGGACGGGACCGGCAGCACCCACGCCGTCTGGTACACTTCCGGAAAAATCCTTCATGCCCAAAAACCGGCCGGTGGGGTGTGGTCGCAGCCGGTCGAACGGGCTGGAACGGAAGCCCCGCCCCTGGCGGTTATCGCCCCGGATGGTCGGCTGCTGGTGGTGGGATTCGACCCGGTCTCGCCGGGATTATTCGCCCTATGGCGAGAAACGGACGGAGCCTGGAGCGCGCCCCAGACGATATTTCGCGGTTCTGCCAGCAGCCCAATGCTGTTATCCGACCCAACCGGCCGCATCCAGGTGATCTTTTGGAAATTGCCCCAGGGGGAAAATCGCTGGCGGTTTCACCGTATCATCTGGCAGGGCAACGACTGGTCACAGCCCGAAATCCTCTTCAGCGGCGCACCCATTGTACCGGAATATTACGCGCTTGCGGACCGGCAAGGCTTGCTGCACATGTTGAACGATCAAGGACTACCGATATATCCGATCATCTACAGCCAGGAGACCAGCCCTGGACAATGGTCTGACGAGGTATTATCCAACTCGGGCGAACCGCGCGGGTTGATTGAAGATGGGGCTGGCGGTATCCATGCCTTTTACTATCATGATTTTTACCACCCACCAGAGATTGAAGGCATCGGGTTGATCGCTGCGGAGCGCAAGCCGGATGGCAGTTGGGAAAAAACCTGCTTATCATCGCCGGATTTGGGTTCTATACTGACCTATCGATTCCAGCGCACTGTCCGCGGAACTTTAGAGGCAATTTGGATACAAACGCGAACTGCTCATAAGGTCGTAGCCTCCAGCGAGTATATCCCCGGGGTTGGCTGGAGTAAACCGGACATCTTGGCGGCTGACCTGGATGTTTGGGAGGGGATGCTGCATTGGAATGAGTCCGCCGGCGGAGATCACTTGTTGTACCAGCAGCAGGGCTTTGGCAGGCTGCGCAGCCGCAGCCCGGCAGGCGATTGGGGAACCGGGGTCGATATGCTCAGCGATGGCAGTGGCGCCCGCCAACCGATCGCCGTTTTCTCGGCGGTTAACGGCAAATACGAATCGTACTGGCAAAACCCGTATCAAAATCAGGTGTGGCAATTATCCTGGGACAACACCAGCCCGCAGGACGGCAACTCAACCCTGGCGCAGACGGTCAGCATCCCCAACGACATGCTCAACCCGACCCTGTCATTCTTATATATGCTCAGCGAGACCAGCGAGGGTCTGACGGGGTTGAAAGTGTTTGTTGACGACGGCGAAACCACTCACCAGGTCTTCAGTGACGAGCGCACTGCCGGCACCTGGCGGCACGGCTGGGCGGACATGTCCGCCTGGCGAGGGAAAACGGTAACAATCACCTTTTCCCTGAACATGATTGCCGGGGCGCCGCTGCCGGTTGCCTACCTGGACGAGGTCAGCCTTGGTTCCGCCTACCCCGATGTGTGGGTATCCACCGACCCAGCCGCCCCAGTGACCTTCTATGGAAAAGACCTGCCCCTGGATTTGGTCTACGGCAATCGCGGTGCGAGCGCCGAATCGGTGCGCCTGACGTTTCAACTGCCGGAGGGGGTCGAATTAATCAGCGTAGCGGGCAACCCGCAGCGCTCCGGCAGCCTGTTGACCTGGGAGCTGGGCAGCCTGTCGCAAGGCAGCCCGGAACAAAGGTTGCGTCTTGTACTGCGGGTATCGAACCGCGTGGCTGCGCTCGACCGCTTCGATTGCACGGCGGCGATCGCCACATCCACACCAGAGCTGGAAACGCCCAACAACACAGCGGTGCTGCCCATTCTGATCCGCACCTACAACTACCTGCCGTTGATTCATCGGTGAACACGGGGGTGGTAAGGACGTTTTTCTCAAGGCGCATCTATTCCAGCCGGTGCTCGAAAAAGCCCTCGGCGCAGCCCCGGGCGAGTCACAGCCATCCGTCCATTTCGCGAGTATAATCCGGGTTATGCCCAAAGTCCGTTTTTACACCGTCTGGCAGGGCCGCCAGACCGGCGTGTTCGACAGCTGGGAGAAATGCGCGGTGCAGGTCAACGGTTTCCCCGGCGCGGAGTATCTTTCCTTCGAAAGCCGCGCCGCCGCCGAAGCCGCGCTGCGCTTTCCCTCCCGGCAAGCCTACCAGCAAAGCCGTTTAACCCAATCTGCCTTGCTGGTCTCGCCGCCCATCGCGGATAGTTACTGCGTGGATGCCGCCTGCAGCGGCAACCCGGGCGTGCTGGAATACCGCGGGCTGCACACCACAACCCGGCAGGCGTTATTCCACCAGGGACCCTTCGAAAACGGCAGCAACAACGTGGGCGAATTTTTAGCCATCGTCCACGCGCTGGCGCTGCTCAAAAAGCGAGGCGACTCGCAGCCGGTGTATTCAGATTCGGAAAATGCCCTTCAATGGGTCAAGGAAAAAACCTGCAAAACCCGCCTGGCGCGCGACGAGCGCAACGCGGTGCTGTTCGATCTGATCGCCCGCGCCGAGCAGTGGCTGATCACCAACGACTACCCCAATCCGCTGCTCAAGTGGGATACCGAAAACTGGGGGCAAATTCCCGCCGATTTCGGGCGCAAATAACGCGCCGGCGTTTTTCAATTTCGGAGCGGATTGCCGGCGGTTTTTTTCACCCGGCGAGCGCATTCTTCCTCCGAATAGATGATATGATTAAATGGCGCGGAGGCGCGGATAAGCCAACCCGTGAAGCCATCTCAAAACGCCCACTCCTTTTCGTCCCTCTCGACCGACCTGCTGGAATTGCTTTTTACCCAACTGCCGGTCGGGGTTGCCTGGTTTGACACCCGTTTCAACCTGGTGCGCTGCAACCCCGCCTTTGCCCTGCTGGCTGAACGGTTTACCCCGCTGACGCCCGATCAAATTGTGCCTGGCATCAGCCTGGCGCAGCTCTCGCCAGGAAAGGAAGCCTTTTTCCAGCCTGACATGCAACGCGTTTTGCGAGGCGAAACCCTCAGAGTGGAATCGTTTCGCGCCGAAAGCGGCGGGATGACCTCGTATTGGGATGGCATCCTGGCGCCCATCCTCAAGGACGGGAAGGTGATTGCGATTCTCGACATCATCGCCGACGTGACTGACCGCGCCCTGGCAATCCAGCAGGAACGCGAAAGCCAGGCAGCGCTGCAATCGTTGGTCACCAACGCCCACCGCTTCGCGCTTTATCGCCTGGAAGCCGACCGCAGCCGCCCTTACGGCGCACGAGTGCTGTTCGTCAGTCCCTCCTTGCGTGAGATCTTCGGCGTTGACGACCCGCAGCGACTCGAAATCTGGTTCGATGCCATCCACCCCGAAGACCTGGCCAAGGTGCGCGATGCCCATCGCCGCTCCGTTCATCACGGCGAACCTTACAACCAAATCGCGCGCATTTTCAACAAAAAACGCCGGGAATGGGCATATATTCACATCTTTTCCACTCCGTTCTTCAATTCGCTTGGGCGGCTTTCCCACATTGACGGCATGATCATTGACCTGACCGACCAGATCACCATGCAGGAAGCCGAGCGCCGCTGGAAGGTGGCGGAAGGATTGCGCGACGTGCTGCGCATGATCAACTCAAGCCAGCCGCTGCAAAACATCCTGCAGGCAATTGCCCGCCAGGCTAAACAGTGGCTGCAGGCTGACTCGGTCATGATCCGCCAGGTATCCAAAGCCGAAAACTGCGTCCGCACGGTTGCTGCGTGCGATCTGCCCGCCGACTTCGATGTCATCCGCGAGACCCCGTTTTACCAGGGCATGACCGATCAGGCATTGATGCATGGGGATGTGGTTATCATCGAAGACATTCCAGCCGTTTACCAGCCACACCTCGCGCACACCGAAACGGACGCCAATTCAATCCTGACCGCCGGATTGAGCGCCACCGTAAAGTATTATCACAGCCTGTTAAAAACGCCCTTGTTCGTGCATGATAATATCTTCGGGGCGATCACCTTCCATTTCATCCAACCGCGCAAATTCAGCGATGAGGATATCGCCCTCGCCCGTATGCTTTCCGATCAAGCCACTTTGGCAATCGAAAATGCTCGCTTGCTTCAAGATGCCGAACAACGGCGAAACGTAGCGGAAAGTCTGCGCGACACGCTGTCCATCCTCAACACCGAGCGCCCGCTGCAGGAAATCCTTGAACACATCGTTGCCCAAGCGCAGCACTTACTCCAGGCAAAGGCGGTTGCCGTCCATCGCCTGGATGCGGACAATCAACGCCTGATTCCGGAGGCATCGGTCGGGTTATCACCTGACTATATATCCAACGTTCATCTGCCCATCGGTCAAGGCGCGCTGGGCAAGGCGGTGCTCACCCGCGAACCCGTACAGGTCAATGACACCAGCACGGTCTTTTCTGGTTCAGCGGTGCGCACTTCCACAGGCGAGCCGGTCACCCTGGAACACGAACTGACAATAAAACTACAATCCCTTAAAGACCGCTATGGGGCAGTGTTGGCGGTGCCAATGGTCATCAAGTCCCAAATTTACGGCGGACTGGCGCTGTATTACGCTGTGCCGCGGAATTTTCAACCCGAAGAAGTACAACTGGCAGTAACTTTTGCTGACCAGGCATCGCTGGCAATCGAAAATGCCATGCTGCGCACCCAGGCAGCCGAAATTGCCGCGCTCTCCGAGCGCAACCGCCTGGCGCGCGAACTGCATGATGCCGTCTCGCAAACCCTGTTTTCCACCACCCTCACCGCCGAGGTACTGCCGCGCATCTGGGAAAAGAATCCAGACGAAGGGCGCAAGAAATTAGACGAATTACGCGAATTGACGCGCGGCGCGCTGGCGGAAATGCGCACGCTGTTGGTCGAACTGCGCCCAACAGCCATGCAGGAAGCCGAACTGAACGACCTGCTTCATCATCTTGCCAACGCATTTATCGCCCGCGCACGCGTCCCACTCCACCTGACCATTGAAGGGCAATGTGAAATACCCCTGGAGGTTAAAATTGCCTTCTATCGTGTGGCGCAGGAAGCGCTGCACAATATTGCCAAACATGCCGATGCCGCCCAGGTTGCGTTGCGCCTGATTCAGACCCCGCAGCAAATACACCTTGAGGTGCGCGATGATGGCATTGGTTTTGTCCTCGACCGCATCCGACCAGACCATTTTGGATTGGGCATCATGCGCGAGCGGGCTGTTCAGGTCGGAGCAGATTTAAAGATCGAAAGCCAGCCGGGGCAGGGCGCCTGCATCACCATGCGCTGGAAGAGCGGGAATACTTCATAAACGGGAGGAGATGTTGAACGCGCAAAAACCGATCCGCGTACTGATCAGCGACGACCACAGCGTGGTGCGTAACGGATTGAAATCTTTTCTGACAATTTTTGAAGACTTCGAATTGGTGGGGGAAGCGCGCAACGGGGAACAGGCAGTTGCTCTGGCGGGTATGCACCAACCGGATGTGATCCTGATGGACCTGATGATGCCGGTGCTGGACGGCGCCAGCGCCACCCGCAAGATCAAGCAAAAATACCCACGCATTCAGATCATCGCCTTAACCAGCTTCAAGGAGCAGGAACTGGTGCAAAGCGCCATCGAAGCCGGCGCTATCGGCTACCTGCTAAAGGACCTGACCGCCGAAGAACTGGCGCGCGCCATTCGCCTGGCGGCGGAGGGCAAGCCAACCCTCTCGCCCGAAGCCGCCGAGGTCTTGATCCGGGCTTCCCGCCCGGCGCAACCCACACTGGGCGACGACCTGACCGAACGCGAGCGCGAGGTGCTTAATTTAATCGTCGAAGGTTTGAACAACAAGCAAATTGCCGAGCGGCTGGTGGTGTCCGTCTCGACTGCCAAATCGCACGTCAGCAGCATTCTATCCAAACTAGGGGTTTCCACCCGCACCGAAGCGGTATCCCTCGTCTTAAAAAAACGAATCTAAAATTACGGCTGCACGGTTTTTTCAAAAACATCCACCACCAAAACAACGCATCCGCTCCTTTTGCTACAACCCCCCCTGCCCATCTGGCTAAGCAGAATTCATCCTATCGGGCAGACCAAAACTAAACCGGTTTCAGATGCGCGCTCAGTCTCTGCGCATTACACTCAAGATGCCGGGCAAATGAACTCCGGCACAAGGAGTCTGGCATGGATCACATTGTGTATGTGGATGCAAAAGAAAACGACCTGGAAAAACTGCTCAACGGCAAGAAAACGATGATTGTGCGTGGCGCAGCCGGGCGTAAACTCCCCTTTGGTCGGGTCGAAGCCGGTGATCACTTGTATTTCACTCTTAACAATGGGGAAGGTTTACTGCGCGCCTGCGCGCCGGTTTTACAGGTGGAAAATTTGGGACCGCTGAGCGAAGAACTGGCGAACAAAATCCTCGACCAGCATCAGGCGCAGTTGAACCTGGCGCCTGCGCAGCGCAAACGCTGGCAGGGTAAACGCTTTCTGGTGTTGATTAGCATTGGCGTCGCGCAACCACTGGATGCCTTTCCATTCGACCGCAGCGGGTACGGCAACATGGATGATTGGCTGCCGGTTGGCAATATTCTATCGGTAAAAAGGTAAGGGATTGGCAATGAAAATCCTGCTTGCCGACGACAAACCGGAAGTGCGCACCGCGCTGCGTTTGATCCTGGAACACCACACCGGTCATCATATCGAAGCAGAAGCCGGGGATGTTGTGCGCTTGTTAAGCCTGTGCGCCCAGAATTGCCCGGACGCCATCCTGCTGGATACGGAATTGAGCGGTCTCAAGCCGTCGCGGGGTAACTGTGGGCTGCTCGATCTGCTGCAAACCCTGCGCCACCTCTGCCCGCGCGCTTTCCTGGCTGCGTTGTGCAGCGGTCAGATCAGCAGCAAGGAAATCTGGCTGAATCAGGTTGACGCGGTTTTTTGCAAAAGCGACCCACCAGATGCGCTGTTGGACTGGCTGGCGCAGCCGGTCAGCCTGACCCCCAAAAAGCCCGCCCAGCAAGAGGAGGGTCAAAAAACGGGTTAAGTATGTTATAGTTATCACATACCCTAAAAGGTCAACGTTCAACCTGAAGAAATCTCTGTCATTCAAGCCGCGAGAATCTCCAGGCATGTATTCCTGAATCAAATGCTGCCACCAAAGCATCGTTGACGAGCCGCGCAGCAACTTTTTCACATTGATCTATTCGCTGAGGCTTCTGCCGCCTTGGCATACCCGCCAGATGATGGTTAGTCAACTGCAACAATTTGCAGCCAATCAGCCAGGCAGCAGACCAAAGCGGCGCGGCTGTTACCCTGCCGCTCCGCCATGAACCGGCTGGAAAGCTGCAGCCAGTGGCCGCTCAAAGATTGAGCCGCCGCTTGCAACACTTCAGCACAGCATGGCTGCGGCAATGAGCCTTGCAATGTTCCGTTTGATCGCTTCGATCATCCCACCAACACCAATGGTTCGCTTTTAATTAGATTACGGAGGCTGATATGCGTCTATTTCTCCCCCCCGTCAAGGCAAGATTAGTATGGATACCAATAATCCTCACCGCGTTGCTGGTTTCCGCATGTCAACCGGTGGAATTGCCGGAATTGGCTATTCCCGGTACGCCAACCACCCCCACCACGCCAGATCACGCCGGTGAGACCCCAGATGCTTCCGCTCAGGGGTACCAACTGCCCAGTCCTGATTTAATCGGCACGCAGACTTTGGAGGAAGTCATGGCAAGGCGGCGCTCGATACGTTCGTATACCGATCAGCCGCTGAGCATGGAACAAATCGGTCAATTATTGTGGTCTGCGCAAGGAATCACGGATGCAGCCGGGCGGCGCACGGCTCCTTCAGCCGGGGCGTTGTATCCGCTGGAAATGTACGTCGCTACCGCGCAGGGCGTCTTTCACTACGATCCGCAGCAACACAGCCTGAGCCTCCATCTGCAGGGAGATTTGCGCCCCGAACTGCATGCCGCCTCGCTGCATCAGGATTCGGTGCTGGAGGGAGCAGCCGTGTTCATTTTCAGCGCAGTTTATGAGCGCACCGAGCAAAGATATGGAGCGGAACGCACACCGCGTTACGTTTATATGGAGGTCGGTCATGCTGCCCAGAACCTTCTTCTGCAAGCGGTAGCTCTGGATCTCGGCGCCGTGCCGATTGGCGCTTTCTTCGAAGACCAAGTGAGCACGATCCTTTCACTCCCGGAAGATCACCAGCCGGTCTATATTATCCCGGTTGGTTATCCCGATTTATAAACCGGCAGGGTGCCTCCCCGACATGCGCGGCACCATCGAGCGCGAAAACGTTCCCATCGGCGTCCTGAACAGACTGGGCAACGCCACCCGCGCCATCTCGCCGACTGCCAGCGCAGAAACGCCCGCCGCGGCACCGCCTGTGCGTTGCCGGCTTCCAGACGCATGGCATTCTCCTCGAACCAGGCGTGGTAAAGTTTGAGAACGCTACCCTCACCCTAAGCGTGAACATCTGCGGTTCGCCCGCGCGCAATTGGAGGTTCAACCAGGATCGAATCCATAGATTCTAGTTCCTCGCGTCCGCACGATGTCCCATGCTCACCGAGCCCGTTCCATTGCTGGTATCGCCAGGCGCGGCTGCGGATATGGCAATCATACACCCATTCAGGAACATTTTTCTCCCCAACGATGCGCTGTCTCCATCCGGCAGTCAGGTTTGGGGTGAACCACTAGCGCGACAAGACGCTGCATCCACATTCGCCACGGATTCACCGCGCGCTGGGCAAGGCTATCGGGGGCAAAATACTGGTTGATAAATTTTTCCTGGCGAAGTTGTTCCTGCCGTTCCAGGGCAATGATCGAAAAAACTAACGGGTTCATCGAAATCTCCTTTCATAATGCAACCGGTTGCATTAAGTCGCAAAAAAAATTCTCAAGCGGAGGCGCGAACGATCAACTCAACCGGCAAGGTTACGTTACTGACAATGCGGTCACGCAGATACTGGATCAAATTTCGCGCCAGCAGCCGCCCGGCAAGTGGAACGTTTTGGCGGATGGTCGTCAGCGGTGGACTGCTCAACTGCGCGATTGACAGATCATCATAGCCAACCACCGCCACATCCTGCGGCACCTGCCTGCCGCGCTGGCGCAGCACGCCCATCGCAGCAATCGCCATCAGGTCGCTGTTCGAGAAAACGGCATCCAGCTGCGGGTTATCGTCCAGAATGCGCCGAATGCCTGCCTCAGCGGAAGCGGAGGTAAAATCCCCGTACTGCACCAAAGACGGCTTTGGTTGCACATCCGCCGCATTTAGAGCAGATACATACCCCTGGTAGCGCTGCTGCACTTCCAATTCGTATTCCGGTCCGCCCAGAAACGCGATGTGCCGCCGTCCCAGGCTCAACAGGTATTGGGTTGCCAGTTGCCCTCCCCGAAAATTATCACCCATGACCGACGGATAGGAGTGATTGGGCAGCGGAAATCCCCATACGATGAACGGCGCGCCGTGCTCCAGCAAGGCGCGCACATGCGCGGTTTTATGGCTGGAGGTGAGCAGGATGAAGCCATCCACCCGTCCAGTAGCCAGATACTGGCGCGCCCAGCCGGTTTCTCGCGGATCAACGTGCACCACCAGCAAATCGTATCCGCTGGCAGCCAGTTCGCTGGAAATGCCGCCCATGATTTCCAGGTTGAACAGGTCAGCGACCGAGAAGTCTTGGGCGCAGGTAGCGTGCGTGACGAATGCTAACGTATTGCTCTGCCGGCGGCTGAGCTGGCGGGCAGGGACGTTGACCTGAAACTGGTGCTGGCTGGCAATAGCCCGGATGCGCTGCTTGGTCTCCACGCTAATCAGCGGGCTGTCATTCAACGCCCGCGAAACGGTTGATTTGGAAACATCCGCCAACCGGGCAATATCTGAAATGGTGAACGCGCTTTTTTTGCTCATCTGCACAAAACCTCACTTGCAACCGGTTGCATTATACGGCATCAACGAGCGATTGTCAAGAGGCTGATGGTTGGTCAATCGCCAAGATTCAATTGCCAGGGCTTTCACATGCAGGAAGCAAAACCCACCCGGAAAGGCAGATCATTGTGCCCACTAAGAAACCTGTTATTCATCAAGGGCTAAACCAGGAATTTTATTTCCAGTAACCGAGAAATTGGATGCGCGGTTTATCCAAGGCGGGATGGATGGCTGCCATGGCTTGAATATCCACCAAGTCTTATGGGGTGGGCAGGCGCAAAGAATGCAGCGCGCCGTTGCTCGTGCTGTATTGCTTCGATTGCTTTCCCCCAAGGGGACTCGAATAACATCCCCTTGCGGGGACACCAGTTTGACCGGTGCTTGTGCCCCCAAGGGGACTCGAATAACATCCCCTTGCGGGGACACCAGTTTGACCGGTGCTTGTGC
>JAVSME010000018.1:0-76042 GCA_039666315.1 Bellilinea sp. | reverse complement strand
CGTAACCGCTCAACCCCGCGCCTCACTCCAAAGGCGGGTCGGCGGGGCTTGCGCCCCGCCTCGCGGGGGCTTCGCCCCCGCGCCCGCCTTTTTGATTGCTCACCTGCACCACCGGCATGGGCAGCAGGTGCAGGTGTCGGGTTGGCGCCCTCGCAACAACAACCTTCTGTCCGAAGGTCGGTTTTGAATCTGTCCAAGGATCTGGAAATGTGCTACATTAAAAAGCCAAACCGGGATAAAATTCGCAAATCAACCCTTGCCAAGGGCGGCTTGCAAGCAGCGACCTGCATCCAGATGGATTGAAGGCGTTCTTCCCGGCAGATAACCGCCGGCAGGGAACTTTAACCGGATTTGTTCGTCTTTATTAAGGCGGAGGGCAATCGCGCAGGTTTGAGCCGCCCGCGATTGAACTTTAACCGGATTTGTTCGTCTTTAATTTAGGCTCTGGTCAGGCGGCAGAAAGTCTTAATTTATTTTTTCATCCTCCGAGGAGATCCCATGGCAGAAGCAGAAATTAATTCCACAGACGAATTTGAAGAAATGCGCCCGCGCCGGCTGCGCTTCGACTGGCTGCTGCCGGTTTTTTTCCGACCGGGCAGAACGATGAAAGCCATCACCGCGCAGGAAAGCGGCGTCTGGCTGGCGCCGCTGCTCGTCCTCAGTATCCTGGCGCTGGTGCTTACCCTGGCAGGCGGACCCGCCCGCACGGCGGCTTCGCAGGCGCAGGCTAGCGGCGAACTGCCGCCCGACTTCCAGTACTGGTCGCCCGAACAGCAGGAGCAGTACTTCCAGAGCCAGCAAAACCGCTCCAGCCCGGTGGTGATCTACGTCCTGCCCGCGCTGGGCGCGCTGGCGGGTGTGTGGATCAGTTGGATCCTGCTCGGCAGCATCCTCCATCTCGGGTTGACCCTGGTGGGCAGCCGCGGCAGCAACACCTCGGCGCTCAATCTGGCAGCCTGGGCGAGCATGCCGCTTGCCGTCCGCTTTCTCGTCCAAACCGTCTGGCTGCTTGCCACCCGCCAGGTAATTCAAGCGCCGGGGGTGTCGGGATTTATCGCCGCGGACGCCGCCGGGTTCCAGGCGTTTTTACGCTCACTGCTGGCGCACATTGACCTGTACACCCTGTGGATGGTTGTGCTGCTATTGGTGGGCGTGGTGCCGCTGACCGGGCTGGGAAAGGGCAAAGCCTGGCTGGCGGTGATCGTCTCGGTGTTGTTGTTGCTGGCGCTGCAATCATTGCCCGCCTTCATCGGCGCGCAGTTGAGCGGGCTTAACCCGGCTCGTATGTTCTTCTAACCGGTTCGCATGGCAAACTCAAACTCTCACTTTATTCAAATCCGCGACCTGCGCAAAACCTATATCATGGGCAGGCAAAAGGTGTACGCTCTGGCAGGGCTTAGCCTGGACATCGAGCGCAATACTTTCAGCGTGGTGATGGGTCCGTCCGGTTCGGGCAAGAGCACGCTGCTCTACCTGCTGGGCGGGTTGGACCGCCCAACCTCCGGGCAAATTGCCATCGAAGGGGTGGCGCTGGAAAAGATGGACGAGAACGAACTGGCTGTCTATCGCCGCAAGAAGATCGGTTTTATCTTTCAATCCTTCAACCTGGTGCCGACCATGAACGCGCTGGAGAATGTCGCCTTCCCGCTGCGATTTGCGGGCGCTTCCACCGGCGCGCGGCGCAAGCGCGCCCACGAATTGCTGCGCATGGTCGGGCTGGAGAACCGCGTTCACCACAAGCCAACCGAGTTGTCGGGGGGGCAGCAGCAGCGCGTGGCGATTGCCCGTTCGCTGGTCAACCAGCCGGACATTATCCTGGCTGACGAGCCGACCGGCAACCTGGACACTGCCAGCGGGTACGGCATCATGCAGCTGCTTTCCGAACTGCACCGCAGCGGAAAGACGGTCATCGTCGTCACCCACGACCCGCGCATCCATGCCTTTGCCACCCAATCGCTCTACCTGCTGGATGGGAGAATCGTCAGCGAAGCGGAGTACCAGGCTGCTTCGACCTTCAATTTTCAAACTGCTGCAAAGGAAGCCAACCCGTGATGAACGTAAAAATCATTTCCCTCATTCTTTTGTTATCCCTGGCGTTGTTCCAGCCGGCTGCGGCGCAGACACCCGCCCTGAGCGTTACCCCCGACAGCGCTGCTAAAACCGGCGCGCCCGGCACTATCGTCTCCTACACCCTGACGCTCACCAACACCGGCGGCACGGTGCTCAACCTGACCGTGCCCCAACCGACCAATCTCGCAGGCTGGAGGGTGCAAGTCAGCCCGGACAACCTGATCCTAAACCCCGGCGACCCCGCCACGGTGATCGTTTCGATTCTAATTCCGGAGACAGCAGACGATGGTCACAATGACTGGACCACCGTGACATTTCTGGACGGCGTCAGTGAGGTCGCCAGCCTTCAACTGACCACCACTGCCCGGCGTCCCACGCCGCCCGCCAGCGGCCGCCCGCTGCTGGTGCTCGATTCCTACGGCGTGAGCGGCGGCGGCGAGATCGTCCCCGGTCAGCAGTTTGAACTGCGCCTGACGCTGGTCAACCGCGGGCAGGATTTTGCCCGCAACGTGCTGGTTACTTTTGGCGGCACGGATTTCCTGCCGGTGGATACCGGCGGGGTGCGCGCGTTGAACGAGGTTGACCCCAACGAGAAGGTTAACGTCTTCCAACCGCTGATCGCCAATCCCGCTTTGAGCGGGCAAACGGTTGCCACCCTGCCGGTTGCGCTGGCATACACCAATCTGGACGGCAGTGAATCGTTTACCGAAACGCTAAATATCACCGTCAACCTCAAGAGGCCGGCTGCCGGCGGTCCGGGGCGCCCGACCGCCACGCCCACCCTGGTCAGCCGCCCGCAGCTGGTGGTCAGCGCCTATCGCACGGATGTAGATCCGCTCCAACCCGGCGCCATCTTCAACCTGGAACTGGAAGTGCGCAACCTGGGCACCGCCAACGCCCGCGCGGTGACGATGGTGCTGGGCGGCGGGGCATCGGTCAACGAACAGGGCACCCCCGTGCCAGGCGGCAGCGACCTGTCCACCTTTGCGCCGCTGGGGGCATCCAACCTGGTCTTTCTCGGCGACGTGCCGGTTGGCGTGACCGTGACCAATTCGCAAAAGCTGATCGTCAATGTGACCGCCAACCCGGGCGCGTACCCGTTCAAGATTTCGTTTATCTACGATGACGAAAAAGGCGCGCGGCAGATCAACGATCAGGTCATCACCATGCTGATCTACCAGCTGCCACAGGTGGAGGTCGGCTTCTACCGCGACCCGGGCTTCTTTTATACCAACCAGCCCACTCAGCTGCCATTGCAAGTGACCAACCTGGGGCGCAAGACCGCCGTACTGGGCAATATGCGCGTAACCTCAGCCAATGCCGAGATCACCAACAGCGTTACCCTGGTGGGCTCGCTGGATCCGGGCGGTTTCTTCACCCTGGACGCTATGGCAATGCCTTTCCAGCCGGGCACGCTGGATATCGAGATCAACATCAACTACACCGACGATTTTAACCAGCCGCGCACCATCACGCAGGTATTGAGCGTTGAGGTAATGGATATGCCCGTCCCCGAAGTGCCGCCGGAGGGCTTCCCGCCGGTGGAGCCGGAAATGCCAGTGGAGGAGACTTTCTGGCAGCAGGTGGTGAGATTCTTGCGCGGACTGGTCGGGCTGGATAGCGCCCAGCCAACGCCGGCGCCGTTTGAGCCGCTGCCGGGAGAGGAGATGCCGCCGGACGGCGAACCTGTCCCGGTCGAGCCGCTGCCGCGCCCGAAAGGCGGTTGAGCGCGGCGAACAGACGATCGGTGGCATTTTCTTATCGGTAGTGATGGACTTAGTGAAAAGTGAGGTGAAGAATGCGATTCTTCGATCTGGTAAAACTGATCTTTGACAATCTCGGCCGGCGCAAGGGGCGTGTCGCGCTGACCGCCATTGGCGTGGTGATCGGCACCGCCTCGGTCATCCTGTTGGTCTCGCTGGCAATCGGCTTGCAGCGCAGCGCCACCGACCAGTTATGGGGCATCTCGGATTTGAAGCGCATTGATGTCTATCCCGGCTGGAGCGAAGTGCCTCAGGCTGGTCCGGTGGCGGTGGATCCGCTCACCGGAATGCCGCCCGGGGTAAAATTGCTCACCCCCAGCACGGTGGAAGAGATTCGCGCCATTCCGGGCGTAGCGCTGGTCAGCGTGCGTCAGAGCCTGATGAGCGGCGGCGGGGTTCTTCAGTTCGGACGGTTGGAAACCTACCCGTGGATGCAGGGCGTGGATGTGGACGACCTGGCGATGTACGAGTTTACCGCTCAGGTTGGCAGCACCGCGTTGGAACCGGGCACGGCGGTTGTTGGCTCGTGGGTGCTGAGGAACTTCTACGATCCGCGCCAGCGCCCCGGACAGGAGCCAACCCCCCCGCCCACGCCGGAGGAATTTGTCGGGCAGCGGGTTAAGTTTGTTATCACCAAGTGGACGCAGGACGGGCAGCCCGTCAACCGCACCATCACCCTGCGCATTGCCGGCGTGCTGACCGAGGCGCGCGGCGAGCAGGACGGTGCGATGTTCGTCCGCCTGGACGATCTGATCAAATGGGAGGAGTGGGCGCGCGGCAAGCGGGTCAACTTCAACAAAGAGGGTTATAACCAGCTGGTGGTGCGCGCCGAGGATCCCAGCCAGGTGGTCGAAATCGCCGACCAGATCAACGAACTGGGTTACCAGGCATCCACCCCGCAATCCTATGTCGAAGGGATCAACAGTTTCTTCGTCATTTTACAGTTGGTCTTTGGCGGCATCGGCGCCATTTCGCTGCTGGTGGCCGCCATCGGCATCGCCAACACGATGACCATGGCGATTCTGGAGCGCACCCGCGAGATCGGCTTGATGAAAGCCATCGGCGCGACCAATCGCGACGTGCTGAGCATCTTCCTGGGTGAGTCGGCTGGCATTGGCTTGATTGGCGGGATCGGCGGGGTGCTGCTCGGCTGGGGCGGCAGCCTGGCAATCGGCTTCCTGGCGACCACCTTTCTGGCGGGGCAGGGCGGGCAGTTTGGCGGTGCGCCCAGCGGAATGACCACCTACACCCCTGCCTGGCTGCCGGTGTTCGCGCTGCTGTTTTCGACGCTGGTCGGGCTGATTTCCGGGCTGTACCCGTCGCTGCGCGCGGCAACGCTGGTGCCGGTCAATGCGCTCAAGTACGAATAGGGCAGGCTCAACCTACCGAAAGGGGCAGGGGATTACGTCGAGTATCTGGGCGATCCTCGGCGTGGTCATCCTGCTCAACCTGGTCGGCAGCACCACCTATCTGCTGATCCGAGAATCCTCTTTTGTCGAGAAAGCGCGGGGGATATGCGCATTCTGCCGGTCATGGCGCAGCAATTAGTTTACCTGATGCCCGGCTTAATCTCCCTGGAAGCAAATCTGGCTTACCTGGAGGTCAGCGATATCTGCCTGCAACCTGGGACAAGGTGATCAAGGACGTCATCACGCTTGGCGCGTTTCAGGCGCGCCGTTACGGGTTCATCATTCCCATTTCGCTGCTACTGATCGCCGGACTGGCATTCGCCTTGCTGGGTTTTTCGCTCGACCGGTGTTCAACACCCACCTTAAGGACTTACATTAATCTGCCTGCATTTTGGCGTTCGGTCTTTTAACATTCCGGAGAACACATGTATCCTAACGATTGGCAAGAATTTTTCGATCACTACGCCCCGCTGTATATGGGCGAATCGTTCGTCACGGCAACCCTGGCGGAAGCCGATTTTCTAGTGGAACACCTTCACCTTCAGCCGGGGATGCGCGTGCTGGACATCGGCTGCGGCAGCGGGCGGCACGCGGTGGAACTTGCCCGGCGTGGTTACCGCGTTACCGGCGTGGACATCAGCAGCGGCATGTTGGCGGAGGCACAAAAAGCTGCCGCGGCGGCGGGCGTCGCGGTGGAGTGGGTGCACAGCCCGGCGCAGGCATACACCGCCGCTCAACCATTTGATGCAGTGTATTCGGTTTGCGAAGGTTCGCTCTCGCTGCTCAGCGCACAGGATGCCTTCGACCGCGACCTGACCATCCTGGCGGTGCTTTTTGCCGCGCTCAAGCCGGGCGGGCGCGGGCTGATCACCGTGCTCAACGCGATGCGCTACTACCGCATGTATCATCAGGCAGATATCGAGGCAGGGCGCTTCGACCCGCTACAATCGGTCGAAAACGGTTTCATGGAGGTGGATACCCCGCAAGGCAGGCGGCGCATCCCCACCCGTGAGCGCAGCTACGTGCCCGCCGAACTGCGCCTGATGCTCCAGCAGACCGGTTTCCTTGTGCACGGCATCTACGGTGGCAGCGCCGGCGATTGGGGCATCCGCATGCCGCAGTTGGATGAAATGGAATTAATGGCACTGATGAGCAAGCCGCCTGCCAACTAATCGCCTTTTTCCTTGCATCACCCTCATTCAATTTCCGCCTGGCGCGCCGTTGAGAAGTCAGGTTCTGGTTTTCCCTTCTTGAAAACCGCTCCCGGCAGGCTTATAATAGACAACAATGGTCAACATTGTCGTTGTGCGGATTACCCGTATGGATTTACGGTGAGCCTGCCTTGAACGCTTGTTCTGCGCTGGTCAAGATGATGCTTGAATATCACCTCTAATTCCTGTACAATCTTGACAGAAAAGAATATTTATTTAGAGTCCCCGACCTTTGTTTGCTTGGCATCGAACCTGATCACAGAAAGGAAGATACCAGCCATGGATGTCATCAAAGTCAAAGCAAACTCTCGAACCGCCGCTGTTGCAGGGGCAATTGCGGGTGTCGTGCGTGAGCATAAGCGCGCCGAAGTGCAAGCCATTGGCGCGGGAGCGGTCAATCAAGCCGTCAAGGCGCTGGTGCTCGCCAAAGGCTATCTGGCTGAAGACGGAATTTCGGTGGTGTGCATTCCGGAATTTGTGGATGTGGACATTGAGGGCAAGGTACGTACCGCCATCAAATTGACCATCGAGCCGCGCTGAACCGCTGCGGAATTTAATCGCTCGCCAGAGCCATCTCTTCCGGAGAGAAAATCACCTCATCCTTCCCGGTTAGTTTATCCTGAACTTTTTTGAGGATCAACTCCAGGTGACGCGGATGGGCAACAAAATCCAGGTTGTCGGCAGGCACAGTCAACACCGGACACAGGGTGAATGCCGAAATCCACTCTTCGTACAGGCGATTCAGCCGGTCGAGGTATTCATCGCTGATCCCGCGTTCATAATCGCGCGCCCGCTGCCGGATGCGGTTTTGCAGGGTTTGCACCGAGGCGCGCAGGTAGATGACCAGATCGGGCGGTGGAATGAAGTGCGCCAGCGTCTGATACAGCGCGTAGTAGGTTTCGTAATCCCGGCTGGCAAGGTAACCTTGAATGTATAAGTTGCGGGCAAAGATATCCGCGTCTTCGTAGATGCTGCGATCCTGGATGACGGACCCATCCCAACGCAGGATTTGCTGGTGAATGCGCAGCCGGTGGGTTAGAAAAAAGACCTGCGAATGGAAACTCCATGCGTGCATGTTGCTGTAGAAATCCGCCAGGTAGGGGTTTTCGGTGACTGGCTCAAAAAAAGGCTGCCAGCCCAGCCGCTGACAAAGCCGGTCAACCAGCGAAGATTTGCCCACCCCGATGTTGCCTGCAACCGCAATGAACTTTTTCATGGGCCACCCCTGATATTATTCGGTTAGTTTGCCAGCCAGTTCCAGATCAATCACTTCCTGAAACACTTCAAACGGCTGCGCGCCGATCAACGCCACGCCATTAATAAAGAAGGTTGGGGTGGACTGTACCCCCAGCTGGCGGGCAAATTCGTAATCGGCGGTTACTTCGTCCGCGTAGCGTTTTTCATCCAGGCAGGCTTTGAATCCGTCCAGATCCAGATCGAGTTGGCTGGCGTATGCCTCGTAGGCTTCCCGTCCCAGCCCCTGGGACGCCTGGAACAGCAGATCGTGGTATTCCCAGAATTTGCCCTGCTCGTTGGCGCAGTTAGCTGCTTCAGCGGCTTCACTGGCGTTGGGATGGATGCTGGAAAGGGGAAAGTCACGGTAAACCAGGCGGATTTTTTCGCCATAGGTTTCCAGTAATTTGGGCCACACCTCGGCGTGCCAGCGGGTGCAGAAGGGGCATTCGTAATCGCTGAACTCGATGATGGTAATCGGCGCGTCCGCCGGACCAAAGGACGGGTTGTTTGCTTCGTCCACCGGGTAGCGCACCACCTCGATCGGCGCGTCCGGATCGCGGGTTGGCTGTGGTTCGCCCGGCGAACCCATGCCGGCTTGCTGCAGAACCGCCTCGGCTGCCTCTGCTCGCGAGAGGGCATCTTCCAGCGCCTGGCTGGATTGCGCCAGCGGCTGTCCCCACGCCAGGTAGCCAGTCAGCAGACCGGCGCCGAAAAATATAACCACCAGCACGATCACCAACGAAAGCGAATAACCCGCCCGGCGGGCAGGCGGGTTTTCTGGTTCTGCGGAGGTTTCATCAGGGTTAGGGTTTTGGATGTCTTCGATCATGGATGGAATTATACCATCACGGTCAGAAAATCCAGATCAGCAACAATACCGGCAGCGCCAGCACGCCCAACACGATCACGATGACCAGCGCAATGGCGCCGAACGTCAAGCCCAATACGGTGCCGATCAGCCCGATCACCAGACCGAAGATGCCGGTAATCAACCCGACAACCAGTCCAATAAATCCGCCGATGAGATCGAAAAGAAATTTGAACATCGCAGCCATCCTTTTTGTGTAATTGAATATAATGTAATCTTAATACGCAACAGGGGATTAAAAAGTTGCGTCTTTCTGCTCATTAATTCTGCCAAAGCGGGTTATAATCGCCGCGGGAGATTATTTCCACCCGATAAGCTCAACGACACCTGCCCCCAATGCTGATCTTGTTGCTATTCCTCACCTGGCTGAGCCTGTTGCTGCTGTTTGCCCGCAGAGCGTACCTGCCGGCCGACCTGCGCCTGAACCTGCTGCTGGGCTGGGCAGTGTGGGGCGGATTGCTCACTCTGCTCAGCGAACTTGCCTCGTTGTTCAATGCGCTTAACCGGCTTGGGTTGGCGATTGGCTGGGGCATTGCTCTGCTGGGCGTGCTGGTTCTGCTGCGCAGCCGCCATCTTGCCGCTGCCCGCGTTGATTTCAACCCTGCCCGCCACGCTCTGCATCTGGCAGATAAGTTGCTGCTGGCAGGGGTTGGGCTGGCGGCCGCTCTCAGCGGGGTGATTGCCGTCCAGGCTGCCCCCAACAACTGGGATTCGATGGTCTATCATCTCAGCCGGGTGATGCACTGGCTGCAGAATGACAACCTTAACTTCTACCCCACGCACATCCTGCGCCAGTTGTACCTCAATCCGTGGAGCGAGTACGCCCATGCCAACCTGTACGCTCTCGGCAGTGGCGACCGCTTCCTCAATCTGCTGCAATGGTTCAGCGGCTTGGGCGCGCTGCTTGGTGTTTCGTTGCTTGCCCGGCAGATGGGCGCGCGTCCGGCTGGACAGGCGCTGGCAGTGGTGTTTACAGCCAGCCTGCCGATGACAATCTTGCAGATGTCCAGCACCCAAAACGACCTGGCGGCTGCATTTTGGCTGGTTTGTTTTGCGGTTTTCTTGCTGGAGGATCTGCGCGCCCCATCGCTGCCCGCCCGCTTGGGAATTGGCTTGAGTCTCGGTCTGGCGGTGTTGACCAAATCAACCGTTTACCTGTTTGCCTTTCCGCTGGTTGTTCTATACGCCATGCGCCGTTTACGCCGGCAGGGATGGAGTTTTCTTGCTCAACTGGCGTTGATTGCTGCGCTGGCGCTGGCGGTCAATTTACCACATTATGTTCGCAACCTTTCAGCGTTTGGCAGTCCGCTGGGTCCCGCCGAGGAAACCCGCCTGTATCGCAACGACCGCTTCGGGCTGGATGTGCTGGCATCCAACCTTAGCCGCAATTTTGCCCTGCATTTGGTCTCCTTTTCGCCGGTCAACCAAGCGGTTCAAGGGGCGGTCGAGGGCTTGCACGGCTGGCTGGGCATGAACATCAACGATCCAGCCACCACCTGGGAAGACCATCAGTTTCGCCTCGACCGCTTTGTGGTTAACGAGGATTTTACCGGCGCGCCGCTGCATCTGGGGCTGCTTGGGGCTGCCTTGGCGCTGCTGGCGCTCCGCCGCCACCGCTTGAATAGCCGCGAAGTCTGGTGGTTTGCCGCTGGCTTGCTGGCGGCGCTGCTGATCTTCTGCGGTTTTCTGCGCTGGCAGCTGTGGCACGCCCGCCTGCACCTGCCCTTGCTGGTGCTTTCGGCTGGGATTGTGGGACTGCTGCCGGACGTGCTCGACCGGCGCATTACCCGCGTGCTTGCCGCAGCATTACTGTTGACCATGCTGCCGGTCTTTTACTTCAATCAAAGCAAGCCGCTGGTGCAGGATTGGAACATCTTCAACCTGCCCCGCCGCGAGGTGATGATCATCCGCAAGAACCTGGTGGTGCCCTACATCGAGGGAGTCAATTATCTGCTGGACGAGCGCGCCTGCCACCAACTGGGTTTGTACCTGCCCGACGAGGAATGGGAATACCCGGTTTGGGCGCTGTATAAAGCCGCCGGATTGACCGAATTCCGCATTGAACATGTCGGCGTCGAAAACCGCTCGGCAGATCTGCCGCGCTCTGCCTTTCAGCCATGCGCCGTGTTTGCCACCCGCCCGCTGGCAGCAGGGGAAAGCGCACAACTTAACGGAGCGCATTACCGGCTAGGCTGGCAGCTCGATCCGATCTGGATTTATGTGCGCGAATGACCCTGCACGCGCGCCGGCGTTGCCTATTCGTTGCCTGAGCGTCAAGTAAAAGGGCTTGCCTTTGCGGTAAAATGATGGGTATACGATCCATGTCAGCCTGGCAGCGCAGCCTATTTTTGACGACGGTTATCGGTGTTTTCATGGGGGTCTTGTTCGCGTTTAAGCCGGTAACCGCCCAGCAGACTCCTCCTGGTAAGGTTGAGATCGTTGCCATCAACAGCGAACGCTTCCCGCGCATTCAAATCGTCTTTGAGGCTTATGGCGCTGATGGCGAGTTTATCAGCGGATTGAACCCCGCTAATGTATATGTCGTTGAGGATAATAACCTGGACGCCCAGCCGCGTTTGGTGGAAAGCCTGGAAATGTTCCAGCCCGGGCTGGAGGTCATCCTGGCAGTTAATTTTGGTCCCGACCTGAACACCCGTTTTGCTGGCTCGCGGCGCTTTGAAAATATTCAGCAGCGCCTGCGCGAGTGGGTGGCTGCAACCGCCGATAGTAACGATCATTTGAGTCTGGCTACCAACAACGGTTTGGTTTTGATTCGATCGGGCGACCGTCAGGAATGGCTGGATGCGCTCGACAACCTCTCCCAGGTGAAAATGCTCGAAGAACGCCCTGACCTGACTTCCATATCCCGCGCGCTCGACCTGGCGGTTGACATCAGTGGCGATACTGAGAACCATCGCGCCATTCTCTTCATTACCCCGCTGCTCCCGCCAGCCAACCTGGAAGCAATCGCCAACCTGACCGAACGCGCCGCCCGCCTGGACGCGCCCGTGTATATCTGGCTGGCGGCTTCGCCCCAGGGCATCGCTGCCAATACACCCGTTTTTAATGCGCTGGGCAACCTGGCCGGTGCTACTGGCGGCGAACTTTCGATTTATTCGGGCGCCGAAGCCCTGCCCGACGTGGAAGGCTACCTGCGCGCGCACCGCAATCAGTACCGTCTCGAGTACACCTCTGCTCTGAATACCAGCGCAACCCACGTCCTGGCGCTGCGCATTGCTCATGCTGGCGGTACGTTGGAATCGGAAAACCGCCCGGTGTATCTCAACATCCTGCCACCCAACCCAATCTTTCTTTCGCCCCAAACGCGCATCGAGCGAAAATTCCCGTCCAACGATGCAGATGATGCCAATCTTGAACCCGATCTGGCTGCCTACCGGATTATCATCGAATTTCCGGACGGCTACCCGCGCGCGGTGCGCGCTGCCCGCCTGTACGTCAATGGCGAGATCGTCCACGAAAACACTGCCGCCCCGTTCGATGCGTTTGACTGGAACATTGCCGCCGTCACGCAGGACAGCCAGCACATCTTGCAGGTGGAGGTGGAAGATACGCTTGGGCTGGTTCAACGCAGCATTGAAATGCCGGTGACCATCAGCGTGGAGACACGCGCGCCGAATGCCTGGCAGGCTGCGCTGAGCGGCAACCGCCCGCTTGTCTTGGCAACCGTTCTGATCAGCGCGCTGCTGCTACTGGGGATCATGATGATGGTGCTGCGCAGGTCGCCGCGCCGCTGGCTGCGGCGCGGCGCTGGTGTTGAATCGTTCGCCCTGCCGCGCGAACGCTCACGCCCGCTCAAGCGCATCCCCTACCTGGAGCGTCCCACCTGGCCGCACAGCGCAATCGCATCAATCTCGTCTGCCCCAGCCTGGCTGGTGCAATGCAGCGAGGAGCAGCCCGCTGTCGCGCCGCCCGCGGCGGCACGCCTTGAGAGCCGCGTGTTCCCGCTCAAATACCGCGAGAACCTGCTCGGCAGCGATCCACTGCGCGTTCAACATTTGGTCGAATCCGCTTCGGTTTCGCCGGTTCACGCCCGGATTGTCCAGGAAGCCGGCGGTGAATATCATCTGTATGACTGCAGCTCGGTTGCCGGCACCTGGGTCAATTTCGTCCTCATCCCAATTGCCGGCGTGGGCTTGCGTCATGGCGATACCATCCACCTGGGGAACGTTTCGCTGCGCTTTGAGCTCGCCCACCCGCCGCAGGAACGTCCTGCTGTCGTCCAACCCTATCAGGAAGCGCCATGAAACGCACTCACCGGGCTCACCTGCCTGTGCTGGCGCTCACCCACCCCGGGATGCGCGGTAAAAATAACGAGGACTGTTATGCCATCACCGCTTTCCGCATGGAGGCTGAACCGGAAACGCCAGGGCTGCTGGCGGTGCTTTCCGACGGAATTGGCGGTCACCGGGCAGGCGAAGTGGCAGCCGAAATGGCGGTTAACCTGATCACCGCCTACGTATTGGAGAATGGTGAGACGATGGAACCGCTGGCACTGCTCGATCAGGCAATCACCGCCGCCAGCCGGGCAATCCACGAACAAGCCCGCGCCGACCGCGAACGAAACGGCATGGGCGCCACCTGCGCCTGCGCCCTGATCCTTGCCAACCGATTGTATATTGCCAGCCTGGGCGACTCGCGAGTTTACCTGCTGCGCGGTGGTCAATTGCTGCAATTGACCACCGACCATACCTGGATTCAAGAAGCGCTTGCCCGCGGCATCCTTAACCCGGAACAGGCGGCAGGGCATCCCAACACGCACGTCATCCGGCGTTTTCTCGGCTCGCCCACCCCTGCCCAGGTGGATCTGCGCATGCGCCTGAGCGGTAACGAAGATGACCAACAAGCACTTTCCAACCAGGGCATGTCCTTGCAGGATGACGACCTGGTGCTGCTGACTTCCGATGGATTGACCGACCTGGTGCGAGACGAGGAAATCGCCGCGGCGCTGCAAAACCTTCCGCTGCACACCGCTGCCCAAAACCTGATTGATCTTGCCAACCAGCGCGGCGGTCACGATAACATTTCTCTCGTCCTGATCGAGACAATCCCCCACGCCCTGCTCCAACCCGCGCCAATCCGCGAAACTCGCCGCTGGTGGCTGGCAGGCTGCGCGGCCAGTCTGGTCATCCTCTTGCTGGCAGCCGGGCTGGTCAGCCGGCTATGGATCTTCGATGGCGACCGCCCTGCGCTGAGCGCCTCGCCCACCGCGGCGTTCGTCCAGCCCAGCCCTGCAATGTCCGCCACACCCACGCCGGTTTTACCGCTGGGCAGCCCTACCCCGCCGCGGCTGCCCACGCCATTAAATCAGCCTGCCCGCACCCTGCCCTCTCCCGGTCTGGGCGAACCCAGCCTGACCCCCTGGCCCACCTACACCCCAATGCCGTAAGGATTCGATGCAAACCACAACTCCCTCGTTTCAAACTTTACCGCCCGGATATACCGAAACAGCCCGCTTCAATATCAAATCGCGCGCCACATTAATTGCCCTCAATCTTGCCGGATTGGTGTTGGTGCTGCTTTCCACTGCCGGTTTTACCTTGCTGGCGCTCCACTTGCGCCCGGAGGCAGCCAACAGCCTGTTTGCCTTTCAATGGGAAGGGGTCCAATTCTTCTTTGCTCTCGCCGTGTTGCTGCTGGTCATCTTCATAACACTGGTGCTGCATGAAGCCATCCACGGGCTGGGGTTTATTGCGTTGGCAAGGGTAAAGCCAGTGTTTGCCTTTCGTGGTGCGTATGCCTATGCCGCTGCGCCAGGCTGGTACATCCCCATCGCGGTTTACTTTTGGATTGGCGTTGCGCCGCTGATTGTGCTCAGCCTGCTGGCAGTGTTGCTGCTGGCAACCCTGCCGGTTGCCGCCCTGAGCGTGGTGGTGCTCGCCGCGGTGATGAACGCCTCCGGGGCGGTGGGGGATATCTGGGTGGCTATTTTGCTGCTGCGCCAACCGCGCGGCAGCCTTGCCCTGGACAATGGTGACGAGATCAGTTTCTACGCGCCTCGTCCGGCGACTGCCGGTTGACCAGCCACACGCCCAGCAAGATCACCGCGCCGCCCAGCAGCGCGGCAGCCGTAATCGGTTCATCCAGCATGACCCCTGCCACAGCCACTGTCACCAGCGGCTCCAGGTAAAGGAAGGTTCCTACCTGCGCTGAGGGCAAGGCTTGCAGCGCGTCGTACCAGAAGATATACGCCAGCCCCGAACATGCCACGCCAAGGAACAACAGCGCTCCCCAGCCGTCCGCGCTTAACTGCGCCAGGTCATTAAGTCCGCCACCAGTGAAGAAAAATAGCGAAGAGAACAACCAGCCAAAACCCATCACGAACAGCATCATCCGAGCCGCCGGGTAGCGCCGCAGCCCATCGCGCGAAAGAGCTGAGAACACCGCCCAATTGGGTGCACTGATCAGAATAAGCAGGTCGCCAGGCGCGCCAAACTGACCCAGCGCCAGCGCGCGCCAGTCGCCAGCTGAGACGACCATCAACACCCCCAGCCCCGCCAATCCAATTCCGGCGACCCCCCGCGCCCCTAACCGTTCGCCGAAGAAAATGCGTCCCAGCAATGCCATGAAGACCGGCGTACTGGCAATGATCCAGGCTGTGGTGGTCGCCTGAGCAGTGATCAGACCGGTGGATTGCAGCCATTGGTGGAATGTGATCCCCAGCCCGCCCAGCAGCGCAAAGTACGCCAGGTCGCGCGCGCCCGGTAATGCCACCCGTCCACGCAGCCGCACCGCCAGCCACAGAATCAGCACGCCGATCCCGAAACGTGTCCACACAATGCTGACTGGTTCCATCTCGCGCAGGGCAATTTTAGTGGCAATGAAGGATGCGCCCCAGGCTGCCACCGCAAAAAGAATTTTGAGCATGATCGCCCAGCGGCGGGAAGAGATAGCGTCGCCCGGCATCAAGCGGCTCCGGTCAACCAGTATTCGCGCCCGTCGCCTTCGCGTGTCATAATGCGGTATTCGATCAATCCGCGGCGCAGCGAGGCGATGTCTTCATGATAGCGCGCCAGGATCTGGTTGACCTCTTTCTCGCTGTAACGGCGCTGCGCCTCGAACGAGCGGGCAACGTAGCGCAGCAGTACCTGGAACTTCTTTTCCTGCGCGGGCAGCGATTTGATGCGCCCTTCGCTATCTATAAAATTTTGGATTACTTTCCGGTCGTAGGCTGCGGCGACAACATCAGCCGAGAGGCGCGGTAAATTTTCTTCCTTAAGAAGGCGTTGCGACATTTCCCGCAGGACGCCGGTCTTCAAAGAGTAGAAATAATAATGTCCTTCGGCGCGGGCTTCCACCAGACCGGCTCTGGCTAACCTGGATAGATGGTGTGATACAGTGGACGGGCTGACCTCGAGCATAGCGGATAACTGCTCAACCGTGTGCGCTTCTTGCGCCAGCAGCCCGACAATCTTCAGGCGCTGCGCATCCCCCAACGCTTTGAAGAAGGTCAATAACTCGGCTATTAACGTTTGATCGTCCATGCTGCGCAATCCTTTCCGGGTATAAATCTAACCTGAGTTCGGGATCATTAATGACAGGTCGTCTTTTCCCGAATTGATATAAACATAATAACATTTCTATATTTATAGAAATGATTTTACAACATTACTTAGTTTTTATCAAGGATCATCCGTCCGCTATTGAATGCCGAGCGCCGCCGCCAGTTCCGCTGTGCTTTCCAAGATCAGTCCCGCGCCTGCCCGGCGCAATTCGTTTTCGCCGCCAAAACCGCACAACACGCCCACCGTCTGCGCGCCGGCGGCTTTACCCGTGCGGATGTCCACAGTGGTGTCTCCCACCATCAGGCAATCCTGCGGCGCAACGCCCATTTGCGCCGCCGCCCACAGCAGTGGGTCGGGAAAGGGCTTGGTATAGGCGCAGGTCAGCGCGGTGGCCACCGCGCGGAAGTTTCCGCGCAGGTTGAATTGTTCCAGGAACGCCAGCGTTGCCTGTTCCCCGCGTGCGCTAACCACCGCCAATGGCATTTGCCTGCCTATGCGCGTCAGCATCCCGTACACCCCCGGCACCAGCGTGAATCGTCCGCTGCGATCCTTTCCCCAGCGTTGAACAAAGTGCATCGTCCGCAAGATTTCATCATCGAGATGCAGCCGGTCGAGCGCTCCATATACCCAATTACCCGGTGTTTCCAGTCCCATCACCAGCCGCCGCGCCAGGCGCTGCGCCCGGCGCGCGCCCAGCGGGCGCAGCATACGCGCCGCGGCTTGAACCCAGCGGTCATCCGTATCACTGAGCGTGCCGTCCACATCAAAGCAGACTGCCCGGATGCGCGGGATGTCCAGTCCCATGTCACTGCCCGCCTGTCAAAGCGGTCATTGCCGGGGCAAGGCGCTGAATATCAGCGCTGCGCGGGGCAATCAGCCACAGCGTGCGCGTCCCCTGGCGGGCAAAAGAAACCACTCCATCCGCCGTCTCGCTCCATGTCTGGCTGTCTGTTTGGCTGCTTTCATCCGCCGTTCCCCAGCGCAAGCGCCCATACCCGGAAAAGGCGTTGCTAAATTCCCGCGCATCCTGCTCGCTTTCCCATTCGGTCAGCAGCGCCATCAGCGGCATGCGGGTTTCGTCATCCCAAGCCACCCAATAGGCATCGCCCTGCCAGCCGGCGGCTGCCTGGCTCGCCTGGGTAGTGGATAACCGCCAGACTGGATCGCTGCCATACCCCAGGATCAGGTAGGTGTACCATTCACCCATCACGCCCCGATCGAGTTCGGTCAGGCGGCGCTGCGGCCAGTTGGTGAAATCCGGCAACTCGATTGGCGTTGGCAGGTCTTGGGGATATTTTTGTGGGTGCAGGATCATTTCTGTCGTCACCGGCGGGTTGGCATAGGCAGCATCCACGGCTGCAAAACCGCCCTCCTGGAACAACCCTAACACAAATTCCACCCCCTCACGGTAGGGGAAAGCAAAATCTTCCTGCAGAAACGCGGGGGCATTGTCCAATACCGGGCTGGTATACATCGAGTAAAACTCCTCGATATCGCGGTTGTCCTGCTCACTGCCGTGCAGGTACAACCAGTATTGTTCGGTCAGGCTGGCGTCGCCTTCAATCAGTGCCGTCAACGCAGCGCAATATTCGCTGTTTTCGCGGCAATACTCCGGGTTGAGATGCAAGCCCTCGCGCAGGTCGTAGGTTTGGTCTTGAAGAGCGTGGGTGTACTCGTGGGCATAGGTTGAACGCTCAACTCCGCCAAAGCCATTCGCCTGGACAACGTACATCACCTTTGCCTCACTGTCATAAAAACCAGCCACCTGCTCGCTGTACAGGTCCAGGTACAGATTGTACAGATCATACTCCTTCTCCAGCAGCCCAAACACCGCAAGCACTTTGACATCCTGTTGCGCTTCTTCAAGTGAGTAATCCTGGAGGAACACCTTCTCGACATGCTGGCGCAGCGCTTCGCTGTTCATCAGGCGGCGTTCCACCGGCTGGCGCTCTTCCAGTCCGCGCAGCGCAGCGACTTGCGCTTCGATTTCGTCCATTTGGCGAAGGATTTCAGCATCCTCCACCACCGGAATGGGGGTTCCGGTTGGCTGGTCTGCGGGCACGGCTTCAGCTGGCGCCGCGCCGCCGGCGAGCGGGGTCGGGCTGGTTGGCTGATTGAGCGGCGGCGGGGTTGCGCCGGGTTCGGCAGGAGTAAAACCAGGCAACCCGCTGGCGTTCTGCCAGACGATTCCAGCGGTTAAACCGACCAAAACCAGGCTGCCCAGACAGAACAAGCCCAGCAGTATTCCGAGCGAGATTGCAATGCGAGATTTCATCCTGTTTCCCCTAATTTTGTAAAACAAAGTTCAACGCGTACTGGGCGTCGAAATATCCTGGGCGCGCTTCCAGCGCCTTTTGGAAACTTTCCACTGCTTTTTGGCGATTGCCAGCCCGGTGCTGTGCCCAGCCGTGCCACAACAGCGCTTCCTCGGCGTTGGGCGTGATCTGCAGCGCGTATTCGGTCAGTGCCAGCAGGTCGGCATCCCGCCCGGTGTTGAAATAGGCGAAGAAAGGTCCAAACTGATAGCGCAACATGCGCTGCGGCAGCCCTGCCGCCCGCGCCTTGTCGTATGCCTGCGCGGCTTCGGCATACGAACCGAAATACACCAGGTTGGAGCCCAGGTTAAACCAGGCAAAGCCATTGTCCGGGTTCTGTTCGGCTTCTTTGCGGGCGGTTTCCAGCGCGCGCTGGCGGTTGTGGTTGGCATCCCAGTCGTCGCCGAGAATCTCCCGCACCAGCGATTCCTGCTCGGGCAGGTAGGCGTAGAAAAATACGCGATTGAAACTCTGCCAGTGTTCATCCACCTGGGCGTAGGTGAAGGTTTTGTTCGCGCCGTAGAACGAATCGTGACCGGTGAAGGTCTGGGCGGCGTCGTCGTAAGCGGTGATCAGCAGGTAGTGTCCTGCCCAGCGGTCGTCATTGGGCCAATAGTTTTCCTCGAAGTAGAAGCTTTCCTCAATAATCACCGGCAGCCCGGCGGCAATAAAGCGCTTGAGAATTTCGAGCGTCCCGCCAACGCGAAAATCACTGCGCAACCAGCCGGCGTAATTGCGCGTGTAGAACAACATTTCATCAATGTTGACATTGCGGTCCTGCGGGATGGGCTTGATCACATCCGCAATGGTGAACTGGTCGCCCTTCCAGCCGAAATGGTTAAGGAACATGGATAAAGTCGCCGGACCGCAGTTGTTAATGTCCTGCTTTTCATACGGCGGGGCAGGAATGCTCGCTTTAGAGGGCGGAGGGGTGGGAGTGGGATGCGGAGTTGGCGAGACAAGCGCGGTCGGGCTGGGTTCGGTGGTTGGCTGGGACAGCGCGGCGGTCGGGGTAACCCTGGCGGTTGGTTCGATCTGCGCGGCTTGCCGCGCCTGCGCCGGCAGAGCGGTTGGCAGCGCGCGCACCGGGCGCAGGATGCCGCGCAGGTAGGTCAGCGCGACTTCGTAGCGCCACACCACCCGCGACTGCAAGGCTGGAATTTGCAGCAAACCGACGGTCAGAATACCGGTAAACATCAGCCCGATGACTGCGGGCAGCAGCCGCCGCGCGCGGCGGCGGTGAGAGGCTTTTTTGTACAGCATGGGGTTGATTTTACCCCGACCCGGTTGGGATTACCAGTTTTGAGATTGGCATCCACCCCGCGCCAGAAGCTTGACGATGGCTTTTTCAAGAAAGGGGATGTCGCTGCAAGCCGCTGTTCTTTGGCGGCTCGGCAGTCCCCACGCCAGCCGGGAGATTGCCACGCTGCAAGAAGAACACTTGCGACTCGAAATAACAACCTTCCATTGTGGATATCCAAACGTATCCTCAAAGGTCAGTAAAAACAATTGCCGGATGAGACTGGTATAATTATTCTTATGGATGTTGCACAACCGCAACCGCAGCGCATTGCAATCGGCTTTCACCCATCGCTGCCGCAAGCCAGAGAGGAAGCCGTCCAGGTTGCCCGCTTCCTTGAAGGGCATGGCATCGCGCTTGCCATCACCGCTCCAATTCCCGACCGCGATTTTCACCAGCGGGTGCGCGCCGGCGAGTTCGATCTGCTCATCGCGTTGGGCGGTGACGGCACCATGCTGCGCGCCGGGCATCTCTGCGCGCCGCTTGGCATCCCCGTGTTGGGCATCAACCTGGGGCACTTCGGTTTTTTGATGGAAGTCAAACACAACGAATGGCGCGAACTGCTGCCCCGCCTGCTGGACGGGCGTTACCGCATCGAAAACCGGATGATGCTGCGCGCCGAACACCGGAGGGCTGACAGTCTGCTTGGCTGCTGGAGCGTACTCAACGAGGTGGTCGTGTGCCGCGGGCAGTACGTCCGCCCGGTGAAACTGAAAGCCAGCGTGGACGGTTACACCCTGGCGTCTTACATTGCCGATGGACTCATCGTTGCCACGCCCACCGGTTCCACTGCCTACGCCCTGGCAGTGGGAGGACCGATCCTGCCCCCCGACCTGCGCAACATTCTGATCGTTGCGGTTGCGCCGCACCTGTCGGTGGACCGGGCTGTCATCCTTTCCGAAGGCTCGGTGGTCACGGTCACGGTCAACACCAGCCACCAGGCGGTGTTCAGCGTTGACGGGCAGCCGCCGGTTGCCATGGAGGACGGCGATTCGGTGCGCGTGGATGCGCTGCCGGAAATGGCACGTTTTGTCCGTTTTCAAGATTTTGGCTATTTTTACCGCAACCTGACCGCATACATGGAACAAAATCCTGCCGCTGAGGAACCTTGATGATCGAGGACGCCCAACCAAAAACCTACTGCTACAATCACCCCAATCGCGAAACGTTGTTGCGCTGCAACCGCTGCGAACGCCCGATCTGCACACAGTGCGCCACGCTGACCGAGACCGGCTATCGCTGCAAGGAGTGTCTGCGCGGTCAGCAAAAAGTATTCGAAAATGCCCAATGGATTGATTATCCCCTTGCGCTGGCGGCTGCCGGACTGCTGGGCTTCCTGGGCAGCCTGCTGGCTTCGGTATTTGGCTTTTTTACCGTTTTCGTTGCCCCGCTAGCGGGCGTCATTATTGCCGAGGCGGTGCGCAGCATCACGCGCAAACGCCGCGCGCGCATGTTGTACAATACAGCCACTCTGGCTGCGGCTGCCGGCGGCGCCATTTTACCGCTCATCAGCCTGCTATCCATGCTGGTTGTTGGCGGCGGTTTTGCCTGGTTTGGTTTACTCTGGCAGGTGGTGTACGTCATCCTGATGACCAGCACGGTTTTTTATCGGTTGACCGGTATTCAAATCCGCTGACACCCGTTTATGCTGACCGAATTACGCATCCAAAATTTTGCCATCATCCAGTCGCTGGAGCTGACGTTCAAGCCCGGCTTGACGACCTTCACGGGTGAAACTGGCGCGGGAAAATCCATCATTTTGGATGCGATTGTGGCTCTGCTGGGCGGGCGAGCGGATGTTTCGCTCATTCGCGCCGGGGCGGAGCGCGCCAGCGTCGAGGCAGTGTTTACCATCCCTGCCGCCAACCGCGAAGCCATTCTTGCCCTGCTGGAAAGCGAAGACCTGGCGGATGACCCCGATCAGATCCTGATCGCCCGCGAAGTGCGCCAGAATGGACGCAGCGGCGCGCGCGTCAACGGGCACAGCGTGCCGCTCAACCTGCTGCGCGACCTGGGCAGTTATCTGATTGACATTCACGGGCAATCCGAGCATCTTTCCCTGCTCAATGTCCGCCAGCATTTGCACCTGCTCGACCGCTTTGTGGCTGCCCCTGCCGCGCTGGAAGAATACCGCAGCGTATATCGCCAGCTGCGCCAGACGCAGAAAGAACTCGAAACCCTGCGCCAGAGCGAACAGGACGCCGCCCGGCGCAGTGATTTGCTCGAATACCAGGCGCTCGAGATCGAGGACGCTCACTTGCACAGCGACGAAGAGGACGGATTGCGCCAGGAACGCAACCGGTTAGCCAACGCGGAACACCTCTCCACGCTGGCGCAGGAAGCGCTCAACCTGCTGGATGACGGTTTGCCCGACTCGCCTGCCCTGACCGACCTGCTCGCGCAAATCATTCAGGCGCTGGAAGGGCTGGCGCGGATTGACCCATCCAAACAATCTCTTACGGAGCAGGCGCTGGTGGTCAATGATACCCTGGCAGACATCACCCGCGATTTACGCCTCTACCTGGAGACGATCGAATTCAACCCCCGCCGCCTGGAACAAGTCGAGGAGCGACTGGATTTGATCCAACGATTAAAGCGCAAGTACGGCGGCAGCATCGAAGCCGTGCTGGCGTTTGCCCGCTCCGCCCGTCAGGAATTGGACGGAATAGCCCACGCCACCGAGCGGATTGCCGAACTGCAAGCGAGAGAAGCAGAACTTAGCCGCAGCCTGGCGGCGCTGGCGCAGCGGTTGACCGGGCTGCGCCGCGCAGCCGCCGAGCGCATATCCCGGGCTGTCGAAGCCGAACTTAACGATTTGAGCATGGCGGGAGCGCAGTTTGATGTCCAAATCAGCGCCGCCCCACACCCAGACGGGCTTATAATGGTGGAAGGCAGCCAACCGGTGGCATTCGACGAGAATGGCGTAGATCAAATCGAATTTTTTATTGCCCCCAACCCGGGTGAAGGACTCAAACCTTTGGTCAAGATTGCCTCGGGCGGTGAAACCTCGCGCTTGATGCTGGCGTTGAAACGCGTGCTTACCCAGGCGGACTCAATTCCTACCCTGATCTTCGACGAGATTGATCAGGGCATTGGCGGTCGGGTCGGGTCGGTGGTTGGCGAGAAATTGTGGCTGCTGGCGCGCAACCACCAGGTGCTGTGCGTTACCCACTTACCCCAGTTGGCGGCTTTCGGTGACCAGCATCTCAGCGTGCGCAAGGAGGTGGACGAAGGGCGCACCTCAACCCGCGTGGATGACCTGCGCGATGAAGCCCGGCTGATCGAACTGGCGCAAATGATCGGCGCGGTTACTCAGATCAACCTCAACGCCGCCCGCGAAACTCTGGCGACAGCCCAGGCGCGGGCGCTGCATCTGGCGGGCAGACTGGCATGAGCGCGGACGACCACCCTTCGCCTGGACAGAGAAAGACGCGCCATGGATGAGGGCGTAAAGAAACTGCGCGTCCTCGTTTTGGGACCACCGCTCGTCCTGCATGGCGACCAGCGGCTCAACGTCAAGCGCCGTTTGCTGCGCGCCATGTTCTTTTATCTGGCAAGCCAGCCGGAAGCGGTCGGGCGCGGCACGCTGATGGACCTGTTCTGGCCCGAGGAAAGCGAGGAGGACACCCGCCGCCACATCCGCGAAGCGTTGAGCAAACTGCGCTCCGAACTGCCCGATCCGGGTCTGTTGATCTCTACCCAGGACCACGTTCGCCTCGACCCGGAAAACACCTACGTTGACGTGATCGAATACCTGGCGCTGGTTGATCAGGTTCGACCGTACTTGCAGCGCCGCATGAGCACCCCGCTACCCGAAGCCATTTACCAGCAAATGGTTAAAGCCGTGAGTCTGTGGCGCGGCAACGAATTTCTGGCTGGTACTACCCTGCCCTCCACCGAAGGGCTGGATCACTGGCTCAGCCTGACCAGCCAGTCATTGACCTTCAGTTACCAGAATTTACTCGAAACCCTCAGCGAACACTGCGCCGTTAGCGGCGACCTCGAAAACGCGGTTTATTGGGTGCGCCGCGCTATCGAACTGGATGAGGAAAACCCTGACCTGTACTACCGCCTGATCTCCTGGCTGCGCGACCTGGGCAGGCGCAGCGAAGCGTTGGGCGTGTGCGAGCAGGTAAGTTCAATGTATGCTGCCTTGGGCGAAAAATTGCCCGTAGTGATCCAGACTCTGGTTCAACAGGTGCGCGAAGAAATCTCCACCCCGCCGGTTCAACCGGTTGCTCCCTGGCACAACACCCTTACCCTGCAACTGCCGTTTGTTGGGCGCAAGAAACTGCTGGTTGATCTGAAACATGCCTTGCAGCGCGGTGGGGTGGAGGTGATCTGGGGCGAGGGCGGTGGCGGCAAATCCCGCCTGGTGTTCGAATTCTACCAATCGCTCCAGCCGGCGCCGCGCTTGCTGCTCGCGGCGGGCTTTTCGCACCTGGCAGACCTACCCTACCAGCCGCTGATTGACCTGTTGCGCCATTCGGTCACTGTGGATGAATGGCAGCAGTTGAGTCCAGTCTGGGCAAGCCAGCTGGCAGTCCTGCTGCCCGAACTGCCCGTCCTGCGCCCGGAAATTCACCCGCCGCTGGAAGTTTCGCTGCACAACCATCATCAGCAGATTGCCGAAGCCTTTTTGCAGTTGTTCCGCATCCTTTCCCGCCGCCAACGGTTGTTACTTTTCCTGGATGATGCCCAATGGTGTGACGACAAGACCTTCCATGTGCTGGCTTACTTGCTCAATCACCGCTTGTTTGCCCAAAACGGCTTACTGGTTATTGCTGCCCGCCCGGAGGAGTCCAACCCGGCGTTGGAATATTTCCTCAGCCAATCGCAGATTCCCTGGATGGTGCACCAAAACCACCTGGAACTGCTCAACCGCGACGAGATTAATGAACTGACCCGCCTGGGGCTTGGCAAGCCCGCCTCCTATGACTTGATCGAGCGCCTTGAGCGCGATACCGGCGGCAACCCGCTGTTCGTGCTCGAAACCCTGCGCGCGCTGCTTGATTTTAATTTGAATGTCAATCCGGAGCGGACTATCCAGCATCTTCCTCTGGCAAGCAGCATCCACGCCCTGGCTCGCGAACGCCTGCGCCTGCTCGACCCTGCAACCCGCCAGGCGTTGGTGGTTGCCGCGGTGATCGGCAACGCCTTCCCCCTGCGGGCGTTTCAGGCGGCTGCCCAGTTGGATATCGAGCAATGCGTTAATATGATCGAAGAACTCGAGCGTATCCATCTTGTCCGCCTCCTCCAGACGCCCGAGCCAACCCGCCAATATGCCTTCATCCATGACAAAATCCGCGAGGTGCTGCTTTTCGAGTTGAGCCCGGCGCGCCGCCAGTTATTGAATTTGCGCGCCGCCGAGGCGTACCAGGCGCTGGATGGAGACACCCGCCTTCACGCTGCGCAGATTGCCCGCCATCTCGAGGAGGCGAACGAACCTTGCCGGGCGTTCCAGTTTTGGCTGATGGCTGCCGAGCATGCCCGCGTCTGCCAGCTGCCCGAGGCAGCAGAATCCGCCTTTCGCCGCGCCGAAAAAATCCTTGCCCGCGTGGAAACCAATCTTGACGAGGAAGATATCTATCGCTTTTATTCCCAATGGGGCGATTCGTATTGCGAGCAAAACCACACCGAGCAGGCAGAACAGTGTTATGCCGCGCTGCTGCGCTACGGCGAACAGCGCTACGCCCCGCTGCTGATCGGCAGCGCTTATTCCGGGTTGGCGCGCGTATCCGGCATCCGCCAGCAGCCGCGCCTGGCGCTGGCGCAACTGGAACATGCCATCCCGTTCCTGCGCCAGTCCAACAACCTGTACGAGATGATCGAAGCCGGCAGCCGCCGGGCTGATTTTCTAATCCAGCTGCTCCGCCCGCAGGATGCAATCTATTCGCTCCAAAACGTGATCGAGCTGGCACAGAACGCCAGTGATCCGCGCACCTTCCGCGCGGTGGCGGCGGCGCAGGTCAAAATGGCGCTCAATTTCATTCTGCTTGCCCAACCGCGCCTGGCTCGCCAGGCTGCCAGCCAGGCGCTGGAACACAGCCACGCGCTTGCCGGTCTTTCCCCGCGGGTCGAAGCGCTTAACCTGCTGGCGTTGAGCGACTACTTACTGGGCGAGTTCGATGCTGCGCTGCAAAACTGCGAGCAAGCCCTGGAAATGGCGCAGTCGCTGCGCGACGACGGGCTGCGGGCGTACATCCTGACTGTGCGCGGCAACCTGTACCTGTACCGCGGCGCGCTCGACGCCGCCTGGCACGATTCACTGCAAGCAATTGGTTTATTGGAGGGCGGCAAGAATGACGACGTGCTCGCCCGCGCGGTGTGCATTCAGGGTGATTTGTGGTGCTTTTTACGCGATTACGAGCGCGCCATCGAGACCTACCGGCGCGGGTTGGGGATCAGCCGCAACCCGGTCAGCGCGATGGAATGCCTCTTCCGCCTGGGCATTGCCCTGATGCTTAACGGTCAGCCTGAGAATGGCAATTCGTTTCTTCACCAGGCAATTGATCTCAGCCGTGATACCGGGCTGGAGATCATCCGCCTGCCGGCTGCGTTGGGTCAGGCGCTTGGTGGACTGCTCTACCCGGATGGCACGTTTGACTTGCAGCACGCCGCCGCGCTGGGGGAAGATGCTCGCCAGCGCGGCTTGGAAGTCCTGGCGGTGATGTCTTCCTGGCTGGCAGCCCGCGCCTGCAAAGAGAGCGACCCGCGCCAGGCGATTCAGCACGCCCGCCTGATGATCGAGCGCGGGCGGGAAATGGGCAACCTGTGGGTAGAATTAGCCGGGCTGGAAACCGCGCTTGCATTACCGCTCGGCGACGAAGAGCGCCGCGAGACCTGGCAGCACTACCGCGCTTTGTTGAATGCTCTGGTGGAGCAGACCAGCCTGCCAGATTTATCACCAAGCGTTGTTCGGCTATGCGAACTACTTGAATCGCGCGTTTTTTGCTGATTTTTACCATACCTTTTGTCCATGTTCCGGCAACTCCCGCCTGGTATAAACAATTCAACAAATTAGGCAGCCGGGCGGACACACAGGGGTACTCCGCAGTAAAGAGCGGTCGTGAATGGGGATAAACACGGTCGCTCTTTGTTTTTAATCCCTTGCGGGAGATTCTTCCGCCTGATCCTCCGGATGGGAAGGGAATATCCCCCCGCTCCGTAAAGCAGCCGCTTTCCGCCGTTGTTTATGAAGCCCGCATGCGCACCACCGTGACCCCCTCGCCGCCTTCGTTGTCCATGCCGGCTTCCCAGGTATCAATCCACTCATTGCCTTTGAGCGCCTCGCGGATCACCTGGCGCAGCCGCCCGGTGCCCTTGCCGTGAATAATGCGCACATACGGCATGCCCGACAAATACGCGGATTCCAGGTAACGCTGCATGGCAGTCAGCGCATCTTCGGCGCGCTGACCGCGCAGATCCAGTTCCATGCCGGGCGAAGGGGTGAATACCGCCGGGCGGGTTTTGCTGGCGGTTGGGGCGGCTGTCCGCGTTTTGGCGGCTGGCGCGGGGGCGCTCTTTTCTTCCGCTGCCGCGGGCGGGCTGCCAGGGCGCTCGATCTCCTCCGGGCGGGCGCGCAGGCGCAGATTACCCAGTTGCACTTCCACCTCGGTTTGACCCAGCGCGGTCACCACTCCTTCCATTTGCAACGCGCGCAGGCGTACTTTATCGCCCAGCCGCAGCGGGCGGGCAGCGCCGCCTTCCACCGCCTGACGCAGCACCGGCGCTGCGATGCTGCTTTCCAGTTCCACGATCCGTTCCTGCACCGGTTTGAGGGCGTCCAGCGGCTGGTGGGCGCGCGCCAGGGCTTTGCGCAGGCTTTCCAACTCCTCGCGCAAGTCTGCCAGTTCGGCTTCCTGCTCGCGGCGCGCTTTTTCCAGCATCTGGCGGCGCTCTTCCTCGATTTTTTCCAACCGCTGGGTGAGCTGCTGGCGGATTTGCTCCGCCTGGTGGCGCGAGCGGTCGGCTTCGCCGCGCGCCTTGCGCGCCAGGTCGCGCTGGCGGTGAATTTCATCCAGCAGGTCATCGGCTTGCAGGTCGGTTGGGTTGACCATCTCCCGCGCTGCCGCGATAATATCGCCTGGCAATCCCAGCCGGTCGGCGATCGCCAGGGCGTTGGAGCGTCCGGGCAGCCCGATCGTCAGCCGGTATGTCGGCTTGAGCGAGCGCAAGTCAAATTCCATGCTCGCGTTGACTACTCCCGGCGTGGCATGAGCATAGACTTTCAATTCCGGGTAGTGGGTGGCAATCAGGCAGGTAATGCGCTTTTCCACCAGGTGCCCCAGGATTGCCCGCGCCAGCGCCGAACCTTCCTGTGGGTCGGTGCCGGCGCCGAGTTCATCCAGCAGCACCAGGCAGTACACATCCATGCGTCTTAAGATGCGCACGATATTGGTGATATGTCCGGAAAAGGTCGAAAGCGACTGCTCGATGGATTGCTCGTCACCGATGTCGGCGTAGATGTTACGGAACAGGGTCAGTCTGGAGCCGGATAGGGCGGGGATGTGCAAGCCGGATTGCGCCATCAACGCCAGCAAGCCAACCGTCTTCAGGGTAACTGTCTTTCCGCCGGTGTTCGGTCCGGTGATCACCAGCGCGTAGGTGTGCTCATCCAGGGTAACGTCCACCGGCACGACCGTTTGCGGGTCGAGCAATGGGTGGCGCGCCTGGTACAGCACAATGCTGCTGCCGGGATGTTTTTCTCGTCCCCCTTTGCGAAAAGCGCTCAACAGCGGCTCGCTGGCGTGGGTGTCCTCGGCATACTTGGCGCACATCAAGGCAAGGTCGAGCTGCGCCAAACCTTCGACAATCGCGACCAGTTCCGCCGCGCAAGCGCCTACCTGAGCGGAAAGGTCGCTTAAAATGCGCCGCTCTTCGTCGCGCTCGGCTAATTGCAGTTCGTGCCACTGGTTGTTCATCTCCACCACCACCAACGGCTCGACGAAGATGGTTGCCCCGCTGGAGGATTGATCATGGATGATCGAGCGGATGCGTCCGCGCGATTCCGCCCGCAGCGGGATGACATAGCGCCCGCTGCGCAGCGTGATGAGCGCCTCCTGCAGATGCGGAGTGTTCTTGGGGTCGTGCAATATCCGTTGCAGGCGGGTGAGCAGCCGCTCGTGGGCAATTTTGATCTCCTTGCGCAGCGACGCCAGCTTGGGCGAGGCGCTGTCCAGCACCTCGCCGCGTTCGGAAATCGTGCGCGAGATGACTTCAATCAATCCTGCCGGCGGCGCCAGCGGCGCGGCGATAGCCGCCAGGCGCGGGAAGATTGCCTGTTTATTTTCGAAAGCGCGGTATAACTCGCGCCCGGAAATCAGGGTTGCTCGGATGTCGAGCAATTCAGTTGGCAGCAGCACCCCGCTTCGCGCGGCGCGTTCCGCCAGCGCGCGCACGTCGCGCGCGCCGCCGATGCCCACCTCCGATTTGACGCTGAGCAACTGGCGCGCTTCGCTGGTGGTTGCCAGCCGGTCGAGCGCTTGCTGCAGGTCGGCAGTCGGGCGCAGGGCGCGCGCCAATTCCGCCGATGCCGAAAAATCGGCGTAAGCAGCCAGGCGTTCCAACACTTTGGGGTATTCCAACGTGTGCAGAGATTTACTGTCCATCAACGGGTGATTGTACTCCAAAACCACGCTGGCGGGGAATCGCCTTTTTTTCTCCCATATCGGTTACAATTTTTAAAGAGGCTGCCCATGACCAGTGAAGCAAACAAGATCATCTACTCCATGATCGGCGTGAATAAGTTTTACGACAAAAAGCCGGTTCTGCAGGACATTTACATCTCCTATTTTTACGGCGCCAAAATTGGCGTCATCGGCTTAAACGGCGCCGGCAAGAGCACTTTACTGCGCATTTTTGCCGGCATCGAGCGCGAATTCAACGGCGAAACGGTGCTTGCCCCCGGTTACACGATTGGTCTTCTCGCCCAGGAACCCACGCTGGACGAGAGCCGCAGCGTGCGCGAGATCGTCGCCGAAGGCGCGCAGCACGCGCTGGATCTGCTGCACCGCTTCAACCAGATCAGCGACCGCTTTGCCGAGCCGCTCGACGCCGCTGAGCTCGATGCGCTGATCGCGGAGCAGGGCGAGGTGCAGGAACAGATTGACCACCTGGACGCCTGGGATATTGACGCGCGCCTCGAAATGGCAATGGACGCCCTGCGCTGCCCTCCGCCCGATACCCCGGTGCGCATCCTTTCCGGGGGCGAGCGCCGCCGGGTTGCCCTCTGCCGCCTGCTGCTGCAAAAACCGGATATCCTCCTGCTCGACGAGCCGACCAATCACCTCGACGCCGAGACGGTCGCCTGGCTGGAGCGCCACCTGCAGCAATACCCCGGCACGGTCATCGCCGTCACCCACGACCGCTATTTCCTCGACAACGTGGCGGGCTGGATCCTCGAACTGGAGCGCGGGCGCGGCATACCCTACAAGGGCAATTACTCCGGCTGGCTGGAACAAAAGAAAGCCCGCCTGCAAAGCGAAGAAAAAGCCGAATCCGAGCGTATCCGCACCCTGGAGCGCGAACTGGAATGGGTGCGCATGGCGCCGCGCGCCCGCCATGCCAAGTCCAAAGCCCGCATCCAGGCTTACGAGCGCCTGCTTGGGCAGGAAACTGAAAAACTGGCGCGCGACCTGGAAATTTTCATTCCCCCCGGTCAGCGCCTGGGCAACCTGGTCGTCGAAGCCGAACGCGTTAGCAAAGCCTACGGCGACCGGGTGCTCATCGAGGATATGTCCTTCTCGCTGCCCCCCGGCGGGATCATCGGCGTGATCGGTGCCAACGGCGCCGGCAAGACCACCCTGCTGCGCCTGATCACCGGGCAGGAGCAGCCCGACTCCGGCAGCATCCGCATCGGCGATACCGTGCAGCTGGCGTATGTGGACCAGTCGCGCGACGCGCTCGAACCCGAACAAACCGTCTGGCAGATGATTACCGACGGGCAGGAGATCCTGCGCCTGGGCAGCCGCGAGGTTAATTCGCGCGCCTACGTTGCCCGTTTCAACTTCACCGGCAGCGACCAGCAAAAGAAGGTCGGCGCGTTGTCGGGCGGCGAGCGCAACCGCGTGCATCTCGCCCGCGTTCTCAAGCAGGGCGCCAATGTCCTGCTGCTGGACGAGCCCACCAACGATCTGGACGTCAACACCCTGCGCGCGCTGGAAGACGCCCTGCTCAACTTTGGCGGCTGCGCGCTGGTCGTCTCGCATGACCGCTGGTTCCTCGACCGCATCGCCACTCACATCCTCGCCTTCGAGGGCGACAGCCGGGTCATTTTTTACGACGGCAATTACACCCAATATGAAGCCGACCGGCGCGCCCGCCTGGGCATGGCTGCCGACCAGCCGCGCCGCATCACCTACCGCAAATTGACCCGCTGAGGGTTTTCAGCCGTTAAAGGCGCGCACGCAATCACGCCCGCCATTCTTTGCCGCATAAAGCGCCTGGTCGGCATGGCGCAGCAGGTCTTTGAAGGTACGCGGGAAGTTGGGCGGGGTCGCCGCGGCCACCCCCAGGCTGATGGTCACCTTGAGTTGCATGTTGCCGATGCGTACCGGTGATTCGGACACCGCCGCGCGCACCCGTTCCGCCGCATTCATGCCCTGTTCCAGAGTGATGCCCGGCATGAGCATGCAGAATTCCTCGCCCCCGTAGCGCGCCAGCAAGTCGCTGTCGCGCAGGCGGTGGCGGATGCGCTCCACCAGCACCGCCAGCACCTGGTCGCCCACCAGGTGCCCGTACTGGTCGTTGATCTCTTTGAAGTTATCCAGGTCGAACATGATGACGGTCAGCGGCTGCCTGTGCTTGCGCGCTTCCTGGAAGGCAACCTGTCCGGCATCGAATAAGGCGCGGCGGTTTAGGCTGCGGGTGAGCGAATCGGTGCGCGCCAGCTTCTCCAGGCGCACCTGGGTGCGTTGCTGTTCTTCCACCTTGCGTTGCAGAGCAAAGGCTTGCTGCTGAAAACCGGCTGCTTCGCGGCGCAGCGCTTCCAACTGATGCAGCACCTGCAGGCGGCGGATGCGCCGGCCGGTATCCTGATCGTTCATTGCGGTGCTGACAGCGTAAAAACTTTTGAACATTTCCAGCGCGGCGACTGGCTGCCCGCTCTTTTCGTACAGGTGCGAAAGAGCCCGGTAGGCTTCCACCGCCTGCTGCTGGCGGTGGGTCTGGCGCGCCAGCGCCAGCGCCTCCTGCAGCGCGCTTTCCGCTGCATCCAGGTGACTGCGTTCGGTATGCAGCCTGCCCAGGTTGAGCAAGGTCATTGCCACTTCTGCCTGGAAGTTATAACGCCGCGCCACTTGCAAAGCGCTCTGGTAAGCAGCGATTGCCGCGCTATCATCGCCCAGCGCCAGGTAGATTTCCCCGCTGATATTCAGATAGGCAGCCAGGTTCTGCCAGGCGTTCACCTGCTCAGAAATGTGGATGGCTTCGTTCTCGTACTGCAGCGCGCGCTGCGGATCGCCGGTGTGCAGGTACGCGGTGCCCAGGCTGTCCAATGCCCAACTCAGGCGCAGCGGCTCGTTGAACTCGCGCAGTGTTTGAATGGCTTCGTGCAGGTGCGGAATTGCCAACTCGGGCTGCCCGATCATCACATAGGTGTAGCAGATGTTGTTGGTGATCTCGGCGCTGAGCAGGCGTTCCCCCAACGTCTGGGCATTTTTGAGCGCCTCGAACAAATGCTCCAGCGCGTCGGCATATTCGCCCATATTGGCATACGCCACCCCGATGTACGAGCGCGCCAAAACCGCATCCCGCTGGCGGGTAAGTTCCTGAAACTGGCGCAATGCCTGCTCGAAATCCGCCAGCGCTTCATCGTAGGCGGCGTTTTTCAGGCGCAGCCTGCCGCGGGTGATGAAACATTCCGCCAGCGCCTGGCGGATTTGAGGGTTGTCTTGGGGGCGGGCTTCCCCCAGCCGCAGCGCCGTTTGAATGATTTCCAATCCCTGCGTCGCTTCGGCATCCAATCGTTCCAGCGCCTGTTGGTTCAGGCGCTGCAATTCGGCGAGCAGGTCTAGCGCGGGGAGGGAAGAATCGATAGGCATGGCAGCGGGTAATCCCAAATACCGCTCCGGCAGTTCAGCCGGGCGGATTTTTGACATACTGATTCAAGGAGCAGGTGCGGGAAAGGAATTGCATGGATAAATATACCACAAAAATACCGCCCGCTCAGTTAATGAAAGTCCTTCGCGCTGGCGCGATCCAGCCGGCTTTTTCGCCCGGAGGCAGGGCTTCAGCCCGCCCGCACACCTCGGCAGGCTCGGTGAACGGGCTAAAAAGCACGCCTTGCCGAAACACAGGGCAAGTCCTGCGGACTGCTGCTGCAATCCAGCCGGCTTTTAGCCGGCTTGCACGACCTGAGGCGGGGCTTCAGCCTGCCCGCACACCTCGGCAGGCTCGCCATGCGATCAGGCGTACCCTGAGCCTGTCGAAGGGTGCTGATCGTATGGTTCGGCAGGCTCACTGCAATCCAGCCGGCTTTTTCGCCCTGAGGCAGGGCTTCAGCCCGCCCATTACGGACCCTGCCAGCCAGCCAGCTGCGCCAGCATGATCCAGACCGCTTTGGCAAGGCGTATTTGACCTCCGGAAACGCTGCCCAGGTGGCCGCCTTCAGACTCGGTGGTGTACTCGCGGCAGATAATCTGGTAGCCCTGGCTGTTGCGGCACGCATTGCCTTCCGGTGTGTGGCTGAGGATGTCCGCCACATCAATGAGGATCTTGTTGTTATCGCGGGCGAACTGGCGCATCTGGTTGTTGAAGCTCTCGGAGCGGATGGTGCCAATCGTGCGCGCCAGCGAGGTAGTCCAATAGACGAAGACCTTGTTGGGGTAACGCGCTTCCAGGTCGAGGACATCGTAAATATTGTACCCGTTGTAATTGGGGTCGAAATACACGCGGGAGATGTCAATGTTGGTCTCGTTGCTCACGTGCAGGTAGTTGTGTTTCAGGGAGATGATATCCCAATCGTTGGCTTGGGCAGGATAGGTGGTTACAAAGAACTCCAGTTGACCGTACCAGGTACCGCTGTAAGGAATTTCCTCAGGACCCATGAAGTTGAAATAAATATTCCGGTTGTCGTTTCCGCCGGGAAATTGGATCACTGCCGGGATGTTGGTATCGTTGGTGGTAAAGGTCTTCCAGCTGGTCAGTGAGGCATCGGTGTAATGCCGCCGGCAACGGGAAGGGCTCGCGCCCCAACTGGATGCGGACAGGCATTCAAGCCCTTCATAAATATTCTGCCCGACACTGCTGTCAATAAAGTGAAAGCGGATCTGTTCAGCGGCGCGCAGGTACTGGGCGGGAATCTGATCGAAGAGCGGCAGGCTGGTATGGTCAATGATGTTGCCCAATTGCGGGTTGGGGATGATCGTCGGGCGCGGGGTAGGCACGGGCGTTGGGCGGCTGCCCGATCCGCTGCTGACCAGCGGCAGAAAAATGGTGCCGGTATCCTGCGGGGTGACTGGCGGTTCGGTCTGAGCCAGTACGTTGAGCGGGAAAAACGCTGCGGACAGTAGGATGAGCGCTAGAATCCCCCACAGCGCGACGTGGTGTATTTTCATTGATAATTTTTCTCCATTTTGTATAGGATATACCGACCCATTTTAGCCTAAAAAACCGTAAAAACTACGTTTTTACGGTTTTTGTAGGTTGATTGCAAGGATCAAATCCCACATTGCTCAGGGAGTTTTTCCGTCCCAGCCGGCAATCTGCGCCAGCATGACCCACATGGCTTTGGCTGCCTGCAATTTGCCCGCCGAGACGTTGCCGAGGTGTCCGCCGCTGCTTTCGGTAGTATATTCGCAGCAAATCACCGGGTAGCCGGCTTCGTTGGCGCAGGCGTTGCCCTGCGGGGTGTGGCTGAGGATGTCCGCCAGGTCGAACAGGATGCGGTTGTTTTCCTTTGCCCAGGCGCGCATCTGGTCGTTGAAGCGCTGCGAAACTTCCGTGCCGATCGTGCGCGCCAGGGAAGATGTCCAGTAAATGAAGGTCTTGTCGGGATATTGTTCTTCCAGAGCGAGTAGATCGACCAGGTTATAGCCATCGTAATCGGGGTCGAAAAAGGCGTCGGCAATGATCGAATCTTCGTTGACTTGCAGGTAATTGTGCCCGTAGGTAATGATCTGCCGGTCGGCATAGGTGGGGAAGTTGTCCACGAAGAACTTGACCTCGTCGAACCAGTAATCTCCCTGGCTGAAGGCGTATTCAATGTTGCTGCGATCGTTGCCGCCGGGGAACTGCACCGGCGGCGGGATGGTGCCATCCCGCCCGGTATAGGTTTTAACCTGGTTGGACTGCGGGTCGGGGTTGCACACCACCTGGCTGCTGAAGTAGCGCCGGCAGTGCGATGGGCTTTGCGCCCACGAGGGCGATGCCAGGCAGTCTAGCCCGCCGCTGATGTTCCAACCTACGCTGCGGTCGAAGAAGACCATGCGGATTTTCTCGGCTTCGCGCAGGTAACGTTCGGGGATCTGGTCGTACAGGGCAATGCTGGTGTGATCGATGATGTTGATCGGGATCGGCGGGGTTGGCAGCGGGCGGGAGAGCAGCGCCGCGGGCGGCGCGCTGGTGGGTGAAGGCAAAGGTTCGGCTGGCGTGGTTGCCGCCGGTGCGCTGGTTGGCGTGCTCTCCACCGGCATCGGACTGGTTGGAGAGGCAGGCGGCGGCTCGCTGGGCGGGACTATCGCGGGTGGATTTTGCTCATTTTCAATGGTACGGGTGGGGGGTATCTGCTGCGGGGCAGGGCTTTGTGGCAGATTCTGGCGGGCGAGCACGAAGACGAGTGCCGCGCTCAACACCACCACCAGCGCCCAGGGCAGGATTCGGCTGGTTTTCATCGGGCACCTCCAGGATTGTTGACCAACAGAGTAAATCTATCCGATTATAACAGGTTGTCAAGCGATTTTTCTTCGCACCCTTCGGCAGGCGGTTGGTGAGCGAAGCCGAACCACAGGGAAAGCCTGCCCGTACACCTCGGCAGGCTCGGTGTACGGGCAGAGCGCACCCTTCAACACCCTTCGGCAAGCGGTTGGTGAGGTTCGACAAGCGGACATCGAGCCTGTCGAGAGGCACCTTCCGCGAAGCCGAACCACAGGGCGAGCCTTGCCATCTTTGCGCCTTAGGTCATGCGCTGAGCGTACAGTTTTTTAAACTTGCTCACCTTTGGCTGGATGACCGCCTGGCAGTAACCCGCATATGGATTCTTCTCGAAATATTCCTGGTGGTAGTCCTCCGCCGGGTAGAAAACCTCGAACGGCGCCAGGTCGGTCACGATCGGGCGTCCCCACTCGCCGCGCTGGTTCAATTCGGCGATCACCTCTTCGGCGGTCTGGCGCTGCTGCGGGCTGTGCCACAGGATGATCGAGCGATACTGTGTGCCGATATCCGCGCCCTGCCGGTTGCGGGTGGTCGGGTCGTGGAAGGCGAAAAAGACCTCCAAAATATCATGGTAGGAGATCACCGCCGGGTCGAAGGTGATCTGCACCACTTCGGCATGACCGGTCATGCCGGTGCAAACCAGTTCGTACGACGGCGAGACGGTTTTCCCGCCGGCATAACCGACCACCACATCCTCCACGCCCTTCAAATGGGCAAAAAGGGGTTCCAGGCACCAAAAACAGCCCCCACCCAGGGTTGCCACTTCGAGTTTGGGTTGTGCGTTCATCTGTTTCACTCCTGTTTCCGATTATCTATAAAAAGTGCCGGTCTGAAAACCCGGTTGTAGAAGGTTGCGCCGCGAACGGGGCTGTCTGCCAGCCGCTTCACGGCCGCGCCACCAGCGGCAGGTAAAAATGGCTCATGTTGAGGAACCAGGGCGTCGCTGCCGGATCGCTGCGGAAAAAAGCGAGCAGCAGGCTGGCGATTTTTGCCCTGCCTGCGTTGGAGGGGTGGGTGCAATCCGGCACCATGTCCTCCGGCTGCCAGCTGAACCCGTCGCGGCGCGGGTTGGCGCCGTCCGCCCACAGGTAAGCCGACCAGAGCAAATACGGGGCGCGGACTTCCCCGCGCGCCGGGTCGTAATTGAGCGCCGGGTCGCCGTTGATCTGGGCTTCGATCAGCCACTTGACCGCAAAGCCGGTCTCAAAGGCGGCTGGTTCGGGGCTCAATCCGTTCCAGTAGGTGTACGAGCGGGTGCGGCTGGAGAGAAAGACCATTTGCACATTGGGAAAGAGCGTTTTCAGGTTTTGAACGATGGTGGTCAGGTCAGTTTGCAGCGTTTGGGCTTTTTGCGGAAAATCGCCCGATCCGGTGCGGGTTTGCTTGAGCCAGACCACCTGAACCTGCAGCGGGGTTACCCCGGCGGAAGTCAACCGTTCGTTGACCACCTGCCAGGTGCGTGCCGCCGGGTCGAGCCAGTATTCGGCGGTTTGCCCCGCCTGCGCGCCGTTGACCAGCACCAGGTGCGGGTTGATGTCTGCCTGCGCTTGGGCTTGCAGGCGGAAGGTGGCAAACTCCATCCCGGCGTTAGACATGCCGACCGAGATGATCACGACCTTGCCCGCCTGCGGGTCGGGCTGACCGTTGACATCCAGCGGGATGATGCGGCGGGCAATCCGCTCCCCGGCGGCGGCGTGCTCCACCGGCGGGATGTTGCTGCCTTGCGGGTAAAGCCCGCCGCTGAAGCCGGTATGCGCGCCGTCCATGCGAATGTATTCGTCCGCGCCCAGGTCGGTCAGCGCCGTGCTGACCGGCAGAAAATCTTGCGCGCAGGTTACTTCCTGGGGCTGTTCATCACCAGGCGGCTGCGCCGGGCTGGCGGCGCTGGCTGTCCCGGGCAGCCTGGCTGCCCCAATCAACGCGATCAGTAGTGTGGTTCGCGCGACGCGCCACAATTTTCCAAGAGCAACCATACCGTTAAACCTTGGGCTTGCCTGTAAAGGGTCGGGTTGTTGCCCACCCCGCCGGTGGGCGGGAAAGAGCATCACCCGGATGGCTATTGATGATTACCTTGATCTATTTGGTTATACCCCATTCCAGTGGACATGACAATCCCGGTTTAAACCGGGTTTCATTCGGCTGGCGCGGTGGTAAAAGGTTGTGTGCATTCTGTGGCACAAACACGGCGTACGCTTTCGCATTATAATTGACTTTGTCGATCGATTGTGTTTTTCCGTCGGGTGCTAACCATCTTTTCTCATCACCCATCTACAACCATCAATTTTTTGCTGGTTCATATTCGGTATCCATACATGGAGGCTTACATGAAAGGCGCGATTATTCGTCGTTTGGTAGTCTGCATATCGCTGGGTTTTTGGATTCTGGCGGGTTGCCAGATCGGTAGCCAGGAAGAATCGCGGGTTGCAAGCCCGACTCAAGAAATTGAACAATCTTCCCTTCAATCGAGAGAAAATGCAGCCTCAATTACAAATGAGCCCCCTTCGGAGGTCGCGGAAGACACACCGCAAGCGCCTGTAATTCAATCCCGGCAGCCAATTGGCATCGACAATTTATTCTACCTGTTTCAGGAAGGCGACCCTATGGGGGATGGCTGCAATGAACTCCACATTTCACCGGACGGAAAAACGCTGGCAACCTATGTAAAGACCAGCCAGGATGCGAAGATTGTATTGTACAGCCTGCCGGACGGGAATCAAATTGACGAGTTGGCTGGGATTGAATTGGAAGATCTACATCGACAAAGAATGGTGTTTTCGCCAGATGGTTTAAAGCTGGCGTTTGGACAATCAAGTGTGTACAAGCAAAGTATTTTTGAATACGATCTCGTTACGAAAACTGTCAACCCGATCGAAGAAGTTGACATTGTGATATTCGGAAAAGGATTGACCTATGCGCCAGATGGGAACCTCTTGAAGATCCCGGTTGATGTCGAAGCACCCGGAATCACAGGATCGATCGATAAGGAAAGGCTCGTGGGCTATTGGGAATGGTCGCCGGACAGGCAAAAACTGGTAATGTTGTTTGATCAGGGACGGGTTTATGTTTGGGATGTGGGGGATGAAAATCAATCCGGTTGGCTTGACACCGATCAAGATTTTGAAAGCTTGGGGGTTGCCTTCGATGAAGACACGCAGGAAATGATCTGGGCAAGACGGGCTGTCTTTGGGACGGACGTCGAAGTGTTGGATGAACAGAGTGGTTTAATTGGCACCATACAATTCGGTAAAGACCCGGTCAAAATCAAATGGTTGTTGGGCGGCAAAGTTGTGGCTGCCATTCGAAACACATCAGAGGTATACTTCTATCGGCTCGATGGCCAGGCAATTGGCGTTCTCCTGGCGGGGCTGAGCGACAACAACCAAATCCTGGACCTGGCAATACCGCCAGATCGGTCGAGAATGTATGTGTGCTCCAAGGAAGGTCTTCTTGTCTTTTCCGTGCAAAACCCGGATCAGTAGAACAGGCGTTTTTCGGGCGCCGGCACTGGAGGCGCAACATGCACAGTGAATTTTATGACATGCCCGGTGAGCCCGTCCTGCTCAGCGACGGCAGCGGCTGGTTGCTGCGCTGCACACAATTCGAATTCGGTCTCATCCCGCCGCGCCCGGTGGATAGCTGGCTGCCGCAGGATTACGCCGAACAACCCGACGCGCGCTGGCCGGTGGTCTACATGCACGATGGGCAAAACCTGTTCGACCCCGGGCTGGCTTTCGGTGGGATCGACTGGGGGGTGGATGAAGCCGTGCTGGATTTAACCGTGCGCGGTGAAATTCGCGGCGCGCTGGTGGTCGGGGTGTGGAACAGCTCGCAGCGCTGGCGCGATTACCTGCCCGCGGCGTACTTTCATTCCCCTCGCGCGGAGGCTTCGCGCACCAGCCTGCTGGCTGCTCTGGGCGGTGAACCGCTTTCGGATGCCTACCTGCGCTTTCTATGCACCCAGCTCAAGCCGTTCGTGGATGCCCATTTCCGCACCCTGCCGGAGCGCGCCAGCAGCGTGGTGATGGGTTCCAGCATGGGCGGGCTGGTCTCACTCTACGCGCTGACCGAATACCCGCAGGTGTTCGGCGCGGCGGGTTGTGTTTCCACCCACTGGTCCGCCGGCGGGGACGACCTGGTCGACCTGCTCGCCGCGCGCCTGCCTTCGCCGGGTGGGCACCGCCTGTATTTCGACCACGGCACGCAAGGCTTGGACAGCCAGTACTCGCCATTCCAGCAGCGCATGGATGCGCACGGGTCCGCGGCAGGCTACCAGCACGGGCGTGATTGGCTGTCGCTGCAATTCGACGGCGCCGATCACAACGAAGCCTTCTGGCGCGAACGGGTCACGATACGCCTGCGCTTTCTGCTCGCCGCGGCGGACTGAATCCGCCTCAGCCGATGGTGCCCTGCAAGTAGGCTTGGGTTAGTGGATGGCGCGGGTTGGAGAAAATCTCGGCGGCTTTGCCGCTCTCGACCATTTCGCCCAGGTACATGAATACCAGGTGATCCGCCAGGCGGCGCGCCTGGCGCACCGTATGGGTCACCAGGACGATGGTGTATTTTTCACGCAGTTCCAACAGGCGCTGCTCGATGTTCTGCGCCGAGATCGGATCGAGCGCCGAGGTCGGCTCGTCCGCCAGGATTATTTCCGGCTCTACTGCCAGCCCGCGCGCCAGGCACAGGCGCTGCTGCTGCCCGATGGACAGCCGGGCTGCCGGTTCGCGCAGCCGGTCTTTGACTTCCTCCCACAAGCCTGCCATTTCCAGATAGTGCTGCACGGCTTGGTGCAGGTCTTTGCCGTTTGCCATGCCATGAATGCGCAGTCCGTAGGCGACATTATCAAAGATTGACATGGGCAGCGAAAACGGGCGCTGCGCCAGCAGCCCTACCTTGGAGCGGATATCCGTTGCATCCACCCCCGAAGTATAGATATTTTGATGGTCAATGACGATTTCCCCATCAATGAAGACATTATCGCTCAATTCCAAAAAGCGGTTGATGCTGCGCAGCAGGGTGGTCTTGCCGCATCCCGAGGGTCCCATGATTACCGTGATCTGCTTACAGGGGATTTCCAGGTTGACATTTTTCAGCACCGGCGTATTACCAAAGGAGATGTTGAAGTTGCGGATTGAAATGCAATCGGGCATGGCTCACCTACCGGACGAGATATTTATTGAAATGCGAAACCAGCCAACGGGTGATGAAACTGATGATCAGGATAATGATCGTCAGCACCAACGCCGATGCGAAGGCGCGCTGCTGGACAGCGGGAAACGGCGTGCCGAGTTGGAAGAAGACCGCCAGCGGCAGTGAAGCGGCTGGCTCGAACAGCGATGTGGGTATGTGGTCGGTGTACCCGGCAGTAAACAACACCGAGGCGGCGTCGCCAATTCCGCGCCCGAACGCCAGCAGCACGGCGGTAATCAAGCCTGGCAGCGTCTGCCGGCTGACCACTTTAAGCGTGGTTTCCAGCGGAGTTGCGCCCACCGCCAGCGAAGACTGTACCAGTTCATCCGGCGTGGTGCGAAAGAACTCATCCATGCCGCGAACCAGGATGGGCAGCACCAGAAACGCCAGGGTGATGATGCCTGCCAGCAGCGAAGCGCGCAATCCCAGCGAGAGCATGAGCAAAAAGCCGAAGGCGCCGTAGACGATGCTCGGAATACCCCATAAAACATCCAATGCCAGGCGAATGGCGTTTGCCTGGCGCGGCTTCTGACGCAGATAGGTGCTCAGGTAGAACACCACCGGCAGGCTGAACACCAGTCCCAGCAGGGTGCCGCCGGCTGCCAGGTAGAGCGAGCCGAGAATGGCGTTGAGAATGCCGCCTCTGCCGCCCAGGTAAAAACCACCTTGCGGCGACTGGCTGATCAGTTCCCAACTCATCACCGGCAGCCCTTTGACCAGCAGCGTTGCCAGGATCCAGCCCAATATAATGACCACCGAGGTCAATGCTGCCCGCATCAAGATGAGCAAAACGGTTTCTTCAATGCGCGCCAACCGGCGCCGGGTATGGTTTTTGGCGTTCATTTGAGCATCCTGCGCAACACGATCGAGGAAAGGATATTGAAGATCAGCACGATGACCAGCAGGAACAGCGCCGCGCTCATTAACGCCGAGTCATACAGCGGAATGGACATCATCTCGCCGTAATTGTTGGCAATCAATGCCGGGATGGGATAAGCCGGGTCGAAAACCGAACCCGGCAGGGTGGCAACATTGCCGACCACCATCATGACCGCCATTGTTTCACCCAAGGCGCGGGATGTGCCCAGAATAAGCGCAGCGAACAATCCGCTGGCAGATTTAGGGATAACGACGTACTTGATCGTTTCCCAACGGCTGGCGCCGACCGCCAGGGATGCCTCGCGCAGCCCAACCGGAACAGCCAGTATGATCTCGTACATCAGGGAGATCAGGATCGGCGAAATCATGATCGCCAGGACGACCCCTGCCGACAGGATACTGAAGCCGGTCGGGTTGTTGGATTGGAACAACCCGACCGAGGGGAAGGCGCGGCTGAAAAACGGCGCGAAGATGGTCTGCACCGCCGGCACGACCACCAGCACCCCCCACATACCATAGATGACCGAAGGGATGCCCGCCAGGATATCCAGCACCGGCTTGATCACGGCGCGAGTCAGCGGACGGGCATATTCTGCCAGGTAGACCGCCGAAAGCAAACTGAGCGGCAGCGCAAAGGCGATTCCCAGCCCAGTTGTCCAAAAAGTGCCCAGCATGAACGGCTGCAAGCCGAATAAACCCCGATCGGGTTTCCACACGCTGCCAGTAATGAAATCCGCCAGGCTTGTGCTCTGCCACAGCGGCAGCGAGCGCTGCACCAGCATGGTGACGATGGCGAAAAAGACAATGAAAATAAAGCCGGCAAAAGCAGCAAACAAGCTGCGCGCGGCGCGGTTGCGCTGTTTACGCAGTCGCGCGCGGGTTTCGACCTGATTCAACGCCTGAGTGGATGCGCTCATCGGATTACCCTGCCCGCTGCGCGGCTATTCTTGACCATCCAAAATGGCGCGAACTTCTTCGAGTTTATCCGCATTCAGTTGGACATAGCCATTGGGGCTGACATACGCTTGCCCCTCGTTCAGCATCCAGTGGATGAATTCCCTGACCGCACCGGATGGAGCGCCGCGGGTTATCACATACAGGTCACGCGCTGGTGGGGTAGGATAACGCCCATCGGCAACCGCCTGCATCGCAGCCGAGCGGTCGGAGAAAATCTCGTCTGCTTCGATCGCGCCGCTGGCGTTCAGATCGAGCGGCAGGATCGCTATCCCCGCAATGGGCTTGTTCGTTTCCATATCGAACAGGTAATTCAGGTTGTTGTAACCAATTCCCAGCGGGTCCTTGACAACCACCTCAAGAATGCCGGGATCGGAATTGACCCCAATACCGAGCAGGTCACTCTGCTTTTTGCCGGCAATATACAGCGCCCACATCTCGGCGGCGCCGGCAGAATCGGCGCGGGTAAAGACGCGGATTTGATCGGTAATCGCTGGAATGCCGAGCGCCTGTCCCCAGGTGGTAATTTCTCCGGTAATGTAAATACCCGCCAGAATTTTAGGGGTGAAACCTTTCTGCATAATCCGATCAAAGTGCGGGTTGGCGGTGTTGATCGTTCCAAAGACCGCGTCCCGCGCAACCGCAATGGGGAACACACCCCGCTCGAGTTCTTCGGGGGTTATTTCACGCGAGACCATGCCAATATCCACTGCCCCCGCCAGCGTATCGGAGATGCCCTTGCCCGCCCCGCCAGCGGTCACGTCAATGCGCACGCCGGGGTTTAATTGCTCGTAAGTTTCTGCCCACTGAGTCATCAGCGGGTAGAGCGCAAAAGCCCCGGACACCGTGATTGTCTCGTCAGCGCGGCTGCCACCGCCGCAGGCTGCCAATAAAATGCTAATCAGGAATAACGAAAGGATCAAACGTGGCAGGTGCCGGGGTTTGCTTTTCATGAAAAGCCTCCATTTTAAGGGTTGCATCTCTGCGCCGGGCAATTGCGGCTAAGGTTGTGGTATCCAGAATGGCGGTAACTGCGCTGCGCACGTCTAACATCACCATTCGCAGCCCACAGGTGGCTTCATCGGGGCAATCGCATGGCTCATAGGCGGTTTTGCTGACGCACTTGACCGGCGCCAGCGCGCCGTCCAGCGTGCGAATAATGCTGCCAATGGTTATCTGGTCAGCCGGACGCGAAAGTTTATAACCGCCTCCGGGACCTTTGTAACTATGCAAAAACCCAGCGTTGCGCAGCTGAGTCATGATCTGTTCGAGGAATTTGGGCGGGATGTTCTCCTTCGCCGCGAGCGTTTTGAGCGAAATCAGCGGCTGGGCGCCGTTTTCCAGTTCTGCCATCAACAGCAACGCCCGGATTCCATATTCTCCGCGTTTGGATAAGCGCATCGTGTCTCTTCCTGCCCTGCAACTGATTAGTCGCTCAACGAATTGATAAATATCAAACAGCAAATTAACCTAGTAAATCTATAGGTTATCTAAAGTATATCAGGGCGGGAAGGGAATTTTCAAGAGCCAATATTTATAATCAAATTAGAAAAAGGCGGGGCCGCCCGTTCCGGGCTGGCGTCTTGGATGTGCCAGGGCAGCGGTTAACCGCACGGAAGGGAAACCCTGTTCGCGGTGCTCGCCGGGCGGCAGCTGCGAGGTGCTTCAGGACCTGCCGCGCCGCTGCACGCTGGTGATTGCCCACACGAGCAGGAAGAACGCCGTGCAAGTCAGCACGATGACCGCCCCCGATGCCAGGTTGAGATAATAAGACAGGTACAACCCGATCACCCCGGACAACGCGGCGAATAGCGCCGCCAGCGCCATCATCACCGGCAGCCGCCGGGTCAGCAGCGAAGCCGTTGCCGCTGGCGTGACCAGCATGGCAACCATCAGCGCTACGCCGACCGTTTGCAGCGAAACGACAATCGCCACCGCGATTAACACCATCAACAGGTAATCGAGCAGGCGCGCCGGCAGGCGCAAGGTGGCAGCCAGCACCGGGTCAAAGGAAAGCACCACGAATTCCTTATTAAACAAGAACACCAGTAAAAGAATGAGCGCGCCAAATGCCGCGGTCAGCATTAAGTCAGAGGCGCGCACGCCGAGCACATCGCCAAATAAAAAGTGCGCCAGGTCGGTGGTGTAACTGCGCGCCGATGAGATCAGCGCGATGCCCAAGGCGAACATGCCGGCAAAGATGATCCCGATGGCGGTATCCTCCTTGATGCGCGCGTTGCGGCTGATGGCGCCAATGCCGATTGCGCTCAGTACGCCGGTCAGCAGCCCCCACCAAAACAAAGGCTCGCGCGCCCCGCCGCCAAGCAGATAGCCGATTGCCACGCCTGGCAGAATGGTATGCGCCAGAGCATCGCCGAAAAAAGCCATTCCTCGCAGCACGACATAAGTACCGACAACCGCGCACACGATCCCCACCAGTATCGCCGCCAGGATGGCGCGCTGCATGAACGGGTGTTGCAATGGCTGCAAGACAACATCAAGGATGGTCATGATCGCCCTCGTCGCAGCAGGTATCGCCCAACGCCAGCAGACCATCCGCAGTGGGCAGCAGGCGCAGATGCCCGCCATACGCCTGGATCAGCGCCTCCGGCGCGAAAACGTCTTCCGGTTTGCCCAGCGCGATCAGGCGGCGGTTGAGCAGCATCACCTGGTCAAAACGCTCGGCGGCGGTTTTCAGATCGTGCAGCGCAATCATCACCGTAACTCCCTGACCGCGCAAGGCATCCAGAATGGAAAACAGTTCCTCCTGGGCGGGCAGATCCAGCCCGGTTAGCGGTTCGTCCATCAACACCAGTTCGGCTTCCTGCGCCAGCGCGCGGGCAATGAACATGCGCTGCTGCTGACCGCCGGACAATTGGCTGATCTGCCGGCTGGCAAGCGCATCCAGGTGGACGGTGCGCAAGGCTTCGCGGACGATCTCGCGGTCACGGGCAGATGGCAGGCGGAAAATGCCGATCTTGCCTACCCGCCCCATCATCACCACGTCCATCACGCGCAGCGGAAAATTCCAATCCACCTGGCTGCGTTGGGGAACGTAGGCAATGCAGATGTGCCCATCCGGTTCGTGTCCGGCAACCTCAACCAGCCCGCGCGTCGGGCGCAGCACCCCGGCAATCACCTTGAACAGCGTGCTTTTGCCTGCCCCATTGGGTCCCAACACCGCCAGGCGCCCGCCGCGCTGCAACTCGAAGCTGAGGTCATCCAGCGCTTTGCCCGATTCGTACTCCACCGTCACATCCTGCAGGCGCAAAATTGGCTTGCCTGCCTCGTGCGGGCGCGGGCGGATCAAAAAGATAAAACTGGAAGGGCGCATCTGGCGGAATATGTTCACACAACAACCGGTTATTTCAGGGCTGCAACCATCGCGTTGACATTATACCGCATGTAGTCCAGGTAAGTTGCCGCCGGGCCGTCCGGCGCGGATAACGAACCGTGATAGACGAACACCAATTGCACGCCAGTATCTTCTGCCACCCGCTGCGCCAGGGCTGGCGCAATGGTCTCACCCACAAAAACGGCTCGCACGCCCAGAGCGCGAATGGCGTCCTCGATGGCGGCAACCTCTTGAGCAGACGGCGCGGCGGCAGTGCTATAACCGGGGATGATCGCCCCAACCTGCTGCAGCCCGTAGCGCTCCGCGAAGTAGCCGAACACCTGGTGGTCGGTGACGATTTTGCGGTTCTCAGCGGGAATCTGTGCAATCTGCTCGCGGATCCAGCCATCCAATTCGTCCAATTCCGTCAGGTAGCGGGCGGCGTTTGCCTGGTACAGATCAGCGCCGGCAGGGTCAATCTCGCTCAGCCGGGCGCGGATGTTCTCCACCCATACTTTGACGTTGTGCGGGTCCACCCAGGTATGCGGGTCGCCGCTTTCGTAGGCGTGTTCCTCGCCCTCCTCTTCAGCGTGTTCTTCACCTTCCTTCTTTTCCTCCTCTGCGTGCTTCTCGACGCCGAAATCCTTTAATTGGATGCCCTCCGAAACTTGCACCAGCCGCTCCTGCGCGCCAGCGTTGGCAATCAGCCGTTCCAGGAATTCCTCCAGCCCTGCGCCGCTGGCGAACACCAACGCGGCTTCGCTGACTCGCGCGATGTCCTGCGGAGCGGGTTCGTAGGCGTGCGGGTCACTGCCCAGCGGCAGCAAAGTGGTTACCTGGACGCGCTCGCCGCCGATTTGTTGGACAATATCAGCGACAATTGAGGTGGTTGCCACAACCTGCAAGGGCGCCTCGGAAGCGGCAGGCGGAGGCGGAGCAGCGCAGCCAGCCGCCAGCAGGACGGCGATCCATGCGGTTAGTAAAATGCTTGTCTTGCGTTTCATCGTATTGTCTCCTCTTTTATAAAAATGATAATCATTTTCAGTAACGGGCTAAAAAAAAATCCCACTCTCAACCGGTTGCGCAACGCGGGCATGCACCAAAGAATTGCAGCCAATGGTCTTCGATCGTATAGCCGGTTGTGTGTTGCACCATTTCGGTCAGCGGGTGCAAATCATCGCCGGAGAACACCTCCACCACCCCGCAGCGGGTGCACAACAGCAAGTGCTGGTGACCTTGCGCCGCGCGCAGGTAGCGGTGGCAGCCGTCCGGCAAATGGACGCGCTGCACCAGTCCGAGGTTTTCCAATCGTTCCAGGGTGCGGTACACCGTAACCAACCCCAGCCCGGGATGATCACGCCGCCCGAGGTCGTATACATCAATCGGACTGAGGGCATGGTTGGATTCCGCCATCAGTTCGACGATTGCCCGCCGCGGCGCGGTCACGCGGTAGCCGGAGGCTTGCAGCTGGTCGAGCCAATCCTGGATGGGAGTATTCATGTCCCCGATTATAAATGAAAATGGTTTTCAATACAAGGGTTCAAGAAAAACAGCAATCCGTTTTCCCTGTAAATCGTAGTACAATCCATGCGGTTTTTTCCCGGTCACCCAATAATCTGCTTTTCTCCCGCCATGCGAAAACTCTTCGAACTGCGCTTCCCTGCCCAATTCTGGTTATTGTTCGCCGGCATGCTCATCAGCACCATCGGCGCCAGCATGATCTGGCCCTTTTTGATGATTTACGTCAGCGAACGCCTGGACATGCCGCTTGCCGCCAGCGCCTTCCTGCTGACGATCAACTCGGTCTCCGGGCTGGTCAGTTCCTTCCTTGCCGGTCCGGTCATTGACCGGCTGGGGCGCAAGTGGGTCATGGCGATCAGTTTGTTTGCCAACGCAAGCGGCTACCTGTTGATGAGCCAGGCGCATACCTACCCCGCCTTCGTTGCGCTGATGATCCTGCAAGGGGCAGCCAACCCGCTCTACCGGGTAGGCGCCGATGCAATGATGGCGGATTTGATCCCGTCTGAAAAACGCATCGATGCTTATGCGTTGATGCGCCTGAGCAATAATGTTGGCGTGGCGATCGGTCCGGCGGTGGGCGGCTTGATCGCCTCGGTTTCCTACCAGATTGCATTTTATGGCGCAGCCATTGGGTTGACCATCTACGGGCTGCTGGTTACCTTTCTGGCGCGCGAAACCCTGCCTCAAGCGGACGGGCGCGTCTCTGTCCCGCGCGAGCGTTTCGGCGGTTACGGGCGCGTCTTTGGCGACCGGCAGTACGCCTCCTTCCTGCTGGCGTTCATCTTCACCCAATTGAGCGTCTCGGTGATGTGGGTGTTGCTCTCGGTGTATGCCAAAACCAACTACGGCGTGACCGAGCGGCTGTATGGGACGATCCCGATGACCAACGCGTTGATGGTCGTCCTGCTGCAAATTCCGGTTACCATGCTTACCCGCCGCTACGCGCCCCTGCCGGTTATGGCGCTGGGCGGGCTGCTTTATGGCGTTGGGGTGGGCAGCGTCGCTTTTGGGGCCGGATTTTGGGGGTTCTGGATCAGCATGGTGATTATGACCGTTGGCGAGCTGGTTTTGGTGCCAACTTCGTCCACCTACGCCGCCAACCTTGCCCCAGAGGATATGCGCGGGCGCTACTTGAGCCTGTACGGTTTGACCTGGAACGTTGCTGCCGGAATTGGACCCGTGGCGGGCGGCTTCCTCAACGATGCCGTCAGCCCGCAAGCCATCTGGTACGGCGGCGGGCTGTGCGGACTGGTCAGCGCGCTGCTGTTTATCTTTTTCTGGCTGCGCCGCCCCAGCGCCCAACCCGCCGGCCAAACTCTGCCGGGCGGCTGAACGGCGCCCAGGCGCGCAGCGGAATTCAGCCGCACCTGTCTAAACTTGCCGCGCGGCTTTTTCGTGATCGCCGGCGGGGAGATTGCGGGGTAATGCAAGTGTCACCCGCTGCGCGGTCTCGCAATGACGGGCGGGGCACAATTTGTGTCCGAAGTCAGACAGGCAACTTGACAGGCGGGGGATAGATTCAGTATATTTAGAGAATTGCGCCAACCGGCAGCTGGAAACCTTAACCAGGGGATCAAGGGCTGCGGGTCGTGCCTGTTCATTTTTTTGATGCAGCCGGATCTATGGACAATTTCCTGCCCACCGCGCTTCTCCTCTTATTTATTTTCTCGGCGCTTGCCCCGCTGGTTCAGCGCGCCCAACCGCGGCACGCCGGGCTGTTCCTCGCGCTGCTGCCGGCGGGTTTGTTCTTCATGTTCCTTACCCTCGTCCAACCCATCCTGGCTGGCAGGCTGTACGCCTATCAATTTGCCTGGGCTGAATCGCTGGGGGTTACTTTTTCGCTCTATCTGGATGGGCTTTCCTTGCTATTTGGGCTGCTGATCACCGGCATTGGCGCTCTGGTGCTGGTTTATGGCGGCGGCTATCTTCACGGGCATTCCCAATTGGGGCGTTTCTATGCCTTCATCCTGCTTTTCATGGGTGCCATGCTCGGCGTGGCGCTGAGCGATAACGCCCTGACGCTGTTCGTCTTTTGGGAGTTGACCAGCATCAGTTCCTTCCTGCTGATCGGCTTCGACCACGAAAAAGAAGGCTCGCGCGCGGCGGCTTTACAGGCGCTGCTGGTGACCGGCGGCGGCGGGCTGGCAATGCTTGCCGGGTTGATCCTGCTTGGACAGATTGGCGGCACATACGAGATCAGCCTGCTCAACCAGCGCGGCGACCTGCTGCGCGCCAGCCCGCTGTTTTTGCCCGCGTTTTTGCTCATCCTGGCTGGTGCGGTGACCAAGTCCGCCCAGTACCCGTTCCACTTCTGGCTGCCCGGCGCAATGGCGGCGCCCACCCCGGTCAGCGCGTATCTGCACTCCGCCACGATGGTCAAGGCGGGCGTTTACCTGCTGGCGCGCCTGACGCCGGCGCTGGGCGGCACACCCGAATGGCAGACCCTGGTGACCGCCTTTGGCATGGCGACCTTCTTGGCGGGCGCGCTGCTGGCGATTGGACAGGTGGACTTGAAGAAACTGCTCGCCTACACCACGCTTGCCTCGCTCGGCACAATGGTCATGCTGCTTGGCTTGGGCAGCCAGCTGGCGGTCAAAGGCGCGATGGTCTACCTGCTGGCGCACGGGTTGTACAAGGGCAGCCTGTTCCTCATCGCCGGGGCAATCGATCACGAAACGGGCTGCCGCGATGTGAGCAAACTGGGCGGGCTGCGCCGCGAAATGCCGCGCACCGCCGTTGCCGCGCTGCTGGCGGGCGTTTCCATGGCCGGCTTGCCTCCGGCGTTGGGATTCATCGCTAAGGAAGTGCTTTACGAGAGCACGCTGGCAGTCCAACCCGCCGCCGGCTGGCTGACCGCCGGCGCGCTGGTTGGCAATGCCATTCTGGCTGCGGTTACGGGGCTGGTGGCGCTCAAGCCGTTCTTTGGCGCGCGCGGCGAGACGCCGCGCCACCCGCACGCCGCCCCGCTGGCGCTGGACCTGCCCCCGCTGCTGCTCGCCCTGCTCGGTTTGCTCGCCGGTCTGCTGCCCATGATTCTGGCAGCCCCGCTGGTGCAGCCGGCGGCGGCTGCCGTGCTGGCGCAGCCGGTCGAGATCAAACTGGCGTTGTGGCACGGCGTGAACTGGATGCTTGTCCTCAGCGCGTTGACCGTTGCGCTCGGCGCGGGCTTGTACGCGGCATGGCGCCCGGTGTGGAGCCTGGCGGCGCGCCTGCGCTGGCTGGGGCGCTTTGGTCCGGCGCACGCCTACCAGGTCGGTTTGGACGGGCTGCGCCAGTTTGCTGCCTGGCTGACCAGCCGCCTGCAAAACGGCTACCTGCGCTTTTACCTGATGACCATCATCCTGACCACAGTCGGTCTTGCCGGGCTGGCGTTCTTCAGCAACACGCGCGGCTTCGTGCTGCGCAACGAGTGGGGCGTGGTCAATTTCTACGAGGTCGTCCTGGCGGGGTTGATTGCGCTTGCCGCGCTGATTGTGCCGCGCACCCGCTCGCGCCTGGCGGCGATTGCCATCATCGGCATCATCGGCTACGGGCTGGCGCTGATCTACCTGCTGTACGGCGCGCCCGACCTGGCGATGATCCAGTTTGCCATCGAGACGCTGACCGTCATCCTGTTCGTGCTGGTGGTCTACCGGCTGCCCAAGTTCACCCGCCTGACCAGCCCGCCCGCCCGCCTGATAGACTTCGGCGTCGCCCTGAGCGGCGGCGTGCTGATGACCCTGCTCACCCTGTTGGTCACCGCCCGCCCAACTGCGCCGTATATTTCCGAATTTTTTCGCCAAAACGCGCTGATGCTTGCCAACGGGCGCAACGTGGTCAACGTCATCCTGGTTGATTTTCGCGGGCTGGACACGTTTGGCGAGATTACCGTCCTGGCATTGGCGGGGATCGGCGTGTATGCCCTCATCCGCCTGAGTATCGGGCGGCGCGAGATCATCATCCCACGCGAGGAGGATTGACGTGGGCTCGTTGATTTTACACCTGGCTGCCCGCTACCTGATGCCGCTGTTGCTGCTCTTTTCGGTTTTTTTGCTCATCCGCGGACATAACGAGATCGGCGGCGGCTTCGTTGGCGGGCTGGTCGCGGCGGCGGGCTTCATTCTCTACGCGATTGCCAACTCGGTCGGCGCCGCGCGGCGAATACTGCGCATCCAGCCGCAAAATTTGATTGCCGCCGGGCTGCTCACCGCGCTGCTCAGCGGCGTGGTCGGCTGGCTGAACGGCAAACCGTACATGTCTGGCGATTGGCTCGATCAGCCCCTGCCGGTGGTCGGCAAGATGGGCACGCCGGTGCTGTTTGATGTCGGCGTCTACCTGGTCGTGATCGGCGTCACCCTGTTGATTGTGTTTACCCTGGCGGAGGATTGAGATGACGCTCCTGTTGGCAATTGTGATCGGCATCCTCTTCACGGTTGGCTTGTACATGATGATGCGCCGCAGCCTGACCAAAGTGTTGATCGGCTTGATGCTGCTTGGGCAGGCGATCAACCTGCTCATCTTTACCGCCGGGCGGCTGGAGCGCGCCAGCCCGCCGCTCATCCCGGCTGGGGCAAGCGAACTGACTCACTCCGCCGATCCGCTGCCCCAGGCGCTCATCCTGACCGCCATCGTGATCAGTTTCGGCGTGACCGCCTTCGCGCTGGTGCTGGCGCGCCAGACCTACACGGTGCTCGGCACCAACGACATGAACGACCTGCGCGACACCGACTTTATCCCGCGCTACCATGCCGAGCTGCCGGTCGAGGAAGAGGAAGGTCTGTAGTGGATCCGGTTCTGCTGCCGCTGCTCATCCCGCTGTTGTTCGTCATCCTCACCATGCTGGCGTGGAACCGCACCCGCTGGCAGCGCATCCTTTCGCTGGTGGGCAGCGCTGCGCTGCTGCTGGCGGGGGTGGCGCTGCTGGCGCAGGTCAGCCAGAGCGGCATCCGTTCGACGCAGATCGGCAACTGGCCCGCTCCGTTCGGCATCACCCTGGTGGCTGACCTGTTCAGCGCGATCATGCTTGCCATTACCGGGCTGGTTGGGCTGACGACCGCCATGTATGCCCTGGACGGCATTGACGAGCGCCGCGTGGCGCACGGCTTTTACCCGCTCTTCTTCGCCCTGCTGATGGGCGTGTGCGGGGCTTTCCTCACCGGCGACATCTTCAACCTGTACGTCTGGTTCGAGGTGATGCTGATGGCGTCTTTCGTGCTAATGGCGCTGGGCGGCGAGCGCGCCCAACTGGAAGGCGCCATCAAGTACGTCATCCTCAACCTGACCGCCTCGGCGCTGTTCCTCTCGGCTACCGGCATCCTGTACAGTTTGACCGGCACGCTCAACATGGCAGATTTGTCGCTGCGCCTGCGCGAGATCTCCTCGCCGGAGATCGTCACCACCATCGCCATGCTTTACATGGTCGCCTTCGGCATCAAGGCAGCCATCTTCCCGCTCTTCTTCTGGCTGCCGGCATCCTACCACACCCCGCCGGTGGCGGTGACCGCCTTGTTCTCCGGCTTGCTGACCAAGGTTGGGGTGTATTCGCTGGTGCGCGTGTTCACCCTGCTCTTTCTGAGCGATGTGGCTTTCACCCACACCATTTTGCTCGTGCTCGGCGGGCTGACTATGGTGGTGGGCGTGCTCGGCGCAGCCGCCCAGTACGACATGCGCCGCCTGCTCTCCTTCCACATCGTCAGCCAGATCGGCTACCTGCTGATGGGGCTGGGGCTGTACACGCAAGCCGGGCTGGCGAGCACGGTCTTCTTCATGGCGCACGTCATCGCCGCCAAGTCGGCGCTCTTCCTGGTAGCGGGCATCATCCGCCGGGTGAGCGGCTCGTTCGACCTGCGCCGCATCGGCGGGCTGTACCGCCACCAGCCCTGGCTAGCGCTGCTCTTCCTCATCCCGGCGCTCTCGCTCGCCGGGCTGCCGCCGCTGTCCGGCTTCTTCGGCAAACTGGCGCTGGTGCGCGCCGGGCTGGAGCAGGGACAGTACGTCATGGTTGCCGTTTCGCTGGCGGTCAGCCTGCTGACCCTGTTTTCGATGATCAAGATCTGGATGGAAGCCTTCTGGAAGCCCGCCCCGGCGCAAGCCCCGCCCCAGCGGCGCAGCGAGGGCTTCAGACCCAGCCTGGTGCTGCCCGCGCTGGCGCTCGGACTGGTCAGCATCCTGCTCGGCGCGGGGGCGCAGGCGGGCTACGGGCTGGCGGAGCGCGCCGCAGCCATGCTGTTCGACCCGGCGATTTACATTGCCGCGGTATTGGGAGGTGGGCGGTGACGGTATTCCTGCTCAATGTACTGCTGGCGATTTCCTGGGCGGCGCTGTCCGGTCAGTTCGACCCGCCCCACCTGACCTTTGGCTTTCTGCTTGGATACCTGGTGCTGTGGTTGACCGTGCGCGGCGAATCCCGCGCCTACTTTACCCGCGTGCCCCGGGCAATCAGCTTCCTGCTCTTTTTCCTCAAGGAACTGGTCATCGCCAACCTGAACATTGCCGCCACCGTGCTGCGCCGCGACATGAATCTCAAGCCCGGCGTGGTCGCCCTGCCGATTGACCTGCCCAACGATGCCGCCATCACCCTGCTGGTCAACGTCATCACCCTGACCCCCGGCACGCTCGGGCTGGATGTGTCCAGCGACCGCAAGATGATCTACGTGCACGCGCTGGATGTCGGCGACCCGCAGACCTTCCGGCAGGAAATGCAAGCCGGTTTCGTCCGCCGGGTCAAGGAGTTGTTCACATGAACGTCTCGGTTTTGTACACCCTGGCGCTGGGCATCATCAGCCTGGGCTTGATTCTGACCTTCATCCGCCTGGTGCGCGGTCCCAGCCTGCCCGACCGGGTGGTGGCAATTGATCTGGCGGTCGCGCTGGCAATCGGCATCATCGCCTGTTACGCCATCCTGTTCGACCAGCCCGCCTTTTTGGACGTAGCCATCATCATCGCCTTGATTTCGTTCCTGGGCACGATTGCCTTTGCCTATTACATCGAGCGGAGGGTGTGATGCTGCGCGAATGGATTGTCGCCATTGTCATGCTGCTGGGCGCGCTGTTCATGTTGATCGCCAGCATTGGCTTGCTGCGCATGCCCGACCTGTTCCTGCGCATGTCGGCTACCTCTAAGGCAGCCACGCTGGGCGCCGGGTTGGTCATGGCGGCGGCGGCGTTGTATTTCGGCGAAGCGGGCATCACCACCCGCGTGCTGGCGATTATCGTCTTTCTGCTGCTGACCGTGCCGGTGGCAGCGCACATGATCGGGCGGGCGGCGTATTTCGACGGCGTGCCGCTGTGGAGCGGCACGGTGGTGGACGACCTGCGCGGTCACTACCGCACCAGCGACCACCAACTGGTGCGCGACCCCGAAGCCAGCCCGGACTTCAACATCCCCCAAGGTGAAGAGGGCGACGACTTTTTGAATTAATCTCTGACCGGCGCGGACGCCGACCAGGCGCAGACCGGCATGCCGGTCGAAATGGTGACCGACAAAATTCGCTCGGGCGGCAGCCAACACGGGATGATCGTGTACGGGTATAATGATCATGCTAGGCTCTCCGCGAGACCTTACGGGGAGCATTTTTTAGTCTCGTGCTTCGTCACACGCCCTTATAACTCAATTGCCCCTTGTCTTTCAACCTTATCGTTTTAGAGAGCGCTTCTCCCTATCAGGAAGCTAGTTTTTTTCTGACCGCTATTGCCAAAAAGAAGGTGAAATATAAAGAACAGCGAAAAAAGCTTAACCACCGGGATTTATGCTTTTCTTGCGCTTAGGCAGTGTCCCTCATTTTCCCTGGATCGGCAAAGGTGAATGGAATGATGTCCAGACTCGGAGGGATTAATTTCGTAGTACCCATTATTAGCCTGGGTTTAGCTTTTATCATGTTGCTCATCCCCATAACAGAAACGAATAGCGCTCAGGTTATCATGCTACAGCCTCTTTATTCCATCTTGGATAAATCCTGGCTGTTATTTCGCTCCCTGGTTTTCTTTTTATTTTCCATCGCCGCTATCATAGTCCTGTCTCGAAACGCGCAAACATTGCGGATAAACGGGACACTTCGTTATTTTGTTGTTATCGGTGTTCCTGGTCTACTAGCAAGCCTGGTTATTTTCTATGGGTTTTCATGTTGTGATTCACCTGTTGTTTTCTTTATGGGTTTCCCTTTTAGCTGGTTGCGAGGGATTACACCAGCCCAACACTACCTGCCATTGCCGGCATTCCAGTATCTCATGATGAACTTCTCTCAATTCAATTGGGATATTGAAGCATTCAGTCTCATTACCAACATCCTCTTTTGGCACAACGTATCCTTATTGGTGGTGATATCGAAACAGCAAGGGTGGTTGATTCTACAAAAACGAAGCAGACCACAAAACACACAATAGATCCCTGAAGTTCCTTGCAAACAAGCGCCTTCCGGAGATGGAGGGCGTTTTTAATTTTACGCAGATGCCAGTCTTTTGTATAATGGACGTTGTGGGGTGTTGCAGGACTTGACCGTGATGCGTGCTTTCGGGAAAGCGTCCGCCCACACGCGGCTAACGCAAACCGTTGGGTGCTTGCATAATAATTCATAAGGTCAAGGGTAGACTATGACACGGAAAGAAATACCTGATAGTGCTATAGAACTTGTCGCAAAGCATATCAACGCGAGAAGCAATAAAAACTATGGAATTCCTGTTATCGGAAATGATGACAATATTGAAACCCCCCAAATATTTGAGATAATCCCCTTTGACCAAATAGATAACTCGGAAGCTCGCTTTTATGCCATTGATGGCAGTTACAACAGCGAACAGTTTTACAACGGTTTATCTATTGGAATATATGCTGCTGGATATATTTGTTTTCACCGGGGAAAGCAAATCAGGATGAATAACTTGGACGATCCGGTGATTCTTGGGCAAGCCTATTATCCTGAAAATATCTTGATCACAAATCAAGACCATCTATTTGCTATTTACGATGAATTACTAGAGCTTACCCCGGTAAAACTACTGTTGACTTTTTGGGCCGATATGCCAGAGAATATTTTTGCCTACGAAAGGGATAAGGTTTGCATCAACCTATCAACACTTCTTTCTTTCTGCCAAGAAGTGTTGGAAATTGCCCTAATTCTTGAAGTCTCCGAACTCAAGGAGACTCAACCTGGGGATTTTATACTTCGCGATGGAACTCTACGACCAATGCAAATCAAGCAGTCTTATTTAGTTAAGTTGGGAAAGTATCTGCATGATAAGGGTGTCAGGGTGGTTGCCATCACAAAGCAATCTCCGATAAAGATGGAATTGGCATATACATTCAAACAAATTGATGGTTATTTGCAAGATCAGTTAAAGCCGACCTATCCTTTTGTTGAGAAAGACCCTAAACGCAAAAAATTATGTTGTTGGTTTGAAGTGTCGGAATCAATTTTATTGGCTGCTTATCAACCTTCTGGAAATGACCGTACCCCGATGTTTATTAAGAAGGGAATAAAAGGCGGACGAGGGTTTGGCTTATTTTTTGCAGCACGATTAGATTATGTTGAAAAACTACAGAATTATGATTGGGTAATTGTGGATTTGAATATTTTTGACGCGATCCCTGGCATAGAAAAAGGTCAATTTGATAGAGATAAGGCTACCTTAGCCTCAATTTTCAAGGAATTGACACGATTGACCCAAGAACACTATATTTTGGGCTATCCTTACCCATTGGCAGAAGCTCATAACTTTATTTCACTCAAGAAAGACTTCAAAGAAGAGATTGTCAGTCGTTTGAAATATTCGTTGTACAAAGACCAACGAATGGATAATGTAGACATTGAAAACCTGTTCTTGGACATGCACGACCGATTTTAGGAGTAACCACTATGACTAATAAAGTTGATTTTGGCGTTTTATATGGGCAGAAAACTACTGAAGACGCTTTATTGATTTATTCCTCTTACGAGGACGCTAAAGCGAGTCCACAAACAGGTGATTTCATTGTCTTAACGCCAAAAGATGAGGGCAATACGAAATACCTGGCAAGGGTTGAAGCAGAAATATATGACGAAGACCCAATTTTTAAATCCCAAGATAAAACTCTAATTGCAGTCCATTACGCGAGAATCGCCGAACGTGAGCTTTCAGAACGCGATAAACAGAAAATGTTCAGCTATACCTATAAGGTGAGAATTCTCGGTACTTTTACCGACACAGGAACAGCGATTTCTTTTACCACCGCTGTTAGAAAGCTCCCTACAGTATCTTATATTGCCCGCCATCTAAACAAGAGGGAGATCGAATCTATTCTAAATCGTGAGAACGAAAATGGAGTAGCAATAGGCCATCTTTGTGTAGGCGAAACAGTTTTCAAAGATAAAGGCCAAATACTGTTCAGAATTAGCAAGCTCCGAAATAAACGTACAATGATATTTGCTCAATCGGGCTTCGGCAAAACCAACTTGGTTAAAGTGCTTTTGTATCACATGACAAGCGACAGTACTTACGGGAAACTAATTTTCGACTTGAATGGAGAGTACTTTTTGCGAGGCACATCCACATACGGCTTGGGCGATATTGATGAAGACAGCATAAAGAAAAATGTAGTAGTTTATTCAGATAAAGAGTTGCCATCTGAATATCAAAATTCTGGCCGCTTTATCTTTGATGGCAAAGTTCTTCTTAATATGCAAAAGCATCTTACAGTTGGCGATATTCTCAATTTTGGTGCTGGTTTTTCGGAAGTCATGAGATCATTTTTGCTTTATCTCGATGAAGAAGGAGTAGGAGGTTTCATCCAAAATATTGATGTCTATGCATACAATCCGGAGAAATTACATCAAGATTTTTCTGATTTCTTCGGGCAGATGAGACAGGGTAAAGAAGATGTGAGTGCCCGAAAGACCGTCATGGCTATTAGAAAACGAGTTAGACATTTGATAGACGAAGGAAAGGGATTGCATTCTGGCACATCAAAATTGGTTGAAAATGTTTTTGACTCTCTTCGACAAGGCAAAACTGTGATCATTGACCTGTCGCTCAAAGATAATATGGACGCAAGTATTATTTCGACCATTCTTGTTCGGAAGCTTTTTGATAACAATAAGGCCAAATTTACTTCGGGCAATTCCAAAGAAGTGATTAGCGCGGTAGTTTTTGTTGAAGAAGCGCAAAACGTTTTGTCAGAAGAATTTGTCAAATCAAATGCCAATCCATTTGTAAGGGTCGCAAAAGAAGGGCGTAAATTTGGATTGGGTTTAGTGGCAATTACTCAACGACCATCGGCTATATCAGAAGAAATTAGAACGCAAGCCGAAAACTTTTTTGCTTTTCACATGGGCAATTCCGACGATATCAAGGCTCTTATCAAGTCAAATATTAACTACGATGGTGTTATTGCCAGCTTCCTTCAACGTGAAACGATCCCTGGCAATTTATACATGGTATCCTCAGACCAAGCATTTGCCTTACCAGTCCGCGTAAATGAATTTGAACTGCTGATTGAGAATAAGGTTTATCCACAGTCCAAGCTAAAAAGATAACCAATGCTCGATATTCAATATAAACCTAACAGCCTAATACAACGCTTTATATTCGAGCGAAATGACGAGTACTTAATTCAGACTAATTCGCCTGAAGAAAAGGTCATCTTGTTAATTCTTCGCGACTTATTACGTCTTGGTTGGGAAGTCACGTTCAAGACGAGTAGAATTGCCATCAAGCCGCCGGAATTTTACGATAAGCAAGTAATTAGAAGCTCAATGGAGATTAAGCGCCAGGAATCTATTATCAAAAAGCGGGCTTGGATTGATAAACACATCAAACTTGCTAGGGAAAATTTAGCGGATGGTAATGAAGTATGGCAATCGCAAATAACTCCAAGTATAGAAATTTGCCAGACTCAGCGTCAATTCGATATTTTTCGTGTATTTCGATATTACTGGTCATCGCCTTACAGTGAATATGTTGGACGCAGACTTAAACTTATCATCCGCGACATTGCTTTACCTAATAAGCCGATTATTGGTATAGCTGCTTTAGGCAGTTCAATTGTTCATATTCCCGATAGAGATAAGTGGATTGGTTGGGATAAACATACCCGGACAAATAACCTGATTTACACGATGGACGCCTATATATTAGGCGCATTGCCCCCTTATAACTACCTTTTAGGTGGAAAACTGATTTCTTATTTGATCGCATCCAACGAAGTTAGGGAAATGTACCAGCGAAAATATAAGGACGCTGTAACTAACATAGCTAAACGAACAGCGAACGATATTGCTTGTATATTCACTACCAGCTTATACGGTAAAAGTTCTCAATACAACCGAGTTAAATTTAACGATAAAACCCTATATACTCATGTTGGCGAAACAAAGGGTTATGGAACATTACATCTCACCGATGAAACATTTGAAGCAATGAGAGATTTACTAACAAGTAAAGGAATATCCGTTACCAACAGATTTGGAGATGGCCCAATTTGGAGAATGAGAGTAATCCGAACAGCAGCGGATATACTTGGGTTTGACGCTGATTTTTTGCTTAAACATTCATTTCAAAGAGCTATTTACATGGTCTCATTGGCAGAAAATTATAAAGAATTTTTACAGGGAAATAGCCAACACTTGGATTATCACGATTACCCGCTTGATTCTTTAGTCGAATATTGGCGTAAAAGATGGTTGATTAATCGCCGAAATAATCCAGAAATCAAGGAAGCCGTTTTAGGTTTTAGAAAATCAGAATTCGTTATCACTTAAACGTATGACAAAAACCGCACCCAACATCGTTTGCAGGGGACGGGCGGGGGCATTCGCCCCGCTCGAATGGATTCAGTCCCGAAAAGCGGGTTCTACGCTGTGGCATTTATCTGCCAAATCCCCAGTCCGCCGGTGAAGCCAACCGTTAAGTTTAAAATCCCCCCTTGAAAGATTTGCCGAGTGTGGTTTAATCATAAGTGAAGATGCAATGCAAATTCGACACGAAGTGTCATGACAGGTTGGTCAATGGAGCAGGCACTATCCTTTGGACAGGATTTTTTAACTGCGCTGCAGAGCGGGCAAACGCCGGCCGGGCTTGCAGGGATATACCTTGCCATCCTCTTGCTGACCATGGTCGAAGGTCCGGTCTCGATCCTGGTCGCGGCGGGGGCGTCCTCAGCCGGTTTTCTGCACCCGCTGCCGGTGTTTACTGCCGTCACGCTGGGTAACCTGATCTCGGACGGGCTGTGGTACCTGCTGGGCTACCACGGCAAAATAGACTGGCTGCTGCGCCGGCGCAGGTGGTTTGGCGTGGAAGCCGAAAAACTCGAGCTGTTCAAGCACATCGTCCAGCGCCAGGCGGTCAGACTGCTTTTGTACGCCAAGATCACCAACGGGCTGATCATCCCAGTGCTGATCGCCACCGGCATGGCGCGCGTCTCCATGCGCCGCTGGCTGCCGGTTATCCTGGTTACCAATCTTCTCACCAGCCTGGTGCTGGTGGCGGCGGGGTATTACGCAGCATCCAGCCTGCTGCGCATTCAGGAAGGGCTGCGCTACGCCATCATCCCGCTTACGCTGTTGTTCCTGCTGGCAGCGACGATCTACATGCGCCGTATGCTCAGCCGCAAAGATGTAAGCGCCGTGTTTGATCAACCCGAAGGATGAGGCGAGGTGTGTATGCGCATTGTGATCGGCAGCACCTCATTCCCGCCGGAGTTGAACGGTCAGGCGATCTTCAGCGCTAATTTAGCCGAAGGCATGGCTGCCCGCGGTCACGCCGTGCATCTGATCCACCTGGCGCGCCCCGGCCAGTTGCCGCGCGAAATGCGCAACGGGGTCGAGATTGTCCGCATTCCCGCCTTCGAACTGGGGTTCATCCACAAAGACCTGCGCCTGCCGCTGGAATACCAGCGCATCGTCCGCAGCGCCTTCGACGACTTCCTCCCCGATATTGTTCACGTCCAGGATCCCTCGCCATTCTGCCAGGCGCTGGTGCGCGAAGCCCGCCAACGCGGCATCCCTGCGGTGGCAACCCACCACCCCGGTCCGGAGGTCGGCGCCCCGTATTTTTCCGGCTATCCCGCAGCGGTGAAAATTGGCATCGAATCGGTTGCCTGGCGGTTTATCCTGGAGCACCTCAACCGCGCCGATACGGTCACTGTGCCTTCCCGTTATTCGGCGGAGATGCTGGCGCGCCAGGGTTTACGCGCCCGGGCGTTACCGGTATCGTGCGGCATCCGCCTGGATAATTTTTCTCCACGCAGCGGCATTAACCGCGCGGCGGTGCTGCGCCGCTTCGGGCTTGACCCGGCACGGGTTATTTTCCTCTACACTGGGCGGGTGGACGGCGAAAAACGAGTCGAATTACTGGTCGAAGCCGCCCGCCTGCTCGACCGCGATGATTTTCAAATCGGCATCGCCGGGACGGGCGCGCTGCAAGCCAGGATTAAGCGCCACATTGCCCGCTGCAATTTGCGCCAGCGGGTTGTGCTGCTTGGCAAGGTGGATCATGAAGCCTTGCCCGCTCTGCTCGCCAGCGCGGATATTTTCTTCATGCCGGGTGACGTTGAATCGTTCAGCATCGCCACCCTGGAAGCCATGGCGTGCGCCAAGCCGGTGCTGGCTGCCAACGCCGCCGCGCTGCCGGAATTGGTCACCCACGGCGTGAACGGCTATCTGTTTCGGCGCGGCGACCCGCTCGACGCCGCGCGCGGGATGCGTTTTTTCGTGGAGAACCGCCCGCGCTGGGGCACGATGGGTCAGGTCTCTGCCGAGCGCGCCAGCCGCCACGGCCTGCAAGACACGCTGAAAAGATTCGAGCGCATCTACTGCGCTGCCCGTTCCCACCAATTGCAGCCCGACCGCCATCCAGCCCCGCTAGCCAACCTGCCGCCTGCCCGCCGCGCGTCTGCCGCGCGGCGCAAACCGGTCTTCCGTCCTCTGTTGATGATGGTTGGCGTGTTTTTCGTTCTTTTTTCGCTGCTGTACTCCTCCGCGCCGACTCCTGCGGCTGCCGTCTGGCGGCTGGATCATTTGCCGCCCATTACTTTGGAAACCATCCGCCACATGGTCGTTGTTGCCATTCGCGATGAAAACAGTATGATCGCCAGCGGCGGGCTGATCCAGGCGGTATTGGAAAAGGGCGAGCCCTTTGACCTGATTTTGCTGCACCCGCACAGCCAGGATGAGTTCGTCCCCGATGGTTACGGTTTGCCAGCCGATAGCGACGCGGACAATCCGGTCAGTCTGGCGAAGGTGCGCGAATGGCTGCTGGAGCTGGGCGTCAAGGAAGAAACCATCAACATCTTCTACATTCGCGAGGAAGAAATCAGCCGCTGGTATAACCAACTTCAGCAGACCTGGCGTTCTTTTGGGGATGAAAACAACCTGCCGCCGGATTACATCGAGCGCTTGCTCGATTGACCCGCAACTTCCGGAGGATTAGCAACGTTTTCCGGTCAGCCGGCGGGTTGAGCGCGCCGGCGCATTTTTTACCTCTTGAGGAGCTACCCTCATCAAAGCGCGCGCTGAAACGCCTGCCGCGCAGCCAGGCATAGCCGGGCGCAACGGTCAATAAAATTGAAAGTTACCTGTAAAGGCGGGCTGGTAAGTTCGATTTATACTAAATTCAAACCTTTAACCAACGCCCCGCAAGCCGCGGGGATGGAAGCGGAGTCCTGACCTTGCCCAACCGCCGCCGCCCGTACACCTTCACCCGCCTGCTCACCTTTCTGGTGTGCATGGTGGCAGTGATTGCGCTGGCATTGATGCTGCTCACCCCCGCGCGCGTCACCGTCAAGGGCGCGGTGCTCTTCCCGGTTTCCGTGCAATCCATGCTCGCCGCCGATTACAGCCCCGACCCGCTCGCCCTGCAACTGCCTCCGCTGGCGACCGCCATCATCGCCCAGGCGCTGCGCGACGCGCCCCACAGCGGCGACGCCGAACAGGTCTACCGCGACCTTGCATCCCCCGTCCCGACCGTGCCGCTCGATCCGAACGTCAGCCTGCCGCCGACGCGCATCCCGCCCACCCCCCTCCCGGCGACTGCCGTCCCCACCGCGCTGCCGGGCGAAACGCTTGCCCCGACCGAAACGGCAGCCAACCCGCCCGCCGCCACCCAGCCGGCACGCCTGCCGACCCGCGCGGCCTCGCCCACCGGGCTGCCCACCCAGCCGCCATTCGCGGCGACCGCCAGCAACCCGCCCCCGACAGCCACCCAGCCGCCCAGCCCCACCGCGCCGCCCACCGCCACCAACCCGCCCCCGCCGACTCCGACGGCAACACAGCTGCCGCCCACCGCCACCCGCCCAGCCTACCCGCCGCCGGCGGTCACCCCCACCCGTCCGGCGTACCCGTGATACCCGCTTCTCGCCCGCCTGCCATACCGTGTGCTGTGTGAGGCTAGCGGCGTTCGCCCGGCGAATGCTGGAAGTGCTGACCCTACCCGACAAGGCCGGTTTTGAGTGAAATGTATCCGTTCCGGCACGCGCGCGGCTTTTTTTGTTGACGCAAGAAAGTCGGAGTGTATAATTAACCAGGAGGAATATACGGCAACATGGCAGTATATTCACTGGTTCGGCGGCTTGAGCCGAAGTAATATTCAAAAAAATGCGCCAACAGGTTACTGCGAGTAATTCCACAGCGCCAGGGCGCATTTCTATCTGGAGGAAACTGTGCCGCTGCGGGTAGAATTGGCACCCGCTGTCCTACCAGTTTCTTAGGAGGGCGTCAGCCCGCCAGGGCTTCCATGTACTGAGGCGGGGATTTATCCCCCGCCGAACCCCGCCGCAAATCGTCATTGCGAGCGAAGCGAAGCAATCCCCAACCCTGCCATGCGGGAGATTGCTTCACCCCGCAAAATGCGCGGGGTTCGCAATGACATGCCGGTTGGGGATTGCTCACCTGCACTTGCATTACCCCGCAGAACACCTGCACTTGCTGCAGGTGCAAGTGTTGCGAGGTCAATGCGGTTCGACAGGCTCACCATACGATCAGGTGTGCCCTGTGGTGCAAGTGTCGCCAAAGAACGTCTCGCAGTGCCATACGAGGTAGAATTTCCCGATTTGAAGAAAACCCTGATTAACCCGGGTGCCGCCGCGGCAGAGGAGCGGCAATTCCAGGTAAAATAAACGCATGGCGATGCGCATGGATTACAGGGCAGGTTATGCCGGCTGACGGGTGGTATCTCCCTTTGCCGGAACTGCTCTGGGCGCTGCTGGCAGGCGGGCTGGTGCTGCTGCTGCCCGGCGCTGCTTTGCTGGTCTGGCTGCCCCGCCGCGCCGCGGACTGGCTGGAAAACCTGGCGGACGCGGTTGGGTTATCGCTGTCGCTCTCCGCGCTGATAGCCCTGGCGGCATTCCTGCTGGACGCGCGCTTCTCCCCTCTTGCGCTGGTCGGAGTGTACGGCTTTTGTCTGCTGGCGCTGGCGCTCGGCGCGTTGCTGCGCCTGCCCGCCGGGGCAAGCCGTCCCACCCTGCGCGGGCTGGCGGGCGTGCTGCCCGGCGCCGCCGGGCTGGCAGGCGCGCTATGGTGGCGCTGGCACCAGGCAAGCGGGTTGCTTGTTCCGGCCTGGGTCGACTCACTCCAGCATACCCTGATCGTCAGCAAAATCGTCGCGCACGGCGGCATCCCTGCCACGCTTGCTCCGCTGATGGAAGTAGATCTGTCCTACCACTACGGCTTTCACCTGGCGGCTGCGCTGTTTGCTTTCTTCGCCGGCTGGAGCGCGCCGGACGCGGTGCTGGCGTTCGGGCAGGCGGTCAACGCGCTGATTGCCCTCGCAGTCTACCGCCTGGCGAAGGGCTGGTGGGGCGACTGGAAGCGCGCCGCGCTGGCGGCGCTGCTGGTGGCTTTCGCCTTTCAAATGCCCGCCTATTACGTCACCTGGGGGCGCTACACGCTCTCCGCCGGGCTGGTGCTGCTGCCGCTGGCAATGTTTGCCTTGCAGCGCGCCGCCCACCCGCAAGCGGACTGGAGCGACCGGCTGCGCGCGCTGCTGCTCAGTGCCGGGTTGGCGCTGACTCACCTGACCGGTCTGCTGCTGCTGGCGTTTTGGGCAATCCTGCTCGGGCTGGAGTGGCTGCGCGCCGCGCTGCGCAAGCCGGGCGCGGCAGCCGCGCCGGGCGGAGTATCCGCGCGGGCTGGCTGGCGGGCGCTGCTGGCTTCGCTGGCGGGCGTGCTTTTGGCATCCCCGTGGTTATGGCGCATCTGGCAACTTTGGGGCGCCCAGGCGCAGGTGACAGTAGTTTCTCCGCTGGATGGCGGACAAGCCGCCTATTGGGACTACATCCTCTACCTGCTTGGTCCGCGCTACAGTCATATCCTCCTTATTGCTGCCGGATGCGGCTTGATTCTGGCGCTGTTGCAGCGCAGCCCGCGCCGTTTGGCGCTGTGGGGCGCGCTTATCGCGCTGCTGATGCTGCCCTGGGGGCTGCGGCTCAGCCCGATCCGCCCGGATCACATGGCGATTGTCCTTTTCCTGCCAGCCGCACTGCTGCTTGCCAACCTGCTGATCAGCGGGATGGAACGCGCGGCGCGCCTGCCGCGACCCGCGCTGCGGGTTGGATTGGCGGGCTTTTTCGCCCTGGCGGGTGTCTTCCTGGTCGTCTGGGGCGGGCTGAACAGCCGCGACGTGATCAATCGCGAGACGGTTTTGGTCAATCGAGCCGACATGGACGCGCTGGACTGGGTGCGCGCCAACACGCCCGCCGAGGCGGTCTTTTTAATCAACACAACCCAATGGATGAGCGGCGTTTATCGCGGCGTGGACGGCGGTTACTGGCTGGCGCAGTTAACCGGGCGGATCACCCCGCTGCCACCGATACTGTACGTCAAGGGCAGCAAGGAATTCGCGCGCCAGATCAACGCACGCGCCGAGCAAGCCAGCCGCCTGACCACCTGCGACGAGCCGTTCTGGGCGCTGGTCGAGGATACCGGCGCGGGCTACGTTTATCTGCGCGAGGGACGCGGCTCGCTCCAGCCGGACGGGCTGCTGAACTGCGACCGGCTCAACCCGGTTTACCGGCGCGGCGGGGTGTATATTTTCCAAATCACCCGCTGACCGCCCGCCGCCGGAGGCATCTGCTCATCCCCTGCGCGGGCAGCGTGACTGCCGCCCTGCTTAGGATTGCTTCGCCTGGAAAACCGCTCGACCCTGGTGAAACACCGAGAGCGGATGATCGGCGCTCACATAGGCGCGCAGGCGTTCGCCAGGCTGGGCTAGATGGGTATGTGGTTTGTAGGCATGAACCACGCTGCCCGAATCCAGGCGCAGGCGGTACAGGTTGAACGCACCGCGGAAAAAACGCTGCACCAGCACGGCATTTCCATTAGGGGTGGGCGTAAAATCCACGTCATCGGCACGCATGGCAACTTCCACGCGAGACCCGGACGGCAGGCTGACGCGCTGAGCGAGCAAGCCCAATTCGGTTTCAATGCCCTGCTCCGAGACACGTCCCGGCAGGAAATCGCTTTCGCCCATAAATTCAGCCACGAAATGAGTTGCGGAGGCGTGGAAGATGTCTTCCGGGCTGCCGATTTGCTCTATGCGCCCGTGTTGAAAAACAGCCAGGCGGTCACCCATAAACAAGGCTTCGTCCTGATCGTGGGTGACGAAGATCACCGTGGCTGCCATGGCATTGAGGATGCCGCGCACCTGTTCGCGCACCTCCAGGCGCAGATCGGCGTCCAGACTGCTGAAGGGCTCATCCATCAAGACCAGCACCGGGCGCGGAGCCAGGGCGCGGGCAAGGGCAACCCGCTGGCGTTCACCGCCGGAGAGGGCGTGCGGGTAGCGGTCAGCCAGGTGCGGCAAGCCCACCAGTTCCAGCATGGCGTGTATGGCGGCGGCAACTTCGCGCCTGGTTTTGCCACGCAAACCAAAAGCGATGTTGTCTTTTACGGTCAGATGCGGAAAGAGGGCATGATCCTGAAAGACCATGCCGACCCCGCGCCGCTCCGGGGGAAGGAATATGCCATTGCCGGCTACCTGCCGCCCGCCGATGTGAATTTCCCCCGAATCCGGGCGGTCCAGCCCGGCAATCAGCCGCAAAGTGGTGGTTTTGCCGCAGCCGCTGGGTCCGACCAGCGAGAGGATTTCCCCATTCTGTAGTTCAAAAGACACCTCCTCTACGGCGGGGAAATTTGCGTCAGAGAATTGCCGGGTCAGGCGGTTTACTTGCAGCGTGGTCATGAGGTATTTTCTCTCCGTCTTGTCGGTATTTCTGAATTTACAAAAAAAGTTTTCCGGTGCGCAATAATGCAATCACAGCCACCAGCCCCACCACCAGAATGGTCAGCGAGGGCAGGGCGGCAGCCGTCCAGAGCGATTCGGCAGCCGCCATGTAGGACCAAATCACCAGGGTGTCCATCCCAAACGGGCGCAGCAATAAGGTTGCGGGCAGTTCTTTTAATACATCCACAAAAACCAGCGCCACGCCGGCAATAAGCCCGGCGCTGACCAGTGGTATTTGGATGCGCCACAGCACGCGGCTTGGATTGGCGCCCAATGTGCGCGCTGCTTCGATCAGGCTGGGGGTCACTTTTTCCAGGCTGGCTTCGGCGCTGTTGTATGCCAGCGAGATGAAGCGAACAACATAGGCGTAAATGAGACCGAACAGCGAACCCGTGAGCAATAACCCCACCCCCAGCCAGCGGTCAATGGTAGATAGGGTAATCAGCACGCCGGCAGCGATCACGGCACCCGGCATGGCATAGCCAAGCGTTGCCAGCTGGGTGATAACCCGATTGGCGCGGCTGCGCTGCAAGCGCGCTCCTTGAGCCAGAATCACCGCCACGCCAATGGCGATGATCGAGGCGATCAAAGCCAAGCCAACCGTATTGAGCAGGTAGCGCCAATAGACCGCATCGAAGGCGCCGGGCGCGGCGTTTAGCGCTTCCTGCGCCGCCCACGCCGCCAGTTGGACAAGCGGCAGGAACAGGGCAGCGCACAACACCAAAAGGCAAAACCCGGCAGCCAGCCAGGCTTTGAAGCCGCGCAAATGGATTGGCTGCATGCGGCGATAGGCGCTGCCAGCCTGAAAAAAGCGCGACTTGCCGCGCAACAAACGTTCCAGCAGGATGACCGCCAGGGCGAAAACCAATAACAGCGAAGCCAGGGTCAACGCGGAGGAACGGTCGAAAGCGCCTTCCCACAGGCGCACAATCCCTTCGCTAAGGGTGGATACGCTAAAAAAGCGCACCGCGCCAAAATCGGTTAGCGCCTCCAGCATAGCCAGGGTAATGCCAGCCACCAGAGAAGGACGTGCCAACGGCAGGACAAGCCGCAGGAAGGTTTGCGTGCGGGTGTATCCCAGCGAGCGCGCGGCTTCGAAGGTGCTGGCGGCTTGCTCGCGGAAGGCAGCTCGCGCCAGCAAATAAACATACGGGTAAAGCACCAGCGTCAGCACCAAAACGGCCCCGCCTATCGAGCGGATCTCCGGAAACCAGATGTCTCTGCCAAACCATTGCCGCAGAGCCTGCTGCACCGGACCTGCCAAATCGAAGGTGGCCATGTATACAAACGCCAGGATGAACGAGGGCATTGCCAGCGGACCGACCAGCAGCCAATCGAAAATGGACTGACCCGGAAAGCGATAAGCGGAAACCAGCCAGCCCAGGCTGGTGCCGAGAACGAAGGTGCCCAAGCCAACTCCGGCGGTCAGCAGAGCAGTTGTGCCCAGCATCTCTGCCAGGCGGGTAGCCCAGAGATGCGCCCAAACATCCCAGCGCGGAGTTAACCATTGCGCCCCCACCACCCCAATGGGCAGCAGCAGGATGATCGTCAGCGGGATAGTCCACATGCGCATACTGAAATTACCGGGTTTCCTTGAGAATTGTGCTGCGCGCCACATGCGCGATTGATGAGAGGTTCATTTTTTCCTCAGTCGTGAGCGAGGATCGCTTAATCTGCTTGACTGCTTGCGGGAGATTAAGCGATCCTTAGCCAATTCGGGCTGGTTTACTTGTAACCGGCGCGTTCGAGCAGCTGCACAGCCGCTTCCTGATACTCGCCGTAGGTTGTCAGCGCAATCGGATTGATCTTGAATTCGCCAAACCCTAGAATGATGGGGTTGACCGGCGCGTTGGGATTGACCGGGTATTCAAAGTTGCCCCCCGGCAGACCGCTATTGTCGGCTGCCTGACCCTGTTCGCTCAACCATTCGATCAGCCGGATGGCGTTTTCCGTGTTGCGAGCGGCAGCGGTGACGCCCATCCCGGAAATGTTGCGGTGAACGCCCTGTTCATTTTGATTAGCCCAGAACACCGAGACGGCAAAATTGGCGTCTTCGCTGAGTTTGCGTCCCAGGTAATAGTGGTTGGTCAGGGCTACATCGCAGCCACCGGCTGCGATGGTTTCGAGAATGCGGGTATCGCTGTCAATATATTGCGGCTCGTTTTCCACCCAGCCCTTGACGATAGTTTCAGTTTCAGCTTCGCCCGATTCGGCGATCATGCTGGCTACCAGGGCAATGGTGTAGATATGGGTAGCCGGGCGCAGGCACAGGCGTCCCTTCCACTTCGGGTCTGCCAGCCCGGCATACGTGGACAATTCTTCGGGATTTACCGTCGCCGGGTTATACATGATGGTGCGAATCCGCTGCGAAAGTCCAAACCACCGGTTTTCGGGGTCGCGCAAGCCTTCGGGGATATTGCGTTCCAATACCGCAGAAGTGATCGGCTGGAGCAAACCCTTCTCGGCTGCCACTACCAGACCACCGGCATCAATGGACATGAAAACATCGGCTGGGGTTTGCGCGCCTTCGGCTTCCAGACGCTGGAGCAGGGATTGTACCGAGCCTTGCGAAATGCGCACCTCAATTCCGGTCTCTTGGGTAAAGCGCTGCAACACGCCCTCCATGGCTCCGTAGTGGCGCGCGGAGTACACATTGACCACCTGGGAGCCGGGTACGGCAGGCGCGGGGGTGGTGGTAACTACCGCGATGACGGTTTCCTTGACCGGAACAGCTTCTTTTACGACAACGGTCTCGCGCACAACCTGCGGGGTGGGGGCAGCGCAGCCAGAAGCCGCCAACATCACTGAAACTGCCAGTATCAGCAGAAGACTTAGAAACAAAATCCGGTGCAACTTCATTTGAAAACTCTCCTTGAAGATTAGTTTGAGGATCAACGCGCGTTGGCGCAGATTCACGAAATTATTCCAACGGTCGCACGCGCAAGTCGTGGGCGATGTCGGCGGCGAGTTGGATGGGCGGGTGTCCATCAGGACGAACCAGGCACACGCCGGTGGACTGCATAGCCAATACGGTCAGCGATGCGCCCAGTAAAAGGCCCGTCTGGCGCAGAAAATTGCGTGTGGCTTCGCCAGATTTGATCGCCGTGACGATCACGCGCGCCCCGGCTGCGCTCATCGAGAGGGGGGCGTCCAGGTCGGGTTCTGCCGTCTGCAGCGACGCGGCGGCGGGTATGGGTTTGCCTTGCGGCGATGTTTGGGGAGTGCCTAGAAACGAGGAAAGACGCTCCATCACATCGTCCTTGACAACATGTTCGAGCCGGCAGGCAATTTCATCGGCTTCGGAAGGCGAAAAGCCCAGTTGTTCGGCGAGAAAGACCTCCCATAACCGGCGGTGACGCAGGATGCGCGCTGCTTCGCCTTTGCCAGCCAGGGTTAGCGAAACGCCCTTGTACGGCGTATACACAACCTTGCCGTTTTCTTCCAGCTTCTTGATCATCTGGTTGACCGAGACGGGCTGCACGCCCAGCGCGGCGGCTAAATGTCCCAGCGGAACGGGGTCAAGACCATCCTCATTGGCGTTCGCCACCGTCACCAAATACATTTCTTCGCTCTCGCTCATGTTTCGCCTTGACTAAAAATAATTGCTTATATGTTATGTTTCCCCATAATATTACCTCGTTTTTTGCTACCGTCAATGTAAAAATGTCACCTACATAGGTGACATTTTTATTAATTTATTGATAAAAAAGAGTTTGATATTACTGGCTTGTAGCAGCCGTACCTGTGCCGTCTGGGTTGCCGCGCCATCCCTGACGGCAGAGCTGCCAGGCTGGTTGGAAAGAAACCGCCGCATGGATTCATTCCACTGCCCAAGACTGGGATTGCTGATTGCTGGTAGAATCGCAACGGTGGGATCAAATGCAGCCAACCTTTTTCCCCGGAGAAACCAGCATGAATCACGAAGCCTTAGCCAAGCGCGCCCAGCAATGCCTTCAAATGTTATGCGCCGACATCCCCAATCGGGCGGTCGGCAGCCCGGGTAACCGCCAGGCAGCGGATTACATAGCCCGTCAGTTTGCGGCGCACGGCTGGGACGTGCGCACGCCCAGCTTTGACTGCCTGCACTGGCAAACGCACGGTTGCACACTGGAAGCGGGCGGCAGCGCGTTTACCGCCCAGGTCAGTCCGTATTCGAACGGCGGGACATTCCACGCGCCGCTGGCGGTGGCGTCTGATCTGGCGCAGCTGGAAGCCAGCGACCTCGCCGGGCAGATTGTCCTGCTGGGCGGCGACCTGACCCGTGAGCAATTGATGCCCAAGAATTTTACCTTCTACAACCCTGAACATCACCAGCGCCTGATCCACTTATTGGAACAAAAAGCCCCGCTGGCGATCATCGCCGCCACCGCTCGCGACACCGAGATGGCTGGGGCATTGTACCCCTTCCCGCTGTTTGAGGACGGTGATTTCGACATCCCCTCGGTTTTCCTGACCGAGGAGGAAGGCGCGCGGTTGGCGGTGCATGCCGGCAGCCCGTTGCGGCTGGACATCCGCGCCCGGCGCGAACCTGCCCTTGGCTGCAATGTGGTTGCGCAGCGCGCCGCGCAGGTCCGGTCACGGGTGGTCTTTTTCGCTCATCTGGATGCCAAGCCGGGCACGCCGGGCGCGCTGGACAACGCCGCCGGGGTTATCATCTTGATCCTGCTGGCGGAGTTGCTCGCCGCTTATCCTGGCAGGCTGGGCATCGAGCTGGTCGCGCTTAACGGTGAGGATTACTATTCCAACCCGGGCGAGATGCTCTACCTGCGCGAAAACGAGGGGCGCTTTGGCGAAATTTGCCTGGGAATTAACATAGATGGCGCCGGCTACCACGAGGGAGCGATTGCTTATTCGCTCTATGAATGCCCGGCGCGGGTCGCGGATGGCATTCGCGCGGTGATGGCGCGCCACACCGGACTGGTCGAGGGCGAGCCGTGGGTGCAAGGCGATCACGCCCTATTTTTGATGAACGGCGTTCCGGCGCTGGCGATCACCTCGCAGCGGGCTTTTGAATTGATGACCACGCTGGTGCATACCGACGCGGACACCCCCGAGCAGGTTGATCCGCGCCGGCTGGCGCAAACTGCACTAGTGCTGCGCGATCTGGTGGATGAATTGGATGATTGGTTATAAAAACCACTGTAAATGCCCATTTTATGCAATTACTTCGCGCCCGAAATTGTGCTGCGCAAAGGATGACTCGCATACCACCCGCTTGTTGGGGGCCTGCAACCTACCCGCAGGTTAAAAAACAGGCTCCTCGACCAGGACTCGAATACCACCCCCTTGTTGGGGGCCTGCAACCTACCCGCAGGTTAAAAAACAGGCTCCTCGACCAGGACTCGAACCTGGAACCTAGCGGTTAACAGCCGCCCGCTCTGCCGATTGAGCTATCGAGGAATGCGCCCCTATTATAAGAGCAAGGCGGGGGAGTGTCAAGGAAACGCGCGACGTATCGCCCCGGTAAGGCTTGAAAGCGGCACAGGCAGGCAAAGAAAGGTTAAGCCGGACGTTGCTCCACGCCAGGAGGTATACGGCGGATTTCGAACGGGTGAAATTTATCCGGCAAACGCTGCCCGGACTACGCTGGCGTTGAATGCTACCCGGTCGCAGGACACGCTGGCAGTGTATTTGCGCGGGAGTTAAACCTGTTCAGGGCTGGCGGGTGGAACGCCACAGGCGCAGCCCGCCGGTCGAATCGAGGGTTGCCAGCCAGCGCCCATCGGGAGAAAAGCGGGCAGAGATGACGCTTTCGGCGTGTCCGGTCAGCGTTTCGACCCGATTCATGTCGCTTGTGGTGTAGATATCCACGCGGTCAGCCAGCCCAACTGCCAACAGGCGGTCATCCCAGGAGAATTCCAGGCTATAGGGCATGGCATCTTGTTCAAGCCGCAGCAGTTCCTCGCCGGTGGTTGGGTCCCAAACGAACAAAATGGGGGCGAATTGGTTGTTGATGGTGCCGCCGGCAGCGCTAACCAGCAGCGGTTCGCCGCGCGCGCGGGCAAACGCGGTCACGAAATCCTCGTGCGATAAGGCAGGGTAGAGGGTTTCATCAGGGATATTTTGCAACTGGATGGTGGCGCGGGCTGACCAGGCAAGATCGAGAATGTTTTCGGCAATGCGGACATCGTAGATGGGGGCGGCGGTTTCAAAGCCGGTCACCTTTTTGCGGAACTCCAGGCTGTGCGCATCGTACAGGTTGGCAGCCCATTCTTCATTGGAGGCAACCAGTAGAAACGTCCCATCGGGCGAAAAATGCGTGGCTGCGATCAAAAAGCCAGGGCTGAGGGTGCGCTGGACGCCATTGGTGATATCGGTCAGGATCAGGGTTTGCTGGTCGCTGGTCGAGACGAGCGCGCGCCCGTCGGGCGAGAAGTCGAGCAGGCTGCCGAGAGCAGGATCGTTGAGGGTGAAGAGGGTTGCCAGATCGGGAATGCTCAACAGGGCGGCGCCGCTCTCCGCCAGGATTGCCAGGCTTTGGCTGTCGTTCGACCATACCAGCCGCCGCGCGCCGGAGAGGGTGGTTTGCCCGGCAGACTGGAACAGGGTGGCGGGCGTGGGTGAAGGTTCGGGCGTGTCGGTGGGCAGCGGGGTAACCGTCGGCGGGGGCGACAGGGTCGGGGTGAGGGTGGGCGGCTGCTTGGGCTCGGGGATGCAGGCGGCGAGGAGGAGGAAAATTAAAGGGGAAAGGATGCAGAAGATTTTATTCATAGGAAGCTCCTTTGACCTTTTGAAAAATCAAGATACCAACCTAATAAACAAACCGGGAAGGAAAAAATTTCCATTCCCGGTTTGTTATTGGTTAGCAAAAGGTTACTGAATAGGAATACCAGTGTAATCTTCTCCAGCGCTTTCACTTGCAGAGACGTAAGTTTGTACGCGAACAACAACTGCAAGCTCACTACCGACTGGTCCTTCAACAATCGCAGCACCACCGATTGATCCATCCAGATAGTAGCCAAATTCATTACCAGCAGCACCAATGTTGGTGGGATTAGAATTTACCTTAGCACCTGATGCAATTGCACCAAGGGTATGTGTCCCGATTAAAGTACCATCCTTTCCATAGTACTTAACAGTAACTTGTCCAGAAGCCAACCCCGTGGTGCCGACATTTTGAATAGCGATAAATGCTCGTTGCCTGGCGCCATTTGTCCAATGGGCTTGGGTGTACCGCACATACGGAAGAGCTATTTTTGAAGCGCCGTCAGTAAAACCAAGAAATGCGGTTGACAACCCACCATTGTAGACCTTTCCAACAGCTACTATTGCTCCACCGGTTGATTCAACAGTTGCAGAACCGAGAAATCCCGTGCCGTTTACGGCGCAGCCGTCAAAGCTGCGTTTTCCACCCGCTGGAATTGAAAAAGGTCCATCTGTATTACCATTGCTATATCTAACGGTTACATTTGTTGAGCTGGATGATGTGTTTTGGACTGCATATGCAGTGGTTTGTAGTCCACTTGTGTATCGGCATAGCGCTGAAGGCATGTAAATTTTCGTGCCAGATTGGGTAGTACCTTCAAAAGCGTAGGCACCATTGCCGGTGATATTCAACTCCATTGATGTTGCCACAATACTACCAGGGTTGTTTGTGCCCGTTTTCTCGGAAGTAATTTTCAAAGCACCGTTAAATGAACTGCCAAATTGGGTCATTTGCCCAAGATCATAATATTTTGCCGCTCCAGAAGGGAGATTGGTATGGGTGAGTTGAATTGAGCTCCCGGATACTGGGACAAAATCGAGAGTGAGGTCAGCTCCAACGCTGTCTACATTTTGAACGACAACAACCGAGTGGGTACCGAATGTATTTTTCAGTACGGTAGGAATTCCAACTTCGGCGCTACCGCCAGAAAAACCATTTGAAAGGGGTCGAACCTTAACGCTACTACTAGTTGGAGGCACCTGAACCATTGTTGCTACCAATGGTTGGTCAGATTGCATTATTGCTGATCCTTTAAATCCACTTGCGATTTGAGATAAACCGCCCACAAAAATTGAAGTGCCTGCCAAAGGAGCCAGTTGTGGTCGCGTAATAGTAATTGCGGAACCGTTTACTTCGGGGTAGAAAAAGAGGGTAATATTGGCGTTACTAGTTCCGACATTTTGATAAGTGATAGAAGTGGTGAATACCGTTCCGTAGGCTGCGGCGTTAACCGGAGAGACATTTATCGTTGTTAATACCAGAGCCAAAATGATTATAAGACCAATTAAGTTTTTTCTCATGGGGAAACCTTTCTCAGAATTCATTCAGAATATTTGCTTATATAATTATCAGTTCTTAGAATAGATAAATCAATAATACTTTAGTATCATTAACAATACCTTCGCCAAAAATGACATAAGCAGAAAGGGCTTTTGTAGTAAAGTTGAGGTCGACCAAGACAGCAACCAACCACAAAAAGCCCATGAACAACATTTTAGCACTTTTACA
>JAVSME010000011.1:0-85398 GCA_039666315.1 Bellilinea sp. | reverse complement strand
TCTTCGGTCGGTTGCTCGGTCGGCGTTGCCGTGGGTTCTTCAGTCGGTTGCTCGGTCGGCGTTGCCGTGGGTTCTTCGGTCGGTTGCTCGGTCGGCGTTGCCGTGGGTTCTTCGGTCGGTTCTTCGGTTGGCGTTGCCGTGGGTTCTTCGGTCGGTTCTTCGGTTGGCGTTGCCGTGGGTTCTTCGGTCGGTTGCTCGGTCGGCGTTGCCGTGGGTTCTTCGGTCGGTTCTTCGGTTGGCGTGGGCGTTTCGGTTGGCGGCGGGGTGGTGGGGATCTGGCAGGATGATACTTTGCACATTGTGCTCCACAGAACGCCTGTTCCGGGGTGGCCGGGGCGCTGTTCGGCGCGGAACATGTAATTCCCTGCGATATTATTGGGATTGTAGGTTAAGTAAGTGCACTCGCCACTTTTCAATGCTGGGACAATGCCGCTGGCGACGATACTTCCGTTTTTGGGGTTACCCTTCGGGGCATAATAAACCTGGAAGGATGTGGGTCCTTTCATATCGCGGCTGTCCTCGCCGTTGCAGATTTTGGCTTTGACTTGCTGGCAATTTCCACTGCAGACGCCGGAGAAATAGAGCGAGCTTTTATCCCAGTTAACCACTGCGCTGACCGGATGAGGAAACATACCCAGCAGCAGTCCCAGGATCAATAACACGGATCCCAGGGTGAAGGTCATGCGGGTCAGGAAACGATAAGTGCTTTTGGTGTATTTCATGATTTTTACCCTCCCGTTGATAAGATTTGGATATACCTATTTAATAAAAAGCGAAACCGCGGGCTGATGTTAATGGGCGGTTTCGCTACTGGCTCCACGCGCACCCACCTCCGTGAGGAGATAAGCGACCAGATCGGGTTGCGCGCTTCATCGCTTCCAAAGAGTATTTGAATTTAATGCGACAAACCGACCTTTCAGGCCGGTTTCGCTACTGGCTCCCTGTGCATAGTTCCCCCTGGGGGATCAAGCGACCAATTCCGCTGCACAGATCAACGCCGCCTTGATGACATTCAGTCTTATTTGGTTTGTTGTTTGTATTATAAAGGTTGGAGAGTAAATGTCAATACGAAATCGGTTTGAAAGTATTAGAAAAAACATAGAATAATGGTAATTATTTAGTATATTTACCAAAATAGTTGACGTTGTTAGCGCAAACAATGCAGGTTGAACCTCTCCAATGAGGTCCAACCTGCTGTTTGGGGAATTTATTGGTAATTTTTTGGTGTTCGCAGTGCCTTCAACGTGAAACGCCGCTGGTAACGCTTTTTCCGGAGGAGGACGATTTACGCGCTTTGCGCATCATTTTCTCCCGTTCCTTTTGATCTCGGCGTGCCTGACGCTGTTGTTCTCGATCCTGGCGCTGCAGGCGCGAGAAATCATCCTGGCGGGCAAGTTCACTTCCGGTGCGAATGGATTCGACCAAGAAAAAGACCAGAAGCAGTGCCGTGACGAAGATCACGAAGGTGTTATACAGCGATATTTGCCCGACTGGGGTACTCCAGATGGGATTGCCGACAAAGAAAACCGCAATGTTTGCCAGGATTGCCAGCATGCGAATCTCGGTTGGCCCAATTTTCCAGAGCGATATTTTGAAGACGCCCCGCGTGACCATGATCAGATAGACCAGGATGGAAATATTCAGGTAACTGATCAATCCGATCAGGGCGATGTGGAAATCCACATACGGTGAAAGCCCAATGCCGATAAAAACTAGAATTTCGCTGAAGGTATCGGTAATATGGTCAATGAAAAAACCGTATCGTGGTCGCTCGATTTTCCGGTGCCGTGCCAGGGTGCCATCCAGACTGTCGCCGAACCAGTTGAGAATAAATCCAAGGGATGCCAGCAGGAGAAAGTACTTGCTGTAAGAGGTCAGCCAGTAAGAAACGAAGATGAGAATGCTGGCAGCAAAGCCAAGTCCGGTTAGTAAATCCGGAGTGACCCAGGCGGGCATTTTGCGCGCCAGCCAGGCTAATGCCGGGCGCTCCAACGGACCTAATAGAATGTCATTGATGCGCTGATGGCTTTTCAATTGTTGATCTTCCATAGGTTTCTCCCTTTCTTCCCGTGATATTTGTATTATAGCCCGCTCCTGAGGGAATTACGACTCCCAATCTGGCGCACAAAGCAGAAGCATGTGGCAGGTATGACCCTTAAATTGCGGGGAAAGCATAATTCGATTACAATACCTCCATAAGAGCAGGAAGAACCCGTGACCAATATCCTCCAACTTACCCGCGAGCAATTAGAAGAACGCCTGTTAGCCTTACACCGGGCTAGTTTACAGTTGGTTCAGGAGATTTCGCTTGAAACTCTGCTGGAGCGCATCGCTTCGCTGGCGTGCGAGCAGGCTGGCGCGCGCTACGCGGCTGTGGGCGTGGTGGGCGCGGATGGTGAACTTCAGTCGTTCATCCCGGTAGGGATGAGCGAGCAAGAACTGGCGCGCATGGCGCACCCGCCGCGCGGGTTGGGCTTGATTGGCGCGCTGATGCATGCCCAGGAGCCGATCCGGGTGGCAGATATTACCACCGATCCGCGCAGCGTGGGTTTTCCACCCAATCACCCGGCGATGTCCTCGTTTCTCGGCATTCCCATCCGCCATGCCGGGCGGCACATCGGGCAAATCTACCTGACCGACAAGGTCGGCGCGCCGGAATTCACCGCTGACGATCAACTGCTGATCGAAATGCTGGCGGCGTATGCCGCCGTGGCGATCAGTAATGCGCGCATGTACCAGCAATTGATCCAGCGTGACCGCATCCTTACCCGGCGCAATGAAAACCTGGCGCTGCTCAACGAACTGGCATCCACCCTGGCAACTTCTGCGGATATCGAACAAATCTTGGATAAAGCCCTGACTCAGGTTCTGGATTACCTGCAAATCGAGGTGGGCGAGATCTACCTGCGCCTGGAAAACAGCCGCCAGTTAAAGTTGGTGATTCATCGCGGCCGGCAGGCGAGCGCGCTGTGGGCGCGTGACCAGTATACCCTTGGGGAGGGCATAATCGGTCAGGTTGCCAAGGTCAACCAGCCGCGCCTGATTTCTATTAAGGAAGCCGGCGGCAGTGGTATGCACCGCGATGTATTGCTGGGCGAATTCCACCAGGTAGCCTGCCTGCCAATCAACGGGCGGCAGGGCGTTATCGGGGTATTGTGCGTGGCTACCTGTCACCCGCGCCCTTTGGATGAAATGGAAGTTCAGTTTCTGGCAACGATCGGTTCCTGGGTTGGAACGGCGATCGAAAATGTACGCCTCAATCTGCAGGGGCGCCGCCTGGCAGTGCTGGAGGAGCGCGAACGGATTGGGATGGATCTGCACGATGGCATCATCCAATCCATTTACGCCGTCGGGTTGACCCTGGAGCACGCCCGTTTGTTGGTGAAGGAGGACCCGCCGGGGATGCTCCAGCGCATCGAACAGGCAATCAGCGATCTAAACAGCACCATTCGGGATATTCGTGCCTACATCCTGGATTTGCGTCCCCGCCAGCTGCACAACGAGAATTTAATGCAGGGAATTCGCCGCCTGGTGCAGGAATTTCGCGCCAATACCTTGCTGACGGTCAACTTGCAAGGTGCCGACGATGAAATGGCGAACCTGCTTGATACCCAATCCGTGGCTTTGTTTCACATCTGCCAGGAAGCGTTGGCAAATATCGCCAAACATGCCCGCGCGCGCAGTGTGACGATCACCCTCTGGTCAGCGGCAGACCGTGCCTTGATGGAAATTACCGACGACGGGCGGGGATTCGAGCCGGAAAGAATGCAGTTGACCATTGGGCACGGGTTGTCCAACATGCACACCCGCGCCCGCAACGTGGGCGGTGATGTGGAGATCAGTTCCGAGCCGGGAGGGGGCACCACCATTCTGGCATGGGTGCCGCTCCAAAATGAGGACTGATCGAAGCAGCGGCGACCGGGCGCAGTACATTCAGCGCATGTTCAGCCGCATTGCGCCGCGTTACGATATGATGAACCGCCTGATGACCGCCGGGCAGGATGTTGCCTGGCGGCGGGAGGTTATTCGGCGGGCGGATTTAAATCCTCAAGCGCTTTTGCTCGACCTGGGCGCCGGTACCGGCGATTTAGCCCGCGAGGCGCTGCGTCAAAAACCCGGCTGCCAGGCAGTCGCGGCAGATTTTACCCTCGGCATGATGGTGGCAGGGCAGCAACGTGGTCGAATTGCGCCGGATTGGTGCGCCGCAGACGCGCTTAACCTGCCTTACCCGGATGGCTGCTTCGATGCCCTGGTGTCCGGCTTTTTGTTGCGCAATGTCAGTGACCTTGGGCAAGCGCTGCGCGAGCAATTTCGCGTGCTCAAACCCGGTGGGCGATGGGTAACCTTGGATACCACTCCGCTTCCGCCAAACAGCCCGCTTGAGCCGTTGATCCGTTTTCACATGCGGCGGGTCATCCCGCTGCTGGGCACCATTATAACCGGGCAGCGAGATGCGTACGTGTACCTGCCAAGCAGCAGCGAGAATTTTCTCAGCGCCGAGGCGTTGGCAGCCGAAATTGACCGGGCAGGTTTTAGCGCGGTCAACTACCAGCGCAAAATGTTCGGGGTGGTGGCGATTCACTGGGCGCGCAAGCCTGCCCGTCCCGTTACCGCTGTAAACCAAGCCTAAGCTGTTTCGGCTTGTAGAATGCTGCGGAAGAATTCGGGCAAAGCGAAGGCTGCCTGATGCACTTCGCGGTTGAGGTATTGCATTCCGGGCGGGTATTCCCGCTTCAAGCCTTCCGTCCAGGACGTATCGGAAAGGTACATAAAGCCGATCCCTCCGCCGGGATAGGTGGGAATGAGCGCGTGATAATACGACGGGCAGCGGGTCAGACTGCGGGCAAAGCGGTAAATATCCACAATGAGTTGCGTATCGAAGAACATCTGCTCGCACTGGGTGGCGATTGCCCCGCCCGGGTTGAGCGCGGCTGTCATCAACCGGTAGAATTCTTCACTAAATAATCGTTCTGCCATGCCCACCGGGTCGGTGGTATCGGAAATGATCACATCGAATTTCTCGTGCGCTCCTTCCAGGTAGGTAAACGCATCCTGGATGACCAGCCTGGCGCGCGGATCAGTCCACGCATCCCCAAAGGCGCTAAAGTACTGGCGGCTGATTTCCACCACCCGTTGGTCGAGTTCGCACACCACGGCTTCCTCGACGGTGGGGTGTTTCAACACTTGCTGCAGGCTGCCGCCGTCGCCGCCGCCAACAATCAATACCCGGCGGGGCGCGCCTTGCGCCAGCAGGGGAACGTGGGTGATCATCTCGTGATAACCGGCATTGTCCCGCTCGGTTAGCTGGATGATGCCGTCCAGAATCAAAGTCTTGCCGAAAAAATCGCACTCCAAAACCTGAATGCGCTGATACGTGGTTTGTTCATCTGCCAGCAGGGCTTTAACCCGCAGCGATTTTTTGTAGAAAGGATGCAATTGTTCGCTGAACCAGATGCCGCTCATGCGTTGCCTGTCATGGAATCACAACGGGTAGGCTGATCTGGGCTGCCCGGTCGAGACGGCGAACGGCACAGTCGTTGGCGGAGAATAATCCCTGTAATCGGTTGACTAAGGGCAAAATGTCGAGTTCCAGGTTGCAGGTGAACAGGTCAATGGCACAGTACCCGAATTCCGGCCAGGCGTGCAGGCTGGCATGGGATTCAGCCAGCAGTAAAAAACAGGTAAAACCGTGCGGATTAAACTTGTAAAACCCTTTATTTACAATCGTTAGACCGCTTTCATTTACTGCTCGGGTGAATAGATCCGCGGCGCGTTCGGGGTTGAGTAATAATTCCTGGTCGCAGTCCGAAAGGTCGCAAATAAAATGATCGCCAAGTTTTATGTGATCGTTCACTGGAACCGTCACCTCCTGAAAGGATTAAATGAAAATGAATTTTCAAGGAAAAATGCTTAATTGTCAATCCCTGCAGAAAACCTTCCGCGTCCAATTTCAGGTAAAAAAGGTCACAATTCTGCCGAACGGTTTTGTATGCGTTCCTTCATCTGGGCAATAAATTCTCCCACGCCAAGATCGTTCTGGCGGCTGCCGTCCCGCCGGCGCAGCGCAATGCTGCGGCTGTTAACTTCCTGATCGCCGACAACCGCCATATACGGAATTTTTAACAACTGCGCGGCGCGGATCTTGGCATTCATCCGGTCTGCGCCCAGGTCCGCCTGCGCGCGTATGCCCGCGGCGCGCAGTTCCTTTTCCAATCCAAGGGCGTATTCATTATGCGCGTCGGTGATCGGGATGATGCGCACCTGTTCCGGAGCCAGCCAAACCGGGAAATTTCCGGCGTAATGTTCGAGCAGAAAACCGACCATGCGCTCGTGAGTGCTGAGCGGGGCGCGATGAATGCACAGCGGCGTTTCCTGTTCGCCGTTGGTGTTGACGAAGGTCAGGTCAAAGCGTTCCGGCACGGCAAAATCCACCTGGTTGGTCGCCAGGGAAAACTCGCGCCCAATCGCGCTCCAGATTTGCACATCAATCTTCGGACCGTAAAACGCGGCTTCATCGGCGGCTTCGACATACGGAACGCGGCCGTTGTCCATTGCCCGCCGCACCATGTCCTCGGTCTTCAGCCACAGACGCTCATTGTCAACGTATTTTTTGCCCAACCCGCGCCTGTGATGGGTGCTGAGCCGCATGACGTATTTTTCGATCCCAAACAGGGTGAAGTACTTCCGGTACAGATCAACCACGCCCAAAAATTCCTGCTCGAACTGTTCCTCAGAGCAGTAAATATGGGCGTCATTCATCTGCATCGAGCGCACCCGCATCAGCCCGAACAGTTCGCCGCTTTTTTCGTAGCGGTAGCAGGTGCCATATTCCGCCAGGCGGATCGGCAGGTCGCGGTAGCTGCGCGGCTTTGCGCCGAAAATTTTGTGGTGAAACGGGCAGTTCATCGGCTTTACATAATACCGCACGCCTTCCAGTTCCATCGGCGGGTACATGCTCTCGGCATAGTAGGGAAGGTGACCGCTGCGCTTGAACAGATCCTCTTTGGTCAGATGAGGGGTGCGCACGCGCTGGTATCCCGCGGCGTCTTCCATTTCTTTCACCAATTTTTCCAGTTCATCAATAATCACCCCGCCGCGCGGCATCCAAAGCGGCAGACCGGGACCCACCTCGTCGTCATAGATATAAATTTCAAGTTCTTTACCTAATTTGCGGTGATCCCGCTTGCGGGCTTCTTCCAACATTTGCAGGTAGTGCTCCAGGTCATCCTTCGACCGCCAGGCGGTGCCGTATACCCGTTGCAGCTGCGCATTCTTTTCGTCGCCGCGCCAGTATGCGCCCGCCACGCTCATCAGCTTGAAGGCAGACGGGTTGATTTGAGACGTGTTGGCAACGTGCGGTCCGCGGCACAGATCCACGAACCTGTCATGAGCGTAGATGGAGATTTCCGGTTTCTCTTCCAAGGGTTGTCCGTGTTCATCGGTTTCTCCCCGTTCGAGATCATTGATTAATTCCAGTTTGTAAGGTTGATTGGAAAAAATCTGGCGCGCCTCATCGGCTGAAATGACTTTTCGAACGAAATCATAACGACCGGCGACGATCTGGCGCATCCGTTTTTCGATTTTTTCAAGATCTTCGGGAGTCAAAGTGCGCGGCAGATCAAAATCGTAATAGAAACCATTTTCCACCGCAGGTCCGATGGTGTATTTTGCTTCCGGGAACATTTCCAGAACCGCCTGCGCCATGACATGCGACAGCGAATGACGAATGCGGAATAGTTCGCTGTCTTCGTACCGTTCTTGATTTTGCTGATTCATAACCTCACCTCCACGAAGATTTTTTATTATAACCGAATCCTTTCAGTCTTTTGCGCTGAATGAAAAACCCGCGGGCGGATCGCCGCGGGATTTGGAAAACGGGCAAACACAGGCTCGAAGTGCGGCGCTTATTCGATCCTTGCCACCACCTCGATGCCGTTCAGAGCGATATGGTACAAAAAAACCGCGTGCAGCAGATCGCCATCGTGGGGCAGCCCGCCCTGTTCCCGGGCGGTTGTCACCGTTCGGTCATAAGTATCCACCGCGTTGGCAGGCACAATGACGCGGCGGTGTTTTTGGCGGGCATTGGCATCCAAACGCAGGTGCATCGCCAACTGGTAAGTGCACAAATCGGTACAATCCCCGACGACGATGAACGTATCCACCTGCGGGTGTGCTTGCAGCCAGGCATCCAAGCCGGTGTTCAAGCCGCTGGAGATTGAATTCTTTTCCAGCACAACGATCTGATCGAAAAACGGCAGCGCTTTGAATTCGGCAACGGTTTGCGCTTCGGGTGTTCCGCGCACGCAATGGGGCGGCCAGGATGCAAATTCCACTGCCTCCGCTTCGTGCGCATCCTGGGTCAGGATAATGCGCCGAATGCCATGCTCCCAGGCGTGGATGAACAGGGTAGTAATTGGCTGCACGATCGCTGCCACCCGTGGGCTGGCTAATGGTCCAACGCGGCAAAAGCCTTCGATTACATCCACCGAGAGGATTGCTGCCCGTTCCGGATGCGGGGCAGCATCTTGCAGCAACATTACCGGCAAATTGGCAACCCAACCCTCGATAAAATCCAGAAATTGGCGTGAACGTTCAGCCAGCGGCAGAGACATCTTCACTCCTTTATGTGCCTGTAACACCAAGCAGGTTGAAAAAATAAAACGGCATCGCCGTATTTAGTGTACTTACAACACCATTATAACGGTTTTATTCGATCTGTCAACAAATTTAGTTTGCAAATCCATTAAATAAAACCCAAAACAAATCGGTTATCATTATAATTAGCCATTCCTGTTAGCCCCGATAAACCTCAATGATCCTCAAATACCTCTCTATTCTATTGCCCTACCTGTTATCGGTGACGATTTGTATTTGGGTTGGCTGGCTTGCCCGCACCCGCAAGCAGGATTCCGCCTCAAAAGCCCTGGCTGGGATGGCATTCAGCCAGGCTGTTTGGATTGGCGCCTATATTTTTCAGATCAACGCCAGCGGGCTGGGAGCTGTCCTGTTTTGGAACAACATCCAGTTCCTCGCCGCCGCCGCTCTGCCTGTTTTTTACCTCGGCTTTGCTCTGGATTATAACTACCGCCAGATCTCCTTCCACCGCATCAACTGGCGCTATCTGTTCGTGTTGACCAGCGGTTTGGTGTTGTTCATCTGGCTGGATGGCATCCACGGTCTCTTCCGCACCAATCCGCAGGTGGTGCGCGAAGAACTGTTCTACCGGTTGGTGTTTGTGGATGGTCCGCTGTTCAACCTGTACACAATCTATGCGTACACGCTGATTGTGATCGGCACGTTATTTTTCATCGTCAAGTACATTGCCGCTCCACGTCTCTTTCGCGCGCAGGTTGGGATCTTGTTACTGGGCGTCATCATTCCCTGGATCACCAGCATCATTACCGCCTTAAGGATCGTTCCCTTTTTCCTGCATGATATTGTCCCAATCACCTTCGGCATCAGCAACCTGGTTATCGCGTGGGCATTGTTCCGCTATCATCTGCTCGATATTGTCCCCATCGCGCGTGATATGCTCTTCGAAAACATGGCGGATGCGGTCATCGTGGTTGATCCGCGCAACCGCATCATGGATGCTAATCCGGCAGCATATCGTTTACTGGCAGCCCAACCCGAATCTTTGGTCGCACGGGATATCAATGCCCTGCTGCCGCTCGCTTCCAATTGGGCTGATTTTGGCATAGACCAATCCACCAAGATCACCGAATTATCCATTCCCGCTAAAGGCATCATCCAGCATTTCCAGGTCAAAGTCAACCGCCTGTCTCTGCAAGGACGGGAAGTGAACGGTTATGTGCTTACCCTGCATAATATCACCGAGCAGAAACAAATTGAATTGCATCTGCGCCGCTCGATGGCTTTGATCCAGGCAACCATTGACTCAGCCGGCTCCGGTATCCTGGTTTTCGACCAGCAGTTGAACGTTCTAATCCATAACCAGCGGATGGCTGATCTTTTCGAATTGCCCGCCAACTGGCAAAACAACATTGACCAGCGCCCGCTGGATGCCCTCGCTCAGAAAATGTCCGATGCCAATTTATTCCTGACTGCGCTTGAAAACATGGTCGAATCGCCAATTGACCAAATGAACGTGGTTGTTGGTCTCAACCAGGGTCTTACTCTGGATTGTTTAATCACATCCTTCCGGGTGGAAGGCAAGGAATTTGGCTGGCTGCTTTCTTTCCGCGATATAACCGAGCGCAACAAAGCCGAAGCAAAATTACGCGAACTGGCAATTACCGATTCACTCACCGGTGTGTTTAACCGCCGGCACTTTTATTATGTGGCTCAAACCGAACTGGAACGCTCGCACCGCTACGACCGTGAGATGGCAATCATTCTGTTGGATATTGACCATTTCAAGTGGGTCAATGATCTATTCGGCCACCTGGTTGGCGATCAGGTATTGCAGGCGCTGGCGAGCCGCTGCCGAAGCAATTTGCGGGTTTTCGATTCGATCGGGCGGTTTGGCGGGGAGGAATTCATCATCCTGCTGCCCGAAACCGGAGTCGCCGAATCCATGCAGATCGCCGAACGGCTGCGCCACGCCGTGGAAAAGATCAGCATCCCCACGCCTAAGGGCCGCGCAGTGATCACCATCAGCCTGGGGGTATCCGTCTTCGAGCCGGGTAAACCGGTCAGCCTGGACTACTTGGTAGATTGCGCAGACAAAGCCCTCTATCAGGCAAAGGAGATGGGACGCAACAGAGCGGCAGTCTATCGCCAATTGCAAGCAACTCTTCCGGGAATGGAATAATTTTTATCGGCGAGCATGGCTTCCGTTGAATGCCAAGTCAGCGCGGATTCGGTATAATTAAAAAATTAGCGAAGCGCCATCCACCCGGGCGGCTGAACGACTCCTTAACGATCTTCGTTGCTCAACGGTCAAAGCGGAAGCATGGTTAAAAATAAAAAGAAAGCGAGCGTCAAACTCATGCTAGAACAAATCCAATCCGAAGGGATTGGGATCAATCTCAAGAATCCCGCCCTTTACATCAACCGCGAACTGAGCATGTTGGAATTCCAGCGCCGGGTGCTGGAAGAAGCGATGGATCCCACCAACCCCCTGTTGGAGCGGGTAAAGTTCCTGGGCATACTGGGCTCCAACCTGGATGAATTTTTCATGGTGCGGGTGGGCGGCTTGATTTTGCAGCGCGACGAAGGCGTGATAGACCTGTCAATTGATGGTCTGACAGCTGCTCAGCAGTTGGTGGAAATCCGCAAATCAGCGTTGAAACTGCTCATTGAGGGGCGCGAATACTGGAACCGCCGCTTGCAGCCCGAATTGGATAACGCCGGCATTCATGTGCGTTTATACAAAGACCTGACCGCCCGCCAAAAACAAATCGCCTATGCTTACTTCCATGAGACCGTGTTCCCCGTGCTAACCCCGCTGGCGTTTGATCCAGGGCATCCATTTCCGCACATCTCCAATCTGAGCCTCAACCTGGCAGTCATTTTGGAAGGCAAAGACAAACAACCGCGATTTGCGCGCGTTAAAGTGCCCGATACTTTACCGCAACTGGTACCCATCAAGCGTTCATCCGGCAGTGTGCGCAAGGATGGAACTGTTCCCCGCCATCATTACTTCATTTGGCTGGCTGATTTAATCATGGCGAACCTGCATGAACTTTTTCCCGGTTTAAAAGTGCTCGGCGCGCACCTATTCCACGTCACCCGCAATGTGGACATGGAAATTCAGGAACTGGAAGCCGCCGATCTACTGGAAACTATCGAGGAAAGCGTCCGCAAACGTCGCTTTGGCACGGTTGTGCGCCTGATGGTGCGCAAAGACATCCCCGATAACCTGAAAGAGATGCTGATTTCCAACTTGCGGATGGACCGCAATGATGTTTACGTCCTCGAATCACCGCTCAACTTGCGCACGATTTCGGAGTTGACGCGCATCGAACGCCACGAGTTGAAAGACCGTCCTTTCATTCCCTATACTCCCCCGGCGCTTCATTTTACCGCCGATATGGACGAAGACGCAATTTTTACCGTCCTCCAGCGCGAGAACTTTCTCCTGCACCATCCTTACGATTCCTTCAACCCGGTGGTGGATTTTCTTCACACCGCAGCCCGCGACCCCGGCGTACTGGCGATCAAGCAAACTCTGTATCGCACTGGTTCCAATTCGCCGGTGGTCAAAGCCTTGCTGCAAGCCCGCCGCGATTACGGCAAACAGGTCGCGGTGTTGGTCGAACTCAAAGCCCGCTTTGATGAGGAAAGCAATATCGGTTGGGCAAGACTGCTGGAACAGGAAGGCGTGCACGTTACCTATGGTTTGCTTGGATTGAAAACCCACTCCAAGATCGCGCTGGTCATCCGCCGCGAAGGCGACCACATCCGCCGCTATGTTCATATGGGCACAGGCAATTATAACCACATCACGGCGCAGGTTTATGAAGACCTTTCGCTATTTACCTGCGATGAGGATATAGCCGCCGATGCGACCGATTTATTCAATTACCTGACCGGCTACTCGCTCAAGGAAGATTATCGCAAACTGCTGGTTGCTCCCATCAATTTGCGCCAACGGTTCGAAGCCATGATCCTCCGCGAGATCGAACACCAGCGCAAATACGGCAACGGGCGGCTAATTTTTAAAATGAACGCCATCGTGGACCAGCCAATGATCCAAAACCTGTACTGGGCTTCCCAGGCTGGGGTTAAGATTGATCTGATCACGCGCAGCATGTGCTGCCTGCGGCCAGGAATTAAGAACCTGAGTGAGAACATCCGCGTCATCAGCATATTAGGCAGATTCCTGGAACACAGCCGGATTTACTATTTTCACAATAATGGCGACGAGCAAATCTACATGGGCAGCGCCGATTTGATGCCGCGCAACCTCAACCAGCGCGTGGAAGTCTTGTTCCCGATCGAAACCCCGCACATGATCCGCTCGATCCGCGAGGACATTCTGGAAATCTATTTGAAGGACAACGTTAAAGCCCGCCTGATGCAGCCTGACGGCAGTTATCGCCGCGCCAAACCCGCCGACAGCGCCGAAGCCTGCAACGTTCAGGAAACACTTCTCAAGCGGCGGAAAAACAACCCCTAGTGAAAGGATTTCGAGATGCATAGTTTCCGCAAAGAACTGTGGTTCCACCTGCCAACGCGAAGGGGGTTTATCAACATCACCGCTCAGATAGAGGCTTGCCTGCGCGAGAGCGGCATCCGCGAAGGGCTATGCCTGGTCAATGCCATGCACATTACCGCCTCGGTGTTCATCAACGACGACGAATCCGGGCTGCACCATGATTACGAAAAATGGCTGGAAAACCTTGCTCCGCACGAGCCGGTCAACCAGTACCGTCACAACAATACCGGCGAGGATAACGCCGATGCGCACCTCAAGCGCCAGGTGATGGGACGCGAAGTAGTTGTGGCAGTCACCGGCGGCAAACTGGATTTTGGTCCCTGGGAGCAAATCTTTTACGGGGAATTCGACGGGCGGCGGCGGAAAAGGGTATTGGTAAAGATCATTGGTGAATGACGGATTGGATTTCGTGATTAATCCCCCCGCAGGAAATAAATAAAGGAAAAATCATGAGCAGAAAACTGATTGATCAATTGTCCGCCTTGCTGCGCAAAGCCTACCAGGCGGAGTTGGATCTTATTCACTACCTGAGCGAAGGCGAACGAACAGCCGAAGGCACATTTGACAAATGGGCGCCAAAGGACTCGCTTGCCCACACCACCTACTGGCGGCGGCGCGCGGTCGAGACTCTGGCGTACGCCGCTCGCAACCAGCCACCGCCAGAATATCCGCCTTACGATCAGGTCAATCGCGAGGTCTTTTTCGAAAAACGATCCATCCCACTCCGGAGTTTGCTGCGCGAGGCAGAGAGCACCCTGGCAGCCTTGCTGGATGCGCTTAAACGCTTCGAAGATAAGGATCTGATTCACCCCAACCGCTTTCCCTGGCGCAACGGCATTCCGTTGATGTCCTACCTGTTAGGCAATGGCTACATCCACGTTATCCATCACCTGAGGCAAACATATCAGGCGCTTGGCGACAGCCCGCGGGCTGACCGTTTGCAGGAACAAGCCGCGCAGGATCTCATCCATCTCGATCACAGTGAAGAGGCGCGTGGCGTACTGTATTATGATATCGCCTGCCTGCTGGCAGGCGGAAGCGACCCACAAAAGGCATTCGATTATCTCGCCGAAGCGTTCCGCCTTAAACCAGAGTTAATTACCTGGGCAAAGCAAGACCCCGATTTGGACGCGCTGCGCGCTTTTCCCCGCTACGATGAATTAACCGCCGTTTAAGGCTGCAAGGTCAACAGCAGACTGCTCAACCAGACCGTGCCGGGAATGCGCGTGCCGGATTCCTGGCGGATGATCAGGCGCGCGCCGGTGTCGCTCTCCACCGTGTAGGGGATAAATACTTCATAAGGGACGTGGCTCAGGTCACCGTAAGGCCGCGAATGTTCTAACGCGGCGCTGCCCACCAGCCTGCCCTGTTCATCAACCAGGTCGAAGATCAACGGCTGGTCGTTGATCAGCCGCGCCAACCCAATCACCCGCACCACTCCCCCGCCAACAGTTTCCCCATTGCGAGGCGAGCGCACCAGGTAAGGTTCCTGAACGATCATAGCCGGGGTGATTTCATCCCTGCCCAGGCGCATGAGTACCAGGTCAACCGAGGCGATGTAAATCGGGCGTTGGAAGCGGTCTTCCACCCGCATAGTCAGGCGGGCGGTTTCCGCCGCGGAAAGAATCTCAAAAGGCACTTCCGGGTTGATGAAAAAATAGCGGTTGCGGAAGGAACGGTAATCCAGCGCCTGACGGGTAATCATGCGTCCATCTTCGCCCACCAGTTCAAGGTAGATGAATCCATCGTCCCCAGGACTGACCAACGCCTGAAATTCGATCGGGGACGAAATTTTGGAATACGGACCGGGTCGCTGGATGCGCATATTCGCCAGCGGCGGTGTGGCAGTCTGGGTGACCGTCGGCGTGCGGCTGGGGGTTGGCGTACGGCTGGGGAAGCGGGTGCGGGTGGGCGCGCGCGTGCGGGTCGGGCTGGGACCGAAGGTGGGCGTCCCGGCGATAGTCGGTTCGAGCGTGGCGCTCGAAGTCGCGCTGGCGGTCAGCGTCGGCTCGGGCGTCATATTGCTTTCGGGCAGCAGCGTTACCGGCGGGGGGGAATCGGTGGGTGGTTCGGGCAAGGTCGCCGTCAGGCTGGGTTCAAGCAGCGCGGTTGCGCTGATCTCCAGCGGCTGGTCGGCGGGAGTCAACAGCCACGAACCCGGAACGCCGCCGTTGCAACCTGTCAGCAGCGCCGCGGCAGCCGCAACTCCCAAAAGGATAACGGTGTGAATGATGCCCGCCCGGCGAAAACGCATATCCCCATTATATAGTCCACCTGCCGCAAGCGGGCTTACAAAATCCCTACGAAATGGTTAGGAAATTAACAATTCATTGCGGGATCGCCGCACTTAACCAACCACGACCGACCGGGAAGTGTGCCTTCAACTTTCCTTTTAGATAGGATGAGGACAGATCATCAACCGAATGATTTTTGCTTTCACCCGCAAAAACCGCCTCCCGAAGTGGAAAAATCAGGCGCAAAACGGTATCATAGTGCCAACAACCTGTGCCAATCAAGATCAAGGATGGGAGAAATGAGTCGAATCACGATTGCCCGCGGCGACGGCATTGGACCGGAAATCATGGAAGCCGTTCTAACCATTCTGGCAGCAAGCGGCGCTCCCCTGCAATACGATGAAGTCGAAATCGGTGAGAACGTTTTTCGCCAGGGGATATCCTCCGGCATCCCCGACTCAGCCTGGGAGATCATTCGCCGCAACCGCGTTCTGCTCAAAGCCCCCATCACCACTCCCCAGGGCAGCGGATTTAAAAGCATCAACGTTACCCTGCGCAAATCGCTGGGATTGTTTGCCAACATCCGCCCGTGCAAAGCCTACGCCCCTTTCGTTGCCTCCGCCTTCCCCAGCATGGACCTGGTTGTAATCCGCGAAAATGAAGAAGACCTGTACGGCGGAATTGAATACCAGCAAACCGGCGAAGTCACCCAGGTTCTTAAACTGATCAGCCGCCCGGGCAGCGAGAGCATCATCCGCTTTGCCTTCGAGTACGCCCGCGCCTACGGGCGCCGCCGGGTGACCTGCATGACCAAAGACAACATCATGAAGATCACCGATGGCTTGTTCCACCGTTTGTTCAAGGAAATCGCCGCCGATTACCCCGACCTGCAAGCCGATCACCAGATCATTGACATTGGCACCGCCCGCGTAGCCGCCCAGCCGGAAACGTTGGACGTTATCGTCACCCCCAACCTGTACGGGGATATCCTCTCGGATGTGGCTGCCCAGGTGGCGGGTTCGGTCGGGCTGGCAGGTTCCGCTAACATTGGGCGCGATTTCGCCATGTTCGAAGCCATCCACGGCTCTGCCCCGGACATTGCCGGCAAGGGAATTGCCAACCCATCCGGGTTGCTGCAAGCAGCCGTGCAAATGTTGGTGCATCTGGGGCATTCCGATCCCGCCCAGGCAATTCACAACGCCTGGCTGCGCGCGCTGGAGGACGGTGTGCATACCATAGATATCTACCGCGAGGGCTTCAGCCAGCAGCGCGCCGGCAGCCAGCAATTTGCCCGGGCAGTGATTGACCGGTTGGGACAACTGCCGAACTTCCTGTCACCAGCCCATTTTCACAGCGGCGGATTCCACATGCCGCCGCTGCAAAGCGCTCCCCTGTGCTGCAAAGCGCTGGTTGGGGTGGACATCTACCTGGAATGGACTGACCACGAACGCGACCCACAGGTTTTGGGTAAACAACTGGAATCGCTCAGCCTGCCCGCGCTGCCGCTGCATCTGATCACCAATCGCGGGGTCAAGGTTTATCCGGGCGGCTTTCCGGAGACCTTTCGCACCGATCACTGGCGCTGCCGCTTCGGCGCAACGGAAGAGGTTGAATTTTCCCGCGTCCTGGAACTGCTCCACAACCTGCACCAGGCGGGGTTTCAGATCATCAAAACCGAAAATCTGTATACCTTTGAGGGTGAACGGGCGTATTCACTGGGTCAGGGCGAGTAACAAAGGAAACCAAGATGAGCCAATCCTTTCATTGTCCCAACTGCGGCGCGCCGCTGCACTACGCGGGCGGCGACCAACGTACCATCTCGTGCGGGTATTGCCACTCCAGCGTCATCGTTCCAGCCGAATTGCGCGGCGGCAATTTTGCCGAAGCCATCCTGACCCCGCAGGAGACCTTTTTATCTTTGCCCAATCTGACCAACGGTCTGCGCCAGGCTGCTGCGTTGATCCGCGCCGGAAAAAGCGAGCAAGCCGCGCGCCTGCTCCAGGAAACCCTGGGCGTGGATGAAAGCGAAGCCGGCAGTATCACCCGCCAGATGCAGGCAGGTAAAATGGTTCAGGTCACCGGGTTGGAGGATCGTTTTTCACCCCAAATGGTCTCTCTGCAAGGCGCAGCCGCCGAGGACCTGATGAACCTGATTCGCGCCGGTAACGACACGGAAGCGATCGAACGGTATCGCGGCTACACCGGCAGCGATGCGGATACCGCCCGTCTGGCAGTGCAGGGCATGAAAATGGCGAGCGCTTTCATCGGCGCGCCAGCCGCAAGCGCGCACCAACAAATCGTCAGTGTAAACAGCGGGGTAAAGACGGCTGCTAAAATCACCGGCGGCATCGGCTGCATTTCCTTGATCATCACCCTGGCAATCCTACTGTTGACCGGTGGAATCATCTTCTGGGCGCTGGTATCCAACAACGGTCCGCTGGAGGGTTGGTGGCTGAAAACCAACCCATTTTCCCGCAACCCGGTAGTGCTGGCGTTTGGCAAAGAGGGCATCGGCAATGGCACATTCCAGGACCCGCGCCACATTGCTGTGGATGCGGATGGCAATATCTACGTTGCCAATTATCAGGACGGGCGCATTCAGCGTTTCGACAGTCAGGGCAAGTTTCTCAACCTTTGGACAATCCAGTCCGAAAGCAGCCCAAACCGCAAGCCGATCATTAATTCCATTGATGTCAGCCGCAGCGGTATTTTATACCTGGTTTACGAGGGCAAAATCCACCGTTTCGATGTCCGCAACGGCAAAGCCCTGACCCCCGTCGAGCAGCCGGGCATGTATATTGACAATGTTCGCGTCCGGTCGGACGAAAAACTGGCCGCCACCGCCAACGGTGACGACCTGATCCTGTTCGACGCGAACGGATTCATGGAGTGGGTAATCGAAAACGCGATTGAATCGGTTGCCGAGGAAAGCGAACTATCGGTCAGCCTGGCGGTGGACGGGTTGGGCAATTTCTATCTGACCGGAGCATTCACCGACAGCGTGTACAAATTCTCGCCAGCCGGCAAATACCTTAACCGCTGGGGCTCCGCCGGCGACGGGAAAGGCATGTTCCGCGCCCTGAACACGCTGGCGGTCAATTCACAGGGCAGTGTGTACGTCAGTGATATCCACGGCATCCAGGTGTTCGACGCCAACGGACTCTACCAGCGTGCCATCCAGATCCCCGGCGTTGCTTTTGGATTGGATTTCAACGACCAGGATCAGTTATTCGTGGTAACGAATACACCCCAGGTATTGGTGTTCAACCTTCCTTAACCTGGAGGCAAATTTCGTCATAACGCTGGTCGCCAAGCAGATAGCGCAGTTCGGACTCGAAGACCTTTACCAGCGGTTGTTCAACCCGATGCGCGCGCAGGCAGCTGCCCGCTTCCGTCAATAATTCCTCAATCCGGTCGAGCGTAATGCGCCCTTGCTCATCCAGATCGAGCGGATGCAGAATGCAGTAAAACGGTTTGAAGCGCCAGGGATGGCAGCCTGCCGCCTGGCCAGCAACCTGCAGCGCGCACTTACAATCTTCCCTGAGAAAGACGCACGCCGAGCCGCCGTAATGCTGCCCATCCGGCAGCACCCGGCTGTGAACCACCCGCCCGCTGCGCGAATGCGGATCGGCATCGGTTCTGCCATCCAGCCACCATGCCGGGTCGCGCAAATCCGCCGGCATGTGACCGGCGATCAGAGCGGCGTGCGCCTGAATGTCCTGCCATTCGGCTTCATCCAGCCAAACGCCATACAGACAGCACGCTGCGCGGCATTCTTCCAACTGGCAGCGGCGCATTGGCTCGGATTGCAATAATCGCGGATGAATCGTAAAATTCACAGGTGAAATTCTAACACAGGAGGCACGAGATGAAATTGGCGGTAGGCACTGACGAGCGCAACCATGTGGTTGATTTTGTCCTGGCAGAACTGAAAAAGCGCGGCTACCAGGTAAATTACACAGGACCCCAAAGCGGACAAAATCCGCCAGTCAGCGAAAATTATTGGCCCTCGGTTGCTCGCCGGGTGGCTCAGGCAGTCGCCGGCGGCGATGCGGACGAGGGCATTCTTTTCTGCTGGACTGGCACCGGGGTCAGTCTGGCGGCGAATAAAGTCAGGGGTATTCGCGCTGCGCTGTGCGTGGATGCAGAAACCGCGCGCGGCGCGCGCCTGTGGAACAATGCCAACATACTCTGCCTGTCGCTGCGCCTTACCACCGAAGCCACCGCCCGCGAAATCCTCACTGCTTGGTTCGGGACGGCATACCAACCCAACGAAACCGATAACACCTGCCTGGCATTGCTCGACGAGATGGAACCCTGAACCAGCGCATGGATATTCATCAGGTTTCCAGGATGATATTCATCTCAATTCAGAAAATACCCGCGCAAGTTAAGGTACAATGACAGCGGGGGAAGTTCTTAATATTTCTCTTAGTCACTTAAACACAAACGAACGTTAAGGAGAACCTGTCATGAGTGGATGGAAAATCTTGCTGACCGATGGGCTGGAAGAAAATGGGCAGGAAATTTTAAGGCAATTCGCCGCGGTGGACAATCGTTCCGGCATTTCGGCGGACGACTTGCTGCAAATCGTCGGCGAGTACGATGCCCTGATCGTGCGCGGGAGAACCAAAGTCACCCCGCCGGTTTTCGAGGCTGCCAAAAAGATGAAAGTTGTTGGCAGGGCTGGCGTTGGGGTGGATAACATTGACCTAAGCGCCGCTAAAGCCCACGGAGTCACTGTAGTCAACTCGCCAACCGCTACCACCCTTGCTGTAGCGGAATTAACCCTCGCATTGATGCTGGCGGTCGTGCGGGAGATTCCACGCGGGGATGCCGCCATGAAAGCCGGAAAATGGCTCAAAAAGGAAATGGAAGGCGGCGAATTGTGGAAGAAGACCCTGGGCGTGGTTGGCTTTGGGCGCATTGGCGCGGCTGTGGCTCAGCGGGCGGCTGCCTTCGATATGACCATTCTGGGCTACGATCCGCTCATCCCGGCAGAAGAAATTCAGCAGCGCGGCGGCAAACCGGTTACGCTGGATGAATTGCTGGCTCAATCAGACATCATTACCCTCCACATCCCCCTGACAGCCGATTCCCGCAATCTGCTCGACGCAGCCGCCTTCGCCAAAATGAAAGACGGCGTGCGCATCATTTGCGCCGCTCGCGGCGGCGTGATAGACGAAGCAGCGCTGCTGGCTGCGCTTGAATCCGGAAAGGTCGCGGCAGCTGGTCTGGATGTGTTCGCCACCGAACCGCCAGGTTTGACCCCGCTTGTCGCACATCCGCGGGTAATCGCCGTTCCACATATTGGCGCTCAGACGGCTGAGGCGCAAATCCGCGCCGCCGAGGACATTGCTACCGAAGTGCTGGCTGCCCTCAAAGGCGATCCATTGCGCTGGAAAGTTGCTTGATTATCCAGTACAATTAGCGGCGGGGTTTCTCACCGAAACCCCGCTGTTTAATTCCTGCTTTTTCGAAAGGAATAGTCTATGGAAGAAAAATTGAAGCAATTGAACGAAAAAATCGCCACCATTTGGGATTTATCCATGGCGGGCGGGCTGATGGGCTGGGACCAACAGACCTACATGCCCCCCAAAGCCGCTGAAGAACGCGGCGAACAAATGGCAACTTTATCGAAGTTCGTCCACGAACTTTCCACCTCGGATGAGATTGGTCGCTTGCTCGCCGATCTGGTCCCGTACGGTCAGTCGCTGGACCCGGATTCAGAAGTTGCCCGCACCATTCGCGAGGTCAAAAAGAGCTACGACAAACAAACCCGCATTCCGGCGGAAAGAGTAGCGGAATTTGCGCGCGTTACCACCCTGGCGCAAGGCGCCTGGGTTAAAGCGCGCAGCGAATCGAACTTCTCCATGTTCAAGCCGCACCTGGAGAAAATCGTTGAACTGCGCCGCGAATACGCCGGTTATTTTACCCCCTACGACCATGTCTACGACCCACTATTGGACGACTTTGAACCCGGCTTGAAAACCGCCGACGTACAGCAGATTTTCAATCAACTGCGCCCGCAGCAGGTTGAAATTATTCAGGCAATCGCTGCCCGTCCGCAGGTGGACGATTCCTTTTTGCGCCTGAATTACGAGGACAAAAAACAATGGGATTTTGGCGTGGATGTGATCACCCGCTTCGGTTTCGACTGGGAAGCCGGACGCCAGGACCGCTCGGCGCACCCGTTTACCGCCAATTTCGGCATCCGCGATGTGCGCATCACCACCCGGGTGATTGAAAACCAGATGACTTCGGCCATGTTCAGCAGCATGCACGAAGCCGGGCACGCCATGTACCAGCAGGGAATTGCCTGGGAAAGGCGGCGCACTGCGCTGGGCAGCCCCGCTTCTTTAGCGGTGCACGAATCCCAGTCGCGCATGTGGGAGAACCTGGTCGGGCGATCGCGCCCATTCTGGCGCTTCTTCTACCCCCGCTTGCAGGAATACTACCCACAGCAATTGGGCAACGTGGACATGGAAGCCTTCTACAAAGCCATCAACAAGGTCGAACCCTCACTTGTGCGGGTCGAAGCCGACGAAGCCACCTATAACCTGCACGTTATGCTGCGCCTGGAACTGGAAATCGCCTTGATGGAAGGCGCATTGGAAGTCAAAGACCTGCCCGAAGCCTGGAACAGCCGTATGCGCGAGTATCTGGGCGTCACCCCTCCCAACGACCGGCTGGGCGTTCTGCAGGATATTCATTGGTCCGGCGGGATGATCGGCTACTTCCCCACCTACGCGCTCGGTAACCTGATCTCCGTCCAGTTGTGGGAAAGGCTGCGCGCCGACATTCCCGACCTGGAAGATCAGATCGCGCGCGGTGAATTCTCCGCCCTGCTCGGCTGGCTGCGCGAGAAAATCCATGCCCACGGATCGAAATACGAACCGCAGGAACTGGTGCAGCGCGTTACTGGCTCAAAGATTGACCCGCAGCCGTATGTTCGTTACCTGCGCAGCAAGTATAGCGATATTTACGGTTTCTAATCCGCGCTCCGGTTTCGTTTACCCACCACCCACCCTCCCGCCGTCTGTCCGGATGGCGGGAGGGCTGTACGCAAGGAGGGAATTGAATGAATTTTGGCGTTGTTCTCCCAACTTATGGAAAATATGCCACGCGATACGCAATCCTGGACACCGCCCTGGCTGCCGAAGAGTTGGGATTCGATTCGGTATGGGTAACCGATCACCTCGCTCTGCCGCAAGCAGACGCCAACCGGTTTGGGCATATTTTCGAAGCCGTCACCACACTCAGTTACCTGGCTGCCAGCACACGACGAGTCCGGCTGGGCATATCCGCCCTGGTGCTGCCGCAGCGCAACCCATTGGAGGTTGGCAAGCAACTGGCAACGCTGGATGCGCTGAGCGGAGGAAGGGTAATCCTTGCCGCCGGGATTGGGTGGTCGGCAGGTGAATACGCCAACCTTGGCTACAACTTCCGTAACCGCGGCAAACGCATGAACGAAGCCCTGCAAGTGCTGCGCACCTTGTGGCGCGGGGGTAAAGTGATATCCTTCAGTGGGCAGTTCTACAAATTCGAGCAGGTGGTGCTCTCCCCGCCGCCGGTTCAGGCAGGCGGACCGCCCATTTGGGTTGCCGGCGATTCACCGGCTGCCCTGAAACGGGCTGTTTATTACGCCGACGGGTGGCATCCCAACGGTCAACAACCCCAGGCTATCGCCGATGCTCTCCATAGCGTGAAAAACCTGCTCGGCGCGCGCCCCTTTTCGGTTTGTGTGCGCGCCAGGCTGGATTTTGATGCCCCTGCCGGCAGCCAACCCGGCGCGCTGAGTGGTTCTCCCGCCCAAATCGCGGCGACTTTGCATGAATACAACCGGGCGGGCGTGGATTCGGTGATCCTATCTTGCGCGGCAGAAACGCAAGGCGCGCGCGAACGCAGCCTGAAGACTTTTATAGACCAGGTAGCGCCGGCATTATAAGACCCTCCAGGCGCATCATTCAGCGCACCCGCCGCTTCCACTCCTCCTTGAGCTGCAATTGCTGCGGACTTTCGCCCGATGGCAGCGCAAGAAAATCGTTCATCAGCCGGTTGAACTTACTGCTATCCTCCAGCATGACAAAATGTCCGCCTTCCTCGAATTGGATCAGGTGAGCATTTTCGGGCAGGCTGCTGATCTGTTCCGGGCGCGGCGGCGGCACCAGATTGTCCTTACCACCATGCACCAACAGGCAGGCAGTGTTCAGTTTTGCCCATAAACCGGCGGCATACTGCTGGGCAATATCGCTCAACGAACCGGCTATGGCTTGCGGGTCGGTCTTGGCTGCATCCGTCACGACCGGTTCCGTCAAGGTAGTTTTTCCCAGTATACTTTCCGCCAGTTCAACCGCCGGCGCGCTGCGCAGGCGGTTGTTAATCATCCCATGCTCAAGCGGGAAGCCAACCGCCATAACCCGATCAACCACGCTGGATTGACGCAAAGCAAAGATCAGCCCAACCAGCGCGCCCAAGCCGTGCCCAATCACCGCTACCCGCCCCATACCCAATTTATCCAAAAATCCGGACACCAAGCCCGTCTGTGCTTCCAGGGAGTAACGGTTGTTTTTAGCGCTGTCGCCAAAACCATACAGGTCGAGGGCATAAGCGCGATACCCCACCGAGGCGGCTTGCATCATCGGAATCCAATAACGCCAGGAACCTACCCATGAATGCAAAAAGAGGATCGGTTTGCCGCGTCCGAGCACTTCGTAATGGATGATGTCTTGATCAATCAGAATTGCGCTCATGGTGTTTTACTTTGCAAAACGTTCCAACAGTTCGTTAACTTTACGGGACAGTTCATCCGGCGCAAATGGCTTGAGCAGGTATTCAGATGCCCCCGCGTGCAGCCCAGCCTGGATTTCGGCTTCCTGCCCTTTGGCGGAGAGAAATACCACCGGGATATGCTTGAGCTGCGGATCGGCTTTGATGCGTTGACAGGCTTCGAAGCCGGTCATGCGGGGCATACGCACATCCATTAAGATCATGTCCGGCATCACCTGCGGAGCGGAATGCCAGGCTTCCTCGCCGTTGGAAACCGTGACAACCTGATGCCCGGCAAATTGGAGGGTAAATGCCAGCAACTCACGGATATCACGTTCATCTTCAACAACCAGGATCTTCGCCATTTTTATTCAACCTTCCGGGGGGTATCGTGGGAGTGTAAACGAGAAGGTACTGCCATCACCGGGCACGCCGGTGGAAGTAAACCAAATGCACCCTTCCTGCATTTCGACCAGGATTTTCGATAACGCCAGCCCCAAACCGGTTCCGGGGGTCGCCATAACCAGCGGGTTTTCACCCCGATAAAACCGGTCGAAAATTCGCTCGTGATCTTTCAGGGGAATGCCGATCCCGTTATCAATCACGTCTATCTGCAGTGCTTGTTCCTGCGCCGAGAGGCGGATAACCACCCTTCCATTTTCGGGGGTGAAATTGAATGCGTTGGTTACCAGGCTGCTCAACACCTGCAACGTCCGCTCGCGATCACCCCGCGCGGCGGGCAGGTCTTCCGGCGCCTCCAGGTTAAAGGTCATTGGTTTTTGACTTTCTTTGGAACGCTGGTGCATCTCCTCGATCACCTCGCGCGCCAATTGGATCGCATCCAATCGTTGCGCCTCGAGCATCACCTTGCCGGATTGCATGCGCGAGACATCCAGCAGGTCATTGACCAGGACCGTCAGACGTTCGGCGTTTTCGCGCAAAATGTTGATGAAATGAACTTGTTTTTCAGTCAATTCGCCGCCCGCGCCCATTAGTAAAATATCGGTGTAGCCCTTGATCGAGGTCAAGGGCGTGCGCAATTCGTGCGACACATTGGCAATGAACTCCGACTTGAGCCGGTCAACCTGCACCAGATGGGTGATGTCGCGCACAATCGAGACGGTGCCAAGAAATTCCGAGCGCCACACCACCGGCGCGAGATGAATTGCCAGCACGCGCCCGTTTTGCAGCGTGATCTGCTCGGCGTAACTTTCACCCCCGGCAGGCAGTATGCCGCGCGCAGACCAGCGTTGGATAGTCAGCATCCAACCGCTGCCGGTGCCCTCGAAAGCGGCTGCCAGCCGTTCGAGCGGCTGCCCAACCACCTGACCCGTGCTGATTGCAAGCAGCGCCTCTGCTGATTGATTGAACAGGGTAATGCGTTGATCCGGCGCCGTAACGATTACCCCATCCGCCACGGCTTCCAGTATTCCGCGCGAACGCGATGCTTCGATCTGCTGATCCCGAAGCATCCCGCCCAAATTCTCCGCCTGGTCGCGGATGAGAGTAAACAGTTCGGCATTGTTCAAGGTAATGGCAATTTGGCGTGCCACGCCCTCGAGCACGTGGAGTTGCTCCTCATTGAAATAATCACGCTGTTGTTTCAATAAAAATAAACTACCCAGCGACTCCTCCCCCAAAATCAAAGGAATAGCCGCAATACTGTGATAAGCGGGCGGATTATCCGTATCCATCTGCCAGCGCGAATCCTGGTGCACATCAGCAATCATGGCTGGTTTTTTCACCCGCATCAACCAGCGGTGAATTTGGCGTTCAAGGGAATTTTCGCTCTCTGCGGATGTGCTTTCCAGCGGCTTGCCGCCAGCGCGCACCACCAGCCGCCCGGCATCGCGCAGGATCAGGCTTTCCTCTACCTCCATTGCTTCATTCAACACGCTCAACGAGCGGGTTAAAACCTGTTGAATATCCAGACTGGCGGAAAGCTCGGTGGTCACTTTAAGCATGGTTTGAGATTTGCGATGCTCGCGGCTAAGCGCGGCCGTCCGTTCCTCTACGCGCTGTTCAAGAGCCTCTTTCAACTGGCGGATTTCCTCAAAGCGGCGCGCGTTTTGCAGCGCAATGATCGCCTGGTTGCTGATGGTGCGCGCCAGTTCGATTTCCTGGGCGGAAAAACGGCGTGCCTGCTCGGATTGCAGCAGCAGCCACCCCTGCAAATCCTGACCGGTCACCATTGGGATGATCACCAGCGCGCGAACGCCGCGCGAGGTCAGGTAAGGTTTCCATCCTTCCAGTCCGCTTTCCTGTTCAATATTTTCGGTATTGAACACGCCTTGCGTTTCGCGCACTTGTTCGACGATTGGCGTGCTCGGAAGCCGCAGCGGCAAATGCCCTTCCGCTGGCGGATTTTCACTGACCACGATAATCTCGTCATCCTCGTGCAACAGCGCTGCCGCCACCCGGGCAACATCCAACGCGCCGGACAAGCGCTCACAGGTCAAATTTAAGATATGGCGCACATCCAACGATACGCCCAAATCGCTGGAGAAGCGATTCAAAAGCGCGAGGCGGCTGGAACGCTGGTCAAGCTCGCCAGCCCGGCGCTGGCTTTCCTCGAACAGACGGGCATTATCCAACGCAACTGCCGCCTGACCGGCAAAGGTCATCGCTGCCTGGATGAAATCATCGCGGTAAAAATTTGCGTCCCGTTTTTCCAGCGCAATCACGCCGATCAGTTCGGCTTTTGCCACCAGCGGAATTCCCAACCAGGACAGATACTCCGGGACTAACAGTTTGGTAAAACGGTCATCGCCCCGCACATCCGGCACCGAAATCGCCAAAGCGGTGCGGCTCATTTCCTGGAATAAGGCACTATCCTCAACCCGGGCGGTCAAACCAATGCGCGACTCCTCGTCTTCGAAGCCGCGCGCTTCGGCAACGCGAATCAGGTCGGCGGAGCGCAGCCAAAGCGTAGCCGTATCAAAAGGCACCACCTGCTGCAATTGATCCAGCAGGCTGGCAATCAGCGCATCACTTTGCAGGCTGGAAGTGATCATCGCTGAAACCTGGGTCAGCGCTTGCAGTTGGGATGTGCGCTGTTCAATTGAACCAAACAGGCGGGCATTTTCCAGCGCCAGCGCGGTTTGCTGTGCCAGGGACAGCGCCAGGTTCTCGTTATCCACCGAAAATCCCTCCGCCAGGTCAAAGCTTTCCAACACCAATACCCCCATGCTGCGCTCAACCAGGCGAATGGGCGTGACTAGCGCCGAAACCGGCAGCCGCCCGCGGGTTGCTTCTCGATAACGGATTAAGTCCTCCGCCGACAGATTGTAATCCTGCGCAAATTGAATATCGCGGGCGCGTAAAGGCTGCCCACTCAGAACAACCTGCACCGGCAGCGGTGGTGGAGTGCGCTCCAGAGCGTAACGGATGGCAATCAAGTCCGCCGGGTTTGTATAACCCTGGGCTGCCAGCGGTTGCAGTTGGTAATTGCCTTCATCGAGCAAGCCGACCCATCCAGCATCCACGGCGGGTATTGCCTGCAGCGTGCTTTCCAACAGAGTCGTGAGGATGCTAAGCGGGTCAAGCGTACCCAGTTTACGGCTGAATTCGAGCAGCAGGTCCACCTCTCCCAGCCTGCGGCGGGTTTCCGCCAGCAATTCCAGGTTTTGCAGGCTTACGCTGACCTGGCGGCATAACTGATCATAGATCTGGTAATCTTCATCATCAAAAGGTGCCGCCGCCTGGCTGCCGCAAATCAAAACCGCGCCGCGCCGTTCTGATGAAATCTCGAACGGGAAAACAGCAAAACTTTGCGCTGCCAGCCCGTTCAATAACGGGGTATTTTGCCAACCCGCCAAGCCATCAACCTGGTTGACCAGAAGCAATTTGCCATCCACCAGCGCCTGGCGTAATGGATTGCGCTGCCCAAACAGCGCTTCTGGGTTGGCGCCCACCGGCAGGCTGCCAATTACCTCGATCAAGCGCGCTCCCTGCCGGCTGCCTTCCGCTACCAGAGCCGTCTGCCAGCCAAAATGTTCAACCAGCGCCCGCCCCATGCTAATCAGGGCAGCGCGGGTATCCCGCTGTTGGCTTGCATACGCGGCAATGTCCAAGCCTGCCCTTACCCGTTCGAACTGGCGGTACAACCGGCGGATTTCGACGGTTTGTTCCACTTGGCGATGCAGCAACATCGGGACTTGTTCGCGGGCAGACTGGGCTGCCTCGTTGAGGTGATGGCTGTCCTGCTGCGCAGCCGCCAAATCGGACTTCAAACTGTCCATATAGCGGTGATTTTCGAGCAGCAGCGCCGCCTGGACAGCAAATATTTCCAGCGCATCCAGCGTCGGGCGGTCGGGACGGCGCGCGTCGCGCGGATCATCCACGCTGATCAATCCCAACGGCTGCCCCTGTGGGTCGTATAATGGTGCCAGCAGAAAATCATCCGCGTTCCACAGGTTTTCGGCTTCCTGCGCAGTGGTGGGCAAGATGGTCAGCGTGTGCACGTCTTCGGGCACCAGCGGCTGCTTATCGGCTGGAATGAAGTACAGACCGCCGATGCGGTATTCCTCCTGCAATAACTGCTGGACTCCGCGCCATGGCTGCACGCGCGAGCTGATTTCGGACCATGTTTCGGGAGAGAGCCCTTTATAGGCAAGCCGGCGCAACCCTCGCGCGCCGGAATCGTAGGCGCTAACCAGTACCGCCCGGAATGGCGTGGCATCCACAATCGCCTGAGCAATCGCCTCCAGCGCTCTTTCCAACGGCTGGTCGGGACGCAGAAAGTTGGTTACCTGAAACAACTCACCCAGCGTGTCCAATTGGCGTTTCAGCAGCGTCCCGCGCCGGGTTTGCTCCTCGTAATTCACCGCATTGGACAGGGCGATCGTTGCCTGGGCTGCCAACGACTGTGCGATATCCATCGCCGATTCGTCAAAACGATCGGCTTCTACAGCGTGCAGGATGATTAAACCTCCGGGTTTATCCTGGTGATAGATGGGCACCATCAGAGCGACCTGCACCCCTTCATGAGGCAACTGGTAATCCGGATTTTGCATATCGCGCAGCAAATAAGCCATCCGGCTGGAAATCACCTGTTGCTCCAGCGGTGAGAGCGCCGCTGGCGGCGAATCACCCACCGAAAAGCGAATCTGCGGTATATCGCCATAGGTTTGGTCAAGATCGAAGAATAAAATTGAGCCGCAATCTGCGCGGGTGGTGCGCAGGGCTTCATCGTAAACCAGTTGCAGCAGATATTTCAGGTCAAGAGAGGTGCTTAATTCACGAGTCACACGGGTGAGCGAGGTCATCTGCTCCACCCTCCGGCGCAGGGTCTCATCCGTTTGCATCAGCAGGTAATTTCGTTCCACCACCCCTGCCAGTTGACCGGCTGCCGTCGCCATCAACTGCACGTCGCCCGGATCGAAAAAATTGGGTTGGCGGCTGGCTATCCACACCTCGCCAATCCCTTCATCGCGCACCACCAGCGGCACAATAATCAGCGACTCGATCTTCCAGGACTGAATCAATTGCTGGTAAAAGGGAACGACCGGTTTTTCCTCAACGGAATGGTTCAACCGGAAGGTATGTTGGCTGCCCGCAGCGGTGAAGGGAAATTGGGCATCCTCCGCCAGCAGGCGGGTAAGGCGTTCGGGAATTTCGCTGCTTTCCCCGTAGCGCGAGGGACGGTGCAATTGCAGTGTCACCCGGTTTTGATCGAGCAAAAACGCCGTCGCCAGGTCTGCTTGCAGCAAATGCGCCAATTCCTGCAAGGAGTATTTAAACATCTCATCCAGCGTCGCGGCAGAACTGGCAAGGCTGGCAATGCGGCGTAATCCCTCAGCCCGCTGTGCCCGTTGACGGGATTGTTGCACCAAAGCCGCATTGTCAATGATTGGCGCAACCTGGTTAGCGACGATCATCATCAGGTGAAGTTCCTCCTGATTGAACGTTGCGCCTTCTTCGTGATGGTTGGCGGCTTGCAAATAACCCAACACCCGCCCGCTCACCGCCAGCGGCATCATCACTGCATCTTTCAGACCGGCGGTGATTGCGGCGGGCTGCAATCCCAATTCCAACCAACGATCGTCCTCACCGGCATTGTCGCTGATCAATACATCCTGATCGAGCAAAGTTTTTTCCAGCAGGCTGCCCGGCGGAACCGGGATGCGGTAATATTCCAGGAATTGGTCAGGAATACCGGCAAATGGCGCTTGCCCCTCCAGAGTATGGGTAGTTTCATTAAAAAGCAAAAAACCCAGGATGCGCACTTTCACCAGGGACTGAATCGCATTCACCAGGCGTTCGAACAACTCTTTGCTGTCACGCACCGAGCTGAATGCCTGAGTCAACTGCGCCAAACCGTTTAACTCAGCCAAACGGCGTTGTTCCTGCCGATACAACAAGGCGTTATGGATGGCTACCGCCGCCTGCCCGGAGATCAACGCCAGCAGGTCACGATCCTGGGGGTGGAAGGTATCCGTCGTAAAGGACGCCAGTTCCAGCGTGCCGATTAATTCCTGACCCATCATCAAAGGGACGCCGAGAAAAGAGCGCAGCGGAAATTTCCGCCGGTCAATCATCGGGGTGAGCTCGGGCGCATTGTCCAGGTCAGCAATAAGCAGCGGCTGGCGTTCCCTCGCCAGCGCGCCGGATAAACCCTCTCCGTGAGGATAACGCTCGCTGGCAATCACCAGTTGGCGATCCCCATCTGCCTGCACCTGCATACGGTAGGGAATGAAGGTGCGCGTATCGGCATCATAGACTGTAATCTCGCGAAAATCGGCTGGTAAAATACGGTCCAGATTTTCAAGAATCGAAAAGAGTGTATCTTCCAAATCAAGGCTGGCAGCCATGGTTTGGGTCAACTCAATGAAGACCTGCGTCGTCTGGGCTGACAGCGCCCCGTCCGGACTGGCTGCAATGGCGCTGACGGCTTCCGGTTGGCGCAGGCTGACCACGCGGAGACCGGCCGGCTTTAGCGGGATGAGAAACGATAGCCCATCCACCGGTTTACCTTCGATAATCAGCCGGGCTTGTCCATCCTGAGCGCACAGGTTAAACAGCGCGCTGGCTGGGCGGGTGAGACGGCCCAATCGTTCCAGATTGGGGGTTTCGCCATCCTTAACGTCAAAGATTTGCCGCGCTGCGGAACTGATCCACACCAGTCTGCCGCCGGGCTGGATGACCAGCAATGCCTGCCCACCGAAATCCTCAAGAGAGGGGATATTTTCGGGGGCAGGCGTTGCGGCGGTATGCGGGTGTAACAGCCAGCGCAGGATAAGAGCCGCGGCCGCCCAAAACAGCAAGCCGCTGCCGGCTATCACCACGCCCAGCACCCATGGATCATTCAGTGCCATGCCGGCATTCCAGTTCTATCAGACCGCATCACGGCGGCGTTCTTCGGCAGCAATTTCGGTTATTTCCCGGATATCAGCAAACTGGTGAGTATGTGGAGAAACAACCCCGACAGCCAGGGTCATGAAAGCGGTTTGAACCATTTCATTCCCCTTTCCCGGCGCCAGCATAAATCCCTGTTGTCTATCCATAAAATTGTAGTGCGTCAGCACCTCATCCTTGAACCGTTCCTTCAGCCGCCTTTTGACCATTGCCGCGCTTTGGGTGGAAGTGGCAATCACAAAATTATCCCCGCCAACATGTCCAATGAAATCGGAGTTGCTGCCGGCTTCATCCACCACCTCACCTAGCAGCATCGCCGTAAAACGCAATACGTCGTTTCCGGCAATGAAACCGTACACGTCTTTGAAGGATTCGAAGTTGTTGATACGGATATCCAGAAAAGCCCAGTCCGTCAGGCGGATCATTTTTCGCAATTGATCTTCAATCAACCGCCCGGATGGCAAGCCGGTTTGCGGGTCGGTCAGACTCTCCCGTTCGGCGCGCGCCAGCGCGTTTTGTACCCGCAGTTTCAGTTCCTCGATATCGAACGGCTTGGTGATGTAATCGTCCGCTCCCAGTTCCAGACCCTTCAATTTATCGCTGCGCTCGTCGCGCTGAGTCAGGAAAAGCACCGGGATATGGCTGGTGCGCGTATTGGTGCGCAATACACGGCAAACCTCGTATCCGTCAATATCTGGCAGCATGATATCCAGAATCAACAAATGCGGCATAACCTGGCGGGTTTTATCCAGCGCGTCCGAACCGCGCGGGGCAATATCCACGTCGTAGCCCTGGGATGAAAAATAAATGCGCAGCATATTGGAAATGTCAATGTCATCTTCCACGATCAACAGGCGGGCTTTACTCATGAGTGCCTCCCTCGATTTCAGGCATGGACTTTCCCCTGGATGATGTCAGCTAAACACACCCCGCCCAGCCGGGGAACCAGGCAGTGGGGTCGGGTTACAACACTTAATCTTACGCAAAACAGCGCTTTCTGGCAACAAAAAACCCCCTGTAAAGGGAAGATGGTTAGGAAGCTGTAAGGAATGGTTGAGGATTACCAGCTTTCACTGACCACTTCGCCAGGGCGCGGGTAAAGCCGTGGATGCATCTTTCCGGCTTTTAACTGGTGATGGTCGCTGTCCTCGTAGCGGATATCACGTTCAATTACCCGCCGCTCTTTGGAAGCAAACAACAGCACGTCCGATTCAATCGTCCGCGCCGGGTACATGATCATCCCCGCCCCAATGCGGCAGTTATGCCCCACGCAGCCGCCCAACACCGGGCGGTTGGAAAATTGCAGTTTGCCGTGCGCATCCCGCGCGCGGATTGGGGAAGGCACCAGGTTGTAATCGGTAAAGGTCGAACCGGCGCCGATGAAGGTATTGCGCCCGATGACGCACATTTGCAGACAGGTATTCTGCGCCACCATGCTGTTGTCCATAATGGTTGTCATAAACAGCGCGGCGCGAAAGGGCAAAAACGTGCCGTCCCCAACCACCGAGAGCATCAGCTGACAGCCTTGCGAGACGTTGACGTTATCACCGATAATGCAGTTTTCAATCACTGCCCCGGCGCCCACAGTGACATTATCCCCAATGCTGGTTGGACCGTGAATCACAGCGCTGGGGTCAATCGAACAGTTACGCCCAACCTGCACCAGGCGTGAACATTGCAGCACCTGGCGCCCTTCGAACAACGCCGCGCCCAAAACGCCTAACTTAAACCACGGATCCGTGTTCAGGCGGTTTTCAAAGCGCGCGCCGCGCCCGAATAAACCAAATACGGTATCGGCAATGAAGACATGCACCCACGAGTCAATGGCAATCAGGCTGCGCAGCGGCACCTGATAAACCAGGTCGCCCGATTCACTCGCCATATAGGTTGGCACATGGTAATAACCAATTTCGCGCGCCTGCAAATCAATCACCAGCGGTTCGGCGCTTGGCTCAGGTCCGCGCGGGTAGTACCACAAATCAACCAGGAAAACCTCGCCTGTCGGGGTATAAGACGTGGAAAGCGGCAGGCAGTGTTCGCGAAAAGCCAGATCCTGAGTGGTGAAAGCCGCGCGCGAAGCATACGGACGCCCCCTGGCTGCCTGTATAAACGCCTGCATGTAACCGCTATCAAAATACAGGTTATCCCGGTAGACGATGCACGCTTCGCGCGTTTGGGGAAGCCTTGCTTCCGGGGGCAATTCCACCTCGCGGGTAGTGTACGGGGCAAGCACATCGCGCTGTTGCAGCCAGAGCGGTTTATTAAGGATGCGCAAATCGCGGGCGCGCTCATTGAACGGTTCGAGGTATCGCGGGCATTGCAGGATGATCTTAAGCATACCCGGCTCTCAATCCAAAGCGCGCTGTTCGATCTCGATCATGCAGGCGCTGCCGCCCATCGCGCAGCAGCCGGATTCGCGCAACGGGTGGGTGCGCCCACTGCTCACCCACATCATGAACTCCTGAAGCATCCCCACGGTGAAATAACAAAGCGGTTTTTTGCGGTCAATGCCAGCGCACTCGAAGCAATCAGCCATGCTCCACAGCCAAAACCCGTTCTGGCTGGAAACCGTAATAGCACAACCGCATTGCGCCGTTAAAAAGCCCGCCAACAGTTGCATGCCCTTCAACACTTTTTTGCGGGGTGCCAGCAGGCGAAAATCCAATTCCTCGAAACCCATCTCGACAGAATAGGACTTAAGAATATTGGTGAACACCGCCCGCCCGGCGCGCAGCAACACGCCGTTGGCTGTCTCTATCCCATATCGCTGTTCCAGCGCGGCGCGCAGGCGGCTGAAATCTGCCGGCTGCTCAGAATCCTGGCGCATGTCGGCAAGCAATTCATCCAACGTTTGTTCAGCGAGGATTTCGCGCACGCCTTCCAGAACAAGGTCAGTCCACCGTTGGTTGCAAACGAAAAAACTATCCGTAGTCATGGAGTATCACCATTCTGACTGTCGAGAAAATTCTTAAGAGTCAGCATGAACGATCGCGGTTCATCCAGCATGATGAAGTGTCCGGCATTCGGATACCGTTCGATGCGTGACTGCGGCAGCCCGTCGCGCAGCGCTTTCCATTGGTTCGGGTGAACGATGTTATCACGATCACCAAACATGCCCATAACCGGCAATTGGATGTGTTGGATTTCTTTGCGCAAGTCGGTGCGGTGCAGCGAAGCAATACTGGTTAAAAAGGATTGTAACGTCGTGCGCGAAAGATCACGATCCATCATGTCCGGGAAGCGCGGGTCGCGGCAGATCATTGGGGAGGCAACCCGCACCGCCGCCCGAAAGACGGGAAACAACCCGAACAGGAAGAAAGCCACCAGGCGCATCCCCGCCAGTTTGAGCGGCAGCGCCAACGAACTGCCCACCACCGGCGATCCAATGATGACCACCTTTTGCGCCCGCTGCGGATAACGCAGTGCCACCGAAAGGCTGACCGTCCCGCCCATGCTGTGTCCAACCAGGGGCGCGCTGAAGATACCCAACTTTTCCATAAACTGGTCAACCAGGGCGGCAAAATCGGTCACCCGGTACGTATCCAGTTTTTTACCCGATTCGCCAAAACCCCAAAAATCCAAGGCATAGGTGCGGTAATATTGCCCCAGGAAGGTCATTGTCTCCTGCCACAAACCCCACGAACCCAGCCAGCCATGCAACAGAATGACCGGCTTGCCCCGACCGTACACTTCATAATGGAGAATTCCCTGACCCGTTGTGATGGACGACACGTTGACCTAACCCCCCGGGCTGCTCACTTGCCGCCCTCCCCCATCTCTTCCAGAATGCCGTACAGCAATTCCAGCAGCACTTTTTTGACGTTTTCCTTGTCTTTTGCCACGCAGGACAGCAATTTAACCCTCGGGTCGAGGCGCAGCGCCAGGCGCATGTCATCAATTTCCCAGGCATCGCTGCAATCTTGTTTGTTGGCAGCCACCACATACGGCGTCGGCGCGTAAGCGCGGAAGGTTTCCAGAATCGTGCGCGCCTCACGAAAGGTTTCCGGGCGGGTGCTGTCCACCATGACAACGAAACCAAGCATGCCTTCGGATAAAATTTCCCACATGAAATCAAAACGTTTTTGCCCGGGTGTGCCGAACAGGTACAGCACCAGGTCATCATCCACCGTGATGCGCCCAAAATCGAGAGCCACCGTCGTATTTTCCTTAACCCTTTCCGACTGAGCAGAAATTTTCCGCTCGGTTGAAACGACATCAATCTCGCTAACCGACTGGATAAATTCCGTCTTGCCTGCATTGAATGGACCGGTGACCACGATTTTTACAGTCTGCATCGGACTACCCTACTTCAGGAATTAGATCGAGCGGATTTTGTTAATCAAGCGATTGAGCAGCGAGACTTGCTGTTCCTTATTCGCCGCCTGGAAAGGACGCACAACGCCGCTCACTGGCGCGCCGCCAGGGCGGACAATCTCCACCAAACCGGCTTGAAGCAAAGCGAATACTATCCGGCGGATTTCGAGATCATTCATCCGCGCCGCGTGCGCTATCTGGCGCATGGTATTCTTGGGGTTGACATAGCGCACCACCCGCCACTCCTCCAAACTCAAATTGAGGTTACGGATATTGCTGCCCGGCCGGTCGGTGAACTTCAATGCCATGTCCAGGCTGGGGATCTCTTCCTGCAATTGCTCCCATTCGCGCAGCTGGCGCGAGCCTTCGATAATCAGGTTTTCCAGGTCCAGCCGCACGGGAATTTTACCGTCCGGTGGCGGCAGTTCCGGGGAGAAATGGAACGACCCCTCAACCCAGGTGAACAGGCGCCGGACGACATCCAGGCAATACAGCTGTAAACTTTCCAGGATATCTTTTTGGGTCAGGTAGCCGGCATTTATCAGCAGTAACCCCACCTCTTTATCGCTCATTTTGCGGGTGCGTTCGCGAATCACCCGCGCCTGGTTGGAGGTTATCTTGCGATTGCGCTGCAGGATCGCCGCCAGGTCGTTTTCTTCACTGCCGACGTGCGCATAAGCCAGTTTTCCTTCGCGGAAAGTGACCTGCGCCATTTCATTGGCGCCCTCCACAACCAGAGTGCCGGTTTTGCGAGCCAGGTTGATCAGGTTAAGCAATTGGGTGATGGAAAAGTCGCGCAGATTGCCCCGAAGTGCCATGTAAACCTCGATAAACGAGTTGGTCTGAGAGAATTATAACAAATGTCAGATTATTCACAACGACCAACCGGCGTTCAGAACACGCTGCCACCTTACAATATCGTTTGGCAATTTAGGTATAATCGTAAGGTCTCAACGTCCGCCATGCCGAGAGAAATGATGCCCGCCAACACCCTGATTCTATGCAATCTACTTGCCAACCGGCAAAGAGCTGCCCGGGTCGCTGCCCACTGCCAGCAATTGACCCAGGGCAGAGCGGATGTGATCTGGCAATTCAGCGAGTATCATCGCCATGCGATCCTGCTTGCCCGGTCTGCTGGCGAACAGGGCGTGCGCAAGGTGGTCGCCATGGGCGGCGATGGCACCGCACACGAGGTAGTCAACGGCTTGATGCAAGTACCGTCCGAACGCCGCCCGGCATTGGGAATCATCCCCGTTGGCTCGGGCAACGACTTCTCGCGGACGCTCGGCATCCCTGCCGACCCGGTGAAGGCTTTGGAACTGGCGCTGGATGGTACGCTCAGCCCGGTAGATATTGCCCGCGTTCAGGATCAAACCGGGCGAAGCGAATACTGGACGAACACGTTGGGGATCGGATTCGACGCCGTCGTTAATATTCGTTCGCGGCGCATTCCCTGGGTGCGCGGTTTTCTCATATACTTCCTTTCCGCCCTGCAAACCATCCTGTTCAATCATACCCCGATGAGTATTCACGCCCGCCAGGACGATCAAACATGGCAGCAGCACCTGCTGATGATGGTGCTGTGCAATGGCAGGCGCGAGGGCGGCGCGTTTTGGGTCGCCCCGAACGCCAACCCGCGTGACGGGCAGTTGGATTTTCTCGGTATTCAAAAAATATCCCGGCTGAAGATGCTCTACACCATTCCGTTTGTCATGCGCGGGCAGCAAGCCCGCCTGCCGTATGTTTGCCAGGGTCAATTCCGTCGCCTGGAATTGACCAGCGACCAGCCGTTGTTTATTCACACCGATGGTGAAGTTTACGCCGGACTGGATTCGTCCTTGCGTCACATTCAGGTCGAAGTCGTTCCGTCAGCAATTCAGGTCACCGTTCCACCTGCTTCCCTATGAGATAGTTGCCATGCCCGATTTATCCCACACCCTGCAAGGACACGATCTCGGTTTTTTGAGGATCGTTGCGTCGCTGTGGGGATTGGAAATCTCCGCCCGCGATGCGCGCACGACACTGCCTGCCCTCACCCGCGCCATGCGCGACTCGGCGCTGTTGGCAGAAATTGTGGACAGCTTGCCCGCCAGTGCCCGCAACGCGCTGCAAAGCCTGATCGAAAATCACGGGCGGATGTCGTGGTCCTTATTTTCCCGCCGGTTCGGTGACATTCGCCCGATGGGCGCTGCCCGGCGCGATCGCGAACGCCCGCACCTCAACCCGGCATCACCAGCGGAAATATTATGGTATCGCGGACTGATCGGTAAAGCCTTCTTCAACCTGCCGCCCGAACCACAGGAGTACGCCTACATCCCGGATGATCTGGCGACGCTGCTCAACCTGCCCGAACAACCCCAAACCGAAGTGCTTGGGCAGGCTGCCCCGCCGGCGGCATATGCCCATGCCCTGCCAGCCAGCGATGGCATCCTCGATGAAGCCTGCACGTTTTTGGCAGCGCTGCGCATGGGGCTGGATGCTGCCTGCCTTGCCACCGCAGTGCGCTTGCCTGCGCGCCCGCTAGAGGTTTTGCTGCGCGCCGCCGGGCTGATTGACGACGCCCGTTCGCCTGACCCGCAAGCCGTGCGCGATTTTCTGGAATCCCCCCGCCCTGTCGCCTTATCCCACCTGGTACAAACCTGGTTAAACTCTAGCGAATTCAACGAACTGCGCTTGCTGCCGGACGTGATCTGCGAAGGGGAGTGGAAAAATCATCCACAGGCTGCGCGGGCATCGCTGTTGAATAGCCTGCAATGCATTCCAGCGGATACCTGGTGGAGCCTGTCCGATTTCATTGCCGCCGTCAAAGCGCAAGCACCCGATTTTCAGCGCTCTGCCGGGGATTACGATTCGTGGTTTATTCGCCGCGCGGCAGATGGAGAGTACCTGCGCGGGTTTGCTTGTTGGGATGAAGTTGAAGGCGCCCTGATCACCTTTATCATTCGTGGTCCTATGCACTGGCTGGGTTTAATTGACCTGGCTGCCGCGCAGGAAGACGCGCCAGCCAATGCTTTTCGATTTTCCGATAAGGCGAATGCTCTTCTTACCGGACAGCCGCTGGACGACTTTATTGAAGAAAATGGATTGCTTCAGTTATCCGCTGAGGGCGTCCTGCGCATTGAACGCCGCGCGCCGCGCTGGCTGCGTTACCAGTTGGCGCGCTTCTCCCACTGGCTGCCAGCAACCCGCGAGGAATACCTTTATCAAATCACCCCGCAATCGCTCACCGCAGCGCACAAACAAGGGTTGCGCGGCGCGCACCTGATTGGCTTGCTGCGCCGGCACGCCTCACCCCCGCTGCCGCCGATGATACTGCAAGCCATTGAGCGGTGGGAACAGCACGGCAGTCAGGCGCGCCTGCAAAATGCCGTCTTGCTGCGGGTGGCTTCCCCCGACCTGCTGGCTGCGCTGCGTAAAACTCCAGCCGGGCGCGATATCCTCGAAGACCTTTCGCCCACCTGCGCACTGATTCGCTCTGGCAGTAAAAAACGCCTGCTGCGCGAACTTGCCCGCCTGGGAGTGCTTGGAGAGGATCAAACAGAAGGGGTATAATCAGACTGGCGGAGCATCCCGCCGTTTTCCAATTTCCAACCAATTCCTGTTCATAAAATAATGAGGTGGCAATGACCGAGCGACTGACCTGGATCCAGCAAGAGATTGACGGGCTAAAAGAGAACGGCTTGTATAACCGCATCCGCACGTTAAGCTCGCCTCAGGGCGCGTGGTTGACTGTTGACGGCAGGCAGGTCCTCAATTTCTGCTCCAACAATTATCTGGGGCTGGCCAATCATCCGCAGATCGTCGCAGCGGCGCACAAGATTCTCGACCGCTATGGCGTGGGTCCCAGCGCAGTGCGCAGCATTGCCGGCACGATGGACATCCATCTGGAACTTGAGCGGCGCCTCGCGGCATTCAAGGGAGTGGCAGCCGCAATCACTTTTCAGAGCGGTTTCACCGCTAACCTGGCAGCCATTCAGGCGCTGGCAGGCAAGGAAGACATCATCTTTTCGGACGAATTGAACCATGCCAGCATCATTGACGGCTGCCGTCTGTCCGGCGCGCCGGTGCTGCGGTACGCTCACGGCAATCCGGCAGACCTGGAACGGTTGATCCGAGAAAATCAGGGCAAGTACCGCCGCGCGCTGGCAATCACGGACGGCGTGTTCAGCATGGATGGCGATATCGCCCCGCTTGACCAGATCTACGAGATCACCAGCAGGCACGGGGTGATGTTGATGGTTGACGATGCCCACGGAGAAGGGGTGATGGGCGCAGGCGGTCGCGGAATTGTTGACCATTTTCACCTGCACGGCAAGGTGGATATCGAGGTCGGAACACTCTCCAAAGCCTTTGGCGTGGTCGGCGGGTTGGTCGCCGGTGACCCGCTGATTGTCGAATGGCTTCGCCAGCGTGGTCGTCCGTTTCTATTCTCCTCGGCAGTGACGCCTCCAGATGTTGCCGCCGCCATTGCCGCGGTGGATTTGCTCGAAGAATCGACCGAACTGGTTGATCGTCTGTGGGAAAACGCGCGCTTTTTCAAAAGTGAAATGAAGCGTCTCGGTTTCGACACCGGTCAAAGCGTTACCCCGATTACGCCCGTCATGCTGGGCGAAGCGCCGCTGGCACAGCAGTTCAGCCGTGACCTGTTCGACCAGGGCGTATTTGCCATGCCGCTTGGCTTTCCAACCGTACCGCGCGGCAAAGCCCGCATCCGGGTGATGATCTCAGCCGCCCACAGCCCAAGCGACCTCCAGCAGGGCTTGGAAGCCTTCGCCCGGGTAGGCAAAAAATTGGCGGTAATCTAAACCGGCTTACCCCGTCTGTTGCAGGACTTCGGCGGCGCGGCGTTTGATATGCGCCAGGATTGCCGCCATGCCGTTCAGCCGCTGGGCGGTCAGCGCATCCTGCAATCCCATGCTCAAGTAGAACTCCGCCGGTATGGAAAGGATTTCCGCTGGCGTTGAGCCGTTCAAACCTTCCATGATAATGGCAGCGTACCCGCGCACGGTTGGCGATTCGGCGGGCACGTCGAAATAAAAGGTCAACCTGCCGCCGGAATACTTTGCCGCCATCTGCACCGGCGTCATGCACTCGGGCACTTCTTCGCTGGTCTCGGTAAGGCGCACATCGGCAGGAATGGGCGGGAAACGCCGCGCATAATCAAGCAGCAATTCCAACTTTTCCCGCCCTTCGCAATCCTCAAACTCAGCCACTATCTGCGCCAGACGGGGCGGCAGAGATTGCTTCACCTGCCGCCTCCTTCGCCTTTTTCGATCGGCGCGCCTACCAGGTTGCCCCATTCGGTCCACGAACCATCGTAATTGCGCACCCGTGGGTAACCGAGCAGGTATTTGAGCACAAACCAGGTGTGCGAACTGCGCTCGCCGATCCGGCAGTAGGCAATCACTTCCTTATCCGGGGTCACTCCGCGGCTTTGGTATAACTCGCGCAGAACTTCCGGCGGTTTAAAACGCCCATCCTCATCCACCGCCTGCGCCCAGGGAACATTAACCGCGCCCGGAATGTGACCGCCGCGCTGCGCGCCTTCCTGCGGGTAACCGGGCATGTGCAGCAACTCGCCGGTATACTCCTTTGGCGAGCGCACATCCACCATAGGCAGACCCTGTTGCAGTTGATCAATGACTTGATCGCGAAATGCTCGAATGCTGGCATCCGGCTCTTTGGCGCGGTAAGCAGTGGGCGGATAGCCTGGCACCTCCATGCTCAGTGGCCGATTCTCCGCCAACCAGCGGGCGCGCCCGCCATTCATAATTTTGCGCTTCTTGTGCCCATAGTATTCGAAGATCCAAAACGTGTAAACCGCAAACCAATTACTCTTGTCCCCGTAAAAGACAACCGTCGTGTCGTTGCCAATCCCCAACAGGGAGCAAAGCGCTTCGAACTCCTGTTTGGTGAGGAAATCCCGCCGCAACGGGTGCTGCAAGGCGGTAAACCAATCAATACGAACTGCGCCAGGAATATGTCCGGTATCATACAGCAGCGCGTCCTCGTTTGACTCGACGATCCGCACCCGAGGATCATTAAGGTGCCGGGCGACCCAGTCAGTCTCGACCAGATATTCCGGGAAGGCATATTGAGACATACCTACGCTCCTTTTTTGATGATATTTATCATATATTTTACATCAATTACAGATGAAATGGCAATAGAGAGTCGGGCAAATGGCAAGACATGAAAAAAGTCTATCGCCTGGTTCCAACAAGCGATAGACTTTTTAATGAGCGCCTGCCAATGCAAAGCGGCGGGGTAAACCTAAAGATTAGTCTTCTTCGTCCTCGCGCGCGCCCATCAGCGCATTTACCTGGAACATGGCATTGACCGAGTCGCCTGCCAGTTTTACCCAGTCGAGAACCATTGTGGCGTTCTTTTCTTCCTCAACCTGTTCCTTGACAAACCAATTAAGGAACTCCTGGCTGGCGTAGTCCCTGTCCTCCACCGCGATAGTGTACAGCAGGTTGATCCGGGCAGTAACGGATTGCTCGTGTTTGAGCACCTCAGCGAAGATTTCCACCGCTGATCCAAAATGGCTGGGCGGCGCCTCGATGGTTTGCAGGGTCACTTTTGCATTGCGGTCATGGATGAATTCGTAAAACTTCATCGCGTGCTCTTGTTCTTCTTCCGCCTGCATCTTCAGCCATTTGGCAAATCCCGCCCAATTAGCCTCCTCGAAATGCGCCGACATTGCCAGGTACAAATAGGCAGAATACAATTCCAGCTTAATCTGGGTGTTCATTTCTTCCAGAAGTCGTTTGCTGAGCATGTTTTTCTCCTTATATAATTGGATTGTAATGGTCTTTTTCATTATAACGCGAGTTTTTTATATTTACCCACCCGCCAACGAAAAGTTGTAAATTGAGTCAAGCATCGCGCGTTACGTTCCGCCAACAATCACCTAACCTTAACCAGAGAGAGAACTATCCCATGTCAATTCAACCCGGTTTATCTGCTGAAATAACCCTCACCGTGCAGGAGAGCGACACCGCCCGTTACGCTGCCGGAGAATCCTACCCGCCAGTGTTGAGCACGCCGCGCGTGATTGGTTACCTGGAGCGCGCCGCGCACCAAGCCATCCAGCCGCATTTGGCGGCTGGCCAGGGCAGCGTTGGGACAGCAGTCAACATTCGCCACCTGGCTGCCACCCCGGTCGGGATGACGGTGCGATTTTTTGCTCTGCTGCAGGAGGTGGATGGCCGCCGCCTGCGCTTTAGCGTCGAAGCCTGGGACGAAGTGGAAAAAATCGCCTCAGGCGAGCACGAACGCTTTGTCATCACCCAGAATCGCTTCAATGAACGCCTGGCGGATAAAGAACGCAGGATGAGAACATAACTGCCAGGATCAGATCCCTCCAGGTCAGCGGCGCACATTGCCCCGCCCGGCAATGGCGGTGAAAAAATGAATTGGGAATAGGAGCGTCCATTCCCTCGCTCCGTCCCGGCGAGCCAATCGGGTTAAATGAACCGTAGTATAATCGGTTGGCATTCATTCGAAACCCATCCGGAGTAGGCATGTCTCGACCGCTCGATTTCCAGACGATTATCATGAATTTGCAGCGCTTCTGGGCAGAACAGGGCTGCCTGATCTGGCAGCCTTATTACACTCAGGTTGGCGCCGGCACTTACAACCCAGCCACCTATTTGCGCGTACTGGGTCCCGAACCGTGGAACGTGGCTTATGTGGAGCCATCCGTCCGTCCGGATGATGGTCGCTACGGAGAAAATCCAAACCGGTTGCAGCAGCATTACCAATTTCAGGTCATCCTCAAACCCGACCCGGGTAATCCGCAGGAAATCTATTTACGATCGCTCGAAGCGCTGGGGATTGATCCACGACAACACGACATCCGCTTTGTCGAGGATAACTGGGAATCCCCTGCCCTGGGAGCATGGGGCTTGGGCTGGGAAGTCTGGCTGGATGGTCAAGAAATCACCCAATTCACCTACTTCCAACAAGCCGGTGGAATTGTCCTCGAACCAGTCTCTGTCGAGATCACCTACGGGCTGGAACGAATTGCCATAGCCCTGCAACGGGTACGCAATTTCCGCGATATCCTTTGGAACGCGGACATCACCTACGGACAGGTTAACTTGCAGGGCGAGCAGGAGCACAGCAAATATTATTTTGAAATTGCGGATATTGACCGCGCCCGCCAGATGATGGATTTATTCCAGGCAGAAGCGCTCAATGCGCTGGATCATGGCTTGGTGCTGCCGGCGCACGATTACGTTCTCAAATGTTCTCACACGTTCAACATCCTCGACACGCGCGGCGCAATCGGCGTGACTGAACGGGCAGCCATGTTCTCGCGGATGCGCGAACTTTCCGCAAAGGTTGCCCGCGCCTACCTTGAACAACGCCAGATCCTGGAGTATCCACTCCTTCCGAATCGCGGCAGTACGGCAGGCGAGTTGGCGGAAAAAGCCGCTGCTCCCGCCGCGGCTGCCAGTCTGGAATCCGCCGACCTCCTGTTTGAGATCGGTAGCGAAGAACTGCCCGCCGGCGACCTGGACGATGCCTTGCAGCAGCTGCGCCAGCGCGTGCCACAGTTCCTGGCGGATTTGCGTCTGGATTATACGGATCTTAAAGTGTTTGCCACCCCGCGCCGCCTGACCGTGCTGGTCGAAAACCTTGCCGGGCAGCAGCCCGACCGCGAAACCCTGGTTAAGGGACCCCCGGCGCAGCGCGCTTTTGACGCTGCCGGCGCGCCCACGCCCGCCGCAGTTGGCTTTGCGCGCAGCCGCGGTATCGAGGTCAATGAATTACAGGTGGTCGAAATTGATGGCGGTCAATACGCCGCCGCGCGAGTTTTTGAAGCGGGAAAACCCGCCATCCAATTGCTGGCGTCTGCGCTGCCCGAATGGATCGCTGCGCTGAACTTCACCAAATCTATGCGCTGGAACGATTCAGGTGTCTCCTTCTCGCGGCCAATCCGCTGGCTGTTGGCGTTGTTCGGGCAGCAGGTCATTCCATTTCGCTATGCCGGCTTGGCGTCCGCATCCCACACCTGCGGTCTGCGCTTCCGCCAGCCGGAACGCACGGCGGTGGACAGTATTGCAGCCTACCAGGCATTCTTGAAAGCCCAGGGCATCCTGCTCGATCCTACCGAACGGCGCGCCGCGATACTTGCCCAGGTTCAACGGCTGATTGCGGAATGCGGCGGCGACTCGCAGCGCGTGGATGATGACTTGCTCAATGAAGTGACCGGATTGGTCGAAGCCCCAACGGCGCTGCGCGGCTCATTCGACCCCTCTCATTTGAGTCTGCCCGCCGAGGTGCTAACCTCGGTGATGCAAAAATACCAACGCTATTTCCCGGTTTACCAGCCAGATGGCAGCCTGATGCCGTATTTCATCGCTATTCGCAACGGCGACGGTCAGCATCTGGAGGTGGTTGCGGATGGTAACGAGCAGGTTATTCGCGCGCGCTTTGCCGATGCCGCGTTCTTCATTCACGAAGATCGCAAACACCGCCTGGAGGATTTTCTGCCCCGCCTGGCAACCCTCACCTTCCAGATAAAACTTGGCTCCATGCTGGACAAATCCAGGCGCATCGAAAATCTGGTTGATCAGTTGATCCCGTTAGCCGGCATAAGCAATGAACAGGCACCGGCTGCCCGCCGGGCTGCCCGCCTGTGCAAAGCAGATTTGGTCAGCAACATGGTGATCGAAATGACCAGCCTGCAAGGTTTAATCGGCCGCTATTACGCGCTTAAATCTGGGGAGGAACCCATTGTAGCCCAGGCGATCTACGAATCGTACCTGCCGCGCTTTGCCGGCGACTCTGCCCCGCAATCCGCTGCCGGATTGATCGTCGGCATGGCAGACCGGTTGGACACCCTGGCCGGCTTGTTTGCTGCCGGACTGGCGCCCACCGGCACCAAGGATCCATTCGCGCAGCGCCGCGCGGCGCTGGGTCTGGTGCACAACCTGATCCGTTGGGATATGGATTTCGACCTGCGACGCGGCTTGCATGCCGCTGCGCAAGGTCTGCCTATCTCCGCCAGCGCTGAAAGCCAGCAAGCCTGCCTGGAATTTGTCACCGGGCGTTTGCAAAGTTACCTGCTGGAAGAAGGCTGGCGCTATGATATTGTTGCTGCCGTGCTTGCCGAACAATCCGCAAATCCAGCGTCAGCCTGCCGGGCGGTCAAACAATTGCAGCAATGGGTCACCCACCCGCAATGGAATCAGATTTTACCTGCCTATGCTCGCTGCGTGCGCATCACCCGCGACCAAGCCCGCTCTTTCCCGGTTCAGGAAAACCTGCTGGTGGAAGCAGAGGAAAAGGCGCTGCTGGATACGCTGTTGAAAGCGGAAAATTCGCTGCGCCGCTCCGGTTCGGTGGAAGACTTCTTCGCCGTTTTCCTGCCGATGATCCCGGTCATCAACCGTTTCTTTGATACCGTGCTGGTAATGGCGGAAGATGCTGCCCAGCGCGCCAACCGGCTCGGTTTGTTGCAACGAATTGCCAGCCTGGCTGAGGGCGTGGCAGATTTTTCCCGGTTGGAAGGGTTTTAAACGCCCGGTTTCGCGCTCTTGCTGGAAAATCTCCCAAGCCACAAGTCAATGCCTGCCCGGTTTTTGCAGGCATTTTGATTTAATTTCACCAGCCGCTGACAGTCCGGCTAAATCATCGGCATGATATTGCTGTACAGGTTGCCAATTGCCGGGCCCAGCAGCGCCAGAGCCACAATAACCGCCAGCGCAACCAACACCATGATCAAGGCATATTCCAACAACCCCTGCCCTCTTTCCTTTTGCTTGATGAGCCAACCTCCGCGCTCGATCCGGTCTCGACCGCCAAGATTGAGCAATCGCTGACTCAGCTGCGCGAGCGGTACACCATTGTATTGGTGCCGCACAATGTTCAACAGGCTGCCCGTGTTTCGGATTACGCCGCTTTCTTTTTACAGGGCAGGCTCATTGAATACGGTGCGGGCAAACAGTTGTTTGTCTCTCCGCGCATCAAAGAAACCGAAGATTATGTAACCGGCCGGTTTGGCTAAGCCTGCGCCCAAATTTTCTTGTCAGCCGGGTGGAAACCTGCTATAATTTGGATCATTCAGGGCGCGTAGCTCAGTTGGTTAGAGCGCACGGTTCACATCCGTGAGGTTCGGGGGTTCGAGCCCCTCCGCGCCCACCTCGATCACCCCAAATAGGGGTGTTTTTTTACAGGTTCGGGTGTCCCCGCAAGGGGATGCAATTCGAGCCCCTCCGCGCCCACCTCGATCACCCCAAATAGGGGTGTTTTTTTACAGGTTCGGGTGTCCCCGCAAGGGGATGCAATTCGAGCCCCTCCGCGCCCACCTGAAACCACCGCCAATTTTATTACTACTACTATTCGCCCAGTTCGCGCGGCGGAAAATGCTTGGGCGGCGCGCCGTGCATGGCAAGAACAAAGACCGTTTTCATCCTGTTTCCTTTATAATCGTGGAATGATCTTAGTAAAAATACTTCTCGTCGGATGGGTCATATTGACCGGCGCCATCGCAATCAACGCGCTTGCTGCCGCGTTGGGTTTGTCCACCTGGTACACCTTCCTGACCAGCGTTAACCAAAACGGACTGCTTTCCAGCCTGCGCCAGGCGCGCCTGGTTGACTTGCTGTTCCTGTTTATGTTGTATCCTGCCGGACTGGGCGTTCTGGCAGCGCTGGGCGAACGGCTGACCCGCTTATTCTGAATGCACCGGGTTGTGCAACGGCATGAATTGCGTATTGTATCCCCAAAGCGGGATAAAACTGATAAAATTTAGCCATGCATGATCCCCGTTCTACCAACCAAACCGGTTTTGAGGCGGACGAAAACCCGCCCTCCGCGGAAGCGCGCCGCACCCTGGAAGGACTGCTGTTCGTCCTCGATTACGAACCTGACCTCAACCTGCGCCTCAAGGCAGTCCGCGCTTTGGGACAATTCCGCGAGATGAACGCGTTGCGCGCCCTGGCTGAAACGGCGTTGTATGACGAAGATGAACCCATCCGCATTGCTGCCCGCCAACAGGTCGAATCCTTGTTCGGCGCGGAAGCCGAAACCTTCCTGGAAGTAATCCGCATCGAGATTGAAGGAGAAGACGACGAGGACGAGGATGAGGATGAATTCTGGTCCGACTTCAAGCCGCAGCAGACTGCTTCGCGTGCGCCCTCCGTATACAACGAATCGCCCTCCGTGATGCAAGAGGAACGCCCTCCCATTTGGTTATGGGCGCTGCTTGGCGCAGCCGCGCTGGGCGGAATCTGGTTTTTCTTTATCCGTTGAGTTCAACCTATGACAGAGAAAAATTTTTCACGACGCGAATTTTTGAAACTAGGTCTCGCCGCTGTTGGAACGCTGGCATTGCGTCCTTTGCAGCGTTGGCAACAACTGGCAACTGAATGGCCGGACGCCGAACGGCTCGGACGGGTTACCGCTGGAACGTTAGGTATCTGGTCCAAGCCGTCTGCCGAGAGTCAGCAGCTCAAAACCATTTACGATGACCACATCGTCGTCTGGCTGCGCGAAGTGATCGGTCAACCACCCGGTCTGGCGCTCAGCCGGCGCTGGGTCGAGACGCCGGAGGGCTACGTCTATGCGCCGCGCCTGCAGCCGGTGCGCTACCAACCCAACCAGCCGCTGAGCCAGTTGCCCGAAGGTCCGCTGGGCAAGGGCATGTGGGCGGAAGTCAGCGTCCCTTACCTGGATGTGACCCTGCATAACCCGCCCGCGCGCGCGCCCTGGCTGCGCGAAGCCCAGTTCCCGCGCCTGTATTACAGCCAGATCTTCTGGATTGACGACATCCGCACCGACAGCCGCGGCGAGGCGTTTTACCGCGTGACCCAGAAATACGGCTATGGCGATATCCTTTGGGCGGCGGCAGCCGGTTTCCGCCCGCTCGCCCGCGAGGAATTAGACCCGATCAATCCCGATGCGGAAGATAAGAAGATCGTTGTTGATCTGAATTACCAGGTGCTTTCCTGCTATGAAGGCAACCGCGAAGTGTACACCTGCCGCATCTCATCCGGCGCTAAATTCGACAAGGACGGCAATCCCACCGACAAATGGTCCACGCCGCTTGGCAGCATGCCTACCTGGCGCAAGTTGATCTCGCATCACATGTCCGGCGGGGTGAGCGGCAGCGGCTGGGATCTGCCCGGCATCGCCTGGACGATTCTCTTCTCCGGTAACGGGGAAGCCATTCACTCGACCTTCTGGCACAATGATTTCGGCACCCCGCGCTCGCGCGGCTGCATCAACGCTGCGCCGGATGACGCCAAATGGATCTTCCGCTGGTCGGAGCCGCACATCCCCTACGATCTGGGCGAGAAAACCATTTCGATGCCCGGCGGCACGCGGGTGCAGGTGGTTGGATAAGCGCTGCCATGCCTTTCACGCCCTATCATTTTGGTCCGGCGCTGGCTGCCAAAGCCATTTCACCGCACCGGTTCGGCTTTCTGGCATTTGTGGCTGGCAACGTTGTCATTGACCTTGAACCGCTTTACTACATGGTAACCCACCAGTACCCGCTGCACCGCTCCCTGCACACGCTGGTTGGCGCGCTATTGGTCGGGATACTGACCGGTGCGTCGTTTCTGTTTGCCCGAGCGGTTATGCGGCGGATGAATCTGACGCGCCTGGTTGATGATCCCGAATTCCAACCCCAGGCTATCTGGGTGGGCGCTTTGAGCGGAACGGTGAGCCATGTGCTACTCGACAGTCTGGTGCACAGCGATGTCCGCTTATTTGCCCTGACCGGAGGCGTCCCGTTCAGCAACACCAATCCATTGGTGGGCTGGGTTTCTTCCGCAGAGGTGCAAATGTTTTGCCTGTTTTCCGCTGCGGCTGCCCTGGTGGTGCTGGCTGGGAGATGGATTTATCACCACTGGCTGCCCGCCGGTCGCTGAGCCGCTGTACCGGGTTGTTGCTTCGCGCGCGGTGGGACATGGTAAACTAAGACCTGTATGGAAAATCCCACAAAAAATCTTTCGATCGCCGCCATCCTTCTCTTCATCTTCGGACTGCTGGCAGGCATGGCGCTGTGGGCTGCCAACGTTTGGGCAGACCTGGAAGCCTCGTTGTTTGACCCGGCAATTGCCGCGGACGCGGTGATCAACGATTTGCGCTGTCCGCAGTTCATCACCCCGTCGGAATACGGCGTTGTTTCCATCCGGCTGCACAACCCAACCGATCGGGTCATTCGCCAGGGTATTCGTACCCACATCAGTTACGGTTTTGTTACCTACATGCGCCAGGAGAACCACCTGTTGGAATTGCAGCCGCGCGAGATCCGGCAGATGGAATGGATCGTTAGCCCCGAGGACGCTGCCTGGGGCAGGCTGATTCTGGTGCGGCTGCACCTCTTCCGCAGTTTTCCGCTGCCTTCGCGCACGGCGACCTGCGGCATCATCGTGCTCGACCTGCCTATGGTGAGCGGCAGCCAGGTCACCTGGCTTATGCTTGGACTCAGTCTGGCTGGCACATTGGGCGGATGGCAGTTGTTGCGGCGCGCCAGCCAAAGGCTGCAATCCAACCGGAGCAGCATCTCCTCTTTGATGTCCGCCTGGATCGTGATCCTCGCTATTGGCAACGCACTCGCATTGTCAGGATTGTGGATTCCGGCGGGGGTGTTATTTTTACTTTCCATCATTTTTCTCCTCCTTTCGATCGCCTATTCGCTGCAATCCACCTGAATATCCACCGCTGCCGCCGTTTCTGCAAGCATCGTGGAAGCGATTCCTGTACAATTAAGCCAGCCGTTGAGCACGCCGGGCGCGGCGAGCCAGTCGGTTACAATGTCGTCTGCCGGGGGTTGAATTGGACAATTCATCCGATGAAATCCAGATCGCGCAAAAACGGAGTAATCACCCAACACTGCTCGTTTGGGGTTTTGGCGTTGTGCTGCTCGGTCTGCCCGTCGGGTTGGTAATGTATGAACGCTGGTTTTCCAACCCTGGTATGCGCGACGTGCTGGCAATGTTCTGGTGCCGCAACGATCTATACTGCCCCGCATTCCTGCCATCCTATTTCGCCTTAATCATCCCGCTTGTCATCGAGTGGATTGTGCTGTTCCTGGTGTCCAGCCCGCTGCTCGGCGGCGTTTTTGCCGGCTGGGCAGCCAGCGGCGCTCCGGCAGCTCAACCCACTGAACTCCGCCGCCGGTTGATGTTCTGGTTGTTTATAACCGCAGCCACGCTACTGGGCATATCCATGCTGCTGGCGGTAAGCGAGCAGCGCTTGCCTGCCGTTGAGGTGCTGCTAGCGCTGTGTCTGGTTTTACTGGCATTTCATCTTCGCGAAGCAGATGCGCCACTTCAACTTAAGCCGCTTGGCAGCCGCATTTTGCGCCTGGCGCAGCTTGGCTTGGGGCATGCCGCCTTGCTCTACTTTCTGCACAGTCTGACGATCAATCGCGCAGGATTGCTCCCGAGCGGGTTATTGCTGGTGGCTGTTTTTATTCTCCTCATCCGCTGGGTGAAACCTGCGCCAATTTACTGGGTGACCTGCGCCGCAATGGTGCTGATGGGATACCGCCTGTGGGGCTGGGAATACGCCGTGATCGGCGATGAGTACTCTTTTTACTCCTACGCTTTGCAGCGTTTGGGTGATGAAGGGTTGTGGGGTTGCTTTGCTTATCTCTTCAAGGGGGCGGCGGTGTATGGCAGTCACCCCTTCCTATCCACATTGATTCAGATGTTTTCGTTGAGCGTATTTGGTCTGGACCATTTTGGTTGGCGGATCAGCAACATTTACCTGACCGGGGTTTCGGTATACTTTTTCTTTATCTTCTTTCGCGCTTTCCTGTCAGCGCGGATCGCCCTGTGGGCAGCCATTTTGCTGGCGTTTTCCCATTACCTCTTCAATTTTAGCAAAATCGGTTACAACAACTTGCAAGCCTTGTTCGCCTTTGGCTTAATGATGGCTGCGGCTGCCCGGTCCGTTCGTGCCCCCAACGCCTTTAATTACGCGCTGACCGGCGCAGCCATTGGGTTATGCTTTTATGTCTATCCGGCGGCGTTATACGGCATCCCGGCAGCTGGGCTGCTGCTGGTTATGTGCAACCCGCCGCGGAATAAAACTGACCTCCAGCATTGTCTGGCGCTGCTGCTCGCGCTCGGCATTCTGCTGATGCCGCTGTTGTTCCAGCCGGAGTATTGGCAGAGCAAACTGGCGGGCACATTTCTCAATGAAAATTCCTACGCCAGCCAGCGCCCATTGCTGGGGCAATTCTCCAAAAACATAGTGTATGCTTTTTTCACTTATCTATATGCAGTGGACCAATCGCATTTCGTCGTTGCCTCGCACATTGACCCTATCAGCGCGCTGCTATTGCCGCCCGGTTTGTGCTACCTGCTGCTGACCGCGCGCCGCGAGCGGTTTGGCGCGTTTTTGCTGATTTCGTATGCCGCATTACTCTTTCTCGCCGGCGCAACCCATGACCGTTTTGCCCCCTCAACCACGCGCATGTTCATGCTGCTGCCCTGGTATGCCGCGCTTACCGCAATCGGGCTGGGATGGCTGCTGGCTCAGATCAACCCAGTCCACCAGTCACAGCGGGTGCGCAATGGAGCGTTGTTGTTTATTCTGACCTCCATACTGGCTGCCAACCTCTACATGGCTTACGGTCTCTATCGCCGCGTTAGCGCAGGCAATCCCAGCCTGGAAGTGCTTTTTATTCGCCTGGCTCAACGGGACGAGCAATTGTTCCCGGCACGCTTCAAAACGCTGTTGTTCCTGACCGAATCGAATTGGGACATCGAGGGCTTGCAAACCCTGGCGCAGGCATACCGCATTCCGCCCGGCCGGCTGAGCCTGGCGCGCTACGTCGTCGAAAGCGGCAAAATCCCCGCCCAAGCCCGCCAACTGGCTGCCCGCAGCGATACATTGGTCATCATCCAGCCCTGGATGAACGAAGAATTCAAGGCTGGTCTAAACCAACAACTGCTCAGCCTGGAGAAGCAGCCCTGCCCGATTCAGGATACGCCTGCCAGTCACGCGCGGTTTACCCTCTACCTGCCGGCGGAGTTTGCCCGCCTGTGCCCGCCGGATGGTCACTGGCTGCGATCTGATTGACAGCCCGGCGCTCCTGGGGTATGATATGCCCGCGTCCGGGTGGGACCGGCGCGGCAGAATCCGCCGAACCCTGTCAGGTCCGAGAGGAAGCAGCAGTAAGGTGGCTACTCTGGGCGCCGCCGGAAAACCTGCCCGGCGCATTTTATTTGCCATGAACTCAAAACCTCCCGTTTGCAATTACGAAGGCTCAGATTACCAGCAGCGCTTCTGGGAACAGGGCGGCCGCGCCTACGAAGATGGCGCAGAATCGATTGCCCTGCAGCGCCTGCTACCAACCCATGGCAATCGGCTGCTCGAAGTCGGCGCCGGCGCCGGGCGCAACACGCCTCGTTACCAGGGCTATAAGCAGATCGTTCTGCTGGACTATTCGCGCAGCCAGTTGGAGCAAGCCCGCTCGCGGCTGGGAGATAGCCCACGCTATCGCTTCATCGCAGCCGATGTGTATCACTTGCCGTTTGTCCCTGCGCTGTTCGACGGCGCGACGATGATCCGCACCCTGCACCACATGACAGAAGCCCACCGCGCGCTGGAGAGCGTTCACCGCGTGCTGCAAAAGGACGCTGTCTTTATTCTCGAATTTGCCAACAAACGCAATCTCAAAGCCATCTTGCGTTATTGGCTGCGCCGCCAGACCTGGAACCCATTTTCCCCCGAGCCGGTGGAGTTTGTCCCATTGAATTTCGACTTCCACCCCGCGACGGTGCGTGCCTGGCTGCAAAACAGCGGGTTTGCCATTCAACGCATGTTGACGGTTTCGCATTTCCGTTTCGGCTGGCTGAAGCGCTGCATCCCCACCCAAATTTTGGTTGGGATGGACAGCCTGGCACAGTTGACCGGCGATTGGTGGCAGCTCAGTCCCAGCGTGTTTACCCGCTGCCGGGTGGTTGCCCAGCCAGCAGTAGCCGAAGCCGGGAGTTTTTTTGCCTGTCCGGCATGCGCCGCGCCAATTGAGGATACTCCTCCCCTGCTGACCTGCCCGGCGTGCGGGCGGGAATATCCCTTGCAGGATGGCATCTACGATTTTCGCCTGGATTAATCCTCGACGGCTATTTTTTCGACCACCCAAAAGTGGGATAGACCAAGGAAGCGCAGGGGGGTGTTTTCCAGTGCCTGCAGCGCGGCGCGCAGCATCCGCCCGGCGCCGCCAAAGCGGGCAATCAGGTTGTCATACGCTCCAAAGATGATCGTGCGCTGGATGAAAGCAACCGGCAGCCCGGCAAAGAGCTGTTCCAGGTCTGTGCGGCTGTAGGCGCGCACGTGCGGCGCCAGACGGTCGCGCCAGGCGCGCGGCAGATAATTGACCAACGGGATATTGCCAAAATGATATCTGCCCCGCCAGTATATCCCGTGAGTTTCAAAGGGATAGGCGCGGTTGGGGCAAAACAACGCCAGCCTGCCGCCCGGCTTGAGCGCGCGCACAATCTCCGCCACTGCCAGCCGGTCGTCGCGGACGTGTTCCAACACCTCGTGGCTGAGAATCAGGTCAAAACTATTGTCCGGCAGGGGCAGGTATTCTCCCGCTGCGCACATGACCAGGTTTACCCGCTGATGCGCATCGCGGCTGCGTTCGTACTCAACATCCAATCCAACGGCCTGCTGCGCAGTTTGCGCAAGGCGGTGTAAATACATGCCAACGCCGCAGCCATCCACCAGCACCCGCCCGTACATGCGCTCGCCGGCAGCGCTTCGGATCATGTCAAGGCGGCGTTCCTGCCCGGCGCGCCAGACCTGAGAGGGCACTCCGCGCTCCGCCGCTTTATGATACGCCTCGCTTTGCATACCGCCCAATCCTACCACGATTTTTCTGCAGGGAAGGTTGACATTGATCGTAACCTGTGTTAATATTCCGCCAGAACAATCCAATAGCCCCAACAGGCGCTCTTATCCAGAGAGGCGGAGGGACCGGCCCTGAGAAGCCTCGACAACCTGGAAACCCACAGTTTAACTCTGGGTATCCAAGGTGCCAAGTCCGGCAGTAATTCTGGAAGATGAGAGGGCAATACCCTTGGATGTACAAAGTTGCCCCCCAGAGACCAGAAGGGGCAACTTTATTTTATAGGAGGATTTCCTTACCATGAACACTACTTTTATGAATTCGCCTCGCTATTTGTTTACATCCGAGTCGGTTACGGAAGGTCACCCGGATAAAGTGTGCGATCAGGTCAGCGATGCGGTTCTGGATGCCTGCCTGGCGCAGGATCCCTATTCGCGGGTTGCCTGCGAGGCAGCCACAAAGACCGGTTTCGTCATCCTGCTGGGGGAAATTACCACCCGCGCGCAGATCAATTTTGACGAACTGGTTCGCCAGGTGGTCAACGAAATTGGCTACGACCACAGCGACAAAGGGTTTGATGGCAATACTTGCGCGGTGCAAGTGGCAATTTCCAAACAATCCGGCGATATTGCCATGGGCGTGGATAAAGCATTGGAAGCCAAAACCGGCGCGATGACCGAAGCGGAGATCGAAGCGGTTGGCGCGGGCGATCAGGGGATGATGTTCGGTTATGCCTGCAACGAAACCCCCGCATTGATGCCGATGCCGATTTACCTGGCGCACAAACTCACCCGCCGTCTGGCGGAAGTGCGCAAAAACGGCAGCCTGCCCTGGCTGCGCCCGGACGGAAAATCACAAGTTACGGTGGAGTACCGCTACGGGCGTCCGCACCGGGTGGATACTGTGCTGGTCAGTACCCAACATGCGCCGGAAATTTCGCAGCAGGAAATTTTCACGGCGGTCAAGAAACACGTTATTTTACCGGTTATCCCGGCTGAGATGATTGACGATCAAATCAAAATTTACGTCAACCCGACCGGGCGGTTCGTTATCGGCGGTCCGATGGGCGATTCGGGCTTAACCGGGCGTAAAATCATTGTGGATACCTACGGCGGGATGGGGCGGCATGGCGGCGGCGCTTTCTCCGGCAAGGATCCAACGAAGGTTGACCGCTCCGCAGCCTATGCTGCCCGCTGGGTGGCGAAAAACATTGTCGCGGCTGGGCTTGCGGAACGAGTTGAAATCCAGGTGGCGTATGCCATTGGGGTTGCCCGCCCGTTGAGCATTAATGTGGAAACTTTTGGCACTGGCTCAATTCCAGACGATGACATTGCCCAGTTAATTAACGATCAATTCGACCTGCGCCCGGGCGCCATCCTGCGCGATCTGGGTCTGCGTAAACCAATCTACCGTAAACTGGCAGCCTACGGGCACTTTGGACGGGATGATCTTGATTTGCCCTGGGAGCGCACCAACAAAGCGGAACAATTGAAGGCGGTCGCTGCCGTCCACCTGGCTGCTGCCGCGGATTAGTGACGGGATCAAGACAGCCGAATTTCACTATCAGAAAGAATTTGGCGCGGGTCAATGGATGCGGTTAACCGCTCGATTTGACCCGCGTTTTTCTACGACCGGATATGAGCGGGGTAAAGCCGTTTTACGGATAAACTCAATTTTCCTTTGGCGGGGCGGTCGCGCCGTAATCCAGCACCTCGCGCACTTGCGAATTGGGCAGCGCTGGGGAAATGATTCCCTTTTCTTCCAGGGTGTCTATCAACCGCGCAGCGCGGGTATAACCGATGCGCATGCGCCGTTGCAGCATGGTAATTGAGGCGCGGCCCTCGCGGCGCACCAGTTCAACGGCTTCCTTTACCAGCGGGTCACCGCTGCTGTCTTCTTCTTCCCAAAGAGGCGCTTGCTTGAGCGGTAAACCTGAAGGCAGCATATCCACTCCAACCGGTTGGCTGGCAGAAGCGCTTTGCTCGCGTAAAGCGGCTGACTGGGTGCGCCAGTAATCCACCAGCCGCTGAATTTCTGAATCGGAAACGAAAACACCCTGTAAACGCACCGGTGCGGGGGCGTCCGGCGCCTGGAAAAGCATATCTCCGCGTCCAAGCAGGCGTTCTGCGCCGGGCTGGTCGAGAATTACCCGGCTGTCCACTGAGGAGGCTACAGCAAAGGCGACGCGGGCGGGAAAATTGGCTTTGATCAGACCGGTGACGACATCCACCGAGGGGCGCTGGGTTGCCAGAATCAGGTGGATGCCGGTGGCGCGGGCTAACTGCGCCAGACGGGTGATAGCACGCTCGGTTTCATCTGGAGCGAGCATCATCAAGTCAGCCAGCTCGTCAATCACCGCCACCAGGTACGGCAGACGATCGGCTGGTTTGCGGTTGTTATAGTCTTGGATATTGCGTGCGCCGGACTGAGAAAACTTGTGGTAACGGGCATCCATCTCGCGTTGCAGCCATTGCAGGGCGCCAATGACCCGTTCGGTTTCCACTACCACTGGCGCAAGCAAATGAGGGATGCCGTTGTAGCCGGTTAACTCAACCCGTTTGGGATCCACCAATATCAGGCGCATCTCCGCGGGGGTGTTGTTGAGCAGCAGACAGGTAAGGATGGAGTTGACGCATACCGATTTGCCCGACCCGGTGGTGCCAGCGATCAACAGGTGAGGCAAGGCGCTCAGGTCACTGGCGGTGGGTTTTCCGGCGACATCCTTGCCGAGCGCAAAGCGCAGCACCGAACGAATGCGTTTGAAGGTTTCGCTTTCCAGCACTTCGCGCAACGAAACGCGGCTGATCTCGGTATTGGGTACCTCGATGCCAACGTACGCCCTGCCGGGCACCGGCGCCTGGATGCGGATGCGCGGCGCAGCCAGCGCCAGCGCCAGGTCATCCGCCAGGGAGGCGATTTTAGCGACGCGCACGCGGGTACGCCCCGAACGGGTTTCGATGAAATCCGGCTCGACTCCAAAGCGGGTGACGGTGGGACCGCGGGAAATATCCACCACATGCACCGGCGCACCAAAAGAGGCCAGCGTTTCTTCAATCAACTTTGCCCGTTCCTGTTCCAGGTTGGATTGCTGGGCAGCCGGGGTGGCGGGGTCGAGGATGGACTCAACCGCCGGCAATGTCCACGCAACCGGCGGCGGGCTGACCTTGCGAATTGTGGGTTGAGGAAGGTCTGTATTAATTGCCGGCTGGATGTCGGGCTCCGCGCCGTGGGCAGGGGTTACCGGCGGGGCGGGTTTTTCGCGGCGCGGCGCAGCGGCTTGCTCGCGGGCGCGCCCGGGCAGGGGTTGAAAATCTGCCGGCAGTGATTCCTCGTCCGGTTGATTTGGCGCGGCATGGCTGGGGTTTTCCCGCCGCAGCTGCGCTTTGATCTGCTTTTGCAGGCTGGACGCCAATGGCTGCGCGCGGCGGATCAGTTCAGGAATGGAGAGGTCAAAGGCGAACACAATTGCAATCAGCAGCCAGGCAATCAGGATGACCAGACTGCCCGCGCTGCCGACAGTGGAGGCAAACAGGCGCAGGAAGAACGCGCCGATATAACCACCGCCACTGCCCTGCGCTGCCAGTTCCCATTCGCCGCCGGCAATGAGGTGAAACCAGGTCAGAAGGTTTAGAAAGAGCAAAACGCTGCCCAGCACGCGCTCGGCGGTAAGGCGAGGAAGCCGGTCAAAATGACGAAACACCAGCCACAACCCTGCCAGGATCAAGATCAATGGCAGAAGAAAAGCCCCCCAACCTGCAACCTGAGTGAGGAAAGTAATCCAGGCGCTGGTCACTTCTCCGCGCTGCGGCGAGACCAGGCTGAGCAAGGTGAGCAGACCGGTCAACGCGAGAAAAATGCCCAGGATATCCAGTTTGCGGTCCAGCGAAAGACTGCCCCACGAAAAGCGCGGCGACCCGGATTGAGCGCGGCGTGAATGCGCCTTCGCGCCTGTTGGACTCGATTTGCGTGATGATGTCCGCATTACCGCTTTGCCCCGCGAGGGCACGGCGGGCGGTTTTTTGCCTTTAGGGGATGGTTTTGCCACCGCAGTGGTCTCCAATCGGAAAAGGTGTTCTACTAAATTATAGTCTCAATTCGAAAAAACCCGCCCGATTGGCAGGATGGAATCTCGATGCGCGGTGAGTTTAGACTACGCCCAGCACGCGCCTGGTTGCCCGGAATGCCAGCGGAGGTAATTGGTCGCGCGGAAAAAACACAGCCTGGTCGGCGTCATCGCCGGCGGTTAAGGCTCCGCCGGTAATCTCTGCCCGGTAAACGATGACAATATCTGCGCCGCGGTTGTGCTCGCGCCCGCTGATCACGTCCAATAAACCCGTCAGGCGTACCTCCAGCCCGGTTTCCTCGCGGCATTCGCGTACTGCGGCTTCCTGCGGATCTTCGAGCGCATCAACGAAGCCAGCCGGGATACTCCACAAGCCTTGCATTGGCTCGTTGGTTCTGCGCACCAGCAGTACGTGTCCGTTTTGTTCAACCAGCACGCCCGCGGCAACTTTCGGGTCGCTAAAGTTGATGAAACCGCATTGCGGGCAAACCTGGCGAGTTTTGCCGAACGCCAGTTGGACGGTCAACCGCGCTGCGCACTGCGGGCAATAGACGAACTCTGCCGGCGTCACAGGGATTTCTTCTTTAAAAATATTGATACCAACCAGAGACCAACCGCCAATGCCAACAGCCCGGATGCGATCAGCCAAAGGGCTTCGGGATGGGGCGCGCTTACGGCGGTGACAGCCTCTTGTTCGGTGACCGCATCCGACGCAAAATTTTGCCGAGCATCCGGCATGGTTTGCCCCTGGGCTTCCAATTCCCGCACCCCCAGGATTGGACCGCTGCCTTCCAGGGGCAAGGGCTCTACGGGCGTATCCTGCGGTATCAGATCAATGGTGGCTCGAGAAGCGGACTCGGGCAAGGGCGGTCCTTTGAGGCTTGGATCTTCACCTCCACCGCCCATGCCGCCCACGAAAGGATGATCTCCCGGTGCGGTATCCGCGCCGCCTAAACCATAAGCAGTGGAAGGCGGGTGCGGCGGACCGCCCCAAAAGACCACCGGCGGGGTTGTTTGCGCTACGGATTCAGGACTGATCAGGTTTTCCTCGCCGTTTGCCTGGGGTATTGCCATTATTTCCATTGCCGGCTGCTCGGCGGTCAGCGGTCGGACTGCCAGACCAGGCATCAACTGGCTGACGAACATAAACACTGCTGCCAGCGCAGCGATAGCCGATGAGAAGCGCAAGGCGGGCACCCACTGGAAAATCCGCTGGGGCTGTTGCGCAACTGCCGGTGAAAGGGTGAAATTGCGCGGTGCTTTGCGGCGCGGGGCGCTGCGCAAAACTGCTTTGGTTTTTGCCAGCGATTCGTAAGCTGCCTGTATGTGGGGATTGTTTTGGAGCAGGGCTTCAACCCGCATTTTTTCTTGCGGGTTTAGCTCTCCATCCAGATAGGAAGAGAGCAGGATCCATTCCTGGGAAGTCAGCTGCTCTTTCATTGTAATTCTGCCTCTTTTCCAAGACGAAATTGTACCGGTAAAAGTTCCGCAAATCCGGCCAGACATTCGCGCAGCCGCATGCGGGCGCGAGCCAGCCTGCTTTTGATTGTGCCGAGCGGCTTGCCTACCACCTGAGAAACTTCTCTGTAGTCCATTCCCTGCACATCAACCAGGATAACCACTGCTCGAAATTCGTCGGGCAATTCCTGGATGCAGTGCTGAATGGCGGCTTCCAGTTCGCGGGCTTCGATTTCTTCGTCCGGGGTGGGATTGTGATCCGCCAGCCAGATGGGTGATTCGATCTCCTCCTCTTCGTCGTTGTTGATTGGTTCCAGCGGGATGGAAGGATGGCGCTGGCGGCGGCGCAATTCATCGTAGCAGGTATTGGTGACCATGCGCAATACCCAGGCGCGAAACGAACCGCCGCGATATTGCTTCAGATGGCGGTAGGCTGAGATGAAAGCAGTTTGGGTGGCATCCTCGGCGGAATTGCTGTCGCTTAACATGCGGTATGCCAGGTTATATGCCATGTCCTGGTAGGCCAACACCAGCCGGTTGAAGGCATCCAGATCTCCGCGCAATGCGTCTTGAATCAAGCCGGCTTCGTCCATGCGTCCTTCCTTCTCGCAGCCAGCGCTATCCAGGTGAGCCGCCAGAGTATCATCCCCGCGGCGGTGACAGCCATCAGCACCAGACCAAAAACCGGCACAATCATCCCTTGCAGCCATAAACCGCGCACCAGCACCGCCAGCGGGGCTGCCAGCAGCGCTGCCAGGGCTGCCCGCCACGCCTGACGGTTCTGATCGGCGATGCCGGGGGAGTACAAGCCCAGCGCGGGCGCGGCTGCCAGCCAGGCGAACAACAAAGGCAAAAAGGTGGTCAGCCAGCGTCCACCGCTCAGGCTGCTGTTGTGAGTCGCGAATCCAAGCAGCGTGACAGCCAGTAATACCAGGCTATCCGCAAAAAACAGAATCACACATCGTTTAAAGGGTAACCAAGACATGCCTCGATTATCCTAACCCAAGTGTGGAGGTACGTCAAGCCGGTTTTTTAAGAAAAGTGGTCCAGCGGCGGCTTACTTCAAATAGCGGTCAAAGAAATCTATCGAGCGCTGCATTGCCAGGCTAAAGGCATTCGCGATGTTGTGATCGTCCCCGGCATATGTGTAGAATTCAACCGGCATTCCGGCGGCTTGAGCAGCGGCGTACACCCGCTCGGAAAAGTAAACCGGTACGACCGAATCTTCCACCGCGTGATGCAGCTGGATTGGACCACTCAAAGCAGACACGAAGTTGATCGGTGAGATTGAATCCCAAAAAGAGGGATTTTGCTCTGGCGATCCGTAGGTTTCGATTAATTGGCGCGCAAAGCGGCGGCTGGTGGCTGAGATGGTTGGCACAGGCGTAGCGCGCCAACGGTACATCATGTCCTCGTACGACCCGATTACCCCCGCCCAGATGACCCCAGCGCGAATATGCGGCGACACCACCATCGAGCGCAGGGTTAAATGACCGCCCATCGAATGTCCCCACATGCCGATTTTTTCCGGGTTGACTTGCGGATAGGCGCGCACCGAAGCCAGGGCGTTGAGCACGTCTATGGTGTAGTCCGGGTTGCTGTATGCGCCGCGTGCTTCACCCTCCGAATTGCCGTGCCCGCGGTAATCGGGGCGGAAGACGACGTAGCCGCGACTGGCAAAGCCATTGACATAAGCAACATAGCGTTCGGTGGTGCGGTATTCGCGCGGTGGAATGTAGCCGTGATTAAAAATAATGGCGGGAAAACCACCTGGCGGCGGATCACCCAGGGGGATGGTCATCAGCGCGTAAATTTTCAACCCTTCTGACTGGTAGGAGACCAGGTGGCGTTCATGGTTGGCGCCGTTTTCCAGGCGCTGCTCAAAGGTGATCGGGCTGCCTGGAAAGGATATCATGCGCAGTGATTCGATGGTGAGTGGATGAAGGGTGGCTGTAGGGCTGGGGGTGATCGTCGAGGTGGCGGTTGGGCTGGGCACCAGCGTGTTGCTGGGAGTAAGCAATGGGATGGGCGTGGTTTTGGCAGTTGTTACAGAAGGCGGCGGCAGGTTTGCTTGCGCGGATTGGCAGCCAACAGCCAACAGCAGGATCAGCAGGCATGAACTTATCCGTTGAAAACTTTTAATATTTGACATAAATTATCCAAAATTTATTGTAAAGGTCAATGTTTGTTTCCGTCAAGGGAGACGTAAAGCCTGGCGCGGTTGCGTTGGGATACATTCTGATCTACACTATACCTATGTTTGCCGATTCGAACGCCGTATTCATTGGAATTGACCCGGGCAGCGGGCGGGGCATGATGGTCTATGTTGCGTTGGACGCGGATAAACGAATCCTGGCGATTGGTGGGGGAAAACTCAGCGATGTCCTCGCTTTTGCTGCCGGGCAAAGCCAGGCGTTGGCGGCAGTACATGTTGTTTCGATCCCGCGTAAAGAACCCGATAAAATGGAAGTTCAGCAACAACTGTTTGCGGATTGCGACGAGGGTGTATTTGGCAAGGCGCGCCGCGAGGCGGCGGAATGGATCGAAAATCCGCAATCTGTGCTTGCTGGCGCATACCGTGAAAGAGAAAGCCGCAGCGCGCGACAACGCGCCAACGATGTGTTGCACCAACTCCAACAACTGAATTACCAGCCTTTCCCACGCACGGATAGCAGCCGGCAATGGCTGCGAGTTTCTGTTACGGCGGCATACACGGCGCTGACCGGGGGACGGCTGTTTGAATCGCGCTCGCTGGAGGGTCGGCTGCAACGTCAATTGGCGCTGTATCAGGAAAAATTACCGGTTCGCAATCCGCTGGATTTTTTTGAAGAAATAACCGGCCACCGGTTATTGTTGGGCAAACTGCCCTTTGAGATGCTGTACGCGCCGCCGGAACTGAATGCCCTGGCAGCGGCGTACACCGCCTGGCTGGCGGTTTTCGAGCCGCAACGGGTGATCGAAGAAGAGGATCCTCACGCGGGAATGTGGTTCCTGCCGCTGCGTCCGTCACCCGCCAAAGAGTAAATTGAGAAGGCTGCAACAAACCGCCCATCTGCGCCGCCCGAATGAGAGCGCCTTGTAGTCCTTAATCCAGGTTAAGGTTGAATGAGAAAGGTTTGACACCCTTAACTGGCGCGCAGTTGTGTGGCATAATAAGGACAATAATTATCTAAATAGAGGTAATCGTATGAACGTGAAAATGTGGGTAAAGGCATTGCAGGTCATTCCGCGCATCGAGCGGGATGAATGGCGACGGCTGGACGTTATTTCCAAGTGGTTGATCTCCACTCGGGCGGCGGTTCTCATTATGACGTTTATTTCGGCAGCCATTGCTGGTTTGCTGGCGGTGCGGGCTGGCGAATTCGATGGGCTGCGTTGGTTGATGCTGGTGATTGGCTTGCTGTTTGCCCATGCAACCAATAATTTGCTCAACGACCTGACGGATTACTCGCGCGGGGTGGATACGGATAATTATTACCGTACTCAATACGGACCCCAGCCATTGGAACAGGGATTGTGGAGCCGCAAAACTCACCTGCTGTACACCGCGGTGACCGGGTTGATTGCCCTGGCGGCAGGCATGTATCTGGTGACAATCAACGGCTGGCTGGCTTTCTGGCTGCTGCTGGCAGGCGCAGTGTTCGTCCTGTTCTACACTTTTCCGCTCAAATACGTCGGTTTGGGTGAAATTGCGGTGTTAATCGTTTGGGGTCCGCTGATGATCGGCGGCGGTTATTTTGTAATTACGGGACGCTGGGACTGGTATGTGGCGCTGGCTTCGTTAGCCTATGCGCTAGGTCCAACGACGGTCATCTTTGGCAAGCATATTGATAAGTTGAAGCAGGATCAGGAGAAAGGCATTCGTACATTGCCGGTCATCCTGGGCGAGACTGCTTCGCGCTACACGGTTCTGGGCATGATCGCGCTGCAATACCTCTCGGTGATCACGCTGGTTATAGCAGGCTACTTTTCACCAGTCATGTTGATTGTTTTGTTTGCCTGGTATTATCTGCCGCCGGTGCTGAAGGTCTTCTTGCGCCCGCGCCCGAGCGAAAAACCCAGCGACGAACGGCTGGCAGCCTCCTGGCCGCTGTATTTTGTCGCCTCGGCATTTTATCAAAACCGCAGTTATGGCTTGCTTTTGCTGGTGGGATTGATTGTGCAATTATTCATGCCTTGAGTGAGACTTTGGATTAATCAATGTACGCCTGAGCGTCGAACTCCTGCTCGCGGGTGATGGCTGAGGAGGTTGGCTGCGTTTTTCAGCGCGCGAATGTCCGCGCGCTGAAAGCCGTTAAAGCGGGCAGAAAAACAGGCGATTTTCCGCTAGGGGGTTGACACGAATAACTGAATTGATTATAATTATCCATAGATAATCATTTTCCATAAGGAAAGTTGATGTGGATATAGAAACTCGATTGCGTGATTTGCTTGAACGGTTGCATCAAAGGGGGCAGCGTACCACTCCTCAACGGGTTGCCATTCTCAGGGCGTTTCTGAACGCCGCGGATCATCCCACCGTTGAACAGGTTTACCGGCGAGTGTGCCTGGATTTTCCCATGACCAGCCTGGCAACCGTTTACAAGACCATTGCCCTGCTTAAGGAATTAGGCGAAGTAATCGAAATCACGGGGAGCGAGGTGGGCAACCGTTATGATGCTCAGCGTCCCGAACCGCACCCGCACCTGATTTGCACCCGCTGCGGGAGGATTTTTGACGGTGAGAGTGTAGAAGTGGAGGCGGTTGTCACTGCGTTGCAGCGCCGGGCTGCCTTTCGAGTTTCGACATACCGCATGGATCTGTACGGCACCTGTGCCGACTGCCATACGGTTTCAAATCGGTTTTAACTCAGTTCAGGAGGAACGAATCATGGCTAATACGCAAGAAAAAACAGGAAAAATAATGATGGATGCTATCCAACCGGACATCCAAATTGATGAAGCGGACCGCAAGGCTGTTATTGATATGCTCAACCGCCTGCTGGCGGACGAGCACGTTCTCATGCTCAAAGCACACAATTACCACTGGAACGTGCTGGGCGAGGCATTCGACCCGCTTCATAAGTTGTTTGGCGAACAGTACGATCAGATTGGAGAGAGCGTGGATGAAATCGCCGAGCGCGCCCGCATGTTAGGCGGCAAGGCGGTGGGCACGTTGAGCGAATACCTGGCGCTGACCCGCCTGAGCGAGCACCCCGGCGAGTACCCGGACGCGATGACGATGATCACGAACCTGCTCAACGATCATGAGACGCTGATCGGCATTCTGCGCGAGGACGTGGATGCCAGCGCCGAAAAATTCGGCGACGTTGGCAGTAGCGATTTTCTGACCGGTTTGCTGCGCATGCACGAAAAAATGGCTTGGTTCCTGCGCGCTTCGCTGCAGAAATAATAATTAACCGGCTGATCGCATTCAGAGTCGCCGTCCTGTTTCGTTCCGGGCGGCGATTTTATTTTTTAGGGGATATTTACGGTTAAATCCAGGTTATTCCGGTATAATTTTTTTGAATAAAACTCGAAAGGGAGGGTAAGGTTCTATTGGGGGGTAAGCCTGGTTAACCATGCGCATGCGGTTAAGATTTATACCTGTTACCACTCGCGGATTCATCGGCTTTTCGATCATTGTTCTACTGTTCTGGTCGCTCAATTATTTGTTCTTCCCAATCCAGGAATGGCGCGGACATCTCAGCAATGGTTTGTTTTTGCTCACCAACAGCATTGTCGTTGCGCTTTTATTTCGGGCTGGCAGGCGCAGCCATGACTATGACCCGGTGACGGGGCGCGGCTGGACCTGGATTGCCATCGGTCAAACCATGTGGCTGATCGGCGATTGCTCGTATTCAGTTCTTGTTTTCACTGAGGAGACTGAACCGTTTCCATCCATTGCGGATGTATTTTACTTGTTGTATTACCCGTTTTATTTCTTTGGCGCAATCCGGTTGACCGTTCATAAAAAAATCAGGGATTTTTCATTGGCGAATGTCTTGACCGTTCTGGCAATCGCTGTTTCGGTTTTCTGTTATTTTTGGATTTTTCTATTAATTCCGGTCATTGAGGGATGGCAGCAAAACACGGCGGCATCCATCATTGCATTAGGATACCCGTTGTTTGACCTGTTTTTGCTGCTAAGCGTTTTTTACCTGCTGTTTAACGCGAGAGTAAAACAACACCCGTTGCCCATTGGAGTCCTGAGCGTGGGGATGTTCATCATGGTGTTTGTGGATGTGATGTATGGCACGATGGTGTTGACCGGTGAATACATTTCCAGTTCTTTCCTCAGTGGGGCGTATATCGGAAGCTATTGCATCATTGGACTGGCCGGATTATTCCAATGGAGCGCGCTTACCAATCCGCACAAACCCGAGCGCCGGGAATTGGGCGAGAAATTAATCTTCATTAACCGGTTGGGACTGACATTTCTGGCATTTGTTGGCGTTATGATCCTGCTGGTTATGGAGCGCAATCTGCCAGCCTTGCAGCCGTATTACGGGTTGATAACCGTCACCTTTTTTACAGTGGCTGTTCTTACCGGTTGGATTGTGGCATTGACCGTGATCGAAAACCGGCGGCTGGTTCGGGATCTGGCGGCAATCAATGACCGGCTGGAAGAGCGCATCCGCGAAAGAACCCGCGAACTGGAAAGCAGCTATGCCCGGCTGGAGCAAATGGCAAATCAGGACCAATTGACCGGGCTGCCCAACCGCAGTTTTTTTCTTGCCCGGCTGGGCAGGTTTATCGCTGACCTGAAGAAAGACCGGGAAACAAGCGGCGCGCTGTTATTTCTCGATCTGGACGAATTCAAGCAAATCAATGATACTTGCGGACATGCGGTGGGGGACAGTCTGTTGGTGGCTGTTGGTGAACGTTTGCGGGGCTGCGTCCGCCAATGCGATATTGTTGCCCGGCTGGGCGGCGACGAATTTGTCGTTTTGTTGATTGATCCAAAGGATTGCGACCAGGTGCGCCTGATTACACAGCGCATCCTGGCTACCGTGCATGAGCCTTATAGCATTGAGGGGAAGGTGTTACGCATCAGCGCCAGTATTGGCATTCTCGATCATCACAACATGCCCGACGTGGCTGCGGCGCTGCAAAACGCAGACCTGGCAATGTATGCTGCCAAACATGCCGGGCGCAATCAATCGGTGTATTACAGTCCGGAAATGCGCGTGAATCTGCCCGCTCGATGGCTGCAAGAAACGCGAATGCAGGGTTAAATCTGTTGGATCTCCGCGCTGGCAATTTCCAGCCAGGCAGCCGGATTGGGCTGCGTGCCAAAGCGCACCTCGCCGCGCGGGGTAAAGGCAGCGTACTGGTTGTCAATCCACAGCACGGCGCCCAGCCTGCCGCGCGGCGAGCAGGTTGTTTCCAGCACGGTGCGCCCGTCAACCGCAAAGATCGCCCGTTGCGGCAGCCAGTCGATGGTGTAGCGCTTCCAGCCGGTCACATCCAGGTCGAGCCGGGCGGCGTCCTGGCGGATGACCCGGCGGGCGGCGCGGCGCATCAGGCGGGCAGCCGGTTTGCAGGCTAAGCCCGGCAGCAGCGGCAGAGCCAATGCCAGCAACCCAGACGGCAGCGGCGGCGCGGCAAACGTGGCAACCAGAAAGCCGCTGGCGGGCAGGTCGTCGCGCAGGCTGAGGTAATTCGCCGGCGAAGCGTGAAAGAACCAGGCGCAGTTGGGCAGCGCCGGCAGGCGGCGGGCTGCTCCGCCCAAGCCGAGCGAAGCATTGAACGGGTCGTTCCACAAGCCAAATCCCCAGGTGCCGGGCAGGTCAGGCTGGGATACGCGCGCCGCCAGGCTGAAGCGCAGCGGCGGCTGCCATAAAAACGCGCGGCGCGGCAGGCGGCGGTAGTCGTCCAGCTGAGCCAGGCGGTACGCTCCGCCTGTCCCGGCGGGGATCGACAGCCGCCAGGCGTGGGCGGCGGTTGGCTCGACCCGCGCAGCGCCGGATGGATGAGAGGATGGCTGTAGTTTCATAGAGGATTCGCGTTTGAGTTGCAACTGGTTTAATCTTATAATACTTTTAACATCCGGGTAACCCCGGTTTGGATTAGCAGAGGTATGCGATGAAGACTGCGGCATGGATTGCGTTGCTTGGTCTGGCGGTTGGGCTGGGGCTGGGCGCCTGCGCGCCGCCCTTGCCGGAGGTGCCCGCCCCGCCGCCGGTTAGCCGCACCCCGGATGCGCGGTCAACCGAACCGCCGCCCGCGACAGCCACCCGCACAGCCCGCCCGCTGCCGCCCACCAACACACCGCGCCCGACGCGCACGCCCGTCGCCACCCCGCATCTGTTCACCTGCCCGCCGGTCGAATCCGCTCAGATGGCGGCGCAAGAGCCGCTGCGGCTGCTGTACGTCAACGAGGACGAGGTCTGGTTGTGGGATGAAGCCAGCGGCGGGCAAAGCCGGGTTGAACTGCCCGCCGATGCCGCCGCACCGCACCTTTCGCCGGATGGCAGATACATCGCCTTCTTTAAGAGGGGGCAAACCGACAGCCGCCCGGCTGCGCCGCTGGACGCCATCCCATTGAGCCTGCTCGACCGCCAGACCGGTCGCGTTGATCAAATCGGATCGTTCAGCACCCTTCAGGCGCACCGCCAATATCCCGAATCGAATCAGATTATCTTGCAGCTCGACTGGCTGCGTCCGGCAGGTGACGCGCAGCAGCCATTGGAACTGGTTGTGGCGGTGGCGGCGCAGCCGTGGACGAAAGACCTGAGCGCGGGAAACGGCTACATAACCCAGCGCTACCGCGTGAATCTGGAAAATGCGCAGGCGGCTGCGCTCACCCAGCCGGAATACCAACGCCGCTACTTTCCCGCGCTGCAATCCCGCTCGGGAATAGCGCAGAGCGTTTCGCCAGATGAACGGTTTGAAGTGCTCGAATTTTCCGACGGGCTGATGGTGGTCAACCGTTCCACTGGCGTTCGAACGGTGGTTGCCCTGCCGCCGGCTTGCCCGGATGACGACGTGTGCTACCTGACCGGCAGGCGCTGGATCCGCTGGCTGCCCGATTCGAGCGCGTTTTTGACCAGCGCAGCAAAATCGGCACATTTCGACCAGCGCGCCGAGACCAGCCTGTACCGGGTGCGCGTTGATCCGCAGATCAGCCTGGAAGATGAAACGGTTGTGCGCGCCAATCCGGCCACGTTTCTGTTTTCGCCGGATGTTCGTTACCTGGCGTATTGGAACCAACCGGATATTGATAACGCCCCAACCAGCCTCTACAACTGGGTTACGCTGTGGTTGATGGACGTGGAAGAAAGGCAGCCGCGCCAGTATACCAGCGCCTGGGCATTGCGCCTGGCGGGATGGAACCCGGACGGACAGCGTTTTCTGCTCACCTTCAGCCCGCGCGGCGGCGGCAACCCGATCATGACCCGCCTGGCGGTGGGCAGCATTTGCCAGCCGCCGGTCGAGTTGCCGGTCGCCGAGCGGCAGACCATCCTGCGGGCAACCTGGCTGGACACCGAACGGTTCCTGCTCTGGACCGCCCCTGCCAGCGGCATTCCGGACCGCTACGAGAGCGGGCTGTATTTTTACAACCTCAAGGACGGCGGCGCGCCGCTGCGAATTGCCGGCGTGGTTCAGGATTACTTCCGCCCCTACGGTATGCGCCAGGAAGTGGTCGTTCTGCCGCCCGCACCGTGAAGCCGCGGGGGAGTTTTTGAACCGCCGGCACAAGTTGAGGTGACGCGGAGTCCCGCTGATCTTTCTGGGGCTGGGAAGCCGTCTCACGGCGGGGTGGGAGTTTGCTTCGGTCTGGGAAAGAACCTTCAGCCCTCGCAAGACGCCCTTTGGCATTGTTGAGAAGGCTATCGTTCCCAGTCTAAGGCATTCTCAAAGATGCTTGACCAATAAACGTCTGATGTGAAATGTACCTAAAAGGCAGGAAGCGCCTCGAAGGTTTGAACATTGATAAAGTGGATAATTAAGGAACCACTGAAGTTCGTATTAGGAGGTAAAACAAGTGACTGACTGAGTTTTCGTGGCTGGCTAAATCCGATTTGGTGATGTTAGAAAATGCTATCAGAGAGGGGAGAATAAAAGCCCAGGAATCTCAAGATGATCGAATCCGAGGCGATATTTTTGCTGCCAGTGTTGATAAAGCCTTAACAGAGATCGTTAAAAAAAATTTAGAGGCATCTGGGTCGGATCAATGTGTATTATTTGGCGTTTAAAAATCTGCGGGACGGTGTGAAAATGGACCGGAACTTGGTCTTAACAACACTAGGGAAGCTTACTTCATTGTACAAAATTAATATCAATTATTATTCGATTAGCCAGAAACACGGTTACAAGCTGACTCAATTTCAAAAGGGGAAAAGGTTGAGATCAGAACAAAGAATGAATAAATCCATCCTAACATGACCAAAGGCGCTGCAGGACGAATTCTTAACCTTGTCCTGGCATTGATCAAGCAAGCAGGATTTCGCAATGCTGCCCAGGCTCGCAGATGGTTCGATGGGCATGTTGATCAGGTTTTCGCTCTCCTTTTCTCGGCTTATTCGCAACTATGAGAAAGCCATCACGCTCCCCGCGGGGGGAGCGACGTGCCAAATGATCCAGGTCGGTTCGGCATACCCTGGTTTCAATCCACGCTCCCCGCGGGGGGAGCGACACACAGATAACCTGCGTTCAATAACCCCAACCGGGTTTCAATCCACGCTCCCCGTGGGGGGAGCGACTCAATACCAGTTTTCATAATCCAACCGGCGGGGCAATGTTTCAATCCACGCTCCCCGTGGGGGGAGCGACGCGAGCGCCCGGTACAGGTAACGGTGCGTGCAGTTTCAATCCACGCTCCCCGTGGGGGGAGCGACGTGTACCTGGTGCGACTGCGCGGCAGCCGGACGGTGTTTCAATCCACGCTCCCCGTGGGGGGAGCGACACCAATAACCCCAACCGATTACAGCTTCTCATCCGTTTCAATCCACGCTCCCCGTGGGGGGAGCGACCGCTGTCCAGCAGCGCTTTAACTTCTGGACTGTTGTTTCAATCCACGCTCCCCGTGGGGGGAGCGACTCATACAGTTTTCCTGGCGGCTTGCCCAGTACCTCGTTTCAATCCACGCTCCCCGTGGGGGGAGCGACCCACAATTTCTTGTTTCGTACCCCGAAAATCCGTGTTTCAATCCACGCTCCCCGCGGGGGGAGCGACCCCAACCTCGCTCGTATCGGCAGAGGTTGAGAGGTTTCAATCCACGCTCCCCGCGGGGGGAGCGACCAACATAACTAAGGCATTTGGTTGGGGATCCGCACGTTTCAATCCACGCTCCCCGCGGGGGGAGCGACACCCGCGCCCGCAAAGTAGATGCTAACCAGGCGGGTTTCAATCCACGCTCCCCGCGGGGGGAGCGACTCGCCGATTTTGTTGATGCGGTACTGGATCTCGGTGTTTCAATCCACGCTCCCCGCGGGGGGAGCGACGGTAACCCCTCCCCCATAAAAGATTAATCGTTGTGTTTCAATCCACGCTCCCCGCGGGGGGAGCGACGCCATCGTCGCGCTGTTGCGGAACGTATGGGAAGTTTCAATCCACGCTCCCCGCGGGGGGAGCGACGAATTAGGCTACAATCTCGTCAACACTGGCCAGATGTTTCAATCCACGCTCCCCGCGGGGGGAGCGACTGCGTGCTAGTAACTGTCCACGCTGGATCATGCGCGTTTCAATCCACGCTCCCCGCGGGGGGAGCGACGGATCCGTTGTATTGGATGTTTTGGCTAAAATCAGTTTCAATCCACGCTCCCCGTGGGGGGAGCGACAAGTACAGTTCGTTCATGTCCGCAACGGCACGCCGGTTTCAATCCACGCTCCCCGCGGGGGGAGCGACGCCTGTGGACGGCGGGTTTCCGGGGAGTACAGCGAGTTTCAATCCACGCTCCCCGCGGGGGGAGCGACCCAAACAGCGCGCCGATCTCCTTGCTGGTTTTTTTGTTTCAATCCACGCTCCCCGCGGGGGGAGCGACGACTTGCTGCCAAAATAAAAACCCAAAATAACCAGGTTTCAATCCACGCTCCCCGCGGGGGGAGCGACCCAATTATTCAGACGGTGTAAAGGGTCAAAGCGTTTCAATCCACGCTCCCCGCGGGGGGAGCGACTGGCGAATACACGCTCACCCATTTCGTTAATCCAGGTTTCAATCCACGCTCCCCGCGGGGGGAGCGACGGCTGGCATCCTCGGTGCTGGGTGATCCCCAGCACGTTTCAATCCACGCTCCCCGCGGGGGGAGCGACCATCATGCGGCGCGTCCAGTTCGAAACCGGTCACGTTTCAATCCACGCTCCCCGTGGGGGGAGCGACCCGGGTTCTGCCGCCACAAGTTCTGCCTCACCCGGCGTTTCAATCCACGCTCCCCGTGGGGGGAGCGACTCATCCGGTAACATGCCAGCCCTACCCGCAGCACGTTTCAATCCACGCTCCCCGTGGGGGGAGCGACAATTTTGACTTCGTACGGTGCTGACCTGGCGAATGTTTCAATCCACGCTCCCCGTGGGGGGAGCGACTTGAAGTCCTTGCGCATCCCGATCAATTTCGGTGTTTCAATCCACGCTCCCCGTGGGGGGAGCGACGCGCGGCAAGATTCAGCTGGCGTTCAAAACGATCGTTTCAATCCACGCTCCCCGTGGGGGGAGCGACTCACCGGCGATACCTACCCGATCAAGAGTTGGATGTTTCAATCCACGCTCCCCGTGGGGGGAGCGACGGTAAGCAACACCTCAGAGCGGGCACAGGCGACCGTTTCAATCCACGCTCCCCGTGGGGGGAGCGACTTCGACGGTTTCGTCGCTGAGCTCGTAGTTTGGGTGTTTCAATCCACGCTCCCCGTGGGGGGAGCGACCACTACCTCGACAACCGTCCCCATCCGGGACGAGTTTCAATCCACGCTCCCCGTGGGGGGAGCGACGTTGTAGCGCCGGGAGACGCGTTCGGCTTGATTGTTTCAATCCACGCTCCCCGTGGGGGGAGCGACCAGGTTATAGGGTGTACTTCTTGCTCGTGGACAGGTTTCAATCCACGCTCCCCGTGGGGGGAGCGACCGAGCTTGAGGCTGCGCTTGTAGAGATTGCGGAGTTTCAATCCACGCTCCCCGTGGGGGGAGCGACGGACATCGCCGCCGATGGAATAGCCGATGGAGAGTTTCAATCCACGCTCCCCGTGGGGGGAGCGACGTAGGCTTCGTAGTAGACCTGCACCTGGCGGTCGTTTCAATCCACGCTCCCCGTGGGGGGAGCGACGGACTGAAGGACTACCGCTTTGGCAGCCTGGTAAGTTTCAATCCACGCTCCCCGTGGGGGGAGCGACCTTCACTTAATCTGCCATTTACCGTCAACTTTTTCGTTTCAATCCACGCTCCCCGTGGGGGGAGCGACCAGTCAAACCAGACCCCGCTCATGGACGAAGAAGGTTTCAATCCACGCTCCCCGTGGGGGGAGCGACGTGGTTTTCAGGTTTTTGAGTACTTGCACGACCACGTTTCAATCCACGCTCCCCGTGGGGGGAGCGACGCTGCTTTACCTGCCGGGTTGTTTCTGCGATGAGTTTCAATCCACGCTCCCCGTGGGGGGAGCGACTTTCGGGTTGTGGCTGCCGGGCGGCGGTTTGGGAGTTTCAATCCACGCTCCCCGTGGGGGGAGCGACATGGCTATTATGGCGGGTTCATTATCCGTGTCACTGTTTCAATCCACGCTCCCCGTGGGGGGAGCGACCCAGCCGATCGAATTGGATTGATTTGGCACTAAGTTTCAATCCACGCTCCCCGTGGGGGGAGCGACACGCTGCGTTTTGGCGCAGTGAGCGGTGATTACCCGTTTCAATCCACGCTCCCCGTGGGGGGAGCGACGCGCGGCGACATCCATGTTGGCGGGACCGGTCGCGTTTCAATCCACGCTCCCCGTGGGGGGAGCGACACCTGTGGGATAACCTGGAGGCTAACCTGCGGGCGTTTCAATCCACGCTCCCCGTGGGGGGAGCGACAACCTGGAGGCTAACCTGTTGGCCAACCTGCGGGCGTTTCAATCCACGCTCCCCGTGGGGGGAGCGACGATGCTCCAGCAAGCGGCTGTATCAACACACCCGGTTTCAATCCACGCTCCCCGTGGGGGGAGCGACGTGCTGTGTCGTCCCATCACTGGCGTACAGGCGGGTTTCAATCCACGCTCCCCGTGGGGGGAGCGACCTATGGATGGAGCTGTTCTGCGATGTTGCTGTCGTTTCAATCCACGCTCCCCGTGGGGGGAGCGACGCGATCTTACGCCGGATAAAATTGATGCCGAGAAGTTTCAATCCACGCTCCCCGTGGGGGGAGCGACGCGCGCGGCACATTAGAGTTGCGCAAAAACAGGGTGTTTCAATCCACGCTCCCCGTGGGGGGAGCGACGCTCCAGGTTGGTGGACGTGGCATCGGATGATCGAGTTTCAATCCACGCTCCCCGTGGGGGGAGCGACGTGCGTTTGACCCGGATTTAGAACAACTTATTTAAGTTTCAATCCACGCTCCCCGTGGGGGGAGCGACACGGCTGGAAAAATTACTGCAAAGACAAAGGAGCGGTTTCAATCCACGCTCCCCGTGGGGGGAGCGACAAAGTCAACTGCTTTGGATGATTGGTAATCCATGTTTCAATCCACGCTCCCCGTGGGGGGAGCGACGCATTGACGGTTGCGCCCCCCACGACTACCTCGTTTCAATCCACGCTCCCCGTGGGGGGAGCGACTAGTACACCCACCTGGCTGGTATCAGCAGAGGTGGGTTTCAATCCACGCTCCCCGTGGGGGGAGCGACAAGATGCTGATGGCGTCCAGCAACTGGTCGCGAGTTTCAATCCACGCTCCCCGTGGGGGGAGCGACGAGCCAGGTCTTATTAATGTACGCTCTCGATCCTGTTTCAATCCACGCTCCCCGTGGGGGGAGCGACTCGTGTTGCTTTCGAGCCACGACCTGACCTTGTCGGTTTCAATCCACGCTCCCCGTGGGGGGAGCGACGATCACTCACCCCTTCCGAAATTTGGACATTCCGCGTTTCAATCCACGCTCCCCGTGGGGGGAGCGACGCGGCGGCGAGGTGATGCGGGTCAGGTCGAGAGGGTTTCAATCCACGCTCCCCGTGGGGGGAGCGACTTATGTGGTGGACATCACCACGCTTGAGTATGATGTTTCAATCCACGCTCCCCGTGGGGGGAGCGACATCTGATGGAGTTAATGCTCACCGCCGGTATAGAGTTTCAATCCACGCTCCCCGTGGGGGGAGCGACACGCGAGCGGTTCGGTCAAGATGAGGATTACCCCGTTTCAATCCACGCTCCCCGTGGGGGGAGCGACCGAGGGTATGCGCCTGGCGGGGATATCGAGTGTGTTTCAATCCACGCTCCCCGTGGGGGGAGCGACGGTGGTGCGCGTGTATCTGAAACCGTACCGCTCGAGTTTCAATCCACGCTCCCCGTGGGGGGAGCGACGACCGCGCCATCCGCTCCAGCGGCATTGATTATGTGGTTTCAATCCACGCTCCCCGTGGGGGGAGCGACGGCCGGTCTATGATTCATACCCTCCTGAGATCGTGTTTCAATCCACGCTCCCCGTGGGGGGAGCGACCTGGTTCACTGGTTATCGTTGGGAGGGGGTGCATGGTTTCAATCCACGCTCCCCGTGGGGGGAGCGACACAATGGATGGGGTGTATAACCTCATTACACCCCATGTTTCAATCCACGCTCCCCGTGGGGGGAGCGACGTACAGTATGTACATTAAGAGTCTGGTTGCAGATGTTTCAATCCACGCTCCCCGTGGGGGGAGCGACGAGGATCAGATCAAGCAATTGCGTGATGCACAAAGTTTCAATCCACGCTCCCCGTGGGGGGAGCGACCAATCGCATAACGACCGACCGGCAAAACCTGATCGTTTCAATCCACGCTCCCCGTGGGGGGAGCGACTCCAGCCGGACATCACTTGCTGAGATACGCCGATGTTTCAATCCACGCTCCCCGTGGGGGGAGCGACTCCGTCAGGATAATTTCCTGAAGCGCCTCGCGCGTTTCAATCCACGCTCCCCGTGGGGGGAGCGACAGGAGATCGCCATCCGCGCCTGGTGCGAGCAGTTTCAATCCACGCTCCCCGTGGGGGGAGCGACTGGAGAGTTTGAATTCAGTAGAAATTAAAATCACGTTTCAATCCACGCTCCCCGTGGGGGGAGCGACGCTTATCATCCCGCCGCCCGGTCGCCGCGCATAGTTTCAATCCACGCTCCCCGTGGGGGGAGCGACCGTGATCGAGGCGGATGGATACCCTCTGAACCGCGTTTCAATCCACGCTCCCCGTGGGGGGAGCGACGATGATCGCCCATTTTCATGATCCCAACTGCCGCGTTTCAATCCACGCTCCCCGTGGGGGGAGCGACTTGTTCGCCCGCTTCAAGCGCTACCGGATTGTTTAGTTTCAATCCACGCTCCCCGTGGGGGGAGCGACCGTATAACCCGCTGACAAGGGTTGATGTTCGTAGTTTCAATCCACGCTCCCCGTGGGGGGAGCGACTGCTCCCGTTCGCCTGCCTGTTTAAGTTTATAGGTTTCAATCCACGCTCCCCGTGGGGGGAGCGACGTGCCAATCCGCTCGCTCCTCATCCAGCAGGTTGTTTCAATCCACGCTCCCCGTGGGGGGAGCGACTTCACTTAATCTGCCATTTATCGTCTGATTTTTTGGTTTCAATCCACGCTCCCCGTGGGGGGAGCGACCTGGAAACCACCGCCCGTTACACCCAACCCGGATGGGTTTCAATCCACGCTCCCCGTGGGGGGAGCGACCTGGCGGGTGGTGAGGCGCGGGCTGCCCTTGCCGGAGTTTCAATCCACGCTCCCCGTGGGGGGAGCGACTGTTCGCCCGCTTCAAGTGCTACTGGATTGGCTGGTTTCAATCCACGCTCCCCGTGGGGGGAGCGACGCCATGCGGATTAAGTCGGAGACTGGAGGTAGACGGTTTCAATCCACGCTCCCCGTGGGGGGAGCGACGCAGCGGGTACAGAACCGCGTAGGCTGCCCTAGGTTTCAATCCACGCTCCCCGTGGGGGGAGCGACCAGTTATAGGCTGGGAGAGTATCCAGCCCGTGCGGTTTCAATCCATGCTCCCCGTGGGGGGAGCGACTCAACACATCTCGCAGACCTGTCGTGTTATCGGCGTTTCAATCCACGCTCCCCGTGGGGGGAGCGACGTATCATCCTGGCTGATCTAGGTTATACAGACCTGGTTTCAATCCACGCTCCCCGTGGGGGGAGCGACCTCACCCCTTCCGGAATTTTGACATTCCACGAATGTTTCAATCCACGCTCCCCGTGGGGGGAGCGACGTTCAGCCGGTATGTGGATTACTTTTACAAACTTGTTTCAATCCACGCTCCCCGTGGGGGGAGCGACGCGTCCCCATGCCGGTACGCCTCCGGTCACCATCGTTTCAATCCACGCTCCCCGTGGGGGGAGCGACACTCGCGCATGTACCGGTCAGTCTCGCTGGCGGAGTTTCAATCCACGCTCCCCGTGGGGGGAGCGACCGACCAATGCAGCGCGGTTGACGGAGTTTACCGTTTCAATCCACGCTCCCCGTGGGGGGAGCGACCCGAGTGGATTATAATATTTTGGCAGATCGTCGTTTCAATCCACGCTCCCCGTGGGGGGAGCGACCAGGCGAGATTCCCAGCGCCCCTTTGATATCACATGTTTCAATCCACGCTCCCCGTGGGGGGAGCGACTTGGGTAACAATTTTGTTTTATGCCTTCCTCGCCGAGTTTCAATCCACGCTCCCCGTGGGGGGAGCGACACGCCTGGATTGGACTTTACGCCATCTGGTCTGCGTTTCAATCCACGCTCCCCGTGGGGGGAGCGACAGGTGGAGGCATTGTGTTTGCCAAGTACCTCCGCGTTTCAATCCACGCTCCCCGTGGGGGGAGCGACCATCGCTCGTAATCGCCATTGTGTCATGTGGATCGTTTCAATCCACGCTCCCCGTGGGGGGAGCGACCGGATTTCCTCGTTCATTGTTCACTCACCCCTTCCGGTTTCAATCCACGCTCCCCGTGGGGGGAGCGACCGTATCATCCTGGCTGATCTAGGTTATACAGACCTGGTTTCAATCCACGCTCCCCGTGGGGGGAGCGACTCGCGTGTTCATCAACCTCGCCGCGTGTCATGTAGTTTCAATCCACGCTCCCCGTGGGGGGAGCGACACACCTGTGATTGCCAGGCTGTACAAGGATATCGGCGTTTCAATCCACGCTCCCCGTGGGGGGAGCGACATAGCCATTATGCTCAACGTGCGTTTCCAGCGTGGTTTCAATCCACGCTCCCCGTGGGGGGAGCGACATGTCTACTTGCGTCCGATGTACACAGATGATCGTTTCAATCCACGCTCCCCGTGGGGGGAGCGACGCTGGATGGTTGGCGGATGTTGACAAACTGGTTGTTTCAATCCACGCTCCCCGTGGGGGGAGCGACGTACAGTACGGGGTTACGGGTCATCTTATAACGCTGTTTCAATCCACGCTCCCCGTGGGGGGAGCGACGGGTCTCAGTCGTGTAACGACTGAGACCACCCCGGTTTCAATCCACGCTCCCCGTGGGGGGAGCGACGTTACACACCAGGTGCGCGGATGATCCCTCACCGGTTTCAATCCACGCTCCCCGTGGGGGGAGCGACTGTACTTGTCTGGCAATAGGCGCGCAATTCGTCGGTTTCAATCCACGCTCCCCGTGGGGGGAGCGACGCTGGATGGTTGGCGGATGTTGACAAACTGGTTGTTTCAATCCACGCTCCCCGTGGGGGGAGCGACCCGATCCTGGTCGGTGAGTTGTTGAGTTTCGAAAGGTTTCAATCCACGCTCCCCGTGGGGGGAGCGACCCAGGTCGGCGGTTATGCTGTTGAGTCGCTGTAGTTTCAATCCACGCTCCCCGTGGGGGGAGCGACCTGCGACGATGGCCACCGTCGCCTCATCAATGCGTGTTTCAATCCACGCTCCCCGTGGGGGGAGCGACGTACACGCTCATCATCACTCCGCACCTGGTCCAAGTTTCAATCCACGCTCCCCGTGGGGGGAGCGACCAATGCTTGCTGCTGGTTGTCCGGATGGATGCGGTTTCAATCCACGCTCCCCGTGGGGGGAGCGACACGTCTACTTGCGTCCGATGTACACAGATGATCGTTTCAATCCACGCTCCCCGTGGGGGGAGCGACGCGCCTGGCGGGGATATCGGGAGAGAATGCCGAAGTTTCAATCCACGCTCCCCGTGGGGGGAGCGACCATTTTTGTTTCATTGTCAAGTGGTTTATGTTAAGTTTCAATCCACGCTCCCCGTGGGGGGAGCGACGCGGGCGGGCGCCCCGCAAAGCATGGATGATAAGTTTCAATCCACGCTCCCCGTGGGGGGAGCGACCGTTCTGGCGAGACAAGCTTGTACAGATATCGTAGTTTCAATCCACGCTCCCCGTGGGGGGAGCGACCCACCAGATTAACCAGGGTGGTGGTTGTTCAAAGTTTCAATCCACGCTCCCCGTGGGGGGAGCGACCCATACAGGCACAACAGGTTGGTGCCACGGGAAGGTTTCAATCCACGCTCCCCGTGGGGGGAGCGACAGTACGAAATGCCTGTGAAGCCAGCGTTGGCGCGTTTCAATCCACGCTCCCCGTGGGGGGAGCGACAAACTGGTTGAGAGAAGACTATAGGCACAAGTGCGTTTCAATCCACGCTCCCCGTGGGGGGAGCGACCTGCGACGATGGCCACCGTCGCCTCATCAATGCGTGTTTCAATCCACGCTCCCCGTGGGGGGAGCGACAAAAAGCGAAAACCGGCAAGGAAGCCAAAGACCCGGTTTCAATCCACGCTCCCCGTGGGGGGAGCGACATTTTCAACTCGATCTTTTCTCACCCAGCGGGGTGGTTTCAATCCACGCTCCCCGTGGGGGGAGCGACCGGGCTGCAGGGTGATTGCTCCGGGTTGCGGGGGTTTCAATCCACGCTCCCCGTGGGGGGAGCGACGCATTGTTGCAGGTTGTCATTTTGGCTCACCGCCAGTTTCAATCCACGCTCCCCGTGGGGGGAGCGACCAGTCTGTGCCGTGGTGGATGGCGCAATACTTAGCGTTTCAATCCACGCTCCCCGTGGGGGGAGCGACGGGCGGTGAGATTGAACCGGCGCTTAAAGCTCTGGTTTCAATCCACGCTCCCCGTGGGGGGAGCGACTTTCGTTGTGGGGCGGTGAACTGCATGACAACCGCGTTTCAATCCACGCTCCCCGTGGGGGGAGCGACAGTCGTCACGGCAGTGATGGAACAAATATCCTCATCGTTTCAATCCACGCTCCCCGTGGGGGGAGCGACTTCTCTCCGCAACTTTCTCCAGTCCGAATACAAGTTTCAATCCACGCTCCCCGTGGGGGGAGCGACTACTTCCCGGCAGGCTTTCGTCAAGTTTTTCCACGTTTCAATCCACGCTCCCCGTGGGGGGAGCGACGGTCAACATATTCCACGGGCAACATTTCCACGCCGGTTTCAATCCACGCTCCCCGTGGGGGGAGCGACGATCATGTACTTGCCGGGCTGTAACTTTAGTTCTGTTTCAATCCACGCTCCCCGTGGGGGGAGCGACCTGGCGATCCTGTCTGCCTGGTGGTGGCTGCCGGTTTCAATCCACGCTCCCCGTGGGGGGAGCGACCTGTTCCCGCGACAAAAGCCGCAACAACATTATCTGTTTCAATCCACGCTCCCCGTGGGGGGAGCGACGCGAGTGGACGATCCATCGTAACCTGCGCACACGGTTTCAATCCACGCTTCCCGTGGGGGGAGCGACCATCCAGTTGTATGAGGACTAAGCAATGAATAACGGTTTCAATCCACGCTCCCCGTGGGGGGAGCGACGTACAGTACGGGGTTACGAGTCATCTTATACCGCTGTTTCAATCCACGCTCCCCGTGGGGGGAGCGACGCCGGTGCGCTGCTCCCCCAAAGAGGTATCGTAAGTTTCAATCCACGCTCCCCGTGGGGGGAGCGACATTTCCTGTACGCCAAACCCGCGCGTTTCAACACGTTTCAATCCACGCTCCCCGTGGGGGGAGCGACAACGGGAGCAAGATAAAGTAAAGCGCACCATGTCGTTTCAATCCACGCTCCCCGTGGGGGGAGCGACGATTTTGAAGGCGGCGAGAAAGCAAGAGGGGGTATGTTTCAATCCACGCTCCCCGTGGGGGGAGCGACACGACAAATCCGCTTTCGGCGGCAATCGCCGCAGTTTCAATCCACGCTCCCCGTGGGGGGAGCGACAGACTGGCAGCTGGATTGAGATCAACAGCCACAACGTTTCAATCCACGCTCCCCGTGGGGGGAGCGACTCCCTCTGGTGTGCCTGCCTGTCGTGAGATGCCCGTTTCAATCCACGCTCCCCGTGGGGGGAGCGACCTACCCTATATTGACGCAACAATTCAAACGCCCCAGGTTTCAATCCACGCTCCCCGTGGGGGGAGCGACTTATCCTGGTCGAGGAGGATTGATTAACATGGCAGTTTCAATCCACGCTCCCCGTGGGGGGAGCGACGAGATCGGCCCATTGACGCCAACCATCGGTGAGGGTTTCAATCCACGCTCCCCGTGGGGGGAGCGACACGCCGTAATGTGTCGATGGCGTTTGCAAACCGGCGTTTCAATCCACGCTCCCCGTGGGGGGAGCGACCCATTCACTCATGCGCGGTGCATACCGCCCGATGTTTCAATCCACGCTCCCCGTGGGGGGAGCGACCCTAGCGGCGCGGTCTTGACAGCCGGTGGTCAACAGTTTCAATCCACGCTCCCCGTGGGGGGAGCGACCCAAGCTACCCTATATTGACGGAGCAGCTCAGTTTCAATCCACGCTCCCCGTGGGGGGAGCGACTGATTGCCCCCGTATTCGTTGTCGAGTACGGGGAAGAGTTTCAATCCACGCTCCCCGTGGGGGGAGCGACGGGATATTATCCGCACGGTCGGGAGGTTTGGCTTGTTTCAATCCACGCTCCCCGTGGGGGGAGCGACATAGCCTGCGGGATAGCAAATTAACCTACACCGGTTTCAATCCACGCTCCCCGTGGGGGGAGCGACCATACGCCCCATATAATGATTGTGGGTTTACAAGGGTTTCAATCCACGCTCCCCGTGGGGGGAGCGACAAGGCGATGAAACCCATCATCGACAAGCTCGAAGTTTCAATCCACGCTCCCCGTGGGGGGAGCGACACCACGAATTTTTGGCATCCAGACAATTTTTCCCGGTTTCAATCCACGCTCCCCGTGGGGGGAGCGACGAGGCGCTCACCATCACCGCACCGCTGGCCACCAGTTTCAATCCACGCTCCCCGTGGGGGGAGCGACCGATCCAATCGCGGCAATGGCAGCCAACGACCAAAGTTTCAATCCACGCTCCCCGTGGGGGGAGCGACTACCCCTACCTGTGGGGGGCAGATTAAAAATGTTGTTTCAATCCACGCTCCCCGTGGGGGGAGCGACCGGATGCCGAACCAATCTTTTTCCCATACATTCCGGTTTCAATCCACGCTCCCCGTGGGGGGAGCGACCGCGGATGGTGCGAAATTGCGCCTCCGCGATGATGTTTCAATCCACGCTCCCCGTGGGGGGAGCGACATTAGGCTACAATCTCATCGACACTGGCCAGATGTTTCAATCCACGCTCCCCGTGGGGGGAGCGACGGCTATGCGACTGATCGAGGCACATTACCAGGCCGTTTCAATCCACGCTCCCCGTGGGGGGAGCGACAAGGCATTGACATCCACACGTTGGTTACCCCGCCGTTTCAATCCACGCTCCCCGTGGGGGGAGCGACCAGTGCCGATGACCTCAAACCGATCGTGATTGGTGTTTCAATCCACGCTCCCCGTGGGGGGAGCGACCTCAACCCCTTTCCGTTTATTGTATTCGGATAGAGGTTTCAATCCACGCTCCCCGTGGGGGGAGCGACGCGCGATCTGATTATGTATATAGGACATAGCGTAGTTTCAATCCACGCTCCCCGTGGGGGGAGCGACATGAGCCTGCAATTGCTCACCAGCCTCAAGTGCGTTTCAATCCACGCTCCCCGTGGGGGGAGCGACCGTTGTTGGGCGGTGGGACATACAATTTCAGATTGTTTTAATCCACGCTCCCCGTGGGGGGAGCGACAATCTCCCTGATTGGTTTTGGCGTGTGGCGAAAGGTTTCAATCCACGCTCCCCGTGGGGGGAGCGACGCGACAAGAGCGGCGAGATCACCATCACACCAGGGTTTCAATCCACGCTCCCCGTGGGGGGAGCGACTCAACTTCACTGCGCGTCATGTACAATGTATGCCGGTTTCAATCCACGCTCCCCGTGGGGGGAGCGACGCTTGCGAAGCCAAAGTTGTCGCAAACGGAGATGTTTCAATCCACGCTCCCCGTGGGGGGAGCGACCGCTGCTAGCGGTCGGGCGCGTGTGCCCGACCGGCGTTTCAATCCACGCTCCCCGTGGGGGGAGCGACGCGGTTCGGGATCGTCCATTGTTCACCCTACACGTTTCAATCCACGCTCCCCGTGGGGGGAGCGACGTTTTCGGGCAGCGAGATTGATCGGTATATGCGCGTTTCAATCCACGCTCCCCGTGGGGGGAGCGACTTTTTGCCGGTCACCGTCAGGGACGGATCGGCAAGTTTCAATCCACGCTCCCCGTGGGGGGAGCGACGATGTGCCTTTTTTATTCTGGGGTGTCAATGGCGGTTTCAATCCACGCTCCCCGTGGGGGGAGCGACATCTGATCTTGTTTATTGACGAGTGGGGCGATGTGTTTCAATCCACGCTCCCCGTGGGGGGAGCGACACAATCCGACCCGGTAAAATACAACTTCAGGGCGGTTTCAATCCACGCTCCCCGTGGGGGGAGCGACATTTGATCCTCGCTCAGCGGCTGATCCAATTCGGGTTTCAATCCACGCTCCCCGTGGGGGGAGCGACGGAAACGCTGAAAAAGCGCTGCAGGGCTTGCGTGTTTCAATCCACGCTCCCCGTGGGGGGAGCGACGATTAAGCGGGATAATCTCAGGGTCGGGCAAGACGTTTCAATCCACGCTCCCCGTGGGGGGAGCGACGTATCACCCGTTTTCATCCATTCCACCCCCCCGCGTTTCAATCCACGCTCCCCGTGGGGGGAGCGACCCTCGTCGTTGGCATGGTCTGCTAATGCCAACATGTTTCAATCCACGCTCCCCGTGGGGGGAGCGACGAGGCGTTCAGGGTTACGGCACCAACCTGGATAAGTTTCAATCCACGCTCCCCGTGGGGGGAGCGACCAGCCCAACCGACCCGGATCGGTTGGTACGCGCGCGTTTCAATCCACGCTCCCCGTGGGGGGAGCGACACGGGCGCTGCGCCGGTGTCGGCTTCGTCACCAAAGTTTCAATCCACGCTCCCCGTGGGGGGAGCGACATCCCCGCGCCTGCGTTGGAGATGCTCGGCTTACGTTTCAATCCACGCTCCCCGTGGGGGGAGCGACGCGCAGCACCTGCCCGCCGTGCTTATTGATGACGGCGTTTCAATCCACGCTCCCCGTGGGGGGAGCGACTTAAAATGGGCAAGATTGGGCTGACCGTAAAACGTTTCAATCCACGCTCCCCGTGGGGGGAGCGACCCAACGATATGGGAGAGTGTTGTTAATCAGGATGGTTTCAATCCACGCTCCCCGTGGGGGGAGCGACGCTCAGCATTGATCCGTCCTGCGTCAACACGATGTTTCAATCCACGCTCCCCGTGGGGGGAGCGACATTGCAACCCTGGTGGGTCGCTGCATTGGATACGCGTTTCAATCCACGCTCCCCGTGGGGGGAGCGACGTGCTATCAGCAGCTGCTCGATCGCGCCGCGGTTTCAATCCACGCTCCCCGTGGGGGGAGCGACCCTGGCCGCGCGCTGCGGTCTGTATGATGATGCCAGTTTCAATCCACGCTCCCCGTGGGGGGAGCGACATCAGGCACCCTGGTCATTCGGTAACGATTGATGTTTCAATCCACGCTCCCCGTGGGGGGAGCGACTCTAAGTTGCTCAGACGATCAAGGGGGTCAAAACGTTTCAATCCACGCTCCCCGTGGGGGGAGCGACGAGTTTGACCGGCGTCAGGCGTAAGCGACTTTTGGTTTCAATCCACGCTCCCCGTGGGGGGAGCGACCGCTTGCACCGTCCATAACGTTGGAGGAGGCGGGTTTCAATCCACGCTCCCCGTGGGGGGAGCGAC
>JAVSME010000017.1:0-104014 GCA_039666315.1 Bellilinea sp. | reverse complement strand
CACAAGACCGGTGCAGGGTGTGGGGGCTGCAGGGTGAGAGTGTTTATCGGTACTACGTGATCCTGACAATAAGCATAAGAATTATGCTTATTGTTAGTTTACTACCCCTGCCGGTGGTGCAGGTGAGCAGTCTCCCATCCGGTTGGGGAGATTGCTTCGCCGGTCAAAAACCGCCCGTCTCGCAATGACATTATGCCGGCATGTCGCTGCGAGCCGTTCTTTGACGGCTGGTCTTCCGCGCCATGGGGGGATTGCTCACCTGCCCTTCGGCAGGCGGTTGGTGAGCCTGCGCTGAGCTTGCCGAAGTGCAGCCGGGCCGCAGGCTTCGACAGGCTCAGCCCGCGACAGACAGCAATTTGCCATTCACACCTTCGGCAGGCGGTTGGTGAGCTTGCACTGAGCTTGCCGAAGTGCAGCCGGCCACAACCTGCGGGGGTCGCCGCGCACCTCGCCCACCAGCCCGAATTGCAACGTTTTTGCAACGCAAACCCCCTTGTTTTTAATGAATTCCTAAGAATTCTATGCTATGATAACAGTGTCAATCGCCTGGGTGCCCCCCTCACCCCGGCGATTGACGCATATAAGGGCGGAAAGGGTTAAAATCCACAACGATCAACGATCAACAATATTCGATCTCAACATCCTTGTTGAAGAATTTCAGCACATCAGCAATGCGCTCGATCAGGTGACGGCGGACGGAAATATTGCGCGGCAAAAGCGGATTTTGATACCCCGGATTGATGGATTGTCCAACCAGGAAAAAGATGGTATCCGCGTTGAGCAATTCCCGCGCCAGCAAGTACGCGCCGTTGTCGTCAATGCTCAATTCGTTCACCGAGCCTTTACTCGCCTGAAGCAATTCCAGCGTGACCGCCAGAGTCAGGATGCCCTCGGTGACCAGATCAATGCCGGGCAGTCTGCCAATTGCGGGGATGTTCGCACGCATGGTCGAAAGCCGGGTTTCCACCGATGCTTTAAGGAAGCTGCCCACGATATTCGCTGTGGTTCCCCCGCAAACCACTTTGCGCCCTTCAAAGTGAAGCAGGCGTTCCACGTAGATATAGTCGTGCCCGTCGTCAATCGGCGGTCCGGTGAAGACCATCAACGCGTTACTCTTGCGCGCCATCACGCCGACAAACGTAGAATCATCCCCCGGTCGAAACCCGTACAGCCGGTTTGTGGTGGTCAGCACGCTATTGATGATCGAATGAGTGGCAAACACAGGATATTTGTAAACCTCCTCCTCGATATAACGATTGATTTTATCCCACCCCCAGCCAAAATTCATGCTGGTGCCCAAACCGGCATACAGCACACCATCGCTGATCAGACCCAAAAAATCGCCCATTTCCAGTTGCCCACAGTAGATATTGAACTTTTTCTTCAAGATCATCTGGCGTTCGCATTCCAGTTGGGCAACTTTTTGGCGCTTGAAAAAAAACGGCGGCGGGTTGTCAAAGTTGGTCACCCGGAAAGACATATCCTGGTGGTTGATGGTCAAAATGGTAAACGTGGCATAGGCGATGCGCCGCTCGCGGTCAACCGGCAAAGTGCGCACCACGGTGTCAATCACCTCGTGCAAACTGGCGTCCTCGCGCAGCATGGTGATGATGATTTCCGCCGTCAGGGTTGCCAGAATATTGGCGGTTACCCCGCTGCCCGCCCCATCCGAGAGGACAACGGTGGTACGCTCGTTGGTCTTGAGAATGCGAACCTGATCGCCGCACAGCTCTTCACCGGCTTTGTTCAGGTTGCGTTGAAAAATATCCAAAAACACAGCGCTTTACCCCTGCTCTTTTTCCACCAGTTCCAAAAGTTTCAACAGGCTGGCTTTGGTTTCCGCGGTGGTTTCACCCAATAATCCGGCGATTTTCTGCGCCACCTTCATCTGTTTATCAACCACCGAATGGACTTTGAGAATCGTCTCGCGGCGCAGGTTTTGAATTTCGGAACGCTGCTTCCATTCGTCCGTCAAATCCACCATGATGCACGCCACCATGTCCTCTTCCAAAACCGGAAAGAGGACTTTGCGGACATTCAAGCCGTACTGCGGGTATTCGCGTTCCAACCCAGCCACTGCCTGTTTGGTCTCCCGCACCTGCTGAAAGCAGTCCAAATCCCCCAGCAGGGCGCCGGCATGGGTGCCGATCAAGGCTTCCGGTGAGGTCTGGAACATGCGGCAGAAAGCCGGATTAACCACCTGGATGACCATGCGCGCATCCACCACCACCAAACCGTTGGGATCATAATCCCACAGCAGTTCCCATAGCGATTTCATCTTTCCAATTCTCCCAACCTGGCGATCACCTCTTTGACAAATTTTTTGCGCACATTGCCTGGTTTGACATTGTAGAAAAATTGATCCTCAAACTTAAGCACAATCGTCCGCAAACAGGCGCCCAGGCAAAAGGCGCCTTTCAGTTCCAGGCGGTCTTGCAGCCCGTATTCGACAATCAGGCGCTGCAGGATTTCCAGAACCTCATAAACTCCGCTCTGGTGACAGGCAGAGCCCATGCAAACATGAAGCGTGATTTTCGGAGAGGTCATGATATTGTCTGACAAGTCAATTATACGGCAATTGGCAAGATTTCCTTTACCATTATCGTTCAGGGTTTTCTATCGTTCAGGGTTTTCGCCGAAAATTGCGCGGACGATGCCTGCGGCACTTGCTCAAGGGTCGGATTATACATGAATGGACGCAGGGGGTTTCACATCCAGCGCGGTATCCTGCGCCCCCTTTTTTGAGCGTATCTTGCTCAGATATTCGTCGCGGAAATATTTGAGCGAACTGATCACCGGATTCGGCGCCGATTTTCCCAAACCGCACAGGCTGGTGGATTGCATCATTTCGCACAGGCTTGCCAGGCGATCCAGGTCGGCTTCTTCGGCGTTGCCTTCCAGGAACTTACTCAGCAGGTTGTAGATATGCACCGTGCCAACCCGGCAGGGAATGCACTTGCCGCACGATTCCTCCATGCTGAATTCCATAAAATACCGCGCTACGCCAACAATATCGGAGCTGTCGTCCATCACGATCATACCGCCCGAACCCATGATTGAACCCAACCGGGTCAGGTTTTCAAAATCCACCGGCGTATCCAACAGGGATTCGGGGATACACCCGCCGGATGGACCGCCGGTTTGCACGGCTTTGAATTGCCGTCCGTCGGGAATGCCGCCGCCAATATCAAAGATGATCTCGCGCAGGCTGATGCCCATTGGCACTTCCACCAGGCCGGTATTGACGATTTTGCCGGTCAGGGCGAAAACCTTGGTGCCTTTGCTTTGCTCGGTGCCAACCGAGGCAAACCATTGACCGCCATTAAGCAGGATGTGCGGAACGTTGGCATACGTTTCCACATTGTTAATCAGGGTCGGTTTTCCATCCAACCCGGATACCGCCGGGTAAGGCGGGCGCGGGCGCGGGGTGCCGCGTTCGCCTTCGATGGAATTGATCAGCGCGGTTTCTTCACCGCACACAAACGCGCCGGCGCCCAGGCGGATTTCAATCGTGAACGAAAAATCGGTGCCGCCAATGTTCTCGCCGAGAAAACCAGCCCGCTCAGCCTGGCGTATGGCACTGCGCAAACGCTTAACCGCCAGCGGATATTCCGCCCGGATATAAACATACCCGCGCGAAGCCCCTACCGCGTACGCCGCAAGCGCCATGCCTTCCAGCACCGAGTGCGGGTCCGATTCGATGATCGAGCGATCCATAAATGCGCCCGGGTCGCCTTCGTCGCCGTTGCAGATGACATATTTGAGGCTCGATTGGGTATCGTGGACAATTTGCCATTTGACGGCGGTTGGGAAACCGCCGCCGCCGCGCCCGCGCAGCCCGGAGACGCGGATTTCGTCAATGATTGCTTGCGGGCTCGTGGCGTTAATCGCCCGGATGAGCGCTTTGTAACCGTTGTGCTGAATGTAATCTTCAATTTTTTCGGGATTAATCTCACCGGAATTCAACAGGGTCACTTTATGCTGGCGGGTGAAGAACGGCGACGAAGTGTCAATCAGCAGCCGTTGCACAGGCTGTCCATCCAGGGCGCGCAGGATTTCGGCAACGTCTTCAACCGCAACATGTTTATACAGCAAATTGTCTGGCTTGATCGAGACGACCGGTCCGGCGGCGCATAAGCCCATGCAGCCTACCTGCTTGACCAGCACCTGCCCTTCCAAGCCGAGAAATTTGACCTCCTTCTCAAAGGCTGCCAGGATGGCGAGACTGTCCGAAGAAACGCAGCCGGTGCTGGCGCACACATGAATGATGTGTCGGTACTGCGCCAGTTCGGCGCTGCGTTTTTCCGCAATTTCGTTGAGTTGGTTTTCACTGATTGTCATCGCCGATCCACTCCTCAATTTTGGCTTTCATTTCATCTACGCTCAACTTGCCGACAATCTGACCATCCAGGATCATCACCGGCGCCAGCCCACAGGCGCCTATGCAGCGGGCGGCAATGAACGACAATTTGTTATCGGGGGTGGTTTGGTTGGGATCCAACCCGAAGCGCTCCTTCATCCAATCGGTGATCACGTCGGCGCCTTTGACATAACAGGCTGTGCCAGTGCACAGCACCATCGTATGCTCGCCGGCTGGTTTGCTCATAAAGCCGTGATAGAACGTAACCACCCCGTACACCTTGGAAAACGGCAATTTCATTTCCCGGGCAACGTATCCCATGGCGTCGTAATCAATGTAGCCAAAGGAATCCTGGATAACATGCAGCACTTCGATCAACGCGCGCGGGTTGTAGTTGTTCTTCTTCATGGTGATCGCGACCAGTTTCCAGCGCTTGTCACTCATATCCGGCACGAAATGTTTGCAGGCTTCTTTGGGATCGCCCGCTTCCTGTGTTTCGGTGGTGGGTTTTGTTGGGATTGTCATATTGACCTCGGCAATGGGACTATTCTAAGAACTTGTGGACGATCAGGCGAAACAGGTCCGATTCGGTGATAATGCCGCACAGGTCCTGGTCGGCATCCAGCACGGGCAGCGCATGGATTTTGTTTTCCAGCATCAAGCGGGCGGCATCCATAATGGGCTGCCCTTCATGGATGGTTAACGGCTGGGTGGTCATGATGAATTGCAGCGGCGTGTTGAGCACCATTTCAGTGACTTCCAGCCGCCCCTGGGTGGTGACCACCGAAGGCGCCGCGCTGAGCAGGTCGGTGCGGGTGACAATGCCCACCAGCAGCCCGTTTTGCAGCACCGGCAAGGCGCGAATGCGCTTAACCGCCATGGTGCGTTGCGCTGCCAGCAGGGTTGTGGTCGGTTCGGCGGTTTGCAGGCTGGCGGTCATGTAATCATGCACGCGGATATTCTCTTTCAAGCGCGGCACTTCTTCCATAATCAGCCGGAAGAGATCGGAGGAGGTCAAAATACCCGCCAGGTTTTGCTCTTTACCCAGTACGGGCAGGGCATGGATTTTGTTTTCCAGCATCATCCGCGCCGCTTTGGCAACCGGTGTGTTGGTGAAGGTTGTAATCACGCCGCGCGTCATGATTTTTTCCATCGTCAGGTTGCCCGCCAGGCGGTATTGTTCCCACGAATCGCGGATTACGGGAGTGACATCGGCGCGCAATAAGTCGCGTTTGCTGACAATACCCACCACGCGCTGCTGTTCGACAATCGGTATGGCGCGGATCTGGGCGCGATTCATAATCCGCAGGGCATCATGCAGGCGGGTAGCTGGATCGCAGGTAATTACGGGCGTGGTCATCCAATCATGAACCAGTGATTTTTTCATCAAAACCTCCACTCTTCAGGTGCATATCGAGGATACCCCGGCAGCGGCAAATTTGCATCCACCGAGATTAGGAAAACCATTCAATAGAATGGGTGAGACTGCCCGCCGGGCGTCAATAAAAATAATGAGAATCAGCCGCCGAATTGCCCGCGTGCGATGCGCCATTCCCCCTGTGAGGCAGGCAATGCCAATACTTCGCGCGGCAGCGCAGCCGGATCAGGTTTTTCCCAGAGTAATGTAACCCTTCTCAATGGCATACAGGGCAGCCTGCGTGCGGCTGTCCAGTTGCAGCTTGGCGAGGATGCGGCTGACGTGCGAATGCACGGTTGCCCGGCTGACTACCATCTTCCCGGCTATCTCCGCGTTGCTTAAGCCCTGGGCAATCAGCAGCAGAACCTCTTTTTCGCGCTCGGTCAGCGGGTCAAGCTCCGGCTGCGCCGGGCGGGGCTGCGTCATCTCGGTCAGTAGTTTGCGCGCCACCGCCGGGTGCAGCGAGGATTCGCCGCGCCAGACCTGAAGGATCGCCCGCACCAGGTCAGCCGGATCGGAATCTTTGAGCAAATAGCCCGCTGCGCCGGCGCGGATGGCGGCAAAAATTTTATCGTCGCTGGAAAAACTGGTAAGCACCAGGATGCGCGCCTCCGGCGCAAGGGCAAGGATGCGCCGGATGGCTTCCACTCCGTCCATCTCCGGCATGACCAGGTCCATCAAAACCACATCTGGTTGCAGGATGGCGTACTGGCGCACCGCTTCGCCGCCATTGGCGCACTCGCCGACCACTTCCAATTCGGGTTCGGTTGCCAGCATGGCGCGCATCCCTTTGCGCACCACCGGATGGTCATCCACCAGCAGAATGCGAATCTTCTCCATAAGGCACCTCGACAGAAATGACCGTTCCCTGCCCCGGCTGACTGTGAATGTTCAACCGGGCGTTAATTTGCTGCGCCCGCTCGCGCATGATTTTTAACCCCATTCCGGAAAACTGCCCGCCTTGCGGGTCAAAACCCGCGCCGTTATCGGCAATGCGCAGGCTGACCTGGCGTGGCGATTGGTGCAACCGCAGGCTGATCTGCCCGGCGTGAGCGTGTTTGAGGATGTTGTTGAGCGCTTCCTGGGCAATACGGTAAAGAGTCTCCTCGAGCGCGCGAGGCAGAGGAGCATCCAGGCGGTCCTCCCACTCGACTTGAATGCCAGCGCGCTCCTCGACCGATTTGAGGCGGTGATACAGCGCGCCGCTCAAACCCGCCTGTTCCAACTGCGGCGGGCGCAGTTCAAAGATCAACAGGCGTATCTCGGTCAGCGCAGCGCGAATCGAGGAGGAGATTTCAGTCAGGTGATCCTGCGCGGCAGTCAGGTTTCCACTGGCCAATTGCCGTTCGGCAGCCCGGGCGTACAGCGAGGCAGCATAAATGGTCTGGCTGATCGAATCGTGCAGGTCACGCGCCATGCGGGCGCGCTCTTCGGCAGCCGCGGTTTGCTGAATACGCAGGTGAAGCCGCGCTTGCTGAATGGCGAGCGCAGCCTGACCCGCAAACGCGCGGACGATGTTCAGGTCGGCGGCGCTCAGGTAACGCCGTTTCTGGTACAACTCCAGAACGCCTATCCCCTGTCCGTCCTCGTCGCGCAGCGGCAGCGCCAGGAGGGCACCGTCCGGCTGCGCCAATACATCTTCCGTCGGCAGATTGAACAGCAGCGGCTCCTCCCGGCTTAGCACCGACTGCGGCTGCCAAACCTCCTCCTTGGGCTGCAGCGGAGCGCCGCTTTGGTGCACTACCATCAGGTCGCCGTTTTCATCCAACAGGCGGATCACGCAGCCTGCCGCAGCGGTCAATTGCAGCGCTCCCGCGCCAATCATATGCAAGGCTTCCCTTAAATCGATTTTGTTCAAGATCGCCGCGCTGATCTCATGCAAACGCAGCGTCTGGAACAATTGCTGCGAGGCAAGATCTACCAGGCGGGCATTGTCCAGCGCCAGCGCCAGCGACCGGCTCACAGCGCGGATGACCGCCAGGTCGCCGGGCGGAAGGCGGTGATCGGCGGACTGCCAGCCGAGCAGCAGGAAGCCCAGCGATTGGCTGCGATTATGCAGCGGCAATGCCAGAAAGCAGCCCGCCTGCAACTGCCCAAGTATGGATGCCGCGTAGCGCTTGCGCGCCTTCCCGCCGGGGATGCTCAACACATCCAGGCGGCGGGTGAGTTCGTCCGCCAGCACGTCGGTAGTCGTATCCAGCGGGTTGGACCAAAAAGCCTGTTTTTCGGGCAGCGAAAAGCGCCCCAGCGCGTAGAGCGGATCGTACAATGTGGTATTCGCCTGGCGGACGTACACCAGCACCTGATCGGCGCGGGTCAGGTCGAGCAAAATCCGGCAGGTTTCTTCCAGTGCCGGACGCAGGTCCAACCCATGCAAATCGGGTGAATCGCCGGGGAAGCTCTCAATCATGATGGGTTACCTCAACCTGCCGCCCTCGCGGATGATTCCGCGCGCGGCCTCGCAGCAAACTGCCCGCCCGCCGCGCGGCGCCTGCGGGTGGCGGTAGATCTCCGCCAGCAAGGTCATGTCTTCAGATTGTTCCATAGCATGTTCATCACCTGCATCATAAAGCGGATGCCCTTGGCGGGGTAGCGGAACTGATTCAGGCTGCCGATCAAGCAGGCATCCAGCGCCGGGTTGTAGAACAGGAACGCGCCGGTAGATCCGGCATTGCCTTTGCATCGGACTGGCGCAGTTTGCTCAACTGGGCGCGGATTTGGCGTTCGGCCTGTTCGCGGTTCATCGGGTTTCCTCCTGCGTGGATTATAACAGAGGGAGGCGTGGTTTATTGAGCGGTGAAACCGCCGCTCTGCAGCCGGACAGTCAGCGCGACGAACCGGGTTTTGACTTGAAATCCGATCGCTCGAGTCAAGAGGAGCGGCTGACGATCCTGGCTGCCAGGTCATCCTGCCTGTGACCAAACCTATCCCGCAGGAACAGCGCCAGAGCGTACACGCCCATCAATCCAAATCCGAGCAGGCTGGAGAAAAGCTCAACATTATTCTTGAACAGCGACATGCCCGCAAAGATACCTGCCAGCAGGAGCACCAACGGGATGCCATACAGCAGCACAGTTGCCAGCAGGATATTCTTGCCCTGCACCTCCACCACTACGTTGTCGCCTGGCTGGACGCCCAGCGGGTCAATGGCGATCAGGCTGCGGGCATTCGATCCTGCCGGTTGACAGTGGTGATGCAGGGTGCATTGTTCGCACTGGCTGCTGCCGGTCAACTGCACAACGACATGCCCGTTTTCGAAACCGATGACTACGCCCTTTTCAAGGAAGACTTCTGCGCTCATGCCGCCACTTTAACTTCATCGTCTTTTTCTACCCGCTGCGAGCGCGGTTTGAGAACGCCGATTGCTTTGGTTTTGCACTGCGAAATGGGGATGATCTCTTCCCTTAACTGATCATAATCAATCACCGCCAAGTTGTTTTCAATGCGGATGCTGCCTTCCGACAGGCGGGCGCAGATACCACAGCCAAGGCAGGCTGCCGCGCACACTGATTTTGCGGAGCGAGGACCATCCAGGTTCTTGCAGAACACAAACATCGCGCGATCAAGGGGATGGATTTCGAGGACACCGCGCGGGCATGCCTTGGCGCACAAGCCGCAGCCGGAACACAACGCTTCGATCACAATTGGCAGACCGTTGGCACCCATGAAAATGGCGTTGGAGGGGCAGACTGCCACACAGTCACCATCCCCCAGGCAGCCAAAGTAACAGGCTTTGTCGCCCCCGGAAAGTAGCGCCATTGCGGCGCAAGTCTCAGCGCTGCGGAAGGTTACGTTTTTACGCACCGCGATGCCGTTCCCACCCTGGCACATCAACCGCGCAACTTTGCGCTCGCCGGCAATGGCGCGCACGCCCAACAAATGAGCCAGCTCATTGGCAACCGGAACGCCGCCGATGGGACAGCTGTTGACAGCGATGCTACCGGCGACTACTTTGACGGCAAAATCCTGACAACTGGCAATTCCGCAAGCACCGCAGTTGACGTTGGGGAGAATCTCAATAACCTGGCTGACCAGTTTGTCCTCGGCAACGTTCAATTTTTTATTGGCAACTGCAAGAACTACCGAAAACAGAAACCCAAGTCCGCCCATCGTTGCCAGAGATACGATTAAGGTTGTATCCATTGGTTCTCATTACCTCTATTGTGTGATCAGATATTGCTCAAAACCGGTAGTCATGTGCACTTCACCGTTCTCATCAATCAGGTACGCTTCCGTCTCTGCCAGGGATTCGATTAAAGCCAAGCCTTGTTGGATGCCCAACACAAACACTGCTGTGGATAAACCATCCGCATCCGTACAGGTCGGCGCCAGGATGGTTACACTCTGTACGCCCTGGGCGGGATAACCCGTATGCGGGTCAAGCAGATGGTGGTATCGCCGCCCGTCAACTATGAAATATTGCTCGTAATCGCCGGAGGTCGCCACTGCCAGGTCGCCGGGCCGGATGCGGGCAATGATATCGTTGGGACGCCGTGGATGCCGGATGCCAATCACCCAGTTGCTGCCCAATGTGCGGATTTCACCGCCAGCATTGACCAAGGCTGAGGTAATGCCATGCTCCTGCAGAACCGCAATCGCCCGGTCAACGACATAGCCTATGGCAATGCCGCCAAAGTTCAATCCAAGCCCTGGTGGGCGCGCGATGCGGTTTTCTTCCAACCGCACCGATGCCCAGCCGGAAGATTGGCGGGCAGCTTCCAGTGCTTGGGGTGAAGGCATGCCCTGAGAATGCGTTCCAAAACCCCATAATTCGATCAGGTTGTTAAGCCCGGCATCGAATGCGCCTTCGCTCAGTCGCCACATAGCGTCGCTGCTGAGGAGTAAATTGTACAGGTCAGTTCCAACTTCAACGGATTCGTCCGGATTGTGATTGACTGCCCAGACTTCACCCTCTTCAGTGGTGGAGAACAAGCGGTCTAATCGCCTCATTTCGGCGAAGGCTGCGGCAATTGCTCTTTCTGCTTTCTCCCGGTCGCTCTCGCGCGCCTGGATATCAACCAGCGTGCCCATCATGACCTGGGTATGCTGGATTGTCTCCACGCGGGGTTGGGCATTTCTTGCCATTGAAAACCCAATCAAGAAAAGCACCAACGACAATCCAGCGTACAACCCAATGCGCTTCATGAGAACATCATTCCCTATCCTGCTTCCACCTGTGCCACCAGGTGATTAGGTGCGCAGGCGATGACACTGCCCGCCTGTGCTGCCGGAACGTTGAGCATGCACAGCTTATTGCGGCAGGCAGCAGCCCGCACCCGGATGGCGCCGTCAGCCATGCCAAGGATCGTTTTTCCCAGAGGTCCGTCTATTACAATGTCATGATACGCGCGATCCATTGGAATGCGCTCAACCACATTGGAACCCGATCGAATCACCGCGAACAGACCGCCGCGAGGCGGCAGCAGAAGGGTAAGCAATCCGGCGTGGCGATAATCGGCGCTGAACAGGTGGTCTGCCTGGCGTCCGCGCACGAACGCTTGAAGGCTGCGCAGGGCTGGGTCATAATCACTCTCAGGTGCATAGACAGCCTGCTGGTCATCGCCAAGCAAAATATCGGCGGGCAGTGCCTGCGGCAAGGCGGTCATGCGCACAGTCAGCAGTCCACCGCCAAGGAGATGACCAGGTTTTACAGCGGACTGGATAATCTCGGACCACTGCGCATCCGCAGATACCGCTGCCAATGTCGCCGGAGCGACCTTCTGGGCAAAAACGCGCATGACTTCGCACACCAGGCTGCTATCGCCCGGCAAGAAGGCATGCAGAGATAAAGCCTGTGCTTCACCATCCATCGCCGCCGGAGGGATCAACTTGCCAAGCGTATAGCCGGCGCCAAAGGTCAGCGCCGAAAGGGCGGTTAATTTCAGGAAAGAACGGCGAGATAATTTTAAATCGTTCATTGCTTCTAATTGCCTTTTTTCGTTACTCTGATTTCGTTAATTAATTATACAATTCCCGCAAAACCCATAAAAGCCAATGCCAGGATTCCCGCCACAATCAGCGTGATGGGTACGCCCTTGAATGCTTTGGGAATATCCGCCAGCTCCAGCTCTTCGCGGATACTAGCCATGATGAGAATTGCCAGCAAAAAGCCGGCGCCGGCACCCACCCCGAACACCAGGCTCTGAACAAAGCCGTAACCGCGCATGGTCAGGAACAAGGCAACACCCATAACGGCGCAATTGGTGGTGATCAAGGGTAGAAAAATGCCCAGCGACCGGTAAAGCGGCATGCTGACCTTTTTGATGAACATTTCAACCAGCTGCACCAGGGAGGCAATGACGAGGATGAATGCCGGGATCTGCAGGAAGGTCAAGTTATAGGGCAGCAGCACCAGGTTGTAGATCAGCCAGGTTACCACCGAAGTGATCGTCATGACGAATATGGTCGCCAGACCCAATGATAACGCCGAGCTGATCTTGCCGGACACGCCAATGAACGGGCAAATGCCCAGAAAATAGGTCAGGACAAAGTTGTGAACGATTGCGGTGGATAAGAATAAATAAACCATCTCCATCTTAGTTGCCGCCCTCCTTGCTCAGCTCCGCTGCGCCCCCCTGGCACGAATCCTGATAGAACTGCATCGCTTTATGTTGTTTACGATTGGCGAATGAATTAACCAAACCCATCATCAAGCCCAGTGTCAGAAATGCGCCAGCGGGGAGGATCTTGACCACCCAGGGTTCGAACGCGTCCGGCAGCACCTGCAAGCCCAGCAATGTGCGCGCGCCGAGAACCTCACGAATACCGCCAAGGACGAAGAGCGTGGCGGTGAAGCCCAGCCCGCTGCCAAGGGCATCCAAGCCCGATCTGACAGGAGGGTTCTTCGAGGCGAAGGCTTCGGCGCGTCCCAGAATAAGGCAGTTAACGACGATCAGGGGAATAAAAGGACCTAAGGACGCACTCAATGCGGGTAACTGTGCCTTCATCACCAGGTCCACAATGGTAACGAATGTGGCGATGATGACGATATAAGAGGCAAGGCGCACCTGCCTAGGGATAAGACGACGGACAATTGAGATCAGGACAGACGAAAAGACCAAAACAAATGTGGTCGAGAGTCCCATTCCCAGCCCATTCAGTGCCGAAACGGTTACCGCCAAGGTGGGGCACAAGCCAAGCATTTGCTTGAACACTGGGTTGATTTCCCACAAACCTTTGCTGAATTCTTTCCAGTAACCGGGCTTTAACATTAGGGCAACTGCTCCTTCATGATGCGCAGGTTTGCTACCGCCTCGCCAACAATTCCAACGACGACGCGAGAGGTAATTGTCGCCCCAGTGATTGTTTGCACTTCGTTCGGCGCATCCGGCAGCTCGCCCGAAACCCAGGTGATGTTGGGTGTGGTGGAGAGACCCTTGAATTGATCTAAAAATTCAGGCTCGTTCACCAGGGTGCCTAAACCGGGGGTTTCATTATGAGCCAGGATTTTGATCGCATGGATAGTGCTCAGGTCATTGCTAATACCAATCATCACTTTGATCAGGCTTTGGTAACCGAGGCCGCTGTGCACCATGGCATATCCAAGGGGCGCGCTGGTATCGTCAAAAACCCGATACACTTCGTAATTTTCCAGCGGCAGTTGTTCATACGACACTGCCCCTGGCTGTACCATTAAAATGGCAGTTTCCTTAGATTTCAACTCGCTGCGGGTAATCAACGGAGACGCCCAGGTGTTTACCAGCGCCAGAACGATGCCGGAGAGCGCGCCAATCAGCGATAAGGTCAGGATCATCTGAGCAGCCTGTTTCACGTCTACGCTCCAAACACTTTTGGACGAACATACCGGTTGATCATTGGCACAAATGCGTTCATGATCAGGATCGAATACATCACGCCTTCTGGAAGGCTGCCAAACAAGCGGATAAAAACAACGAGCAGGGCAATGCCGGCGCCAAAAATCAGCATGCCCTTATGGGTAACCGGCGAGCTAACCCAGTCAGTCGCCATATAAAAGGCGCCCAGCATTAGACCACCACTCATCAGGTGGAATAAGGGATCGGCGTAGGTCGCGGGGTTGATCAACCAGAATATGCCGGAAAACAGAGCAACGCCGGCAAGGATGGTGACGGGAATACGCCAGTTGACAATTCCGACCATCACCAAAATCATTCCACCGATCAAGATTGCCAGCTTGGAAGTCTCTCCTATAGAGCCGCTGATATTGCCCAGGAAAAGCGCTAACAAGGGCGTATCACCGCCTTCCAGGAATTTATAAGCCAGTGGCGTAGCGCTGGTGATACCATCCACAGCCGGGCTTGGAAGGGTGTAGGTGGTCATCGCCAAGGGAAATGCCGCCTGCAAGAAAGCCCGCCCGACCAACGCCGGGTTGAAGATATTGTAGCCCACGCCGCCGAAGACCTGTTTACCCAAGCCGATTGCCACAACCGCGCCAATTGCCACGAAGGGCAGGGAAATATTGGGCGGCAGGGTTAGAGCAAGCAGCAGCCCGGTTACGGTTGCGCTACCGTCGCTCAGGGTTATGGGTTTTTTGCGGAGAGAGAGCGCGGCTGCTTCGGTGGCATTGGCAACGATGATCGCGACGGCTGCCACCAATAGCTGAAACGTGCCAAAAAATAGAACACCCGCTGCCAGAGGTGGAAGAAGCGCCAATACGACGATCCACATTACCTTGCCCGTCGTCCAGCGAGAGTGCAGATGAGGGGATACTGACAGGTCCAGCCGGCGAGAGGTAGGGTCAATCATCATTGTCCGGGTCATTCGACATCACTTCCGCATGGCTTTTTGTTTACCCAGGCGCAGCCATTGCACCAGCGGGATGTTCGCCGGGCAGAGGTAGGCGCATGCACCGCATTCAAAACAGACGGAGACCTGCAAGGCGGCTGCCTTTTCAAACTGCCCTGCCCGAATATACTTGACCAATCGGGTTGGCATCAGGTTTATCGGGCACGCCTCAATGCACATCCCGCAATTGAGGCAGGGTGTTTCGGGGTTCAGTTCAACTTCCGAGCGAGTCATCACGATGATGCCCGAGGTTGCTTTCATGATCGGCGCGGAAAGATCATACTGGGCAATTCCCATCATCGGTCCACCAACCACGAGGCGAACAGCGTCATCGGTGACCCCGCCGCAATACTCCAGCACTTGCTCAAGTGATACGCCAATCGGAACGGACAGGTTTTTAGGGCTGCGAATACCGCGACCGGTGATAGTCAGGATAGCGGTAATGTTCGGCTCGCCTTTAACAACCGCATCATAGATGGCGACGGCCGTACCGACATTCTGCACGGAGACGCCGGCATCGAAAGGCAGCTTTCCTGGAGCAATTTTGCGCCTGGAAGCCGCCTGGATAAGCATTTTCTCGGCACCCTGTGGGTATTTTGTTTTTAGAACAACGACCTCGATGACGCCGTTACTGCCGGCTGCCTCACGAATCAGGCGGATTGCTTCGGGCTTGTTGTCTTCGATGCCGATCATGCCTCGTCCGGCGTTCATGGCTTTCATGATCAGTTTTAAACCCGCGACTACATCCTGCGGGCGCTCCACCATGATGCGGTAATCGCGGGTCAGGTAGGGTTCGCATTCGCAGCCGTTGAGGATAACCAAATCCACCGGCTTGTCGGGTGGCGGTTTTAATTTGACAGCGGTGGGAAAGGCAGCGCCGCCCAAACCCACCAAGCCGCTGGCGCCCACCCGCTCGATGATCTCTTCAGGGGTGATCGTCTCCGGATCGAGCGGCGGCATGAAATCCTGAACATCCTGATCGGGATCGGGCTTGATGACGATCGCGGGCTGGGGAAAACCGCTGATGGTTAGCTGCTTTGCCAACGCGGTCACCTTGCCGGTGACCGGAGAATGGATTGGTGCCGAAATATTGCCCTGCGCCTCAGCAATCCGCTGACCTGTTTTTACATCGCTGCCTTTTTGCACCAGCGCCCGGGCGGGTTTACCCAGGTGCTGAGTAAGCGGCAGAACTATCTCCGCTGGATTTAGGAGTCGTTCAATCGCCAGGTGCTCGGTGATCGTTTTCTCTTCGGGTGGGTGGATACCGCCGCGGAATGACTTGCTCAAATCAACTCTCTCTATTTTTATTGTACGGCTATTGGCTTAGGGCGGAAGTCGCGCTCATCCAGGATTTGACGCAGCACAATTGCTGTCACCAGGAACAAGTCTGATCAATGTATAAATTAAGATAATTATACAATACCCTTGCCGTGAAATTCGAAAACGGATTGCTCGCGTTTGTAACCCCTCATCCACCGGTAGCGTTCCTTGAACCACCAACCAATGCCGCCATTCCCTCGACACGCTGCGAAACTCGCGCTCTACTCACGCCTTGTGGATAGACCCAAATTTTGGGACAGCCACAATTTGCCTGACTATTAAATTTTAGTTTACAATGAGTGTATTGGCGCGCTGCCAATTGCTGCCTGTCCAATTGGAACACGCTAACCAGATCAAAGTCTTTTGGAAGGAGAACAACCAATGAACTTCGAAGGGTATTGCGTAAAGTGCAAGCAAAAAAGGGCGATCAAAAACGGCAAGGTGGAAAAAACCGCCAAGGGGCGCCCAATGGTCAAAGGTGACTGCCCGGTATGTGGGACGAAAGTAACCCGCTTCCTTTCCCCCAAGGACGTTGCCTGATCGTTCGCCGCGCTCACAACAAGGCAACCGCAATCGCCGCTCCCCCCTTGAAAAATCCCAAGGGGGAGGTTTGGTTTACCCGGCGGATCATCGGCTGGTTATTACACCGTGATCTCAAGCGGGTTGTTTTCGGGATCGAGCACCAGGCTTTCGTAATAGCCGTCACCGGTGCGGCGCGGCTGGCTGAGCACGGTAAAGCCAGCGCTTTGCAGGCGGACGGTCAATTCATCCACCTTTGCCTCGCTGCCGACGGAAATGGACAGATGAGCATAACCGAAGGTATTGCTGCCCGGCTCATTGCGGTCGGGCTGAACATCCGGGCGGTGCATCAGTTCGATCTGCGCGCCCGAAGCAAAGCGCAAAAAATAGGACTGGAAACCGGTGCGCGGGTTGGCGTATCGCTCACCCACCACGGCGCCAAAGTAAGTCTGGTAAAAGGTCTTCAGCCCTTCCAGGTCGCGCGCCCACAAGGCAAGGTGGTGAATGCCGCCGGTTTGAGTTCCCTGGTTGACGCGCAAAAGGGCGAAACCATCGTATCCTTTGCTGCCCACTGTCTGCAAGGCGGTGGCGCTGACGCGCGGCTCGGCTGCCACCCGCTCGAAGAAGGCGCGCATACCCAGCACATCCGCGTCGCGGCTATGCTCGTCAATCACCTTGCCCTTGCGGGTAACATTATCGGCAAAAATCAGCGCGCCCGTCCGCGAGAGGCGCAGCGCCCACTCGAAGTATTGCGGATAGTTGCCCTTGTCCGCATCAATAAAGATGAAATCGAACGGCGGATAATCCCCGCCAGCCAGCCGGGCAAGCGAATCGAGCGCCTGTCCGAGGTGGATTTCGACCATTTCCGCCAGCCCCGCCCCAGCCAGGTTTTCACGCGCCACGGCGGCATGTTTCGGATCCACCTCCAGGGTAATCAGCCTGCCGCCAGGCGGCAACGCGCGCGCCAGCCAGATGGTGCTGTACCCGCCTAGCGCGCCGATTTCGAGGATGCGGGTCGCCCCGACGGATTGCGCCAGCAGCATCAGCAACTTGCCCTGGTTGGGCGCGACGTGGATGGGCGGCAATCCGGCGGCATCACTAACCTGCAGGGCATGTTCCAGCGCCGGGTCAGCTGGCAGCAGCCGGCTGTTGAAGTAAGCATCCACCGCCTGCCAGTGGGCTTTTAGGTTGTCCTCCGCTGGTCGGGCGGGTTGGCGGTTGAAAAGCGATTGAAACCAGTTAGGCATTGCGGCACCTGTTGGTTAAAGAATAAAGGATGCCAAAAATCATACCATACCTTTTGGTTGCTTTTTGCCTGCCTCCGCTGAGCCGGTTTACCCATCGGGGCATGCTCAGGAAAATGCGCGCTGACCCCGACCCGGTCGGGATGACGTTATGCTCTGCGCGTCACCGGCAGTATGCAGCAGGTCAGAGCGCTTATTCTTCGCTGGCGGCATGACGCCCGGCGATCATCCCAAATAGCATGGCAGGACCAATCGTCGAGCCTGGTCCCGGATACGTCCTGCCCATGACAGATGCCGAACTGTTCCCCGCAGCATACAAGCCGGGAATCGGGCTGCCATTTTCGCGCAAAACGCGCGCATGTTCATCGGTCAACAGCCCGCCCTTGGTGCCGAGGTCGCCAGGCCAGACGCGCACCGCGAAGAAAGGCGGTTTTTCGATGCTGCCGAGATTGGGGTTGGGCTTGACTTTCGGGTCGCTGTATACCCGGTCATAGGCGCTTTCACCGCGCTGGAAGTCGAGGTCTTTGCCGGTTGCGGCAAACTGGTTGAACCGCCGGATCGTCTCCGCCAGGTTTGGCGCGTCAATTCCGCAGGCGCGGGCAAGTTCGGCAATCGAGTCGGCTTTGACCATCATCCCCGATTGGTACACCTCTTTGGGAGTGATGCCCGGCGGCATCATGCCAAATAGATAAAACCGGCGGTGGCGCGAATCCGCGATCAGGTAGGCTGGAATGGCTGGAACTTGCTGGTTGCGCTGGTACTGCCAGTGACCGCAATCAACATAGGAAGCCGATTCGTTCATGAAGCGCTTCCCCGAGCTGTCCACAATAATCCCGAACGGCAGCGAGCGCTCCCAAAGCATGAATTGAGCCTTGCCCTTGTTATCCACGAACACCGGTCCCCACCAGGCGTCATCCATCAGGGCGGTTGCCGCGCCAATGGCAATGCCAGCCTGAATCGGCACGCCCAGGTCGCCTTCAGTGGCAACCGTCCAATCGGTGGTAATGGGATGGGGGTGGTATTTCAAGCGCATTTCTTGATTGCGCGCAAATCCGCCGGCAGCCAGAATCACCGCTCTGGCGCGCAGCGCCGCCCGCTTTCCTTCCTTCTCAATGACAACGCCGGCTACTTTCCCCTGCTCGAAGATCAGTTCAACCATCGGGCTGTTCACCCAGATTGGAATCGAGCGCCGCAATGCCAGGTAAAGCAGTTGACCAATTAGCGCTCCGCCCAGCCCGGCAAGTTTCTTCCCCATCAGGCTGCTGCCAATAGCGCGGACGCCCATCACGTTGGCGGTGTGCAAAAAAGCGGAAAACGACCGGAAAGCAAGCGAGATTTTAGAAGCATCCAGGGTGTGCATGGGTACCGGGAAGAGGATATTCAATTTATCCTTCCAGTTGCCCAGTTGCTTCAGGTCAAAGAAATCCGGTTCCACGCAACGCCCCTCGGCGCTTCCGCCCGGACGCTCCGGGTAATAATCCGCGTAGCCCGGCGTATACGAGAAACGGTAACCCAGGCTGGTCAACCACTCCACCATGCGCGAGCCCTCCCGCAAAAACGTCTCCCGCCTTTGCGCAGAGCTTGCGGGTCCCACATCCCCAATCACCGTGTCCATGTAAAGTCTTGCCTTCTCATAGGAATCCTGCACGCCAGCCTTGAGCATCAAGGGGTTATTGGGTATCCACAACCCGCCGCCCGACATGGCGGAGGATCCGCCCAGCAGATGGGTGCTTTCAACGATCAGCGGTTCCAGCCCCGATTCTTCGGCTGCAATCGCCGCTGTGAATGCCGCCGAACCCGAACCGACAACGATCACTTTTCTCGAATCATCTTCGGTCATCATCTCGCCCTCCAAAACTATATTAAAATTGTAAACCACTTCTGCGTACATTGCTTGCACGGCGCCAACCGCCGGCGTTTAAACTCGCCGGCCTGGCAAGCCTGGCTTTGCTGATCCTTTTGACAGCAGTTGAAGTATAATACTCGCCGTTCCGAATCAAACAACTCCGCTGCGAAAATTTCAACCTTGAAAACAACTGCTTACACAACCGCCATATTATCTGCCTTGCTCTTTGGCGCAGCCACGCCTTTGACCAAGCCGCTTTTAAGTCATCTGTCATCCAACCAGATGGCAGGTTTATTGTATTTGGGCGCCGCCCTGGGGGTGAGCATCATTCTAATCCGCGAACGGAAAATGACCATGCCCTGGCGTTTGGATTCCAGGAACGCCACCCGCCTGATCGGCGCAATATTCTTTGGCGGCGTGCTGGGTCCCCTGGCGCTGATGGCTGGTCTGCGCCTGGCATCCGCGGCGTCCGTATCCATGTGGTTGAACCTGGAAATGGTTGCCACGGCCGTCCTGGGACATCTATTCTTTAAAGACCACCTGACTAAAAATGGCTGGTTTGCCGCAGGCGGCATCCTCGCGGCGGCGATTCTGCTTGCCTGGGGCGAAGGTGCGGCAGGATTTCAAGCCGGGCTGCTGGTGGCGCTGGCATGCCTGTGCTGGGGGATTGACAATCACCTGACCGCGCTGATTGACGGGATCACGCCGGCTCAGGTAACCTTTTGGAAAGGGCTGGTTGCCGGTTCAACCAACCTGGCAATTGGCATGACGCTGGCGCCGCTGCTGGCTTCTGGCGCGATGATCTTCGGCGGACTGGTCATTGGCGCGCTTGCCTATGGAGTGAGTATCGTCCTGTACATCGCTTCCGCTCAACAACTTGGCGCAACCCGCAGCCAGTTGATCTTCTCCAGCGCGCCGTTGTGGGGCGTGCTGCTGGCGCTGCTTGTCTTGGGCGAGCGCTTCACCCCGCAACTTGGGCTGGCAATCGTACTGTTCGTTGTTTCCATCACCATATTATTCCGCGAGCAGCACAGTCACGCCCACGTTCATATCATCCAGGTGCACGAGCATGAACACAGCCATACCGACGGTCATCACGACCACGCTCACGAAGGCATCCCCGCCGCTGCCCGGCACAGCCACACCCACCAGCACGAACCGATCCGGCATGCCCACCCACATTTACCCGATCTGCACCACCGCCATTCGCACAACAACGAAGATGTAGAACCGGCATCTTGATCGTCCTGCCACGGGCTGAGCCTGCCGAAGCCCGTGGGGTTTCCTTTGCTTCGATCAGGTCAATGCACAATGACGTTAACACAGTAAACATCGCTGCGAGGGCGGTTATTGCCTGAAGCAGCCCTCTCCTGCCGGGCGCATGGTTCGACATCCTCACCATGCGCCCGGGCGGGAAACCGCCCCGCCGCCGGCATCCTCCAGTGCCGCCCGCAAGCCGCCGCGCGGCGTCCACTCCACCCGTTCCATTAGCGCGGCGCTATCCAGCCAGCCAGCGGTCAAGCGCGCCCGCCTGCCCGCCAGCGCATCGCCCAGCCGCGCCGGTCTGCCGTTCGGCGCGCGTATCACCCCCTGCGGGTCAATCTGCCAGTCCACCTCGTCCTTCTCCGGCTCGGCGGCAATGACCAACTCGCGCGCCGCACTGACCCAGGCGCACAGCCGCCGCCCGTCCACCCCGCCGCCGCGCAGCAGATCAAGCAATTCCTCCCGGCAGGTGCGCACCCCATCGCAGAAATAGGGCGTGTAACCGCCGACCGCCGCCAGCAGGCGCGTGCCGCTCAAGAACTGCCCGCCCAGTGCCGCCCCAGCCAGCTCGACTATTCGCGCGGATCGGGTTTGCAGCGCGCTGAAGTAGAAGTTGAGGTCGGACGTTCCGCCCGCCAGGTCCAGCCAGGCAGAACCGCCCCAGTAGCACAGCCTGCCCGCCGGGTAGGGATCGCTGCCTTCGCGGAACAACTGGTAGAAATGCGTGGCGTTGACCGCCCCGCTGCGACTGATGCGCAGCCAATACGGCGTATTTGCCTGCAAGAGCGGCGGGCTGGCAAAGGTGAAGCGCAGCCAGCAGCGCGCCGGACTGATCACCCCGGCTGGCAGGCTGGCGGATGCCAGAACTGTCCCCGGCGCGCTGCTCGCGTCGGCGCACACCTCGACTACCAGCGCGTCGGTCGGCGTACCCGACAGCCGGGCACTTAATCCCACCTCGCCCAAGTAAAAAGGACCGTATCCGGCGCGGATGCTCTGCGCCAGCAGGTGATCGCTGTTCAACGTCCGCCCGAAATTCTGGCTGGTTTGGGCTGACTCGCTGAAACCATCCCAGCCAAAGGCAATGCGCGGGTGCGCCCAGTCGAGCGTGCTCCACCAGCCGCGGCAGACCAGACGCACGCGCATGGTGCGCTCACTTTCACCCCGACCGGATCGGGGTTGACCCCGACCGGGTCGGGATTCAGCCGCGCCAATCCGGGAGGTGAAGGGCATTCCTGCTGGCAGCGCCCAGCGGCGCAGGTGCGCATCGCGCGCTGCCAGCGCCTGACCCTCCTCCAGCGGCGGCAACACCAGCATCTTCTCCTTGCGCCCGTAGCGGGCGATGCTGGCGGCGTCCTCCGCCCAGGGGGTGAAGGCGCGCTCGCCGATCCAGCGCGTCTCCTTGATCCGCGGCGCATAGACCACCGCCACGCGGTTTGCCATGCGCTCCAGGTCAAAGACCAGCCCGGCGGCACCCTGGCGGGCTTCCACCCGCGCCACATAGCCCCACCAGCAGGCTTCGCCGGCGGCATTGCGGATGACCAGCGCGCGGCGCAGCGCATCCGCCGCCCAGGATGACAGATTGAAGGCAGGCAGGTCGGCATCAAGCCCGCCGCTCAACAGCGCAGCGCAGGCGCCACCCTCAGCCCGCCAGGTCAGGCGCTCCACCTCCAGCGGCAGGGCGGGCGGCAGGCAGGGCTGCCCGTCGCGCTGCTGCCAGTCAATCGAAAACTGCCCGCTCATGGCGTTAACCAGCAGGGCGGATAGAGCGCCTGCGCTTGCAGGCTGTGATTCACCGGCGCGCCAGTGTCGGTTTCGAACAGCAGGTACAGGCGCTGGTTCCTGCCGGGCAGCAGGCGCAGCCCGCCGCCGCTCAGCGCATGACTGGCGGAAGCCACCCCGCCCGCGTCCAGCGAGTAGGTACAGCCCACCTGCACTGCATCGCCCTGACCCTGTCGAAGGGCATCAAACGCGGTGCGGCGCAAGTGGCGCGTGCCGTCCACCACCAGCGTGCTGCCCTGCGCCGTTCCGCCCAGCGGCAGCAACTCCAGCCAGCCCTCCACCGGCAACAGGTGGACGAAGTCCACATCCAGCACGCGGCTGCCCGGAGCGTCGCAGACCGCCCACAATTCCAGGGTTAACCCGGCGGGATCGAGCCCAGGCAGATCGAGTGGCGGCAGGCATAACGACGGAGTAGGCTGCAACCAACGGCTGCTCACCAGGCGCATTTCACCACCGCGATCGAGCAGCCCGCCGCGAGCGTTGAACATCCGCCAGTGCAGGTAAATACCCGCAACGGGTGGGTTATGCAGGCGCAGCACCGGGCGGAAGGCGCGCCCGCGCGCCAGCGAGAGCGCCAAAGCCGTAACGGTCCAGCGCAGCAGCGCGGCCTCGCCCGCCGCACTCCACTCCAACCGCCGGTAAAAACCGCCGCTGGCGCCGCTGTCGGCAATCAGGCTGCTGGCGGCGCATCCCGCGCCAGGGCTGCCGCTTTCACCTTCCAGCGCATGCGCAAAAGATGCCCCCTCCATCCACAGGTCACTGCCCGCAGCCAGGATGACATGGGTGACCACCCGGTTGGGTGTGCTGCCCAGCGCCAGGCGCAGGCTGAGCGGGGCAAGCTGGCTGCCTTCCAGGTGCGCGGCGTGAATATCGGCGAAATTTTGGTGGCCGCTGTCGGAGTCAGCATGGTTGAACAGCGCCAGACCGCCGGTCACGCCCGTTCCGTTGGCATTGGTAAGCGGCAGCGCCGCGGCCGGCGCGCTCCACTCCCGTTCGCGCAGCAGGTTAAGGCGCAAGCCGGCAAAACCACGCTCACGCTCGTCCGCCCGCGCATCGAGTGATTCCAGCCAGCCATCCAGCAGCAGCGCGTTGAGCGGCGTGTCACGCTGCTCAATTTGCAGACGCAAGTGTACCCTGCCTGCGCCAGCGCGCGCCTGAGTCAGGCGGCGCTCCAGCCCGTGAATCCAGTCTGCCACGCCGCCGCCTTTGAGCGCCAGCAGGATCGTCTCGATCACCCAGTCAGGGCGCGGGGCTTGGCGGCTGCCAGCCAGCTGCGCGCCTTCCAGCCCGGCGGCTGCGCCAGGACCGTGCAATACCCAGTCGGCTTCTCCGTCCCAGGTCAGTTTTAACGAATACATTCTCACTCCAATCTCCAGCCTGCCTGGTGCTGGCCACCGGACGGCGGGTAGGGCGGGTTTTCGGCTTCCTGCAGGCGGCGCACGCGCAGCCTGCCCAGTCCATCCAGCCCGCGCTGGAACTGCTCCAGCAGCAGACGGGCAGCCGCCAGCGCGCTGGCGACGTGCCGCGGGTCGAAGCGGAAGGCATCCACCCGTTCGGCGGCGCGACCGAGCAGGGCATAGCCCAGCGCACCGCGCAGCAGCAGGGCAAAGTAATGCGGGGCAAAGTTGGTCGGGTTGAGTTCGCCGTCCAACCCATTGATCAGCCACGCTTCGCCGCTGGCTGCCAGCAGGTCATGGTACGCCTGGCGCAGCGCGCCGGTCAACTCGCCTTCGCTCCAGACAGCCGCCTGCGGGTCACGCAGCACGGCGCGCAGGCGTTCCAGCAGCAGGTCGGCGTCGCTCATGGCGTCTCCGGCGGGTAGATCAGCTTGCGTCCGTCGGCGGCGATCAGCACCACCGCGCCATCCGGGCGCACCCGCCACGCCAGCGGGTCCTCCGCCAGCCCGTAATGGCGGCAGGCATCCAGCACCACCGCCGGCGGCAGCGGCAGCGCGGGCTGGTGGACTTCGCTGCCCGGCTCGGATTCCGGGCTGAGCCTTCGCCCTGAGCCTGTCGAGGGGTGTCGAAGGGTGTCGAAGCCCGTTGAGGGATGCGCGGCGCGGCTCATCGCGGCTGCCCCTGCTCTTTGCGGGCGGCGTCTTCAATCGCCACGCCGGTGGAATAAACCGCCAGCGCGGCAATGACCGCCTGCACTGCCTGCCAGTCGTTCAGTTCGCCGCCGCTCCACCCGGCGGCGATGGTCGCCAGGGCTGCCAGCAGCGCCCAGAATTTGCGCGAGCGCAGCAAGCGCTGCAATTGGGTCAAGATGGGTTCAGACATGAGAGTCTCCTTTTCTTGGTAGGTTATGAAAATTTCTACTCGTCATTACCCCGCCAATACCAGGCGGGGTTCGGCGGGGGATAAATCCCCGCCTCAGTGCGTGGAAGCCGGCTGACCGCCGGCTGGGCTGCACCAGTCCGCAGGGCAAGCCTGTGTTTACGTCACCGCGAGCCCCGCAGGCTTCGACAGGCTCAGCCTGCGGGGCGCGGCGGTCTCCCCGCCTCAGGTCGTGAAAGCCGGCTGGGCTGCAGCAGGATATGACCTTCACGGGTGCAGGTCGGGGTGGGCTTCCCATAGGCGGCGCGGCGGGGATGGGCTTGGGTAAAACCGTGCGGTTTTTCATGGCGGGTTACCTCCTCAGGTGTTGACCGGGCGGGAGGCAGGCGAAACAGGGCGGCTTGCGGCGTCCGCGTTCGCCTGCCTCCCCCAGCCGGGCCGGCTTACGCCACGTTGGCTTTGTACAACGGGCGGTAATCCGCCACGAACACGCTCACCCAGTGGCGCACCTTCATGCGCATCTCGTCGTGGGTGAACAGCGCCCCGCTCGTCTCCCGGTCGGCAATGAAGATTTCCGGTAGCAACCCGAAGCGTTCGCCCAGAATGATGCCCGGCGCCAGGCGCGGGTCGGCAACCGCCGCCCAGTCGTTGGCGTCGCTGAATTCCGGGCAGGTGATCACGTCGCCCATTTCGCCGCGCTGCAAATTCTCGGCAAAGATGTTGGCTTCGCGCTCGAACGAAGGGTAGAGAATGCGCATTGCCGTCAGGCGCAGCGCGCGCGGCACGACCAGGTAGCGCGCATCCAGTGCCAGTTTGGGCGCGCCGCCGCCTTCGCCGGTCAGCATGTCCTGCTCGTAGATGGCTTTACCGGCGGCTTCCCAGGCGTTCGCCGAGAGCGCGGCGGTGCCCAGGTTCTTGTGCGTGGCGGCGTGGAACACGGCTGCCCCGTCCGCCATTTGCGGACCGGTGCCGTTATTGGCAGTAAAGATGCTGCCCACCAGCGCCGAAATGCGCCGCAGGGCAGCCGAAGCCAGTTTGCGCGGATACTGGCGCAGTTTGTGGGTCTCGTCGCGCTCGAACATTTCCAGCGTCAGCCCAACGTAGCCGCCGTACTTGCCCCATGCGCCGGTTTCGGCGCTGTCCTTGACCGCCAGTTCCTGATAGGCGCCGCCTTCGTTCACCCCCGGCAGCACGCTCACCTCGCCGACCAGCACGCCGGTGATCGGGTGCAGGTTGGAGAAGTGCTCGACGCTGACGATTGGCTCCCACCAGCGGTAGCCGCTGCGCCCCAATTCCTCCCAGCCCATCACCACCATTTTGTTGAGCGCATCCTTGAGCAGCCCCGGCAGGCTCAGGCTGGTGGCAAGCGTTACCCGTTCGGGGTAGTAACCGCCGTAGAACTCGCGGTCGCCGGTCAGCAGGGTGTACAGCTCGCGGATGCCGCTCAGCCGGGCAGCTTTAAACCCGCTCAGGCGCGCCGGCTGGGGGATGCCGAGCAGATCGTGCAGCGCGGCGGTGATCTGATCCTCGCTCGAATAGGCTGCCTCCACCCGCGCCGGACCCTGCACCAACGCGGCGGCGCTCAACTCGCTCAGCATTTGCCGCCCGTCAGCAATGGCGCGGTTGAGTTCCTCCGGCGCGAAAAACCGCCTGCCAAACTGCTGGCGGATGCGCCCGGCAAGCGCTTCCGGCAGGCGGGCAGCCGCCAGCGACTGCTCCAGCAGCAGGCGGCACAACTCGCCGCGCAATTCGTCCGCCGCGGCGGGAACCTGCCCAACCGCCTGATCCCCCGCGTTCACGGGCTGTCCCTCGCTGAGGGAATTTTGATGATCTGCGTTCATTGAATAACCTCCATCCAGATTGAAATTGATTGGTTTGATCTCGATACCCGCGTACTGGTTGAGAGCGCGCAAAAACGCTCCGCCGCGCGCTGGCTGCAGCACGCAGTCCACCGAAAGCACGCGCACAATCCGCTCGACGCGCTTCCCGCTGGCGGTGAACAGCAGATCAGCCGAAAAGCCGACCTGCGGCTTGACTCCCTCCGCCAGCATGGCGCTGCCCAGCGCCAGCAGCAAGCCGCCGCCGGGTCCAAACGGTTTGAGCGTCAGGCGGATGCCCTGGCGTGCCTCGTCCCATTGCGGCGCGTGCACCACCCCCGCCAGGTCGCGCAGACTGCGCCCCTCCAACTGGTGATCCAGATAGCACTCGCGCCCATCCCATAACGGCAGCGATTCGCGCAGCGCTTCGGCGCCAAACTGCCAGCCGTTGCCTTCACCGGCGGTGATCGCCAAAATTTCGAACCCGTCCGGCGTGTGCCCCGCCAGCAGAAGGGGCTGCGCCGAAAGGCGCGCGCGCACGGCGCAGTCCTGCTGTTCTGCCAACAGGCGGGGCAGCCCCGCCAGCAGGGGATTTATCGCAGCCGTATTCATCCTGCGCCTCCTTTTTCTTCGCCCGTGATCAGGTTAATTGTGCCGGATCGAAAGCCGCGCCCGCTGCCCGGCGTAAATCCGCTGGAAGGGGCAGCTCTGCCGCGCGCCAGCAGGTCGTCCACCTGGGCGGTTTCGCCAATGAAACGGTACGCCACGCGCAGCAGTTCGGCATCGTCAATCAAGCCGCGGTCGCGCAATTGCGCCAGCGCCGCCAGGATGTGATTGCCCGCCAGCCCGAGAGCAACGTTATCGCGCGCCGAAAGGTCACCGCCGTGCACCTCGATCCGCGCGCGCGCATCCACCCGCCCGCCCCGCCCTGCGGCGGTGCTGCCCTGCGCCAGCGCGCGCCGCCGCACCGCCGCCCGCATCAGGTCGCCCAGCAGCCAGAGGAAATGCGCCTGGCGCTGTTCGAAGCGGCGGTAGGTGGGTCCGCCGGCGGCTTCGGCGGTGGCGCGGGTGCTCGCTTCCGGCTCCGCCAGAAAGTGCAGCGGCACGCCCGCCCCGGCAGCGATCATCTTCTTCAACGCCAGCCCGTCGGTGTTTGCCTCGTCGGCTTCCAGGCGCGGGCTGATCACCTCCCACGATTCGCTCTCGTCCGCCACCAGGATGGAACCCGGCGCGGGCGGCTGGGCGTTCAGCCGCTGCTGGCGCGCCAGGCGCTCGCCCTCGCTGCCAAAGCGCGCCCGCACCAGGTATAGGAAGGCGGTGCGGAAGCGGTTCAGCCGGGCGCGGTCCTCCAGCCAGTTGGCGTAACGGCTCAGCCAGCGCAGCAGCGGCGCCAGGTCCGATTCGCCCCAGGCGCAGCCCACCGGGCGGTTGATGGCATAGTGCAGCATGGCGGGCGCAAAGCCGCCGCCGGGGTCGGGGGTGTCCTGCTGCGGGTCGTAGGCTTGCCAGAGGGCGGGAGCGCGTCCATCCAGCCCCGGGCAGGGAACGAACGCCAGCGGCTGCTCGATGTCGTTCTCGCGCGCGCGGATCTCGTCAATCTGGCTGGCTGGCACGGCGCGAAAATAACTCATGCCTGCCGCGTCCGTGGTAAGCAGCACAAACAGGTTGCCGCTGCGGGTCAGTTCGTCGCACCATTCGCCGCAGCGCACCGCCAGCCGGTTGAGCGGGTGTTCCCACAGGTCCTGCAAAAAGCGCGCCGTCGCCGGGTGGTCGCAGGCAAAGGTGATGCCGCCGCCAGCCACGTACTGGCTGGTCAGTTCCACCAGGCGGCGCGCCAGCGGGTTGACCCGCCAGGCTTCCAGCGCCTGCTGCTGAATTTCGCGCCGCTCGGCAAAGGAGCGCTCGGCGGGCGGGCTGCCCGCGGCGCGGACGCCCAGGGTAAAGGTTGCCTCGCTTTCGCTGTGCAGCGCAGCGCGGCGCGGGGAGTGTTCCCCGCCCATTTTTGGCGGGGCGGACCCGGCGGCGAACAGGCGGGTCAGGGTTTGCCATAGGGTTTGTCTCATGCGCTTGCCTCATAAAATTGAAATGGGTCGAAAAATGCCCGTTTTGAGCACTAAAACGCTTGTTGAACGTCATTGCGAGGAGGGCACCAGCCCGACGAAGCAATCCTCGACCCGACTGTGCGGGAGATTGCTTCGCAAAAACCGCTCGCAATGACTGTCTTGAAAGAAAACATGTGTATGCCAGGCTTTAAAATCCGCGGTCCAGGTCGCGCAGCGGGTCGCGCCCCGGCACGATCAGCGTCTCGCCCGCTGCCGCGGGCGGCTGGTCGTCCAGCGCAGCGCACAACGCGGCGGAGATGAGCAGATCATCGTGCGCCGGCTGCCCGTCCTGCGGGTCGCGGCTGCCGTCCGGCACGCCCCAGCGCATCTTCTTCTCCGCGCCGGGCAGAATCTCGTACTGGCACAGGTCGAGCTGGCGCTGAAACAGCCGCCCCAGCGGGTGCGATTCGGCGTCGTGCGGCTCCTTCCAGCGCCCGGAGTCCAGCAGGGCGAGGAAATCCCAGCCCAGTTTGCTCTTGCTGCCCGAGGTGAACAGGAACGGAATCACCCGTCCGGGCAGCGCGCGGGCGAGAAAATCCGCCAGCCCGGCGCCCACCCCGCTGGCATCCACCACCACCCGCCAGGGCTGCCAGGTCTCTGCCAGCGCACGCAGGTCGGCGTACAGGTCGGAATGGCGCACGCCCAGCCATTGGCGGCGCAGCACGCAGCGGTAGGTGGGGGCGCGCAGCAGCGGATCGGCACAGGTGGCGCGGTCAACCGCCACAATGGTCAGCGCGGTGGCATCGCGCGCCGGGTTGCTCAGGCTCAGCCCGTCCGCGGCGGCGCTGCGGGCGGCTTCGTCCACCCCGGCAACGTCCAGCAGAAAGGCATACACCCCGCCCGGCTGCGGGCGCTGCTCGGCGGCGTGGCTGCCCGCCATGCGCGCGCGGCGTTCGGCGGGGAACAACCCGCCCTGCCCTTCGATCTCTTCGTTATAGTACTGCGTGCGCACTATCGGGTGGGCGCGCCCCAGGCGGGCAACCTGCTCGGCGACGTAACGGGCGTATTTAGGTGCCTCTGCGCCCACCCGCGCGGCGTCGGCGGTGAACACCCGCCGCAGCCCGTCGCGCTGCTCCGCCTGGCGCGCCGCGCGCAGTTCGCGCGCCAGCAGCGTCTGGCTGGTCCAGGCAGTGCCCCAGAAGACGCGCGTGGCGTGGGTCGCAGCCGCCATCGGGGCGATCTCCTTGTCATATTTTTCCAGGGTCACGTCCTGGGCTTCGTCCACTTCCAGCAGCGCCGAGGCGGTGGCGCCAACGATGTTGCTGTGCGGCTCGCCGCTCAGGAAGAAGATGCGCGCCCTGCCCACGCGGTAGATGTAGCCGGCTTCCTTGCGCCACTCGCCGCGGATGGAGACGTTGCGCTCCAGCACGCGCTGCAGGCGGCGCATGGCGTTGAGCGACTGCGGCTTCCAGGTCGGCGAGATCTTGACCATCTCCGCCTCGCTGTCCTGCAGGCAGGTCAGCAGGTACGATTCGATCTGTGCCTGCAGTTCGTTCTTGCCCGACTGGCGCGGAAACATCACCACCATGCTCAAACCGCGCTTGTAAAGCACCGAATCGACCACCGCGCGCATCACCTCCGCCTGGTAGGCGCGCAGGCGGATCCGGCCGAAGGCACGGGCAAACAGCAGCGGGTCGCGCAGCGCCTGGCGCAGGTTGATTTCGCTCGGATTCATAGCTGCCTCCGTGAGCGTAAAAGACAAGGGGCGGGGCAGGTCGCCCAGGGTGCTGGCTGCGGAATGCCTTTCCAGGAAAGGACGCAGACCGGCGCGGGTGATTCCGTGGCGCGACCTGCCCGGCGCAGTGGGCGGCTCAATCCAGCCCCGTCGTGAGCAGCGAGTCAATCCCGTTGGCGTCCATTTCGGCGCGCATCTCCGCCAGCGCGGCGCGCACCAGTTCGCCCGCGCTCTGCTCCCCCTCGAGCAATTTCTCGGTTTTCAACAGGTTCGCCAGGTGCGTGCTCGCCCGCGCAACCGTCTCCAGAACGGAGAGCATTTCTTTGAGCGGCGTGCCTTCGTTTGCCATTGCCCGGACGCGGCTGATTAAATGGCGCACCATGCGGATTTCCTCGCTCAGTTTGCCCCCATTTTTCTCGCGCCGGCTGGCGGATTGTGCAGCGGTCATACACCCTCCAAAAATAGAATTTTTGTTCTAAACCAGAACCAGTATAGAATTCCAACTGCCCGCCGGCAACCTGTCAAAAAGCGCAATTTCCGGCATTCATTGTGCAACCCTTCTTTTCTGACCTTCGGACAAAGGTCGTCACTGCGAGGGCGCCGAACCACAGGGCAAACCTGCCCGTACACTGAACCTGCCTTCGTTAAACGTCATCGCGAGCGTAGCGCGGCGATCTCCCTGCCAGCGGGAGATTGCTTTGCCCCTGACGAGGCACGCAATGACATGCCGCGAAACGTCATCGCGAACCGCCGCGCTCTCCGGCGGTGTGACGATCTCCCTGCCGGCGGGAGATTGCTTTGCCCCTGACGAGGCGCGCAACGACATGCCGCGAAACGTCATCGCGAACCGCCGCGCTCTCCGGCGGTGTGGCGATCTCCCTGCCGGCGGGAGATTGTTTCGCTCGCTGATGCTCGCTCGCAATGACAGGCAGCCTGCCGCACCCTTCGGCAGGCTCAGGGTACGGTAGGCTCAGGGCAAGCCGGCTGGCATTCATTGTGCAACCCAGCCTTGCAGCGCGCGCCAGGCGGGCTGCGTCCGGCTTACAGTCAGGTTACAAAATGTTTACAATTACCCCGCGCAATCTCCCCGCCGTCCAGCCTGCGCTATACTATGGAATGGAACTGGACTGGCTGGTTTGTCCAATTCCGGTTACAAAACGGTCTCAAAGCGATGACAAATTACCAAAAACAAACCGATTTATATTGACTTGAATACCGTAAATCGTTAATGTAAAAGCAGCGAAAAAGGGTTTTCGCTGCGTCCAAACGGGAGATGATTGTTCATGCTCACGCGAATTCTAAAAATCCTACCCCAGCGCATCCGCCGCAGCCCGGTCATAGCCGACGGGCGTGCCCAGTCGTTTATCGAACTGGCGCTGGTGCTGCCGGTACTGCTCCTGCTGCTGCTGGGCGTGGTGGAAGTGGCATTTTTCATCGGGCGCTACCTGGATATTCTCGACCTGACCCGCGAAGCGGCTCGCTTCGCTTCGGTACGCGATCCCTTCCAATATTCGCCCCCCGCTGTCTGGCCCAGCGGGCAGAACTGCAACGCCGCCCAGGACACCTCGCGCCCAATCGGTTACGATTTTTACAACATCAACCGCAATTGCATGACCTGCAGCGATCCGCAATATTATCACTTCTATTACACCACTGCTTGCATCTTCTCGCCGCCGGCTGGCAGCGACTCGTGCGCCACCAACGACCCCTTCTGCAATGGCTTGAACCCTTACGTGCTGCTCGATCCGGCGATGGACGACGTGGTCATCTCGGTTTACGCCATTTCCAACCGCACGGTCAGCCATGTCTGGCCGCGCAACGATATCTGGCCCAACACCGGCTATTGGGCACTTTCCGATCACGATCAAGACACTACCCACAACGGCAACTGGCAGCGTGACTGCCGCGGCAACGTTGTGCGCAGCGAACCTCATTTTACCCGTGAGCGCGTCAGCGAAGCGCTCAACGACAGTCTGGGTCCTGCCAGCAAAGGTTTCGCGGCCGTTGAATTCTACTTCTGCTACGAGCAGGTGCTCAATCTCCCTCTCTTTACCCAATTTGTTCCCAACCCCCTGAGAATCCATGCTTACACCCTCATGTCCCTCCCCGCTGGTCAACCCACGCCCACGCCCCAGCCGTAATCCTTCTGCCCGCCCGCAAGGACAGATTCTGGTCATCTTTGCGGTGGCGCTGCTGGTGCTGATCTTCTTCGTCGGTCTTGCCATAGACGCCGGCTCGCTGTATGTTACCTACGGACAGCTCAAGCGCGCCGTGGATGCCGGCGCCGTTACGGCTGCCAACACCTTTAAGCGCGGCGAAACCCTGGCAAGCATGACCGCCGCCACCGAGGAAGTCATGATCCTGCACAATGTGGACATGAATCAGATCAACCTGAGCGTCTTCATATGCGATGCCGACGGCGATTCAGTCCGTGACGGCAACCTGCCGGCCGAATTCTACGCCCGCTGCCCGGATACCGGCGGCGGACAGTCGCCGCGCAAATTGGTCTGGGTGGATGCCACCCAGCGCGCGCCGCTCTATTTCCTCGGCATGATGGGTTTCGGACCGGTCAACCTGACAACCAACGCCATCGCCGAAGCCGCCGCGGTTGACCTGGTGCTCGTGCTGGATATATCCGAATCCATGTCAACCGACACGATTGACTATGTCGTTGATGATTACAACCCGGATACCGCCTGCAACCCGCGCACGACCACCATGCCAATCAACCGCTCCGACCCGCCCCCCAGCGACGCCTGCCTGCCGATGTGGCACATCAAGAACGCCGCTGACGCGCTGATCAGCCGCATGTACCAGGGCTTTGACCAGGTTTCCATCATCACCTACGACTCGCGCGCCGATTTGCACCCTCTCCCCAATATGCATGGCGTAAACGTCGCCCTGACCGACGACCTGGCCGCGGCGCGCAATTATGTTTGGAGCGGCATCCATGTGCACGACGATCCACCCGTGCGGCGCATGTGGCGGCAGTGGGTGGACTTCCGCGCGGTCAACCTCGTCAACCCGGAGGACCGGGATGGCGACGGCACCGATTACGATAACCCTGCCATCGTGGGCTACACCTGCCCGGCAATGACTGACCCGCGCATGGCGGACCGCTGGTGGAGTTCTACCACCGAGGGCGGTCCCAACCCTCACGGTTGGGGCGGCGTGCCCTGCGATGACGACGGGCTGCTGGACTCTTTCGACTGGAGCGGCGACGGCGTATTCACCATTGACGATCACAACGCCGCGCTGGCTTATCTCGCCAAGTACCCGCTGCAATACATTCAAGGACGCCCCATCCGTCCGTCGCTCTCGCCGCTGTCCACCTGCATTGGCTGTGGGATACGCGCCGCCAACTTGGTGTTGCAGGAAGCCCGCCCCGGCGCGGTGTGGGTGGTGGTGCTGTTCACCGACGGCGTCGTCAACTTGAGTGACACCGCTGGAACCGGCGGCAGCGGACCCGGCGATACCCCCTGGACAGGCGGTACGGTACCGCTGGCTTATCCGAACGGTTTTTGCGACGGGCGACTGAATCAGGGTTGGTGGCCGCGCCTGTGCATTGATCCCACCTTCAGCCCGCGCTACTGCATTGATGAAAACTCAAATACCTGCCCGCCTGGTTCAGTCTGGATCCGCGACAATAACCAGCCGTCCTTGCATCTCAATCAGAAATATTCTGTCGGAGACTACTCCCGCGACATGTTGGACACACTGGCATTGACCCGCTCAACCAACCCGGATGAGCCGCGCGGCAACGATGTGGCGGTTTATGTCATCGGTCTCGGCGCAGTCAACGCGGGCGAGCCGCTACTGCGCTACTTCGCCGCGGTCGGCGACGACGGTGATCGCACTACTGATCCATGCGCCACGGTGCCAATGCTGCGCACCTGCGGTAATTATTATTACACCAACAACCCCGAAGAATTGTTACCCATTTTTGAAGATATCGCCACCCGCATTTACACCCGCATCACCCAGTAACGCGGAAAGCGAGGGATGCCGATGAAATTTTCCTTATCACCCCCCAAGTTATTTTCTCAACGGCGCGACCGTCCCGCCCAGGGGCTGGTGGAGTTTGCCCTGGCGCTGCCCATTCTGCTCATGCTGATCTTCGGCGTGATCGAATTCGGGCGCTTTTTGCAAGCCTGGCTGGCGCTGGAAAACGGCGCCCGCTTTGGCGTGCGCTATGCCATCACCGGTAATTTCAATCCCGCTTACTGCGAGGAAGCCGCCGAAGCGCTTGCCCTGCAGGATGCCGATTTCGCCGACGGGCGCTACGACTGCCGCGTGCCTGAGTCGTTCTCGACCGATTGGGAGACCATGCAAAACGCGCTGCAAGACTGGGCGCGCCTGCCCTCCATTCGCGATTCCTCTCTGGCGGGCGCCACCGGCATCGCCTGGGACCCGGCTGCCGCCGTCTCCGGCGATTATCTGGCATACCTCGATTATGGCTGGAACAACAGCAGTTTCGATACCGTTAACCGCGGCAACCCTTCGTTAAGGGGCTTTTTTAATCTCACCACCTGCTCCAACCGCATCGAAGCCATCGGTGGCAACCAGGCGGCGCGTTTTCAGTTCGACCCCAACGCCCGCTATTTTAGCCCGTTTGACCCTACCCGGCGGGATGACTACCGCTACCCCGACTACTGCCAGCGGGCGATTGGCAGCATCAGCGGCGGCACCTTCCAGCAATCCAGCATCGAGCGCTTTGTGGATGACGCCGGCGGTCCCGGCGACCGCGTGCGCGTCGTGCTGACCTACCGCCACGAATTGATCACCCCTTTCCTTAACTCCTGGTGGCCGACCGTGCGTATTCAAGCCATGCGCGAGGGTATTGTCGAAAAATTCCGCACCTCACGCGTCACCGGTCTGGTCGGCAGCATCGGCATGGCAGCCACCTTCACCCCCACTCCGCCGCCCACCGCCACCGAGACCTCCACCACCACCCCCACCAACACCCCCACGCCGGTCTTCTGCCCCGGCAGCGGCACCGTGCTGCGCCAGTGGTGGCTTGGCATTAGCGGCAGCACCGCCAACGACCTGCTCAACAACCCGCGCTTCCCGGGCAACCCCGACGGCTTCGAATACCGCACCTCCTATGAAGCCCCCTCCGGGTTTGGAGATAATTACGGCACGCGCATGCGCGCGCTGGTCTGCGCGCCGTGGACGGGCGATTACCGCTTCTATATCGCCAGCGACGATTCCAGCATCCTGTACATCAGCCCCAACGATAACCCGGCAATGAGGAGCGCCATTGCTTCCGTAAGCGGCTGGACCAGCTCCTACGAATGGGACAAGTTTGGCAGCCAGGCTTCCGGATTAGTCTCGCTGCAAGCCGGACAGTTGTACTACCTGGAAGCCATCCACAAGGAAAGCAGCGGGGGCGATAACCTGGCGGTCGGCTGGACGGGTCCGGGCATCGCCGATGATGGTGATCCGCCGATGGTGATTGAAGGGCGTTACCTGGTGCCGCTCACCCCGGAAGCCACCTTCACCCCCACCCCTACCGCGCTGCCGCGCTGCGAAGACCTGGTCATCACCGGCGAGCCGCTCCACTTCCAAAACTACGCCAGCGGCAACCCCGGCTCGGGTTATGTCATTCAATCCAGCCTGTCGAATGTCGGCACGTACAACATCTTCCTCTCCGGCGCGCTGCTCGACTGGAACCGCCAGTACCACAGCGCTATTCACGCCCAGCCTGCCGGGCACCTGTTCAACTACTACAGCATGAACAACCAGAGTAACCCGATTTTCGACCCGCCCAACACCTCCAGTTATCCCTTCGGACACGTCTTCACCCCCACCCCCAACCGCAACCGGCTGCTTCCCGCTGGCAGCGACACCTTCAAGTGGGTGTACGGCGCGCCCACCCCGCGCGTGAGCACCTTCTCATTCTGGACCTTGCCGGAATTCAGCAGCCTTCCGCCGGTAGGACCCGGCACGCCCACCCCGCGCATGACCATCACCCCCGTCTCCTGGAGCGTTTCCGGCAACAGCCAGTTCCATAACTTCCACTGGGCAAGCGACTTCACCGGCGTCCTGTACTACAACGTCGTCCCCACCGTGGGACCCACCCTGGCCTGTCAGCAAACCATCACCGGTTTTAGCGGACCGAGCATCCAGGTGGAGTTCAACCCTGGCGGGCGCTTCTTCTCCGCGCGCGCCATCATTAATGGCAGCGACGTCAACGTTGACACCAGTCTGGGGGTGTACTTCTTCGTCTACAACAGCGCTGGCAACCTGGTGCACTGGTCACGCGACCCCAACTCCTGGTTCTGCATCTTTGGGCACTCCGGCAGCGGCGCCAGCCGGGTCTGTAACTCGCGCACGCCGCTGGTCAATTCGTGGGATCAAGGAGGCGGAATCATCCAGAACGGCAATTACAACCTGGTTGTCCTGGCGCGCAATAACGATACCAGCCGGAAATCAAACGTCGTTGTGGTGCCGTTCACCATTCAAGCCAATACCCCCACCCCCACCCTGGTGCCTACCAATACCCGCACCCCTACCCGCACCGGCACGATAACCCAGACCTTCACCACCGCGCCTACCCGCACCTTCACCCTCATCCCCACCAGCACTCAAACGCGCACCATCACCCCCACCCGCACCGTCACGCGCACCCCAACCATCACGCGCACTCCGACCATCACCGCCACGCCAACCCTGTGTATGACCCCGTGGGAATTGGGCGGCTGCAACTAACCTGACGCACTTTGCTCAACCAACTCCCCGGCGGGTGCGCCGGGGAGTTTTTTACGCGATCTCGCGACCGCTACCCGTACACCGAGCTTGCCGAGGTGTACGGGCAGCAGCACGACGGTTGCCTTCGACTGGCTCAGGATAACGCGCGGTTACCCCGACCCGGTCTTATCGTTCGGCACCCTTCGCAAACTCTGGGCAAGCCCTGACGGGCACCTGGGCTCACCATGCGACCGGCATGAGGACGCGCCCTTCAGCTACCCCAATCGCGCAGGTAGAGAAAATCGTAGCCGATCGTGCGGTTGCTCAATTTGGCAATTGGCGGCAGCACCCGCTTGAACTGGTTACGCTGCACCCGTTCCACCACCGCGAAGACGAAGGCTTGCGCAAAGCCGGCTTCGATGCACTCCTGCGGGGTGTAACGCTGGTCCACCAGCAGGTAAAGCAGCCGGTCAACCTCCGCGTAGGTGTACCCCAGTTCGCCTTCATCGGTTTGCCCGTGCCACAGATCAGCGGAAGGCGGTTTGCTGCGCAGGGACTCCGGCACGCCCAGCGCCTCCGCCAGCTGGCGCAGTTGGGTCTTGTACAGGTCGCCGATTGGGTTGATCGCGCAAGCCGAATCGCCGTACAGGGTGGTGTAACCGAGCAGCATCTCGGTCTTATTGCTGGTGCCAATCACCAGTCCGTTAAAAACCGCCGATTGGTCGTACAGCACCACCATGCGCTGGCGCGCCATGACGTTGCCGCGCCGCATGTCGCTCATGTCGGCAAAACGCTCGAACAGCGGCTCAACCATCGGGGTAATCTCAACGGTTAACGACTGCACGCCGGTGGCATCAATCACTTTTTGCGCGTCCGATAGCGAGTCGGGCGAGGATGTGCGGTAGGGCATGCGCACTGCCAGCACGTTGCGCGCGCCGAGCGCCTCCGCTGCCAGATAGCACGAAACCGCCGAATCAATTCCGCCGGAAAGCCCGATCACGGCGCGCGAAAGCCCGCTGCGGGTAATTTCCGAGCGGATGAAGCCGGTTAAGATGCGCCGCGCCAGGTCGGTATGGATGGTCAGGTCAATCGAGTTCATCAGCAAGGGTTCCTATCTGCCGGAGGTGCGGCCAGTCAAGATACGGTTGAGTTCGCGCTGCACCAGCGCGGTGCGCTCATCGCGCAGCAGCGGCAGGCGGGCACGGGTGCGGTGGAGCATGTTCAGATCAATTTCCGCCAGGGTGATGCCTTCCTCAAAATATGCCGCCTGTTCCACCAACTCGCCATTTGGATCGAAGATAGTGGAACCGCCCCAAAAATTGAGCCCATCTTCATAGCCGACCCGGTTGGCATGAGCAACAAAGGCAGTGAACAGGCTGGCGTAGGCGCGGTTGATGTGCTCCACCCAGCGCGCCGATTCGAGCACCGCGGCGCTGTTCAAGCCGCGTCCCGGCGAAGCCGAGGTAAAGAAGAACAGGTCGGCGCCATCCAACCACAGCAGGTAAGGCGGCGAGGCATGCCAGAAGTCCTCGCAAATCAGCACCCCTGCCCGCCCAAAACGGGTGTCAAATGCCTGTATAGAATCTCCCCAGGCAAAGAAGCGCCCTTCGTCGAACAGACCATAGGTCGGCAGATAGACCTTGCGGTGAACATGGGTCACCTCTCCACCGGAAAGGTACGCCGCGGCGATATAAAAGCGGCTGCGGCTGTCCTCTTCCACAAATCCGACCACCAGGTCCATTTGCCGCGAGGCTTGCAGCAAGGGGCGGAAGAGCGGGTCGTCTTGGCGCGGGCGGTGAGCGACAGCCGGGGTCAGGTCTTGCAGCACATAACCCGTCAATGACAATTCCGGGAAGATGAGCAAATCAGCGCCGCTCTGACGCGCCTGCTCCGCCAGGGCAAGGTGCTTTTGCAGGTTGGCGTCCGGGTTGCCCAGTACGGTGTTGATTTGAGCCAGTGCGAGGGTTAATTTCATGCCGTGTCAATCCTTTGGAGAAAACCAGGTTTCGCGGTTGGCGCCGGGGGCTTGGTCTGCCAGGGAGGAGCGCAGCCGGGCAATTGCCAATCCAATCAAACCCAGCAGCGAGAGCCCACCCAAAAAAAGCGCAGCGGCAGTATCCAGGCGCACATCCTGAAAGCGTGGCGGATCATCGCCGCGCAGCGCAGTAAACAAGAGGATATGCAGCCCGATCGCCAACCCCAGCGCGCTGGCGCGCAATCCGGGAACGCGGCTGCCGGCGATGATCTTTTCCGCCAGCCAGGCAAAGACCAGCAGCCCTGGCGCGGCAAGGTAAGGCAGCGCAAAACGGTAGGTCAGGCTGCCATCCAGTTCCATCACCGGCAGCGACCAGGGGTATTGCTCGCTCAGAGCGGCGCCAAAGGCGCAGCCCGCCGCTCCGCAGCCCAGCCAGACCATTACTCCCAGCGGGACAAACATCACCACCAGCCCGTCGGCGGTATGCGCCAGTGATTCGCCCTGCGCCAGCGCAACCAGTCCAACCGCCAGCACGGCTGCCGCAAGCCCGCCGGGAAACGACAACCCGCCTTCCCATGCGCGCAGCGCCGCCCAACCGTCGGCTTGGAACAGGTGTGGGTTAAGCCAGACGAATCCCGCGCGCGCGCCGGTCAGCGCCGCCAGCAGAACGAGCAGCCCGCCACCCACCCGACGTAATTCGGCGCCCGGCGGTGCGCTGCGCGCTGCCAGCAGCAGCCCAAACGACGCGCCAATTCCCACCAGCAGAGAAAAAAGATTCACACTGCGGATTATAGCACCAGGCGGACGCTTTGTAAGGAACGTTGACCGCGCATCGGAGAGATTTTCCTGCGGCGGAGATCGTTTACCGGTGCTGCGTAAAATGCAGCGCGGCGCTCAATACGGCGCGGCGGCGAAATCGAACTCCGCCAGCCGGATCGACGGGTAGAACTCCACCGGTCCGGTCACGCTCTGGTAGGATATGCGCGCATGCGCGGTGACGACATACATCAACCCGGGCGAATTGAGAATCTGCATGCGCGGCTCGGTGAAAATGATGTTGTGGTTGTCAATGAAACGCAGCACGGTCTCGTTGTAAATCCCGTACGGCGTCACCCACACCCGCGGGTAGAATCCGGTGGATGGGTACACCCTGCCCTGGCTTTTAATCTGCACATAGCCTACATAGGGGAGAAATTCGTTGATCGCATAGTTCGAAATGTCTTCATACCCGTTACCCTGGATGGCAAACTCCCATCCCTTGGTCTCGAACATCGTTTTCAGGTATTCCACCCCGCCGGACTCCCGCCCCAGGCTGTTGACCGCCAACACACCGCTGCCGTAAGCTTCCAGAGCTTCGATCAGGCGCACCTGGTTTTCACTCACCCCTGCCAGGCGCACATTGTCGAAGATGACAATGAACGGGCGCGGGAAGGTAAAGAAATTGGAGAAATCGGCAAACTGGTAATTGCGCGCGACCGCCTCCGCCAGCACCTGCTCGAGACGAAGCGGGTCATCCTCCGGCGCGACGATCAGGATCAGCGGTCCGACCGCCGGGTCGAGGGTGGGCAGCGCGGTCGGGGTTGCGGTTTGGGTCGGCGTGGCGGATGGGGTGATGGTGGCGGTCAGGGTGGGGGTAAGGGTCGGTGTGACGGTCAAGGTGGCTGGCGGTGGCGTGGGGGTTGGCGTAGGCGCTGGCGGCTGGACGGCGCAGGCGGCGTTGATCCACAGCAGGATCAGTGCGCTCAATTGCAGCAGACGGGCGCGCAAGGGGGTACGGGTAAAGACGGATTCGGTCATGGGACCTGCTCCTGAAATTGGGGCTTGAATTGTGCAAGCCATGGTACAACCGCCGGGCAACATGCGGCTGCATGGATTATAGCCCCGCCCGGTAAAAGCCGGGGCATATTTTGCTATACTGAAATCACAACTTCCCGGCAGTAAAGCGGACTGAAGTCCTGCCTCAGGTCGTGAAAGCCGGCTGACAGCCGGCTGGGCTGCGCCAGTCCGAAGGGCTTGCCCTGTGGTTCGGCTTCGCTCACCAATCGCTCCTGCCCTGAGCCTGTCGAAGGGTGCCGAAGGGCTTGCATGAACTGAGCGGGCGGTTTTAGCCCCGCGCGCATGGTTCGACAGGCGGTCATCGAGCTTGCCGAGATGCAGGTGCCAACAGGCTCAGGGAAACGGCGGAAATCCATCCAGAGGGTTAATAAATATCCTTGATCGTGTTGTGCACGTTGAACTTACCGGTCGGGGTGACCAGGTTGGGAATACGCGCCACTTCTTCCAAGGTCTTGTCGTCGTACACCACCATCTCGCCGGTCTTGCCCGGCTCGTCGGCGCGCCCCCACACGCTCACCCAGACCTGATCGCCCTGCAGGTTGTATTCGAAGTGCACCGCCCGCCCGTAATCCGCCACCTGCCAGCACTTGTGCGTTTTGGTCGGCTCGGCTTTGGCAATCACGCACACCGTGCGCTGGATTTCCTCGTCCGGGTTGAGGGTGTGATCAACCCAGATCCAGTCGCTGTTGGGGTGGGTCTTGAGGAACAGCGAGCCGGCGCCCGGCAGCGGGATGGTGCGCACCACTTTCCAGGCGTGTTCGGGGTGCCCGACCGGATCGCTGCCAATGGCGACCAGCGCGCCATCGCCCAGGTGCGAGGTGCTCCACACCGGACCGTATTCGGGGTCAATCCAGTTGGCGCCGCGTCCGGGATGGGGGATCTTGGCGGTCTCGACGATGGCAGCCACCCTCTCCTCCTGCACGTCCAGCACGACGATCTTGTTGGCGTTGTTGGCAGCCACCAGGAAATAGCGCCCGGTCGAGTCCCAGCCGCCGTCGTGCAGGAAGCGCTCGGCTTCGAGCATCTTGATCGCCGGGTTGTGGATGTCGGTGTAATCCACCAGCCAGATCTGCCCGGTCTCTTTGACGTTGATCACCCACTTGGGGCTGAAGTGCGAGGCAACGATGCTCGCCACGCGCGGTTCGGGGTGGTATTCCTCGCTGTCGTAGGTGTAACTGCGCGTGCTGACCACCTTGAGCGGCTCGAGCGTCTCGCCGTCAACGATAACAAAGTGCGGCGGCCAGTAGCAGCCCACCACCGCGTAGCGGCCGGTGAAATCGCCCTGCTCGCCGTTGTACTTGCTCACCTCGACCGAACGGGCGTCGTAGCAGGTCTTGACCTCCGCCACCACCGCCGGGGGGTCCATCCACAGGTCAACCAGGGCGGTTTTGCCGTCGCGCCCGATGGTGTACACGTAGCGCCCGGTGGCGGACATGCGCGAGATATGCACCGCGTAACCGGTGTTGACCGTTTCGACCACTTCGTGCGTGTCGCCGTCAATGATCGCCACCTGCCCGGCATCCCGCAGGGTGACGGCGAAGAAGTTCAGCCAGTTGCGCTCGTGCTGCGGCTCGGCTGGGCGCTCCTCCGGCGGGACAAGCACCTTCCAAAAGCCGCGCATTTGTTCCATCGACATTTCCGGCGGGGCGGGCGGCTCGTTCTGGATGTACTTTGCCATCAGTTCGGCTTGCGCTTCGCTCAGCACGCCCTGTTTGCCCCAGTCGGGCATGCCGCGCGGGGTGCCGTTGAAGACAATCGCCGCCAGCGCCAGCGTGCCCTTGGGCAGGGTTTTATCGGGGGTCAGCGCGGGTCCGGTGGCGCCGTTGCGCAGCACGCCGTGACAGCCGGCGCAGCGGTCGAAGAAGATCTGCCGCGCTTCCTCGAATTCGACCTGCGAAAGTTCCGGCGCCTGAAGCAGGTCAACCCCGACCGGGTCGGGGTCAACCCCGACCGGGGTGGCTTCGCCGCCGGTCGGGGCAGCATCCCCATTCAGGCTGGCGAGATAGGCGACGATCGCGTCCAGTTCCGCCGGGTTGTACTGCTGCGCCAGCGCGGGGGTCATCAAGCCTTTCTGGCACGGCGCGCCGTTGCAATCCGGCGCCAGATAAACGTCCGGCTCGACCAGCGATTCGCGCAGGAATCCGGTCACATCCGCAGCTTTGCCGGTGTATTCGGCAGAAGCGATGATCTCCTCCGCATCCAAACCAATGCGGCTCAAGTCGGGTCCGATCACCCCCACCGCGCCCGGCACGCCCGGGATGGCGTGGCAGGCGCCGCAGCCGCCTTTTTGCAGCAGGGCTGCCGCGTCCAGTTCCAGCGGGCTGGTCTCGCCCGGCTGCGCCGGCTGGGTAGGTGCGGACGGGGTTGGGCTGGACGCGCTGGCGCAGGCAGCCAGCACAGCCAACAGGAAAAACGCGGCTGCCAGTAGTTTAAGCATCCTCCGAGACATGGTTGACCTCCTCCGGGAAGATAACGCCTGCGGCGGGGAGGCAACCCCTTCTCAGGCTGTTTTAATTATCCGGCGGAGGCGGGGGCGTTTCTTTGCGCTGGCGCAAATAAGCCCGTTTGCCAATTCAGGGGTCGCCGTACTCGACCAGCAGCGTCGGGCGGCCGATGCTGTTCCAGGCTTCGGTTTCGGAGGCTGAGAAATATTTGCCGCTGTGGTAACTGCTGTCGGAACTGTACAACGCCAAGCGCAGCGGCGCTCCGCTCTGGTAGGCGCTTGCCGCCGCGGCGGACACATCCCACTCGTGCGCCGCGCCGGGCCAACCTTCGCCTTCCTGGGTGATGTTGTACACCCCCACCCGCAGCACGCTCAGGTTTTCCTGCGCCAGCGGGGCGTTGTTCCAGGTAATGCTGTTCTCCTGCCAGTCATCGCGCAGGCTGAAGGCATGGATGAACGAGGAATTGGGGCGGCGGGCAGGGTCGGGATCGTTGATGCTGCCCGAGCCGCCCCAGTGGTGCAGCACCAGCCGCGCCGAGCGGATCACCTTGCCGGGCGGGATGCCGTCCAGCGGAAAGGTGACAAAATACTTGGAAAAACACGGCCAATCGGCGATGTCAGCCTGGTTCTGGATGATGGCGCTGCTCTCGTTGGCGTAATTCAGGTTGCCCCACTCGTTCCAGATGTGGTAGGGATCGCCCGGGCACTGGTTGCCAATTGTGCCGCCCACCGCGGCGTCGGGGACGCTGGTGCCGTTCTCGCCCTCGCGGATGAGCAGCGTGCGCAGGTTTATCGCCCGCGGCGGGGCGTACACCGGCAGCCCAAAGCGCAGGTTGCCCCAGGTGGCAGGACTATCCCGGTTCACATCTTCCGGCCAGGTAAAGGATGTTCCCGGCGGTCCCGCCTGGCTGTCGCGGTCGTGCGAAATCAGCGCCATGCGCATCTGGCTGTTGTGCGGCGGCTGGTTCCACCCCAGCGTGCTGAACGGGATGCGGAATGTAATCCGCCAGCCGCGATTATCGCGGTCGGTATTAACGCCACCCTCGCCGCGCCAGTTGGTAAAGGCTTGAAAATTCAGCGGCGAAACCTGCCAGCCGCTTCCATTACCCCGGTAAGCCATCCGGTAAGCAGAGGGAACCGGCTCGTTTTGAGCCAGGTCTCTGAATTGGACGACAAACCGGTAGGACTGCGGCAGCGGTGCATCCGCGCCAAACAGGGCTGTTTGCAACAGAAGGGTGACCGCATCCCAGTCTTCAAACGGGCTGCTGCCTGGATTTCGATTGAACCAAATCCGGCGGTCAAATGTGGAAACATCCACTACCAATTCGGTATTGTTATATGCCACCCGCACATCCTGGTAATTGTCGCTCTCACTGACCCTTCCGAACCAGAAGATTGACATCTCACGAAAGCGTTCTCGGGGGATGTCGGCTACATTCAGATAAACTGCATTGGTGGCGCGCAGTTGGTTAGATGAACCGTAATCCCGCAGGACTACCGGCAGAAACAGGGTTGAGTCGTCGCTGATCTGCTGGGCGGCTGCCGGCTGCGCCAGCAGACTGAGCAACAGGATCAGCGCGAGGATTCGCCAGAATTTGGTCATGGTTATTCACCAATGCACTGGCAGGCGCTTTAACCCGCCAGACGGCGCGCGTACTTAAAAGAATAAGGGGCGGCGGCGCGCCCCCTGCGATGCTGAAGAATACGGCTACCGGTATTATGCCATTAAAAACCATCAAATTAGTTAACAATTTTGTTGGGCGCGCGGCGGGTTATAATTTTGGTACTATTCACCGCCTCGAAAGGAGACGCCCGCCATGTTCGCCATGCAGTTGAGCCGCCCTGCCCCGGTCGAAGACCTGCCGCTCCAGCCGGTTGACCTGCCCGTCCCGCGCCCGTCCGCCGGGCAGGTGCTGCTGCGGGTGACCGCCTGCGGGGTGTGCCGTACCGACCTGCACATCTGCGAAGGCGATCTGACCGCGCCGCGCCTGCCGCTGGTGCCCGGACACCAGGCGGTCGGCGTGGTCGAGCTGACCGGCGCGGGGGTGGAACGGGTGCAGGTCGGGCAGCGGGTGGGGGCAGCCTGGCTGGCATCCGCCTGCGGTGCGTGCCCCGCCTGCCGGCGCGGCGAGGAAAACCTGTGCCCGCAGGCGCGCTTCACCGGGCTGCACGCGCACGGCGGTTTCGCCGAGTGGATGCTGGCGGAGGCGGACTTCCTCTACACGCTGCCGGGCGAGATCTCCGACCGCCAGGCTGCCCCGCTGCTGTGCGCCGGGATCATCGGCTACCGCGCGCTGCGCAAAGCCGGCGTGCAGCCCGGCGAGCGGCTGGGGCTGTTCGGTTTTGGCGCCAGTGCCCACCTTGCCATCCAGATTGCGCGTTACTGGGAATGCGAAGTGTGCGTCTTCACCCGCGCCGCCGCCCACCGCCGCCATGCTGAATCGCTCGGCGCCGCCTGGAGCGGCAGCCCCGACGAGCCGCCGCCCGTCCCGCTCGATTGCGCGGTGCTCTTTGCCCCGGCAGGCGAGATCATCCCGCTGGCGCTGAATGCGCTGCGCCCCGGCGGGCGGCTGGCGGTCAATGCGCTGCACGCCAGCCCGATTCCCGCCATGCCCTACCAGACTCTGTACGGCGAACGCAGCCTGACCAGCGTCGCCAATGCCACCCGCCAGGACGGAGCGGACTTGCTGCGCCTGGCGGTCGAAATTCCGCTGCGCGCCGATACCAGCCTTTACCCGCTGGACGAAGCCAACGAAGCCCTGCTCGATCTCAAGCACAGCCGGTTGAACGGTGAAGCGGTGCTGGAGGTTGCAGCCGGGCTGGGATAACCGAGGAGCCTGGCTGGCGGCTATAATGAATACAGACTGTGTTGTACAGATCGCTGCCGGTGTTCTGGCAAGGAGGTGGACATGTCCGGTCAGATTCAATCCAGAGACTCCGCAGTTGCCTGGCTGCTGGAAGCGGATTCGCCGGGGGTGCGCTACCTGGCGCTGCGCGACCTGGCGGGGTTGAGCCCGGCGGATGCGCAGCTGCGCGACGCCCGCCGCCTGGCGCACGAGCAGGGTCCCATCGCGGCGGTGCTGGAGGCGATGTCGCTGCAAGGCTACTGGGTAGAGCCAGGCGCGGGGTACAACCCCAAGTACCGTTCGACCGTGTGGGCAATCCTGCTGCTGGCACAGTTGGGAGCGCGGGTGGAAGAGGACGCGCGCATCGAGCGGGCGTGCGGCTATGTGCTCGATCACGCCCTGACCGGGCAAGGGCAATTTAGCGCGTCGGGCGCGCCTTCCGCCACGGCGGACTGCCTGCAGGGCAACCTGTGCTGGGCGCTGGTGGAAATGGGCTGCCAGGACCCCCGCCTGGAGCAGGCTTTCGACTGGCTGGCGCGCAGCGTCACCGGTGAGGGCATCGTCCCTGCCAGCGACCGCCAGGCTGCCCTGCGCTACTACGCCGGCAAGTGCGGTCCGACCTTCGCCTGCGGTTCGAACAACAAACTGCCGTGCGCCTGGGGCGCCGCCAAGGTGATGTTGGCGTTGGGCAAACTGGACGCCGCGCAACGCACGCCGCTGGTGGAGCGCGCCGTCCGGCGCGGCGTGGATTTCCTGTTCAGCGTCGAGCCAGCCGAGGCTGCCTACCCGAGCGGGTTCAGCGACAAGCCAAGCCAGAACTGGTGGAAGTTCGGCTTCCCGGTCTTCTACGTCACCGACCTGCTGCAAATTGCCGAGGCGCTGGTTGCGCTCGGCTACGGCGGCGATGCGCGCCTGGCGCGCACCCTGACGCTGATCCGCGATAAACAAGACGGGCAGGGGCGTTGGGCGCTGGAATACGAGTACAGCGGCAAGACCTGGCTGGATTTTGGCGTCAAAAAGCAGCCCAACCCGTGGGTCACCCTGCGCGCCCTGCGCGTACTGCAGCAGGCCGACTGAAAGGTTTTCACTGGTAATGAAAACAATACCATAAAAGTTTTCACTGGCAGTGAAAACAATTGGCAAAAAGTTTTCATTGACAATGAAAACTTTTTGTTATTCGAGCGAAGCCGATCAGGCGGATACAACCGCCGGGGGAATTCCGGTCATAACCCGCTCGATCCCCTCATGGCTTTTGAACCAGCAAATCGAGTGAGGCTGTTCTAAAACAATTTTCGCCCCGGCGAACGGGTCGAACTGCCCGGCGGGATCAGATTCCGTTCGCGGCGCTCTGGCGGTATTCGCGCGGGGTGACCCCGGACCACTTCTTGAAGGCTTTGCGGAACACGCTCGGCTCGGAGAAGCCGAGCAGGTAGGTAATTTGCTCCACCGAGTAGTTTTCGCGCAGGTATTTCTTCGCCAGGCGCTGGCGGATGTCGCGCAGCAGGTCGCTGAACACCACCCCTTCGTCGTCCAGCCGCTTTTGCAGCGTGCGCACGCTGACCGCCATCTCCTTTGCGACCTTTTCAATGGAAAGCGTTTCGTCATCCAAACGGGCGAGGATGATGCGAGTCACGGCGCGGGCGGTCTCGTCCTTGCGCTCCATCTCCGCCAGGAAGTCGCGCGCGTACTGTTCGAACTGCTCCAGCAGGCTGGGGTTTGCCATGCGCACCGGCAGGTTGACGATGCTCCAATCCAGGCTTAGCCAGTTGTCCTTCTGGTTGAAGTGCACTGGGCAGCCGAACACGCGGCGGTACTCGGCGGTCGATTCGGGCGGCGGGTAGATGAAACCCACTTCCAATGGGCTGAGGTGCACGCCAGTCAGGCTGCGCATCATGCGCACGCTGCTGGAAAAGGTCGACTCGAAGCAGTGGCGCGACATGGCTGGCGCGTGCGGCGGGGTAAAGTACACCACGTGAATTTTATTGAACCGCAACTCAGCGCGCGCTTCGATCAGGTTGCCGATAATGCGCGAGTAGCGCGCCGATTTTTGGAACGCCTCGCCGAGTGTCTTGCAATTCATCATGATGTAGCCGAGGATCGACCACGAGCCGGCTTGGGCAAATTCGCCCATGTGCAGCCCGAAGTATGGATCGTTGACGTAGCGCGCGGCTTCGTCCTGGATGAGCAGGTAGGTTTCGATCGGGATGCGCGCGTCGGGCGAACACACCTCGTCCGGCGCGACGCCGATCGAGCGCAGGTAGGCGTCAATGTCCACCTGAAGATGGCTCAGGTAGAGGAACATCTGGTTCAAGACCGATGAGGAAACCGTGATTGCTTCCGGTGAATGGCTCACATCCTAATGATAAACCGGAATGCATTAAATGGCACAAATCGTTCAGCAAATATCATAGGCGGCATACCCTCTTTGGGCTATGATCATAATGACTTCATTTGTTGTAAAAAAGGATGACGAAGATGGAAATGGTAACCAAATGGATCGCGCCCGCCGCAGGTTTTCTGTTGACTGTTGGGTTGGGAATCGGGTTGAGCCGGTTGGGCAAGCCCTACAACGGGGTGTTGTTCAATGCGCACAAACTGGTCGCGCTGGCTGTGGTGGTGCTGAGCGTGCTGGAAGTCCTGCGCCTGCTGCGCGCAGGCAGCCCGTCCGGATTGCTGATCGCCGCGCTGGGCATCGCCGGGCTGGCGGTGGTGGGTTTGTTCCTCAGCGGCGCGCTGATGAGCGCGGGCAAACTCGACCAGGCCGCTCTGTTGACCGTCCACCGCATTGCGCCGGCGGTGCTGGTGGTCGCGCTGGCGCTGGCAGCGTTCCTGCCCGGTCTGCGGCGTTGACGCCTGGACGCACCCTGAGCCGCCCGTCATACGTATGGTATATATAGAAGAAACACGACTGATCATTTGTTGCGAGACGGGCGGTCTTTGCCCGGCGAAGCAATCTCCTCTCCTGAGGGGAGGATGCGCTCGCAGGGCAGGGACTCGAGGCGCACCCGATCGCATGGTTCGGCAGGCTCACCATGCGATCGGACAGTGTGGAGTGATCCTACGCGCTAACCATAGCAAAAAAGGAGAAAAAACATGAACATCCTGGTGCTGTACGATTCGGTGTTCGGCAATACCGAAAAAATTGCCCGCGCGGTTGCCGCCGGGCTGGAAACGACCGACTGCCTGCCGGTCAGCCAGGCGGCGGCAGCCCCGCCCGCCGGGCTGCACCTGCTGGTGATCGGCTCGCCAACGCGCGGCTTTCGCCCGACCGAGGCAATCAGCCGGTGGTTGAGCGGGCTGGGCAGCCAGTCGCTAAGCGGGATGCGCGCCGCGGCGTTCGATACCCGCATCGTGCTGGGGACGATCCAGTCACCGGTCTTCCGCTTCATCGTTGACAAGGGTGGCTACGCCGCCAACACCATTGCCAAAACGCTGCAAAAGAAAGGTGCCCGGCTTGCCGCTCCTGGCGAGGGCTTCTTCGTCACCGGCGAGCAGGGACCACTGAAGGATGGCGAGTTGGAACGGGCGGAAGCCTGGGCGCAGCACCTGCTGCAGAGCATGCGCCAGGAACAAGCCAAGGCTGGTGATTGAACTTCCGCTGAAGCGCAGCCCTGCGCCGGTTTGCCGTCTGGCGACGGTCAGTCCGCAGACGTTTCCCCATGGGCGGGTTTCAGGTTACAATGATGCAAAATGGCGACCAGCCGAAACAGAAAGAGCAGCCCGCGCCAATCAGGAGGAATAATGATCGAAAACAGCGCCAGCACGGTTGTAACGCCCAGACCCAAACGTCCGTTGGGCGTCTGGTTCCTGACCCTGTACGCTATCGTATTCCTGGGCGTTGCCCCATTGGCAACGATGATCTATGCGGCTGCCACAAGCGGCGTATTCAGCCGGTTGAACGTTCCGGCGGCTGATCTGCTGCTCGCCCTGGCGCTGGTGATCGGGGTGATCGTTTCCGGCATAGGCGCGTGGCAGGGCAATGACCGGGCGCGGATCGTCTTCCTGATATTCGTCAGCGCCAATTATCTTCTGGGCGGGTTGAATAATTTTTTGCTGATAGAATCGGGGCAGGCGCCGGCGGATCAGCACGCCCAGTTGTGGGGGCGGGTGCTGCGCGGATTGATCTATCCGGCGATATTTATCTGGTACTTTACCCGGAAAAGTACCCTGCATTTTTACAAAAAAGGCACATCTGCGCCGCTGCTCTGATAATTGGGCGCACGGTTCAGCAGGCATTTCAGCGAGCGGTCGGTAAGCGTAGTCGAACCGCAGTACAAGTCACCATGCGCCCGGTCGTCATTGCGGACGAGCGCAGCGAGCCCGGCAATTTCCCGGCTGGCAGGGAGTTCCGCCCACCCGGACTGCGCCTCCCAATGCCAGGTTCCCGTCAGGGTTTGGTGTAGGGTGGCGAAGAATTCGCACCTGGAACTCTCCGCGCACTTCGCCAGGTTCGGCATACAGGTTGTGCCCGTTCCCTGTGCTCCGGCTTTATTCCCGGATGGGAAAATACAGGTCGAGGTTGAACTGCCCTTCTGGTGCGCCCGGCATAAGCAGATGCTCCTCCAGCCATTGATGGCTGCCGCTCTGATAGCGGCTGCGCTCTCGCCACACCGCCAGCCGCTCCCACGCTGCCGGAATCGAATTATTGGGATCGCTGGCAACCTCGCAGAAAAGCACCGCGTACAAACCGCCGGAGAAATGCTTGACCTCTACCTCACCTTGCGGCGTTTCGCCTTCGTCTACGGTGATCCAGAATTCATAGCCGTAATTCGGGCTGCCCGGCGAGGGCGAGGGATTGTTGAAGCCGAAGATGCGCCGTTTTTGCGCGCCGTCCAACCAGCCGCGCGGCGCGGCAAAGGCGGCTAATTTTTGCCAGGCTTCATTCTCCGGCTGCGTCCCGAACCCATGCACACTGACGACTCGCAATGCGGGCAGGCGGATAATACGTACTTCGTTTGCGTTCATTTTGATTTTCCTCTCTGAAATTTTTGCGGCATAAATAGGCTGCCGTGGGATAATTCAAGCATAGCGTCTTTAACTGACATCTTCTGTCAGTGTTTAATGATACGATACAGGTGCCAACCGCGATGGTTTCATTCTCTCTGTTTTCGGATGGAGGACGATGCGTGCCGAGCGATTGATCTCTTTGCTAATGCTGCTCCAGTCGCGCGGGCGGATGTCAGCCGCTGACCTTGCACGCTGTCTGGAGGTCTCCGAACGGACAATCTACCGCGACATTGATGCTCTCAGCGCGGCAGGCGTGCCGGTATACAGCGAGACGGGGCGGAGCGGCGGCTACGCTCTGTTGGACAATTACCGCACCAGCCTGACCGGGTTGAGCGAAGGCGAAGCGCGCGCCCTGTCCATGCTCTCCAACCCCGCACCGCTGGCGGAACTGGGACTCAGCCAACAGCTGAGTTCGGCGCTGCTCAAACTGACTGTCGCGCTGCCGGAAACGCTCCGTTCAGAAACGCAGCATACCCGCCAGCGCTTCCATCTCGACGCCAATTGGTGGCGGCAGGGCGAATAAGCCGTCCCGCACCTGCAAACCCTCTACCAGGCGGTCTGGCAGGACCGCTATATTTACTTGCGCTACCAACCCGCTCTGCCGGTGGAAATCGATCAGGTTGTGCAGCCCTATGGATTGGTCGCCAAAGCAGGCGTGTGGTACCTGGTATGCGCAGCCAACGAGCGGCTGCTCGTCCTGCCAGCCTCAAGTTTGCGCGAGGCGCGCCTGATGGAGCAAACCTTTACCCACCCGCCAGGCTTTGATCTGGCGGCTTTCTGGGCGGAGTGGTGCGCCGAAGAGCAGCGCCGCCGGTCGTTATTTCGCGCGCAAGTGCGCCTGCCGCGCACGATGATCAACTGGCTGCCGGTTTTCTTCGGCGAGAACATCCAAGACCGCGTTGCTGCCGCTCAGCCGGATTTACGCGGGTACATCATCCTTGAACTGGCGTTCGAATCATTCGAGGCAGCCCGCGCCCGATTGCTCAGCCTGGGGAGCGCCATCGAAGTGCTCGAACCGCTCGCGCTGCGCAAGAGCCTGGCAGATTACGCCCGTCAGATACTGACGCTGTACGAGGGTTGATCCTCCGCGCTCTGCACCCCTTGACAACCCCAATCTTTTCTTGTACAATTATTCAATGATACAATAATACAATTTTGCTGCAGTGGGAGAATAAAGTGCCTGAACTCAACCTGCGCATTGATTTTCGCTCCGAATCCTCCATCACCGCCCAGATCGTCGAACAGATCCAGAACCGCGTACTGAGCGGCGATCTCAAGCCAGGCGATCAACTGCCTACCGTGCGCCAGCTCGCCACCGACCTGCGGGTCAACTTCAACACTGTGGCGCGCGCCTACCGCATCCTCGACAGCATGGGGTTGATCTCCACCCAGCAGGGTCGCGGCACTTACATCTGGTCCGCCAGCGAAGCCGAAGCGCGCCAAGATCAGCGCCGCGCCGCGTTGGAACAGATCGCGCGCAACTATTTACGGGATGCGCTGGCGCTCGGCTTTTCCCCCGCCGAAATCCGCGCCCAGATCGAAACGGTGATTGACGACCTTTCAACGGAAGATTAACAAAACAGGAAATTACCCGCCTCGATTCTTTTTCAATGGCATTATTGCAGAACAGGAGAATACACCAATGAACAAAAAGGAAATAACCCGCGAAAAACCCTCCCGCCCGCGTCTGGAAGCTGATTTCCGCGTCAGCAGTATTGGCGCGGCGGTGGCTACCATCTTCTTTTTGGTGGGCGTGCTTGGCGCCATCGCCCTCGATGGGCACATCAGCGACCTTTGGGTGGGCATGTATTTCGGCGTCTGGCTGCTGCTGGGCATCATCGCGCTGTTTGCCATCCAGGTGGCGCGCCAGTGGGAAAAGGCAATTGTGCTGCGCTTCGGCAAATTCGCCGGATTGCGCGGACCCGGTCTATTCGTCATTCTGCCGCTGGTTGACCAGGTTTCGTCCTGGATTGATCACCGCGTGATGGTCACCCCGTTCGATGCCAAAAGGACCCTCACCCGCGACACCGTGCCGGTGGACGTGGACGCGGTGCTGTTCTGGGTGGTGTGGGATGCCGAGAAAGCCGCGCTGGAGGTCGAGAACTACCAATCCGCCATCGCCTGGGCAGCTCAAACTGCGCTGCGCGAGGTAATCGGGCAGAAACCGCTCTCCGACATTCTGGTCGGGCGGGCAAAGATGCACGCCGAGTTGCAGCAAATTATTGACGAGCGCACCACGCCGTGGGGCATCACTGTCCAGTCGGTCGAGATCCGCGACATCGTCATCCCGCAAGACCTGGAAGACGCGATGAGCCGCCAGGCGCAAGCCGAGCGCGAACGCCAGGCGCGGGTGATTCTGGGCGAATCGGAAATGCAGATTGCCGCCAGTTTTGCCCAAGCCGCGCAGGCGTACATCAACAACCCCACCGCGCTGCACCTGCGGGCGATGAACATGCTCTTCGAGGGCTTGAAGGAAAAAGGCGCGCTGGTGATCGTTCCCTCCAGCGCGGTGGATACGATGAACCTGGGCGGGCTGAGCGGTATCGTCAGCCTGGCGCAGCAAAACAAGGAGCAGCAACCATGACGAACCTGGATGAAATTTCTCGCTACCTGCCTTACCTGATCCCGGTTGTCCTGCTGCAGTTCATCCTCTTGCTGGTTGCACTGATTGACCTGGTGCGCCGCGAGAAAACCCGTGGACCCAAATGGGTCTGGCTGTTGGTGGTGCTGTTCGTCAATATCTTTGGACCGATCATTTACCTGCTGTTCGGGAGACAGGACGAATGAGCGCCATCCGCATTGAAAACCTGACCAAAACCTACGGCGCGGTGCGCGCGCTGGACGGTTTAAGCCTGGAGGTCGCCGAGGGCAGCGTGTTTGGCTTCCTCGGTCCCAACGGGGCCGGCAAGACCACCACCATCCGCATCCTGACCGGACTGGCGCGCGCCAGTAGTGGGACGGCGCGGGTGGCGGGGGTGGAAATCGGACATAACGGCGCGCTGGCGCGCAAGATCGGCTACCTGCCCGAGGAACCACCCTTCTATGCCTGGATGCGCGCGCAGGAATTCCTGGAATACGCCGCTCAACTGTTTGGGCTGGGCGCGGCTGCCCGCCGCCAGCGGGCGGAGGAACTGCTGCGCCTGGTTGGGCTGTGGGACGTGCGAAAGCGGGTAATCCGCGGTTTTTCGCGCGGCATGCGCCAGCGCTTGGGCATCGCCCAGGCGCTGGTCAACCGCCCGCAGGTGCTGTTCCTCGACGAGCCCGCCTCGGCGCTGGATCCTGCCGGGCGGCGCGACGTGCTCGAGTTGATCGCCGGACTGCGCGGGCAGTGCAGCGTGTTCATGTCCACCCACATTCTGGCGGACGTTGAACGGGTGTGCGATACGGTCGGCATCATCCATAAGGGACGCATGCTGCGGGTTGCCCGGCAGGAGGAACTGCTGGATGCCTACGCCGCGCCGGTCTTCCGCGTTGAGGTAAGCACCAACGGCGGCAGCGAGTTGAACGACTGGGCGAACCAGATCGCCGCCGAGGAGTATGTCGAGCAGGTTCGGGCAGAAGAAAACGCCGTGCGCATCCGCGTGCGCGAACTGGATTGCGCGCGCCGCCAGCTGCTGGCAGCGCTGGCGGGCAGCGGGCTTCCGGTCGAGCGGTTTGAACTGGTCAAACCGTCGCTGGAAGAAGTCTTTCTGGAACTGGTCAACGAGGAGAGCAACGCATGAGCCTCTTTATTGCCGCTCTATCCAAAGAACTGCGCGAACAATGGCGCACCTACCGTTTCCTGGTTGCGCTGGTGGTGTTGACCCTGTTCGGGCTGACCTCGCCGCTGCTGGCATTTTTCACCCCGCAAATCGTCGCCGCCGTGCCCGGCGCGGAAGCCTTCGCCGGGCTGATTCCCCCGCCGTCAGTAAAGGACGCCATTGGTCAGTACATCGAGAACCTGAGCCAGTTTGCCATTCTGCTTGCCATTTTGCTGCCGATGGGTGCCGTGGCGAGCGAGAAGGAGCGCGGCACGGCGGCGCTGGTGCTTGCCAAGCCGCTGCCGCGGGCGACCTTCCTGCTGGCAAAAGCGGCGGCGTATCTGCTGGTCTTTGCCGCCTGTTTCCTGCTGGCGGGGCTGGCGGGCTATTACTACACCGGGCTGCTGTTCGAGTTTTTGCCGCTCGACCAGTGGCTGGCGATGAATGCGCTGCTGTTATTGTACGTGATGGTGTACACCGCGCTGACGCTGCTGTTCAGCACGCTGACCCGCAGCCAGGCGCTGGCAGCCGGGCTGTCGTTTGCCGTGCTGCTGGCGCTGGGGGTGGCTGGCATCAGCCCGGCGCTGGCGGTTTACCTGCCTGCCCAATTGGTCAACTGGAGCGCGTCGCTGTGGGTGGAGACGGGCAAGGCGCACTGGGGGGCGGTGGGAGTCAGCGCCGGGATTGTCGTAGCGGCGCTGCTGGCTGCCTGGCTGGCATTCCGCCGCCAGGAGTTGTAGGCGCGCCTTGTGTTTCACGTGAAACATGGATTGCACGGTGAGTCTATCCGCGCACCGCGGCAGACACACGGCGTGACCGGCGCATGGTTCGACAGGCTCATCATACGCCAATTCGCACCCTGAGCCTGTCGAAGGGCGAGGGCTCGGTGCGCGGGCGGTGCGCCCCATGTTTCACATGAAACATGCCCGCTATGCTTGTGTAAACAACCACGCTTTCCGTATGGTATACTGAATTTGCTCATTTTTTCCGGCAGATGACTGTGAACCCAATCTGGCGTTGAACTTGCTTTTATCTTAACACGAAATAGAATATTTGTTCTATTGTCCGCTTTACGGAGTGTCCCATGATTAGCGATACCGATATTCTAATCCGCGTTCTGGTCGCCACCGCGCTGGGCGCGGTAATCGGCTTCGAGCGCGAGCGCCAGAACCAGCCGGCTGGCTGGCGCACCCATATCGTCCTGGTGGTCGGCGCTTGCCTGGCGATGTCGCTTTCCATTAATCTGTCCATACAATTCCAGCCGCTGCTGCCCAGCGGCGACCCGGCCCGCCTGGCGGCTCAAGTTATTTCCGGCATCGGCTTTCTCGGCGCAGGCGCCATCCTGCGCTACGGTCCCAACGTCAAGGGCTTGACCACCGCCGCTTCGCTGTGGACAATGGCGGTGGTCGGGTTGGTGGTTGGCGCGGGTTATTTCGTCACCGCCGCCGCCACCACCCTGTTGCTGCTGGTTGTGCTGGAAGTGCTTGACCGCGCGGAGAAGAAGATGTTTGGTCCCGATTTGCCGGTGACGGTTGAATTACGCCTGCGTGACCGCCCCGGCGCGCTCGAAGATCTTAAAAAAACGTGGGAAGCTTACCGCCTGAAAGCCAAGATCGTCAGCCTGCGGAAAAACATGATCAACCAGCGTCTGGAAGTTGAGCTGACCTTCCGCAGCCGGAAAACCGATCTGTACGAGCTGCTCAGCGAAGAAATGGCCAGTTTCGAAGGCTTGGAAAGCTTTAAAATTTCCTGAGCCTTACCGCCCGTCCGCGTCTTCGCGCAGGAAAGCCAGCGCCAGCCCCTTTTCATCGCTCATCACGATTTCCAGGTGCTGCCCGGCGCGGTAATCCGCCACGCGAATCAGCCGCAGGCTGTTTACCAGTTCCGGGGCAACCTCTAAAAACTCGCTCAACCGGTCAGGGGTGTCGTAGAAAAATTCGCGCCGGAAGGTGCTGCCCGGGTTGTCCAGGTAAACCGCCAGCGGGTAAATACCCGATTCGATCAGGTCCTGGAAGAAGTGCGTTCCCAGCGAGGGCTCCGGCGGCAGCCCATACCCCTGTCCGGCAAGTTCGACCAGCGCGCGGGCATGGTAGATGTCTCCATAATCAATGGGCACGCCCAGGTCGGAATTGGAACTGCCCCAGCGCCCCGGACCAACACAGATGAAGCGCTCGTTTTTGAGCGCAGCGTTCAGCCGCCCGATAGCGCGCGCCAGATTGGTGCGCAGATTCAGGCTCGCCAGGCTGAAGTAGCCCTCGGCGGGGACGAAAACCACGTAATCAATGCGCTCTATGGTACCTTCCGGGACGACAAAACGGGTCTGGAAAAGAATATCCTGCGGGTCGAGGTCGGCTGGCAGCGCCGCGGCGGCGGTCAACTGCAGTTGGCTTTGCGGGCGGCATTGCAGAATCGTGATGCACAATTCCGCCTGTCCATTTCTTTCCTCAACCGAGAGGGTAAATTCCAGATCAATTGCCGCTTCGTAGTGCTTCTCTAAACTGCGCAGGATATCGCGCATCCGCTCGGCAAACGGTGTGCGCCGCAGCAATTCTTCGTAGGTCAGCACCAGCGAACGGTTATCGCCGCCAAAAAAGCGCGTCCGCAGGCTGGTTAAATAGCCATCCTCTTCCACCTGCGCCAGATAACGCAGCGGCGGATAATCGGCATTGAGCACATCTGCCACCGGCAGAGTTTTTACAACGTTTTCCTCCAGATCAATGACATCAACGAACTGTTGGGAATAGCGCCGGATGGCTTTGATATCGGTCGAGGGGCGCAGCAGCGGATGGCTGAGCGCAATCAGGCGCGGATAATCATTGCCCACCCGGTCAACCGCGCGGGTGCCCAGCCCCCACACCAGGCGGATGAAACCCTCCTCGCGGCGGATTTGCGGCGCCCAGCGGTATAAATTGCGGCTAAACGCCACCCCTGCCCCGTGCGGCATAAAGTAGCGCCCAAAACGATCGCCCTGTACCATCTGGATCAATACTGCCATGCGTTCGTCGTAGTCCTGCAAGCCGCGGCTGCGCCGGTAGAGCAGTGCGTTGGGGTTGAGCGTGGAGGCGTATACCCGCGCAATGGCGCGGGTGAGCGCGCGCAGGTTTTCTGCCGGGTTGCCCTGGTTGGGCAGGAAGACGCTCTCATATTTTCCCGCGAACGCGGTGCCAAAGTTATCCTCCAGCAAGCTGGACGAGCGCACGATCAGCGGCTGTTTTCCCACCCCGCCCAACAGGGCTTCAAGGCGCTGGGCAATATCCGGACGGAAATCGCCATCCATGAAGTCGCGCAGGATGTGCGGGTAATCCGCGCGCATTTCGCTTTCGTTCTTGTACTTCTGGTCGTTCCAGTGAAACAGATTATTGATTGACATAAACGAGTAGAACACGTCCGAGCCGATATAAAACGATTCGGGCGTGATCAGGCAGTTTTCTTCGCCCAGATGGGATGACTGGCGCAGGATGCGGTGCGCCAGCAGCATACCGGCGGCTTTACCGCCGATCCGCCCGGGACCGATTTTGTGGCGGCGGATTTGCTGCAAGTCGTCAATGGTAAACCAACGTTTGGCAACGTTGATGTAGCGCAGCTGGTCGCTGATCAGGCTGCGGATCAACACGACTTTGGTTTCCTGCAGGCGGGCTTCGTAGTTGGCGCGCTCCTCCGCAGGCAGGCGTTCGATGGTCATGGCTTGCTCGAAGACCAGGTCGAGCGGAGCGGTTTCCGGGTTGAGCGAAAGCATCAGCCCGACCATGTCAATGCCGCGCTCGCTGAGCACTTCGCTGATAATGGTTTCGAGCACTTCCAGGGTCAGGTGCTGGCTGAAGCGCAGGTCGGTCAGGTGGTCGCGGATGCGGCTCATGCGCGCCTCCCAGACCTCGGCCGGTTCCTCACCGACCGGGTTGCGCAGCCCCTCGCGCTCTTGCGAGAGGATCGCCAGCCGGCGCACCTCGTTTTCGAAATCCGCTGGGGCAATGATGCCGCGCGTGAATAGTTCGCGGCGCATCTGCTGGCGGACGCGCCCGCTGAGGATGGGGTACTGTGCCAGCGCCAGATAAACGTTCATCAACCGGTCGGTGTGGGTGGGGGTAAATGCCATGCAGCGCCTCGTGAAGTTGATTGTATCACGGCAGCGGCGGTATCTCGCGCACCCCAACCGGATCGGAGTACGCCGCACTGCCTGTCCTTAACCCCGCCCTGTGGTTCGGCGCCGGCGGGCTGATTGGATTGCCCGGAATATCGCGGTACAATAGGGACAACAATTGGCAGTTGATCCATTCGTCAAGGAGATCCCTTATGTTCACCGAATTAAAGACTCCCCCGCCTGATTTTCTGGACTGGAAATGGGATAAGTTCGAACCCTATGCGCGCGACTTGATCTCGCGCCCATTGGATGCCGCGACAGTTGGCAGTTGGTTAAAGGACTGGTCTGACTTGAGCGACGCGGTGGAAGAGATGTTCAGCCGGCTAAACGTGGCAGTAACCGTCAACACCGCCGACAAAATCGCCGAGGAGCGCTTCCGCGCCGCGCTGGATGACGTCTATCCGCAAGCCATGGCTGCCGAGCAGAAGATCAAAACCCGCCTGCTGGAAAGCGGCTTGCAGCCGGACGGATTCGAAATACCGCTGCGCAATTACCGCGACGATGACGAACTGTTCCGCGATGAAAACCTGCCCCTGCTGGCAGAGGAGCAAAAACTGGGGTTGGAGTACGATCAGATCGCCGGTAAACAGACTGTGGAGTGGCAGGGCAAGGAAATCACCCTGACCATGCTGCGTCCGGTTTATCAGGAAAGTGACCGCGCCCTCCGCGAACAAGCCTGGCGGCTTTCCGCCGAGCGCCAGCTGGCTGATCGCGAAGCCTTCAACGATCTGTGGATACGCTTCTTCAAACTGCGCCAGCAGATCGCCGCCAACGCCGGCAAGAGCGATTTCCGCGCTTACCGCTGGGTGCAGTTCCACCGTCATGATTATTCCCCGCAGGATTGCCAGACCTTCCGTGAAGCAATTGAGCAGGTCATTGTTCCGCTGGCGCAGCGGGTATACGAACGCCGCCGCAAACGGCTGGGGCTGGACGCGCTCCGCCCGTGGGACCTGGACGTTGACCCTTTGGGGCTGCCGCCGTTACGCCCTTACCAGCAGATGGACGAACTGAAGGAAAAGACCACTACCATTTTCCGCTCAGTTGACCCAAGCCTGGGGGAATACTTCCAACGCATGATTACCGAAAACCTGCTCGACCTGGAAAATCGCAAGAACAAAGCGCCCGGCGGTTACTGCACCAGTTTTCCCATTAGCCGCCGCCCGTTCATCTTCATGAATGCTGTCGGGCTGCACGACGATGTGCAAACGCTGCTGCATGAAGGCGGACACGCCTTCCATGTGTTCGAATCGGCTGCCCTGCCGCTCAGCCAGTTGACCAATGTCCCCATTGAATTCGCCGAGGTCGCCTCGATGGGCATGGAATTCCTTGCCGGACCATACCTCAGCCGCGAACATGGCGGGTACTATTCGAGCGAAGACGCCCGCCGCGCTTTCAACGAGCATATCGAGCAAAGCCTGCTCTTCTGGCCCTACATGGCGGTGGTGGATGGCTTCCAGCATTGGGCATACACCCATCCGCAGCAGGCGCTTGATCCCTCCGCCTGCGACCAGGCGTGGGACAGCCTGTGGCAGCGCTTTATGATAGGGATGGATTGGAGCGGCTTGGAGGAGGCGCGACGCACCGGCTGGCAGCGCAAACTGCACATTTTCCAGATTCCGTTTTATTATGTCGAGTACGGGCTGGCGCAGCTTGGCGCTGCGCAGGTCTGGCGCAACGCCCAAGCCGATCAGCGCCAGGCGGTGGCAGCCTACCGCCACGCGCTTGCCCTGGGCGGCTCGGTTGGACTGCCGCAGTTGTTCCAGGCGGCTGGCGCGCGCTTTGTTTTCGATGCCCCGGCGGTTAAAGCGGTGGTCGAGCGGATGGCAGAACGAGTGCTGGATTAGGGTCTGCAAGCAAAATACCAAATGTCAGTGCCCCGCCAGAGTCAGGCGGGGTTGCGAAGTCCAGTTTTTGAGCCGGTCGCACCCTGAGCCTGCCGAAGGGTGCCACCGGCTGCCCACTACCGGTCGCACCCTGAGCCTGCCGAAGGGTGCCGCCGGCTGCCCACTACCGGTCGCACCCTGAGCCTGCCGAAGGGTGGCCGAGGTGTGCGGGCGAGCGTTATTTTTTGCCAACCCCCTGCCGAAAAAGCGTCAAATGTCGCTGCAAGGCGGGATGACTTTCCATAGCCTCTCGTTCGCGGCGGTGATACAATAAGATTCACACCAGCCGATAACAGGAGGAACCTTTGGGAAACACCCTCAAAATCGCTGTGCCGATGGCAGGTTTAGGCAGCCGGATGCGCCCGCATACCTGGAGCAAGCCCAAACCGTTGATCGCCCTGGCGGGCAGGACAGTGCTCGATTACGTCCTGGCGCAATTTGATAGTCTGCCCAAGTCGCTGCAGGTGGAGTATCTCTTTATTGTTGGTCCAAACCAACGCGAGCAGGTCGAGGCGCACATGAGCCAGCACCACCCGGAAAAGGTTGTGCATTTTTTCATTCAGGAGGTAATGCGCGGGCAGTCCGACGCGCTCTACCTGGCGCGCGAGCACCTGCGCGGACCGCTTTTGATGGCTTTCTCCGATACGTTAATCGAAACCGACCTGTCCAACCTGGACCACATCGAAGAAGATGGGCTTGCCTGGGTGCGTCCGGTCGAGGATCCGCGCCGCTTTGGCGTGGCGGTGGTCAATGAGGCGGGCTGGGTCACCCATCTGGTAGAGAAGCCGCAGGATGTGAGCAACAACCTGGTGGTGGTAGGCTTCTATTACTTCAAGCGCAGCGAGGAATTGATGTCTGCCATTGAGGAGCAATTCCAGCGCAATTTGACCCTAAAAAATGAATATTTCCTCGCCGATGCGGTCAACATTCTGCTCCAGCGCGGCGCGCGCATGCGCACCCGCCAGGTGAATTTCTGGCTGGATGCGGGCATCCCCGCTGCGGTTTTGGAAACCAACCGCCACCTGCTCGATCATGGCTGCGGCAATTCAATTGAAGCCGCGCAGCGCGAAGGCGTGGCAATCATCCCGCCGGTGTACATTGATCCGTCTGCCCGCGTGCAGCGCGCAGTGGTGGGTCCGCATGTTTCGATCGGCGCAGGTTGCGTATTGGAGGATGTAATCATCCGCAACAGCGTGGTGGATACGGACAGCCAGTTGCGTGGTTTGCTGTTGAGCGATTCGCTCATCGGACGGCAGGTCACCGCCGAAGGAAAAACCAGTCAACTCAGTTTGGGGGACAACACGTGGCTGAAGGAATGAGCGACCCGGTCGAATGCCACTCGGGCTATGAATATGCCGAACGCCCAACCGCCCTGCGCCGGGATGGGCAGCGTCTGGAGATCGAGCAGATCGAAGCCGAATGGCGCATCCCCGGCGGCAAGCGCTTCCGCGTGCGCGTGCGCGATGGGCGGGTGTTCGACTTATTTTATGGCGAACTGTACGACGAATGGCGCATTGATATAAAATAAGCGCCCTGTTTTCGGCGCGCAATGCGAATGTGTCTTATGCTCAATCAAACTCAAGGAGTCAAAATGCGTGAAACCTATATTTCTCAGCGGGTCTCCTGCCTGAAACCCTCCGGCATCCGCCGCTTCTTCGATATTGCAGCGACGATGCAGGATGTCATCTCGTTGGGGATTGGCGAGCCGGATTTCGATACTCCGCGCCTGGTGGTGGAGGCAGGCATCCGCTCGCTGCAGCAGGGACGCACCCACTACACCTCGAACGCCGGCATTATGGAACTGCGCCGCGCCCTGAGCGCCAACCTGGAGCGGCTGTACGGGGTGCGCTACGATCCCGCCAGCGAGGTGGTGATCACCGTCGGCGGCTCGGAAGCGCTCTACCTGAGCGCGACTGCGCTGCTCGATGCGGGCGACGAGGTCATCATCCCCACCCCGTGTTTTGTCTCCTACCAGGCGGAAGTGCATCTGGCGGGCGGCGTGCCGGTCGAAATCCCCTGCCGGATGGAGGATAACTTCAACATTGATCCGGCGCGCATCGAAGCCGCCGTAACCCACCGCACCAAAGCCATTCTGCTGGGTTTTCCCAACAACCCCACCGGTGCGGTAGCCACCCGCGAGCGGCTGCTGGAAATTGCCCGTATCGCCGAGAAGTACGACCTGATCGTCATTTCGGACGAGATATACGACCGGCTGGTATACGGCGGTCACCGCCACGTGTGCTTCCCCGCCCTGGCGGATATGCACCGCCGCACCGTGCTGCTGGGCGGTTTTTCCAAGGATTATGCCATGACCGGCTGGCGAATCGGGTATGCCTGCGCCCCGGCGGAGATCCTCAAAGGGCTGCTGCGGGTGCACCAGTACACCGTCATGTCCGCGCCGACCGTCTCGCAGGATGCGGCAGTGGTTGCCATTGAAGACCGCGACGAAGCGGTGATGAGCATGGTGGAGGAATATGACCGCCGCCGCCGGTTGGTGGTTGCGGGGCTGAACCGCATTGGGTTGCCGACCTTTGAGCCGAAGGGCGCGTTCTACGCCTTCCCGCAAGTCAGCGCCACCGGATTGGACGACGAGACTTTTGCCACCCGGCTGCTGAACGAAGAAAAAGTTGCCATTGTGCCGGGTAATTCGTTTGGCGCCGGCGGCGAGGGATTCTGCCGCCTTTCCTACGCCACAGCGTACGAGAAAATCGAAGAAGCCTTGCGGCGCATCGAGCGCTTTGTCAACCGGTTGTAAACCCCGCGCGCATGAAACCCAACGGCTACGCGGTTGAACTGTATTTCGATGACGGGACAGAGCAGCGCGTGCTGGAGATGCGCCGCGCGCTGATCGAGCAGGGGTATACTACGCTGCTCGACCTGCTCGAATTCCGCCCGCACGTCAGCCTGACGGTGCTCTCCAACACCGATCTCGACCGGCTTAATACCCTGCTGCTCGATTTTTCCACCACAGTGGCGCCGTTTGAGGTGCGCCTGAGCGCGATTGGCGCATTTCCCACCACCGAGAACGTGCTCTTTCTCGTCCCGGCAGCCAGCCACGCCCTGTTGGAATGCCACCGCCGGTTTCACCAACGCCTGGCAGAAATCCACCTGGAGAGTTGGCCCTATTATCTGCCCGGGCAGTGGGTGCCGCACTGTACAATCGAGATCAATATACCCGCCGAGCGCTTCGCCGCCGCGCTGGACTTCACCCGGCGCACTTTCCAGCCGCTTGTCGGGCGCTGCGAGGCGATTGGCGTGATCGAGTTCCGTCCGGTTGTCGAACTGGCAACCTGGCCGCTTTCCGGCGCGGCAGATTGGGCGGCAAACCCGCTCGCGTGCTGACCCGTTTTGCGACCTCCAAATCTTTAACGAGGTGAAAGACGATGAATAAACTGCGTGTTCTTATCCTGCTGACCCTGATTGGCGGGTTGCTGGTGCTTGGGCTCAGCCTGCTGGAATACCTCGCGTTGACCGACATCCAGAGCGACTACGTCAGCCGGTCGGTGCTGGAACAGATCAACATCCCGGCGGCAAACCTGCCCGCCTGGAGCGCCACGCCGGGTGAGTGGCAGATGGTGACTGCCGCCCGCCTTGCCAGCCTGGGTTTTCTCCTTTTCAATACCTTAATCCTGGGATTATGCTGGCGCGCGCTGCGCCATTCGAACGCCAGTTCCTAGCAGGCTCAGGTCGCCGACCCAGGCTGAGCGCATAGTTCGGCGCGCTCACCATGCGCCGCGTTACTGCCCCCGGAATTAACGGAATTTTTAAGGCAATTCGACCCGGAAAGTGGTACAGTATATATTAAGAACGGGCGGCTGCTCGCAGCCCGGCGTGTTTTGCGCCCAAAACGGCGAAAACGCCCGGCGCTGGTTGGGGTTTTATTAACGTGAAGCAGAGAAAGAAGCGCAATTGAGCGGGTTGGTTAAGCGAATCTGGGTCGGATTGCTGCTGGTTGGCATGGCAGCCGGGTTAATGTTCGCGCCGCACATGGCGCGAGCCGAGCGCCCTGCCAACAGCGGGCTGCCGCCGGTGGACGGCGAGGTTCAGCAGCAGCTGCTCGCCGATGACTCGGCGTCCTATTGGATTCTCTTCGCCGAAACGCCCGACCTCAGCCCGGCTGCGCAAATGGACTGGACGACGCGCGGCAGATACGTTTACGAGCAGTTGACCCGCGCCGCCGACCTTTCGCAGGCACAGGTGCGCGCCGCATTGCAGCGCAGCGGGGTGACCTTCACGCCATACTGGATCCACAACGCGATCTACGTCGAGCAATCCAGCAGCCAGACGCTGCAGCAGGTGCTGGCGCTGGACGGCATTGCCGCCATCCGCGCCCCGCGCGAACTGATCCTGCACGACAGCCAGCGCCCGTTGTTCGCCCCGGTCGGCGTGCAGGCGGTCGAATCCAACCTGGAGCGTATCCTGGCGCCGCGCGTGTGGAATGAAGGCATTGACGGCAGCGGGGTGGTGGTCGCCAACATTGATACCGGCGTGCACTACACCCACCAGGCGCTGGTCAACGCCTACCGCGGCAACCTGGGCGGCGGCAATTACGATCACAACTACAACTGGCGCGATCCGTACACCAATACCGCCGCCCCATTCGATACGAACGGGCACGGCACGCACACCATGGGCATCATGGTCGGTAGAGACAGTGCCAACCAGGTCGGCGTGGCGCCCGGCGCAGATTGGATGGCGTGCCGCGGCTGCAAGGGAACCAACTGCGGCGACGTTCAACTGCTTGCCTGCGCTCAGTTTGTCCTCGCCCCCACCCGCACCGACGGCAGCCAGCCCAACCCCGACCTGCGCCCGCAGGTGGTCAACAATTCCTGGGGCGATTGTTTGCGCAGTTATGATGACTGGTTCCAGCCGGCAGTCAACGCCTGGCAGGCAGCCGGCATCTACCCGATATTTTCCGCTGGCAACGCCGGTGGCTGCGGGTACAAAACCCCGCCTGGCTTGAACACGGTCGGCAATCCGGCGCGCTACGGTAACGTGACCGCGGTGGGCTCCAGCGGCACCAACAACGGGCAGTACGCCGCTCATTCCAACTGGGGTCCCACCGACAACCCGGATACGGTCAACCCGACCAGCGGCTTCGCCAACCTCAAGCCGCAGGTGCTTGCGCCGGGGGTCAACATCCGCTCGGCGTTCAGCGGCGCGGATAACCGCTACTTTATGCTGACCGGCACGTCCATGTCCGCGCCGCACGTCGCCGGGCTGGTGGCGCTGATCTGGCAGGCGGCGCCGTGCCTGGCAGGCAATTACGCCGCCACCGAGACGATTCTCGAACAGACCGCCGTGCCGGTAGTGGTGAATGATGGTTCGCCTGCTACGCCCAGCGATCACCCCAATTACGCCGCCGGATGGGGCGAGATCAACGCGCTGGCGGCGGTCGAGGCGGCGCGCGCCTTGTGCGGGGTGAATGCTGTCTTGCACGGCACCGTGCGGGCTGGATCAGAGTGTGACGCCTTTTATTTCCTGCCCCGCAAAGAAGCGACGGTCACCATTTACGCAAGCGCAAATCCGAACCAGCCGGTCAACATCCTGACCACCAACGAGCTGGGCGCCTACCATGTCTGGCTGCTGCCGGGCTCCTACCGGGTCGTGGCATCCGCGCCTGATCTGGTGGCGCAGGAGGCAATTGTGCAAACGCAGATCGGTCAAACCGTGGTGCGCAATTTCGACCTGCTCTCCGACCACCCCTGCCTGGAGGTGGACGGCGAGTCACTGCACATCGAACTCCAGTACGGCATTCGGCTGGACGCTGCGCTAACGCTTTCCAACCGCGGCTGGCAGGACACGCCTTATCACATCGCCCGGCGGCAGGTGGACGAACCGGCTTTGTTGGCGGATGGCGGCTTTGAACTGGGCAGCGCTGCGGAAAGTCCCTGGCAGCAGTATTCGCGCCAGTTTGAGACGCCGCTGTGCTCGGTAGCCTCGTGCGGCGGTGGCGGCAGCGCACTGCCCAACAGCGGCTTGTGGTGGGCGTGGTTCGGCGGGGAGGCGGGAGATAGCGAGGACGGCTGGGTGGAACAGCGCGTGCGCCTGCCCGCGGGGAACGCCTGGCTGCGCTTCCACTTGCAGGTTCAGAACTGCGGCAGCCCGCAGGATTACCTCAACCTGTCGGTGGACGAGATCGAAATCTGGCGGCAAACCGCCAGCGGCGCGCGTTGTTCCGAAAAGGCTTACGCGCGCAGCGAGGTCAGCCTGGCAGCATTTGCCGACGGCGGATTGCACAACTTGAGGCTGTACGGAGTTCAATCCACAAAGACGACGACCAACTTCTTCGTGGATGACCTGCTGTTGTGGGTCGAGGCGGACTGGCTGGCGGTTAACCCGTCCAGCGGCAGCCTGGCGCCCGGCGAGCAACTCCCGCTGACCGTGACTATTGACAGCAGCCGCCTGACGCCCGGCACGCACCGCGCCGTGCTGGAATTCCGCAGCGGGGATGATATCCTCGATGAACTGATGTTGGAAGTGGAAGTGGAATACCCGCACAAATTGTACCTGCCGCAGGTCGGGCGCTGACCCCGACAAGGTCGGGGATGGGCGCCGCGCTCAATCCAGGTACTTCAGCCCGCTGCCGGTGTTGAGCAGCAAAACCTGCTCATCCGGTTGCAGCCAGCCGGTTTCCAGCAGGCGCGGCACAATCGCCAGGGTGGCGGCGCCTTCCGGCGCGGCGAAGATGCCCTCGCTGCCCGCCAGCCATTGCTGCGCTTGCTGCATCTCATCGTCGCTGACCGCGGCAGCGCAGCCGCCGCTTTGATACAGAGTTTGCAGGATCAGCCGGTCGCCAAAACTTTTGGGCACGCGCAGACCAGCGGCGCGGGTGCGCGCATCGGGCCAGAAGGCGCAGGTCTCGGCGCGCTGCTGGAAGGCTGCCACCACCGGCGCGCAGCCGGACGCCTGAACCGCCACCATGCGCGGCAGGCGTTCGGCATCCAGCCAGCCCAGGCGGGTTAATTCGAGGAAACCCTTCCAAATGGCTGCCAATCCCATGCCGCCGCCGGCGGGGTAGATGATGACATCCGGCAGCCGCCAGCGGTATGCCTCGGCAATTTCATAGGCAATGATCTTCTTGCCTTCCATGCGGTAGGGTTCCTTGAAGGTCGAGACATCGAACGCGCCGCTGGCGCGGGAAAATTCCGCCGAAAGGCGCGCCGCGTCATTGATCAAGCCCTCCACCAGGCTGACCTCCGCGCCGGCAATGCGGCACTCTTCAATATTGGCGCGCGGCGTATCGGCAGGCATGAACACCCGCGCCGGGATGCCCGCCCGCGCAGCGTAGGCTGCCATTGCGCCGCCGGCATTGCCCGCAGTGGGAATGGTCAGCCGCCGCGCGCCCAGCTCGAGCGCGCGCGAGATGGCAGCCGCCTGCCCGCGTGCCTTGAAGGTGCCGGTCGGGTTAAGGCTTTCCTCTTTGAGCGCCAGGTTGGGCAGGTTCAGTTGCGCCGCCAGGCGCGGCAGGCGCAGCACGGGCGTATCGCCCTCGCCCAGGCTGAGCGCGTTTTCCGCGCGTTGCACCGGCAGCAGCTCGTGCCAGCGCCACATCCCGCGCGGGCGGGCGGCGAAGTCCTCGCGGCGCAGCGCCTGGGCAGCAGCCGCCAGGTCGTAGCGCGCCAGCAGCGGGGTCTGGCAGGCAGGACAGAAGGTGTGCAACTGGTCGGCGCCGCGGGTTGCTCCGCAGCGGGAACACTCCAGGTGGGTAAGGTACGAAAACAGGGAAGCGGAAGGCATGGGACTCCTCGGTTGTGGGTTGGTTGAGATGATTATATCCTCGGATGGGGCACCGCCTTCATGGTACAATCACCCCTGCCATGATCGAACTCGATCACCTCAACCCGCAGCAGCGCGCCGCCGTCACCGCCGGGCTGGGTCAGATACTGGTGCTGGCGGGACCCGGCTCCGGCAAGACCCGCGTCCTGACTCAGCGCATTGCCTACCTGATTGACGATCTGGGCGCGCAGCCCTACCACATCCTGGCGGTCACCTTTACCAACAAAGCCGCCCGCGAGATGCAGCACCGCCTGCAAAACCTGCTCGCCGAACGCGGCGAGGGCGTCTGGCTGGGCACTTTCCACGCCAACTGCGCGCGCATCCTGCGCCGCGAAGCGCAATATCTGCCCTTCGACAACACTTTTGTCATCATGGACAGCGACGACCAGCAGGCACTGGTGCGGCGCGCCATCCGCGAACTGAACCTGGACGAAAAACTCTACCGCCCGACCAGCATCCACGCCGCCATCTCGACCGCCAAGAACAACCTGATCACCCCGCCAGACTTTCCCATCCAATCCTACCGCGATGAAGTCACCCGGCGTATTTACGAGCGCTACCAGAACCTGCTGCGCGATTCCAACGCGGTTGATTTCGACGACCTGCTGCTTGAAACCGTGCGCCTGCTGGTGGATAACCCCCAGGTGCGCGAGCGCTACGCCCGCCGCTTCGAACACGTGCTGGTGGACGAGTTCCAGGACACCAACCTGGTGCAGTACGAACTGCTCAAACTGCTGGCGTCGCTGCACCGCAACCTGTTCGTCGTCGGCGACGAGGACCAATCCATTTATCGCTGGCGCGGCGCCGATTACCGCAACGTGCTGCGCTTCGAACAGGATTACCCCGACTGTCAGAAAATCCTGCTCGAACAGAATTACCGCTCAACTCAGACCGTGCTGGACGCCGCCCGCGCGGTGATTGACCGCAACGTCCACCGCACGCCCAAACGCCTGTTCTCCGAGCGCGGGCACGGCGAGCGCATCGTGCTGTACGAGGCGGTGGATGAGCACGCCGAAGCCGCCTTCGTGGTGGACACCATCCGCCAGTGGATTACCGGCGGCAAGGCGCGCGGCAGCGACTTTGCCGTCATGTACCGCACCAATGCCCAGTCGCGCCTGCTGGAAGAAGCCTTTTTGCGCGCCGGGCTGCCTTACCGCCTGGTTGGCGCGCTGCGCTTTTACGGGCGGCGCGAGGTCAAGGACATCATCTCCTTCCTGCGCCTGGTGCACAACCCGGACGACGAGGTTTCGCTGGCGCGGGTGATCAACGTACCGCCGCGCGGGGTGGGGGAAAAGACGATGGTCGCGCTGCAACTGGCGGCGCGCCAGGCGCAAATGACCGCCGGTCGGTTGCTGATCGAACTGGGACAAAAGGGCAGCCAGTCGCTTCACTGGGGGAAGTTCAGCGGGCGCAGCATACTCCCGCTGGCGGACTTTGGCGGCTTACTGGCTGGCTGGCGCAGCGCGGCTGCCAATGGACTCAGCCTGCCCGCCCTGTTCGATCGCATCCTGCTTGACACTGCCTACCAGGAATACATTGACGACGGCAGCAACGAGGGCAAGGAACGCTGGGACAACATCCAGGAACTGCGCCGCCTGGCGTACGAGTTCAACGAGGGCGGGTTAACCGCCTTTCTCGAAAATCTTGCCCTGGTCTCCGACCAGGATACTCTGCCGGAAGAAACCGTCAACGCCGCCACGCTGCTCACCCTGCACGCCGCCAAGGGATTGGAATTTGACAGCATTTTCATCATCGGGCTGGACGAAGGGCTGCTGCCGCATTCGCGTTCCAAAGACGACCCGGAGGAAATGGCGGAGGAACGCCGCCTGCTATACGTCGGCATTACCCGCGCCAGGAACCGGGTTCACCTGGCGCGCGCCCACCAGCGCAGCCAGTACGGCGGGCCCGAAGTTCAAGAACCCTCGCGTTTCCTGGAGGACCTGCCCCCCGCCCTGCTGCAGCGCCAGGGGCAGCGCCGCCGCGCCGACCGCTGGGAAAATCCCGAATCGCGCGCGCTGCGCAGCCGCTATTTCAGCCCGCAGCCTGCTCGCTCCCCATCGGCTGCCATTCTGCAACCGCGCTACCACGCCACCGACCGGGTGCGCCACCCGGTGTGGGGGGAGGGCATTGTCATGGAGAGCCGCGTCCAGGACGGCGACGAGACGGTGGACGTGTTCTTCGAAACGGTCGGCTTCAAGCGGCTTGTCGCTTCGCTGGCAAATCTGGAAGTGCTGCCGCGTTCGTGACGGCGCGCAACAGCGCGAAGAGCGCGGCGCGATCCTCCGCCGCGCGCGGATCGCACGGCGCCGCCCCCGCCGGGCTATAGCCGTTTAACTGGCGCACCAGCTCCATTGCCGGCTGATCCAGCGCGCCGCACCCCACATAGACCGGAAAAGCGTCTGCCGGTGAGCGGTTCGCCAGCACCCAGCCGGTCAGCGCGCGGCGCAGCGCAGGCGGCGAGGTATCCGCCAGGCGCAGGTGGCGCGCCAGCCGGTCGGGCGCTTCTTCCGGTTCGTGGATTTGCGCGCCGTCCAACCCGGCATACAGGGCACCATCCAATGGCAGGCGCGCGCGCAGTTCCGCCGCCGGCGGGCTGCCGATCAGCACGGGTAGTACGCCCGGCAGAGCGGCGGACTGGCGCAGCAGGTTGAAACGCGCCGCGCTCAACGCTTCGCCGCCGGCAGTCAGGGCTTCGTAACTGAGGAACAGGCGCGCAATGGGCTCATCGCGCAGCCTGCCGGGCAGATCAGAAAACCAGGCAGAATCCATGATAAAATATAATATAACTAATTTTATCGTATTATATCCTGCCTGCCAGCCGAGCGCGAACAAGCCATACCCGGCAACGGATGGATCCGACGCCAAAAAATCCAACGGCGGCGAGAACTGCCCGAGTAGTCACGATGCGCTTTTTATACCTTTTCGGTAAAAATCCGTTGAATTAATCCCGCAACATCCTATAATAATAAACATGTGCAGACAACTTCTTTTCCTGCTGCCATCTGCATTTCTCCCATGCGAGCCAATTGCACCAAAAATTGCTTAAACAATGATCCTTTCCTTACAAAAAGACCTTCTCATTTCCAGCCGCTGCGCGCTTATTTTGTGATTTAATAAAACCGGAGTTGGCAGCCTGTCTTCGCCGATTTATTGGAAATATCCGTGAATTTTTCAATTTTTTTAACTCTTTCTCAGAACATTGCCCTGCTGCTGGCAACGCTGCTGATTTTCGATGTGCTCATCCGGCAGGATAACTTCATCCGCCCGATGCTGCCGCGCCGCCTGGCGGCAGGTTTGTTCCTCGGCGGGGTGGGCGTTCTGCTGATCGCCACTCCCTGGACCTTCGCGGAAGGGATCATCTTCGACACCCGTTCGGTGCTGCTCAGCATCAGCGGGTTGTATTTTGGCGCCCTGCCGACTGTGGTCGCCATGCTGGTCACGGCGGCATACCGTCTGTGGCTGGGCGGCGACGCCGCGCTGACCGGTATGCTGGTCATCCTTGCCACCGGCTGCCTGGGGTTGCTCTGGCGGCACGCCCGCCGCCGCCAATTGGAGCAAATGCCGCTGTGGGAAGTGTACCTGTTCGGGCTGGCGGTCAGCCTGGTCATGCTGGCACTGATGTTTACCCTGCCGCTGCCCACCGCGCTGGAAGTGCTGCGCGCCATCAGCCTGCCGGTGCTGTTGATCTACCCGTTTGGCACGCTGGCGCTGGGGGTGCTGCTGACCAACCGCCTGCGCCGCGAACGATTGAGCCGCGAAAACCAGCAGCAGGTTGAGTACCTCAGCCAGGCGGTCGAATTCTTCCAGGGCAATTATGCCTCACAGGAGCAATTTCTCACTGCCGCGCTGGACAAAGCCCTGCAAATGACCGCCAGCTGCATGGGGTATATCTTTTTGTACAATGAGGAGCAGAGCGACTACCCGGTTGCGGTATTTTCCGAGTCAGCGCGCGCCATGCTTCCAGCGGCAGACGCGCTGGAATGCTTCGAACTGGTCAGCGGCGGGCTGTGGGCAGAGGTCACCCGCCAAAAGAAACCGGTCTTGGTCAACGATTTCCAGCGCGACCACCCGCTCAAAAAAAGCTTCCCGCAAAGCCGCGTGACCCCGACTCGCTTTTTGAGCGTGCCGGTGCTGCGCCAGGATCGGGTCGTGGCAGTGATCGGGGTCAGCAACGCCGAGCAGGAGTACACCCCGCAGGACGTGCTGCGCCTGAGTTTGTTCATGGACGGGGCATGGAAAGGCGCGCGGCGCTTCGAGATGGAAGAGCGCGTCCGCCTGCAAGCCGCCGCGCTGGAAAGCGCCGCCAATGCTGTGGTCATCACTGACCCGCAGGGCAGCATCGAATGGGTCAACCCGGCCTTCACCCGCAGCACCGGCTACACCCTGGAGGAAGTGCTCGGCAGGAATCCGCGCATTTTACAATCCGGACAGCACGACCAGGTCTTTTACCACCACCTGTGGACGACCCTGCTTGCCGGCCAAGTCTGGCACGGCGAGATGATCAACCGGCGCAAGGATGGCAGCCTGATCCTCGAAGACGTGGTGATCACCCCGCTGCGCGGCGGCGATGGGCAGATCCACCATTTCATCGCCATCCGGCAGGACATCACCGCCCGCCGCGCGGCGGAGCAAGCCGCGCGCGAATCGGAGCAGCGTTTCCAGGTCATCGCCGACAGCGCCCCGGTGATGATCTGGATGACCGACGCCAACGGGGGCGTGGCGTATTTCAACCGCACCTGGCAGGAGTTCACCGGTCATTTTCAGGATGAGGATCTGTTCTTCGGCTGGACAGATGGATTACACCCCGATGAGCGCGAGGCGGTGTTGAACGAATATCTCCGGTATGTGGAAAAGCATGAACCGTACACGTTTGTATACCGCCTGCGCCGCGCCGACGGCGAATACCGCTGGCTGCGCGAGACCGGCGCGCCGCGTTTTTCCCCCACCAGCGAATTTCTCGGTTTCGTTGGCACCTGCTTCGATATTACCGAGCAGCGCCAGCACGAACAGTTGCTGCAGACCATTGCCAGTATCAGCCAGGCGCTCACCCATGCGGTCAACGCCCAGTCGGTGTACACCATCCTGCTCGACGAGGTGATGCGCCTGCTGGACGTGGAAGCCGCGGCGGTCGAGATGATCACCCCCGACGATGGGCGCATCATTACCACCGCCGCCGCGGGCATCTGGCAGCCGCTCAGCGCCAGTGCGGTCTCGCCGGTCGGCGCGGTCAGCGCGCGGGTGCTGGCGGACGGCAAACCCTTCCTGAACAACGACCTGCCCTCCCGCCCGGATCTGTTCCGCGCCGATCTGTGCGAGGACTGCCGCGCGGCGGCTTCTGCGCCGCTGGAGGTGGATTACCAACGCCTGGGGGTGCTGTCCATCGGCAGCCTGCGCCCGATCCAGGCGGAGAAACTGGGCTTGCTGGTAGCCGTGGCGGAGATAGCCGCCGGGGTGATCTACCGCGACGAGTTATACCAGCGCATCGAACGCAATGTCTCGCGGCTGGGTGCGCTGCGCATCATTGACAGCGCGATCATCGAAGGGCTGGAGTTCAAAAAGGTCATGCGCGTCATCCTGGAACAGACCACCCACCAGATGCGCGCCGACGCCGCCGCGATTTTCCTCTTCAACCAGCGCACTTCGACTCTGGAATACAGTGCCGATTACGGTTTCTGGACGCGCAAGATCGAGCGCGTGCTGATGCGTCTGGGCGAAAGTCACGCCGGGCAGGCGGCGCTCAAGCGCAGCACGCTAATTTTCAACAACTTGGAAGAACACCGCGCCAACATTAGACCCTTCATGCTCGACGAGGAAAAATTCGTCACCCAGGTGGTCTCGCCGTTGAGTGCCAAAGGCGAATTGATCGGCGCGCTGGAGTTATTCTTCCGCGCCGACTTCCAGCCCGGCACGGACTGGCTGGCGGATTTGCAGGTATTTGCTAACCAGACCGCCATTGCGATCAGCAGCATTCTCAATTTCGAAGCCTTGCAGCAATCCAACCGCGAACTGAACATCGCCTACGAAGCCACCATCGAGGGCTGGTCGCGGGCAATGGACCTGCGCGACAAGGAAACCGAAAATCACACCCTGCGGGTGACCGAGTTGACCCTCAAACTGGCGCAAATAATGGGCTTCCGCGACGAGGAAATGATCCACCTGCGCCGCGGCGCGCTGCTGCACGACATTGGCAAACTGGGCGTGCCGGATTCGATTCTGCTCAAGGAAGGCGCGCTCACCGCGCAGGAATGGGAGCAAATGCGCCGCCACCCGCAGTTCGCCTACGAGATGCTCTACCCAATCGAGTACCTGCGTCCGGCAATGCACATTCCCTACTGTCACCACGAAAAATGGGACGGCACGGGCTACCCGCGCGGCTTGCGCGGCGAGGAAATCCCGCTCGAGGCGCGCATCTTCGCGGTGGTGGACGTGTTCGATGCGCTGACCTCCGACCGACCTTACCGCCCAGCCTGGACAAGAGAAAAGGCAATCGCCTACATCCGCGAGCAATCCGGTCAGCACTTCGACCCGCTGGTGGTGAATGCCTTCCTGGGCTTGAACCAGCGATAACCCGGCTGCGTTTCAGGCGAAGCGCGAATCCTCCGCTCCCGTTTACGGGCAGCCTTCGCCGCTGTCCCAGCTTTCCAGCGACCAGAGCGGGCTGCGGGCGCCGCTGTCCATGGCGTAGTGGCACAAATCAGGGCGCGAAAGGGTCAGGTCAAGGCGGAAGTACAGCGGCAGGGCGGGCAGGTTATCCAAAAACGCCTGCTGGACAGCGCGCTGCGCCTGAAGGTATGCCTCTCCTTCAAGAGGCGCCGCCCGCTGAGCCGCGGCGCATAACCCGTTGTAGGTTGCATCGTTCCAGCCGGTGACGTTTACTCCCAGCCAGCCATTTTCGGCGCGCGGGATCTGCTCTCCGCTGAACAAGAAACAAGGCGTGTCGCGCCCGGACTGCCAGGCAAACTGCGCCAGGTCAAAATTGCGCCCAAACAACGCGCCTTGCGCTCCCGGAGCGTACAGTTCGCCCGCTTCCACCAGGCGCAGGTTGACCTGCGCGCCGCACTCTGACAGGTTTTCGATGATCCGCTCGGCGGTCATCTGCTGCAGGCGGTCGGGGGTGGTCTGATAATCCAGCGTCAGCGGCGTGCCATTGAGGACGTTAAAAACCCCGTCCGACTGGCGCGGCGTTGCCGGGTCGCCATCCAGGTCGCGCCAGCCAACTTCATCGAGCAGGCGCATGCCTTGCTGCGGATCGTAGGGCTGGGCGGTCAGGTCGGTAAAGTGCAGCGGGTGACCGGGCGGGAAGAAACCGAGCGGCACCGCCGAGCGGCCGTACAACAGCCGGTCAACCAGCGCCTGGCGGTCAATGCACGCGGCAAGGGCGCGGCGGGTGCGCGCGTCGCCGAAGATGTCCTGGCGGTAACCGCCCCACGGGTTATAGCCGCCATCGTAAGCGGACGGGCTGATGCCAAACGCCAGCTGCTCCCACACCGCACTGGGGGCAGAGTGGATACGGGCGGCTGCTTTATCCTCCAGTTCGGTCAGCACCATCAACTGACCTTCCCAATCCACCGTATTATCCACAAAGTCGCATGTGCCATCTGCCAGCGCAGCGATATTGTTATCCGCCGCCTGCCCAAAGAAGCGGAAGGTGAGCGCATCAAAGCGTGGCAGCCCTTCCGCAGCGCGGAAGTAGTTGGGGTTGCGCACCAGGCGGATGCTCTCGCCGGGCGTCCACGATTCGATCTGGTAAGCACCCCAGCCCAGCGGGCGGCGGTTGACTTCCTCGTTTTCGAGCAGCTCGGCAGCCGAAAACCGTCCCCAGGCGTGTTCGGGCAGCGGCAGCCAAAAATAGGTTGCAAAATCATCCGGCAGGTAGCCGGGCAAGCCCTGCCACTGTGTGCTGGTCTCATCCAGCGCGCGGTAGTCAAGGGTGCGCTCAACCAGGCGGCGGGTGACCGGCGTGGACGGGTCGGCAGCCAGGCGGAAGGCATACAGCGAATCGGCGGCGGTCAATGGAGCGCCATCCTGCCAGCGCAATCCGGGCAGCAGACGGAAGGTCAGCGTCAGGCGATCCATTTGGAGCGCCGAAATACCATCCCAACGCACGGCGCAGTCCGCGGAGCGGCAGCCCGCCGGCAGCACGCTCACGCCGGTATCCAGCACCGCCGGATTGCCAAGCGAGTTAAGCACCGCCGCGCCGCGCTCGACCGGCACGCTTTCGATCAGCGCGCCGCCGTTTTCCAGGTTGGGCAGCCCATCGAGGATGACCGGCTGTGGCTGGTAGGCGCGGTAGTCCACCGGTCCGTCATAAATGGCTTCGAGCACGTTCCACATGGCGCGCGAGCCGCCGCCGGCATACAGGTAGAGCGAAAGCGGTTCCTGCCCCAGACAGATGTTCAATTCGCGCGGCGGAACGGGCGTTTCGGTCGGCGGCAGGCTGGTCATTGTTGGTTCGGGAGAGAGGGCGGCGGTCGGTTCGAGCACGCCGCCATTGCAGGATGCCAGCAGGGCAGAGATAATCAGCATCAGCACAAAGGCAGTCAGGGGCTTGGGTGGCATAAAAATATTCTCCGGTAAGTGATCAACCCTGATTGTTTCGACAGGCTCAGCTTGCAGAAGGCTATTCGCGGAAGATGCGCACCCGTCGGTGGGGTTCCTTGCCGTAGGAATGTGACACCAGTTGCTGCGAGCGCGCCATTTCGTGCTGCATGCGCCGCACGCTGGCTGGCGCGGGTGGCAGGTCGGCAAAGCGCTGCCCGTTAAGCACGTTTTGAATCGCCACCTGGGTCTGCGCGGCGATAATCTCCATTTCGGTTGAATTGGCATCCGCGCTCAGGTTATACAATTCCGCCAGCGATTGTTCCATCTGGCTGATGGTGTTGGCGCGCAGCACGTAGATGGGAATGCGCCGCTCCTCCGCCTCAATCACCGGCTGCTGGCGCGAGCGGTAGTACGTCCGCAGAGTCATCAACACATCGGCTTCATCCAGGTTATGCACTACCTGAGCCGGCACGCCCAGCCGCTTGGCGGCTTGAATCAGCCGGTTGCGGGCTGCTCCGTATGGATAGATGCGAATGGTTTGCAGCGGCGCTGACGGCTGGCTGGCAAGTTCACCCGGCAACTGCATCTCCTCCCTGCCCAGCGCGGGCTCGCGCCGGATGCGGGAAAGCGGACGGAAGTCTGCGCCGTTGACAAATGAGCGCCGGCTGGTCTGCGGCAGCGAACGCGGCGCGGCGGCGGCTGGCGTTTCGATGTGAATCTCGCCTTGCTCGTCGCGGAAGCGCACCTCCGGCGGCAGCGGGTAACCGCGCACCAGCGCATCCACCGCCGCTGCCACATCCGGGTGGACGTGCATCCGGTCGCGCTCCTGGATCTCGATCAGCACGTCAAAGGTGGGCGGCGAGCGCCGCTCCAACACCGTTTTCTGCGTGCCGCGCCGCCGGGCTTCTTCGTCGGACAGGGTGACCGATTCGATCCCGCCAATCAGGTCGGACAGGGTGGGGTTGAGCAGCAGGTTTTCCAGCGTGCGCCCGTGCGCGGTAGCCACCAACTGCACCCCGCGCTCGGCGATGGTGCGGGCAGCCAGCGCTTCCAGTTCGCGCCCGATCTCATCAATGATGATCACTTCCGGGTTGTGATTCTCCACCGCCTCGATCATCACCTCGTGCTGCAGCGAAGGCTTGGCAACCTGCATGCGCCGCGCGCGTCCAACCGCCGGGTGCGGCACATCGCCATCGCCGCCGATTTCGTTGGAGGTGTCCACAATAATCACGCGGTGCAGTTCTGCCAGAATGCGCGCCGACTCGCGCAGCATGGTTGTCTTGCCAATGCCGGGGCGCCCGAGCAGCAGAATGGACTTGCCCGATTCCACCAGGTTCTGGATAATATCAATCGTCCCGTACACCGCCCGCCCAACCCGGCAGGTGAGACCAACGATATGCCCGTGCCGGTTGCGGATGGCGGAAATGCGGTGCAGGGTGCGCTCCAGCCCGGCGCGGTTGTCGGCGTCGAAGTCGCCGATCTTCGCCACGACGTGATCAATATCCTCGCGGGTGATTTCGTCCTGGTCGAGCGCCACCTCGCCCTGCACGAAGCGCGCCAGGGGAACGCGCCCCAAGTCGAGCACGATTTCGAGCAGGTTGTCGCTGTCATTGACTTTGACTACTGCCGCGCGAATGCGCGCTGGCAATACGTCCATTAAAGCGTGTAAATCGTCAGTAATTCTTCGTTGCGTCATCCTTCGTTTAGTTCAAACTTTCTTCTGTTTTATGCTGCACCAGGGGCAGCGGAGTTTCGTTTCCGGGCATGCCCAGCATTGCCGGCTGGTGCTTTTCCAGCGTATTGTTGAGGGTGGCGAATACCGGCTTGCGCTGCGCGACGGTCAGGTGCTTGACCAACACCGCCTGGCGCTCGCCGCTTTCCGCCCCCAAGCCTTCCAGCGCCGGCTCCAGCCAGGATTGATACGCCCGCACCACCAAATACACCGGGCGACCCAGTTGCAGCGGCAACGCGGCAATCAATCCGTGCAACAGCGCGGGAACATCCTCCACCGCCGGGTGAAGCAGCGGCTGAATGACAATACCGCGTGGTCCGTAAACCGGCGCGGCGTAAGCCAGCACTTCTTGTTCGCGCGTGAAAACCCAGCCTTCCTCCAAGGTATTGGGCAGAGGCTCGGCGCTTTGCGCAAGCAGGGGAATTAAGGTATGGGCAAGGCTGCGCACCGCCATGTGATCCAGATCGCTGGTCGGTTGCCATGCAATGGTGGCATCGCCCGGCTCCTGCCGCTGGGCGTTGATGCGCCAGATTCGCTGCCAGGTGAACACACCAAAACCTGCCCGGCGCAACCCCTCGAACAGCGGGCTGCTTTCCTCTACTTCCGCCAGCAGGGCATGGCTGCCATGCGCGCCGGCGTGCTGTGCCAGCCCTTCCAGCAGCGCGGTCACGCCCAGACTGTCCACCCCGCGCGCCGGCAGCACAAACGCCAGCCGGGCGCTGCGCTCGCCTGCCGAATAACGCACCTGACCGATCAACGGCTGCGTGCCGTTGCCGGAGCGCAATACGCAGGTTGCGCTGCCCTTATCCAGGCGTAAATGATCCAGCACGCCCCACGCGCCCACCGGGCTGCCGCGGGTCAACGCCAGGGTGGTATCCAGGCATTGCGCCTGATCGCGGTAGCGGTAAAGCGTCCATAGATCGTACCAGGCAAACAATCGCGTTTCTATCGGATCAACTCCAAAAAATAGCGGTGAAAGCGGTCATCCTGGCTTAATTCGGGGTGGAACGAAGTTGCCAGCCAGCGATCCTGTTGGGCTGCCACAATCCGCCCATCCGCCAGGCGCGCCAGCGGCTGGCTGGCGCCGTTGGCTTTCTCGATCAGCGGAGCGCGGATGAAAACTGCCGGAAATGGGCGGTTGGATGGGTCCACCTTGTTCAGCGCGGGCACATCCACGAGCGTCTCGAACGAATTGACCTGCCGCCCAAAGGCGTTGCGCTGCACGGTGATATCCATCAACCCCAGCAGCGGTTGATCGCGGTGCGCATCACGCGAGAGGAAGATGGCTCCGGCGCAAGTACCCCACACCGCCCGCTGGCGGGCAAACTCGCGCAGCGGCTGCATCAGCCCAAAGGCAACCGCCAGTTTGCTGATGGTGGTCGACTCGCCGCCCGGGATGATCAGCCCATCCAGCCCGTCCAGGTGTTCCGGCAGGCGCACCTGGCACACCTGCGCGCCCAGCCTTTCCAGGATAGCCTGGTGCTCGATAAAAGCGCCCTGTAAAGCCAGCACACCGATCTTCATGGCATAAAAGCCCAGGCTACCAGCCGCGCCCGGCGATCAATTCGTGTTCCGGAATAGCCGAAACCTGCTTGCCCACCATTGGCTCGCCCAGGTTGCGGCTGATTTCCGCCAGGATTTTCGGATCATTGTAGTGCGTCACCGCTTTGACAATGGCTGCGGCGCGTTTGGCAGGGTCGCCCGATTTGAAGATGCCCGAGCCGACGAACACGCCATCCACGCCCAACTGCATCATCAGCGCCGCATCGGCGGGAGTCGCCACCCCGCCGGCAGCAAAATTGACCACCGGCAGGCGTCCCAGCGCGCGGGTTTCCAGCACCAGTTCGTACGGCGCGCCAATGGTTTTGGCAAAAGTCATTAATTCCTCGTCCGGCAGGTTTTGCAGGCGGCGGGTTTCGCCCAGCACAGAGCGGGCATGGCGCACCGCTTCGACTACATCGCCGGTGCCAGCCTCGCCCTTGGTTCGAATCATCGCCGCGCCCTCGCCAATGCGGCGCAGGGCTTCGCCCAGGTTGCGCGCCCCGCACACAAACGGAACGCTAAACGCGTGTTTATTGATGTGGTGCTCCTCGTCTGCCGGGGTAAGCACTTCCGATTCGTCAACATAATCAACCCCAAGGGCTTCCAGTATTTGGGCTTCGACAAAATGACCAATGCGCGCTTTTGCCATCACCGGAATGGTAACAGCATCCATGATTTGCAGGATCAGTTCCGGGTCGCTCATTCGGGCAACCCCCCCGTGCGCACGAATATCCGCCGGAACGCGCTCCAGCGCCATGACCGCCACGGCGCCGGCATCTTCGGCAATCCGCGCATGCTCGGCAGTGACCACGTCCATAATCACGCCGCCCTTCAGCATTTGGGCAAGTCCTTTCTTGACCTTAAAGGTGCCCTTTTCCTGATCCATTCATCCTCCTGTAAAAAAAAAGAAAAGTATTGTTCCAATTGTGATTCTACCACGCCAACCCGCTCGCCGCAACGGAGGCGGAGCTGCTGCTGGCAGGCGATTGTGCGCTGCGCTGTCAAACGTTAACGAATCATCCCCCCCGCCAACTTTTAAGCAAGCCGCCGCCTTGGCGTAGGGTTGGGCGTGCTATAATTTTTTGACCACCCCCGTAACCCCACGAGCCAGCGGAATGTCCTTCGTTCATCTGCACGTCCATACCCAATACTCGCTGCTGGACGGCTTCTCGCACATTAAGAAGCTGGTCAAGCGCGTGCGCGAGATGAACATGCCCGCCGTCGCCATCACCGATCACGGCAGCATGTACGGGGTGATTGAATTCTTCAACGCCGCCATAGCCGCCGGGGTCAAGCCGATCATCGGCATGGAGGCTTACCTTGCCCCGCGCGGAATGCGCGACCGCGACTCGCGCCAGGATAAATCCGCCAGCCACCTGCTGTTGCTGGCGGAAAACGACACCGGCTACCAGAACCTGCTCAAGATTGCCTCCGCCGCGCAACTGGAAGGCTTTTACTATCACCCGCGCATTGATCACGACTTCCTCGCCGCGCACGCCGCAGGGCTGATCGCCACCTCCGGCTGCATGGCGGCGGAAATCCCGCGTCTGATCGTCGAGCGCGGCGTGGACGAAGCCCGCAAGCAGGTTGACTGGTACTACGAGGTGTTCGGCAAGGACAACTTCTTCTTTGAGCTGCAGCGCCACCAGATTCCCGAACTGGAAACGATCAACCGCGCGCTGAAGGAACTCGCCCCGCGCTACGCCGCCCGCTTCGTCGCCACCAACGACGTGCATTACGTCGAGCCTGGCGACGCGCGCTACCAGGATATTCTGCTTGCCATCCAGACCGGCTCGCTGATCACCGATCCCAACCGCTTCCGCATGACGGACGACACCTACTACCTGCGCACCCCGCAGGAGATGAGCGACCTGTTCCGCGAGCTGCCGGATGCGCTGGACAACACGCTGCTGATCGCCGAACGCGCCAATGTTGATCTGTCCACCAAAGGCTATCACCTGCCGCTGTTCGAGGTGCCGCCCGGCTGCACCACCGATACCTACCTGCGCAGCCTGTGCCAGCAGGGATTGCAGCGCCGCTACGCCGGCAGCCCGCTGCTCGAGCAGGCGCGCGAACGCCTGGACTACGAACTGGCGGTCATCCACCAGATGGGCTTCGATGCCTACTTCCTCATCGTGTGGGACTTGTGCCGCTTTGCCAGCCAGAACGGCATTTGGTACAATGCGCGCGGTTCCGCCGCCGGTTCCATCGTCGCCTACACGCTCGACATCACCAACGTCGAGCCGATTGCCCACGGGCTGATCTTCGAACGTTTCCTCAACCCGGGGCGCATCTCCATGCCGGATATCGACCTGGACTTCCAGGACGACCAGCGCGCGCGAATGATGGAATACTGCGCCCGCAAGTACGGCAGCGACCGCGTTGCCCAGATCATCACCTTTGGCACGCTCGGCGCGCGGGCGGCGGTGCGCGATGTCGGGCGGGTGATGGACATCCCGCTCAGCGAGGTTGACCGGGTCAGCAAGTTGATTCCCAACGTGCCCGGCAAACCGGTTTCGATCAGCGAAGCGCTCGAACAAGTGCCCGAGCTCAAGTCGCTGTACGACAACACCCCCTACCTCAAGGATCTGATTGACACCGCCGCGCACATGGAAGGCTCGGTGCGCAGCGCCGGCACCCACGCCGCCGGGGTGATCATCACCGACAAGCCGATCATCGAATACATTCCGCTGCACCGCCCGACCAGCGGATCGGAAGAATCGCCGATCAAGACCGTTACCCAGTTCGAGATGTCTATCATCGAGTCGCTCGGGCTGCTCAAGGTGGACTTTCTCGGGCTGGCAACGCTGACCATCATGCAGCGCGCCTGCGATCTGATCACCAAGCGCCACGATAAGACCTTCACCCTCGACAACATCCCCATCAACGACCCGCAGACGTTCGAATTCCTCGGCAAGGGGCACACCGCGGGCGTCTTTCAACTGGAAGGCAGCGGCATGACCCGCTACCTGACCCAGATGAAGCCCAAGAACGTGGATAACGTCATCGCCATGGTGGCGCTCTACCGCCCGGGACCGCTGGAATACATTCCCGACTACATCCACCGCATGCACGGCGAACAGGCGGTCAGTTACCGTCACCCTTCGATGGAAGCGATCTTCAAGGAAACCTACGGCATCCCGATCTACCAGGAACAGATCATGCGCGCCGCGGTTGAGCTGGCGGGCTATACCCTGTCGGAATCGGACGACCTGCGCAAGGCGATTGCCAAGAAGCAAAAAGACAAGCTGGAAAAACACAGCGAGAAGTTCGTGCGCGGGGCAAGCCAGCGCGGCATTCCCGCCGAAACCGCCGCGCAGATCTTCGCCGACTGGGAAGAATTTGCGCGCTATGGGTTTAACAAGTGCCTGACCGGGGATACCCAAATCGTTGACACAAACACCGGCCTCCCTGTTACCATCCAGGCATTGTTCGAGGGCAAAGAAAACGCCTCGTCCGTGTTGACCTGTGAAGTGGAAACGCTGCGTCTGACGCAGGGCAGGATTTTAGACGTGGTGGACAACGGGGTCAAGCCGGTCTACCGGTTGATTACGCGGCTGGGGAAACAAATCGAAGCGACTGCCAATCACCCCTTTTATACCTTTGACGGATGGAAAAACCTCGCCAGTCTTAAGGAAGGGGATTTGATCGCCGTCCCGAGAAGATTGCCGGTAAAAGGTTCGCAGCGCTGGGAAGATTATCAGGTAATTGCGCTGGGACATCTGATTGCGGAAGGCAACCTGTGCCACCCGCATTCCGTCTATTACTACAACCAGGACAAAGCACAGGTGCAGGATTTTGTGCGCGCTGCCGAGCGGTTCGAAAATGTGCTCTGCACGGTTAAGGTTCACAAAAACACTTACTCGGTTTATGCCAAACGGAAGCATAAAAAAACGCCGCCGGGCATATTTGCATGGGCAAGACAACTTAACCTCTTGGGGCAAACCGCGAAAAACAAATCGCTTCCGCCGCCGGTGTTTTCCCTGCAACCGGATCAGATTGGATTGCTGCTCAGCCGCATGTGGCAAGGTGATGGCCACATCGGTTGCGCCAGCCGTTTCGCCTACTACGCCACCGCCAGTCCGACCTTAGCCCGGCAGACTCAACACCTGCTGCTCCGACTGGGCATCATCAGCCACCTGCGCACGGTTGAATTTCCCTACAAGGACGGTCGAACCGGTTACCAGGTTTTTGTGGTGGGGGATGATAACCTGCGTGCGTTTGAAGAACAGATTGGCTGCCATTTTCTGCCCGGTAAACAAAGAGAACGACTCCAACAATTGCTTGTCCTTCGCCCCTCGGTTCAGGTTGGAAGCCGGGATGTTGTCCCCCTGGCTATCAAAGAGCGGGTACACGAAGTAAAAATGCTCCAGCAGATTGGCTGGAAGAATATCACAGCCAGTACCGGGATTGCGCAGCGGGAATTCATGCCAACCCATACGGCTGCCAAGCGCGGCTTTACCCGTCAAATCATTCAACGACTGGCGGACTATTTCGAGGATGATATTCTCCGCCGGTACGCAGACAACGACATGTACTGGGATGAAATTGTTGAGATCGAATACACGGGCGAAAAACAAACCTACGATTTAGAAATTGCCGGCACGCACAACTTCATTGCCAACGATATTCTCGTTCATAACAGCCACGCCGCCGATTACGGCATCATCGCCGTGCAGACTGCCTACCTGAAGACCCATTACCCGGTCGAGTACATGACCGCGCTGCTTTCAGCATCCAAGCACGACACCGCCAAGGTGGCTTTCTACGTTGCCGACTGCCGCAGCATGGGCATTGACGTACTGCCGCCGGACATCAACGCCTCGCAGTACGATTTTTCCATCGAAGACCGCCCGGGCGAAAAACCCGCCATCCGCTTCGGATTGGGCGCGGTCAAGAACGTCGGGCAGGCGCCGGTGGATTTGATCCTCGAAGCGCGCCGCGCCGGAGCGTTCCGCGACCTGAACGACTTTGCCCGCCGCGCCGACCTGCAAAAAGTCGGCAAGCGCTCGCTGGAATGCCTGACGCGGGTTGGCGCGCTGGACGGTTTTGGCGCGCGCATGGCGCTGCTGGAAGCACTCGACCGGATCATCTCGGTCAGCGCCAGCCACTTCCGCGCGCTAAACAGCGGGCAGATGTCCTTTTTCGGCAGCATTGCCGGGGTGGACGAGCAGATCACCCTGCGCGATATGCCCGTCCTCGACCGCCGCGAGCAATTGGAATGGGAGCGCGAATTGATCGGGCTGTACGTATCTGACCACCCGCTCACCCCTTACCTGCCCACCCTGCAGCGCAAGGTGACCTGTTTCATTGGTCAGTTAAGCGAATTGCCCACTAAGGAGCGCGTCTGCGTGGCGGGCATGGTTACCCGCTTCCGCAATTACCAGAACAAAAAAGGCGGCTGGATGGGCTTCTTCACCCTGGAGGATATCCAGGGTTCGGTGGAGGTGACCGCCTTCACACGGGTATGGGAACAATGCGCCCCGCTGGTCACCCCCGACCGGGTGCTGCTGGTGGAGGGCAGACTGGAAAATGAAGGCAGTGAGCCGAAAATCCTCGCCAACCGGGTCAGCGAAGTGTTCATCGAGTACCAGGAAAACGGCGAACCACTGGATCCTTACCTGTGCTACCTGCCGGACGAGGAGAACGGCAACGGCTACGCCACGGATGAGCCCGCTTATCCGTCCGTTGCTGCTCCAAAAGATGGGCGCGGGATTGCCGAAAGCCCGCCGCTCTCCGCCGGGCAAAACTGGCAGCGCGCTGCGCCGGGCAACCTTCGGCATACCCAAACGGGTAGCGAAGCTCAGGGCAGCGCAACGCCGGTGATCCGAGAAACCGGCGCTCCGCCCCCGCCGCCGGATTTCGAGGATGATTTTCTCTTCCGTTCCGCGCCAGCCACCTCACCGCATAGTGAACCAGCCGCCAAGCCGCCCGCCGAACCCGCGCGGACTGCCGGTCCGCTCCCGCCTGCGCCAGTGGACCCGCCCCCCTTGGAGATGGATGCGCCGCTGGTCAACGGCGGGCTGCGCTACCTGGTGCCGCCCATCCCGCCCGGCGGGGTGCCGCCCGAAGAAAGCGGCGAGATTCGCATGGTCAAGGTCATCCTGCGCTCGACCGGCGACCGCCAGCGCGATGTGCAGCGCCTCAAGCGGGTGCACGGCATTCTGCGGGCTGTGCCCGGCAACGACCGCTTCGCGCTTTACCTTTTCGAAGGCAACCAGCGCTTTCTGCTCGAATTTCCCAACGAGACCACTGGCATCACCAATCGCCTGCTGCGCGACCTGAGCGAAACCGCCGGCGAAGGTAACGTGATCGTCGAGACCATCCCAATTCAGTGAGGCATGCCCGGTCGTCTGGCTCGACAGGTTCGCTGTACGTGTACAACCTGGCGCGTTTCTGGCATTATAATTAGCGTATGCCTGCACGTCCGCTGCACATTGCCAGTTATACCATCGCCGGGTTGGGGGTACTGGCGCTGATGCTCAACTTCGTTCTCGGCGACCGGCTCAACCTCTCCCTACCGCTGGCGCTATTCACCCTCGGTGGCGGCGTGCTGCTGCTCATCCACCCTGCCCGGCAAAAATGGCGCTGGGCTTCCTTCCTGTACATCCCCGCCGCGCTGCTGCTTACCCTTGGAGCGATCCTGCTGCTCAATACGCTGACCAACGATTGGAACGCCTGGGCGTTTGCCTGGCTGCTGTTGGTCGCGGGCAGTGGAGTTGGACTACTGCTGGCAGAGCGCGAGTTAAGCCTGTCAGCGCCTTTTAAACTGGCTGGCTGGGGCATGACCGCCGCCGGGCTGGCGCTGTTCATCCTGTTCGGCGCCATTGCCGGCGGGACGTTCATCAATGTGGCCGCCCCGCTGTTAATCATTCTTGCCGGGTTGTCGCTGCGTTGGGTTAAACCGGAGCGCATCTTGCCTGCGCCGCTGCTGAAACGTCTGCGCCTGACTGCGCCTGACGCCAGCCCGACTTCCGGCACGCCTTTTGAGAGTGGATTGATCGAGCCGCTCAGCAGCCGCGAAATGGACGTACTGCGTCTGGTACAGGGCGGCTACTCCAACCAGCAAATCGCCGCCCAACTGCACATCGCCCCCAGCACGGTCAAGACCCACATCAATAACATCTATGGCAAATTGGGCGCGCAAACCCGCGTTCAGGCGATCAACCGCGCCCGCGAGTTGGGTTTGCTCGATTCATGACCCACTCCACCCGCGAATCCACCCCCTTTCCACCCTTTGGCAGATGATTCTCCACCCCAAAGCGTGTTACACAGGGAACATCTGACATTCCTGCAACCGGAAAGGAAGCGCGAAACATGCAAACTCAACTCGATTCGAAAACCTACCTGGTCACCGGCGCCACCTCAGGCATCGGGCTGGCGGTGGCGGAGGAACTGGCGCGGCGCGGCGCGGCGGTAATCGGCGTCGGCCGCTCGGCGGAACGCTGCCGCGCCGCTGAAAAGCGCCTGCGCGCGCTCAATCCCGCCGCGCCGGTAGATTACCTGCTGGCAGATCTCAGCCTGCAAAGCGATGTCCACCGCCTGGCAGAGGATGCCAGCGCGCTGCTCGCTGCGCAGGGCAAGCCCGCCCTGGATGGACTGGTCAACAACGCAGCCACCTTCGCCTACTGGATGACCCTGACCGCCGAGGGGGTCGAAATGCAATGGGCAGTAAACCACCTGGCGCCCTTCCTGCTAACCCACCGCCTTCTGCCGCGCCTGCGCGCAGCGCCGTTCAGCCGCGTGGTCACGGTCAGTTCGCAATCGCACGCTGCCGGGCGGTTGGACTGGGATGACCCGCAGCTGCGCCGCCGTTACAACGGGTTGAGCGCCTACCAGAACACCAAACTGGCGAACGTCCTGTTCACCCTGGAACTCAACCGCCGCTTCGGCGCGGGAGCAAGCGCGCGCGCCTTTGCCGCCGACCCCGGGCTGGTGCGCACCGATATCGGCATGAAAGACACGCCCCCCCTGGCTGCCTGGTTGTGGCGGGTGCGCCGTTCCGGCGGTCAACCGCCCGAACGCGCCGCGGCAGGAATTATTTACCTGCTTACCGATGAGTCTATCCAATCCGCCGCAGCAATTTACTGGAAAGATTGCCAGCCAAAGCAACCCGCCCGCCGCGCGCTGGACGAAGAAACAGCTGCCCGCCTGTGGGCGCTCTCGGCGCGCATGACCGGCATCCCTGCGGAGGCATACCATGAACCTGCCCAATGAACCGACCCCCAGCCTGGTGGTGATCAGCGGAGCAAGCGGCGGGCTGGGCAAAGCCTTCGCGGTTGAGTGCGCCGCGCGCGGCTGGTCGCTGCTGCTGACCGACCTGCGTGCCGAACCACTCGAGACCCTGGCTGCTGGGCTGCGCCGCGCCAGCAGCGTGACTGTGCTTACCCACCCCTGCGATTTGAGCAGCGCGAATCAACGCGCGGAGTTGCGTGCCTGCTTCCACCGCGCAGGGCTGCGCGTGTGGATGTTGATCAACGTCGCCGGACTTGACCACGAAGGACCCTTTTGCCACCTGACCAGCCAGCAATTGCTTGCCATCGTGCGGGTCAACATCGAAGGCACCCTTGATCTGACCCACGGGCTGCTCGAACAACGCGACCCGCGCGCCACCTTGCGCATTATCAACGTCGCCAGCCTGGCTGCCTTCTACCCGATGCCGGTCAAAGCCACTTACGCGGCTTCCAAGCGCTTTTTGCTTGATTTTTCACTGGCGCTTAACGAGGAATTGCGCGGGCTGGGTGCTACGGTCACCGCGCTTTGTCCGGCGGGTATGCCTACCAATGCGGAAACCCTGCGCGCCATTCGCGCCCAGGGTTGGCTGGGACAGATCACTACCCTCGACACCGGACGGGTTGCCAGCCAGACTCTGGACGCCGCTCTGGCGGGCAGGCAGGTGGTCGTGCCTGGCTGGAGCAACCGCGCCCTGCAATGCCTGGGCGGACTTGTGCCGCGCGGGCTGTTAGCCCGCCTGATTGCCAGCCGCTGGAGCGCCGCCCGCCGCCGGCGCGGTCTTTCTTCCACCGCTCAGCCGCTGCGCGCTGTCCTCGGCGAGGGCTAGCACAGCGCGCGCGCCGGCTTGAATCGCTCAACTCTTATAAGTATAATCAAAAATATCCGTATTTTTTGAGGAGGATTTCATGAAAACCAGTGCTCGAAATGTGTTTCAAGGCGTGGTCAAAAAAATCGTTCGCGGCGCGGTCAACGCCGAAGTAACCTTGCAACTGCCCGGCGGGATGGAGATCGTCGCGATCATCACCATCACGTCGCTCGATGATCTGAAGTTAAAAGAAGGTTCGCCCGCCTCCGCGATCATCAAAGCCTCCAACGTCCTGCTGGCAGTGGACTGACCCTGCATATTCGTTTTTGCGCTCAGGCAGCAGCGCCGCGGCGTCTTTTTGGAGCGCAGCAGCCGCGCTGCTGTCTTTGCGCGCGCCCGGCTATCGCGCTACCTGCCCCCTTCCAGGCGGTAGCCATAACCACGCACCGTCAAAATATAACGTGGCTCGTCCGGCTGCGGTTCGATCTTCTTGCGCAGCAGGAAGATGTAGCGCCGCACGGTCGTCGTGTTTTCCTGGCGGTAAGCGCCCCACACCTCGCGCACTAATTCGGTCTCGGCAACTGCCTTGCCGGCATTGCGCGCCAGCACTTCCATCAGACGGAATTCGGTTGGGGTAAGCACCACCGGGTCGCCCGCGCGGCGCACCTCGCGCCGGTCGAGGTCCACCTCCAGGTCGCCCAATTGGAGCAGGTTGCGCTCTGCCGCGCTGGCTTGGCGCGTGCGGTTTAACACGGCCTGGATGCGTGCGGTCAGTTCGGCGAAACTGAACGGTTTGGTGATGTAATCATCCACCCCCAACCCAAAACCGCGCAGTTTGTCCGCTTCGGAACTCTTTGCCGTCAATAGAATGATCGGTACGCTGGATAATTCGCGCAGCCGGGCTGCCACCTCCCAGCCGTCCATGCCGGGCATCATCACATCCAACACCACCAGGTCGGGATGCTCACGGTATGCCTGGCGCAGCGCATCGCTGCCGTTGGCTGCCGCAACCACGCTGTACCTCTCCTGGCGCAAAAAATCCTGCAAAAAGCGCAGCAAGGTTGGGTCGTCATCAACCACCAAAATTTTGGTCATAGCGGGTCAACCTCCTGCCTGGCGGCAAAATCGGCTTCACTAACCTCTGCCAGCGGCAGCCAGCAGGTGAACTGCGCCCCGCCAAGCGGGTGGTTTTCAGCGCGGATGTCACCCCGCATGGCTTCCAACAGCCGCCGGACAATGTACAAACCCAATCCGTGCCCGTACACTGCGCGGTTATCCTCGCGGTCATGGCGGTAAAACTGTTCGAACAGGTGCGGCAAGGCTTCGGGCGGCAGCCCGCGCCCGTGATCGCGCACCCGCAGCCAGATGCGCGCCCCTTCCAGCCCGGCGGAAACCTCAATCTCCCCCTCAGGAGCGTACTTGAACGCATTGTCCAGCAGGTGAAATAAAATGCTGTTGAGCGCCTGTTCGTCCACCAGCGCTGCCGGCAAGTCGGGCGGAATGTCCCAGCGCACCCGCTGCGCGCTGCTCAGATGGGCAATCTGGTTATTCAGGCTGGTTTGCGCGCGGGTGAGCGGCAGCGGGGCGGGGTAGAGCGGCAATTTACCCGCCTCCAGCGCCGAGATATCCAGGATCGTTTCGACAAAGCGGGTCAGCCGCTCGATCTCCGCCTGCACCAGGTAAAGGATCTGGCTGCTGCGCCCGGAGAGCGGGCGGGTTCCGTGCATGAGCAGTTCGATGCCGCTTTTGATATTGGTCAGCGGGGCGCGCAATTCGTGTGACACCAGCGAGACGAAATCAGACTTGAGCCGGTCGAGCTCGAGCAGCAGGCGGTTTTGGGCTTCCAGCCGGCGGTAGGCTTCGCTCAGGTCGGCGGTCTTTTCCGCCACGCGCTGCTCCAATTCGCGGTTGAGCCGTTCCAGTTCCGCCCGGTCAGCGGCAATGCGCTCGTAAGCGGCCTGCAGCGCGGCTTGCTGGCGTTTTTGCAGGCTGAGGTCGTGGGCAGTGCCCGCCACGGTCAGCCGGCGGCGCGTGGCAGAGACAACCGGGCGCAGCGAGAGGAACACCGGCAGCAGGCTGCCATCCTGGCGGCGCAGCGCGGTCTCGCCTGACCAGCCGGCCAGGTTATCCACACCGCCCTCGCGGGCAAGGTTCAGCCAGCGGCTGCCTTCGGGCGGCTGATCCAGCACATCCTCCAGCGGGCGGTTGAGCAATTCTGCCTGGCTGTAGCCGCAGGCAGCCGCGAGAGCCGGGTTCACCAGGTTGAGTCGCCCGCGCTCATCACAAACGAACGCCGGTTCCGCCACGCTGTTGACCAGGCTGGCGTACTGCTCGTACTCCACCTCGCCGGTCACCACGCCCTGGCGGGCAATCAGCCCGAGCGCCAGCAGCACGGTCACCCACAGCACCGGCTGGTTGAAGACGCCGCGCAGCTGCCAGTCCAGCAGGGTGTACCAGCCCAGCACCAGCACCGCCAGCACCGGCAGCAGACTCTGAAAGCGCGCCAGCCCGCCCTGAAAGATGCGCCGCGCCGGTCGCGCAAGCTCCTGACTGCGCTGCGCGGCAGGTGAAAACGGCGGCTTGAGCAGCGCGGACAGGACGAGCGTATCCCCCACCGCCCAACCCAGGTCGGCGGCGGAGCCGATCTGGTAGTTGCCCAGCCGCAGGGCGGTAGCGTACAGCAGATCGGTCAGGGTAAAGACCGCCAGCGCGGCAGTCAGCCAGGCGTAACCATCCAGCCGGCGGTGCGCATCGTCGAGCAGGAACAGGTTCGCCAGCAGCAATAGCAGCGCCAGATTGCCCAATGGATACAGGATGCCCAACGGATTACCGATGCCGGGCGCTTCCGCCAGGCGCGGCTGCAACACCAGCAGATAGATCAACGCCAGCGCCGCCAGACTGGTCAGGGTAATGTCCAGCCAGCGGCGCAGCCGGCTGCCGGAGGAGCGCGCCGGGCGCGGCAGGCACACCAGCCCCCAGCCAATCAACAACGCGCCGGGCAGAAAGAGCAGATCGCACAGATTTGGGCGCAACAGCAACGCCGGATCCAACGCCAGCAGAACCATGCGCAGCAGGTCGTTGAATGCCCACAATGCCAGCCCGGCAAACAGCCTGCGCAAGGCGGAGCGCTGTCTGGGCGGGACAGTGGTGCTCAACCAGCCCGCCAGCCAGGCAGCGCTGGCACCGGTCAACAAAATCGCCAGATTGCCGACCCAAAAGCGCTCCCAGGCGTCCGTGGAGCCCCACAGCAGCCAGGCGGCATACAGGCTGAGGAACACGGCAGCGGCAAGCGGCAAGCCCAAGCGGCGCAAAGCGGCGGTCATGCTAGTATTGTAGCAATGCCGGGAAGGCGGCGCAAGTTTATCCGCCGGTCAGCGCACAACCGGACGCATGGCTCGGCAGGTTCACCAGGCGTAATCCACCCGTACACCGAGCTTGCCGGGTTGTACGGGCTGAAGGCACGCCCTGCCGCAGGTTGAGCCGGCGTGCCCGTCAGGGCTTGCCCAGAGTGTGCGAAGGGCATGACGAAGCCTGCGCAGCGTCAGAATTGCCCGCCTGCGCTCCAGCCCTTCAACTGGTATACCATTTTTTGGTATTCCCTCAAACTGTTTCTGATATAATTCGCTATCATACTCCTTGGGAGGGCGTTCCATGAAAGCATCCGTCCTGCAGCAGCACCTGGCGCACGGGTTGGCGATTGTATCCAAAGCGGTATCACCGCGCAGCACGCTGCCGGTGCTGGCGAACATCCTGATTGCCAGCGACGACCCCGCAGGCGCGCGGGGCGGCAGCCGCCTGCGTCTTTCAGCCACCAACCTGGAACTGGGCATCACCTGTTGGATTCCCGCCAACATCGAAGACGCCGGCGCGATCACCGTCCCGGCGCGAATTTTCCAGGACCTGGTCAACACCCTGCCCAGCGATCGCATTGATCTGAGCCTCGACCCGCGCACCCAAACCCTCAACGTGCGCAGCGGTGGCAGCATTACCGATATTAAGGGCATTGATGCGCAGGAGTTCCCGCCCATCCCGGTGCCCGACCTGGCGGAAGGCGTCAGCCTGAATGTGGCCGATTTTAAGGAGATGATCCAGCAGGTGGTATTTGCCGCCTCAACCGATGAAGCCCGCCCGGTATTGCAAGGCGTGCTGCTCACCATCCAGGAAGACCAGGTCAGCATGGCAGCCACCGACGGTTTTCGCATCTCGGTGCGCAAGGGGCGGCTGAGCAACCCGGTGCGCCAGGCGCTCACGGTGATCATCCCGGCGCGCGCGCTGACCGAACTGGCGCGCATCGCCCCGCCAGCATCAAGCGGGGTTACCCCGCCAGCATCAGGCGGGGTTGCTACCGAAAGCGAGCAAACCCTGACCATGAACATCCCGCCTGGACGCGGGCAGGTGATCTTCCACGTCAAGGATGCCGAACTGGTCTCACAATTGATTGACGGCAATTTCCCCGATTACCGCGCCATCATCCCGCGCTCGTCCAAGACGCACACCGTGCTATCCACCCCGGCTTTTCTCAAAGCCTGCAAGCAAGCCGAGATCATCGCCCGCGAGGGCAACAACGTCGTCCGCCTGAACATCCTGACGCAGAACGACGCCCCCGGCGTGGTGGAAATTTCCGCCCAGTCGGAGGAAACCGGTGCCAGCGAAATCAAAGTGGATGCCAACATCGAGGGCAACCCGCTGCTGATCGCCTTCAACGTCAAATTCCTGCGCGAGGTGCTGGACGTGGTCAAGACCCCCTCGGTGGCGCTGGAAACCAACCAGAACAACACCCCGGCGACGATCAAACCAATTGGCGATGACGACTTTCTGCACGTCATCATGCCGATGCACCTGGGCTGAGCCGCCGGTTTGCGTACCCCCCCTCAATAAATGCCCGTTAGGGCATTAAGACCCGGTCGCGGGGTGAGCGTGCACTGAGCTTGCCGAAGTGCGCCGAACCATGCGACCGGAAGCATGCGAATCAATAAAAATCCCCCCTGGGGGGACTCGTGCCCGTTAGGGCATTTAAACGCATTCACGCCCTTCGGCGGGCTCAGGGCACGCCCTTCGACAGGCGATTGGCGAGCGTAGTCGAACCACAGGGCACGACCGCGCGCGATTCGAAACCGCCCCCTGAAGGGCGCGCCCTTCAGGGTTTGCCGGGGTATGTCGAAACACAGATCGGTATCAGGGCGCGCCTGATCGTATGGTTCGACAAGCTCACCATACGATCAGCGCCCTTCGACAGGCGGTTGGCGAGCGTAGTCGAACCACAGGGCATTACATCCGCGCCTGCGGTTCGTGGTTTTCCGCCTCCGCGGGGGGCGGTGGGGGATCGTAAACCACTGCCGCCGCGCTGCGCCGCAGATGAGCGTTCATGAACAACAAAAGAAACAGGTTAAACAACGCCAGCAGCGCCAGCGCCAGCCACGCCAGATTGTTTTCCGCGCCGCTTTCCACCGGCAGCAGACGCAGGGGGATGTGCGGCAGCGCCGGCACCGCGCTGAGGATGGCAAACAGGTTCCAGCCGGCATGCAGCCCAACCGCCAGCAGGTAGCTGCCTGCCAGACGCAGCCAATAACGGGGTTGCTGCCAGAAGGATGCCATGCCCCAGCCGAGCATACCGGTGGCAGTCATGTGCAGCAAAACGCTGCCCACCCGCGCCACCAGAATCACCGTACCTCCGCCAGCGCCCTCGCCGGCGTTGTTGAGCGCGTTAATGTTTTCCCAAAACCCAAAAGCCGCCCCACACAGCACCCCGCCCAGAAAACCCTGCGCGGGAGTCAACCGGTCGCTGGCAAACAGCCATAACGCCAGCGGCTTGAGCAGTTCTTCTAAAAGCGGGACAAAGCCCGCCACCAGGCTGATCACAAGAGCGATGATCACCGGGTCGCCGAACAGGATGTTGGTCATCTGCTCGATCAGCGCCGGGTCTGCCTGCGCGCGGCTTAAGTTTTCCATCAACGGCTGCAATTGTGCCATCAGTTCCGGGCGGTTCATCAGGTGCACCGCCACGCCAATGAAGAACAACACCAGACCGAAGATGGATGCCAGCAGCGTGAACGGGATGGTGATAATCAGCGAGAGCGCCGGAATTCCCCAGACTCGCGAATCCGGTAGCGGATCAATGCGCCGCCGGGCAAGTTCGAGCAGCCACCAGACCGGCACAACCGCGCCAATCACCACCAGCGGGGGTAGGAACAGCCACGCCAGTTCGGATTGTTCCACGCTCTGGAATACCAGCACAACCATTGACCAGGGTAAGAGTGCGGCGCTGGCGCGGATAAAGCCATTTGTATGGCTGGCTGCCGGGCGCGGGCGCAGCACGGAAACAAACGCGCGGGTAATCAGCGCGCCGATCAGCGCGCTGCTCCACGCCAGGTTGAAGAAAAACAAAGCCGAAACCGGCGGCATGGCAACCCGCGGGGTGAGGAAGATCACCCCGGCCACCAGCGAAACCAGCGCCATGAGGTACGCGGCGATCATGCCGACCGCCAGCACAATGACGAGCAGCCAGTAACGCCAGACAGGTTCAGTCTTTGCCAGCATCGCCGCGCCTTACCTTGCCGTGCCAGTTACTTTTCTTCGATGCTCACGCTCAACACGATGGAGCCTTGCGGCAGATCCGCCGGGGCAGTGGTGGCTGGGTCGCGCGGGGTAAGGGCTTGGACTACCTCCATCCCTTCGATCACCTCGCCAAAGATGGTATAACCGCCATCCAGCTGCGGCGTTTCTTTATAAGTGATAAAGAACTGGCTGCCATTGGTATCAGCGCCGGCGTTCGCCATGCCGACCAGCCCGGCGCGGTCGAACTTGATCTCCTCGGAAACTTCATTGGCAAACTGGTAACCCGGTCCGCCAAAGCCAGTGCTGGATGGATCTCCAGACTGGGCAACAAAGTCCGGCAGCACACGATGGAAGATCATGCCATCGAAATAGCCCATCTTCGCCAGGAACACGAACGAGTTGACCGCCAGGGGAGCCTTATCGGCGAACAATTTGATCCTAATATCGCCCTTGTCGGTGGTCAGCGTGGCGGTGTATTCCTTGTCCGGCGATGTGATGACCGGCGGACATTGGTCGAACTGCAAGGGGCGCAGATTCGCCAGTTTTAGGATCGCATCCAGGGTTGCCGGGTCGTAAGGTACCTGGTCCTCGGGCACGAAGACCAATTCGCCGTCAATAAAGATAAACAGCGAAGGGGTGCCCTGCAAGCCCATCTCCACCCCGTTCTGGAAGGCGCCTTCCACTTTGCGCACCACCGCTTCGGAATTCAACTCACGGCTGAAGCGGGTTGCATCCAGCTGGATGGTGGCGGCTTGCTCGACCACCCACTTCTCGAAATCGGCTTTGCTTTGGTTGGTCCAGGTCTGCCAGTTGGTTTCCTCGAAAAGCAGGTTGTGCATTTCCCAGAATTTACCTTGCAGCCCGGCTGCCTCGGCAGCCTGCGCAGCCAGTTGGGCTTTATCGTGCGAGGCAAGCGGGAAATGGCGGAAAACGACCCGCACCTGGTCGGGATTGGCTTCGGCAAAATCCCCGATCAACTGCCCGGCAAGCGAGCAATACGGGCATTGAAAATCACTGTATTCAAGGATCGTCAGGCGCGCGTTGTCAGGTCCACGTGACCAATCGTCCGCGCTGATTGGCGGCAGGTTGACCGACGCCGGATCGCGCGGGTCGGGGAATAACGAGAACAACGTGCATGCCATGGGGGGACCTTCCGGCACAGCCCTGCGGGTGGGGGTCGGCTCGGCAGCCGGTTCAGCCGGAGCGCATGCCGCCAGCAGCAGAGCAACGACTAAAAGCATCCATAATCCGGTTTTACGCATGTGCGGGTTACCTTTCTAAAGAGAATTCAAGCGCGCCAGTACGTTTTGGCGCAACATCATTTGGACTGCTTCGGCGGGTTGGCTGGCATCAATGACCACCCAACGGCGCGGCTCGGCAGAAGCCAGCTGCAAGTAGCCTGCGCGCACACGGTGATGGAAGTCGGCGTCATAGGCGTCCAGGCGGTTCCATTCGCTGGCAGCCCGTTTACGAAGCAGACCGTTGAATGGGTCAATATCGAGCAAAAAGGTCAGGTCGGGCGGCAAGCCGCCGGTGGCAAAGTCAAGCAGGCGGCGCAGTGTATCCAGGTCAACGCGGTGACCATAACCCTGATAGGCAAGGGTTGAGTCGGCGTAGCGGTCGCAGATGATGATCGTGCCTTGCGCCAGCGCCGGGCGGATAATCTCCTCGACCAGTTGAGCGCGCGCCGCAAGGAACAGCAGAATCTCGCTGCGCGGGTGCATGGCGGTGTTACCCAGGTTCATCAGAATCTCGCGCACCTGCTCGCTGATCGGCGTCCCGCCGGGTTCGCGCAGGGTAAGCACCTGCTGCCCGCGGGCATGCAAAAACTCAGCCAGAGCGTTAATTTGGGTGGTTTTTCCGCCACCTTCGGGTCCTTCCAGGGTTATGAACAAGAAAAAGCAAACTCCTTGCTTTGCGCAGCGCGTGCCATTAGATGAATTGTACCAGAAAGAGATAACTGCGCGAAGGCGCAAAAAATAGATTGGGAATCCCTGCCGGGGCTGTGTTACAATTTACCTATGGATCATCTCTGGTCGCCCTGGCGCATGAAATACATCCTTCAAAACGACAAAGCCGGCGACTGCGTCTTTTGCCTGGCGCCCCAGCAAGCCGATAGTAGCGAAAACCTGATCATCGCCCGCGCCGAGCGGGCTTTTGTCATCCTCAACCGCTTTCCCTATACCAGCGGGCACATCATGGTGGTGCCCTACGTCCACCAGCCCAGCCTGCCACAGTTGGATGAAGCCGCCCGCGCCGAGATGATGGAACTGCTCAATCGCGGCATGCAGGCGCTGCAAGCGGTTTACCAGCCGGAGGGCTTCAACCTGGGCGCCAATATCGGCAACGTGGCGGGGGCGGGCATCGCCGATCATTTTCATATTCATATCGTCCCGCGCTGGGCAGGGGACACCAACTTTATGTCCACCCTGGCGGGTACGCGCGTGCTGCCCGAGTCATTGGAGGACAGTTACCGCCGCATTCGCGAGGGCTGGAAACGGCTGTTTTCGTGAGCGCGCCAGCGCGGCGAATTCGATATTGTATGCTTTGCCAGCCTACCAGCGGAGCAAAAATTGCCCCGCGAAAAGTGTTTTTTCAGGAGACTCAACATGGCTTCCTCTACTGTTAAATGGATCGGCGGCGGGCAATTCGTCGGCATCGATTCGACCAACCATTCCGTCGTCCTGTCCACACCGGATGAGGGCGTGGGGATGAAACCCTCCGAACTGCTGCTGGTGGCAATCTCCGCCTGCACAGCGGTGGACGTGGTCAACATCCTGCAGAAAAAACGCATCGAACTTACCTTTCTTGAAATCAAAGCGGAAGGCACGCAGGACAGCGACCCGCCGCGCGCCTTCCGCAAAATTCACCTGCTGTACCGGCTGGGCGGCAAGGGGCTGACCGCCGCGGCGGTCGAGCAAGCCATCCATCTCTCCGAGGAAAAATACTGCTCGGTTTCCAATACGGTGCGCGGCGTGGCGGAGATCACCACCGCCTACGAGTTGGTGGGCGAATCCGCTGGCTGAAAACGACCCGCCTGGGTCGCCGCCATCGCCTGCATTCGTTTATGTCGCCGCGCATTGTCCTGGGTTTACCGAAGGGTGTCGAAGCCTGCGGGGTGTGGCGGTCTCCCCGCCAGGAACATTTGCAATTCGGACAAAAACGGTTATAATTGGGTTTGTAACAATTTTCACAATAACTCCGGGTTTGCAAAAGGATATCCTCGATGTCTCTCTCCCCTTCCAATCTCCCCCGGGTGGTGATCGTCGGCGCCGGTTTTGGCGGGCTGCGCGCCGCCCGCCGCCTGGCGTGCGACCAGGCGCAGGTGACGCTGATTGACCGCCACAACTACCATCTCTTTCAACCGCTGCTTTACCAGGTGGCTTCGGCGGGCGTTTCCGCCGGCGAAATCGCCTACCCGCTGCGCTCGATTCTGCGCCGCCAGGCAAATGCCCGCTTCCTGCTGGCGGAGGTCGAACAAATTGACCTGTCCAACCGCCGCCTGCTGACCTCCGCCGGAGAGGTGCCCTACGATGCGCTGATCCTGGCGGTCGGCGGGCAAACTCACTTCTTCGGTCAGGACGCGCTGGCGCGTCACGCTTTTGGTTTAAAGAGTCTGGCGGATGCCGAAAACATTCGCAATCATGTGCTTAATTTGTTCGAACGTGCCAGCCGCGAAGCCGACCTGGATCGCCGCCGCGAGATGATTACTTTCGTCATCGCCGGCGGCGGTCCCAGCGGAGTAGAGATGGCTGGCGCGCTGTCCGAACTGATCCGCCTGGTGCTGACCCGCGATTTTCCCCACCAGGATTTTTCCAGCGCGCGGGTGATTTTGTTGGAGGCAGCCGGTTTTCTGCTGCCTGCCATGCCGCCAGACCTGCGCCAGGCAACGCTTGAAGCGCTGGCACGCAAAGGGGTGGAAGTACGCCTGAATACCCGGGTGGAATCTTACGATGGTCAGCGGGTGGCGCTGGCGGGCGGTGAACTGATCGCCGCGCGCACGCTCATTTGGGCTGCCGGTATCCGCGCTGCCGCGCTGGTGGCTACGCTTGGCGCGCCGCAGGCTGCCGCCGGGCGGGTGCGGGTCGAGCGGACGCTGCAATTGCCGGGTTACCCGGAGGTGATGCTGATCGGCGATGCCGCCTACCTGGAGGACGAACAAGGCAGCCCGCTGCCGATGATTGCGCCGGTGGCGATGCAGCAAGCCGATCATGCTGTGGCTAACCTGCGCCGCATCTGGGCGGGCAACGCGCCGCTGCCCTTCCGCTACCGCGACCCGGGCATCCTGGCGACCATCGGGCGCAACCAGGCGGTGGCGCGGTTGGGAAGGCTGAGCCTGCGCGGCTTCCCCGCCTGGCTGATGTGGGTGGTGGTGCACATCTTCCAGTTGATCGGCTTCCGCAACCGGCTGGTGGTGATGATCAACTGGGCGTGGGATTACTTCCTCTACGACCGCGCGCTGCGCCTGATCCAGCCGCCTGCGCCGCCCGCCGGCGGCGAACCTTTGCGCCGTTAAACTTGCGGTTAAATTTTTTCTGGCTGGCTCGCCACTCAGCCTATAAACCTGTGCCTGTCCTTGTGATACCCGTCAGGGACAACCCCGCGAACCTGCGCATCGCAGCGTATAACCTTGAACATGCACAACTGCTTCAAATTTGTTATAATAGACAAAATTAGTCTAATTAGAGGCTTGCCATGTACGATTCGATTCGCTCTATCCAGGAAATTATCGAGCCGCAGACGGTCATCGAAGGCGCCGGAGTGCGCCTGCTGCGCTCCATTGCCCCCCATCGCGCCAACCGCTTCGATCCCTTTCTGCTGTTCGATCACTTTGCCTTCAACGACCCGCGCGAAGGAGCCATTGCCGGTTTTCCCACCCACCCGCACCGCGGCATCGAGACGGTCACCTACATGCTGCAGGGCAGTGTGCGCCACCGCGACAGCCTCGGCAACACCGGGGTGATCGGCGCGGGGGACGTGCAGTGGATGACCAGCGGGCGGGGTATCCTGCATGAAGAAATGCCGCGCCGCGACGCCAATGGCAACATTTACGGTTTTCAGTTGTGGGTTAACCTGCCAGCCGCGCTCAAGATGAGCCAGCCGCGCTACCAGGAAGTTCAAGCCAGCCAGATTCCACTGGTGGAACGCGACGGCGCGGGCGTGCGCGTGGTGGCTGGCGAGTACCACAGCGCGCGCGGACCGGTGGGCGAGATTGCCGCCCAGCCGGTGTACATGGAAGTGCAACTGCAGCCGTCGGCGCGCTTCAGCCTGCCGCTGCCGCACGATCATACCCTGTTGGTCTATTTGTTCGCCGGGCAAGCCGCCTTTGGCGAAGGCAACCCCGACCCGTGGCAGGGTGAGCCGCTGTCAGCCAACAAGATGCTGGTGTTTACCCCCGGAACGCGCTTTGAGGCTCAAACCGGACCCGGCAGCGCGGCGCGCTTTATGCTCATGGCAGGCGCCCCGTTCGGCGAGCCGATCTACCCTTACGGTCCCTTCGTAATGAATACCCGAGAGGAAATTGAGCAAACCCTGGCGGAACTGCGCGCCGGGAACTTTATCCGGGCATAAATAACCAGCCAGGTGCTGTTCATCTTTATCCTCATTTATTCACATGGATAAGGATTCGTAGTGTTAGTAGGGGCTGGGGATATGTGGATAACCCTGCGCGTATCCCCAGATGTGCCTGCCTTTACGCATGTCTGGCGCGGGCTGCCCCCACATACAGGCTGAAACATCCGTTCGAGTTGGGGATAATTGACGTGGATGGATTCGGGATAGAAACGCCTTTTTTTACTGCTGACGGGATAAAAAAGATATCTGGGGCGCAGCGCTGGACGCCCCCCATATCTGGGGGTAGGCTGCCAGCCGCCGCAGGCTGAATTAGGACGAATTTTCCCCTCTTTTCCACAATATATCTGCTTTATCCACAGTTTTTTCGAGTTTATCCACAGTTAACGCAAAAATCACAAAAAAATAACAAACACGGCAGACCCCACCGCTGGGGGTAAAAATACCGCAAAGGCAGCAGGCTGGATTTCAGGAAACCCCAAAAGTGGACGCCCACTGATCGAGCGTTTCTTCGCTGCCATCCAGGAAGGCATCCACCGCTTTGAGCCGGTCAGCCATAGTCTCCGGGCTGAGCGCTGCTGCGCGGCAGGCAGCCCGGAAAGCGTTTTGCTCGTCCGGGTCAGCGCTCAATGCGCGGGCGGCGCGCGTCCAGGTGCGCAACAGCAGCCACAACGCAGCGGGCGCGTATTCCTCCGCCATGGCGGTAATGGCGCGCTCGTAATACGCCAGGCGGGCAGGGTGCAGCCGGGCGGTCGGGTTGGCGCCTGCGGCGGCTTTGCTCATTGCCCCGCGCCAGCCATCCAGCAGGGCAAGCACGCCAGCCTCGTCAAGTGGATCGTCCTGGATCAGGTCCGCCAATCCGGCCGCCATGCCGGGTCTGCCAGCCGATTCGGCGCGGGCAGGAAAATGCAGCAGAAAGCGCCGCTCGGTCAATGGGGGTCCATGCAGCACGCTGACCGCGTTGGCGGCGTTTTCGAGGATGTCGAAATACTGGTGAATTTGTTCCGGGCTGCTTTGCGGCGGCTGGGATTGCATATCCAGCCATGACTGGCGGGCAGACTCGCTGAATGACCGGGCGCGCTGCAGGATGTATTCGGGCAGGTAGAACTGCGCTCCGGCGCTTGCCTGGGTAAATTCGAACCAGTGCCCAATATCATGCAGCACGATTGGGTTGGCGCAAAGGTAGGATCCAACCCAGGTGTCGGCGCGCAGACGGCGCGGCTGTTGAAAGTAGGATTGTGACAGATGGGCAATGTCGAGGTGTACCTCGTCGTTCAGGCGGACGATCTCGCGCGGGTAGGCTGGCAGGGTGGTGTGCACGAAAACCAGGTCAATGTCGGTTGCGCCGCCCAGCAGCGGGCTGTTTCCGAGCAGTGATCCGGTTAGGTAAATGGAGACCAGTCCGCGGTCGCGGCGGGCGTAGCGCTCGGCGCTTTCGCGCGCGGCTTTGTGCAGGTTTTCGAGGGTGATGCGCATTTTCTGACCTCCATTAGCGCGGGATGATTCAACGATTCATGGCTTCCAGGGGCAGTTCGGGTTGGAAGGGCGGTAGGCGCAGCGTCTGGCGGACACGGTTTTCAATCCAATCCAGATCGCTCGCCCGGCGGACAAAATCCAGCTGGTCGCTGTCAATCACCAGCACCGCAAAGCGCGGGTTAGGCGTGAGGAAGAATTCATCGTATGCCTGGTTGAGTTCGGCAATGTATTCGACCTCCATGTTGCGCTCGTACGGGCGGTCGCGCAGGACGATGCGCTGCATCAGCGTGCTGGTGCTGGCGCGCAGGTAGACTACCAGCGCCGGTGGGATGATCTTTTCGATCAACGCCTCGTGAACGCGGTGGTAGGTTTCCAACTCGTCACCTTGCAGGTTGATGCGCGCGAAGAGCGAGTCTTTCTCGAAGGTGTAATCGCTGATCAACGACTGCCCGCCTTCCAGCAGGGTGGGAACGCCGTAGCGCTGCTGGTTGTAACGGCTGAGCAGGAAGAAAATTTGCGTTTGGAAGGCGTAACGGGCGCGGTCGGCGTAGAAACTGCTCAAGAAGGGGTTTTCCTCGAAAACCTCGAGCAGCAGGTTAGCCTCCAAACGAGACTGCAACATGCGCGTCAGGGTGGTTTTGCCGACGCCGATCACGCCTTCAATGGCAATGTACATAAACACTCCTGATGAATCAACTATACCATGTTACATTTGTTTCGCTTCGCTCGAACTCCCGCCAACACCGGGCGGGGAGATCGCCGCGCCGCCAAAAACGGGCGGCTCGCGATGACGTATACTGGCATGTCATTGCGAACCCCGCAGGGGTGAAGCAATCTCC
>JAVSME010000005.1:0-194244 GCA_039666315.1 Bellilinea sp. | reverse complement strand
CGTCAGGCGTAAGCGACTTTTGGTTTCAATCCACGCTCCCCGTGGGGGGAGCGACCGCTTGCACCGTCCATAACGTTGGAGGAGGCGGGTTTCAATCCACGCTCCCCGTGGGGGGAGCGACGAGTTTGACCGGCGTCAGGCGTAAGCGACTTTTGGTTTCAATCCACGCTCCCCGTGGGGGGAGCGACTGAAATACCAGGCGTAACCCGTTCTTTTTTCACCTGTTTCAATCCACGCTCCCCGTGGGGGGAGCGACCGCTTGCACCGTCCATAACGTTGGAGGAGGCGGGTTTCAATCCACGCTCCCCGTGGGGGGAGCGACCTGATGATCGCTCCCGTCCGGCAGGGTCAACGGGGTTTCAATCCACGCTCCCCGTGGGGGGAGCGACTAAGGTTACGCTCTTCGGTATATTGCTCGCCGTCGTTTCAATCCACGCTCCCCGTGGGGGGAGCGACCACGCGCCCGCCGCTTGGTTGCCGTCAACGAGGAGTTTCAATCCACGCTCCCCGTGGGGGGAGCGACCTCACCAAAAACATGAAACGCACCGGCGCCGCCGGTTTCAATCCACGCTCCCCGTGGGGGGAGCGACCATCTCGACCAGTTGCCCGCAATCCGCGCACACCTGGTTTCAATCCACGCTCCCCGTGGGGGGAGCGACACGCCATTCCGCAGTAGGAAGCCTTTTTCATCGCGTTTCAATCCACGCTCCCCGTGGGGGGAGCGACTTGCGGCTAAATCAGCCATTTTGTACCTCCGTGAGTTTCAATCCACGCTCCCCGTGGGGGGAGCGACCTCGATCAATCGCATAGCCTCATCGTCGACATCGGTTTCAATCCACGCTCCCCGTGGGGGGAGCGACCAAGCACGGTTACGACAACATTGGTCGGAGATGTTTCAATCCACGCTCCCCGTGGGGGGAGCGACGGCAACAACATCCTGATGTTGTTAGGATCGTTCGAGTTTCAATCCACGCTCCCCGTGGGGGGAGCGACCTATGTGATCGGTTATGACGCGGGACAAAACACCGTTTCAATCCACGCTCCCCGTGGGGGGAGCGACGAGCACGGTTACCAAGCTTTGTGTCATCGACCGCGTTTCAATCCACGCTCCCCGTGGGGGGAGCGACCTTATCAACGCGCCTACCGTGCCGCCAATCGTGAGTTTCAATCCACGCTCCCCGTGGGGGGAGCGACCTGCCCGACATGTAAGTCCCTCATCAGCTGGATGTTTCAATCCACGCTCCCCGTGGGGGGAGCGACCGTGTTGATCAATTACCTGTTGCGATTTAGAGCCGTTTCAATCCACGCTCCCCGTGGGGGGAGCGACGCAGCGGGTAAGATCATGTACACGGTGCATCCGGGTTTCAATCCACGCTCCCCGTGGGGGGAGCGACGCAGCCGGTCAACATCCGCCTGCGACAGATTGAGTTTCAATCCACGCTCCCCGTGGGGGGAGCGACATTTGATCCTCGCTCAGCGGCTGATCCAATTCGGGTTTCAATCCACGCTCCCCGTGGGGGGAGCGACTTAAAAACCGACGAGCCAAAAGTCATCGGGACGAGTTTCAATCCACGCTCCCCGTGGGGGGAGCGACAACTCTACCGTTCAAAAAATTGAAAGGACAACTGTTTCAATCCACGCTCCCCGTGGGGGGAGCGACATTCGAGCGAGGTGCAGGGTGACGGCTCATTCATGTTTCAATCCACGCTCCCCGTGGGGGGAGCGACATAGCCTCATCGTCAACATCGAAGCCGAAAATCATGTTTCAATCCACGCTCCCCGTGGGGGGAGCGACCTGAGTGCGGCAGAGTTTAATCAACTCAGCGCCGTTTCAATCCACGCTCCCCGTGGGGGGAGCGACAATGGTATGAGCCGGTCGAGATCGTCTTTGGCAAGTTTCAATCCACGCTCCCCGTGGGGGGAGCGACTCAGTTCCAAATTGGTGCGCCCATCTGTAATTTCGTTTCAATCCACGCTCCCCGTGGGGGGAGCGACTTATACCACCCAACAGTTTTCAGATTTTTTGCGGTTTCAATCCACGCTCCCCGTGGGGGGAGCGACTACTGACAGGACTGCCAGTATCGTTTTTGCTTTGGTTTCAATCCACGCTCCCCGTGGGGGGAGCGACATTCTGGATCGGCCATATTGCCGCGCTCCATGGCGTTTCAATCCACGCTCCCCGTGGGGGGAGCGACCGATACGCATTGCGGCAGCCGCTTCGCCTTGATGTTTCAATCCACGCTCCCCGTGGGGGGAGCGACTCGGCACGAAATTTAAGTGCTTCAATTCCGGCACGTTTCAATCCACGCTCCCCGTGGGGGGAGCGACCCAATCTGGCATCACTCCACCTCCAATGTTTCGGTTTCAATCCACGCTCCCCGTGGGGGGAGCGACTAAAGCTGTCCGCAAGTGGCGCGGCAACTTCTAGTTTCAATCCACGCTCCCCGTGGGGGGAGCGACCATCACAGTCGTGATCTGGCAGATGTCCTCGTCGTTTCAATCCACGCTCCCCGTGGGGGGAGCGACCGGTACTGCCAATGTCCTGAGCGGTACAGGCCGGTGTTTCAATCCACGCTCCCCGTGGGGGGAGCGACCTGCCAGGTCATTGCGGATGTTTTTACGAGGTCAGTTTCAATCCACGCTCCCCGTGGGGGGAGCGACATAAAGCTATCCGCAAGCGGCGCAGCAACTTCTAGTTTCAATCCACGCTCCCCGTGGGGGGAGCGACTCGATGATCCTGGATTGGCCGTTAGCCAGAGTCGTTTCAATCCACGCTCCCCGTGGGGGGAGCGACCCAGCCCTTCCTGGTAAGCCAGCAGCTGGCTGGCGTTTCAATCCACGCTCCCCGTGGGGGGAGCGACCCGCTGTCAACCTCAAGCGTTTTGGCTGAGCCATGTTTCAATCCACGCTCCCCGTGGGGGGAGCGACAGCCGTGTGTATATGCGTGTGCCGGGATCATATAGGTTTCAATCCACGCTCCCCGTGGGGGGAGCGACTTCCGCAATTTTGCATTGGTGACGACTCCATTTTGGTTTCAATCCACGCTCCCCGTGGGGGGAGCGACCAAGCGCGGTAAGTGCCAGGGTGAACGCGGCATCGTTTCAATCCACGCTCCCCGTGGGGGGAGCGACCACACGCATATACACACGGCTGGCGCTACACCGCGTTTCAATCCACGCTCCCCGTGGGGGGAGCGACCCCGACGGCCAGCCAAAACATGGTACCACCCCCGTTTCAATCCACGCTCCCCGTGGGGGGAGCGACCGTGTTATTATTATCACGGAGGTGAAAATATGAGTTTCAATCCACGCTCCCCGTGGGGGGAGCGACGCGGGCAGGCAGTATGCACGTTCAGTGTAGCGACGTTTCAATCCACGCTCCCCGTGGGGGGAGCGACGCGGAGCGATGATGAGCGTGTACAAGAAATGCTGTTTCAATCCACGCTCCCCGTGGGGGGAGCGACAGAGCGCAAGTTTGCGCGGCACGAGGTCGAGCATGTTTCAATCCACGCTCCCCGTGGGGGGAGCGACGCGCGTCGGCGCGCCCAACACGGCCGCACCGGTCGGTTTCAATCCACGCTCCCCGTGGGGGGAGCGACACGTACCGTTACAGATTTTTTGATCGCCATTTTCGTTTCAATCCACGCTCCCCGTGGGGGGAGCGACCTCCGCCGCCAGCGAAAACCCCGTTGCGATATCGGTTTCAATCCACGCTCCCCGTGGGGGGAGCGACGGGTCTCGGACGCGTGACGACCGAGACCCTCGCGGTTTCAATCCACGCTCCCCGTGGGGGGAGCGACGGTCGGGCATCATGAAATCTTACTGGTCGAGGGTGTTTCAATCCACGCTCCCCGTGGGGGGAGCGACGACTTCAACCGTGACTACAAGTCACTATTGATTGTTTCAATCCACGCTCCCCGTGGGGGGAGCGACCGATAAATCGGCATCCGTCGTCCAGCTCGAAACGTTTCAATCCACGCTCCCCGTGGGGGGAGCGACCCGGAGTATCTCGATCCGGCACGATCATCTCCTGTTTCAATCCACGCTCCCCGTGGGGGGAGCGACATCACCGATTTTGTTGATGCGGTACTGGATCTCGGTGTTTCAATCCACGCTCCCCGTGGGGGGAGCGACGAGTCCCGTTATGGGGGAGGGGTTACCTCCCCCAAGTTTCAATCCACGCTCCCCGTGGGGGGAGCGACATGACTTTCGTCAAGTCCTTGCCGACCTCATCCCAGTTTCAATCCACGCTCCCCGTGGGGGGAGCGACTTGATCCTCAGAGAGCGGCTGATCCAATTCGGGGTTTCAATCCACGCTCCCCGTGGGGGGAGCGACTTTAAGACGGGTGACACAGACAGTGTATATGTAACAGTTTCAATCCACGCTCCCCGTGGGGGGAGCGACCGTGCGCTTGCAGCTGCTCGCCAGCCTCAAGCGCGGTTTCAATCCACGCTCCCCGTGGGGGGAGCGACTAAAACTTGCGCCTCCTCAGTTGGGGTAAGGTCTACGTTTCAATCCACGCTCCCCGTGGGGGGAGCGACTCGTTGGTATTGCCCGTTGGCGGGATTGCGGCCGTTTCAATCCACGCTCCCCGTGGGGGGAGCGACTAGCCATTGGGGAGCGGGCATTGATCTGATGACGTTTCAATCCACGCTCCCCGTGGGGGGAGCGACTCAAAATTGTTGTAGTACACAATCCTATCTCGCTGTTTCAATCCACGCTCCCCGTGGGGGGAGCGACCACATATATAGGGGTTGCACGACAGTTTTTCGCAGTTTCAATCCACGCTCCCCGTGGGGGGAGCGACTGCACGGAGGAGGGGTAGAAGCGAGGTTTCGATGTTTCAATCCACGCTCCCCGTGGGGGGAGCGACGTCTGTGGGGCTGGTTGTCGCCAGCCCCACCTGGGTTTCAATCCACGCTCCCCGTGGGGGGAGCGACTTATCAACGCGCCTACCGTGCCGCCAATCGCGAGTTTCAATCCACGCTCCCCGTGGGGGGAGCGACTGTAATGCTTTCATCAACGCGATTAACAGATCGTCGTTTCAATCCACGCTCCCCGTGGGGGGAGCGACTTCCTGGTGATTTTGGGGTTTTACTTTGGTTCAGTTTCAATCCACGCTCCCCGTGGGGGGAGCGACCCATGCGGGAGGGGTATCATGGGGCGCTTGACGAGTTTCAATCCACGCTCCCCGTGGGGGGAGCGACGGATATACAAGCCAGGCTATCTGCCCGCCTGCGCGTTTCAATCCACGCTCCCCGTGGGGGGAGCGACCACTCGCTCATCGCATCATCCTCCTTGCTGTTAGTTTCAATCCACGCTCCCCGTGGGGGGAGCGACTCGATGGCGGCGGCTGGAATCGGCGAGGATGAACGTTTCAATCCACGCTCCCCGTGGGGGGAGCGACGGGTTGTGTATATGAGCGCGAGGGGGATCGAGGAGTTTCAATCCACGCTCCCCGTGGGGGGAGCGACGCGGGCTTTTCTGGCATGGCGGGATCCGGATGGGCGTTTCAATCCACGCTCCCCGTGGGGGGAGCGACTTTATCTGCGGGCGATGGGTAGTGCCGGTGCAGGAGTTTCAATCCACGCTCCCCGTGGGGGGAGCGACAGACCAAGAATCTGCCGTATGGCAAGCTCAATGTTTCAATCCACGCTCCCCGTGGGGGGAGCGACATGGGCTTGTAATTGCTCGCCTGCCTCAAGCGCGGTTTCAATCCACGCTCCCCGTGGGGGGAGCGACGATCTGATTGACCAGCCCCTCTTGGTAAGCCAGGTTTCAATCCACGCTCCCCGTGGGGGGAGCGACGCGCTCATCCCCACCAGACCGACCAGGTGGTCAGCGTTTCAATCCACGCTCCCCGTGGGGGGAGCGACATTGTTGGCGGGCGATCTATCGGTGCTTAAGCGGGGTTTCAATCCACGCTCCCCGTGGGGGGAGCGACCTCAACCTTTCCGAAATTTGCTCATACCACGAATGTTTCAATCCACGCTCCCCGTGGGGGGAGCGACGGTTATGATGCGCTGGCTGATTACATGGATGCGGGTTTCAATCCACGCTCCCCGTGGGGGGAGCGACGATTTTCCGGCAGCGAGATTGACCGTTACATGCGCGTTTCAATCCACGCTCCCCGTGGGGGGAGCGACTCGCCTGCCTCAAGCGCGAAAGGATTACCCGTCGTTTCAATCCACGCTCCCCGTGGGGGGAGCGACCTGTCAATGCTTTCAAAATAAGCAGCTAAATGGGTTTCAATCCACGCTCCCCGTGGGGGGAGCGACATTCGTGAGCGCGACCAGCGGCGAGGATGCGGGCGTTTCAATCCACGCTCCCCGTGGGGGGAGCGACCGGCAGCCCCCTGCAGGTCTCGCTGCCCGCCGGCGTTTCAATCCACGCTCCCCGTGGGGGGAGCGACGCCTGGTGCCCACTCTGCCGCAAACCGCCGCTTTGGTTTCAATCCACGCTCCCCGTGGGGGGAGCGACCGGGCGCTCCGCTGCTCAAGCCGCCAAAGAACGTTTCAATCCACGCTCCCCGTGGGGGGAGCGACTTTACGACCCCAATGGCGGTGTCTTCTATCCCAAGTTTCAATCCACGCTCCCCGTGGGGGGAGCGACGAGGATGGCTGCGAGCAGGTGTTGGTAGTAGGTGTTTCAATCCACGCTCCCCGTGGGGGGAGCGACTCAACCTTTCCGCAAAAATACCTCTAGCAGGCAGTTTCAATCCACGCTCCCCGTGGGGGGAGCGACGTTTGCCAGCCGTGCGTCGCGCATAAAATTGCGGTTTCAATCCACGCTCCCCGTGGGGGGAGCGACACAGCATGTACATTAAGTCATTAGTCGCTGACAAGGTTTCAATCCACGCTCCCCGTGGGGGGAGCGACGCGCTGCGCAATTTGCTGATTCGTTTCCGGCTGGTTTCAATCCACGCTCCCCGTGGGGGGAGCGACATAAGGCTGGCGCTTCATTGCTAGGTTTTCCGGTGTTTCAATCCACGCTCCCCGTGGGGGGAGCGACGTGTACAAATTAATCGTCAATGAACCGATACCCGTTTCAATCCACGCTCCCCGTGGGGGGAGCGACGGTGGCGCAGACGCTGAGTGTTAATAACTGGACGTTTCAATCCACGCTCCCCGTGGGGGGAGCGACGTACAAGAGCGGTGTACTCAACGCTGACGATCTACGTTTCAATCCACGCTCCCCGTGGGGGGAGCGACGAAGCCGAACGCGAGGTAGTGGTCAGGACAGGCATGTTTCAATCCACGCTCCCCGTGGGGGGAGCGACAAATACATGGGGTACGGGATGACAAATTATGAAGTTTCAATCCACGCTCCCCGTGGGGGGAGCGACCGCAACATCTGGCGGTCTAAAATCCTTAAACACCAGATATTGGCTTTGTTCTTCCTCTACTTTCCTATGATAACCGATAAAGGATGGATTTTCTGACCATATTCGGTTGTTAAGGTGCTATTTTTCCTGCGAACCTGCCAGAAATTTCATGTTCACTCCAGGTTCGCAGCCATACTGCTACGTTATCAGCGCTCCGGTTATGTCCAAGGTTGCTTTTGCTCCAACGTGTTCGATACGATTTTTCCACTCATCTCCCAAATAATAAAAACGAAGGCTGTCCTTTTCCGTATCAATCAGTTTCTCAAGTTTTGCTCGCAAAAGCCGAAATCGCGCCGGATCGATCACGCACTCAAAAACTGAGTTTTGCACCCGTTGACCGTAATCCTGACAGGCTTTGGCTACTTTTCGTAAACGCTTCTTTCCTGCTTCGGTCTCAGTGTTGACATCATAGGTAATGAGAACAAACATTTTTTGTCTAGCTCCAAAAAAAGGGTGGGTAGGCGTCTAAATCGCCGCGCAGATGGCGAGCCAGCAAAAGCGCTTGAACATGCGGGATCAAACCAAAGGGAATGCGCTCTTTCAAGTAGGGGTGTTCGATTTCTTCCTTCTTTCGCTCCTGCCAGGCAGTGATAACGGTTTTGCGGGTTTCATCATCCATCAAAATTCCACCGCTTTCTTTTTGAGTAAACCCCTTTGCGTTGACCTGCCGGCGGTTGACCAGCGAGAGTGCCAATCGGTCGGCAAACACGGGGCGCAGCTCTTCCATCATGTCCAGCGCGAGCGAGGGCCGCCCGGGACGGTCGGTATGCAGAAAACCCACGTAAGGATCCAACCCAACGGTTTCCAGAGCAGAGGCTACTTCGTTCGTCAACAAGGTATAGAGAAACGAAAGCAGACTGTTCATGTTGTCCAATGGTGGCCGGCGCGATCTTTCCGTAAAGCGGAACTCATCCTTTTGCTGTAAGATCAGGTGATCGAAGACGCCAAAGTAGATCTTTGCGGCGCTGCCTTCAAAAGCCATCTGTTCCGCAATATGGTTGCAGGTGACCAAAGCGTTCAGAATTTCCTTGAGAAAGGAAGATGCTTTGGAGAGAGCAGCTTTGTCTACCAATAAGGCATGATCACGCAAAGCCCGTTCGATGACCTTGCGGCTGTTATAGACTTTGCCAATCACAAAAGAGGAAGCAATCGGCACGCATTGGGCTTCTTCTTCGGAAACCCGATATTGCTTCTTCCGCAGCAGAACATTCCCGCGCACTTTACCACTGATCCTGCCCAGAAAGCGTCCATTCGGCGAAAGGAATGCCAACCCGATACCTCGTTCGGCGCAGGCGCCCATCAAAGCCGGACTGGCGCCCTGCCAGGTAAAGCAGACAATGTTTTCCAAATTGTGCAAGGGCAGCCGCGTTGAGGTATGCTCCTCTTTCTTGATGACAATGTTTTCTCCGTCCAAAGAGAGGTAGGTTTCGGGTGTGGTAATATACAGGACATTGGCAAGGGTTTTCATCGGCTAGTCTTTTTCGATCCACTGATGGATATACCGGGAAACGGGTGGGGGTTTTTCTTGTAGAAGCGGCAGACAAATTTCTGCCAGCGAGCAGGAACGGCAAGCACGCGAAGTTCTTACTTTGGGAGTATAACCGCGCCCGTAGTAGGCGTGCATTTCTGCGCTGATCTTGTAAACCAGTTGACGAAGTTTATCGTTCAGTTCGATGGTGGTGCGGTGGCGAGTTTTGGCATAATATAGAAAACCAACCGGAATCGTCACCGAAAGCATTTCTTCCAGACAGATCGCCTGGGCGCATAATTGAACCTCATCCACCGGCGTAGATTTGGGACGGCCGCGCTTATATTCCACCGGCGCGGGTAAATAGGTGCCTTCCCGCCCGGGCAGTTTGACGCCTTCGGCAGCGGCGGTAAATTCAACCACATCGCACACACCCGAAAGACCCAAGCGGTAGGAAGCAACCGGAACCGACCGCGCGATGATGACTCCGTTTCGAGTTTCGGTGAAGAAGGGATCATCCACGCGCTGGTGCAAAATTCTGCCTTCGGCAGTGAATATATTTTCTTTCCACTGCTGTTCGACATAGATCAGCGCCCACTGCCGGCGGCAGAATAGAAAATGTTGTATGCCGGAAAGGTGCAAAAGGTCATCCGCAGTGTATTCGCGGGGCATGCTGGGTTCCTTGGGGATAATTTCCCGGCCCCCACCCCCCACGTGGGAGCCGGGACTGCGCAATTGGCTCAGAGCATTGGGATTAAGGTGATACCATGCGGCAGATCCTCTTTATTGATGATCACCTCATAATCACCAAAACCGCGCGGTGGATTGACGCCCTCTTTTCTGCTGACGCGAACCAGTTCAAACAACCGGTGCGCGGGCGCATTTCCCAAATCACTTTCGTGTTTAAAAACGATCAATGTGCGGGTTGCCATTTTTCCACGCGCCGCCGAGCGGTCGTGTTCAAACATGTTGATTAACGCCTCCCAGAACAGTTTCAGGTCTTCTTCCGAAAAGCCTGTGCCTTTGGTCGGGTCGTTGGCGAGTTTGGCGGAGATATACCCCTCGACACGGTACAAGCCGTAGGGGACGATGTGCTTGCGACCGATGGTACGCTCTTTTTCAGCCTCCTCCTCTCGCGTTACCGTAAGGCGGGTGATGGTGACTTCTTGTTGAACAATGGGATCAATGCTGCGGGAAAAGTTTAACTGCACCGGTCCGCGCACCTGACCGCAGTTATCACCCACGCTTAAAACGGCGCCAAACGTGCGAATATCGTAGAAATTTTTACACATCCAGGCGCGAGCATTATTCACCCCTTCCACCAACGCCTTCTTCCCGGGTTCTAACCCCACCGCAAGATAGGCTTCTTTGTGATTGGCATTTAGCGGAATGCCTTCCTTGACATAGATGCGATAACCGGATGCGTCCCCCTTGATCATTTCCACATAGTTGCGAATTTTTCGCTTCAGGCAGACGTCGGTAACGATACCGTAGCCCGTTTCGGGGTCAATGCGCGGCATATTGCCCGCATCCGGATCGCCATTCGGGTTACCGTTCTCCACATCGTAGAGCAGGACAAATTCATACCGATTGGCTAAAGTAGTCATGTTCTTTCTCCTTTGTGATTCAAGATTTTCGAATAGGGAATTGCGATTGACAATTTATGTATAGCAATGTCACTGCGAGCGTTCTCTGCGACCCTTGTACCTGACTGCCCTGAGCTTGTCGAAGGGCTGCAAGTGCCGGTGGTGCAGGTGAGCCGTCTCCGGTTTGGACGAGGGGATTGCTTCGGACTGGGTCTCGATACCCTTTACTCCTTGACCATCGCTCTGTCAATAACATCACTCCTCAGACTGAGTTGCTTCCTCACCGTTGTCCTTCTTGATATAGAACGCGGCGCGCTGGTGATAATAGCCCAGCACAAACACGCCTTGTTCGTCCAACGACAGGCGGGACGGGAATGCTTTGGCTTCGAGCATATTGAACAGATCCTGGATTTTCCTGTCCGATATGCCGCCATATTCGGCTTTGGTTGTCCAGTGATGCGCAAGTCGCAGCAAAGTGGGAAAGACGCTGGCAGGCGCGGCGCAAGCGGACGTGAAGTAGCGGTCTTTGATGGTAGCATTGATGTTCTGACCGATGGCTTCTCGCTGTGCCTTTTCCAGTACGGCGAACAGACGTCCCAACACGTAGGCGGGGTGGGTATACGATTCATTGAGTGACATTTGCAAAGCCTCCTGATAGGGATTGGTGCCTTGACGGCGGTACTTGCGGATGAGATGCGCCTTGATGTAGGCGGCGCGGATGTAATTGATTTTTATACTTCTTTGTCTTCCTCCCTCACGGGCTTCATCTGTGTCATGGCGAATACGGTTGAGAATAGCCGCATATAAGCCTTCAGGGTAGGGCGCACCGGTGAGAATGGAACGCATAAAAGCCCCGCCCAGCAGCGACCAGGACTTCTTCACCTCGTCCTCACGCCGGGTCACTTTGGGTGACACGCACTCGGCAAGGACGCGGTAGGGCGAAAGGTAGGTGGGCTGGTTAGCGTACTCCTTTTCGATTTGCAGGTCGTCGTAGTGTTGCATAATGCGCTCGGCGAACACGCCAAACGGCTCGGTGAGAAAGAAGCGCACGGCAAGACGAGCTGCACTCGGAGCCAGCCCCAGCACATAAAAGCGCGTGTCTTTGTCCAACTCTTTGCTCAGCGCGGCAAGGTCTATGGCTTTTCCCTGTTGCACCGTGTCAGCCCATTCACCCATTTGCTTTTCCTTTTCTTGGGCGCGTTTCCTCTTGCCATTGGTTTCTTCGGCATCTTCTTCTTCCTGCACTTGTTGGTACTCTGGATTCAGGTAAGTATAGAACGCGCTGGCGTAACGTTTGTCGGCGGTATCTGCCCAATAAACCACAGTGGTATCGCCCAGATGGACTTTCCGGTTCGGGTTCTGATTGGAAAGCAGGAAATTGAGCGCCACGCCATATCCCGAAGCGCCCCGTTTGCTCACGGGTGAATTGGAACCTTGTTCTCGCCTGTAGGATGTAAAGGCATCCAGGTTGAAACTAACCAGTGAGGCTCCTTTACTTTGGGCATCCCGAACCCCTTTAATATCGGGATGTAAGCGCTCAATCGGCTCAATCTCACCAGTGACCAAACATTGCATTGCCACCGCTTTTTGCCCAGTTTTATATTCCTCCCAAACGCCCCTGATTTCAGGATCATCCAGTATATTCTTGCCCTGAACCTGAAAGATAAGATTTCCGCCCTCCAGCAATCCTTGCAGATGGCGGGCAATCACAGGATTCTGTGACGCTGTTCGCGGATCGTGGTTTTTTAAAAAAGCGATGACCGCCTGAGCAAGAGGAGTCTTGGCACGAGAAAGAATTTCAATGTTGAATTGCTTGAAAGCCTCAAAACGTTTTTGGGCATAATCGGAGTCTTTGGCTTCTTTTCCCGTTAGTCCAAGTACATAAGCAGAATTGTCACACAAAAAATTGGCGGCAACATTCACGCTGCGCTTGACTTGTTCTGGCACATTGATACGGCGGGGTCTATCTACCGTCTTCTTCCCTTGTTGAACGGGGACAAACAACGGGACGATATCCAGCAATTCGCCTTGAGTGGACAGGTTGAGCGCATAACTAACTGGCGCATTGCTATACCCAGGCTCGGCAATCTCCACTTCGGGGTCTTCACGCAAAATCTGGTAGTAGTTATAGAGCGCATGCAAAATCATCGCCGCACCCCTTTGCTGAGTTCGCGCACGTCAATTATCCCATTTTGCATGGCGGCTTGATAGAACATCGGCTGAATGTCGCGCGGGTTGGAGAAATCCAGGTCGTAGAGCATGTAGCCCAGGTCGCGTTTTCCTCTCAGCGGGCTTTTGGGAATGTTCCCTTTGTCCTCGATGAGCGTCACTTTGGCGGGGAACTCGCGCGTCCCCAGGCAGGGGGCATGGAAGCGCTGCCCCTCGCGCAGGCGGCGCAATACCACGTTGTAATGCTTCTTCTCCTCCGCCTCATCAATCTCCGTATTGCCTGTAGGATTGGCAAGATCGAAGCACGCCTCGATGACGTAATCCACGTCCTTCAGAACCATCGCAGCGCGCTGTTGTCGGGCTTCGGTGGCAGCGATGTAAAGCGGCTTGTTTGCACCCTTCATCACCTGCAAAGCATTGTCCACCGACGCCTTATCGCTCACCTCGTTGCGGCGGATGTTGGTGAACTGGATTTCTTTCAGGACGTGGATTTTATCTATCACCCATTGGATGGCGGGTTTCCAATAGACCGCCTCGATGATGCCGCGCGCTGCCGACGGGGTGATGACATCGTAACTGACGCGCTCCACTTTCATTTCGGGACGGGTGAACAGGGCATAGTCACCCTGGACTCGGATGGTGATACCGTATCCCATTTTGTCGAACCTCCTTTCAGTGTCGCATACCGCGACACCTATGTCGCCTTTGGCGCGAGATTGTTCTCGCGGTACAGGTTTAGAACAACAATCCATCCCCGCTGCTGCTTTCGGGGACGAGCAGACCGCGATGCGGGTCATAGTATTCTTGAACAGAGTCAGGATTGAGAACGTGATAGGTATCTTCGATAGTCAGAATTACTCCTTTCGAACTGAGTTTATCGAATTCACACTCGTAAATCGAAACCGTGTAGGGCTGAAGTTTTCGCAGTGTAGAGAATGGATACTGGGTATATTTCAATTCTTCAACCAATCGTTTTGCCTCCTCATTGCAGGGAATAATCACGGTCACGGTTGGGGTTTCGATGATTTGGAAGTCGCGCGCTGCTTTCTCAAAACTGAACCTGCCATCCATGTCATCGAAACATTCCATGATTCGTTTATAATCGAACGAGATATGCGGATCTTGCAGGTTATATAATTGTCCAAAGAATGCCTGGATGGCAGGGATGGAAATCGGCGCGGCGGCGTGGTCGCGCAAGACCATGCGGGCTACCTCCGCTGTTTGTTTCAAGAAAGAAGGCGTTCCCTTGACGTACTCCGACCTCGGCTCGAAGACGAACATCTCGCTCACACCGCGCTTCATCTCGCGGTTGACACGCCCGGCTGCCTGATTGATGGAATCCAGCCCCGATAGAGCGCGGTAGCCGACGGGAAAGTCCAGGTCAATGCCCGCTTCCATCACCGTCGTCGAGACCACGCGGCAGGGTTTTTCGCTCGATAATCTATCCTTGATTTCCTCCAGTTTAGCGCGGCGGTGCGCAGGACACATTAGCGTCGAAAGATGAAAATTCCCTTCCCCCTTCAATCTGCCGAACAATCCGCTGGCGTGGCGGCGGGTGTTGACGATGCACAAAGCCTGGTCGTGCGCGTTCAGGCGGGCAAGCAGATCGTCATCATTCAGTGTCCCTAGATGCTTCACCTCCACACGCTTGTAAAAGTCAAATAACTCCTGCGGGTTTGGTGCGAGTTCGCACACTTCCGTCCCTTCGGGCAGGAAGCGATGCAGCCCAGGCTGGGTGGCGGTGCAAAATACAGCGCTTGCGCCGTAGTTGGTTACCAATTCCCACACCGCCGCCATGGCAGGGCGCATGTATTCGCGCGGCAGCATTTGGGCTTCATCGAAGATTACCACGCTTTTAGCGATATTGTGCAGTTTGCGGCAGCGCGATGACCTGTTGGCAAACAACGACTCGAAAAACTGCACGTTGGTCGTGACCACAATGGGAATGTTCCAGTTCTCTGCTGCCAGTCTGAGTTTGGCAAAGGCGCTGTTGGTGCGGTTATCGGCATCCTCCCGTTTCCTATCTTCCCAATCGAAGTTGGAGTGATGTTCCAGCACATTCTCTTCGCCGAAAATACCTTTGAACACTTTGGCATTCTGCTCGATGATGGTGGTGAATGGGATGACGTAAATAATGCGCTTCAAGCCATGCGCAGCGGCCTGATGGAGCGCAAAGGCCATCGAAGCCAGCGTTTTACCTCCGCCTGTGGGGACAGTGAACGAGAAGAAACCAGGCGTTTTGCTCTCTCCATTTTCGATGCAGGCGTAGAGTATTTCATTGCGCTTGCGGTTGATGTCGCTGGTTGGATTCTCGAATTGTTTCAGGTGCATATCCATTTTTTCGCGCAAGGTCGGGATGTCCTCATACCCGCCGCGCGGTTTTGCGCCTTTCATGTACATTTCGGTTTCCTGGAAGTCGGCGTCCACAAGCGCTGAGTAAATCATGCGTATCAGGAACGAACACGAAAATCCGAGATAATCTTTGGGCGGCAGGCGCAAGGGGCGAATATGCAAACGCTGCGGAAATACCAAAGCCGATACATCCAACTCGCTCTTGTAAGCACTGTAATTGGGAATATTGTTTTTCAACCGCCCGCAGACGGTACTGCCTTCCAGGTCGGTTTCGCTGCCGTAATCAGGCAAACCTGCATGATGCCCCATGATGGGATATGCCAGCAGTTTGGCAAAGATTTTCTGAGGAGTGTCTTTGAGCAGGGCTTTGAGTTCCTTTGCGCCCGCAGTCGAATGATCCACGCGCGGACCACCCTCCAGCCGCCTTTGAAACTCAGCGGAGTATTTGCCCAAATCATGAATCAACCCTGCAATGTATGCCAAATCTGCGACGTTGGCATCCGCGCCGAAATCACGCGCCATCTCGGCGGTTTTGCGTAAGTGGTCAATAAGCAGCTGCCATTCTTCGCGGTCTTCGCCCTCACGGCGATGGGCAAAGAAACGAGTTTTCGGCTCACTGATATTTGCCACTCCATATCTCACAGCCATTCTTCGCACTTCTTTTACCAGTGTTTTTCTCAACTCCTCCGGCTCCAGCACCTCCACATCCGCCCCCCAACCGCGTATCCAGGGGAGCATCTCGCGCCAGTCGGCAATTTCCACACTCCAGATTCGACCGCCGTCTTCGGTTTTTTCGATGCGTTCCAGCGGATGCCAGATGCTTTCTTCCAGCCGCTGAATCACGGCAGGGGAGGGGAAAAATCGCAGTTTTACCGTAACCGGTTCGCGGTCAGCATACCAGATGCCCCAGGCGTGCTTTAGCAAATCCTCCGCGTTAAAAGAGGTGGGAATCTCAAAGGTTTCACCAATCATGAAAGCAGAAAGAATGCGGTCTATTTTGAAGGGGTAGATTTTATCGTTGTAATCGCTTTGCGCGATGACGTAGATACCATCACTCCAAATGGAAGGTTCGATGAGATATGGACGGATGGCATGCCGGGTAATGTCTTCCTGCCCCAAACGTTGATATTCGATTCGCGCTTTGCGCTGCTCCACCCAAGCCTGAGCAATGATTTCAAGGTTTTTGATCTTTTCGGGTTTTTTCTCCTGTTTGAGGAGACGATTGGCTGTTTTGAGTAATTGTTCTGCCATTGGTCGGCGCAAAACTGCAGCCAGTTTTTCAAGCGCGTTGGCGGCATGGGGATGATACACCCGCGTTTGCCGGGCTATTTTACTGGCAGCCAGATAGAGGGTTAGGGCTTCGAGAAGATTGACCTTGATCTCGGAAAGCAGTTTTGAGCGCGGAATATGATAGCGTCCATGTTGGTCTTTTTCGATCGGATATTCACAGGATAACTCGATCCGATCACGATAGACCAGCGTCCTATCCACTCCCAATCGCTCTGCAAGCTCCTTATCGGAGTAGGCGCGCTGAACATACAAGCGTTTCATTTCTTCCAATCGTTCTGATTTGGTAAGTCCGCTCATCCTTAACCCTTTCTTTGTTACAGTATTTTCTATAGATTACAGAAGGACTGTTGCAAGTGCTGCAACAAACCAATGATTTTGTTGAAATTCATCGGACGCGCTCCTGTATCAAACTGAAAAACCTGCGAGAAATGGACATTAAGGGGAAAAGAGAAATTCCATGAACCTTGGCAGTGGTGAAAGAACGGAGCCAAATTTCTGGTGAGACACTTATAATTCGACCTTGCAACCAGCTCATCACAGGGTAGATAATATACCCACGCATCGGTTCACTTGCGCGGGAGGTAAAGAAGTAAGTTATGTTAATCTTTGCCGCAACGCGCCTTCACCGCGTTGCCGTCTCAGCCTAGCCGATGGCAGCGGTGGGACTGGTTTGCCTTTGTTAATAGTATAGCAAAACTCGAACTAGCCACCCGGCAGTTTAGGCTGGGACACTCCAAGCCCAACGTGACCCTGGATATCTACAGCTGGGAGCGCAGGGATTCGAATAGCACACCCTTCCGGGTGCCCGGAGCCTCACCTGAAACGTAGCGCCCCTTGCGCAGCACTCCCTTGGGAGCGCAGGGATTCGAATAGCGCACCCTTCCGGGTGCCCGGAGCCTCACCTGAAACGTAGCGCCCCTTGCGCAGCACTCCCTTGGGAGCGCAGGGATTCGAATAGCGCACCCTTCCGGGTGCCCGGAGCCTCACCTGAAACGTAGCGCCCCTTGCGCAGCACTCCCTTGGGAGCGCAGGGATTCGAATAGCACACCCTTCCGGGTGCCCGGAGCCTCACCTGAAACGTAGCGCCCCCGCAGGGATTCGAACCCTGAACCTCCAGATTCGAAGTCTGTCACTCTGTCCATTGAGCTACGGGGGCGATTGCGCCCATTATACCCCACTTTTTCCGCCCTTGACTCAACCTTGCTGTCCGGATTATAATTGACCTAAAGTCATTTAGGAGGTGCTCATGTCCCGCTCGCGCGCTGTTTCCCCCGCCCAAAAAGACGCCCGCCGGGCGCGCATCCTCGCCGCCGCCGCCAGCCTGTTTGACCAGGCTGACTACCCCGCCGTGAGCATGGAACAGGTTGCCCGCGCCGCCGGAGTCGCCAAAGGCACCGTCTTTCTCTACTTCGAGACTAAGGAAACTCTCTTCCTCAACCTGGTCCGCGACGCCTTCAAAGCCTGGTTTGCCCGCCTGGATTCCGCCCTCGAATCCGCTCCCGCCCCGCTGACCACTCTGGCCTTCACCCGCCTGGTGGAAGCCTCGCTGCGCGACCAGCCCGCCCTGCTGCGCCTGATCCCCATTCTCCATCCGGTGATCGAGCACAACGTGAGCCTGGAGAGCATCCACGCCTTCAAACGCATGTTGCTCGGGCACTTGCTGGCAAGCGGCGCGCGCATCGAAACCCGCCTGGAATACCTGCAGCCCGGTCAGGGCGCGCAGCTGCTCAACCGCCTCTACGCCCTGCTGGTCGGCTTGCAAAACGCCGCCAACCCCGCCCCGCTCGCGCGCCAGGTGATCGAGCAGCCCGGTTTCGAACTCTTGCGCGTCAACCCGCTGGCGGAATTCACCGCCATGCTCAATCTGTATCTCTACGGTCTGGAAACACTGTACAGGAGAACCCGCCGATGACCCGCCAACCCCTTGCCGGAAAAACCGCCCTGGTAACCGGCGCTTCCAGCGGCTTGGGCATCGATTTTGCCCGCCAACTGGCGCAGCGCGGCGCCAGCCTGGTGCTGGTCGCCCGCCGCGAGGAACGCCTGCGCGCCGTTCAGGCTGAACTGCAAGCCGCTTCCCCCCAGCGCGTGGATGTGATTCCGCTCGACCTGTCGGTCGAGGATGCCCCCCGCCAGTTGTTCGACCAACTCCAGGCAGCCGGGCGGCAGATTGACGCGCTGGTCAACAACGCCGGCTTCGGGCTGCACGGGCGCTTCACTGACATCCCCTGGCATAAGCAGCGCCAGATGCTGCAACTCGACCTGATCGCCCTGACCCACCTGACCAGGTTGTTCGTCCAGGACATGCTCCCCCGCCGCTCTGGCTATATCCTCCAGGTCGCCTCGATCGGCGCCTACCAGCCTTCGCCTACCTATGCAGTCTATGCAGCCGCAAAGACTTATGTGCTCAATTTTTCCCAGGCGCTCAACTATGAGTTGCGCGGCAGCGGGGTGAGCGTGACCACCGTGTCGCCGGGCGTGACCGCGACCGAATTCCTCCAGGTCGCCGGGCAGGCGCCCAGCCTGTACCAGCGGCTGACGATGATGCAAAGCGCAGCTGTGGCGCGCATCGGCATAGATGCCATGCTGCGCCGCCGGGCGAGCGTGGTCACTGGCTGGTTCAACGCCGTTGCGGTGCGGATGATGTACCACCTGCTGCCACGCGGGTTGGCAACCGCCATCGCCAATCTGACCATGACGATGGATTAGGCGCGCTTCTCAGCCAGCGAAAAGTCTTTGTTCATCCCCCGCCGGAACAAAAAACCGGCGCGGATCTTCGCGCGCCGGTCATGCTGTCCGAAAGCAAAGACCTTACTGCAGCCGCAGCACCGCCTGGGCAGCCATCTGTAGCATCTGGTTGGGCAGCAGGCTGAGCAATACCACCGCCAGCGCCGACCCCACCGCCACCAGGCTCAACCAGGCGTCGCGGCGCACTTTCGGCTCGCCGCTGCGCATGTACATGGTCATCACCACCCGCAGATAGTAATAGGCAGAGATCAAAGACGAGAGCAGCCCAATCAGCGCCAGGTTGAGGTAACCCGCGTCCACTGCGGTGCGGAAGAGAAACAACTTACCCCAGAAGCCCATCGTCAAGGGGATGCCGGTCAGCGAGAGCATGAATACCAGCATCGCCGCGCCCAGCCAGGGGTATTTCAACCCCAGCCCGGCGTAATCGTCCAGTTCCAGCCCGCGGTAATCGCTTTGCTCCACCGAGATGACCACCGCCCACGCCCCAAAGGTGGTCAGCGCGTATGCCAGCAGGTAAAACAACATCGCCGAAACCGCCTGCCCCGCCACTTGCGGGTTGCCGTAGGCGACAAACGCCATCAATAAATAACCGCCGTGCGAAATACTGGAATACGCCAGCAGCCGCTTGAGGTTGGTTTGGGCAACCGCCAGGACATTCCCCACCAGCATGGTCAGTGCGGCGATGCCCCAGCCAATCGGGGTGATTACATCCGCCAGGTTGGGAAAAACGGTCAGGAAAACGCGCAGCAGCACGGCTACGCCCGCCGCCTTGACCGCCACTGCCATGAAACTGGCAACCGGCGTCGGCGCGCCCTGGTACACATCCGGCGCCCATTCATGAAACGGTGCCGCCGCCAGCTTGAAGACAAATCCGACCAGCAGCAGCGCCGCGCCCGCGATGAAGAAAGGCAGATCAACCGCGCCTTCCTGCAAGGCGAGGACAATCAGCCCCATGCTGGTGGTAGCCGTTGCACCAAAAATCAGCGCGATCCCGTACAGCACAAAGGCGGAAGAAAAAGTGCCCAACAAAAAATACTTCAAAGAGGATTCTTCCGATTCCTGCCGGTCGCGCGCCAATCCCGCCATGATGTACAACGGAATGGAGAGAAATTCCAGTGCCAGAAAGACCATGATCAAATTGTACGCTTCGGTCAGCAGCATCATCCCGGAGATCGAGAAGAGCATCAACGGGTAGAACTCGCCGCGCTCCAGATTCATCCGTTTCAGATAATCATGGGACAGAGCAACCACCACCAAGCCGCTCACTAAATAAAGCGCATTGAAATACACCGCAAAACTATCCACGATCACCATGTTCTGGAACGCCAGCCCGCTGACCCCCGCCTGCGCCAGATTTAAACCGAGTGAAACCGCCAGCCCCAGTGCCGCCAGCGCGGCAGTGATCCCCTTGCGCCCTTTAGGCACCCACAAATCCACCACCAGAAGCGCAATCGCCCAAACCAGCAGGGTAATGACCGGAAGAAGAAGGATGAAATCCGTCAGGCTCATGATATCGCTCCTAATGGACTGCCACCGCAGCGGCAGTTTGCACCAGCGCAATCAAGCGTTCCACGCTGGGATTGATCAATGCAAAGAACGGCTGGGGGTACAGCCCAATCCAGAAAATCAACGCCAGCAGCGGCAGCAAGGTGATGACCTCGCGCGCGCTCAGGTCTTGCAGCGTGCGGTTGGCTTCCACCCGGATCGGACCAAGAAAGACCCGCTCGAACATCACCAGCAGATAGACCGCCGCCAGGATCACGCCCAGCGTGGAGATGCCGGCAAACCACGGGCTGTTCAATACGCCTGAACCAAACGCGCCCAACAGGATGGTAAATTCACCCACGAACCCGTTCAAGCCGGGCAGCCCCGCCGAGGACAGGGTAACAATCAACGTCAGCGTGCCCAGCACGGGCATCACCTTCCACACCCCGCCGTAATCGCCCATCTCGCGGGTATGGCGGCGCTCGTACAACATGCCAACGATCAGGAATAACGCGCCGGTGCTCAAGCCGTGATTGATCATCTGCAGCACGCCGCCCGCCATGCCCTGCTGGGTGAAGGCAAAGATTCCCAGCATGACAAAACCGAGGTGACTAACTGAGGAATATGCCACCAGTTTCTTGACATCCCTTTGCGCCAGCGCAACCGCCGCCCCGTAGAGGATGCCAATCACCGCCAGCGCCGCCATGTACGGCGCAGCCTGCAGGCTGGCTTCGGGGAACAGGGGCAGGTTGAAGCGCAGGAAACCATAACCGCCCATTTTGAGCAGCACCCCAGCCAGGATGACCGACCCGGCGGTGGGCGCTTCGACGTGCGCATCGGGCAGCCAGGTGTGCAGCGGGAACATCGGCACCTTGATGGCAAACGCCAGCGCAAATGCCAGGAACAACCACAACTGCGCCTGAGCAAACAACTCCCGCTGCGCCACCAGATCGTTCCAGGCAAAACTACCCGCCTGCAAGCCAATGTACAGGATCGCCAGCAGCATCAGCAGCGAGCCAAACATGGTGAACAGGAAAAACTTGACCGCCGCATAAATGCGCCGCTCGCCGCCCCACAGTCCAATCAGGAAGTACATCGGCAGCAGGGTAAATTCCCAGAAGATGTAGAACAAAATCAGATCAAGCGCCAGGAAAACGCCGGTCATGCCCACTTCCAGCAGCAGGAAGAACAGCATAAAGCCTTTCACCCGTTCCTGCACCGCCGACCAGGTGGACAGGATGGCAATCGGCGTCAGGAAGGTGGTCAGCAGCACCAGCAGCAGGCTCAATCCATCCACGCCCAGGTAGAAGTCAATGGATGCTCCGCCCACCCGCAGCCAGGGAGCGCGGTAAACCAGCTGCATTTCGCCTTTGCTGGCGTCAAACTGCGACAGCATCCACAGCGAGATGCCGAAAGTCGCCAGCGCGGTGATCAGCGCCGTCCAGCGAATGGCATTCTTATGCTCAGACTTGAGGAACAGGATGACCAAAAACCCGACCAGCGGGAAGAAGGTGACCAGGAGAAGGGGATGAAGCCCAAAATTCATGTGAACTCCTCGATCAGCAAAATAAGAACCTCAGCGCAGCACCAGGTATGCCACCACCAGCACCACGCCCAGCAGGATGGTTAACGCGTAGGAACGCACGTAGCCATTCTGAATACGCCGCCAGGATTGCGCCGTCGCGCGCACCAGTCCGCCCATGCCGTTAACCACGCCGTCAATCACCATCTGGTCAACCGGCTGGGCGAGAAATTCCGCCAGCCGCTGGTACGGCGTGACCACCAGCGTCTGGTACACCTCATCCACCCACCATTTGTTTTCCAGCGCGCGGAACAATCCATTCAGCGGCTGCGCCAGCGGGTCGGGCTGATGCGCGTCCTCCAGCGGTTTGCGCCCGTAAACCAGCCAGCCAATCAGCAGCCCCGCCAGCGCCACCGCCAGGGAGATCAATGCCACGCTGAGGATGAATTTAGCCGCCTGAACCCCGTACAGGCTGTGCTCCAGCCATTTTTCCAGCCAGTGGGTGGTGGGGAAGTTCAACAGACCACCCGTCACTGAAAGAGCCGCCAGCACCAGCAACGGGACGGTGACCAGCGCCGGGCTTTCGCCTGCCCCCTCCGCCGCGCTGCTGCGCGGCTTGCCGAAGAAGACCATTGCCAGTTGGCGGGCAACGTAGAAGGCGGTCAGGAACGCCGCCGCCGACAACAGGACATACAACGCGGTGTGATCCAGGCTGGCAGCCGCCAAAATCTCATCCTTGGAGAAAAAACCCGCCAGCGGGGCAACCCCCGCCAGCGCCAGCGCGCCGGTCAGATACACCCAAAAGGTGAGCGGCATTTTGCGGCGCAGCCCGCCCATGAAGCGCATATCCTGCGGGTCGAAGGCGTCGTGACCTGATTTCGCACCGTGCCCGGCGTGATGCTCGTGACCGTGCTCCATGCCGAGAATAATCGAGCCGGCACCCAGGAAGAGCAGCGCCTTGAAAAAAGCGTGCGTCACCAGGTGGAACATGCCCGCCACCGCGGCGCCCATGCCCACCGCGGCGACCATGAAACCTAACTGGCTGATGGTCGAATATGCCAGCACTTTTTTAATATCGTACTGCCCCAGCGCAATCGTGGCGGCAAAGAAGGCGGTCGCGCCGCCGACCCACATGACCACGTCCTGCGCCAGCGGCGCGTGCAGATACAACGCCTGCGAACGCGCCACCAGGTACACCCCAGCGGTGACCATTGTGGCGGCATGAATCAGCGCTGAAACCGGGGTGGGACCCGCCATTGCGTCCGGCAGCCAGACGTACAGCGGCAGCTGCGCCGATTTTCCTGCCACGCCCAACAGCATGAACAGGGTTATCGCCAGAATCACCCCCGGCACAGCCGCGCCAAATTGAGCCGCCTGGGCAAAGACGGAGGTAAAATCCAGGCTGCCAAAATGGAAAAATATGAGGAAAATGGCAATCAGCAAACCAAAGTCGCCAATCCGGTTGACCACAAAGGCTTTCTTGGCTGCCCGCGCATTGGCGACTCCCCCGGCGCCTTTTTCGTACCAGAAGCCGATCAGCAGGTAGGAGCACAAACCCACCCCTTCCCAGCCGACGAACAGCATCAGGAAATTGTCCGCGCTGACCAGCACCATCATCGCGGCGATGAACAGGTTGAGGTAGATGAAAAAGCGGCGGAAACGCTGCGGGTCGCCGTTATGGCGCACGTCGGCGTGCATGTAGCCGATCGAATAGACATGGATCAGCGTGCCCACCCCGGCGACCACCAGCATCATCGTCACCGAGAGGGTGTCCACGCGGAAGTTCCAGGCGGCTTCGAAATCGCCCACCACGATCCAGCGCGCCAGCGAGTGCACTCCGCCTTCGGGATGCCCCGCCAACCCGAACGCCAGCAGCGCCGCAACGACAAAGGACAACCCGGCCGCTAGGCTGGCAACCACGCCAATGCCCTTCTCGCCCAGCCGTTTACCGACCAGCAAATTGATCAGAATACCCAGCAGCGGGAAGAAAACCACCCACGGCGACAGCCCGACCAAAGCATCAAAATTCATCGCGTCCTCCCCGGCAAGTCAATCGTTGCGCCTCAGTTGTCAATATCAATTCCATGACGGCTGCCGCCTTTCAGCCTTTCAGAACGCTCATCTGATCGAGATCAATCGTGTGTTTGGCGCGGAAAATCGCCACCATCAGCGCCAACCCCACCGCGACCTCGGCGGCGGCAGTGGTCATCACGAAAAAGACGAACAGGTCGCCATCCAACACTTTGTGGTAAGCAGAAAAAGCCACAAACAACAGGTTGGCCGCGTTGAACATCAGTTCCAGCGACATGAACACCACCAGCGGATTGCGGCGCAGCACCACCCCCAGCGCGCCGATCACGAACATGGTTGCCGAAAGAAACAGGAAATACGTCATTGGCATGGGTCATTCCTCCGCTGAAGTGGGACTTTTTTGAGCGCCCGGCTTCGGGCGCGGCGCACCTTCCTGCTTGGAGAGCAGGATCGCGCCAACCGTCGAGGCGAGCAAAATTACCGCAGTCAACTGGAAGGGAAGCATGTATTTATTGAACAGCAGCATCCCGATCTGCGCCGGACCGGTGATGCTCTCTGGAATTACCGGAAGGGTGTTAAGCGGCGTGGTGCGCAGCATGTAATACAGCGCCAGCTCCGCCAGAAAAATCACCGCCAGCAGCACCCCCAGCACGCGCTGCCCGCGCAGCGGCTCCTGAAACGGCAATTGTTCTGCGCCGAGCAGCATAATGACAAACAAGAATAGCACCATGATTGAACCGGCATACACCGTCACCTGGGCAAAGGCAATGAACGGCACCCCCAGCGCCAGGTACAGCAGCCCAACCGCCAGGAAGTTGACCACCAGGAAAAGCGCTGAATAGATTGCGTTGCGGCTGGTGATCAACCCTATTGCCGATGCCACAACCGTCAAACCCAAAATTCCGTAAACCAGCAGGGCGCCAAATTGCATCGGTGTTCCTCCTTCTTAGTCCTGCGGATCTTGCATCATCGGAATCGAACGGGCGTACTCACCCGGCTCTGTTTTTTGCGGCGTGGTGGGGACTTCCGGCGGCGATGGCTCAAGCAGCATATCCTTGGTATAGATCGATTCACGCCGTTCGGTAAAGGACAGTTCGTAATTGTCGCCCAGCACGATCGCCTCGGTCGGGCAGGCATCCTCGCAAAACCCGCAAAAGATGCAGCGCAGCATGTTAATCTCGTAGGTGCTGGCGTAGCGTTCGCCGGGAGAATAACGTTCCTCATCGCTGTTCTCCGCCGCCTCGACGAAGATCGCGTCTGCCGGGCAGGCCGCCGCGCACAGCGAACAGCCGATGCACTTTTCCAGCCCATTGTCGTAGCGCTTGAGCACATGCCGTCCCTTGAAGCGGGTGCTCACCGGGCGCTTTACCTCCGGATATTGCACCGTCACCGGGGGCTGAAAGAATTCCTTCAAGGTGGTCAATAAACCTCTAATCATCTCACGAACCTCCCACAAACACGACCACCGCAGCCGTCACCAGCACATTGACCAGCCCCAGCGGGAACATGATCTTCCAGCCTAACTGCATCAGGCGGTCATAGCGGATGCGCGGCAGGGTCGCCCGCACCCAGATCATGAAGAACAGCCACAGCGCCACTTTGAGCAGCAGCCAGTGCGGACCGTCCGCAAACACCCAGCCAATGACGGGCAAGCCGCTTAACATCCCCAGCGGCGAGAGGAAGCCGCCCAGGAAAAGCGTTGCGCCGATCATCGAGACGGCGATCATTTTGATATATTCCGCCATAAAAAACAGCGCAAACTTCATCCCCGAATACTCGGCGTGATAACCGGCGGTCAGTTCCTGCTCGGCTTCGGGCATATCGAACGGCGAACGGTTGACTTCCGCAAGCGAAGAAACCAGGAAGAGCAAAAAACTGGCTGGCTGCAGAACGATGAACCATAAACCCTGCTGGGCGCGGACGATATCGAGCATGCTCATTGAACCGGCAATCAGGATGGGTCCAACAAACGACAGACCCAGCGCCAGTTCGTAACTGATCATCTGGGCAGTGGCGCGCAGCCCGCCCAGGGTGGCGTACTTGTTATTGGAAGACCAACCCGCCAGGGCGATGCCGTAAATCGAGATCGAAGTGACCGCCATGATGTACAGAATCGCCACGTTGGTATCGGTTAAATAAAGCGTGTACGTGTTTCCAAACAGGGTGATCGTCTCGCCCCAGGGGATAACCGCGGTAACAATCAAAGCCGGGATGACGGTAATCACCGGGGCGATGACGAAAATCAGTTTTTCCGCTCCAGCCGGGATTAATTCCTCCTTGAAGATCAATTTAATCCCGTCGGAAACCGGCTGCAACAAGCCGAACGGTCCGGCGCGGTTTGGTCCCACCCGCGACTGCATCCGCGCCAGCACCTTGCGCTCGTACAAAGTTACGTAGGCAAAACCCACCGTCAGACCAAGGACAATGATCAGTGATTTGATGACCCATTCCCAAAACAGAGCCCAGGATATCATGCCTGCTCCTTTCCGGTTTGTGATGCCAGAACCGCGCGTTCCAGGCGGACTGCCGTTGCAGCCATTAACGGTATTCCGGTACTGCGCACCGCCAGCCCAATCCCGGCGGGAGCATTGTCATCCAGCGCAGCCTCAACCACCAATGACCAGCCCTCGCCTATCAATCGGACGGCTTCCCCGTGCGCCACCCCAAACAAGGCGGCGGTTTGCGGGTTAAGATACACGACGCGCGGCGCGATGCGCTTTTCCAGCAGGCGGGAAGGCAGCACGGTATTGCCGCGGTCGTACAGGCGGGTAACCGGCGCCAGCAGCAGCTCGCCTTTGCCCGCTTTGGTTCCACCGCCCTCCAGCGGCAGCGGCGCTTGAGGGGTTGTCTCCACCGGCAGCAGGTTCAATTGAACCCCCAACCCCTGGTGATTATCGTAAGCCGTGCCGCCATAATACAGGTCAGCCCGCCCGATGATGGGGAACTGATCCACGGTTTCCGCCAGACGCTGGTAAGTCATGCCGGCATAGGCGGGCAGGGCATTTGCCATGCGCTGCAAGATCAGCCCCGCGGCGTGCCCCTCTACGTCCAGGTTGAGCACGCGGGCGATCCCGGCAGTAACGGCATAATCGGGGCGCGTACCCTCGCGCGGCGGCAATGCCGGGTAATAGCGCTGCAAGCGGCGTTCGCCGGAGGTCAGGCTGCCTTCGCGCTCGGTGAACGCCTGGACTGGCAAGACTAAATCAGCCAGCCGGGCGGTTTCGGTCATGAACAATTCCTGCACGATGACAAAACCGGCAGCGTCCAGCGCTTGCGCCAGCGCCGGGTCGTCGCCTGCCGGGTCGGCTGCGGCAATCAGCGCCACGCCTGCTTCGCTCAGGTTTTGCGCCAGGTTGTCCAGCGGGCGGAATCCGCAATCCCAGGCGCCCTGGTCGTTGGCGCGCTGCCAAACTGCCAGCAGCCCGTTGTTGGGCGCGCCGGTCTTGCCGCGCGCCGCCAGGATGGCGGCGGCGGTTTGCGCCAGCCTCCGGCTGGTTGCCAGCCCAATGCCCTCGCTGCCGTACAGGATGACTGTGTTTTCCGCCGCCTGGAAGGCAGCCACCGCCTCGCGGTAGGCTGGCGGCGCTTTGGCGCCGGGCAGGAACGCCGCAATCGCCGCAGCTTCGTCGCCATATTCGTAACGCAGGCTGTGGGCGGCGTATTTATCCAGGCGCGTCCCGCGCGGATTGAGCACAATCAACGCCGCGCCGCGCTGGGCAGCCTGCTTGACTCGCAGCCACCAGACCGGCGCTTCCTGATGCAGGTCACTGGCAACCACCAGGATGGCGGTTTCCTTGCCCATGCTGCCGAAATTGCTGCCAGTGCCCAGCCCAAAGCGGGCGGTCAACTCACCGCCTGCCATCTGGCTGTACAACGCCGCTGTGCCGCCACGCGCGGCGGTCAATTCGCGCAGGTTGAACAGGTCTTCATTGGCAAGCCGTCCGCCAGCCAGCGTCACCAGGCTGGCGCTGGCGGCGATTTTTTCGGCTGCCAGCATGAAGGCATCCTCCCAGCCGATCTCCTCCCAGCCTGCGCCGCGCCGTGCCAGCGGGCGGGTCAGGCGCGCATTGCTTTCGCTGTAATGGTAGGCAAACCGCCCTTTATCGCAAATCCAGATTTCGTTGACCTGCTCGTTCTGGCGCGGCATTACCCGCTTGATGACCCATTCACCCGCGGCGCGCGCCTCGCGGCGCACATTGAAGGTCAGGTTGCAGCCCACCGGGCAGTGCGCGCAGATCGAAGCGGCCGGTTTCAACTCCCACGGGCGCGCCCCAAAGCGGAAATCCGCCGTGGTCAGCGCGCCGACCGGGCATATATCGCTGGTGTTGCCGGAGAAAATCGAATCGAATCCCGGCTCGGAGCAGGTCACAATTTGCAGCCGCCGCCCGCGGTTGAAAAAGCCGATCACCGGGTCGTCGGCGATGATATCCTGGAAGCGGACGCAGCGCGCGCATTGGATGCAGCGTTCACGGTCAAGGTAGATCAACTCACCCAGCGGGACATGCTTGGCAAGGCGAATTTTCTCATCAGCCAGAAAACGCGATTGCGCCGGACCAAATCCCATCGTCAGGTTTTGCAGCGGACACTCGCCGCCCTTGTCGCAGATCGGGCAGTCGAGCGGGTGCGAGGTGAGTAGAAATTCAAGCACTTCGCGGCGGGCACTCTCGACCTCCGGGGTGGCGGTGCGCACAACCATCCCATCCGTTACCGGAATGGTACAGGCGGTCTCCAGTTTCGGCGCAAATTGAATTTTAAGCGCCCCGTTTTCTTCGCGCAGCAGTTCCCCGCTCACGCGGTCGGCGATCGGGCGGCCGACCTCCACCAGGCACATCCGGCACATACCAACCGGTTCCATCTTGGGGTGATAGCAAAACACCGGAATATCCTTGCCGATTCGCCTGGCAGCATCCACAATCAATGTCCCCGCCGGGACGGTGACCTGTTGATCATCAATAGTCAGAGTAACCTGTTTGGTCATCATCAACCTCTAGGAGCGTTGCGTTTCAGAAACCGGCGCCGCCACCTTTGCCTGGAAATCAGCGCGGAATTTACCAATCGAGGTGAGCACCGGCAGAATGGAAAATTCGCCCAGCGCGCACAGGCATTTATTCTGCATCTGGCTGGCAACGCTGTCCAACAAGTCAATATCTGCCTCATCCGCCTTGCCGGTGTTGATGCGATCGAGAATGCGCGCCATCCAGTACGTGCCTTCGCGGCAGGGCGTGCACTTGCCGCATGACTCGTGCTTGAAAAAATGGGTCGTTTTTTGCGCCAGCCACGCCATGTTGACCGTTTCATCCAGCACAATGACCGAGGCTGAACCCAGCGAGGCGCCCAATCCGGTCAGGGCTTCGTAATCCATCGGCGTGTCCAGCACGGCATCGTTGGCCGGGATGAGCGCCGAGGACGCCCCGGCTGCCATGATCGCCTTGATCGCCCGCCCGCCGGGGATGCCGCCGCCGTGCTGGTAAATCAGTTCGCGGAAGGTAACCCCCAGCGGCAGTTCATAGTTGCCAGGACGATTGATGTGGCCGGACAGACTGAACACCTTGACACCCGGGCTCTTGTCGCTGCCGAAATCGCGGTACCAGGCGGCGCCGTTCTGAATGATCGGCGGCACGTTGGCAAGCGTTTCAACATTGTTGATCACCGTCGGGCGCGCGTACAAGCCCGCCACCGCCGGGAAGGGCGGGCGCAGGCGCGGCTGCCCCAGTTTGCCTTCCAGCGATTCGAGCAGCGCGGTTTCTTCGCCGCAAATATACGCCCCCGCGCCCAGGTGGGTGTACAGGCGCAGGCTGTAACTGCTGTCCAGGATGTTATCCCCCAGCAGACCGGCAGCCTCCAGGCTGGCAATTTTCTCGTCCAGCAATTTGGCAATCTGCCAGAATTCTCCCCGCAGGTAGATATAAGCAGCGTTGGCTTGAATGGCATAGGCAGCAATCATCAACCCTTCCAAAAACTGGAACGGGTTGCTTTCCATGATTTCGCGGTCCTTGAAGGTGCCCGGCTCGGATTCATCGGCGTTGGCGACGACGTAATGCGGCCAGATGGTGTTGGGGCAAAAACCCCACTTCATGCCGGTGGGGAAACCCGCCCCGCCGCGCCCGCGCAAGCCGGAATTCTTAACCACCTGGATCACCTCGCCGGGCTGCATGGTGTTTAGCGCTTTGCGCAATGCCTCGAACCCCCCGTGCTGGCGGTACACTTCCAGCCGGTCAATGTCCGCAATATCGCGGTGGCGCAAGAGAATGTGCTGGCTCATGCCCCGTCTCCCTTCTCCTGGCGCGCCCGCTCGCGCAACGCTGCGATTACTGCCAGGGCGGTTTGCACGGTCTGGTTTTCGTGATAGACAATCTCGCCGTCGCCCTGCACCTGGAAGACCGGCGCGCGGTGGCAGGCGCCAATGCACATCACTTCCTCGACATGAAACAAACCGTCGGCGGTTGTCTCGCCGGGCTGGATGCCCAGTTCTTCACACAACTGCGCCAGGAAGTCCTCCGCGCCGCGCAGCGCGCAGGGCAGGTCGGTGCACACCTGAACGTGGTAGCGCCCCAGCGGCTGGTCGTAATACAGGGTGTAGAACCCGACCACCGAAGCCACGTCGGTAATGGTGATTTCGCAAATCTCGGCAATGTCCTTCAGCGCCCGGGCGGGGATGTATCCCTCCGCCCGCTGCGCCAGGTACAACAACGGCATCACCGCCGAGCGTTTATGTTCGGCGGGATATTTTGCCAAAATGCGGTCTATTTCTTGCGCGTATTGGGCTCGTAAGGCGTTCAACGGTCAGCATCTCCCAGAACGATATCAATGCTGCCGATAATGCCCACCAGGTCGGCGATGTAATGGTGGCGGGTGAGGATCGGCAGGGCTTGTAAATTGACAAACGTAGGGGTATTGTAATGGACGCGGTAGGGTTTGGCTCCGCCGTCGCCTTCCAGATAGACGCCCAGCTCGCCGCGCGGTCCTTCGACCGCGGCATAGATGTATTCTTTCGGGGCCGGGAAGCCCTCGGTCCACAGTTTAAAGTGGTGGATTAACGCCTCCATGCTTTCCCCCAATTCCGAGCGCGGCGGCGGGACGAACTTGCGATTGTTGCTGCGCACCGCCCCAAAAGGCAGGCGGTCGAGCGCCTGGCGGACGATACGCACCGACTGGCGCATCTCTTCCACCCGCACCAGGTAACGCCCGTATACATCGCCGCTGGTGGCGGTGGGAATGTTGAAATCATACTGCTCGTAACCGGAATATGGGCGGATTTTGCGCAAGTCGTAGGGCAAACCGGCGGCGCGCATGACCGGTCCGCTCAATCCCCAGCGCTTGCAATCCTCCGCCGAAATGGCGCCGATGCCCTGGGTGCGCTCCAGGAAGAGCATGTTGGTGGTCAGCATCGATTCGTATTCATCAATGCGCCCCGGCATGATATCGGTAATATGGCGCACCGCCGCCTCGAACTCAACCGGCACGTCGCGCCAGACCCCGCCGGGACGGATGTAGGTGGTCATCATGCGCTGCCCGGAGATCAACTCAAATATGTCTAATATCAGTTCGCGCTCGCGCATGCAATAAAGGAAGACCGACATGGCTGCCAGGTCGAGCGAACTGGTGCCCAGCCAGAGCAGGTGCGAGGAGATGCGCTGCAGTTCCGCCAGGATAACCCGCAGCGCTTGCGCGCGCGGAGGCACATCCAGCCCGACCAGTTTTTCCACCGCCAGGCAGTAGACCAGATTGTTGCCCATGTTGTTCATGTAATCAATCCGGTCGGTCATCACCTCGGCTTGCTGGTAGGTTTTGGCTTCCATGTTTTTCTCGATGCCGGTGTGCAGGAAACCGATATCGGGAATGCAGTTGAGCACAATTTCGCCATCCAGCTCGAGCAGCAAGCGCAGCACGCCGTGCGTGCTGGGGTGCTGGGGACCCATATTAAGCAGCATCGTCTCGCCCGCCAGCGCGCGCTCGCTGACCAGGTGACGCAACTCATCTACACTGACTTCACGAATATCTGACATCCCTCACCTCGCGTTCAGGATTTGGCGTACGGCTTGCGCCGGTCAATTTCTTGGTAATTGAAGGAAAACTGCGGCTCTTCGTAGCCGAGCGGGTAATCCTTGCGCAGCGGGTGCCCCTGCCAGTCGGCAGGCATGATGATGCGGCGCGGGTCGGAATGCCCGTCAAAAGTTATCCCAAACATATCCCACATTTCGCGTTCCTTCCAGTTGGCGTTAGGGAACAATCCTTCGATGGTCTCAATGCGCGGAGCGTTGCCATCCAACGCGACGCGCAGGCGCAGCAAGAGGTTGTGGCGCATCGCATAGAACTGGTAAATGACGTGAAAGCGCGGCGCCTGCTGAGGCCAATAATCCACCGCTGTGGCATCAATTAATACATCGAAGCCGTACTCATCCCGCAGGGATTGCACGGCTTCGAGCAAATGTTCGCGGCTGAGCAGGAGCGTGGTCTCGCCGGCGTAGCGGTGCAGCCCGGCGGCGAATCGCTCCTGCAGGGCTTGTACGGCTGTTTCCAGATGTTCGCTCATCGTTTTTTCATCCCGCTTGTTCCAAAAATCACATACGTTGATTAAAAATCACCCCAGCCAGGACAACGGCTGCGCAGCCGGGCGCAAGCCTTATGCCCAGTTGGCTAGTTTTTCGCGTTTGACTTTTTCGTGAAGAGTCAACGTGCCGTGGATCAAACCTTCCGGGCGCGGCGGGCAGCCGGCAACATACACATCCACCGGCACAATCTCATCCACGCCCTGCACGATGGCGTAATTATTGAACACCCCGCCGCACGCGGCGCAGTCGCCCATCGCAATCACCCATTTGGGGTCGGGCATCTGGTCGTACAACTGGCGCAGCACGGGCGCCATTTTGCGCGTCACCCGCCCGGCAACAATCATCAGGTCGGACTGGCGCGGGCTGGCGCGCATCAGTTCCATTCCAAAACGGCTCATATCATAATTAGCGGCCTGGGCAGCCATCATCTCGATGGCGCAGCACGCCAGTCCGAAGAGCATCGGCCACATCGAGTTGGTGCGCGCCCAGTTGACCACCTGCTCCAGCGAAGTCGTCACCACCCCCAGGTTGGCAGTTTTTTGCTCTAATCCCATTCCAGCGCTCCTTTCTTCCAGGCATATAAATGCGCCACCTCTAAAACGACCAAAAAAACGAGCATCCCGAACAAACCCAGTGTGCCCAACTGGCGCAACACCACCGCCCAGGACACTACGAAAATAACCTCGATATCAAAAAGAATGAACAGGACTGCAATCAGGTAATAACGCACCGACATGCGCCGCCTGCCTGGACCGTAGGGCACCATTCCGGATTCGTACGGCGCGGCTTTGCGCAGGGAAGGGCGACGCGGACCGAAGAGCATGCCCAGCAGGATGGCGACGAATCCGATCAGGATCGCCAGCGCGAGGATGACCAGCAGGGGAAGATAATCTTCGATCATGGCAGTCCTTTCTAATTATACTAAAAAAGTCCAATTAACCGCTGCCTGGACAATGCAGCCGGTATTATTGGCGATAAATTTCACAAAATGAAAACCGAGGAAAAAAACAGACCCAACTAATTTTACTTTTATTTTAAAATAAATCAACCCCGCCCCGCCGAACAAACCGGGCAGATGGAGCAGCGCAAACCGCAAGGTGGTGATACACTGTCCGCGCAGACGACAGCGTGCAGGGAGGCTTATGGACAATGCGCGCCCCTACCGGAAAATTGCCGCTGCCATCCGGCAGGATATTTGAACCGGCGTTACATGCCCGGCGAGCGCCTGCTATCCGTCCGCCGGCTGTGCGTTAAGTTTTCGTGCGCTGCCTGCTGCCCGGTAAAGCCGTCACCCTGGTGCACCGCCGCCAGGGGTTGATCGTTGCGCCGGGCAATCCGCTTTTTCAACCAATGGCTGCTTTCAACTGGCGGGAGAGTTTGCCAAATGCGGCGGTGTAGCGCATGTCCTCGCTGCGCGGGCGGGGCAGCGGCACACGAAAATCCAAAGCCAGCCTGCCCGGGCGTGGGGTGAAGACCAGCACCCGGTCGGAGAGCAACAAGGCTTCGGAGATTGAATGCGTGACCATCAACACCGTCTTGCGGCGCACCTGCCAGATGCGCAGCAACTCGCTGCCCATCCGCTCGCGGGTGAGTGCATCCAGCGAGCCGAATGGCTCATCCAAAAGCAGCAGGCTGGGATCCTGGATCAGCGCGCGGGCGATGGCAACCCTCTGCGCCATGCCGCCCGAAAGATCGCGCGGGAAGACCTGCTCGAAACCCTTTAAACCGGTCAGTTCAATCAATTCCTGCGCTTGCTGGCGGGCTTGTTCGCTGGTGATACCCTGCATTTCCAACGGCAGGGTAATATTTTGAATGGCGGTACGCCAGGGCATCAGGTTGGCTTGCTGAAAAACATAGCCAATGCGCGGCGCGATACCGCCGGCGTAGCCGATTTCGCCCTGCGAAGGCGGCAGCAGCCCGGAGAGAACGCGCAGCAGTGTGCTTTTGCCGCTGCCCGAGGGACCCAGAATACAGACGAATTCCTGCGCCTGCACCGAAAAGGTCAGGTCGCGCAGCGCCTGCAAGCCGCCGCCTTCGGTCGGGAAAACAATGCCCAAATTGCGCACTTCCAACGCCGGGGCAGCGGCGGGCGTCTGGGATTGGGAGGATATGTCAGGGGAGATATTCATTGGTAAAAGCAGCCGGTAGATCGAGCGGTTGAGGAATCAGCCCCATTTTAAGGAGCAGATTGTGTGTGTTTTCCCAGGCTTGCGGGTCGGAATGCCCCCAAGGATCGGTTTGGTACAGGTCAAGCGAGGCTTGCAGTACAGCCTTTTGGGTAGCGGCATCGGCTTGCGCCAGGTTTTCCACAAAGCGGGTGGAGATCTGGTAAGCCGCTTCCGGATCGGCGATGGTATCCTGTACGCCGCGCAGGATGGCGCTGATCATCTTTTGTGCCAGTTGCGGGTTTTCGCGGAGCGTTTGTTCATTGGTGATTAGCCCATTGGAAACAAGAGAGAGACTGTCTGCCACCCGCAGGACATCAACATCGTATCCCAGACTGCGTAACTGGATTGGTTCGTTGGTCACGTAGATCACCCCGGCTTCCACCTGCCCGGCAGTGAGCGCTTCCACCTGGTTGAAGCCGATGGACTGCAAGCGCACATCGGTCTCGTTCAAACCGGCGGCTTCCAGCAACGCTTGCAAGCCAATATAACTGGCTCCGTATGTGCCGGGAATGCCAATTGTGCGCCCGCGCAGGTCCTCCAGATTGCGGATACCGGCTTCCTTTAAAGAGACCACTCCAACCGGAAAATCGCGATACCAGGACATCACATACACCACCGGCAGCCCCTGAGCTCTGCCCAGCAACACTTGCTCGCCGGAGACGATGGCAAAGGGAATCTGCCCGGCACCGACCAGGGCAACGTTATCGGTTTCCATGCTGTAGTCCAAATTGACATCCAGCCCGGCTTCGCGGAAGTAACCGCGCTCGATGGCGACATACAGGGGCGCAAACTGGATGTTGGGAATGAAACCGACCGGCAGGCGCACCGCGGTCAATTGCGGGCTGGGCGAGGCTGCCGGAGGGGCGGCGCAGCCAGCCAGAATGGCGGAAAGGATCAGCAGGTTGAGCAATAGAGATTTTTTAAACATTCGGTTGACCTTATTCCACAAATTTATGGTTGTACAGGTGGTTGTTCTCATTTTTCCATGCCAGTAGGCGGCGCTCCATCAGGATGACGAGACCATAAAGCAGCAGCGCCAGGGTGACCAGGGTAAACACGGCGACGAACACCAGGGCGGTATCGAATTGACCGCGCCCGACGTTGATCAGAAAGCCAAGCCCGCGGTCGGCGGCGACCAGTTCGCCCACCACCGCGCCAATCACCGAGAGGGTGGCGCCAATGCGCAGCCCGCCGAGGAACACCGGCAGCGCAGCGGGGATTTCAAGGTATTTGAGATTCTGCCAGCGCGACGCGCGCAACGAGCGCATCAGCGCGCGCAGGTCTTCCGGCACCGCGCGAAGACCGACCACCGTGTTGACCAGCACGGGGAAAAACACGATCAACGAGCAGATCAGCACCTTGGAGAAAATGCCGGGTCCGAACCAGATCACCAGCAACGGGGCAATGGCGACGATGGGAATTGCCTGGCTGGCAACCAGGTAAGGCGCGACGATTTTTTCGAACAGCGGCGATTTGGCAATGGCGTAGCCGATCAGGGTTGCCAGCAGGGTGCCAACCAGCAAGCCCAGCGTGACTTCCAGCAGGGTGGCGGCAGTGTGGCGCAGCAGCGTGCCGTCTGCCATTGCCTGCCAGAAACGGGCTGCCACCCTGCCAGGCGAAGGCAGGATAAAAGGCGGCAGTTGCGTTGCCCGCACCAATCCCTCCCACAGGAGCAACGCCAGCAGCAGTGAAAACGGGGTAAGGATGAGGCGCAGGCGGCGCAGCCAGGCAGCCATGCCGGGCTGCATCGCACTCGATTTGGGCAGACTAATTTCCATAGAAACGTTCCTTTCATGTCTGCGGCGGGGTGAAAAACAAAAACCCCAAAAAGCAGGTCTTTTCGGGGCGGAATAGCAGCGACGCAGATAACAGCCGTTGCGATTAACCTTCTTTTATCCGGACTTTACCGTCGACCCCGGAATTTCACCGGGTCATGCGTTTTCAAACGCTCGTGGGTTGTACCACCGATCGGGAATTGGAAACGACGCTTCCTCACCCTGCCCCGAAGGTTTTTTATTCGATTGTTTTAATTATAGATTTGGATGGCTTGCCTGTCAACCTGACGAATGTCAAGTTTATCTGTCAGGATAATTAGAGAAAGCCATAGAGTCGCCCGCTCCGTTCAGGCAGGCCCTTCGGCAAGCTCAGTGCAAGCGCAGGGCGGGGGCGGTTGGTGAGCCTGTCGAACCACGCTGACCCCGCAACACTTACACCTGCTGCCCTTCGGCAGGCTCAGGGCGGCTCACACTTGCAAGTGCAGGTGTTCTGCGGGGTGACCGCTTGCCAAACCACAGGGTAAGCCTATCCCTACACCTCGGCAAGCTCGGTGTACGGGCAGGCTCGATGTACGGGCAAAACGCACCCTTCGGCAAGCACAGGACAAGCCCTGGCGTCTTTGCGTGGTTATCGGCACATGGGCTCAGATCACACCGGGGGTTGAGCGGGATATGGCTCACCTGCGCTGCTTGCTGCTGAATTCACTTGACATTCGAACATTTGTTCTATAAAATAGAGATATGAAATTCTGGAAACGCCTGATTAAGGTTTTGAGCGAAGGCTCAGGGGAGCAGCCGGTCGAACGGCGCGCCTTTGCCCTGGATGCCCGCCTGGAGCAGTCCTTGCGCCGCGTGGCTGCCGAGGAAAACCGCCCGGCGGACGAGATCCTTACCGTGCTGATCGAAGCCGGGTTAGAGCAACGCCGCCAGAACGAGGAAGCCTGGCTGCGCTGGCGCGCGCTCACCCCGCGCGAGCAGGACGTGGCGGCGTTGATGTGCCTGTACTACACCAACCGCCAGATCGCCGCCCGGCTGGGCATTGCCCCCGATACGGTCAAAACCCACGCCCGCAATCTGCTGACCAAGTTTGGGGTGCGCAGCCGCAGCGACCTGCGCGAAATCCTGGCGGATTGGGATTTCAGCGCCTGGGGTATGCCAGCCGCCCGCTAACCGCCGTCCAATCGCAGGGTGGGCGTCAAGCAGCGCCGTACCCGGCGCAGTATGATTTAAGCGGCGACAACAACTTCTCCTCCTTACCTTAGTTTGCGAAAACCGCGCCAGCACGGCGCGGTTTTCTGCGTTACCAGCCGGGCAATTGCCACGGTTTCGCGCTCAGGACAGGATATAATCTACTGTGAGTTTGGATTGATATTGTCCCGCGCGCCGGGCAAATTGGGCGGGCAGGATGCACGCAGGCGGTCATGCCGCAAGGCACTAAAAACCGTGGAGGAGAAGCGAACATGCCGAAAACGAATTACCTGATTGACATGGACGGGGTACTGATTAGCGGAAAAAAGATCATTCCCGGCGCCGATAAATTCATCGCCCGGCTGCGCGCCAAGGACATTAAATTCCTGGTGCTGACCAACAACCCCATCTACACCCCGCTCGACCTGGCACACCGCCTGCAAAAGATCGGGCTGGATATTGACAAGGATTCGATCTTTACCTGCGCCATGGCGACAGCCAGCTTTTTGGATGCCCAAAAACCGGGCGGCAAAGCCTTTGTCATTGGCGAGAGCGGCTTGCAAGTGGCGCTGCATGAGGTGGGTTACATCCAGACCGATTTCGACCCCGATTACGTAGTGCTGGGAGAGACCAATAATTACAGTTTCGAGAGCATCACCAAAGCGGTGCGGCTGATCCTGGCGGGGGCGCGCTTTGTCGCCACCAACCCGGACCCAACCGGTCCAACCGAGCGCGGCATTGTCCCCGCCTGCGGCGCGATGGCGGCGCTGATCGAGCGGGCAACCGGCAAGGCGCCGTTCTTCGTTGGCAAGCCCAACCCGTTCATGATGCGCGCCGCGCTCAACCACCTGGGCATGCATTCCGAAGACACGGTGATGATCGGTGACCGGATGGATACTGACATGATCGCCGGCATCCAATCCGGGCTGGGCACTATTCTGGTATTGAGCGGCGTGACCAGCCGCGAGATGATACCCACCTTCCCCTACCAGCCGCAGCGGGTGTATGGGTCGGTTGCCGAGTTGGAGTTGGATGACTGACGCCGGCTAGAACTGAAAACCCAGCAGGCGCAACAGCGGGCGCCCGTAACTCAGGAAGGGCCAGGGAATGGCAGCCAGCATCAGCACGAACGAGATCAGGAAACCGATCGCCGCGCGGCGGTGCTTGAGCAAGTCGCTGCCGGCTTTGCGCGACTGGCTACGGGTAACATGCACCACAACCAGCGCGATCAGCATCAACAGCAAATGCTCGATGGCAAAGAAGCGCGTGCCCGAAGAGCGCATCGCGGCGGCAAAGTCGGCTGTCAGCACCACCGCCCAACCCTTGGTAAAGTACAGCACCAAGCCGCCCAGCAGCTGGATATCGAAAAAGAGGGTGTACAGCATCCCGTAGCGGTTGTCGTCATTATTGAAGCGCCTGCCGCGCAGCCAGCCGGTAAAACCGCGCACGATCACGATGATCGCCAGGATAATCAGCACCCAGCGGGTGACATTGTGCAGGCTTTGCAGAACGAGGTTGAAGGTGGTCATGAGGTTACCTCCCGGTAAAATGGATCCAATTGGATTCTAACCGAAATCGGCGCGAAGTGAAACCACCACCGTCCGTGCGGCTTTCCTAAAAGGTGCCCGTTGCGGTTGATGTCATTACCTGCATAGAGGCTTTCAAGAACGATCGTTGCCTTAAACGAACCGCCAGGCGTGGGGGGGACACGCCTGGCGATCCTCAGGGAGGGAACTCCACCGTGAGCAGAGCTTCCAGCATGGGGGGGACACGCTGATCCTGCCTTGGGTGGTGACACCACATACCAGTAAAGAACGGTGTCTCCCGTAATATACACTAAACCAGTCCGAATTGTATTAAAAATAAATAAGAGTTTTCTTATAATGGCGGAGTTTTTTTACCTCGCCGAAACAGGCGCAGCAATTCTTCGTTTTGGGCAGGATCGGGCTGGGGTTTTTCTTCGCTGGCGGAGCCGCGCCGCTGGCTGCCCAGCAGCAGGCTGGCAAATTCTGCCGCGCTCATTACTTTTGCCCCGGCTGACCGCGCGGCTGACTGCACCTCGCGGTCAGAACTGACCACGCTCCAGTTATGCGCAGCCTTTCCCAGGTGAGCCAACCGGGCGCGGATCGCCTGGTCCGCGTTCGACGATCGGGCAATAAAATGGGCGCTGACCAACCCATAAACCTGTTTGCCGGCGCTACCCGGCGCAGCGCGGTCGAAAAACACCTCGGCTTTTTGTTTCCTCACCTGGCAAAAGGCTTGCAGCAGACGGATCAACTGGCTTTCGTCGTTCGGATTATCCAGGCGTAAACCGGGGATATTGGGGATCAGGTTATGACCATCAATCAGGTAAGGCACGGCATCCTCTAAATCCTGATTTTACCGGAAAATATGCTATGATTCATAGTATCATTCCTTGCGCGTAGAGTTTACGCTGACAGAAAGGCGATTATGAGGTCCTGGAAACGTGTTCTCCCGTTCCTGCTGCTCAACATCCTGATCTCGGCAGCCACAACATTGACGGTGTTGATCCTGTGGGATCGCAGCCATCGTTCGGCTTTGCCTGCGGCGGGCAGTCTGAATCCTGCTCAAATGCAGCCGGCGGAAAACAACGCCACAGGCGGATTTCCGCCCGCCCAAGACACTCTGCCGCCGCTGGAAGAACCCGTCATTCTGATCGAAACAATCATTGGAACAGGCGACCTGGCGAACGAAGTGGTGGTTCTGCGGCGGGTTGGCGAGGGCGAATTGCAGCTAACCGGCTGGAAACTGAGCAACGGGCGCGGAAGCGAATACGCCTTTCCCGAACTTTTACTCAACAAAAATGGCACAGTGCGTCTGTATAGCCGGGTGGGAACCAATTCGGTGCTGGAACTATTTTGGGGCGCCGATCAGTCAGTCTGGCGATCGGGAGATACAGTCACGCTGACCGATTGGCAGGGCAATGCGCGCGCCAGTTATTCCATCCCCTGAAGTGTAGCGGCTGGAGTCAGGATGCAGATATTTCAAAGGATTGGCGAGGAAAGATCAAATTTTCCAGTACAATTTGTCAACCCCTGCCGCCCGCTTTCACCTGCCGTTTTTAAACCATGCGGTTGAACTGGAGCGGGCAAGGTAAATTCGGAGCATAATCGAAAGCGGGTAACCCATGTCTCAGGCACTGTATCGAAAATGGCGTCCTCGTTTGTGGGAACAGGTGGTCGGGCAGGATCATGTCGTCCAGACGCTTCAAAACGCAATCCGCAGCCAGCGGGTTGGGCACGCCTACCTGTTTGCCGGTCCGCGCGGGACGGGCAAAACAACCACAGCGCGCTTGTTAGCCAAAGCGGTCAACTGCCAGGCAGATGCAGCCGCAGACCGCCCGTGTGATCACTGCGATTACTGCCAGGCGGTGAACAATGCCCGCTTTCTGGACCTGATCGAGATTGACGCGGCATCCAATACCAGCGTAGATGACGTGCGCGACCTGCGCGACAAGATCAATTTTTCCCCATCGCAGGGCAAGTACAAGGTGTACATTATTGATGAAGTTCACATGCTGTCCACCGCAGCCTTCAACGCCCTGCTCAAGACGCTGGAGGAACCCCCGCCGCACGCGATTTTCATCCTCGCAACGACCGAGATCCATAAAATTCCTGCCACCGTGCTTTCGCGCTGCCAGCGGCACGAATTCCGCCGCATACCGGTGCGGATGATCGTTGACCATCTGCGTTCGCTGTGTCAGCAGGAAAAAGTTGATATTGACGAGGACGCATTGACCCTGATCGCCCGCCAGGCAACCGGCAGCCTGCGCGACGCAATTTCCTTGCTCGACCAGCTTGCCTCGACCGGTGAACCCATCCGCCTTGCGCTAACCCAGCAGGTGCTTGGCACTGCTGCCAGCCAGTCGGTCATCCAATTGATCGAAGCGGTTTTACAGCGCGATCCAGCCGCCGGGCTGGCTTGCCTGCATGGCGCGCTGGACAGTGGCAGCGACCCGCGCCAGTACGCCCGCCAGGTTGTGGATTACTGCCGGAATCTGCTGCTGGTTAAGATGGGCAACAGCGCAATGATCGAAGCAACCGCCGAGCAGCAGGCGCAAATGGTGGAACATGCCCGCCGCTTCGCCATCCCGCGCCTGCTGGAGTGCATCCAGGCTTTCAACGCCGCCGCCAACGACCAACGCAGCGGCTGGCAGCCTGCGTTGCCGCTTGAACTGGCGCTGGCGCAGGTCACCACTCCGCAAGAGATTGCTGCTCAGCCCGCCGCGCCGGTTGAGACCAAGAAAACCAGCGAACAAAAAAACCCGCCCAAGTCGGCTGCCCCCACCCAATCCGAGAGCGTCAGCCATCCGGCTGATCCGCAAGGCGAGCAAAATACAACCGCGCCTGGCGCCTCAGAGATGCAGCCCGTTGAGCCTTCGACGCAAAACCCGGCAGCCGAAAGCGTCACGGCAACCCAAACCAGCGGCGCGGAGGCAAAGATAGAACTCCAAACCATTCGAGATCACTGGACGAAGATTCGCCAGCGGGTTAAAATGCAAAGCGTCCCTGCGGACGGGCTGCTCAACTCGTGCAAATCGGTCACGCTGCGCAACGGGGTGTTGCAGTTGGGCTTCGGCAGCGAAGTCCTCAAATCCATGATGGAGAAAGATAACAATCTAAAGATAACCCGTAAGGCAATCCTGGAAGTGTTGGGAATAGACTTGCCGATCCATTGTATCGTGGTGCGCGGCAAAGGCAGTAACCTGGCGCTGGACGCGGATATAGAAGCCGATGGGATGGTCAGTACGGCGCTCAGTTTGGGCGGAAAAATTGTGCAAAAAGAATGAACTGCCGGGAAATCTGGCGATTGATGCGGTGAACAGGAGGATGGCATGGGAAAAGGAAAAGGAATGAATCGGGGTGTGCCCGGCGGCGCGATGGGCGGCGGAATGATGGCGCAGATCCGCAAATTGCAGGAGCAAATGGAAGCCGCTCAGGAGCAGCTGCAAGTCGAGACGGTAACTGCAACGGTTGGCGGTGGAGCCGTCAAAGTGACCATGACCGGCGCGCAGGTGTGCAAAGGGATCGAAATTGACCCGGAACTGTTGAAGGATGCCGATGCCGAAATGCTTCAGGATCTGATTCTGAGCGGTGTAAACCTGGCGCTCGACCAGTCGCGCAAACTGGCAGAAGAGCGCATGGGTCCGCTGGCAGGCGGCTTATCCGGCTTGGGAATGTAAACCGAGGCGCATGAATGCCGATACTACCGGAAGCGGTTCAAAATTTAACCCTGGCATTCGAGCGCCTGCCGGGGATAGGTCCAAAAACCGCCTCGCGCTTGACCTTTTACTTGCTGCGCGCGCCGGAGGAATTTTCCCGCACGCTGGCTGCGGCGCTGCTGGCGCTGAAAGCCGATACCGGGCTGTGCCAGGTGTGTTTTAACATTACCCGCGCCGATCAGGCGCTGTGTGATGTGTGCGCCAGTTCGCAACGCGAGGAGGGGGTGATTTGCGTTGTGGAAGAGCCGCTGGATGTTTTGGCGCTGGAACGGACTGCCGGCTTCTTTGGGCGTTACCACGTTCTGCACGGCGTGCTTTCACCCATTGAAGGAATTGGACCGGATGATTTACGCATCAAACCGTTGATCGAGCGGGTGCGCGGCGGTAAAGTGCGAGAGGTGATCCTGGCAACCAACCCGAGCATGGAAGGCGATGCGACCGCCTTGTATATACAGCAGCAGTTGTCTGCCAGCGGGGTGCGGGTTACCCGCCTGGCGCGCGGCTTGCCGGTGGGCGGCGATCTGGAATACGCCGACCAAAACACGTTGCTGCGCGCATTGGCAGGCAGGCAGGAACTGAGTTAAGGCGAAGATGCGCCACCTTGCCCCTGCGGTTGGTTTTCAACCCAGGGCAATGATGGTTTTCTCATGCAATATTAACACTATTGAGATAAACTTTGTTTTATTATTTTGATGCCACCCAGATAATCTGTAGCGCAGCAAGTGATAAGGACAATGACCATTATGAGAAAAACAACTGGCATGATGATTGCCTTACTGATTTTGACCCTGTCTGCCTGTGCGGCGCCGGCTGAGCAGCCAGCCCCCACAGCGCAGCCAGCCTTGCCCACGGCAATGGTGGCTACTGCTGCCCAGCCGGCGGTGATGGCAACCCCAACCAGTGAACCAGCCACCGCGCCCGCGCCGGGTGAACCTGCACCGGCTGGTGAAGCCGAGCAAAAGACCTTCCGCATCGTTGCGGGGGAATCCACAGTCACCTACGAGGTAGGCGAGACTTTTCTCAACCAGAACAACCGCTTTGCCGTGGCGATTGGTGTGACCACTCAGGTGACGGGCGAAGTAAACGCCAACCTGGCAAACCCACCGGCAAGTTCAATTGGCGTCATCGAGGTGGATATCAGCCAGTTTAAATCGGACTCCTCGCGCCGCGACAGCGCCATCCAGAATCAATGGCTGGAGTCAGCCCGCTATCCGATTGCGCGCTTCGAGCCTGTCCGCATCGAGGGTCTCCCGGAATCCTACAGCCAAGCCACCCCGTACGCCTTTCGGGTGATTGGCAATCTGACAGTGCGCGAAACAACCCGCGAGGTGACCTTTGATATCTCTGCCCGTTTGGACGGAGACACCTTGTCCGGCAGCGCCACGACTACGCTGCTGATGAGCGATTTTGAGGTTGGACCAATTTCGATTGGCGGCATATTGAACACCGAAGACGAGGTAAAACTGACCTTCGACTTTGTAGCCCGTCCGTGAGCACAGCAATACCGGGTATGAGCAAGAGGTTTTGGCAAACACATGCCAAAACCTCTTGCTTTATCCGCCAGGCGCGCATAGATAACCAAAGTTGGGGCTATAATCATTCATAAATTGGTGAGCACAAAACGGAGCGCAGCGATGGATGAGTATCGAATCAGGCAGGGACAAAAAATTCTATTAAAAGATTGGGACGCCGCGGACACATCCCAATACGATAACGGGAAAAATGAAGCAAAAGAACGGCTGCAGGAATTCAACGCCGAACTGGAAGAGTTGCAGGAACTGCTGTATGCGGAAAACAAACACAAGATCCTGATTGTGCTGCAGGGCATGGACACCAGCGGGAAGGATGGGGTCATTCGTCATGTCTTTGAGGGGGTCAATCCGCAGGGCGTGCGGGTTGCGAACTTCAAGGTGCCCACCAGCGAAGAACTTGCCCGCGATTACCTGTGGCGGGTACACCGTCAAATGCCCGGTAAAGGGGAAATTGTCATTTTTAATCGCAGTCATTACGAGGATGTGCTGGTGGTGCGGGTGCACGGACTGGTGCCCGAAGCCGTTTGGAAACGGCGCTACGCCCAGATCAACGACTTCGAGCGACTGCTTGCTGAGGAAGGGACGCTCATCCTTAAATTCTATTTACATATTGACCCTCAGGAACAAAAGGAACGCCTGCAAGCCCGCCTGGATGACCCCACCAAGCGCTGGAAATTCAATCCCGGTGACTTAAAAGAGCGCGCCCGTTGGGATGAATACATGGCAGCCTATGAGGATGTGCTGCAAAAAACCAGCACCGAATACGCGCCCTGGTACATTGTCCCGGCCAACAAAAAGTGGTATCGCAACCTGGTCATCGCCAGCGTATTGGTGGCTGCGCTCAAGGGCTTGGACATGCACTACCCGCAGCCAAAAGAAGACCTGAGCCAGATCGTGATCGAGTAAGCCCGGGCAGCCTGGCATGTTGTATCTTGTCGCTACCCCCATCGGCAATCTGGGAGATATCTCGCAGCGTGCGCTGGATACTTTGCGCAGCGTGGATTATGTTATCAGCGAAGATACCCGCAAAACCGGCGTGTTATTAAAGCATTTCGACCTGCGCAAGCCGCAGATTTCGTTCCGCGAGGAAAATGAGCAACGCGTTCTGCCGCGCTTGCTGCGCCTGCTGGCGGAGGGGAAAACCCTCGCCATGGTGACCGACGCCGGCACGCCAGCGATCTCTGACCCGGGCTATGTGCTGGTACGCAGCGTGATCGAGGCTGGCCATACGTTAACGGTTATACCGGGAGCAACCGCGCTGATTGCCGCGCTGGTGCTATCCGGACTGCCGGTGCATAGCTTCACCTTTCGCGGCTTTCCGCCGCGCAAGAGTGCATCCAGGCGGCGCTTTCTTGAAGTGGACGCGGAAAGTCCACACACGTTGATCTTTTACGAAAGCCCGTACCGGCTGCGGGCGTTCCTGGTGGACGCGCTTGCGGTGTACGGCAACCGCCCGGCAGCAGTAGCCAATGACCTGACAAAATTGTTCGAGACGATCTATCGTGGCAGCCTGACGGAACTGGTGGAGACCTTCGCCACCGAACCAATCCGCGGCGAGTACGTGGTCGTGATTGGCGGGAGGGTTAATTCACCGCAAACGGCGTAAAGCGCGTGCCGGTGTCGAAGTAATCTTCGTTTTCCGCGCGCTTGAGAGCGTTAACCACCTGGTATGTCAATGGCGTCATCAGGATTTCGACCCCCACCTTGAAAATATAATTGGTGAATACCAGGCTGAAGAACAAAGCCCACGGGAATACCCCCGCCAGCGTGGCGATGAAGATGAAAATTATTGTATCAATGCCCTGACCTACCAGAGTGCTGCCAATCGTGCGCGTCCAGAGAAAGCGGCCACGGGTGAGCATTTTCATCTTTGCCAGGACGAGCGAATTGCTCAGCGAGCCTGCCAGGAACGCCGCCAGTGATGCCAGCACGATTCCGCCGCTGCTGATCCCGCCCAGAATGGCATCGTAAGCCGACTGTCCGGCGTATTCCTGCCAGGTTGCTTCGCCCGGCATGATGCGCACCAGCCAGAGCACCAGCGCGGTCAACGCCAGCATGGCAAAGCCGGTCCAAATTACCCGCCGGGCACGGCGAAAGCCATACACTTCGGTCAGCACGTCCCCGAAGATGTACGATATGGGAAACAGGATTGTGCCGCCGTCGAAGGCAAGGCGCAGCCCAAGGATGGACACGCCCCAGTCAATGATCTTGGCGGATGAAGCGATGTTGCTGATAATCAAAACGGTGACGAACAGTGCCATCACCCAGTCGAAATACCGGTAAACCCGCGGCTTTTCTTTGTCCATCATGCGAAACCAAAATCTCCTGATTATTTATTGAGAGGCAGGTAGATTTTATCATTTATAGGTACAATTAATGGACCTGAACAGGCTCAATGCTCACCCAATCTTACTTGCGCAGGGTGGGTTTGCCAACAAGTTTAGAACTCTCAACCATCACTACCGGAATCAAAGTTCATGGCGAGGAGCAGCGAATATGGAATTCCAAATCGTAACCATCCAAAAACCCGACGAGATCAATTTTGTGCTTGGACAAGCGCATTTCATCAAGACGGTTGAAGATATGCACGAAGCGCTGGTCAGCGCCGTGCCAGGCATTCGCTTTGGGCTGGCGTTTTGTGAAGCCTCGGGCAAGTGCCTGGTGCGTTGGAGCGGGACAGATCAACAAATGATCGAACTGGCGCAAAAAAATGCCCTTGCGCTTGGCGCAGGTCATTCGTTCATTTTATTCCTTGCCAGCGGATTCTTCCCGATCAACGTGCTTAAGGCAGTTCAAAGCGTTCCCGAAGTGTGCCGGATTTATTGCGCAACTGCCAACCCAACCCAGGTAATTGTGGCGCAAACCGATCAAGGACGCGGGATTCTGGGCGTAGTGGATGGATTCAGCCCCAAGGGCGTGGAAAGCGGAGAAGATATTGCCTGGCGCAAGAATTTTTTGCGCCAAATTGGCTACAAGGCTTAAAAATATCCGCCCAAGGGAACCCGGATGTCGTTTTTTCCGTCATTAATTCATGGTGTTTTAGTTCACCACGCAACCCGCATAGAAATTTGAGGAAATCCCATGAGAAAAATAATTTTCCTGATCATCGTGATGAGCATCATCCTGGTTGGTTGTGGCATTTTGCTTCAACCTATGCCCACCCCGGATGAAGCCACTATCGCGACTCAGGTGGCGGCAATTCTGACCGCGATGCCCACCCCTACCGGTGTGGCGCAGGTCGAACCAACCCCGCCACTGCCCACCATTCCACCCACCGAAACGCCGGTTCAACCCCCTGAGGTCGAGAAACCGCTGCCCACCCCGACCGCCACACTCGAGCCTACCCCAACCCCTACCCTTCAGCCTTCCCCAACTCCCACTGTCCAGCCCACCCCTACCCTGGCGTTCACTCCCCCCCCTAATGACCCTGCCAACCGGCTGGGTAATCCCTCCTGGGTGGATAACATGGACACTGACCGCAACTGGCCCACCGGCGAAGACAGGTTTACAGACATCGGCTTCAGCGATGGGGTGATGTTCTTGAAAGGATTGAGCACCGCCGACGGCTGGCGCATGACCTGGCATGAACTGACCAATGCCTACATTGAAATGACCTTCCAGACCGAGGATTGCTCGACGAACGACCGCTACGGAATGATTGTGCGCGTACCGGAAAGCCGCAATCCAGACCGCGGTTATCTGTTAGGCTTTACTTGCGATGGCAGAGTATCCCTGCGGCGCTGGAACGCCAGCGTGGGCGCTCAAGGCGAGATGTTTAGCCTGATCCCGTGGACTGCCAACGCAGCCATCAGGGCTGGCGATAATCAGACCAACCGAATGGGCTTAATGGTAATCGGCGACCGGCTGATTGTGTATGCCAATGGTCAATTGGTTGGCGAAGTCAAGGATGATACTTTTCCCAAGGGTTATTTTGGGGTTTTTGTCGGCGCGCGCGATACAGCCAACTTTACCGTCAAAGTTGACCAGGTGCGCTTTTGGGAAAACCCCACTCCCTAAGGGCTGACGATGCAGCTACTGACCGGAAAGGATCTGCTCCCGCATCTGAGTCAAATTCTCAAAGATACTCCCGGTTTTTTGTATACCTGCGCGCAGCGCTACGGCGATCTGGTCGGGTTTGCTTTGGGGAAGACGAAAGTCTTCTTCGTCAACCATCCCGACCTGATCCGCCGCGTGCTGCAGGACAACCATTATAACTATAGCAAAGACACCATCCAGTACAACACCCTGGCGACTGTCACCGGACGCGGACTGCTGACCAGCGATGGAGAGGACTGGCTGCGCCACCGCCGGATGGAGCAGCCAGCCTTTTCGCGCAGCCGGCTGGCGAATCTCGACCAGGTGATCCTGCCGGCAGTCGAAGCAATGCTCAACCGCTGGCAGCAGCTGCCGCCTGGCAGCGAAGTGGATATTGACCGCGAAATGATGGCGGTAACGCTGGAGGTGGTGGGCAAGTCGCTCTTTTCGATTGACCTGCGTACCGATGCGCCGCGCCTGACCAGCGCGGTGTTAACCGCATTGGATCACGTCATTTACCGGGCGCAAAACCCGTTTGCCCTGCCCGATTGGCTGCCCACGCCGCGAAACCGCGCCTTCAACCGGGCGTTGCGCCAGTTGGATCGGGCAGTATTTGACATCGTCGCGGCGCGGCGCGGCAGCGAGCCACAAGATGATCTGCTGGGTATGTTGCTGGCAGCGCGCGACGAAACCGGCAGCCTGGCGCTGAACGACCAGCAGGTGCGCGATGAGGTCATCACCCTGCTGATTGCCGGTCATGAGACGGTTGCCAGCGCGCTGACCTGGTCGTGGTTGCTGCTCGCACAGCACGCCGAGATCGCCGAACAGGTGCGCGCGGAAGTGGCGCAGGTTGCCGCAGGGCGGACCCCAGCCCACGCAGACCTGGAACGCCTGACCCTGACCGGGCAGGTCTTTTCCGAAGCGCTGCGCTTGTATCCGCCTGCCTGGCTAATCACCCGCAAGGCAATCGGCGAGGACATGCTTGGCGGGCAAACCATCCCCGCCGGAGCGCTGATCGTAATCAGCCCGTATGTGATCCACCGCCACCCGCAGTTTTGGGAGCAGCCGGAGTTGTTTTTGCCGCAGCGATTTGGCGAGGGCAGGGAGAAAAACGTGCCGCGCTATGCTTACATCCCGTTTGGCGGCGGACCCCGGCTGTGCATCGGCAACCATTTTGCCATCATTGAAGGGGTGTTGATCCTCGCTGCGATTTCGCAGCGCTTCCGGCTGGAGTTGCCCGAACACAGCCAGGTCAAGGTGGATCCGCTGGTGACGCTGCGCCCGCATGGCGGGCTGCCAATGCGGCTGATTGCGAATTGACGCCCCGCCGATCGCACCCTCTCTGCCTGCCCTTGAAAAACCTTCCCATCCGGGGGCGCTTCTCCCTGCATGAATGGAAAATCCGGTTAAAGGGTCAATCGGTCGTTGTGGGTTGTCTGTTGAGCCACAAAAGATTAGAGTTGCATTAGAATTGTACAAAGATTATGTACAATCCTTGTAGAACCTGCTATAGTATTCGTATGTATAATGTTGCTGCAAAACGTTCGCCGTTGTTAGGCTCAACATAGTTGCGAAGATAACTTGCCCGTCAAGGCAAGGAGAGGAACCCGACATGACTTTGATAACTGAATTTACCGATGATCCCAAACACACCATTAAGACGGTCGCTGCTCAGACCGGCATCCGTCCGGTTACCCTGCGGGCATGGGAGCGGCGGTATGAGGTGCTCAATCCGCATCGCTCGGACAACCGCTACCGGCTCTATTCGGACCGCGACGTGGCCATTCTGCGCTGGCTGAAGAAACGGATCGATGAGGGCGCATCAATCAGCAACGCCATCGGGGAATTGCGCAGCATGACCCGCAACGGCATCTGGCCCGATGCCGTGCCGAGCGGTCCCTCGTTGGAAAGAACGCATTCGGAGACGCCGCCGGCAGTATACGCCGGAGATTTATACAAAGCCCTGATCAAGCACGATGAAGCCCGCAGCGGCGAAATTTTCAAGCAAGTGTTGACCAGTTACGACTTGAAAACGATCTGCACCCAGGTATTGACCCCGGCGCTGGTGGAGATCGGCGAAGCCTGGTACCGTGGCGATATTCGCATTACTACCGAGCACTTTGCCAGCACCTACCTGCGCGGCAAACTGCTCAACCTGCTGCAAGCGTATCCATCACGGCGTGGCGCGCCACATATCCTGATCGGCGGCGCGCCAACGGAGCAGCATGAAATTGGAGCGCTGATGCTGGCGGTCCTGCTGCGCAGCGAAGGCTACCGCGTCGAGTACCTCGGTGCGGACATTCCCTTAGACGACCTGGTGGATTACTCGCGTTTTGAAAAACCAGACATGCTCATCCTGAGTGCCAGCCTGGAAGCGGCGGCGATGGAACTCAGGCGAATGCAGGAAAAAGTGAATCGATTACGTCCCACGCCCCTGTTCGGTTTCGGTGGACAGGCATTCAACAACAAGCCGCAGTTGCGCACGCAAATCGGCGGGATTTTCCTGGGTGAAACCCTCGACCAGGCGGTAGAAAAAATCCGCGACCTGCTGGCGCGCAGTAAAAAGCCCGCGCTTCGCCCGGCGGTTGCCGAAGCAGCGTAAAGCAGAAAGATTGGATTAAAATTGCGCAAAGCATGACTCAGGTTAAAAACATGCTTGTTTCTTATATTATTAACGAGTTCAACAATAGAGTAAGATCCAGTAAAGGTAACTATTGGTATGGTTGATCCGCTGCTCAGTAATCCGCAACACACCCCGGTCTACAACATCAAGGCTGTATCCCGCCTGGTTGGGTTGCTGCCGGTCACCCTGCGCGCCTGGGAACGGCGCTACGGTTTGCCGCACCCTTTGCGTGGAGACCAGGGCTACCGGTTGTATTCCGAGTACGACCTGCGCCTGCTGCAATGGTTGAAACAACATGTGGATGCCGGCATGAGCATCGGCAGGGCAGTGGATTATTTGCATGAGTTGCGCTCGATGGGTAAAGACCCGCTGGCATCGGGGGTTGCTGCCGACGAGCCGGAACGACCCGCCTCGCTGGACGCTCTCTTCAGGCAATTCCTGACCGCGCTGCAAAGTCTTTATGCAGACAGCGCCGCCGAAATATTGCGGCGGGCATTTTCGTTGTATTCGGTTGACCAGGTGCTGGAAGGAATCATCACGCCTGCCCTGGTGGAACTGGGCGAGCGCTGGCACCGCGGCGAGCTGCCAATTGCTGTGGAGCATTACGCCACCCAATTCTGTATGCAATATCTGATGAGCCTGTTGTCTGCCTCGGCGCCGCCATCCCGACCAGGGGTAGTGGTGGCTGCTTGCGCGCCGGGAGAATTGCACCAAATCGGCTTGTTGATGCTGGTGGTGATGCTGCGCTGGCGCGGTTGGGATGTCAAGTACTTCGGGCAGGATTTACCGCTCGACCGGTTGGAAGAAGCGCTGCGACCAATCCGCCCGCGCCTGATGCTATTCACCGCCACGCGCAAGGAGGCAGCCGATCAGTTAAACCGGCTGCCGGAGGTTCTGCGTGGGCTGCACGATCCCAAGCCAATGATCGTTCTGGGCGGGCAAGCCTTCCTTGATCACCAACTACCGGAGAGCGTGCCAGCGGTGTACCTGAATGGCAGCCCGGCGGAGGTGGTCAGCCGTATCGAACGCTTGCTGCTGGGAGAAGCACCTTCCCGTTAACCAGCGAAACTGCTCGGTGATCGCTGAAATGGTCCGCGCTGGCAGCGACAGAAAGTTGATAAACTTCGCGAATGCAACCTGTGACATCGCCAGCGCGAGATACGTTGTTCTTCCTCTAAAACAGATGAAAGATGTGCTGATATTCGGGAGGAAGGGTTTGGAAATCATTGCTCCGTTCGAAGCATTGCCCAATTCATCTTATTTTGATAAAATTCATACAGTTTAGGCATTATACATCTATGATTAACTGCTTTGGGAAAGAAGCGTGACATGGAATCAATTGAGACCATCATTGTCGGCGGCGGACAGGCAGGGCTTGCCACCAGTTATCACCTCAAGCACCTTGAGCGCGAACACGTCATCTTCGAAGCGGCAGATAAACCCGCTCATGTCTGGCGGGATGACCGCTGGGACTCGTTCACTTTCGTCACCCCGAATTGGACGGTCTGTCTGCCTGGCGCGCCCTATGAAGGGAACGATCCCGATGGTTTTCTGCCTAAAGAGGAGATCGTCGCCTACTTTGATTGCTATGTCGAGAAATTTAATTTATCCATTCAATTCAACACAACCGTGACCGATGTCGCTCCTATTGAAGGCGGTTATCAGGTCACAGCCAATGGAAAGAAGTATCGAGCCAAAAACGTGGTCATCGCCACAGGCTCTTTCCAGAAGCCGAAGATGCCCCCCTTCAGCGCGGACCTCCCAGCCGGCGCGCACCAACTCCATTCGGGTCAATACCGCAATCCGAACTCACTACCTGCTGGCGCGGTGCTCGTCATCGGCTCGGGGCAATCCGGGATGCAGATCACGGAGGAACTGTATCAAAGCGGACGGAAGGTTTATCTCTGCACTGGCACAGCGCCGCGCATTCCGCGCCGCTACCGGGGCAGGGAAATTTTTTACTGGCTCAAGGCTACGGGGTTTCTTAATCACACACCCGATAAACTTCCCACACCCAAAGCCCGCCTTGGGGCAAACCCGCATTGCAGCGGCAAGAACGGCGGACACTCGGTAAATTTACATCAGTTCATGCGCGATGGCGTGACTCTCCTCGGGCATATCGCGGGCACGCAAGATGGCAAGGTGATGCTGAAACCCAACCTGAAAGAGAATCTTGCCAGAGTGGATAAAGCCGAAAAAGACCTGCTCGCCATGATCGACAGATTCATTGAAGCCAACGGCATCGAGGCGCCAAAAGAAACGTTGCCCGAACTTCAGGATGGCTACTCCGCGGAGATCATCACCGAACTCGACCTCAAAGCCGCAAATATCAACACCATCATCTGGGCGATGGGTTACACCGCCAATTACAGCCTCGTAAAACTGACCGTGACGGATGAAGACGGATTCCCTGTTACCCGGCAGGGCGTGACGCAATACCCTGGCTTGTTTTTCATCGGCATGAACTGGCTGAGCACGCGCAAATCCGTGACCCTGATGGGGGTAAATGAGGATGTGGAATCCATTATCGCAGAGATGACCAAGTGATCTGTAAATCCTTGACCAACCAGCCTTTCTGCTGAGCAGTAATTCTGTACAGAATGGAACCGGAAATGACGATTGATGCCACATCTACGCAAGCCCGCGATGGGCTGGCGAAGTTACTGGATCAGGTAAGGCATCAACCGCGAGAGTGTTGTGATTCAACTCCGCGGCATGGTCAAGAAGGCTGACTCAGGAGCATCGCTATTTGGTTCGGGATGATCAAACCGATTTCCTGCAAGCGAGATTTCATTATGAAGGACAGCGCCCCATTCAACAACGGAACGTGGCGCTGTTCTGGCGTAAACGATTGTATTTAGGCTCGAACCGCTGGCTGGAACTGGTACCCGCGCACCCAACTCGCGGCGCGCAGGGGAGATGAGCGGGTCAACATTCGGGTTCAGCCGCGTTGTGGAGGGCAGCGAGGAGCAAAGTCGCCTGCAACCGCGTGTCAGGCAGCCTAATGATTGAGCGGCATTATGATCGTAGAAAGGATAATCGCTTTTGCCAGACATCCTTAGCCGAGCTGCCGATCCAAATCAGGTGCGTATCCGAAGGCACTTCATAGAGTTCAGAGGTGGTAATTTCGCTCGCAACCCGTTGAGCATTCTTGGGTGATACCGTTGCATCATTGGGTGAATACATGACTAATACAGGCTTGGTGATTGTGGACAGATTCTCTACCTTGTGTTCAATATCGTTCACGAACCCTGTACTTGCTTGGGAAGCCTGAAGCATGCGTTTGACAAAGGCGAGATCCTCTGCATTCATTCGTTGGAGAACTACGTTGACATCCAGAATGGTCAAGTCGTGCAGGAGTACTTTTATGATCATCGTTGGAAATAATTTCAACAGCATGTGCATTATCGCCCAGGTTACCTTTGCGGCGCGTCCAAATCCAATGCGTGAACGTCTTTTGATTTGGTCATCCCAATCCGTTGCAACGGCAGACTCTAAAATCAATTTGCGTACACGACCTGGGTGTTGCTGTACAAATGCCAAAGCAGTTGGACCAGCGGCGGAAATCCCAATCACATCAACGGTTGGGATTTGCAGCGTGTCCAGTAAAGCAACCAGTGCATCGGCGGCGGCTTGCGCACTTTTGCCGACCTCAGCGGGCGTGCTATCGTAGCCAGGGCGAGAGGGAGTCAAAACAGAAAAACCATGCTCAACCAACTTCTCATGCGAAAGGCGAGTCTCGCGGCTGCAATGCCCGCCATTTAAAACAACGACAGTCGGGCCATTGCCTTCCAGACGATATTCGATTGGACCTTTTGCAGTTTGAGCGATATTCTGGGACATTCGATATATCTTCAATTTAGGATTTGATTTTTGGCTGCCCAACGATTGAGTTCACCCGTTTGTGGGAGCGGATGAAGCCCGCTGTAGCAGGTCGGGTGCATGTGCCCCAACCCCTACCGGGCGGTTCACGGCGCGGGTTCCAGCCCCTCGTAGGCGCGGTCGGGCGGGATGCCCAGCAGGCGCACCACCTGGTAGGAGAGGTAAAAGTAGGTCTCGCGGGTTAAAAAGCGCAATTGGCTGTGCAGGCTGATGTAGCGGCTGGTCAAGGTAGGCGATGGGTGGGCATCCAGCCCTAAGTTGCGCGCCATGGCTATGGCGCGCTTCATGTGCAGCGGGTCGGAGATGACCAGCACGCGCCCGAAGCCCTGTTGCGCAACGATCTGGCCGGCTTGCCGCAGGTTCTGGTAAGTATTGGTCGAAACCGTCTCGATGAACAGGCGCTCATCCGGCAGCCCTTCGCGCAGCGCGTAGGCGCGGGCGGCTTCGGCTTCACTGAGCGTGTCGCCGGGACTCAGCCCACCGGTAAAAATGATCGCGCCGATCTGCCCGCTCCGGTACAGTTCCAGCGCGTGGCGGATGCGCTGCTCGAAGACCAGCGATGGACGATCCGTCCACACCGACGCGCCCAGCACAATGCCGGCGTCGGCGGGCAGCGGGTCGCTGCGCTGAGCGTAGGCGTAAATGCTGCCCGCTACGCCCAGCACGCCGAGCAGCGCCAGCAGCACCGCGAGGCGAGCCCGGCGCAGCCAGGTGCGTGATTTGCGGGGAGAGTGGGGTGGGCGGATTTGATGGTTGGGCATAGTCATCCTGGCAGCCGGTGGTAGCGGATTTCGGCTTGTCATATGCGGGTTTTTCCGTCACAATTATAAAGCATCTATAAGGACAATACCTTCGCCAATTAGGCGGTAGAAGCGGTTGGTTGAGCGGTGTGAGTCCTGCCTAAGCAGTCCGCTTGCGCACCGAAAGCCAGATCCGTCGAGTGCGTTATGCTGTAAAGCGCAAAACATGCTCAACGGTCAATTTCCGTTCTTGAGAAAGCCATAACGCGCTTCGCGCGCTTATTGACAGGCATCGAAGATACGATATAATAATTGCCGACCACGACTGACTCACTAGCTCAACTGGCAGAGCAACTGACTCTTAATCAGTGGGTTCAGGGTTCGAGTCCCTGGTGAGTCACCTGTGACAACCAAACCCCCCACCCGCAACAGTGACCGCCTGGCAGGATTTTTGCTCAACCTGCTGCTTTCAGCATTTTTTGTGTCTTGTCTACTCACGGCGTGGTTCGCGGCGAGTGGAGACCCGGCAGGCATTGATGGTGAGCAGGCAATGTTTTTGCTGGACGAGGGCGCAAGGCACGCCTTGGGGATGATCGAATACATGCTGACCTACCCCGGCATTTACCTGCTTGGCTGTCTTGGCATGGCGTTCGTGCTGACAGCTGCCGGAGTGGGCGTGTCGTTTATGACCTGGCTGCGAGAGGAGTAACCCGATAGGCATGTACCTGCCGATCCACAAAGCCGCCACAATCTCTTACAGGCCCGCCAGATGCGGGCTTTTTCTTGGCTTCAGCGTCCCCGCCAGGGGATGGTATTCGAGTCCAGACAAGGCATCGGCACGATGGTCAACCACCTGGGCGAACACCCTCATCATGCGCACATATCGCCAGGTTTTCGTCAATCGAGCGGCGGCAGCGTCGCCCAGGCGCACACGGTGCGGGTTGTGCCCGCAGGCCAGGCGCATGTAGTAGACATGATCGGCGTAAGCCTCCAGCGGGGAATGGTCGATGATCAGGAACATATACCAGGACTTCCAGCAAATGGCAGCCATCCGTGTTTTTGGATGGAGATATTGCAGAAAAAGTCGTCAAAATCAAGCAGCAGCCAGGACCGGATTTGCACGTTTGGGGAAGCGGTAATCTTCTTCAGATGCTTATCCAGCAGGATGTGGTGGATGCGTTCTGGCTGATGATCTATCCGCTAACGTTGGGCGCTGGAAAGCGGTTGTTTACGGATGGTACGCTCCCGGCGGCGCTCAAGGTGACGGAAAGCGCAGTCACCCCGGGCGTGATGGTCGTCAATTACGAGCGCGCAGGCACAATCACAACCGGAAATCTATGACGATTTGCGCCGTGCTCTACACGGCGCAAAACTGGCTGTGATATACTCAAATCATGCACAAATTAGATATCGTGACACTGGTTTCTATGCCTCAGCGCCATTAGCGCTCGCCGATAACTTATTTCAGGAGGATGCAATGCAACCCCTTCGGTATTCGATCAACGTCACATTGGACGGGTGCTGCGATCATCGTGAAGGAATCGTGGACGAAGACTTGCATCGTCACGCGGCGGAAAACATCGCCCAAGCCGATGCACTCCTCTTTGGCCGGGTTACCTACGAAATGATGGAGGCAGCCTGGCGGCTGCCGGCGCGGACGGGGGCGAGGCCTGATTGGATGGAACCCTGGATGGTACCCTTCGCCCGGGCGATCGACGCGGCTAAGAAGTACGTCGTGTCGAGCACCCTGGAACGGGTTGATTGGAATGCGGAGCTCGTGCGCGGGGATCTGGGAAAGGCCGTTCAGCAGCTCAAACGGGAGTCGGGCAAGGGACTGTTCGTGGGAGGCGTGAAGCTCCCGCTGGCGTTGGCGGAGCTGGGATTGATTGATGAGTACGAGTTCGTGGTGCATCCCCGGCTGGCGGGACACGGCCCGACGCTGTTCGCGGGGCTAACGAAACCGATCAACCTGAAGCTCGTCAGCCGGCTGGAGTTCGGCTCGGGAGCGGTGGCGATGCGGTATGAGCCGAGAAGATAGCCGAAAGGCGCGGCATGGAAACCTATTTGCAGTGGGTCACAACCTACCCCATACTATCGGCGGCGGTGCAGTTTGCCCTGTTGGGCACGTTGGGCGAAATCATCTCCACCAGCATCCAGCAGCGCAAGCCGGCTCTGCCGGGCACTGCCTGGCAGGTGATTGCCAAGATGTTCGCCTGGGCGCTGCTCGGCGTGATCATCAAATACGGTTTCACCGGCATGCGCGGCTTCACCCGCGCGCTGGTTGAGCATCACCTGCTGCCGGCGTTCTTTGGGCAGGGCTTCGGCTGGGCGCTGGCGGTCTCGGTGCTGACCAATACCTTCTTCGGTCCGCAAATGATGGCTTTCCACCGCCTGGAAGATAATCTGATACTGGGGCAAAAAGGCTTCAGCGGCATCACCCGCGCCTGGGGCACGCTGGTCTGGTTCTGGATTCCCGCCCACACGCTGACCTTCCTGTCGCCGGTGGATGCGCAGGTTGGGCTGGCAGCTGCCTGGTCGCTGGTGCTGGGGGTTATCATGGGGCTGACTCGCCCGGCAGCGAAGCGCTGAGCGTGTTTTACTCTTTGTCCACGCGCAGCTGGTCGGTGGTGAACGAGCGCACCTGCCCGTCTATCCAGGCGCAGACCTGGTTTTTGTTCCTCTGCTTGGCGGTGTAAAGCGCCTGGTCGGCGCGGTTGACCAGCATCTCCAGCGAGGTGCAGGTCGGATCAATGGCGCTGACTCCAACGCTGATGCTGGCACGGACAATGCCGGCGCCGGCAGGGCTGACCTCGACCGGGTCGGGGTTGACCCCGACCCGGTCGAGGTTGATTCCAACCGGGTTGGGGCTGACCCCGCCTAGCACCGACTCACGGATGCGCCGGGCTGCCTGCAGCGCCTGCTCCAGGTTGGTTTCGGGCAGCAACAAGATGAACTCGTCGCCGCCAAAACGAGCCGCCAGGTCAGCCTTGCGCAATTGTTTGCGGCACTGCCCGCCAATATATAGGATCAATCCGTCGCCCGCCAGGTGACCGTAGGTATCGTTGACTTTTTTGAGGTCGTCCACATCAATCATCACCACCGCGAGCATCTTGCCGTAGCGCCGGGCGCGGTAATATTCGCGCGCCGCCAGTTCGAAGAAATGCCGCCGGTTTAGCATCCCGGTCAACGGATCGGTGATTGCCATGCGCTGGATCGACTCGAACAGGCGCGCATTTTCGATCGCCGCGGCTGCCTGGTTGGCAAATCCCAGGGCGAGTTTGGCGTGGTTTTCGTTGTACAGATTCAGCTTGCGGCTGTCAATGGTCAAAAAGCCGATGCCGATATCGCGCTTGATCAGCGGCACGCCCATCCAGGAATGGACGTGCTCGGCGTCACCCCATCTTTTAAAACGCGGGTCGCTCTGCGCATCTGCCAGGATGATTGGTTTTTTGGTTTCCATGCTGTGCCAGAGCAACTCGTCGTGGGCGGGAAAAGGCTTGCCAATCACCTGGTCGGGGTGGGGAAAGCCGCGCGCCGCTACCACCCGCAGATGATCATCTTCCACCAGGAAAAGGGCGCAGGAATCGTACGGCACCACCTTGGATAAGTTCTCCAACACCATGTCGAGCACCTGTTCCAGTTTAAGGGCGGACGAAACCGCCGCCGAAGCCTGTTGCAGCGTTTCGGCTTCTTCGGCGCGGCGGCGCGATTCCGCCAGCAAACGTACGTTTTGTATCGCTGCCGCTGCCTGGTTGCCAACCGAAACCGCCAGCGGCAAGTCGCTCTCGCGGAAGGAGCGATGGTTGCCGGTTTGATAAAACGCCAACACGCCCAGGGTTATCCCGCCGCTTTGCAGCGGCGCCATCAGCAAAGACTGGACGCCGAACTCGCGCAGCGATTGCACCGCCTTAGGGTGGTTGAAATAATCCTCCACCAGCACCGGGCGTCCGCTTTCGATCACCTCCCAGGTCAGGCCGGTGCCTTTGGGTAACACCTTCTGAAAGCGGTCGCGCTGCGGGTGGAAGATGTAGTTGACCTCGACGGCATCACCGGCAGCGTTGATCAGCCCGAGCAGCCCGAAATCCGCCTCGAACAGCCCGCAGCCGCGCTGCAATACCATGTTGAGCAAATGTTCGATGTCCAAAGTGGCGCCGAACTCGCGCATAATCTCGTTCAACTGGCGCTCGCGGCGCAGCAGTTGGCGGCTTTCGCGGTACAGGCGCGCGTTGTGGAACGCCTGCCCCGCCTGGGCGGCGAACAATTCGAGAATGCGGGCGTGTTCCGGGCGGTAGTAATTGGTTTCCTTCTTGTCCAACGAAAAGAAGCCGATCACCTCATCGTTGACGATAATCGGCGCGCCGACATAGCAATGAATATAGCGGGTGGCTTCCAATTGAACCCAACCGGGGTAGGCGTGGGTATCCTGGATGATCATCGAGCGGCGGTTTTCCAACATCCAGCGAAAATTTTCAGTATGCTGGATGTCGAAGACGAACTGGTGAATCAAACGGGTAACCTCTTCGCCAAACTGGTCGTAACCGCGGCTGCGCACGATGACCGCCGTGCCCTCTTCCCGCAGGGTAATATTGCCCGAGTCGTAGGGGATGACCCGCGCCATTTGCACCAGCATGGTATCCAGCACGTCGTCCAGGTCGAGGCTGGCGCTGAGCGCCATGCCGATCTCGCGCAGCGCGTCAGCCACCTCGCGGTTCTGGCGTTCGTTCTCCGCCGCGCGCAGCAGGTTTTCGTCGTTGCGCTTGCGCACGGACATGTCGCGCAGGATGCACAGCACTTCCTCAGCCGGCTGGTTGGGATACGTAATTGCCGAAAGGCTCATCTCCGCCGGAAAGCGGTGACCATCCCATGCCACCGCGGTGATTTCGATGCGCTGCGGAACACCGCTCTCCAGCGCGGTCAGCAGTGCGAATGCCGGTTCATCGCGCTGCTCCGCGGCGATCAGGCTGCACAACCCCAGGCGCGTTTCCAGCTGCGCGGGCGGCAGCGCGAACAGGTCAAGCGCCAGCGGGTTCGCCAGCAAAATGATTCCGCGCGCATCGAGCACAAAGATTGCGTCCGGCGAGGATTCGATCAACCGGCGGTAGCGCGCCTCGGATTGTTCCAGCGCTTTCTGCGCGCGGTGCACCGTGCTGATCTCGCGCAGCAGCACCATCCGCCCGCTGCGGGTGCTGCGCGGCGGCGCCACCGGCGAAATGCGCAAATCGAAGGCGCGCATTTCATGGTTGAAAGGTATCTCAATTACCTGGTGGGTCTCAACCGTGTGGGTGAACTGGCGGGCAACCGGCAGCAGCGGCCCGAGCAATTCGCCAACCGGTCTGCCGATGACGTTTTGCGGAAAGACGTCGAACAGGCGGCAAGCCGCCGGGTTGATGTCCACCACCCGGTTTTCGTGATCGAGCACGAACAGGCTGTCTTCGAGCAACTCCACCAGCAGGTCGCGCGCCAGCGGGGTGATGTTAAGCAGGCGGAAGCGAAAGAACGCTGCCGCCAGCAGCACGCCGCTGGTGGAGAAAAAGATCGGCGTCAGGTCAATCGTCAAATTCCAGTCAATCAGGGGGGCGGTCAGCGTCAGCAGGTTGGCGATCCAGGGAAACAGGGCTGCGCCGATCACGGTAGCCACCTGGGCACGGTACAAACCGCGCGAGCGCAGCGCCCACGAAACCAACACCAGCGAACCTGCCAGGATCAACAGGTAGGAATAGGCGGTGTGCGCCCAGAAGAGCGCTCCGGCGTCCAGACTGAAATAAATGTTGCCGTTGATCTCCGTCCACGGGCGCTGGGGCGAAGCGTAATAAAGGTAATGCCGGTCGTTGGTCAGGATCAATCCCAGCACAAGCAGCGGCTCGAGCGCCAGCCAGGCATAATTGCGGCGATTGCAGCGCCGCGAAATGCCGGTGTGATCCAGGGTAAAGATCAGCCAGGCAGCCGGCACGACCAGAATACCCGGGTTGACCGCTGTATCCAGCCAGGTCTTCCAGGTCAGGTCGCGCATCAGGTTTTGCAGCGCGTAGGTCAGCGACCAATAGGTGCAGCCCGCCAGCAGCAGCAACAATGCCTTGGCGCCTGGCGCTATCCGGCGGCGGGCGACAAAAAACAGCAACGCGGCGGTTGACAACCCCGCGGCAAGCAGGATGAAAAACGCGGGAGGAAACTGGAGATTATCCAAAGTGAATATATATATTATAGCGAGTTAGACAGGCTGACTCACAAAATTTCACAAACTTTTTATTTTCCGTCGCCTGCCGGGGTGGGAACGCGGCGCCGGTCAGCTTTCCTTGCCCGCCAGCAGGGCGGCGTGCAGCCCTTCGCGCAGCGAACGCGCCTGGATGATCTCGATCCCCTCGGGTAGCGGTTCGCTGCTGCGCGCGCGGCGCGGAATGACCGCGGCGCGGAAACCCAATTTGGCTGCCTCGCGCAGGCGCGCGCTCATCTGCCCCACCCAGCGCAGTTCGCCGGACAGCCCCACCTCGCCGATCAGCACCATGTCGGCGCGCACCGGCAGGTCGCGCATCGAGGAAGCGATTGCCGCCGCCAGCGCCAGGTCGGCGGCTGGTTCGTTGATGCGCAGCCCGCCAACCACATTGACGAACACATCCTGTTCCGCCAGGCGCAGCCCCAGCCGGCGGGTAAGCACCGCGCTGATCAACAGCAGGCGGTTCAGGTCAACCCCGTTGGGCGTGCGGCGCGGGTTGCCCAGGTTGGAAAAACTGGTCAACCCTTGCAATTCCACCAGCAGCGGGCGGGTGCCTTCCATCGTCACCGCGATGGCTGAGCCGGGCGCGTTGATCATCCGCTCGGCTAGAAAAATTTCGGACGGGTTGGGCACCTCGATCATGCCGCGCTCGCGCATTTCAAACACCCCCACTTCCGAGGTTGCCCCAAAGCGGTTCTTGACCGAGCGCAGCAGGCGGAAGGACTGGTAACGGTCGCCTTCCAGATACAGCACGGTATCCACAATGTGTTCCAGCACGCGCGGACCGGCGATGATACCTTCCTTGGTCACGTGCCCGATTACGAACACCGCCATGCCGCTGCTCTTCGCCAGTTCGCGCAGGCGCGAGGCGCATTCGCGCACCTGCCCAACCGAACCGGCGCTGCTGCCCAGATCGGGCAGGTAAACCGTCTGGATCGAATCGATCACCACCAGTTCGGGGGCAACCGCGCGGATGTGTTCGAGGATCAAATCCAGGTTGGTTTCAGTTACCAGGTAGAGGTTGTCCGGCAGGGGCGGCTCGGCAGCCGCTTGCAGCAGGCGCAGGGCGCGCATTTTGATCTGCCGCTCGGACTCCTCGCCGGAGACGTACAGCACCCGCGCATTTCGCGCGGCAAACTGCCCCGCCATTTCCAGCGTCATTTGCAGCGTGAGGGTGGACTTGCCAATGCCCGGATCGCCGCCGACCAGCACAATCGAACCGGGCACGATTCCGCCGCCCAGCACGCGGGCAAATTCGGCAATCGGCAGGTTGAGGCGATCCTCTTCATCGCCGGAAATTTCCGCCAGCCGGCGCGGCTGCGACTGACCGGACAGCCCGCGCCGCGTCTTGCCCGCCGTGGCTGGCGGGACAATTACCTCTTCGACCATCGAACCGTAATTGCCGCACGACGGGCAGCGCCCCAACTGGCGTGGCGAGGTGCGTCCGCAATTCTGACAGACGAATTGAGTTTGAGATTTGGGCATGCTTGGATTATACTGGATAGGATGAACAAGAAGAAGGCGTTGCGGCAATTGTAATTGGCGACAGGACTTCTTAACCATGTACAAAGACATTCAACTTGCCAGGAATGCACTCCAAAATTTACCCCTTCATTGGGATGGAAAAGAAAGCATCCACGAACTAAAAAGAGCCGCATTTAATTGGCGGCAGGTGGAATGGTGGTCGTTCTATTTTGAATTGCTTTGCCTGCAGAGACTGAAGGATCATTTTCAAATTCCAGGCGACCGTTTTGGCAAAGCCAAAACGGCCTGTTTCGATTTCAAGGGTAACATTAATTGGGATCTAAAAGCCAAAGCCATCCAGTCGGACGGTCACCGCTCTATTTTGAACGATCTGGCAGCAATGGATCAAAGCCTTCAAACCTATGGCGCGCATGGATTGGTGGTCGCTCTGTGCGATGTAGCGTATGACAACGTTGACCGCGTCTTCCAGAAATGGCATGAAGCCCTCAAGGGTGGAAAGTCAAAACATGCGTTAGACCAGGAGCACAGAACAAGATTTTCGTTCTACCGAATAACCCGGGCTGAATTACAGGAGATCCTCTTCTTGTTAATCACCCGAAAAAACATCCATGCTTTGGAGATTCATCATCAGGGACGCAACAGTAACGGGAAACCGCGCCCGCCCAAATATATGCTCAATTTCGAGGATTTGGAGCATTTTCTGGTTGACCGGCTTGTTTTGTTATAGCCAAACATGCCAACATTCTTGTCTCAATTGCTCAATCTGCTGCGCGATGGGCGCAACCGGCTGGACTATCCGCTGCGCCAGGCATTCCGCTGGCGGAAGACAGGCTTTGCCATCCAACCGCGCGCGGCAGACGATCCCTTTGCTCACCTGAATACGGAGGAGCGCCAGCGCGCCCAAACCCTGACCAACCGCCTGACCCGCGCCTATCACCTGGAAGGCTTCGCCAGCCAGACCACCCCGCTCAATTACCGCGAAAACCTGTTTTACCTGCACATGCTCGAGCAGGCATTCGAGGCTGGCGGGGTCAGCCTGCCGGATTTTGCCCGCGCGGCGGACATCGGTGCCTCACATTGGTTTTACGTTCAGGCACTGGCGGCGCTGCTGCGCTGGTGGCGCGCGCCGGAGGGGCGCGAGGCGCACGTGCAGGGCTGCGAGTTGGACGCCTACCGGGTATACAACGATCTGCACTCGCGCTACGACCACGCCCTGGGGCATATGCGCGGGCTGGCGGGTGTCGAATATCTGCCGGGCGGCTTCCACCCCCGGGCGGGGTATTTTCATTTGATCACCATGTTATTCCCCTTCGTTTTTGTTGAAGATCATCTCAAATGGGGCTTGCCGGGCAATTTATTCCAGCCGTTGGCGCTGCTCGAATCTGTCTGGCTTAGCGTGCAGCCGGGCGGCGCGCTGGTCATCGTCAACCAGGGCGAGGCGGAGCACGCCGCCCAGCGCGGAATGATGGACCAGGCGGGCATTCCCGTTCGAGCCGCTTTTCGTCAGGACGGGCTGCTGTTCCGCTACCCCCTGGATCGGTATGTTTTGGTGGCGCGCCGTGACGATTGAGCCTGATTCGAGCGGCGCTGACCTGTACCGCGAAACCGCCGCCTTCCTCGAAACCTGTGGGGCGCGGCCGGCGGGCAGCCCAGCCGAAGCGGCTGCGCTGAGTTGGCTGCAAGCCCGCATGGAGTTGCTCGGCTACGCCTGCCAGCGCCAACCGTTCACCTTTACTCCTCTCTCGCCGCGGTTGCTGCGCAACCTGCTCGGCAGCGCGGTGGTGATCGCGGCAGCCGCCCTGCTGCCGCGCTTTCCCTACCTGGCGCTGGCGCTGCCGGTCTGGCTGGCGTTATTGCCTGCCTTGCAAAGGGACTTTCAGGCGCGGCTGCCCGGGCGGCTGGTCAGCCACAACCTGCTCTGCCTGCCCGGCGGTGATGCAGGCAAGGTTGACCCCGACCGGGTCGGGGTTGACCCTGATTCGGTCGAGGTGGACCTGCTGCTGACAGCCCATGTGGACACTGCCCGCGCGCTGCCTTACCGCTCGGGCTGGCTGCTCGCACTGCGCGCGCAGTGGTTTGATATTCTCCGCCGGGTGGGGTGGATCACCGCGTTAACTGGCGGGCTGAGCGTGCTGGTTGACGGGCTGCCACCGCTTATCATTGGCGCGGTTTTACTGTTTGCGGCGTTAAGCGGGTTGGTTTTGCTGGCGGTTGACCTGAGCGATGCCTTCGGCGCGGGCGGAGCGCACACGCGCGGCGCCAACGACAACGCCTCGGGGGTGATTGTGCTGCTCGCGCTGGCGCGGCGACTGGCAGATCTGCCGGGCTTGCAAAAACGGGTCGGTTTTCTGTTCAGCGGCGCGGAGGAAGTTGGGCTGGTCGGCGCGCGCCATGCGGCGCAATGGCTGCAACCGTGCGCCGCGCGGCTGCGGGTGGTCAGCGTGGACATGGTCGGCGCGGGCGAACGGCTGAATATCTATCAGGGGGTGAGCGGGCTGCGCTCGCTGCGTACCGATCCGCGGTTGAATGCTGCCCTGCAGCGGGCGGACCCGCAAGCGCAGGGATTCTTTTCGCATCGGCGCAGCGGTGATTTTGCCCCCTTCGCGCAAGCCGGCTTCCGCGCCAGCGGAATCGAAGCCAGCGGCAGCCCGCAATTCTGGAGCGCCTACCATACCCTGCGCGATGACCTGCCCCTGTTGCAGCCGGAGCGCATGGCGCGCACTGTCGAGGTACTGGCGCGCCTGGTGGAACAACTCGACCTGGATTGAGGCACGCTTTCAGCCAGGCAGCCCGCAAGGTTGGAGCGGCGCGCGGGTAGATGAATTGGATTATCCGAATCCGGTGGAATTTGATAGAATGAAACAGGGGACGCTCCTGTTGAAGTTAAAATGTCACCTTCAGGCATGGACGCAAATGGGAGTTGACCCGCTTGCCAATCCAAATTCATTGGGAGGCAGCCTTGACGGAAGAAAATCTGAGCGCAATTCACCTGCACCCCGACCTGCACGCTGCGCTGCTGGATATGGCGCAGGACTTTCATGCTCAGGGAGACAACCGCTTTAATCTGTTATTGCGGGGGAGCAATGAGATCTTTTTTGCCTTTCTGCGCGATCTGGCAGCCGATGCGCAGGAAGACGACCTGCCGCCGGGCATGGTGCCGCAAAGCACGCTGTGGCTGCTGAAAGATGGATCGAGGCTGCTCGGCTTCAGCCGGCTGCGCCGCCGCATGGAGAGCAACCTGGAAGAGAAGGGCGGTCAGATTAGCGTCGAAATCCGCCCGTCCGAGCGCGGCAAGGGCTACGAAAGCGAATTGCTGCGCCTGACCCTGAAGCAGGCCGCCGCGCTGGGGATGAGCGAGATCATTCTGACCTGCGCGGAAGAAGATCACGAACAGCGGGTGATGATTGAAGCCAGCGGGGGCGAACTGGTCGAAACTCGCCGCCTGGCGCGTTCCGAGCGCAGCCTGCGCGTTTACCGCCTGCCCTGCAAGGCGTGAGGTATTCTAGAGCCTGTTTATGCACTTTAGAGCACATGAGCCATCAGCTGAACGAAATTCTTGAGCATCAACATGGCGAAAGCCAGGTAGTGCAGCCCGGCCAGGGACTCTGGCAGACGTTCATAGTCTATTGCTAATCGGCGGAAGCGCGCCGCCCAGCCAAAACTGCGCTCGACGATCCATCGCCGGGGCAAAAGAGCATAACCTTGGTCAACGTAAGCCAGTTCCACCGATTGCTCCGTGAGTTCCAACATCAAAGCCGGGTATGGGTCCACGAATGCGCATTCCTCATCGCTTCCATCACTCGGATATGCTTTTCGTTCCATGCCTGGAGTGTACCACTTCCTGGCTGAAGTTCATAGCAGGCTCTAAGCCTGAACCAAATTTGAAAATAGATTTGGTTTAAGGCTGGAACCAGTTCCCAGAGTTGGAAGAAATGCCCCGGGTTATTAAGATAACGCCAAGTCGGGATAAGTAAGTTTTGTCGCTGCGAGGGTGGTTATTGCCCGAAGCAATCTTCCCCAGAGGGAGGATTGCTTCAGCCAGCACTGGACAATCGCTCAGCCTGCTGATCGCTGTTTCGGTTTGGTTGGTATCAAGAAAAATTGGGAAGCGTTACATCCTTTGAAGAATCAAGCGGCTGGTTGTATTCAACGGATTGCTTGACAGGGATTATAATGATGTTATGTTATGGATTATTTCTTTTGAGGCAGCAAAGAACATATGAGTTATCAGATGCTCTTGGGTGACTGTACTGAAATTTTACGTACCCTGAACACATCGGTTGACTTAACCTTCCTTGATCCTCCCTTTAATCAAGGCAAGGAGTACCAAAATCATGATGACAACCTCCCGGATGAAGTTTATTGGCAATGGATGCGGGAAATCTGCCAAGAAGTATATAACTTGACTTCAAACGGAGGTGCAATTTATTTTATGCAGCGCGAAAAAAACACCGAAAACGTGTTGGCATGTCTTCGAAAAACTGGCTGGAATTTGCAAAATGTAATTATCTGGAAGAAAAAGACATCTGCAGTGCCTAATGTGAATAAATTTGCAAAACACTATCAAATCATTGCCTTTGCTGTGAAGGGAAAGAAAGTCAGGGTATTCAACCGATTAAGAATTGATCCGCCGCTGCCGCCTCATTATAGGCACGAAAGAAAGGGCGGAATGTATGTTACCGATGTTTGGGATGATATTCGCGAATTAACCTCCGGCTATTATGCCGGGGATGAGGCGCTTCGCAAACCGGATGGAAGCCGTTTCCACAAACAACAAACCCCTCTCCAATTATTAATTAGGATCATTCTTTCCTCTTCCTTGCCAGGTGACACCGTCTTGGATCCGTTTGCTGGAACGGGAACAACTCTGGTTGCAGCAGAGCAACTGAGCAGGCATTCCATAGGGATTGAAAAAAGCCCTGATAATGTGCAGTGTATTCAGAATCGAGCATCAATTCTGAGAACCGCGGATAAAATTGAAAGTTACTATCAGGAATATATTCATACCGTCAACCTGGATGCGATATGGGGAAAATCCTCCCAATACAACACGCAACCGGTAATCAAAGTCAAGCAGCTTTCATTCACTGACTGAATTTTGTATGAGTTCCATTTATCACTTTTTTAAGTCCCTTGTAAAACAAAAAAACGAATTTTTAAATATTGACAAACTGGAAGATTTTCCTTTTGATGAACAATTGTTGTCATGCAGAAATAAAGGTGTTTTTCCCGATCTGGCAATCCGAATTACATCGGGGAGTGAAATATATAGTGGTGGGGAATTAATAGAACTTAAAGACAGCAAAACATATTCAATAGCATCATTCAATTCCACTATTCCTGGCGGCACGAAACGAGCAACCGATTTTATTTCTGGTAAGAACAGTAAAATCTTTCAGCAGATGGCGGCGCATGGCGAAGATCCTTACGAACTGCCTGAACGCGAGGTTTATTATCTACTTCGGGGCAGGAAAAACAACCCTCCGCGTATGAAAGTATGTCTGGTTCACGGGCATTTTTTTGAAACAGTGAAAATTGAGGAATTGATCAAACAATCGTTCTCACAAGTTCTGGCGGAAGGATTAAGCAAGCATCATGAGAATCTGGATGAGGAAACAATCGAAAAGATTTTATCCATTTTGAGTCGCCAGGAATATTTTCGTAAAGTTCGAGAGGTTAAGTGTTCCTCGGTTAAGTTGCGTTTTCGAATCATGACGGAGGCAAAATCCGAAGCCAATATCCTCGATGCCCAGCGCTATCCGCTTATTCAGGATAACACGCTAAATTTTGTGATTCCATTTTCCAGCCAGAAAGAGAGAGATGAAATTGCTGGTAAGATAGCCGGTATTTTTGGCAAGGAAATCAATCAACTCATGCAAGCGGTGATAAAGCACCCTTTCAATGGGAATTTCCTGCTTTTTCAGACAGAATTGTAGGCATTTTCAGCAAACCAGGAATTGGAAAAAAGTTCTGCAATTCGGCGCAGCAGACGAGAAAGAGCAGGGGAGTATACCCGGCAGGTATGAGGCGGTTTAACGCCGCAGCATGTCTGACAGGACATCATACGAGGTGACCCAGGCGATGGGCTCTCGGCGTGCAGGTTGCGCACCGCCGCAGCCACTGGGTCTTCGCCGGCTGCCTCGCCGGGTATTGCCATCCCTGTTCGCTCATGCTCATCCTCCAATCCTGCTCCAGATCTGCTTGTCCGTATAACGGTTTGCGTAAGTGCCTGCAGGGGATACCGGCACGCGGGCGGGCGTGGATTCGGCTGGCAAGCAGAAAAAACTCGAAAATGCCACATGCCGCGCAGCTCAACGGCGGGCGGACGATACGGCGGGTGTTTCACACCATTCTAGAAGAAGCAGAGTTCGACTCGGCGCTGTTTGGAAGCGCGAGCGGACTCTGGCGCTGGGTCGCGAATTCACTATCTGGAATTGCTCCAGGCTTTGGTGGCAGAAAAAGTTCACTTTTTCAGGAAAGGGAGCAAGACAACAGGAAAATATGTAAAAAACTATTGACAATTAGAATAATATAATGTACTATATGTATATGTAATTATACAATACAAGGAGTTGTTAAACATGTCCTACCAGGAAAAAAGAACCATCGTCGGGATCCTCTCCGGCATCGCCATACTGACAGCCTACTGCCTGTATGCCTTCAACCGCTACGCCTCGGGCGCGGTTGCCCCGCTGGATCTCAAATTTTGGGCAACCACCATGCTGATCTTCATCGGCATTGGCATTGTGGCGTCCATCATCATTCAGATTGTTTTTCACATCCTCTTATCGGTCTCCATCGCGGTGACCAAAACTATCCACAATGAAGCGGTTGACGAGAAAGAAATCGAGAAATCCATCGGCTCCGAAATGGTTGAGGACGAACGCGACCGGTTGATCGAGTTGAAATCCAACCGGGTTGGCTTTATCCTCGCCGGGATTGGCTTTGTAACCGCGCTGCTCGCGCTGGTGTTCAATTATTCTGCGGTGGTCATGCTCAACATCTTGTTCATTTCCTTCAGCGCCGGGTCGGTGCTCGAAGGCTTTGCCCAGTTGAGCTTTTACCGCAGGGGCGTCTGACATGGCGAAGAAATATGTCATCACCAACCAGATTCGTAAATTACGCTTCTTTGCCAACGAAATGACTCAGCAGGAACTGGCGGAAAAAGCCGGCGTTTCGCGCCAGACGATTATCGCCATCGAGGCGGGCAAGTATTCTCCGTCGCTGGAGCTTGCCTTCCGCATCGCCGATGTGTTCGGCGTAGCGATTGGCGAAGTCTTTGCCTGCGAGGTGAAGCAGGGCTAACGTCAGGAAAGCCGCGCTGAATGTAAAAAGCCGTTCCCCGCGCGCTCAGGCGCTGCGCGAGGTGGAAGAATCGCGGCTTACAATTTTATTATCTCATTTTGGTTTGTTTTCGGTTATGATATGAATCGTGCGCAAAGCGGATTTTCCATTCCTGCCCGATCTACTGACTCTCGCCCTGCGCTGGTTGACGCTGGTTGCTCTGACCGCGGTGCAGGCGCTGGCGGGGGCGCCCGCGGCCGGCTTTTTGCTGGCGCTGGCTGCCGCATGCGCCTGGAACCTGTTCCTCTCCATCCTGGCAGTTGCCAACAGCCGCCTGCCGGCGCACCGCCCGCTCAGCATTGCCGTTGATCTGCTGCTCAGCGCGGCGTTCTTCTACGCCAGCGGCGGGCTGGGCGGCGCGCTCGCCTGGGCAGGCGTGCTGGCGATCCTCTCCGCGGCAATGTACTACGAGTGGCGCGGCGCGCTGGTCAGCGCCGCACTGGTCACCCTGCTGGAAGGTGGTCTGGCGGTGTGGATGATTGGCGCGGGCGGTTTGTCCGCCTACCTGCTGCCGGCGGGTATCTTGATCAGTCTCAACCTGGCAGTCGGGGCGGTGCTGGGTTTGCTCAGCCGGCGGGTGATGCGCCTGCTGCGCCAGCGCTACCGCAGCCTGCTGGCATTACGCGAGGAGACCGAGCGGATTGCCCAGATGAAGGAACGCAAACGACTGCAGGTCTTTTATTCGATGGTCGAAACGCTGAGCGCGACGCTCAACTATGAGATTGTGCTCGACAGCGCGCTCAACCTGAGCATCAGCGCGTTGGGCGAAGAAAACGAGAGCACCCGCCTGGTGAGCGCGGTGCTGTTGTTCGAAAACAGCCGGCTGGTGATAGCCGAAGCGCGCGGGCTTTCCCCAGCCGACCGGCGGGTGCTCTTTACCGGCGAGCAGGGCGCCCTGGCGGAGGCGCTCAAGTCCGGTCAGGCGCAGATGGTCACCAATCCCGCCGGCGACCCCGAACTGGGCCGCCTGCTGGCGCTGCAATCCTGCCGCGCGGCGCTGTGCCTGCCGCTGCGCCGCGGGCTGGACGCCTACGGGGCAATGCTGTTTGCCTACCCCGACCCGGCTTTTTTTACCTCCGAACGGCGCGATCTGCTGGAAATGATCGGGCACCAGGTGGTGGTCTCGATGCAAAACGCGCGCCTGTTCCAGGAAGTGGAGCAGGAGAAAGACCGCATCCTGACTGCCCAGGAAGAGACGCGCAAGAAATTAGCCCGCGACCTGCACGACGGCCCCACCCAGCTGGTCGCCGGGATAGCCATGCGCCTGCAAGTTGCCAGCCGCCTGTTGCGCCACCGCCCGGCAGAGGTGCCGGAAGAATTGAAGCGCATCGAAGAGCTTGCCCGCCGCGCCACCCAGGAAATCCGCCACATGCTGTTCACCCTGCGCCCGCTGGCGCTCGAATCGGAAGGATTGGTGTGCGCGCTGGAGCAAATGTCTGATAAAATGAAAGAGACCTTTCAGCAGAACGTGGTGCTGGAACTTGACCCGCAGGCGGTTCAGGCGCTGGATCTCAACCGGCAGAGCGTTGTCTTTTACCTGGTCGAAGAAGCGGTCAACAACGCCCGCAAACACGCCCAAGCCAGCCTGATCCGCGTCCGCCTGCGCCCAATGCCGGAGGAAGCCGCCATGCTGCTGCTGGAAATTGCCGACAACGGCAAAGGCTTTGATGTCGCCGGCGTTAACCACTCGTACGAGAAGCGCGGCAGCCTGGGGATGGTCAACCTGCGCGAGCGGGCGGAGATGATCAACGCCGCGCTGCGCATTCAATCTGCGCCCGGAAAAGGAACGCGGGTGCAGGCGATCATCCCGCTCGACGATGGCGCGGTTGACCGGCTGCAGCGCGGGCTGGCGCGCAGCGCCAACCCCAATTGAATCGAACCGCACAGGACGCACAAACATGCCCTTGACAGCAGGTATTTCCTACACGCTGCATGAGGGGGGTGAACCCAGCCAGAAACCCATGATTTTGGTGCACGGCGCGGGCGGTAGTCATCTGGACTGGCACGCCGAATTCCGCCGTCTCAAGGATCATACCGTATATGCCATTGACCTGCCCGGTCACGGGCGTTCCACTGCGCCCGCCTGCCAGTCGGTGGCTGCCTATGCCGAAGCGCTGCTCGAATTTCTGGCAGCCCTGGGGCGCTTTCAGGCGGTGTTTGTCGGGCATTCGCTCGGCGCGGCGGTTGCGCTGCACCTGGCGCTGGAATACCCGCAGCACGTCAGCGGACTGGGCTTGTTTGCCGCCGCCGCCTGGTTCGACGTGCCGCCTATCCTGGTTGAGTACCTGAGCAGCACCGCTACTGCGCCGCTCGGCATCCGCCTGATCGCGGAACGCCTGCAAAGCAGCACCCCCGATGCCGCCCTGGCGGCGCGCAGCCTGCACGCGCTCAAAGCGGTGCGCAGCAGCGTGCTGTACGGCGACTGGCTGGCGTGCGCGCGTTTCGACATCCGCGAGCAAGCCGCCCGCGTGCAGTGCCCGGCGTACCTGGCTTGCGGTGCGCAAGACCGCCTGACCCCGCCCGCCCAGTCGCGTTTCCTGGCGGCGTGCCTGCCGCTGGCGCGCCTGGACGTGCTTCCAGACGCGGGGCACCTGCTGACGCTGGAACAGCCCGCCCTGCTAGCGGCGCGCCTGCGCGATTTCCTCGCCAGCCTGGCGGATTTCCCCGCCCGCCAGAACCTGCCGCTGGACGTGCGCAAAAAGGATCCCGCCAAGCCGGAAGATAAATGAAGCCGTTTGTCCGCGCTGTTTCGTCGCAGCGCCAGCGGCCAGAGACTGCTTTGGGTTAAAAATCAAACGCAACGGGGTTGGAAACGCATGAACAAACCGAAAGGGAATTTTTCTATCAGCGAAGACTGGCTGGCTGTGGTGATTGCTTTTGCCCTGATCCTTTTTGCAGCCCTTGGCGTGCTGGGAAAAAACGGCATCCAAATCATTTTTTAGGGACGCGCTCGTGGATACATCGCTTTCATCTCAATCTGCGCAATCGCTGCCAAGCCGTTGGGGCGGTCTGTTGGCTGGTCTGATGATCACGTTGCTTATTGCCGTTGCGGCATGGTGGTTGACCCGGCAGGTCAACCAACTCAATCTACCGCTTGGCATACCCGGCAGAGCGTTGGAATTTCCCCTTTGGGCGGTGCTTTTGGGAGCGGCTGGCAACGTCATGCTGCGCGCGTTGAAACTGCGCGCGAACATTCAGCCGGGCATTCGCACGGAACTGTTTTTGAAAATTGGCTTGGTGCTGCTTGGCGCGGGAATCAATCTCACGTTAATCGTCAGCGCGGCTGGCGGGGCTATCCTGCAATCCGTGATCATGATCAGCAGCGTCTTTTTCTTCTGCTGGTGGTTAGCGGGCGTTTTCGGGTTGGATGCCAGGTTGCGGGCAGTGATGTCTTCCGCAATCTCCATTTGCGGGGTTTCCGCAGCGATTGCCGCTGCCGGGTCGGTGCTGGCAAAAAAAGAGCAGGTGACCTACATCGCCACATTGGTGATTTTAGTTGCGCTGCCATTGATGGTTCTCTCACCCCTGATCGCGAACGGGTTGGGACTTTCACAGACCGTAGCGGGCGCCTGGTTTGGCGGGAATATTGATACCACAGCCGCCGTGGTTGGAGCGGGCACGCTGTATGGAGAACAGGCTCAAAAAATTACCACCATTGTCAAGTCCACCCAAAACACGCTGATCGGGCTGGTTGCCTTCTTGTTAGCCCTGTATTTTGCCGCGCAACAATCAGAACGCACCAAACGACCGGATATGCGGCTGATTTGGGATCGTTTTCCGAAATTTGTTTTGGGGTTTGTGGCGGCATCCATCCTGTACACCATTGGATGGGTGGATGGCGGCAGAGGCACGGTCATTGATGCGTTGAAGAATTGGGCTTTTACGCTGGCATTCGTCTCGATGGGATTGGATCTATCCATTACCGAGTTGCGCAAAATGGGCTGGCGTCCGGTGGTTGTTTTCCTTCTGGTTACGGTATTTAACTCGCTGCTCGGCTTGGGCGTTGCCTGGGTAATCTTTACACACCTGCTGCCGATTTGATACTTAATAACAAACCATCCACTTGTGGCGGGGAAGAAAGCCCGGCTGGCATCGGCGTTGGGCAACCTCAATCCGCCGCTTTTTCGGCGCTGGCGGGTTGCTGCCGCGGGCGTGCCGCGCGGGTGATGGTGATCAGCGCCACCGAGCCGAGGATGATCAGCGCGGCGAGGATCATCCGCCCGGAGACCACCTCGCCGGCAATCAGCGCGCCCAGCACCAGCGCAACCACCGGGTTGACGTAGGCATAGGTCGAAACCAGCGTGATCGGCGCAACGCGCAGCAGCCAGGTGTACGAGGCGAACCCGACCAGCGAGCCGAAAAAGATCAGGTAAAGCAGCCCAAGCAGTGACGAGCCGCTGACCGCCGTCAGATCCAGTTGCTGCCATTCGCCTGCCAGCGTGCCCACCAGGAACAACCCCAGCCCGCCGGAGAGCATCTCCATGCCGGTGCCCAGCAGCGGCGAGGCAGGCAATTGCGCGCCGCGGTTGTAAACCGAGCCCAGCGCCCACAGCAGCGAGCCGAGCAGCAACGCCCCTGCCCCAATCAGGTTGACCTGTCCCGCGCCCGCCAGTTGCCCGGGTCCCACCAGCAAGGCAATGCCGCCAAAGCCGGCCGCCAATCCCAGCACCGCCAGCGCGCCCGGGCGGCTGCCGCCCTTGCGGTAGTAGCCGCTTGCCAGGTCTATCAGCATGATCCATAGCGGCACCGAGCCAACCAACAGCGAGGTGATGCCGGACGGCACCAGCCGCTCCGACCACGACACCAGCCCGTTGCCGCCGGTCAGCAGCAACACGCCGATGATGGCAGCTGAACGCCAGTGGAGTAAAGATGGACGCGGGTCGCCAGCCAGCCGCCGCCAGGCGTACATCATTAGTCCGGCGGTGAAGTTGCGCACAGCCGCCATCAGGAAAGGGGGGATGGTCTCGACGGCGAATTGGATCGCCAGGTATGTCGAGCCCCAGACGATGTAAATACTGAGCATGCCTGCCCAGATTGCCAGCGGGCTGGTTGTTTTGGGGTTGGAATTGAACATGCCGCGACCTCGATCTAATAGCCGGCAGGCGCGCCGCCTTTCTCAAGGCAGAGGGACACTGCCGGACGATGGAGAAATAATGGCTGATTGTAACACCAAGCGGGTTTTCGCGCCGCGCTCAAATCTGCCAATCTGGAGCGGGCTGGCGGGGCGGCGCGCCTGCCAGCGCCAAGTTGTCGCGGCGGGCAAACTCCCAGCCGAGCAATGCCTTCTTGCGCGCGCTGCCGTAGCGGTAACTGCCCAGGTCGCCGTCCTTGCGGATGACGCGGTGGCAGGGGATCAACACGGCGATATGGTTCCTGCCGACCGCCTGCCCGACCGCCCGCGATGCGCCCGGTAAGCCGATTGCCACGGCGATGTCCTCGTAGGTCACCACCGACCCGGCGGGGATGCGCAGCAGCGCTTCCCATACCTTGATTTGGAAATTGGTGCCGTTTAACAGCAGTGCCAGCGGGCGTTCTGGCTGGGGGGTGGGGAAAAAGACGCTGCGCGCCGCCGGGGCAGTGGCGGCAGCGTCTTCGACCAGCGCTGCCTGCCGCCAGGTGGCGCGCAATTCGCCCAGCGCCGCCCGGCGCTCATCCGCGACGAACGAGAACCAGCACACCCCGCGCTGGCTGACCGCCAGCAGGCACTCGCCGAACGGGGTGGGATGAAAACCGTAGCGCAGGGTCAGACCGCTGCCGCCGCTTTTGTATTCGCCGGGGGTGACCGCCTCGCAGGCAACGAACAGGTCATGCAGCCGCCCCGGGCTGGACAACCCGCTGGCGTAGGTGGTCTCCAGCAGACCGGTGCGCTGGCGCAGCAGCCCCTTGGCGTGCTCTTTGGTCAGGTATTGCAAAAAACGCTTGGGGCTGATGCCCACCCAGCGGGTGAACAGCCGCTGGAAGTGATACTCGCTCAGCCCGACGCTCTGCGCGGCGGCTTTCAGGTCGGGCTGGTCGAGGTAATTTTGCTCCAGGAAGCGAATCGCCTGTTCGATGCGCGCATAGTCATCCAGCCAGGCAGGGGATGGATTGCCGTCCCATTCCATGTCATCCTCCAACGATTATTCCGGTTACAGCGACATCATTGAACTGATTGTAGGACGTTTTGGCTGGCAATTCCACCCGATTCTTGCGCAACCTGTACTGCGTTGACATCGTTGCGCGCTCTGTACGCATGGTCCGACAGGCGCTTCGGCAAGTTCAGCGCATACTCACCACGCGCCCGGACCTGCGTTTACCGCTTCGCGAGGAGGCGACAGCCCAACCAAGCAACCCCGCTCAATCGCGGAATCCGGAGCGCTCGATCAGCCACTCGACCGCCTGGATATCCTCGCCCGCGACATCGAGCAGTTCGAAACCGGTGTCGTAAAAATCGGGGTTGATATCTTTGCGGCACCATTTGCTGCGAGCGCTGAAGACCAGCTCGTGCTTGCCGCTTATCTCGTAGGGCAATTGCATTCTCAGGGTGTACACCCGCCCGGTTTCCAGCGCCTGCGGGCTAATCAGCATCACCCCCGCGGCGGTGATGTCCACCAGGTGTCCCAGCAGGGCGTGCGTGTCATGGTCGAACACCAACAGGTAATATAAGATATGGCGTCTCTTTAGTTTCCGGCGGTCATTCATCCGATTCTCCTGGGTACGTGTCACCGTCTGCCTGCAAGGCGGATATGACGAGTTCGGCAAATGCTCCCTGTCATCACCGTTTAGTATAGCCCATTTCTTAACAGGCAAACCGCCGCGCTAAGGTTAATTGATCCGCGAGCGCAGGGTCTGTTTTGCGCCAGTGGGTCTATAATAATTATGGGGGCGACCTTTCCGTTGCCCGGCTGGTATGGACAAGATATGATCGTAAAAACGGTGGACTGTTCTAATCTGCGTCAGGTGCGCGCCTTCCTCGACCTGCCATTTTTTCTTTACCACGGCGCGCGTCAATGGGTGCCGCCGGTGCGTTCGGACGCGCGATTGATGCTCGACCCGCGCCGCCACCCGTATTATCGCCATTCACAGGCTGCTTTTTTCCTGGTTCATCCGGCAGGCGGACATAAACCAATCGGACGGCTGGCGGTGCTTTACCACCAGCCTTACAACCGTCACAATAACGAACAGACTGCCTTCTTCTACCTGTTCGAATCGACCGACCAGCCCGCCGCAGCCCGGGCTTTGTTTGCCGCCGGCGAGGAATGGGCTGCCCGCCAGGGCGCGCGGCGGATTCTAGGTCCGCGCGGCTTTTCCCCATTCGATGCGATCGGCTTGCTCACGCGCGGCTTCGAGTACCGCCCGGCATTCGGCATTCCCTACAATCCACCGTATTACCCGGCGCTGCTGGAAGCCTGCGGGTTCGAGCCGGGCGAGGAGATCCTCTCCGGATACCTGGATGGAAACGCTGCCGTGCCGCCGGTCATTCATCAGGTGGCTGAACGGGTGATAGAAAAACGCGGCTTCCGCGTGGCGCAGTTTGGCTCACGAGCGGAACTGCGCCGCATGATCCCGCATCTGAGCGCGATGTACAACCGCGCCATTGTGGATACGCCCGGCAACGCGCCGGTCAGTGACGCAGAGGTGCAGGCAATCCTGCGCCAGGTGCTGTTCTTTGCTGACCTGCGCCTGATCAAAATTCTGCTCAAGGACGAGCAGCCGGTTGGGTTTTTGCTGGCATATCCCGACATTTCCGCCGCGCTGCAGCGCACCCGCGGGCGGCTGCTGCCGTTTGGCTGGCTGGACTGGCTGATTGAGATGCGCCGCACCCGCTGGTTGAACATCAACGGCGCCGGGATCATGGAGGAGTATCGCGGATTGGGCGGCACAGCCGTGCTGTTTAGCGAAATGGATAAGAGCATCCGCAGTCGCGATTTCGAGCATGTCGAGGTGGTGCAAATTGGCGCGGATAACGAGCGGATGCTGCGCGAACTGCGCTCGCTGGGGATTGACTTTTACAAGAGCCACCGTTTGTACAGTAAACCCATTGCCAGTTGAAACCGCCTGGCAATGGGCGGGTTGTTTTGTGCATTCTGATAGAATTATGTGATGCGAATTTTCATCATTTACCTGGAATACTTCGTTTCAACCATGATTTGGGGTTTTCTCAACCCGTTCGGCATGCGGCAGATGTTTACCCAGACCGGCGGGCAGGTTGCCGCAATCGCGCGCAGCCTGATCCAGCGAGGCAAGCCCGCCGAACCGCCGGTCAGCCTGCGTTTGCCTTTCGAGGGCTGGTGGAAGGTGCACAACGGCGGCGTAACCCGGGCGGTTTCACACTCCTGGGATGCGATTGCCCAGCGTTATGCCTACGATTTTTTGATCACGGATGAAAATAACGTCACTTTCCATGGCGACCCGAGCCGCCCGGAAAATTATTACGTGTTTGGCAAGCCGGTGCTGGCTGCGGCGGGTGGGGAGGTGGTTGCGGTTCGCGCGGATCTGCGCGACCATCAGCGGGCAGGCAGTGGCTGGATAGACTGGCGCACCCCGGACTTGCGCGGAAACCATATCGTGATCCGTCACAGCCAGCGGCAGTACAGTCTGTATGCCCACTTACAGGCAGGCAGCGTTTGCGTGCGCCCTGGCGAACAGGTGGAAGCCGGGCAGAGGATCGCCAACTGCGGGCATTCGGGGCATTCCACCGAGCCGCACCTCCATTTTCAATTGCAGGACCGGGCTGATTTTTTCACTGCCGTGGGTTTGCCGGCGATTTTTAGCGGGTTCGAGCGCAGAAAAGTAACCGCCGAGAGCGAGTACGTCCGCCGTGGAGCAGCGGAGCGCGGTTTTCAGGTGCGCAGCGCGGAGGGCGAGCAGGCTGGCGGGCTGGTTGAGATTGCCCAGCAGGTCAAACCCACCAGCGGCGACTTGATTTCGAGCGTGGTAACCTTGCTGTTCACCCTGCTGGGGACCGGCTTATTGCTGTTCTGGATCGTGCGGTTGATCCTGCGCCTGTTCTAGATAGCCATCCCGCCGGGCGCTGCGCGCCAGCAGCCCTGTAGCGCTCAGTCAATGGGCTTGGGGCGCGAGTCACGCGGTGATTGCACCACCACCTGGCTGAGATCGAACGCGCCGAGAATCTGGCGCACCTGCGCCATGTCAAAATCTGCCCGCCTGGCAAAGATCCACACCGGCGGATGATCGTACACGCTGAAGGCTTCCTCGGCAGCAAAGAAATTGAAGTTAAACAGCGGCAGCGGCGGCGGCGCACCCCAGGCGACTGTTCCGCCGACAGTGGAAATGTACAGATTACCGATCCGCAAGGGCGCCTCGAAGCGGGCAACTTGTTCGAAGCCCAGCCGCCCATCGAACAGCGCGCGGTAATATTCAATCGTCATCGGGTAAGTCAGCTGCATACGCGCCACGCTCCAGATACCGCGCTGGCTGGGCAGGATGATGTAATCCACCTCCGCCAGCCGCTCGTAGAACATCTGGCGTTTGTTTTCGTCATCGTGCCAGCGCACCTCCATCGTCACCCCACGGTAGAAATCTCCAAACGGATCGTAAGGGACGCGCGGGACGGGCAGCCCTTCATCCCAGGATTCGTTCGCCAGTGTCAGGCGGTAAATCGTCAGCGGCAAGGGTGTATCGTTGCGCAGGGTGAAGAAAACTTCCTGCCCGGCTTGCAGCGCTCCACCGGAAAACTCCGCCGTGGTGCTCCGGCCGCGCAGCGCGCCGTCGGCAGGCGGGACGGAAACGACCGCTTGCGCGAAAGGCTGTCCGCCGGAAGGCAGGTTGCTCAGTTCAAAACGCAGCGTAGCCGGCTTGTCTCCTGGGTTGAGCAGTCGCGGCAGCGTCACCCAGCGCAGCATGCCGCTTTCGCGGGCGGTAAAGCCAAGCGTGAGCGATTCTGCCGGTTGCAGGGTCAGCCCATCGGGGATTGAAACCGGCTGGAATCGGCTGCCGCCGGGGGTCTCCAGTTCGAGGTGCACCGGCGCGGGGATATTTTGGAAGATCCAATCGGTGGCGCGCAGGCGGGTATGCGGCTGACGGTAGACCGCGCTGACGAATGTATCCGCCCAGAGCAACGTGCCGCCCAGCACGATGGCGATCAGCGCCCCGGCGGCAAGGCTGCGCCAGCGCCTGCCGCGCTCCGCCTGCCGGGCGGAGTGCCACAAGTGAAGCAATAACCAGGCAGCCAGCAGCGCCAACAGCGGGTAGATTGGCAGGAAATAACGGATTGATTTTACCCAGCGGGTGCCCATGAAGAGAAAATAACCGCCTACCCAAATCAGCGGCAGCAGGTGCGCGCGCCAGAGCAGCCCGCGGCGCAGCGCGCCCCAGCTCGCCACGAGGAAACCCGCCCAGACAGTCAATCCTAAGGGTAATCCCATGCCCCACATCACCATGTTGACCAGCGGGAAGAGGATCGCCGGGCGGGCAGCCCACTGTTCTCCCGGCGGACCGCCGCCAATGCCGCTCGATTCCAACTGCGCCACACGCATACTGTCGAGCCAGTCGGGGTTGGGGCGCAGGGTTAGGATACTCGTCTCGCCTTGCAGGGCGCGGAAGGACATCGGCTGAGTGAGGCGAAACGCCAGCAGGGCAGCCGCCGCGGAAAGCACCAGCAGCGCCGCGCTGACGGCAAAGATGCGTCTCAGGTCGCCGCGCCAGCGCAGTTTCAGGTCTGCAATGCTGATGAAGGCTGCCACTGCCACCATGCCGGTCAGCGGCAGCAGGTTGATCCGGCATGCCAGCGCCATGCCGGCAGCCGCCCCGAACAGCGCAAACCAGCCCGCCGCGGCGGGCACCAGGCGGTAGGCGCTCTGTGCGTTGGGGCGCGCCAGCGGGGGCAGCGTGGCAATGCGCACCGCAGCATACAGCGCCAACATGGTAAAGAAAGTGCCAAAGTTGTCCGCCGTCATGAAATGAGACTGCTGAATTTGCATCACCGCCAGCGCGGAAAGCGCAGCCGCCATGAGACCGGCGCGGTGACCGTACAGCCGCCGCCCGATGCCGTACAGCAGCAGCAGCGCCAGGCTGTCCGCCAGCGCGGAAAGCCGCCGCCCGAGCAGGCGCAGCTCCGAATAGCCGGTGTTGCCGGTCGCTTCAGCGGCGGCGCGGATCAGGGTTATCGGCAACTGTCCCCAGCGCATACGGTTATCGGCGCCGTTAGCCAGCAGGCTGCCATCCAGGTTGTACTTGTTGTACGGGCTGATCGGCGAGATGCGCGTGTTGAAGTATTCCCCCAGGTTGGCGGGAATGCGCAGGGCGGTGAGCGTGTTGGTCAGCCCGTATTCGTCGGGGTGCAGTTGGGCATCCTGGTTCCAGTTGACCCAGGAGAAGCGATAACCAACCCCCAGCGCAATCAGCGCGATCAACAGCAGATCGAGAAGCCTGCCGGGCAGCCACCGGCGCAGGCGGGCGGGATAGGGGGAGCGGGGTTCGGTCGTCATGGCGCGGCAGGCGGTTCAGTAGCGGGGATAAAGCGGATTATACCCTCTCGTGCCCGGATTGGCAGCACCATAATCTGTAATCGGCGCATTAAAAGGTTTTGGAATATACCCATTTCCCATCCCATTGCTGCTGGTGCGGGAAAGAATAGTTGAGATTGGGGTTATCATTAATCGTGGAGGTCAATCATGAAAACAGACCCAGTCCAACCCACCAGTATTGACGAGTATATTGCCGCATTTCCATCCGCCGTGCAGGAGATTTTGCAGCGCATCCGCCGGGTAATCCGCGAGCAAGCCCCCGATGCGCAGGAGGATATCCGCTACCGGATGCCGACCTTCCGGCTGAACGGCAACCTGGTGCATTTTGCCGCCTTCCAGAAGCACATCGGTTTCTACCCCACCCCAACCGGAATCGCCGAATTCGAGGACGAACTCGCGGCATACAAGGGCGGCAAAGGCTCCGTGCAGTTCCCGCTTGACCAGCCCATCCCCTACGATCTGATCCGCCGCATCGTCCGCTTCCGCGTCGCCGAAAGCCGGGCAAAGGCTGCCAAAAGCAGGCGCTGAACAATGGAAATTGCCCGGCAGGGGGTATAATTTCGCTTTGTGAAACCGGTTCTGATTCTGATCCTCCTGGCGGTGCTGGCTGGCTGCGCGCCGCCGGTAGAAGCAGGTTTGCCCATCGCCGCCGCCACCCCCAGCCCGACGCTCAGCGCCACGCCGTTCCAGCCTGAGCCCGAGCCGCTGACCAGTCCCGCGCCGCCCGCGCTGTGGCTCGACCCAGCCCTGCCGGACGGGCTGCGCCAGGCGGTGGTCGTGCCGCAAGGCTGGCAATTCGCCGAGCGGCAGGAAGAGGCGGCTGCCCGCCTGACCCCCGGCATCGGCGCGGGCGGCGCGCCCGCCGGTTACTGGGTGTACGCCCTGGCTGCCCGCTTTGCCACCGTTGAGGACGAGATGGACAGCGCCCGCCTGCGGTTGATGTGGAGCGGCAGGGCGCAGAATGCCGCGCCGCTGCTGCTCGCCGCCGACACACTGTCCGCCTTTTCCGCCTGGTGGGGGGCACCCGGCGCTTCTGCGGTGCAGCTGGTCGAACCCGCCGATCTGGTGGACGCGCTCTGGCAGCAGCCGGATGCGCTCGCCATCCTGCCGTTCGAGCAGCTCGAGCCGCGCCTGAAGGTGCTGGCGCTGGACGGAATCTCGCCGCTGGCGCGCGGGCTGCAGCCCGCACGTTACCCGCTGGCGCTGCCGTATTACCTGTCCGGCAGTCTGCCTAAATCGCTGGCAGCGGGTATCCCAGCTGGCAATCGCGACGAAGCCCAATTGACCGTCGTCGCGCTGACCGGCGTGACCGCGCTGGTGCGCGCCAGCGCCTCCACCCTGCGCGTGCGCGGCATCGAGCACGCGTTGAGCGAGGTGGCTGACTGGCTGCGCGCCGCTGACATCACCCACATCAACAACGAAGTGGCTTTCCGCCCGCGCTGTGCGCCCGCGCTGGAAGGGTTGAACGACGAGGGGGTGATCGTCTTCCCGTGCAGCGATATTCGCTACATCGAACTGCTCGAAGCCGTCGGCACGGACGTGGTCGAGATGACCGGCGACCACTTCATTGACGCCGCGCCGCAGGATGTGCTCTTCACCATTGATGAGTACCACCGGCGCGGCTGGCAGACCTACGGCGGCGGCAGGACGCTGGAGGAGGGCTGGCAGCCCGCCCTGTTCGACCACAACGGCAACCGGATTGCCTTCCTCGGCTGCAACGCCAAGGGCAGAGCCTACGCGGCGGCTTCGCCAACCAAGCCCGGCGCGGTGCTGTGCGACTTCGAGCGGCTGGCAGCCGAGGTCAGCCGCCTGCGCGGGCAAGGTTACCTGCCGATTGTGACCTTCTCGCACCTGGAATACGAGACGTTTACCGCCCGCGAACCCGCCATAAGTGATTTTCAGCGCGTCGCCGAGGCAGGCGCGCTGATCGTTTCCGGCAGCCAGGGGCACCTGCCGCAGGCAATGGCGTTCCACGCTGGCGGTTTTCTGCACTTCGGGCTGGGCAACCTGTTCTTCGATCAGTTCAGCCTGGGCGAACCCTTCGACCGCGCCTTCATTGACCGGCATGTTTTCTACCAGGGGCGGTACATCGCCACCGAACTGCTCACCCTGCGCTTCGAAAACTTCGTCCGCTCGCGCGCGATGACCGCCGAGGAGCGCGCCGCGCTTTTGGAAGTCATTTTTGCCGCCAGCGGCTGGTAGTGCCGGCGTTTACGGCGCGTCGAGGTACGCGCCGGATTGAATCACCGCCAGCGGCAGACTGGCGGCAAAGGCTTTCAAATTGGCAGCCGCCTGCGCCGCCTGCGCCGGATTAATGCCATAAAAAGAGACCGTATCGCTGCCGCAGACAACGTTGTTCTGAATCTGCCACTCGCCCACCTTGATCCACTCCGGCGGGATGACCTCCGTGAACCACAGGTCGTAGATTAATACCAGGGCGGGCTGGTGGGTTTCCACCAGCTGGCTTACCTCGCGGCTGCTCCACTGTTGGCTGCCGCGCAGTTGGGCAACGTCGCGGCTTGCCAGCCCGAAAAAATCGAGAAAACGCACGTCTGCAAGATAGGCAATCGCGCCGATGTCGTTGGCTGCCACTGTCTGTCCGGCATAGAATTGGCGCACGAACCTGCCCATCTGCACTTGCTGCTCGTGGATGTTTGCCACTCCCTGCGGGTAGGCGGACAGGGCGTTGCCGCCGCGGTACGCCAGCGGCAGCAGCACCAGCAGCGCCAGCGCCAGCCCGGCAGCCAGCGGCGGGGTGAATTTGAGCTTGTTCGCCGGGGAGTTAATCGCCGGGTTGGATTGCAGCGGCTGCAGAAGACTGGCGGCAAGATCCGCTAGCACCAGTACGCCGCAGAAGACCAGGTAGGATTCGTAACGGAAAAACCAGCCCACCCGCGCCAGCTGCAGGTGCAGGGCAAACATAACCGCAAAGAACAGCACCCGCCAGCGCTGCGCGCCGTTTAGCGCGCTGCGCATTTCAGCCAGCAGATATGTCAGCAGCACGGCAAGGATCAACCCAAACAACGCCGGCGTATCCAGCATGTTGTAGATGCCCTGACTGAGAAAACGCACCATGCCCAGGGTTGTCCACAGCCCTTCCTGTCCCTTGAGCAGCACCGAATTGGGCAGAAAATCCCAGCCGTTGGCGAGCGAAATACCACCGTAAATGGACATCAAGGATGCCCCGGCCACCGCTCCTGCAAGCGCGTCGCCCCAGCGGCGCTGAAATGCCAGACCCAGCAGGATGGGCAGCAGCAGGAACAAGCCCTCGTAGCGGGTGACCGGCAGCAGCGCGCACAGCGCCAGAAAACCCCAGCGCAGCCGCGCCGGCGGGCGGCGCTCGACTACCAAGCCCGCCCCGCCGAACAGCAGCGCCGCGCTGAGCAGCGCGTGCAGGGTGTGCTCCATGCCGGTCAGCGCCAGTACCGGCAGCGGGGTGAACAGCAGCAGCAGCACCAGCAGGAAGACCTGCGCCAGCGGGCTTGCCCGCTGGCGCAGCAGCGCAGCGGCAAACACCAGCGCTGCCGCGCCGATCAGCAGGTTCAATGCCAGCGGAATCCAATCCTGTGTTCCCAACAGACCAAATAAACTGCCGAGCAGCAGCGTCCACAGCGGCGAGGAGGTGGTGGAGGTGAACGGGCTGAGATCAACGCTCCAGCGCCCGTCCTGGGCAAAGTGGCGCGCCATTGCCATGTGAATGTAACTGTCGTCCACCGGGTAGATCAAGGCGCCGCCGGTCAGCGCCTGCGCCTGCGCCAGCAGGCTCAGGCAGAGCAGCGCGTACAGCAGCAGGGAGACCCACAGCGGCAAGAAGCGGTTTTTCATCGGCAGCATCCTCTCCATCCCCCTACGAGGCAACGGCGTGAATCACCCGCCCGAGTCGGGTATCGGCATAACGCCACCCAGCCAGACCCAGCCACAGCCAAAGGATAAACACCCAGCCCAGCCACCAGCCCCAATCGCCCAGCCAGTTGGCAGAAAACGGCAACCACGAAGCCGCGCAGGCGATCAACGCCGAGCGAGGCGACAGGCGGGCAATCGCGGGAGCGACGACAATCAGGTTATAGGGCAGCAGGTACGGGGTGACCGCGCAGCCAGCCAGCATGAGCATGTCCACATCGCCGCGCGAGAACCAGAACAGCGCCAACGCGAGTGGCAGCCCCAGCCAGCCAATGGCGATATCGTTGACGTATCTGCCTTCCGCGTGCACCGTCCAGACCGAGAACATTTGCGCGGGCCAAAACCCCCAAATAATGAAGGAAAGCAGCAGGATTATCGCAAAGGCGATCAGCGAGGTTTTGCGCGCCCCAAACGCCCAGATCGAAATTTGCGGCTTGATCAGCGCCAGCGGCGCCAGCCAGGGCAGACCGAGCACGCCCAGCAGCACCAGTCCATCCACCTGTCCGAGGAAGAGCGTCCACATCACAGGCAGCGCAAAAAAGACGCCCATCAGGCTGATGGGATGGCGCGAGCGCAGGTAAGCCGCCAGCCCAACCGCTGCCAGGGTCAAGCCGATCAAGACCGGGTAGGTCAGCCAGCGCACCACGAAACCGGTCCAGGGCGGGTAAAATACCGGGATATTGCCGATGCCGAAAAAATGCACCCAATCGAAGGCGAAGAATCCATCCACCGGGATGCGCTGCCCAACCAGGGAAAAAACCACCGTCAGTCCGGCAAATATGGCAAGGCGCTGTCCCAGCGGCGCCGGATTGAGCACAGGCGTTATGACCGGGAACCATTGGATGTTTCGGATTCTCATGCTTTAATTATGGATTGAATTGCGCGAGCAAGGGTTTACAGGTGACTGACAATTCGGCTGTGATTGTCCCCCTGGATTATATCATCGCCAAAACGGGTTCTACCCCGAAAGAAAAATCAAGGGTTTGGACATCTGCCTGTGATCCAAACCCTCGCCTGTGCCTGGTTGAAATTAGCGCGCAGCGCCGCTGCGCGCTTTTTCCAGCGCCGAGCGGATCATCAAAAATTCGCCGATATTTTCCATGGTAATCAGCCCGACCAGCTGCCCGTTCGCCAACACCGGCAGGGTATGGCATTCGTGTTCCTGCAGTTTGTTCGAGACCTCATCCAGCATATCGCCGGTGTGAGCGCTCTCGAACTTGCATTCCATTGCCGCGGAAACCGGCGCGTTCTGCCCCAGGCGTCGCAGCGCGTCCACCAGGCTCTTGCGGGTCAGCACGCCGACCACCCGCTCGCCGGACAGCACCGGGAAATCCTGCTGGGTGGTGCTCATCAACAGCTCGACCGCCCGCGAAAGCGGTTCGCCTTCGTTAAGCAAGCGAAATTCGGTGAGCATTGCCTGAGAGACAGGGATACCGCTCAACGCGGACTTCATCTGCACCAGGCTGGCTTCCTGCGCTGCGCCGATATAGACAAAGAAGGCAATGAACACCAGGAACGGGTTGGTGAACAGCCCAATAAAACCAAAGACGAACGCCAGCACCTGACCGAGCGTGGCGGCTATCTGGGTCGCCCGGGTATAAGGCAGGCGGGTTGCCAGCAGTGCGCGGACTACCCGTCCGCCATCCATTGGGAAAGCCGGGATCAGGTTAAAGAACGCCAGGAACAGGTTGACCACCAGCAACCGTTCCAGGAACGCACCGCCGGTTATGCTGAGCGCGTTCATTGTCGGAAAGGTGCCCGTCACCAGCAGCACAACCAACAACGCCGCCGAGATGATGATATTGACAGCCGGACCCGCCAGAGCGACCCACAGCTCCTGCATTGGTTTTTCGGGCATGCGCTCCAGCCGCGCCACGCCGCCAATCGGCAGCAAAGTGATATCGCGGGTCTGGATGCCGAAGCGGCGCGCTGCCAGGGCATGACCCAGTTCGTGCAGCACCACGCACAAGAACATCGCCAGAAGGAAAGCGATTCCGGCTACTACAGCCTGCAGCGTCCCGTTGGCAAGGTAATAGGAGAAGCCAACCCAGGCAATGATCAGCAAAAAGGTGGCGTGAATTTGAATGTCAATCCCCGCCAGCCGGGCAATTTTCATAGACCATTTCATTCGATCCTCATTTCTATCAACTCGTCCGCGCCTGAATTGGGGACGAGAAAAGACTATCTTTCAAAGCGGTGCTTCGACCGCGAATTCGGGCTGTCTTTTGACCCACCCGCCGAACCACAGGGGATGGATTGAGGTCAAAAGGAAAAACCCGGTCTTAATCTATAATACTATATTGACGACCGATTATCAATTAATTATTAATGATACGTACAAAGAATGTAAAAATCACCGCCGGCGGGGTCATTCCGGGCTGTCCCAATCCCATTGATTCATGTCGGGCAGCAGCCCATAGGCGGTCAGGTCGAGCTTGAGCGGGGTGATCGAGACGTAACCCTGCGCGACGGTGCCAATATCGCTGCCGCGTTCGGGGATGCCGGTGGGCGAATCGCCGCTGATCCAGTAATAATCGCGCCCGCGCGGATCAACGCGCGCATCCAGTTTGTCGTGATAGACGCGCAAGCCCATGCGGGTCATGCGGTAGCCCTTGATTTGGTCAAGCGGCAGGAAGGGGATGTTTACGTTGAGCAGGTTGGCTTCCGGCAGCCCGTTGGCAATCACCGCGCGGGTGATCTTGCGCGCAATGGCTGCCGCGGCGTCGAAATCGGCGCGGGTGAGGTGATTCTTGGGCGAATCGAGCGAAAAGGCAATGGCGGGCAATCCCCAGATGGCGGCTTCCATCGCCGCGGTGACTGTGCCGGAGTAGGTCACATCGTGCCCCAAGTTGGCATACGGGTTGACCCCCGAAACGACCATATCCACCTTTTCGCCAAGGAAATTGCACACCGCCAGCGCAACGCAGTCGGAGGGCGCGCCGTCAGTGGTGAAGGCCGGAATGCCGTCTTCGAGCGGCAGTGGACGCACGCGCAGCGGGCGGTCGAGGGTCTTGACGTGCCCGGAAGCCGACCAGTTGCGGTCCGGCGCCAGCACGCTGACCTTGCCGAGCGGTTGAACCGCCTGCGCCAGCGCCAGCAGTCCCGGCGCGTTGATACCGTCATCGTTGGTGACCAGAATGTGCATATCCTCTTCTCCTCGCTTGATTTTCGGCAGCCACGCCGCCTGACTCTATCTTAACCGACCACGGTTATGAGCGCGCGAAGGGGCGGTTAAGGATGGGTAAAAAATATTTTAACGGATTCTGGGCAGTTATTTTGCGCAAAATCCGGCTGGCGAGATGATGCGGCGGGGGATGAATCCCCGCCGCAGTACGGGCAAGCCCTTCGGCTGGTTCGACAGGTTCACCAACCGGCTCAGGGCAAGCCACCCGTACACCGCATCTCGACAAGCTCGATGACCGCCTGTCGAGGTGTGCGGGTGGGGGGTTGGTGAGGTGCGGCGGGGGATGAATCCCCGCCTCAGTGCATGGAAGCCCTGGCGGGCTGGCAGCGACGGACAATTCCAATGGCGAGTCGTCTTGAGACGACTTTCACGAACTGAGGGAGGGATTTATCCCTCCCGATTGAAAAATCGAGCAATGTGGAACAGGGATGTATCCCTCCCTTGGAACTCTACGAGGGGAAATTGTGTGCTGGGTCCTCGCCGGAACAAGGCAAAGTACGCATTCTCGATCTACAAGGGTATCGTCCGGCAGGTGTACCGCATTGATGGCTGGCGCCAGGAAACTGGACGCGCCGAACCCGCCCAGCGAATAAAAACCCGCTGGTGGCTTGAAGGCTCTGTCGCTCAGGAATTGCAGCACTACGTTGGAGGAAATGTTGACGCGTACCTTAAGAAAGGGTGATCAGAACCCTGTAAAGTACGTGAATTGCTAGTGGAAAGCCATCGCCGCCCGTCCTCAATCCGCGCGGCGCGCGCCCAGCTCGGTCGGGCTAACGCTCAACCCGTGCAGGTTGTCGAAGGACAGGTCGCGCATCGTCCAGCCGCGCGCGCGTTTCAACTGGTCGAACAGCGCCAGGTAACTCAGCGTGATGCGCGCCGTCCAGTCCAGCCCGAGCCGCTCTGCCAGGCGGTGGATTGAATCGCCGTCGGCGGCTTCGATCTCGCAGAACGCGCCGTAGGGCAGTTCGTCCAGCACGATCTCCATGTCTTCCAGGCGGTAGGTGGCGCGGTACTTCTCATACATCACGCTCACCTGGTAGCCGAGCGCCTCCAGCAGCCGCCGGCAGGCGTCGAAGTCCGCCACCTCGGTTTCGATCTCCTGGCGCACCGCCACCTCGCTGCCCGGCTGGGCGGCGCCTTTGTACGTCAGCACGGCGCGCGCATCGCGGCGCAGGCGCAGCACGCGCCGCTCGCGGGTCAGGCTGCCGTCGGGCAAATCAAAGCGCAGGTTGACCTCGTGCACGCGCGGGTGCGCCAGAACGGCACCCAGGGCTTCCAGCCGGCGGCGCAGCCCGTCCGGGTTGCCCAGGTAAAACTTGGCTTCCACTTCGGTATCATTCCGATTCACGGTTCGACCTCCATTCTTTCCACAATACCGCCCCGCAAAATAGCAGTGTCAACAGGCTGGCTGCCAGCAGGAAGGGCAGCCCGGCGGTTTGCGGCGCGCGGGCGACCAGCAGGCGGTCTAGCCACGTCCAGCCCAGCCACAGCAGGATCACCGCGCCCGCCAGCGGTGCGCCCCAGCGGCGGCGCAGCCACAGGCTGAGGGCGCCCGCCAGTCCGGCGGCGGCGAACAGCGCTCCGCTGGCAGCCAGGTAGCCCACCCCTGGCTGGAGGTCGAAGCGGGCAAGGAATTCGGCGCTGCGCAGGCTTTCCACCAGGCGCAGGCTGCCATTGCAGGCGATCAACGCCAGTCCGAAAGTCACCAGGCGCAGCCCAAACGGGCGCCGCCGCGCGGGGGGTGGCGAAGGCGGGTTCAATGGAAGGTGATCTCCCACAAGTGGACGTGCGCGGGACCGGTATCGCGAGTGCTCCAGATTTCGACCTCCACCTGGCGGGTGGTCAGCGTCTGCCCGAACTCGACGCGCACATCGCGCGGGTCGGGGGTTTCCTCTTTTTCCTGCTCGAAGGGCAATGCCGCCGAGCCGTCCGGCGGCTGCACCCATACCACTACCTTGCCGGGCACCCCGCCGATGCGCGCGGTCAGCCCGTTCAACTCGCGCGGCGCGTCAAAGGTCAGGCGGATGAGCAGCGGGTTGGCTTCCAGGCTGCGGGTGAGTGTGTTCGCGTCGCCGTCGAAGGCGTGGAAGATCTCGCCCATGTCCAGTTGCGAGTGGCGTGCGGTGACTGGCGCGCCGTCGGGCAGCATCACCACGCCCTGAATCAGCCTGCGGCGCTGCTCGTCCTCGGCGGCGAAGAGCTGCGCGGCATTGTCCACATAGCGCAGGCGGACGAAATAAAAGCCCGGCTCGCCGTTGGGGTACAGCAGGGTGCGCTCAACCTGTACGTCGCTGAACTTGTCGCTCTCCTGCACCTTGCGCCATTCGTCCGGGATCATCACAAAGCGCGTATTTTCGTCCAGCGGCTTGTATTCATCCAGGTAGCCCTCGATGCTGCCCAGGCGGTAGGGCTGCGGATCGTCGGCGAAGAAGCGCGCCAGCACATCGCTGCCATTTGCCCAGGAAGGCGAGATGATTAGATCCACGCCCGGATTTTCCGCCAGATAATCTTTGGCTGCCGCAAATAACTGGCGCGCACCCCACTGCATGCCCGCCATCCCGTAGTCATCGAACCAGGTGGGGGCGTTGACCAGCGCGTCGCCCAGCATGGCGAACGCGCCAGCCACCATGACCACAAAAACCAGTCCGGCGAGCAGGCTGCGCACCGGCAGCGCCGGCAGGCGCTTTTCGCCGTGCTGCCCCAGCCAGTCGAGCGCGCTTTCCAAGCCCAGCCCGCCGAGCAGCGCGGCAGGGATGACCATGAATAATGCGCGGGTGACCCCCAGCTGTACCAGCGCGGCGCCCGCCGGGGCAGCCAGCACCGCCAACAGCAGCAGGCGGTATTCCGGCTGGCGGATGCGCCGCGCCGCCCGCGCCAGCCCAAGGGCGATGAACGGCAGCGCCCACAGCCCCAGGTGCCCGTAGCCGGGCATAACGTGGCGCACCAGTTCCGCTGGGTTGGGGTTGAACCAGTACAGCGGGTTCAGCCCGCTCAGGTATTCGCGAAAGTAAATGCCCAGTTTTGCCAGGAAGGGTTGGTCGCTCAGCCAGTACGAGTTGAGCACCGCCAGGTGGCGCAGCGTTTCGCCGGGATGATCCGCCTGGAAGCGCGCGTAGGGCAGGGCGAACATCAACCCCAGCGCCAGCCCGCCTGCCAGGCGGTTGCGCTGCTGCCAGTGGTAGCGCAGGTCGGAGAAAAACAGCAGCACCACCGTGACGAAGAGGACCATCTGCGCCGGGCTGTAACTGTAAAAGGTCAGCGCGGCAAAGACCGCCATGCCGTACACCCAGCCGGCTGCGCCCTGGCGGTAGCGCAAGTAAGCGTAAAGGAAGGCAGCGTAGAACGAAACCGCCAGCGCGGTCTCGAAGGCGGTGCGCGAGTGCAGCAGCCAGACCGGGGTAAGGGTGAGCAGCAGCACGCCGCCCCACGCGGCGCGGCTGCCGAAGGCTTGTTTGAGCGTCAAGCCAACCGCCAACGCCGAGATCACTGTCACCAGCGCCGCGGCGGTGCGGGTGACCAGCACCGACTTGCCGAACAGCAGGTAGGGCAGCACCTGCAAATAAACCGACAGGCTGAGGTTGTACTGCGTGCCGTTGGGGAAGTAGGTTGGCAGCAGCACGCCGGTATAACCACGCAAGCCGTCGCGCAGCAGGTCGGCAGCCAGGACGGTCTGCGCCGCCTCGTCGGTGAAGAAGTAGATCGGGAAATCCGCCAGTCCGATCAAACGGGTGGCGGCATAGACGAGCACGGCAGCCGCCAGCAGCCAGGCGGAGAGGGACAGCGGCTGAGCGCGCAGGCGCACCAGCCAGCGCTGGGCGCGGCTGGCGCGCGCCGGGCGCGGGGCGTTTGCCAGCCAGTCGGGCAGCGGCACAGGCGGATTGGAAAGAGTCAGCGAACGGGATTCGAGCGTTTCGCCCTGCGGCGCGCGGCTTTCCACGGTCAGGTTGAGGCTCACACCGGGCGGCAGTTCAACTTCCAGGCGCAGGTTGACCTGCGCCGCGCAGGTGGGCTGACTGTCATCCGGCACGAGGGAAACATTGGGTGGGGGCGGTTCGGGGGTGGTGATTGATGCGCTCATGTCCACACGGATTATAGCATGGGCAGCCTGCCGTCCGCCCGTTTCGACGGGCTCAACGCGCGGATGGCAGGCTCATCGCGCGATGACGTTAAACCGCGCGCTATTAGGCAACCGCGCGCTTCTGGCGCAGGTCGCGGTATTGCCAGAGCAGCATCCAGGTGCGGTAGGCGGCTTCGATCTGAATGCGCAGCGACATCTTGGACTGCCCCCAGCGCCGGTCAGCGAAATGGATCGGAATCTCACGCGAGCGGAAGCCGAGCAGGTGGGCAATGTAGATCATCTCTACCTGAAAGATATAGCCATTGGAACGCACCCTTTCGAGCGGCAATCGTTTAAGCGTCTCGCGCCGCCACAGGCGGAACCCGCCGGTGACATCCCGCACCGGGATGGACAAAATGGCGCGCGCGTACAGGTTGCCAAAGGCGGATAATCCCTTGCGCCAGAAGGGCCAACGCTCATCCAGGCTGCCGCCTGGAGCATAGCGCGAGCCAATCGCCACATCGCACGGCTGCAGGGCGGCGGCAAGTTCGATGATCTTTTCCGGCGGATGGGAGAAATCCGCGTCCATCTGGCAGACTGCCTCGGCGCCCAGATTCAACGCGCGCTCAAAGCCCTGAATATACGCGCTGCCCAGCCCCAGTTTGCCCGAGCGGTGCAGAACGAACATGCGTCCGTTGGAGGCAGACGCCAGCTGCTCGGCGATCTCACCGCTGCCATCCGGACTGTTGTCGTCCACGATCAGCAGTGAAAGGTCCGGTATCGGCAGCGAGAGCAGCCTTTCGCTCAGAATGGGAAGGTTTTCGGCTTCATTATAGGTGGGAACAACGGCAATGATTTTCATAGCGATGCGCCTTGCGCCATTTCGTGCAGGCAGGAACGGATTTGTTCCAGGTCGCGGATGGGTTTTCCCGATGCAGGCTGAAGTTCGCGCAGCACGATGCTCAAGCCATGTTCACGAAAGACGCCGCGCGAGCGATCCTGGTCGCGGTAAAAATACTCGAAAGACTGTTCCAGGCGTTTCTTCACCCGCTCGCAAAAGACGGCGCGGTTTTCCAGGCGGGCAATGACCACGAAATCCGTTTGAGTTAAATGCCCCAAGAAGAACCAGGCTGGGCTCATCTCGGCCAGCAGGTCGCGCAGCATCAGCCCGATGGCGCGCAGCAGATCATCCGAAGCGACAAAGCCGTACAGTTCGCGGAAATGATCCAGCTTGAGCAGCGATACAGTGAACAACGCCGCGGTGCTGTCGTTCAGCCAGGCGCGCAGCTGCTCGTCCACCAGGCTGCCTTCCGGCAGAGCGGTGACCGGGTTGGTCAACGAGCCCTGGCGGGCGCGGCGCAGCGTATTGCGCACCCGCAGGCGCAGTTCCTGAATATCGAACGGTTTGGTGATGTAGTCTTCGGCGTTTAACTGCAAGCCGCGCAGACGGTCGCTGCGCTCGCGCCGTTCGGTCAAGAACAGGATAGGAATATTGTTCGTCTTGCGGTGCTCGCGCAACTGGCGGGCAACTTCAAAGCCGTCAATGTCCGGCAGGCGGATGTCGAGAATAATCAGATCGGGCAGGGTGGAAAGCGCAGCGCGCACGCCGTCCTCGCCCCAATTGACTACGTGGATTTCATATCCCTGCACCTGGAAGTAGGCATTGAGCATTTCTGCCACGTCCAGGTCATCTTCGACAATCAGCAGGGTTGCCTTTTCATCTTCCATCGCGGGATCAGGTGTACGGGTGGTCAAGCAATGGGTTCTTTGAGGATGATGAAATTACAGGTCGGATCGCCGACCGAACGGGCGGTGACCTGGTTGACGCGAAACTCGTGCCCGCCGGAAACCCACTTCAGTCCTTCCTGAAGCAAACCGGTGGCAATGAAACAAGCCGGTTTGTCGGTGCGCCGTCCCCAGCAGACCGGGCAGCGATGGATGTAGTAGAGGAAGTGATCGTCTTTCTCCTCGACGGTTGAGTGTTGGTCGCTGGTTTGGGAGAAGATGCGCGCCATAGCCGGCAGACCGATGCGCAGCTTGGCTTGCAGCGGCAGCACCTTGAATGCCAGGTCGCCCACCCCTGCCAGGGCGCCAAAATTGCGCAGCGCGGCATCGAAGGTTGCCCGTCCGGCGCGCAATGCCAAACCACGCCCGCCGCGCGGACCGTACATCTCCTCCAGCGCGCCCTGAATGGCGGAGAAATCGGCGAAATCGAACTGCCGCTCCAGATTGTCGGGCGGGTAGTTGTTGATCAGGTGTGGCAGCGCAGCCAGGTTGAGAATGGCATTTAAGCCGTTCTTGCCCATTACTTCTTCATAGGCTAGAATAGCAATCCGCGCAATTTTGTTGGGATAAAACAAACCACTTTTTGGGATCGGTTCCATGGTTGGTACGCGCCTTTAGATTAATCGCGCCAGGTCTTGGGCGGCGCGGCGCATGTCCAGCAGAATTAAACCCAGCTTTGCCTGTTCGCGCGCCAGGGTGGTCAGCACGGCTTCCTCGCCAACCGACATCAACACCACATATCCTTTTTCGCCGCGGATATAGACTTGTTGGATCTCTCCTCTGCCCAGTTCACCGGCAATCCGCTCGCCTAACGCCAGCATTGCCGCCGACATTGCCGATACCCGGTCTTCTTCCACCCCCTGCGGGAGCGCCGAGGCAATCGTCAACCCGTCAATGCTGACTACTGCCGAGGCTTCAATATCTGGAGAGGATGCCTGCAATTCACGCAGGCGTTCAACCATCAATTGGGTGCGCGTTTTCGTCAAGGCGGAACTCCTGGGGAAAAATTCTGCCCGAATCTTTGCCAATCCGGCAGACCAAATATTACTTTAGCATAGGGTAAAAGGGCTGTCAAGCAAAGCGGCTTTATAATTTTGATAGGCGGCTGGCAGCCTGCGCGCTGCGCATAAACCGCCCGCAACCAGCGCTTTTTTAGCCCGGTCAATGGCAAACCGCGCCAATCCCTTCCGATGGCTTTTTCAAGAAATCTTGACAGCCAGACGCTTGTGGTTCGACACAGCACTGCGTTTGGCGCAGTTCGGGTGGCGCAGGCGAGCAGTCAAAAAGGCGGGTGTGGGCTGCCGCGCTTATTGTTCGCCGACGGGCAGCGTGCGGAATTCTTCCGGCACGGGGATGCCGCCTTCCCATACCACGTGGCGGAAATCGTCCGGCGAGGTGTTGCCTTCGGAGTTGATCAGCAGCACCTGCGAATCCACGTTCAGATTTAATGCTTCGCGCAGCCCACGCGCGCCATCGTACTCCATGGTGTACATTAATGCGCCCAGCGTCACCGCGCCGGATTCGCCGGAGACGATGAACGGGTCGCCGCGCAGCGGCACGCCATAAACACGCATCCCCTTGGCGGCAACGTAATCCGGACAGCGGGCAAAGAAATCGGCGCTCTCGCGCAAAATATCCCAGGCAATCGGGTTGGGGTCGCCGCACGCCAGCCCAGCCATGATCGTGTCAAGGTCGCCAGTCACAGAGCGCATGCTGCCGCCGCCAGCCAGCGCCGACTGGTAGATGCAGTCCGCCTTGGTCGGCTCTACCACCACCGAACGCGGGCGCTGATCACCGAACAGGTTGTAATAAAAGCCGATAGTTGCCGCTGCCAGCGAGCCAACCCCGGCCTGAACGAAAACGTGGCTTGGCTGGCTTAAGCCCTGCCCAGCCAACTGCTCCTGCGCTTCGCTGAGCATGGTGGTGTAGCCCTGCATCACCCAGCAGGGGATATCGTAATAGCCTTCCCAGGCAGTGTCCGAGACCACCTCCCAGCCGTTTGCCTGGGCATCCTGGTATACCTGGCGCACAGCGTCATCGTAGTTGCCGTCCACCACCACAACCCGTGCCCCATTGCGCTCGATGGATTGAATCCGGGCTTTGGCAGTCAGCTTATGGACATAAATGACCGATTTAAAACCCAACTGCGAAGCCGACCACGCTACGCCACGCCCGTGGTTGCCGTCGGTGGCTGCCGCGAAGACCAGGTCGCCGAGTTTTTCGCGCAGCGCGCCGCTGGTCAGGTTTGTGAAGGTGAGCGGCTGGTTTTCCAACCCCAGCCGGCGGCGGATCAACTGGTAAATGGCATACGAGCCGCCCAATACTTTGAATGAACTTAATTGCAGGCGGGCGGATTCGTCCTTGACCCAGATGCCGCCCAGCCCCAGCCGGGCCGCAAGATTGGGCAGGCTTTTTAAGGGACTCATCCGGTAGCCTGGAATCTGGCGGTGAAATTTGCGAATTTCACGGGTGACTTCCGGCGGAAGTATTTTGCTCACTGCCAGGGCGGTCTGTCCGGCGCGGGCGCGCGGATTGGCTAGCCATTCGATTGGTTTTTCGGGTTTCATGGTTTTCCTTATTAATGATGTTGTAAGCGGTATCTGCGCGTTCAAGCAACAGATAGCGCGAATTGAAACGGCTGCGGGTCAATTCAATGTAGTCCGTCCGAGCGGCGTAATTATAATCCATCCACCGCCAAGGAAGGTAAAAAAGACCAAATCCGCGCGCAACTCTGGGTGCTGCCAGCCAGAATTGCGTGGGACGTGGTTTTCTTGAGACAGGCGCGCTAAATTCAGGGAATGGTTCGAAAGCCGATTTCATCAAGCCAGACCTGTCCGGCGCGGTTGGGGTCGGCGCGGAAAATCACCTGGCTTATGTGGGCTGATTCAAAATCCGGGTTGAAATCGTGCAACTTTTCGAGCGGGATTTCATACACCTGGAACATGGTCTCGCTTTTTTGCGGCTGTTCATAACCCAGGCGGCTGGCTAACGCGGGAAAGCGAAACAGCTGCGTTGGAAGCGCCGGGCGCAACGGTCCCATCCTATTCAGGCTGATGCGAATGGAGTTGCCCTGCTCATCGAGCAGTTCCACCTGCAAGTTGGCGGGTTCATTCACAACCGCCAGCGAGAAGGTCAAAACATCCTGTTCAGCAATGTGGGAGTCATTTGGCAGCGAGAGCGCATAGGCTGCATTGGCGGCGGTTTCATCGGTCCAGGCGAGCTTCACCGCGCGATTATTTTGTGGTTTATTGTAAAAGCGCAGGACAACATCCAATTCAGCGCAATTCATCCCGCCCAGGCATTCGGTTTGCGCCTCGGGCGAACCGGCCTTGAAGTCCTTCACAACCCGGAAGGTGGCATCCTGGTAGGCATGGACGTAAATATCATCGGGCAGCCACTGACTGCCGCGTTGGAGATCCCGGAACCAGGCGCGATACTCCGCGTTGCCTCGCCGTGAAGCCTCCAGAAAAGCGGTGATGATGGCTTTCGTCATCCGCTGTTGGTTGCCGGGTTGCATCACCGGTTGTTGGTTGAGCAAGTGCCCGCTAATTCCGGCGTAGTCGCGCTCGCCCCAGGCGGTGTTGAACAAAACGTGGTTTCCTCGATAGAAATAGATCGCCGCCTTGAAATGGTCGCTGCCGGGTGAAAAACTGGTGCGGTGGTATTGCCCCAGCCCGGATATGGACATCACCTGGGTATCGTGAGCGCCTTGCAGGAGCAGGTAGTCAATATTTTCAAGTTCGACCAGTTTGCCTTTGGGGCGATATACCCCGTCACTGGGGGCGAGTTGGATAATCGCTTTGATGGCAAAGTGAAAATCCAGCCGGACCGCGCCAATACCGCTTATTTGTTCCAGGTTGTTGAGATAAGCCGCCACGGCAACCGCCTCGCCGCCATTGGAATGCCCAGCCAGCGCGATCCAGTTCATGTCCACCTTCTGGTAAAAAATGCTTTGCGGATCGTTTGTCCAGTTCTTGAACAATTCGATGTGTTTAAGCATGATCAAGCCGCGCGCCGGGATTTCCGCCCCGCCGGGGTCGTTAAAAGAGAAGCCGTTGAGAAAGTTTTCGTCCACCGAAACGGCAATGTAGCCATGCGATGCCAGGTGCTCACCCAGGTACGCATAACCAGGGTCGGAATAATCATTCCAATTGTGATTGCCATGCACGAACAGCACCAAAGGGAAGGGACCTTCGCCTGCAGGCAGCCAGACGCGCGCGTTGAGCGGCAGTTCTTTGGTGGTGAATCCCCAATATTGGCGATAAAAGGTCTCGAAAAAGCCATCGTACCCATGCCATAACAGACTGGCATCAACCGGTTGAGTCACGATCGTGACATCCTGTCCATATTCCGCGCGCCGCAAGTCGTTGCCGCTGCCATACGTCAGGTAGCGGAACGCAAAGTCACCGGGCAGCCCCGGATCTTCAAGTTGCAGCGCTGCCGGGTTGTAATCGGTTTCCGGTTCAGTTGCCAGGTAAGCATCCTGTCCATGGAAAAAGAATAGATAGATTGAAACCGTGATAATCAATACCGCGGTGACGAATGCCGCCAAACGCATCCATGAGCGGTTGGTGAATCCCAATCCGATCAGCCCCCCGCTGGTAACCATTGAAAGCAGCGGAAACAACCAGAGCACCGAGTTGCCCGGCGCGATTGCCAGTAATATGCCTGCGCCCACCAGCCCCCAAATCAATACCCAGGGAGTACGCAGACCGGATTTTAGCAAATCGCTGACCCGCATTGCCCAAATGAAGCGGCGCGCCAGCAGGTTGAACAGCCATATCAGCCCGCGCAAGAGCAGGGAAAAAATCCCGGCAATGAGCGCCATTTCCAGAATGACGATGCCAAGCGACGCAAACAGGTCGCCCCAAAAACCCAGCGGCGTGCCGATGGTAGCAGCCGTTGTCAACCAATACGCGCCGACAACCAGATAACCACCACAGCAAATGCCCCACAAAATCGAAGCGTTGAACGTGGGGTGATTTTTCATGCCGGAGTGGTTGGATGAGACTTTAAACATGGTTATTCCTTTCTTGTGATTTGCGGTGGAACAGGGTTTGTAAGGTGTCCAGGATGGTTTGAGGCGGGTCTGCCTGGCACAGGAATGCTGCGGCGCCATCTGTCCGGCTGACGCTTTCCGGGCGCGCGCTGGAGATAAGAATGCTGGCTAGCGGTGCCTGCCGGCGCAGGGCGGCGATTCGTTCCTGGGTTGGTTCGCCGAGCAAGTTCAGGCTAACGATGATGACACCGGGATCGGTGGCAGCAGCCTCGCGCAGCAGGCTTTCCAGGCTGCTAACTTGCCCGACGATTTGCGCATCGAGGCGGGTCTCGATCAGGAGCGCCAGGGCTGAACGCAGGGCAGGGTTGGGGTCGGCAAGCAGAATACGGTTCATTCAATCTCTCTTTCTGATACTAGTTTACGCATTGCGCGCCTCCTCCGACCCAACTGGTAGGAGAGTGTGAGACCCGTCGAGTGGATAGATTTATAATTGTGCGGCTGCGCGGAACGCAGCGCTCTAAACAAAGAGTCCATTACCGGAGGTGCGGTCTCCGGGATCAAGGCAGCAAGCACGGTTATCGCTCAGGCGATCCCCAGCAGCCCCTGCACAATGCTAAAATCTGCTGGTTATAGACAAAAGTATGGACAATATCTTCCCAGGTGGTCATTAGGAAGATTGCGAGGGCGCCAGCCAGCAAGGACAACCTTCCCTGGTGGATGTCCGGACTCACGTCCGAACTTCAGTTGAGTCTGATATGCAATTAAACAAAACGGAGCAGGCATGGTCGCCTGCCCCGTCCGGGGCGCGAAGGATCAAAATTTCTCAAAAACAGCCAAACTCCAGCGCAGCGTCCACCATTGCCAGGATATTCTCCGGCGGGGTTTCGTTGGGGATGGTGTGCACGGTTGCCAGCAGGTAGCCGCCGTCCGCGCCGAGCGTTTCGATTACCCGTTTGACTTCGGCGCGCACCTCCGCCGGGCTGCCCAGCGGCAGCACGCGCTGGGTATCAATCCCGCCGCAAAACACTAACTGCCTGCCGTAGCGCTGTTTGAGCTGCGCCAGATCCGCCATGCGCCCGGTGATTTGCACCGGGTTGAGGATGTCCACCCCGATTTCGACCAAATCGTCCAGCAGCGGGAAGACATCCCCATCGGAGTGGAACATCACCCGCGCCCGGCAAAGCTCGCGCGCGCGGGCGATCAGTTCGGCGTGCAGCGGCTTGAGCAGGCTGCGGTAGGCGCGCGGCGAGATGAGCAGGCTGGTTTGCGTTCCCAGGTCGTCCGCCAGGATGAGGATATCCAGCCGGTCACCGGTTGCGTGGAGGAAATGCTCCAGGTTTTGCAGGCACAGATCGGTGATCTGGCGCAGCAGCGCGGCGGCGAAGTCCGGCGCGTCCACCAGGTTGAGCAGGAAGGCTTGCATCCCTTGCAGTTGGAAAGCCCGTTCCAGCGGGGAGAGCAGCCAGGGAGCGCCGACGATGGCGTACTGGTTTTCCTCCGCCAGCCGCCCGGCTTCGGCGTACAGGTGGGCGTAGCGCGCCGGGTCGCGCATATCGGGCCAGAGGTGCGCCTGAATGTCCTCCAGGCGATTGGCGGATTGCAGCGGGTGAATGGCAGGGAAGAAAATGCCCGGCTCGATCTCCAGCTGACCCACGCCCCAATCGTCCACATACGGGCTGCCGGCGGGACGGCTGCGGTTGCGTTCATAGGTCGCGGCGGGGAAGCGGTCGTGAATGCCGCGCACGTCGGAACGCAGGCGGCGCAGCACGGCTTCCGCCGGGTTGGGCGCGCCCAACTCGTGCCAGTCGTACATGGGCTGGTATTCCGCGTCAATATTGAGGTGGGCTGCCAGGCGGCGGTAGGCAAACTCCTGGATGCCGGTGGTCAGGTCGGCGCCGATTGCCAGCGGCACCCGGTCGGGCTTGTGGTGATCGAGAACAGCCAGGACTCGTTCGCGCGGGGTGAGCGGGGACATGCGCGCCTCCAAGGGTGGGGATTACACCGATTGTACCCGCTATAGCGCCCGGCGGGCAATACGCAGGAAGGTTAGATGGAACTTAATTCGAGGTTACGATGCCGGTTGTCCGGCTGGCATGGGCATGGTAAAATGGGGAAAATTGTCCCAAATATAGTACGCAATGTCAATTCTGAATCAGGTTATTGGTCATTGGGAGGTTGAAACAGCGTTTTTTGCACTTTCAACCGGGGAAGTAATCTCAGAGGTAATCAAAAAGTGTTCGATTGGCAACGTCATCAGGGGAATCCAATGCGAAGATTTACCACGCGCTGGCTGCGACCTTTAGTCTTTAGCCTGCTGGTCAGTTTGATTGGCATGCTGCTGGCGGGAACAGATGTCCGGGCGCAGGATCAGCCGCCAGCGCAGAACGCCGTCAGCGTGTACATGTTTTGGGGCGAGGGCTGCCCGCACTGCGCGTTAGCCAAGCCGTACCTGGAAAGCCTGCCGCAGCAATATCCCGGCGTCGAATTGCGTTTCTATGAAATCTGGAATAATGTCGAAAACCAGCAGCTGTTCCAGAAATTCGCCGCGGCTGCCGGCTTCGAGGCGCGCTACGTCCCCACCATATTTATCGGTGACCGTCATTGGGAAGGCTACAATCCGGCCATTAATCATGAGATCGAAAGCGCGATCCAAAACTGCCTGAAAAACGCCTGTCCCGATCCGGCAGCCGGGGTGCTTTATCCCGCGGCGACAGCCGCACCCACCCCAGCGGGCGAAGCAGCGCCCACTCCCGCCGCGCCGGGCAGCAGCCAGATCAGCCTGCCGCTGATCGGCGCGGTTGACCTGAGCCGCCAGTCGCTGGTGGTCAGCACCGCACTGATTGCCTTTGTGGACGGTTTTAACCCCTGCTCGATCTGGGTATTGACCATGCTGCTCGCCCTGACGCTGCATACCAGTTCGCGCCGCAAAGTTGTCATCATTGGGGTAGTCTTTCTGACCATTACCGCCGCAGTGTATGCGCTGTTCATTGCCGGTCTGTTCACCCTGTTCACCTTCATCAATTTCATGGGCTGGATCCGCGTGCTGGTTGCGCTGGTGGCATTGTTCTTTGCTGCGGTCAACATCAAGGATTACTTCTTTTACAAGCAAGGGTTGTCTTTTACCATTGCCGATGAGAAAAAACCCGGCATTGCGCGCGGCATCCGCCGGGTAATGGATTCCAGCCAGTCCTTGTGGGGGCTGATTGGGGCGACTATCGCGCTGGCAGCCGGGGTTTCCCTGGTTGAATTCACCTGCACGGCTGGTTTTCCGGTGCTGTGGAGCAACTTGCTGGCTGCCAATGCCATTGAGCCGCGCGAATTTGTCCTGCTGCTCCTGCTTTACATGCTGATCTACCAGTTCGATGAGCTGGCAATCTTCTTCGTCGCGGTATTCACGCTTAAAGCCAGCCGGCTGGAGGAAAAGCACGGGCGCATCCTAAAACTGATCGGCGGCGTGCTCATGCTGACCCTGGCGGGGGTGATGGTAATCAACCCCAGCCTGCTTGAGAATCTGGGCAATGCCCTGGTTATTTTTGCGGCTGCTTTTGCGGTAACTGCGCTGATCCTGCTGGTGCACCGCCGGATTCTACCCGCCTTTGGCATCTGGATTGGCAGTGAGAAAAACCCTGCCGAAGAGCGGGGAAGGCGACACGCGCACACCCGCAAGCGCGGAGAATGAGGCTCAGCCCGCAGCAAGCTGTGGCATCCATTTACGGGCACGCTGGTTCAGCCTGCGGGGCTCGGAGATCTGCCTGGATAGCAGGCGCCCTTCGACAGGCGGTTGGTGAGCTTGCACTGAGCTTGCCGAAGTGCCTGCCGAACCACAGGGCAAGCCCTTCGACAGGCTCAGGGCAAGCCCAGGCAAAGCGCATTATTGCAACAGCGTTTCCAGCATCTGGCGCGCCAGGCTGGGGTCGGCTTTGCCGCCCATCCTGCGCATTACCTGCCCGACAAACCAGCCCATCAGGGTGGTTTTGCCGCCGCGGTAGGCTTCCACTTCCTTGGGATTTTCCGCCAGCACCTGCGCGCACACCGCGCGGATGGCGCCCTCGTCGCTGACCTTTGCCAGCCCTTCGCGCTGAACGATTGCCTGCGGCGGTTCGCCGCTCTCTTCCACTTTTTGCAGCAGACCTTTGGCGGTATTGGTGTTGACCGCGCCCTTGTCCGCCAGGGCAACGATCTCCGCCAGGTAAGCCGGGGTCAGGCGCAGTTGCGCCGCGCTCTTGCCGCTTTCGTTGATCATGCGCAGCACGTCGTTCATCAGGTAATTGGAAATACGCTTGGGGTCGCCCGCATAGGCTTTGACCGCCGCCTCGAAGTAATCCGACAGGCTGCGCTCGCCGGTGAGGATATCGGCGTCGTATTCGGGCAGGTTGTACGCCAGCATGAAGCGCCAGCGGCGTTCCAGCGGCAGTTCCGGCAGTTGCTCCAGGATGGCGTCTTTCCACTCGTCTGTCAGGCGGATCGGCAGCAGGTCGGGGTCGCGGAAATAGCGGTAATCGGCTTCGGTTTCCTTGGAGCGCATCTTGCGCAGCACGCCGGCATCCTCGTCCCATTCCAGCGTCCAGGCGGCAATGCGCCGCCCGGCTTCGGTTTCGCGCACCTGGCGTTCGATCTCTTTTTCGATGGCGTCGCGAACGGCTTCGATCGAGTTGACGTTCTTGATCTCCGTCTTGGGGTTCAGGTAATCCGCACCCACGGGGCGGATGGAGACGTTGGCGTCGCAGCGCAGGTGACCCTTCTCCATGTCCGCCTCGGAAATGCCCAGCCAGCGCAGCAATTGGCGCAGGCGGATCAGGTACTGTGCGGCTTCGTCCGCCGAGCGCAGGTCCGGCTGGGTGACCATTTCGATCAGCGGAACGCCGCAGCGGTTGAAGTCAATCAGCCGTTGCCCGGCAGCGTTCTTGGTTTTGCCGGCGTCCTCCTCCAGGTGCAGTTTGTGGATGTTGACCCGCCGGGTATAGGCAGGCTTGCCGCCAGCTGCCGGCATGGGCAGTTCCATCCAGCCGCCGAACGCCAGCGACTGGTCGTATTGCGAAATTTGATAGCCTTTGGGCAGGTCGGGATAAAAGTAGTTTTTGCGGTCGAAGTAGGACAGCGGGCGCAGTTCGGCGCGCATAGCGGCAGCTAGCAGCACGCCTTTTTCGACCACCGCTTTGTTAAGCACCGGCAGCACGCCCGGCATGCCGGAGCAAACCGGGCATATGTTCTGGTTGGGCGGGTCGTTCCATGAATCCGCCTTGCAGGCGCAGAAGATCTTGGTGATGGTGTTGAGCTGGATATGCGTTTCCAACCCGATGACGGCTTCGTATGCGGTCATAAACAAACCTCGCGGTGGGGTTCAGCGTTCGGCGCGCAGCAGCGCTCTCAACGATCCGATCAGCGGGTAGGAAGCCTGTCCGCCGCGCAGGCAGCGCCAGGCAGCCCGCCCTGCCAGGAAATAGTACACCAACGCAGCAATGAAATAGAGCAGCGTTACGCCCAGCATCAGAACGGTGTACACGATCCAAATCACCGGCACGAATTCCGCGGCGGCGGTATCGGTCATCGCCATGGTGGGGATGAAGACCAGGAAATACATCCCGCCCAGCACGCCGCTGGCGAGCAGGTACAGCACGGTCGCCGCGCCCTGGAAAAGCAGGGCGTCCAACCCCTGGCGGCGCAGCAGCGCCGAGCGTTCCTTTTGGGTTAACCAGATGATCAGGGTTGCCAGAATGCCTATGTAGGGCACAAACGCGCCCAGGTGGCAGATTGCGGCTGCCAGGCGCTCCTCGCGGGTTGGGTCGAGGCGGGTTTCACTCATGGCGATCCTCCGTCCCGGCTGCGGTCAGGTAGCGTGCCAGCCAGTCGCCCAGCAGCGGGTAACGGAAATTTGAACCACCCGCGCAGGCAATCGCGGCGATCAAACCCGACAGGACAAACAGCCCCAATGCGCACAACAACAGCCCGAAAATCAGCCATACGCCGCCACTCATGAACATGAACGGCGTTTCACTTTGCAGGGCAATTCCCAATGCCGCGGCTGCCAGGCTTATACCGAGGACTAAAAATCCGCTCAGGAAACCGCCAATCACACCCGCCACGGCGAGCAGCAATTGGAAAGCCAGCGCCTGCAGCGCCTGGAAGGTCAGGAAGGCCGATTTTTCACGCTGCGCCAGCCAGATCACCAGCGGCGCCGCCAGCCCGAAGGTTGGGATGAGGATGCCGGCGTGCGCCAGAGCTGCCAGCCAGCGTTGGTTGGATGTGTTGGCAGGTGGAATGGTCATATGCTTGCCTGCTCCTTATCAGCGTCAATGAGAATCACTTTGACCGGCACGGCCGGAAAATGCCGCTTCAACCGTTCGATGTCGAACACCAGTTGCTCCCCGTAGGATACCCCGGAAGACATATGACGGTGCAGCTGATGACAGGGAACGATCTCAACGCCAACCTGAGCCTTGTTTTCATTGAAAAAATATTGGAACTTTGCCAGATCGTAGAACATGAACGGGTATTTACCGAATTGAACCTCGATCAGCACCTGGTCTTTACAAAAATCGACCGATTTATAGGCATTGGCAATTTCCACCGGGCTGCCTAGCAGGCGTATGGTATAGGTATCCCTTAATTCGGTGTATCCTCTTTGATGGAAAGCTTCCCGAAACTGGTTGTTCATGTTGATGGGCGAATAAAGCAGCCGGTTCATTTTATTTTTCTCGAGGCTGACTTTGATTTTTTCCGCCGCAACCCCATGAATTACTGCATAGATCTCTTCAAGGATGTTCGCATACCGAACATGGAGGATTTCCCCGCCGCCCAAATGGGAATACTCATACACGATTTTCATCTTACTCATCCCCTGATCTGGCTGAATCGTAATCGGTTGGGGCTTCCAAAAGCCGGGCTTGAATAGGTGAACCGATCTCAACGGTGCGAGGCGGGATGGAGCCGTTACCGCCGCTGGGGTCGTATACCGGCCGTTCCATGGGACGCACCCGCAATTTACCTTCCTCAGCCATCTCGATGCGTTGGCGGGTAATCTGGATGTATTCCGGGATGATCTCCGCCCCAATCGCGCGGCGGTTGTTCTTAAGCGCCGCAATGGCACTCGAACCGACGCCCATGAAGGGATCGAGCACCCAATCGCCAGGGTCAGACAACGCAAGCACCAGCCTTTCGATCAATTCGACCGGGAACTGACACGGGTGGACGGTTTTTTCGACATGATTGGCTTTGACATTAGGGATTTCCCAGATATCCGATGGATTCTTGCCCAAGGGATTGCCGGATAATTGCCCTTTTTTTGGTCCCTTAAAGTGCTTCTTAGACGGGTACATTTGCGCCACCCGCACCGCATCCAGGTTAAAGATATATTCATCGCCTTTGGTAAACCAGAGGATCACTTCATAACGACCCGAAAACCGCCGGGATGCATGTAACCCGTGCCCAAAATGCCAGATGATTCGATTGCGCAGTTTCAGGTTCAGGGATGAAAAGATCGGATAGAGCAAAATATCCAGCGGAACGATTTCGCCATCCTTTTTGACGTGATTACCCACCTGCCAGCAAATGCTGCCGTTTGATTTGAGCACGCGCGCGCATTCTTCAATAACCGCCCGCTGCTGTTCCAGATAAACCGACATATCCAGGCGGGTTTCATAAGGTTTGCCGAGGTTGTACGGCGGCGAGGTAACCACCAGTGAGACCAATTCAGCTGGCAATCCGCGCAACATTTCCAGGGTGTCGCCCGGATACAGCACGAAATCGGCCGTTTCTTCATACGTTTCAGTTAAGCGAATTTTTCCCATACGCTGTGAGGATTATTGATTCAATCACCGGATCATCGTAAAACCATTGGCTTGATCTTGCGCCACGGCTCGTTTTCGCTGGCTTGCTCGATCGCCCGCGCCGCGCGCAACAGGATTGCCTCGCTGAAATCGGCGCCCAGCAGCTGCACGCCGATCGGCAGCCCGTGCTGGTCAATGCCGAATGGCAGCGAGATGCCCGGCACGCCGGCGTGATTAGCGGGAACGGTCAACTGGTCGGCGTACTGCATCAGCACCGAGTCGCCGTACACCGCCCCCATGCGGAAGGCGGTGTCGGGGGTGGTGGGGGTCAGCAGGGCGTGCAGGCGGTATTTGCCTTTCGGGTCGAACGCCTGCTCGAAATCGCGCCGGATCAACGAGCGCACGCGCAGCGCGCGGCGGTAATACTGGGCGGAGTACTGGGCGGCGCTGACGTACATGCCCATCAGGATGCGCAGTTTGGGCTGCAAGCCAAAGCCCTCGTTGCGCGTTTTGCGGTACAGGTCGCGCAGATCACTGACAGACTGGGAGGCGCGGTAACCGTACTTGACCCCGTCGTAGCGGTGCAGGTTGGAGGCAGCCTCGACGCGGCTGATGACGAAGTACGCCGGGATGCCGTAGCGCGTATTCGGCATGGGCACGTCCTCGATGATCTCCGCTCCCAACGAAGCCAGCAATTGCGCGGCGTAGCGCACGCGTGCCTCGATCTCCGCCGGCAGTTGCTGCTGGTCGTAACTGCCGCCGAGCGGGTCGGGGAAGGTGATCTTGAAATAATCAGGCGAAAGCCCAATGCGCAGCCCGCGCACGCCCTCTTCCAGCGCCGCCAGATAGTCGGGCACCGGCAGGTTGGCGCTGGTCGAATCGCGCGGATCGCCTCCGGCGATAGTGTGCAGCATCAGCGCGGCATCCACCACGTTGCGCGCCAGGGGTCCCGGGCAGTCGAGCGAGGAGCCGAAGGCGATCAGCCCGTAGCGCGAGACGCGCCCGTAGGTCGGTTTGACCCCCACCACGCCGCAGAAGGCGGCTGGCTGGCGGATCGAACCGGCGGTGTCAGTGCCCAGCGAGAGCGGCGCTTCGCCAGCGGCGACCGAGGATGCGCTGCCCCCAGAGGATCCGCCCGGCACGCGCGCCGGGTTCCATGGATTGCGCGGACTGGGCTGGAAAGCGGATGATTCGTTTGAAGAGCCGTGAGTAAACTCATCCAGGTTGACCTTGCCCAGCAGCACCGCGCCGGCGGATTCCATCCGTTCGACCGGCGTGGCGGTATATGGGGCGGTGAAGTTCGCCAGCATACGTGAAGCGGCTGTTGTGGGCGTGCCGCGCGCGCAAAAAATATCCTTGACGGTGAAGGGGATGCCCGCCAGCGGTCCGGGATCTTCGCCCTGCGCCAGGGTGCGGTCAATGGCTTTTGCTTGTGCCAGGGCGCGCTTCTTGGTCAGGGTGATGAAGGCATGCACGGTTTTTTCGTCATCGGCGGTAATCTCGCCCGCATTCAGTTGCCCCGGACGCCCGTCCACTTTTTCGATGCGCTGCAAGCAGGATTGGGTAATTTCCAGCGCGGATACCTGTTTCTGGCGCAGCAGCAGGCTTAGTTCATAGGCAGGCAGGTCGCACAGTTCCATGGGGCTTTATTCCAGGGTGGTGTGAGGAATTTCGGGGACGATGATATAGCCGTCCCGACTGTCCGGCGCTTGAGCAAGGATTTCTTGCGGCTGCGGGTGCGGCTGCCATTCATCTGCCCGCGGCGGCGCGCTGATCTGCGCGGTGTAGGGCACGCCGTGCGAAGTGATGGGCAGGTCGTCATCCAGCGGGATGGCTTCCAGCTCGTGAATGGCGCTTAACTGGGCGTTAAGTTCGCGGCGCAGGTATTCGGCTTGCTGCGGGTCGAGTTCCAGCGCAGCCAGCTCGACCAGATGGGCAAAGGTTTGGGCATCCAGGGTTTCGGACATGTTTGGCTTCCAGTGCATTTGGGATGGTTGCTTAATCCTATCACAAATCATGGTGGCTTGTAGCACAAAGTTCCATCCGGCTGGACAATCGCATCCGGTCGAACCACACCAACCGCCTGCCGAAAGGCACTGATCGTATGGTGAGCCTGTCAAACCATACGATCAGACTTGCCCTGTGGTTCGGCAAGCGGTCACCCCGCAGGCTCACCTGCACTGCGCCGTGCGCAGCGCGGTGCAAGTGTGCGGGGTCATCGAGCTTGCCGAGATACACCAACCGCCTGCCGGCAGAGTGCGCTTATGGATTACGGCAGCCGCCCAATTCAACCGGCGTCAGACACGGCGTGCGCGTAATCGTGCGGGTGGGAGTGATGGTCAGCGTCGGCGTGATGGTGCCGGTTGGGGTGATCGTGCGGGTCACCGTCGGGCTGGGCGTGGGGGTGAGGGTAAACGTGCGCGTGATGGTCGGGGTGGAGGGTGTAAAGGTAGGGGTAAACGTGCGCGTTTCGGTGGGGGTGGAGGTCGGCACAGTGGGGGTAAACGTGCGCGTGATGGTCGGGGTGGAGCTCGGCACGGTGGGGGTGGGCGTGGAGGATGGCACGGTGGGGGTGAAGGTGCGCGTGATAGTGGGAGTGGAAGTCGGCACAGTGGGGGTGAAGGTGCGCGTGATGGTCGGGGTGGAGGTCGGCACAGTGGGGGTGAAGGTGCGCGTTTCGGTGGGAGTGGAGGTCGGCACAGTGGGGGTAAACGTGCGCGTGATGGTCGGGGTGGAGGTCGGCACGGTGGGGGTGAAGGTGCGCGTGACAGTGGGGGTTGGCGAGATAGTGGGCGTCCAGGTTGGCTGCGGCAATGCCGGGCGCAGGTAGAAGCCGTCAATGACCACCGGCGGGTCCTCCGAGTCGATGGTGATGCCTGGTCCCGCCCAGCCGACGGACAGGTTGTCCAGCCCGCTGCCTTCCTTGTGCAGTGCTTCCAGGTCATTCCACTGCCCGGCGATCAGATAGACCGGCGCGGAGCGCTGGCTGCCGTACAGGTCCCACTGGTTGTGGAAGGTCCAGCCCGGCACCGAGGCAATCAGTGACCCGTTCAAGGATAGTGCGCTGTTGTCGTCGCTGGCGATATAAAAACGGTAATAACCGGTTTGCGGCGCGCACACTTCGGCGCGATAGCGCGCGCCGTAGAAACTTCCGTCGTCCTGAGGACCATCGAACGAAGCGAGGACGGAAAACTCGTCCGGGTTGCTGGGGAAGCGCGGGTCGCCAATCAGGCTGGCAAGCGAGGTGCCGGGAATGTCGTCCCATTTTTCGCGCAGCACGCCGCTGCCGTTGCAGGGATAAGGGGTCGGCGTGCTGGTGGGCGTGGCGGTGGGCGTGCCGGTTTCGGTGGCGGTGGCGGTGGCGGTGTGGGTCGGCGTGACGGTAAAGGTGCTGGTGACCGTGGGAGTATTGGTGTGGGTGGGCGCCAGCCCCAGCGCTCCACCCGGGCGGGCTTTGCGGAAGGCTTCCACGAAACCCTCGCGCTGGGCATAGATCACCACCGAGGGCCAGACCGAGTTGAGGAAGGGGGTGATCAATTCGTGGCGGTAGGTCAGGCGCACGAACACCCGGTCGCCGGGTGCGCCGGCGTCATCCACGTAGCGTTCGATACCTGGACCAGGTCTGCGCGCCTGCTCGCAGAACATGGGGAAGCGGTAATCGTCCTGGTTGGAGGGGTCGAACGGGGTGAAATAGCGCGCATCAAAGGGGTTGCGCCGGAATTCCAGCGTCTCGCTGCCGATCGATTCCTCGCGGTTGGAACAGATCATCACGTTGAGGAAGCCCTTCAACGCCGGGTTGCCGCGGTTGGCGGTGTCGAAAGCAGCATTATTCCAGCCGTAGTCGAGGTATGCCAGGTAGTCGCCCGATACCGCCGGCGCCGGGTCCCAGCCAACGCCGGTGGCGCCGGCAATCGCCGCGTCGCGGGTGGACGGCACGCGCGCCCAGTCTCGGAGCGCGGTGCTCAGTTCGTCCCAATTGGGCACATGGGCGGGCACCCGGCAATTGCCGGAATGAACGCCCGTCAAGCCCAGCGCGGCGGCAGCTTCGTCGCAATAATCCGGGTTAAAGGTGCCGCTGACCGCGTAACGCACCCCAAAGCGCGCGCCGTTCTGCAGCGCCAGCCAGGCTTGCAGGAAGCGCCCAAATTCGATGATCCCGAAGATCAACATCAATAAGATCGGCACCGCCAGCGCGAACTCGACCAGTCCTTGCGCTGGCTGCTGGCGGCAGCGTTTGAGCGGTGGGTGTTGAGGGGGGTGTGGTCGTCGCATGGGCATTCCTTCCTGTTTATGCCCGGCAATTATGCGATACGAGAGTAAATGTGGCTATTAATCCTATCATATTTTTAATCTGCGCAGTCAGCCAGCGCCATCGTTTTTAACGTCTGGAAACGCGCGCGCGCCTTCCGACAATGCGGAAGGCTGCCAATGCCGGTTTTGCTGCCACCTTCCGGCAGGATGTGCTAGCGAGCTTTAGCACCCGCCCAGTTCGACCGGCGTCAGGCACGGCGTGCGTGTAACTGTCCGGGTGGGCGTGATGGTGGGCGTTGGTGTGATGGTTCGGGTGGGTGTAATTGTGCCGGTGGGTGTGGCTGTCAGGGTTGGGGTGGATGTGAAGGTGCGCGTAAGGGTTAGCGTAGTCGTTGGTATGGTTTCTGTTAAGGTAAGGGTGAACGTGCGGGTGGGAGTTGGCACGGTTGCAGTGAAGGTAGGGGTGATGGTGCGGGTGGGAGTTGGCACGGTCGCGGTGAACGTGCGGGTGGACGTGCGGGTGGGGGTAGGCACGGTCGCGGTGAACGTGCGGGTGATGGTGCGGGTGGGAGTTGGCACGGTCGCGGTGAACGTGCGGGTGGACGTGCGGGTGGGGGTAGGCACGGTCGCGGTGAACGTGCGGGTGATGGTGCGGGTGGGGGTGCGAGTGAATGTGTTCGTAATGGTGGGGGTAAGTGTGATGGTTGGTGTCCAGGTGATGGTTCGGGTGGGCGTGATGGTAGGCGTTGGTGTGATGGTTCGAGTGGGCGTGATGGTGGGTGTCCTTGTAATGGTTCGAGTGGGCGTAATGGTGGGCGTTAATGTGATGGTTGGCGTTCGAGTAAAGGTGCGCGTGATGGTGGGCGTTAATGTGATGGTGGGCGTTCGAGTAAAGGTGCGCGTGACGGTGGGCGTGCGCGTAATGGTAGGCGTGCGCGTAATCGTGATGGTGGGGGTGGGGGTAAAAGTGCGCGTCGCGGTGCGAGTTGGGGTGAGGGTACGCGTGGGTGTGGAGGATGGCGTCCAGGTTGGCTGCGGCAATGCCGGGCGCAGGTAGAAGCCGTCAATGACCACCGGCGGGTCCTCCGAATCGATGGTGATGCCTGGTCCCGCCCAGCCGACGGACAGGTTGTCCAGCCCGCTGCCTTCCTTGTGCAGCGCTTCCAGGTCATTCCACTGCCCGGCGATCAGATAGACCAGCGCGGAGCGCTGGCTGCCGTACAGGTCCCACTGGTTGTGGAAGGTCCAGCCCGGCACCGAGGCAATCAGTGACCCGTTCAAGGATAGTGCGCTGTTGTCGTCGCTGGCGATATAAAAACGGTAATAACCGGTTTGCGGCGCGCACACTTCGGCGCGATAGCGCGCGCCGTAGAAACTTCCGTCGTCCTGAGGACCATCGAACGAAGCGAGGACGGAAAACTCGTCCGGGTTGCTGGGGAAGCGCGGGTCGCCAATCAGGCTGGCAAGCGAGGTGCCGGGAATGTCGTCCCATTTTTCGCGCAGCACGCCGCTGCCGTTGCAGGGATAAGGGGTCGGCGTGCTGGTGGGCGTGGCGGTGGGCGTGCCGGTTTCGGTGGCGGTGGCGGTGGCGGTGTGGGTCGGCGTGACGGTAAAGGTGCTGGTGACCGTGGGAGTATTGGTGTGGGTGGGCGCCAGCCCCAGCGCTCCACCCGGGCGGGCTTTGCGGAAGGCTTCCACGAAACCCTCGCGCTGGGCATAGATCACCACCGAGGGCCAGACCGAGTTGAGGAAGGGGGTGATCAATTCGTGGCGGTAGGTCAGGCGCACGAACACCCGGTCGCCGGGTGCGCCGGCGTCATCCACGTAGCGTTCGATACCTGGACCAGGTCTGCGCGCCTGCTCGCAGAACATGGGGAAGCGGTAATCGTCCTGGTTGGAGGGGTCGAACGGGGTGAAATAGCGCGCATCAAAGGGGTTGCGCCGGAATTCCAGCGTCTCGCTGCCGATCGATTCCTCGCGGTTGGAACAGATCATCACGTTGAGGAAGCCCTTCAACGCCGGGTTGCCGCGGTTGGCGGTGTCGAAAGCAGCATTATTCCAGCCGTAGTCGAGGTATGCCAGGTAGTCGCCCGATACCGCCGGCGCCGGGTCCCAGCCAACGCCGGTGGCGCCGGCAATCGCCGCGTCGCGGGTGGACGGCACGCGCGCCCAGTCTCGGAGCGCGGTGCTCAGTTCGTCCCAATTGGGCACATGGGCGGGCACCCGGCAATTGCCGGAATGAACGCCCGTCAAGCCCAGCGCGGCGGCAGCTTCGTCGCAATAATCCGGGTTAAAGGTGCCGCTGACCGCGTAACGCACCCCAAAGCGCGCGCCGTTCTGCAGCGCCAGCCAGGCTTGCAGGAAGCGCCCAAATTCGATGATCCCGAAGATCAGCATCAATAAGATCGGCACCGCCAGCGCGAACTCGACCAGTCCTTGCGCTGGCTGCTGGCGGCAGCGTTTGAGCGGTGGGTGTTGAGGGGGGTGTGGTCGTCGCATGGGCATTCCTTCCTGAAAAAAGCCCAATTACTGATTGATGCGGGTATAAATACGGCTGGCGATGTCCTCGAAGATACTTTGCAGTTGGGCGGGATCGTTGGTGTAAAAATAGTTTCCGCAGGACATTAAATTCGATACACCAAAGCAGGGATCGGTGCGCCGGTCGCCGTCATCCCCCACCGCTGCGATGTAACGCAGCAGCGGCTCGCCCATGGCTACCGGACCCAAGCCGACCGAATAGACCGCCACGTCGCTGCCCAGCGGCTCGTTGGGGTTGGAAGGGGATATGGTCAGCGCCATGTCGTCTATCCGGTCACGGGCGTAGTCGGTCACCGAGTAGTTATAGCCGCGCGCCGAAGGCGCGATATGGACGGCGCCTGGCGGGCAGGTGCCGGAACTGCTGTCAATGCAGTAACGCGGGGTGAACTCGCGGTCAATGCACAGTTTTTGCCACCACGAATCTGCCGCCCGGTCGGCAAAGTGACCGTTGCAGAAACCGCTTTTCATTACCGCCGGCACATTTCCGCCGCTGAAGGGGGTGTCGCCGTCGCCGGTATAGGCGTTGACCGGCGTATCGCTCAAATTTGCCATCCCATCGGTAAACAGAACCACCACCCAGATCGAGTCGCGCCGCCCGCGCTCGGTCAGCAGTTCGTTTGCCAGGCGCAGACCGCAGCCGATGCAGGTCGAGAGCGGCGACAAGGAGGAACGGATGGTTTGCCCTTGTAAATCCACATACGCCGGGTACTTGGCAAGATGCGCCAGCGAGGCATTGTGATCGTCCATTGTGAAAAGACCATCCGAATTCCAATCGTAGGCGTCCAGGTAAGCGTCGTGATCGCACGGGACGCCGCCCCAGCCGAACGGGTCCGGCGCGCCTTCGTCCACGCCCCACCAGCGGTCTGCCAGGACGGCCGGATTGGTCGTCCACGGACAATCTACCCCATACAGGGCGATGTCATCGTCCGCGTCGCGCCCGTCGCTGTCGCGGTCTTCCGGGTTGACCGGGTTGAAGGCGTAATCGCCGGGGTCGCGCGCCGGTCCCCACGGCGGCCACATGCGGGCATAAGGCGGGTCATCGTGAACGTTGATCGCGTTCCAGATGGCATTGTTGGCAACAGCGCGGAAACTGGTGAAATCCAGTTTCAATTCGGCGCGCGAATCGTAGGTGATGACGGCGATGCGGTCGTAGCCTTCGTAAATGGTGTTGACCAGCGCGTGGCTGGCGTTCTTTAGATGCCACATCGGCAGGCAGGCGCCGGACGGCGGCGATGCGCCGGGCGTGCGCGTGTTCGGGTTGCAGCCGGCGTCGGGGTCGTAATCGTCGGGGATGTACCCGCTGCTTGCGCTCGCCATCGACTCGGACACATCCAGCACCAGGACGATGTCCACCGCGGCGGCTTCGGTAATGGTATCGGTTGTCATGGCTACAGAACTAAACCCTAACAAGCCGAGGAAATAAAGCGGCGCTTGCTGGGTGGCTTCCACCCAGACCAGTTTGCGCAAGAAACCGGGCGTCTCGCGGCAGCGTGCATCCAGCGCGGGCGACAGCCCGCTGTCAACGGCGTAATCTCCGTCCGCGTCGCAGATCTCAACCTGTAGATTGAGATGGGTCATAACCACATTGTTCAGTTCCAGCACCTCTCTGGCGGCGCTCTCAAATTCGGCGATGTTGGTCTGCCCTAATTTGTACTGGTTGGCGGCTGCCACAGCCGCGCCATCCACTGCCCGCTTGAGCTGGTTGTAGGTTACATACAGCGACCCGGCGTCAATCGCCAGCCCAATGAAAACCAGCAGCGCCAGCAGTGCCACGCCAAAGATAACCAGCACCTGCCCGCGCGGCTGGCGGCTGGCGGCGCGGCGCGGCGCTTTATTGGAATTTGATAGCAGGAAACGGGAAAATCGTAAACGCATGAATTTGCACCGGATTGGGAATAAAAGCAGAAAGTATTGGCAGGTTGAGCGCCAATTGGTGGCAATAAAACACCTCCACCGCAATCATGCCTTCGTTGGCAGGCGGTGAGCCTATGGTGATCACGTTAGCGAGGGTAAAGTGCGGCAGGGCGCGCGCGGGGTTGCCGTCGCAGTCCTTTTTGTAGTTTTCGTTGGTGGTGGACTGGTTGCGCATGATCCATTCGCCGCTGCCGCGCAGGTCGAAGACCGAGATGACCACATCGTCCACGGCCGGGTTGATGGTAATGTAGGAGTTCAACCCGTCGGGCGGCGGCGTCAGGTAAGAGAAGGTGTCGGCGAAGAAGGCGTTTTGGTTTTGAAAGCGCTCCTCGCGGGCTGCCTGGCGGGCAACTTCGCGGGTCAGGTCGAGTACATCCAGGTATCGCCCGATGAAAATGGCGACTTCAACCATCGCCAGCAGCATGATGAGCAGCACCGGCAGCACCAGCGCCAGTTCGAGAAACGATTGAGCCCGCGCGCGGCGTTGATTCCGGCGGCGGGGTTTGCAATTTTTCCCGAACAGAGAAAACATAAACTGACTCCCCCAAGGACGGCACTGAGTATCCCGGTAAGTGTATTAACCTATCATAACCAATAGAGCAGGGAAAGTCAATCAGATAAATCAAAAACCAACCGAAATTTGGTTTGCAATCAAACGGTTTTGTAACCTAAAGCAAACAATTGCGGTCGTCCGCCATGTTTTTGCGGCGGGCGGCAAATTCGTTAGCCAGCCTGGCAGGTCAACGGCTGGCGCTGGCGGGCGCTGCCGCCGCCTGCACAGCTTTCAACTGCGCCTGGCGCGCCAGGTCGGTTGCGGCAGCCAGGATGCGCAGCGCTTCTTCCGGGTTATGGAAGCCCATGCTGTTCTCCGCCGCGATGAAATCCCAGCGCAGCTGCGCCGCGCGGTGCAGCCCGCGCGCTTCCTCGATCAACGCGGCATCGCTGCCGGGCGTCTCTGCCGCCGTCTTGATTGCTGCAATGGCGTCCACCAGCGCATCTTCTGCCGCAGACATGGTCACCCAGACTTGATTTTGAATGGCAGTGACCCGCCCGACGACGTAATCCACGTCCGTGTGGCAGGTGCCGCAGGATGCCGCCGGGGAGAACAGCGGGCTGTGCGTGTTGTGAGTCGAGAACTTGACTGCTCCGTCGCGGGTGTAGGGCATATGGCAATCGGCGCAGGCTACGCCAGCGTTGAAGTGGGTGCTGCCCGCGGCGTATAATTCATATTCCGGGTGCTGCATCTTGATCATGCTTGCGCCGCTCTCGGCGTGCGTCCAATCCGAGAAACCAATTTCGTTGTAAAACTCCTCGATATTCTCAACGCTGAAGCCCTTGGACCAGGGGAAAACCAGCAGTTTACCTTCCCCGGCAAAGTAGTATTCCACATGGCAATTAGCGCACACTACCGAGCGCATTTCCTGGCGGGTGAAGGTGCGCCAGTCCTTGCCCTGCGCTTTGAGCGCCTCTTCCAGCGCCGGGTTGGTGACGATCAGGCGCATACTGCCGGCTTCATGGCAGTTGGCGCAGCCCACCGGCTGATCAATCCGCTTGCCCAATTCGGCAAACGACGTGCGCGCAAATTCTGCCGCGCCCATTTCCGCCCACAGCATGGGCGCGTTGGCGGTCTTGCACGAATAGCACGTTCCGGGAGATTTTTCGTTGATGCGCTCCGTCTCGCGCACATCAATCAGCGACCACATGTGCCCGCGGTCTTCCTTGTAATCCTTGCTGAACGGCATCCCGGCGAACAGCGCGCGCAAGCGCGGGTCGCTATCCAGTCTTTGGAACGGCTCGGAACCACCGTAAGGCGTGCGCGCGTTGTTGCTCTCGGTCTGCCGGAAAGTGGTGTATTGGTTGGGGAAGTTCAGCCCCCACAGGCTGCTGTCCGGCTGCATGGCGGCAATTTCGACCAGGTTGGGCACGCCGCGGGTTTGCATGGGTTGGTTCTTCATGAAGATCAGCAATGCCACGATCGTTCCGGCAAGGATGATGATGATGACACTCAGAGCGATCGGAATGGTCTTGGGATTTTTGAACATGGCTTACTTCTCCTGAAGCGATTGAGATTGCGGGTCGTAGATGCCTTTATCCTGGTACGGTAAAACCGAAATGCCGCGCTCGCCGTGCGCCACGTCGCGGTGACATTCAAAGCAGTAGCGTCCGCTGTCCATCTGTCCGTCTGCAATGGCGGAGACGGTTTCCTGGTGGCAGTGGATGCAGTTTGCCTGGACGATGTCCTTGGATTCTGTTTTGGCGCGCAGCGGTTCGGGGATGTTGCCCAGCGTGAAGTGGAACACGTGGTTCATGCCCGATCTTGCCTTGACGAAGTATTTGGGAATCAGGGCATGCGGGGTGTGGCAATCGTTGCAGGTTGCCCACGCCTGGTGTCCGGCATGGAACCAGCCTTCGTAGGCGGCATCCATGACGTGGCAGTTGTTGCAGGCGGTTGGATCGTTGCCAAGATAAACCGTGAATTCGGTCGCGTACATGCCCACTGCCAGCACGACCAGCAGCGCTGCCAGCGCGATGAAGAGGGGTAGTTTCATGCCGTTGCTGCTCCGTCAGGGTTCATTATTAAATTTTACCAAAAGACAAGCATTTTTAACTTGATTTTAATCAATTAAAAACGGGACGCGCGATGCTACGGCGTGGCGGCTTGACCGAGCAGGTCAGCATGGCTGAGCAGGCGGACTTCGCTTGGCGGCCAGTAGATCAGCACCGCCCTGCCGACTACATCGGACATCGGCACAAAACCCCACACGCGGGAATCGGACGAGCGGTTGCGGTTGTCGCCCAGCACAAAGAGCGAATCGGGCGGCACCTGCCACTCGCCGCTGTATGCCGGCGGCTGGGCGATGTAGGGCTCGTCCAGCGTGATGCCATTAATCTGCACCAGCCCGTCGCGCACCACCACCAGGTCGCCGGGCAAGCCAATCACCCGCTTGATATAATCCTCCGGCGGCTGGCGATTGCGGTGAAAAACAATGATATCGCCGCGGTGCGGTTCGCCAAAGTGATAAGCCAGTGTGTACACCACCAATAATTCCCCCTCGCTGAGCGTGGGCTGCATGGAAACATTTTCCACCCGCACCCGGTCGGTTAATCCACTGATGACCAAATACAATACCAGGGCGAACAACAGCGTCTTGAAGGTTTCACCCAGCAAGGCGGCCATTGTGTTGCCCGGCTGGGCAGTTGGCGGGGCGGCTTCCACCGCTGGCATGGATTCTCCGCTCGAAAATCGTTCTTCGCTCATACAGGGCGCATCTTATCACAGAATCACCGCGCTGGCGAGCGCGGCAGATTACAAAACTCGCCGCTTTCTTCGAATTACCCTGACGGGCAAACGGGCTCAGCCTGCGGCAGGGCGCATGGTGTGGTTCGGCAAGCCGCCAACCGCCCCCATCCTTCGGCAGGCGGTTGGTACACACTTGCACCTGCTGCACTTCGGCAAGCTCAGTGCAGGCACTGGGCGGCGCAAGTGCAGGCTGAGTGATGCCGTCAACCGCGCTTGGTTTTGAGCGAATAAACCCGCTCAAACTCCGCGCTCATCTCGTTGACAGTCAGAATTCCCTGTGCAAAGCCCCAGCGCTGGGCTCGCTGCGCCAGTTGCGTAATTTGCGGCGGCTCCAGATGGGTGCGCGCCAAAATGTCCGGCTGGCTGAAGACCGATTGCGGGCTGTCGTCCGCCAGGACGCGCCCAACGCCCATCGCCACCACCCGGCGCGCGTAGCGCGCCACGATCGGCATATCGTGAGTGATGATCACAATCGTATGACCGTGCTTCTCATTTAACTCCACCAGGAAATCCATAATTTCCAGCGATTGATAGGAATCCTGCCCGGTGGTCGGCTCGTCAACGATGATCACGCGCGGGCGCAGCGCCAAAATGGAAGCAATTGCCACCCGCTGGCGCAGTCCTTTGGAAAGGAAAAAAGGATGTTCGCTGAAATATTCTTCTTTCAGCCCCACCACCCGGGCAGCCTCTTCCACCCGTTCCTTGACCTCGCTCTCGGATAATTGAATATTGCGCGGTCCATAAGCGATCTCATCCCAGCAGTTGCTGTTGAACAATTGGTGGTCCGGGTTCTGAAATACATAACCGACCCGCTTGACCATTTGGACAATGGGAGTATGGCGCGAATTCAAGCCATCCACGATCACATCGCCGCTGGTTGGCTTGAACAATCCGTTCAGGCATTTGGAAAGGGTGGTTTTTCCCGATCCGTTCTGCCCGATGAGCGCCATCATCTCACCCAAGCCGATTTCCATATTGATGCCATCCAGGGCTTTTGTGCCGTCCAGATAGCAATACACCAGGTTCTTAACCTGAATGAAGGAAGCGTTTTCCATGGATTCTTTCATTGTTGCCCGCCTTCCAGTACCCGGTCAAAGATGCGATCCAGTCGTTCGGCCGCTTCGCTGACGGTTAACGGCAGTGGCGCCGCTGTGTAACCTTTTTCGATTAGATAATGGAAAAAGCGGATCACGCCCGGCGGCTCGATTCCTTTCTCCAACAGGAGCGGCATTCGTTGAAAGAATACACGCGGTTCATCATCCAATACGACCTTGCCGTCATGCAGCAGGATCATGCGGTCTGCCAGCGGAACCAGTTTTTCCAGACTGTGCTCAATCACAATGACAGTATTGTTCCTCTCCTGCTTGGTTTTTTCGAGCACATTGAACACTCTGGTGCGGCTGATTGGATCGAGCATGGAAGTCGGTTCGTCCAGGATCATCACCTCGGGAGTCATAGCCAGCACGGCTGCCAGCGCAACGCGCTGCTTTTGACCGCCCGAAAGCTCATAAGGCGGCTTGCTCATCAAGGGACCCAAATCGGTCAGCGCCAGCACCCAGTCCAGCCGCTCGCGTATTTCGGGGATCGTCAGACCGATATTTTCCATACCGAACACCAATTCGTCTTCAACCGTCATGGCGGTGAATTGGGCTTCGGGGTCGGAGAATACCATGCCCACCTTGCGCTGCAACTCTCCACGCGGATAGGTTTCCACCTCCTTGCCGTACACCAACACCTCGCCCTCTTTGACACCGTGATACTGACCGGGGATCAATCCGTTGATGGTGTACGCCAGGGTGGTTTTGCCCGACCCGTTAGGACCGATAATGCCCACGAATTCGCCCTGGCGAATGGTCAGATTGACCGATTGAAGCGCCGCCCTGGGTTGATGCAAGTAAGTCCACGAACAATCGTTTAGTTGAATTAAGTCCATGTTGGCTCCACAGTCTACTGGTAAAACAGTAGAATTAAAGAGGCATCGAGTGCAAAAAATCCGAAATAATAACGAAATACCAGCAACGCAATGAAGGACAATAAGATCGCGGCGGTCAAGAAGCGGTCTAAATTGCGGAATTGGTAATGGGTGAGGACGTAATCGGCTCGTTTGACTTTGGCTGCTTCACCGGTAAAGGCGTAGCCGCGCGCGACCAGGGCGTTGGTGAATTCTTCCGAGCGGCGCAGCGAGAGCGCAAACAAGGGGATCATGTACATTACGTATTTGCGGATTTTGTAAATGAGCGATTTGCCGCTGGTGTCGAAGCCGCGAGCCTGCTCAGCCTGACGCACGATGTGAAAATCCTCCAGCACCATGCCTGCCGAGCGCAGCGCCATGGCGAACACATACGTCACCACGAAGGGCATGCGGATGCTGCGCATCGCGACAATTACATCCCGCTCGCGCGATGTTGAGAGGAAAAATACCATTGTGGCGATCATCGGCAAAATGCGAAAATAAACCACCATTGCGTCGCGGATGCGTTCCCAGTAAATCGGGAGGCCAGCGATGGTGAATAAGACAGAAAATTCTGGGTGGATACCGCCCAGAATTGTATACGAAATCAAGATGATTGTGCCCATGGAGATTGCCACCGGGACATAAATGCGCATGATGCGCATATTGACCCGGCTGTAAATCATCAAAAGAATAATCAGCAAGAACAGAGCCGCGTTCCATTCGGGTGCCTGGATAAAGAGCGGAAACAAACTGACCACCAGAAGGAAGAACAACTTTACAAAAGGATGAATCGCGTAAATGGGAGATTCATCCGGCACATAACCTAGCAGAGTTTTATTCATCCAGATGCCTCACACTGACAATGAATGAGGGGGCAGGCTATGCCAGCCCCCTCGGCAGCAGTTAAGTTGGAACGATTAAGACAACCAGCGCTTGACGAATGCCGGGGTGCGAATGACCACAGCGGAAAGCGCCTTGAGGAGGATGAAGTTCAAAACCACGCCGGCTACAACGTTGCCGCCGAACCATCCCCAAATGAATAAGGGCAACGAGTCGGTGGTCAGCAGGTTGAAACCGCGCAGCACGACCAGGGTTGACCACAAGGCGCCAAACGCGCTCGAGACAACCATCGAAGCGAAGAAGATCAAAAAGTCGCGCCCGGATTTGAGCCGCGGATCGAGCTTAAAATAGCGGAATGCAAAGGCTGGCAGGAAAGCCTGCACAGCATTGGCGGGAATGTAGGCAGCCGAGACGTAGAAGGGAGTTCCCGCAATCGCGTTGGAAAAGAAGGGGAAGACCGCCCCGGCGATCACACCCCAACCACCAAACCAGATTGCGCCGACTTGCTGGACGGCAATACCGGTCCAAAAGAAGTTCACCCCAAAGCCGAGGGGAAAACTGATCGAACCAAATGCGCCAACAACAAAACCAATACCGATCAGAAGCGCGGTGATCACGATGTGGATCACGCCAACCGAACGCTTCTCCCCCTTTTGGACCGTCCAAATTTGCTCGGCGGTCAAGTCACCCGATTTACCCGCAACAGCAGACATACAGACCTCCTCCACTCTCTAAATATTAGGATGAAAAAAATGGGAACGCGCTATTGTCAGACAAGCGCAAAGACAGTATGAGTATAACAAAACTAATGCAAAAGTCAACTATTTTGTGAAAATTGGTGCGATCCGGCTGACGGGCAGCAGCCGGAGTGGATATCCGCTCCGGCTGCCAAAAATTCCAGCAAGGTATTTAATTGTTTATTGTTCGAGCAACTGCCCGCGCGCTTCGCCCGCCGGATTAAGCGGTGTGTGAACGTTGACGTAGATCAAACCATCGCGCAGATAACTCATGAACTGAACGCCGCTGACGCCCCAAGCGGAAAGCTGCGCGGCGCCGATCGAGCCGCTAATAGACAGGTTGCCGTCGGCGTCATAGGTGCAGTCTCCGGCTGCCGCCGGGGCAGGGTTGCCGCACAGACTGATCAGAACCGGCGCGTTTTGGGTTGCATCTGCCGGCGCGTGCAGGTGCACGCCTGTCGCCGGGGCGGATAAATTGCGCACGAAGACGACAAAGTTGATACTGCCATCCACTGCGGTGGAAAGCACCGCTGAGCCGCGCGCATTCGATCCCACCACCTGGTGTAGTTCATTGGCAGTTGACAGGCTGGCTTTGAAAACCGCTTTACGGGCGACTACAGTGCTGACCGGCAGCGCCAGCGCAAGCGCTGTCAGAAGAATGGCGATTAAGGAAAGAGACGCTCTGGAGCGCATTACTACACCTCCTGATTGAAAAAACGGAAAAGATTGGGTTTCGATTGCATTGTACTGCGCTGCATTCAAGATTACAATTACCTTTTTTGTCAATATTATTATAATTTCGTGAGAATCTCGCCAAAATCCGGCGGGGAAAGCCGCCGCCAGCCTGCTATAATTCAATGGATGACCCTTTGTGAACAGGTTCTGCGCCGGGTTTCCGCCGCGCGGGCAGCAATGGGTGCGCTGGCGGCGCTTATCCTGCTGCTGGCAGCCTGCGTTGCGCGCGAGCCGCAGCCGGACTCCACGCCAGAGACGTTGCCCTCGGCGAGCCGAGCCGTGCTAACCGCCAGCCAGCCAACCCCTTCCGGGTTGCGCACGGCGCGCGCGGTGTACCCTGCTCCGCGCCTGACGCCAATCACGCCTATCCCGCCGCCGCTGGCGGGTATCCGCCTGCCGCTCGAAGTGCGCACGCTGGCGCTGGTTGGATTGGATAACCTGACCCCCTTCTCCGGGCGCGGTGATGCCATCGCGCTGGTCTTTTACCACCCCCGCCTGGGTCGCGCCAGCATCCTCTCTCTGCCACCTGACCTGATTGTCAACATCCCCGGATATACCATGCAGCGGCTAAACACCGCCTATGCCCTTGGCGGCGAGCGCGCGCTGGCGGATGCCTTGGAATACAATTTTGGTGTTCGCCCGGATGATTACGCCATCGTGCGGCTGGAATCATTCGTTTATTTCATTGATGATCTTGGCGGGCTGGAGGTGACCGTAACCGAGCACATGCCGCAGATCTGCGATGACATTCCACCCGGAAGACACCTGCTGGATGGTGACCAGGTGATGTGCTACCTGCGCTTTCGGGTTGGGCAGGATGAGCAAAACCGCAGCCTGCGCCAGCAGGAAATCCTCCGCCTGATTGTGCAGCGGATGGTGTCGGGCGGCAATCTGGCGCGCCTGCCGGAGTTGTACCAACGCTATAAAGACAGCGTGGATAGCAGCCTGACGCTGGACAGGTTGCAAGCGCTAATCCCGTTTGCCCTGCGGCTGGGGGATTCCAGCCACCTGGGATTGTTCCAGGTCAACGATCAAGCCCTGCGTGCCTGGGAAATTCCCCAAGCGCTGCGCCCGGTGGTGTTTCTGCCGCAGCAGGAGCAGCTTGCCCGCCAGGTGCAGGATGCGATAGATTTTGTGCTCACTCCGCAGCCCAATACCGACCGGGTGTTGACCCTGGAAGCCGAGCTGACCACCAGTCCAACCCCCACCAACACACGCACGCCCACCCCGACAGCGACCATTACCACTACCCTGCCGGCAACAATCACTCCCACACCCACCATCAGCCAGACGCCAACCCCCACCGGCTCGATCACCGTCAGCCCAACCGCAACCATCACGGCGACGCCCTAGCCCGCAAAGCGATTTGCCCAAAACAAGCGGTTGTCAACTTGACGACGCTCATTTTTTTGCCCTTGAAATGTGATACACTAAATCAAGTTCCGTGTTTCTGGCACAATCCGTGCAGGCTTTCCGCAGAGGAGCGCAATGAAACGGCTGGCGTTGCTGGGGGTGATACTGGTGCTTGCCGGTGGGCTGCTAACAGCCACACTGCCTGCGCCTGCGCCTGTATTCGCCGAGCAACCCACCCCCGAAGCGCCCAAACGCCTGACCAGTCTGAAGGTCAATTACACCCAACACGAATGGTGGCTGGTGCGCTGGAAGAACAACGAGATCACCTGCCGGTTTCTGGTTGAACATGAAGGGCTGCCCATTGCGGATGAAATCCGCGTCTGGTGCGGCAATACGCTCTACAATGAGTGGCTGGCTACCCCGCCCTGCACGTTGACCTCGCCGGAACAAACCGCCCAAACCTGCAAAGGTTTGTACCTGTTCGAGTTTTCCAGTTACCCCGCCAGCAAGGATGTCGAAGTGGAACTGCCGCTGCCTTCCGCATGGGTCAGCATCACTGGCTGCACGCCCCAGCCGCCTGGCAATCGCTGCGATTCGCTGCCCAACCTGCTGCTGACCGGCGAGGAACCGCTGCCTAATGAAATGATTATCAGTATTCAAGGGCAGATCAATGGCGAGCCATTCGTGTGCCATGGCGAAGCGTGCGCCATTCCGTTGCAGCCGACTGGTCAGGGCGGAATCAACATCGAATTTTGGGCAGATTCCAGCTACGGCGATGCCAGCAAGAAGTACTCCGCGCTGGTGCGGGTGATTCCGCAGGGCGATTTCATGTCCCCGGATGGCGCATCCAGCGACGCGCCGTTGTTTTACGTGGACGTGCTCAGCACGCAGTGGCGCGGCGGCGCGCAGGCTTCCTGCTTGGATGTCTGGCAGTCCTTTCCGCCGGTTGGCGGACCTGCGCCCTGGCTGACCACCCCGGACGATCCGCAGGCGCTTTATTCGGCGGTTAGTTTGTATTATCTGGCGGGAATGCTGATTGCCAATGGCGAAGTGGATGCCAGCGAGTGCCGTGACGGCGGACTTCAAACCCCGTTGACCGCCAGCGAGTGCGGCGTGCGCGCGGCTTACGAACAGGTGCTGGCATGGCAAAACCAGTTCGACGAGGAAATCCTTCAGGTCGCGCTGGATAGCGGGGTGCCGGCGCAACTGCTGAAGAACATTTTTTCCCGCGAGAGCCAGTTCTGGCCCGGCATTTACCGAAACTACAAGGAAGCCGGGCTGGGGCAACTGACCGAGATGGGCGCCGATGCGGTGTTGTTATGGAACCCCTCCTTTTTTGATGCGTTTTGCCCATTGGTTCTGCATCAGAGCCGCTGCAACCTTGGCTTTGGGAATATTAAGGAAGAAGAGCGTGTAATGCTGCGCGGGGCGCTGGTCGGTAAAGTTAATGCCGCCTGCGACGAATGTCCGGCGGGAATTGACCTCTCTCAGGCGCATTTCAGTATCCAGGTTTTTGCCGAGGGAATGATCGGCAATTGCGAGCAGGTGGGAAGAATATTCAGCAATCTGACCGGGCGCGCGGCGGGCGCTTCCGCCAGTTACGAGGACCTATGGCGCTTTACCCTGGTCAACTATAATGCCGGTTCAGGCTGTCTTTCCAATGCCATGCGTCAGTTGATCGCGCTTGGGCAGCCGCTCACCTGGGATAATCTCGCTCCAAAGCTGGAACCCGCCTGCCAGGGGGCAATCAAATATGTCAACGATATCAGCGAAAAACTGAGTGGTGCGCGTCCAACGCCGACCTCCTGGGTCTACCCCGGACAACCGCCGCCGCTGGCGACGGTGGTCACCCTGCCGCCGGGCGTTACGCCAGTGCGCCAGGCAACCTTGCAGCCGGGTGTTACCCCCCAGCCAGGCGACTCGGGCTATCCCGCTCCGCAGCCGACCCTGCCGGAGGATTATCCCTACCCGGTGAATGCAACGCCCACTTTATACAACCCCTATCCCTGATCTTATCCGTGTCGCGGTCGCGTGGTGCATCTCGGCAAGCTCGATGACCGCCTGCCGAACCACAGGGTAAGCCTCTTGTCCGCCCAACAGGATCATGCCAGTAGTTCGTCCATGGACGCAACGGCGACGATTTTGCCAGCCGCCTGCGCCAGTTCGGCATCCCTGGTTACCAGCGCATCTGCCTGGAGTTTTGTCAGAGCGACATACTCAGCCTGGAAGGTATCGCGCCATCCCAGTTCTTCAGCCACATGCCAGGCAACGCGCTGCAGCACCCGGTCGCCCAGCAGCCGGATGCGCAGCCCGCGCAGGTAATCAAGGCGGCGCTCCGCTTCCTTACGGCTGAGGACGCCGCGTTGAACCTCGGCGAAGAGCGTGGATAAAACCTGCGACCTGAGAAGCGTTGGCGCCACCAAATGATGGTGGTCTGGAATTTTGGCTTCGCGTTCAGCCAAAGCCAAAGCAACATCCGCATCAATCACATATCTGGTCATAGGCACTCCGCGCAGAACAGCAGAGTTGCAGCCCGGCGGCGGTCATGCAACCATTTTTTATAAACTGGCTTCCAGCGTCGTTTCCGGTTCGCCCGGCGATTCACCGTCCTTGCGCAGGGTCAACTCATGGTCCTCGTTGACATCCACGGTGACCGTGTCGCCCTCTTTGAACTCACCTGCCAGCAGGGCATCCGAAAGGCGGTCTTCGATTTTGAATTGGATTACCCGGCGCAGCGGACGGGCGCCCATATCCGGGTCATAGCCCTCCTCTGCCAATAGGCTGATTGCTGCTTCGGTGGCGCGCAGCTGGATATTGTTTTCCACCAGCCGCCCGGCAACTTTGTTCAGTTCGAGCGAGACGATCTTGCGAATATCTTCCCGGCTGAGCGCGCGGAAAACGATGATCGAGTCAAGCCGGTTGATAAATTCCGGGCGGAAGACGCGCTTGAGCGAATCGGTCAGTTTTTTGCGCATCTCATCATAAGCCTGTTTTTCCTCGGTGGCTTCATCGCGCTGCAACTGGAACCCTAAGCCTTGCTGGCGTTTGATTACATCGGCGCCGATATTGGAGGTCATCACGATGATCGTGTTGCGGAAATCCACCTTATGCCCGCGCGCATCGCTGAGGTGACCTTCCTCCATGATCTGGAGCAGCATATTGTGCGCTTCGGGGTGGGCTTTTTCGATTTCATCGAACACCACGATGGAATACGGGCGGCGGCGAATGGCTTCGGTCAACTGCCCAGCTTCATCATAGCCGACATAACCCGGAGGCGCACCAACCAGGCGGCTGACGTTATGCCGCTCCATGAATTCGGACATATCCAACTGAATGAGGGCATCCTCGCTGCCAAACAGGAAGCGCGCCAGCGCTTTGGTCAGCTCGGTCTTGCCGACACCGGTGGGACCGAGGAAGACAAACGAGCCGATCGGGCGGCGCGGGTCCTTCAAGCCGGAGCGCGCGCGGCGCACGGCTTTGGAAATAGTCCGCACAGCATCTTCCTGCCCAATGATTGCGGCGCGCAGTTCGTCCTCCATGCGCAGTAAACGCTCCGATTCGGCTTGCGCCATTTGCATCACCGGCACGCCGGTCCACATGGAAACGACCTCGGCAATGTCGTCGGCAGTAACGATCGGGCTGTTGCTGCGATCCCAGCCGGTGCGCAGGTTTTCAAGATCGGTTTCGAGCCGGCTTTCCTGACTCTGGAGTTCCTGGGCATCATCGTAACGCCCGTCCTCCAACGCCAGGTTGTGATTGGAGCGCACCTCGCGCAGCTTTGCCATAATGTCCTTGGCAGCGGCTGCCGCCTGGCTTTTGTACATGCGCACCCGGGAAGAGGATTCGTCAATCAGGTCAATCGCTTTATCCGGTAAAAAGCGCTCGGTAACATAGCGGGAAGAAAGCCGCGCGGCGGCTTCAATAGCCTCATCGGAGATTTGCAGGCGGTGATGCTCTTCGTACGCGCCGCGAATGCCGTGCAAGATCAGGATGGTTTCCTCAACGGTCGGCTCGTTGACCATGATCGGCTGGAAGCGGCGCTCGAGCGCCGCATCGCTTTCGATATGCTTGCGGTATTCATCCAGCGTGGTCGCGCCAATGACCTGCAACTCGCCGCGCGAAAGCGCCGGCTTGAGGATGTTGGCGGCATCCACCGAGGAGCCCGCCGAACCAGCCCCGACCAGCATGTGCACCTCGTCAATGAAGAGAATTGCTCCCGAAGCCTTCAATTCGTCTATAACTCGTTTAAGCCGCTCCTCGAACTGCCCGCGGTACATGGTGCCCGCCACCAGCGAACCAACGTCCAGTTGAAGGACGCGCTTGCCAAGCAGCGGCGCGGGCACATCGCCTTCAATGATGCGCTGCGCCAGCCCTTCGACGATGGCGGTCTTGCCAACGCCGGGCTCGCCGATCAGCGCGGGGTTGTTCTTCGTGCGCCGCGCCAGAATCTGGATGACCCGTTCGATTTCCATCTGGCGACCGATGACCGGATCAAGTTTGCCTTCCTCCGCCAGCGAGGTAAGATCGGTTGCCAGTTGGTCCACCAGGGCGGTCTTCTGGCTTTTTTGTTCCTGTCGCTGCTGGCTCTGTGGGGCGGCATTGCTGCTGCGGGAAGTGCTCGGCGGCGGGTTGCCGCTGCTCTCCTGCAGGACGCGGCGGGTTTGGCGGCGGATTTGCTCGGGGGTAATGCCCAGTTTTCGCAAAACATCCATGGCTTTGCCTTCGGTTGAGCGCACCAATCCAAGCAGCAGGTGCTCGGTGCCAATATAATGGTGTCCCATCCGCCGGGCTTCCTCGATGGCGAATTCCAACACTTGTTGTACGCCCGCGGAAAGGTCAATTTTTCCACCGCGGTGCTGCCCAATGCCGCTCAAACGCTCGGTCATTTCCTGGACGCGCTCGGGTTCCAGACCCAGATCGCGCAAAACGCGCCCGGCAATGCCGCCTTCCTCCTGAATGAGTCCCAACAGCAGATGTTCGGTGCTGATTTGCGGCTGGCGCATTCGTTCAGCTTCCTGGTGCGCCAGGCTGAGCACCCTGCGAGCTCGTTGGGTAAAACGCTCCATGCTAGACAAGGTAAAATCCTCCTTGACCTGTCAAACCATTCTCTTCTTTGAATGGACCTGTAACGATGGGGATGTCTCCCCAAAACATGCTGCTCACCTTACCGCAGCGACAATTCAATATCCAGCCAAACAACCATCACACTACGTATTTAGATTTGGTAATTTGATTCTACCAGAGTTTAAAGGCTTGTCGAGTCACCTTTTTTGAGGATTGTATAAGGCTGGTTGTTCAGCAGTGGGTGGCAGCAAGCGGGAAGAGATTACCCGCCGCAGTTAAGGATTTTGACGCGCCTCAGGTACAATTAAGGGGATGCCCAATCGCAAATTCTCATTGAGTCCTTTTGTTATGCCGCAATTGGCGGATATGCTCTTTGCCGCCCTGCTGGCGGGCTGTTTGATGATCGCGCCGCGCCTGATCAACCAGGACGGCGACACCGGACGACATATCGCCGTCGGGCGCGTCATGCTGGCTGAGATGCGCATCCCGCGCGCGGATATCTTCTCGCACACGCTATCCGGGGAACCGCTTACCCCGCACGAATGGCTTGCCCAGGTCATCTTTGCCGCGGCGGATTCCGCCCTCGGATTGGCAGGGGTGGTGCTGGTTAGCGCGGTGGCGCTGGCAGCCGCCTTCGCGCTAACCTACCGCCAGGCATGCCAGCGCAGCGGCATGGCGCTGCTTTCACTCGCTATTACCCTGTTGGGGGTGGCAGCCGCCAGCCTGCATTTCCTTGCCCGCCCGCACATCTTCACCCTGCTCTTTGCCACCCTCTGGCTGGGATTGATGGAGTGGCTGCGCAAGGCGAACCCTGCTCCGCTCTGGCTGTCCGGGTTGGTGATGCTGGCGTGGGCAAACACCCACGGCGCCTTCCTGGCGGGGTTCGTCATCTGGGCAGCCTACATCGCCGATACCCTGTGGCACGACCTGCGTTCCCGTCCGCTGCGGCTGAGTCTGCCAAGCCGGTATCTGTTAGGCGGCGGTGGAATCGCGCTGCTGGCTTCGCTGCTCAACCCCGTCGGCGCGTACCTGTGGCACACAGTGTTCGACTTCCTTGGCAGCCGCTACCTGGTCGGTCGCACGCAGGAATACCTGCCTCCCGATTTCCAGCAGCCTGCTGCCATTCCGTTTCTGATCATGATCGCGCTTTCGTTGTTGGTTCTCAGCCGCCAGCGCGCGCGCCTTCCGCTGGCGCACGCGCTGCTGCTGGCAGGCTGGACTATGATGGCGCTGTACAGCGCGCGTAATATTCCCATCTACGTTGTGGTCTGTGTGCCGATCCTTGCCCAGGCAGCCGCCGCCGGGCTGGCAGAATCGCGCTGGTTAAGGTTGGAAGAGCGCATCGCCGCCATTCAAAACCGGCTGCGCGGCGGGCTGTGGAGTGCTCTGAGCGTTGTTGCGCTGGTCGCTGCGCTGCTGTTATCGCCCGGATTGAGCGGTTACATCCGCTACGACGCGCGTGTCTTCCCGGTGCAGGCAGCCAACTGGGTCGAAGCCAACCCGCAAACCGGGAATGTATTCAATTACTTTACCTGGGGCGGCTACCTGCTCTACCGATTGTACCCGGAGTACCGCGTTTTTATAGACGGGCAGACTGACTTTTACGGCGAAGCGTTCACCCGCCAGTACGAAACCGTAATCACCCTGTCGCCGGGTTGGGAAGATATTCTGGCGCGCTACGCAGTGGACTGGGCGATCCTCCCGGCGGACGAGCCGCTGGCAGGCGCGCTGCGCGGCGCCGGCTGGCAGCCGGTCTATGCCGACCCAACCGCGGTAATCCTGGCGCGGAAACAGCCGCTTACGCCGTAGCAGCCGGACGGGAGGCAAACCGGCTGCCCAGCGCCTGCCAGAGAATCATACCGTAAATTACCAGCGGGATGACCGCCAGCGCCTTCAAGGCGGGGTAACCGAACAGCAGGGACAAGTAGCCCAGATTGCCCAACAAGGGAAACAGCCAACCAACCGGCAGAACGAACAGGCTCAACAGGTCGGCTTGCTGGTAATAGGGCAGCGCCAAGGTTGTGGTTGCCACCAGCAGAATGATCCTGCGCTCTGGCGGCACTGGCGTCAAAATGGCAGGCAGCCACAAAACAGCCGCGGCCGGACCGAACCACTGCCACAGCGAGAGGCTGGCAAAGTCGTTCGCCGGCGTCTGGCGCAGGATTTCCAGCTGGGTGAATATCCAGTCCGGGTAAAGCAGTAGACTGGCCGCAAATCCGATTGCTGGAACGAACAGCACCTTCCATTTCTCGTTCCAGGCAATTGGCGCCAATACCAGCAAAAAAACAGCCGCCAGAAAACCAGACTGGTATTTGGTGGCAGCAATCAAAAATCCCAAACCAGCCAGCCACCCGCTGCGCTTTGCCAGCCCCCACCATAGCAAAGCCAGCCCGCCGATGACAATCGCGGTTAGCTGACCGTAATACATCATGTAAAACGCCTGGTAGCCGGTGAGTATAAAAGCCGTCTTGCCTCCGAATATCCTTCCGGCGAAGAAAAGGGCAGCGATGCTGGCAATCGAGAGCAGCAGTGCAGCCTGATAGAAAGGGATTTTATTGAGCAGCCAGAAGACCGGCACGAACCAGTAACCGTAATAATATTCTCCGAAGTCGCCTCTGCCAGCGCGCAGGTAATTGTTGAGATCGAAGTGAATATTATCCGGGCGGGTAATGAAAAAAATGAGCGCCATTCCCAGGCTGAACAGCAACGCAAAGAACTCTCCCTTTGAGATGCGTTTTTTCAGCCTTCGCTGCATGGCAGGCAGGTCGAGTGCCAGCCCGCCAATAGAGAGGGGGGATCTGGGCGGCATCATTCCGCCAGCAGGTACGCCAGCAGCCAGCGGGTGGTCGCCAGCAGCGCATCCAGGTGGGTGCGCTCGTAGTGGTGCGACGAATCCACTCCCGGACCGATCAGCGCCACCCGCAGGTCGGCGCCGGCGCGCAGCAGCGCGCTGCCATCCGAGCCGTAATAGGGGTAAATATCCACCTTATAGGGAATGCCGTGCTGGTCAGCCAGGCGGCGCAGATGGGTGCTGAGGGCGTGATCGTAAGGTCCGGAGGAATCCTTGACGCACACTGTGGCGTTGAATTCGTCTGAGGTCTGCCCTTCGCCGATGGCTGCCATGTCCACCACCACCAGTTCGCCCACCTCCGGTGGAAAGCCGGTGGAGGCGCCGTGCCCCACCTCTTCGTAATTGCTGATCAACGCATAGGCCGTCTGGCGCGGGCGTAGCCCGGCGCGCTGCAGCGCGCCAAAGGCAGCCACAATGCACGCCACGCAGGCTTTGTCATCCAGGAAACGCGAGCGGATGAACCCGTTGTTGACTTCTACGCGCGGATCGAAAGCGACGAAATCGCCGGTCTGAATACCCAGGACGCGGGTCTCGTCGGCGTTGGATGTTCGTTCGTCCAGGCGGACTTCCATGCTGGTTTCGTCGCGCGGGGTAGAACTGACCTTATCACCGTAAACATGGACGGTTGCTTTCTCCGGCAGCACGCTGCCGCGGTAGCGTTTGCCGTCCACAGTGAATACCGTGCAGCCTTCGGCTTCGATGGCGTTCCACGGAATGCCGCCAATGCGCGCCAGGCGCAGCCGGCCGTTGGGTTTGATTTCCTTGACCATCCCGCCCAGCGTGTCCACGTGAGCGGTCAACGCGCGCGGCGCTGCATTCTGCTCACCCGGGAAGACCGCCAGCAGCGCTCCCTTGCGAGTGCGCATCAGGCTCACCCCGTTAATATTCTGCAGCGCGTCGGCAGTGTAATGAATGGCAGATTCGGTATATCCAGATGGGCTGGGGGTGTTCAACAGTCCGCTCAGAAACGAAACCAATTCCGTTTCATTAACCTCAGGCAAATTGGTCATCGCAGGTTTTCCTTCCAATGAAGTTTAAGCAGCAGCCGGACCCGGGGGAATGCCTTCGAAGGCGGCAATCTTCTCGCGCCATTCCTGCCAGATCGTCACGCTGCGATTGGTACGGTAGTCGAAAGTGACCATAGTTGTTTCCGCGCTGGCTTTTACCTCGCCGCTTTCATCGTTTTTGATTATGTATTCGGTCAAAAAACTTTTGTTCCCCAAGCGGCTGATGCGCATTCCAACGCTGATTTTCTCGTTTAATTGGATGGGTGCGCGATAGGCAATGTGGATATCCGCGACGATGAGCCCCAGGCTGAGGAAATCCTTGCCATCAAACAAACCCAAATGTTGAATATAAGCCATGCGGGTTTGTTCCATAAAGGTAAGGAAACGAGCATTGTTGACATGCCATTGCGGATCGAGGTCGCCGTAACGAATGGAAATAGGGTAGTGGAAGCGAAAAGTTGTCATGAGGATATTTTACCGGAACTGGATGAACTTTGTCCAGCGCAAGCCAAATGTCAACTGGAATTGTGACCTCTGTCACTTGTACAAGGATACGGCATCTCATACACTGGAGTATAACCAGAGTATTCCTACCCGAATTGAATATTGAGGATTGATAGTCATGCAAATCACAAGACAGGCGGATTACGCCCTCCGGGCAATGCATTATTTATCCAAGTTGGAACCGAATCGGCGCGCGGCGACCAGCCAGATCGCAGAAGAACAACGCATCCCGCCTTCTTTTCTGGCAAAAATCATCTCGCAATTGTCCATCGCCGGGCTGATCCATACCTCGCGCGGCGCGCATGGCGGCGTTACTCTGGCGCGCGATTCCCATGAAATCACGATTTTGGAAGTCGTTGAAGCGATTGATGGTCCAATCCAACTGAACGAATGCACCCACTCGAAAGACAGCTGCCCGTTCGGGGAGGATTGCCCGATTCGTTCGCTATGGTGCGAAGCCCAGGAACAATTGGTCGCCAAACTACGCTCGACGACCTTCGGTTCGCTGATCAACGGTGCCGGATAGGTTCAGCTCAAAGGTGCTGGATTGCCAGGCGGGGTTGCAATCAACCGGGGTTGGGTGGTGGTGTTGCGCAACGGCTGCGTGATGATTGATTGGGGCGATGGCATTTTTCAAGACCTGCACAGCGGGGCGTTCAATCAGAATATTGATCTGCGCGGAAGCCGCGCGATTTCGGATGATGAACTGGCCTGGCTGAAACGCGCCAGCCAAATTGAGGGTTATGATGAGCGGCAGGTATACCTTGCCACTCTGCCGGAACGCAAACGAAAAACCATCGAGTAGCGCTGGCGCAGCCCGAAAGCCTTTGCTCGATCCATCAGCCGCGCAGACTTTGCTCGAATGCCCCTAATGCCAGGCGCGAGGTCATATCCAGGCTGATGGGGGTAACTGCGACCTGTTTTTCGAACCGCAACACGTACACGTCGCTATCCGGCTCGAACTGCTGTTGATCAAGCTCGATGGTGAAATCGAGTTCCACCGGGCTTTCCAGTCCGTCTTTGCGCCGGGTGATCGGGTTGAAGTAACGGTGGCGGCTAAGACGGGCTGCCCGCCAGGGGGTTTCAGGCGTGGCGGAGGCAGGCACTTCTACCTTGAGCAAATCTACATCCGCCAGGCGCGGCAGGGTGAGCATTTTCTCGGCAAACAGCGCTGTGAAGTGCGCCGCGCATGCAAAGTTGACCGTTCGCGAATGGCTGTAATACTCTCCACCGGGTAATTCCAGCGACACTGCCAGAGCGGGAATGCCAAAACTGGCGGCTTCCATTGCCGCGCCAAGCGTACCCGAGACGGTGATGCCGCTTCCGACGTTTTCGCCGTAATTAATTCCCGACACCACCAGGTCCGGTTTACGCGGCAGCAGATCGAGCAGGGCAAGCATGACGGTTTGGGCAGGCGAACCGCCAATGGCGTAGGCAGTCCAGATCTGGCTGCCAATTTGCAGCGAGCGCGGGCGGATGGTGCCATCGGCTTGCAGCGGATGGCTGCGCCCTGCACCGCTGTACTGGTCACGCGGAGCGGCTACGGTGACATATCCCAGCCGGGAGAGTGCCTCGGCGGCTGCCCACAAGCCGGGCGATTCGATCCCATCATCGTTGGTGAGAAGAATTTGAATTCGTTCAGTTTTCATGGCTTGGATTGTACTACAACCGGATAAAGAAAAACAAAGAACCGCCCTCATCAGGCGGTTCTTTGTTTTTTCAGGCTGCGGCACCCTTTATCGGATCCCGAGGAGGGATGCCGCAGCCATACGCAAACTACTATCTGCCATTGTTAGCATCACCTCCTCTTCGTAAGGATGGCGACTATGAGGCGGTGCAATCCACCGTTAACCTGCAACCATTGTGACACAAAGAAATGCAAAAGTCAAGGATAATCGCTGCCAGCCTTGTCCAATCACCAGTCGCTGACGAATTTGAAACGCCAGACCGCGCCTTCCTGGACATGCGTGGTGTTGAGGCTCATCACCTCAAACCAGGTTTTCCCCGGCTTGAAAGCCACCGGCTTGCCGTCTGCGTCCACCAATGTGAGCACATCGTTTTCGGTCAGGCGCTGCCAATTGACCTGCTGCGCTACTCCGTCACGAAACAGGAAAGCCTGCCCGCTGCCCAGAATGGACATATCCAACACCTCCACTTCGGGGCGCGGGTCAACTTCATTGTGGCGCACCTGGATAATGACCAGATTGTCAGTAGCAATTTGCTTATTGGTGAGCGCGTCGGTCAAGGGAGCGTAGTCCGGGTTGTTGCCGGAGACATCGTCGCGGGTTTCCGAAAAGCGCAGGTAACGCCCGCTTTGCGCATCGTAATCCCAGCGATTATAGACAGCCCCCGAAAAACGGACGAACACCTGGCTGGCGGGTTTGCCGTCTTGCGGTTCAGCGTAGTTGAAATACATCCCATCCAGGTTGGGGCGGGTGTTATTAATCCCGCGCGCCTTGATCAGGTTTTGCAATTCGCTGGTGTTGGCTGCCAGGTAATTCTTGCCTCTTGGGTCAAAGCGGCAGACCGCCGGGCAGGACGCGCCGCTTTCGATCACCAACCGCCCGGAAAATTCGGATCTGACCAGGCGGGCAAAGACCAACTCGTATGCCGAGCCGAAGACAAAGACTGGCTTGTACATGCGGATCACATTGACATCCGCAAAGCGCGCCGAACGAATCGGCATCACCTGGGTGGCATCCTGACTGTAGAACAGCGCGGCAAAACGGGTCGAGCCCAATTCGGTGTAGAATTCGTAGACAATATCCGCAAACGAGAGACCCGATTGCGGACGGTCGGCGCGCGGCAGGTTTTGCACCTTGATCAAAATTGGGCGGCGGTTGAGCAGCTGCGGGTCAGCCGGCTTGAGCCCAGTAAGCGGGTTGATATCCTCCGGGAAGCCGGTGGGACCGTAGCCCTCGGCGGGGTAATCGCGGGTTGGGGTGGCGGTCGGGGCTGGAGTGACTGTAACCGTTGGCGCGGGCGTGTTGGTGGCGGGAAGGAACGGCGTGTTCAACGCCGCCCGAGTTGCAGTAGCGTTTTGGGTCGAGGTGGCAGTAGCGAGGGGAGTTGGTGGGGAGGTTTGGCACCCCGCCAATGCCAACGCCACGACCAACAGCAACAGCGGCAGGAACAATTTCTTCATCTTGTTTGGTACCCTCCGTGGAAGTGGATGCCAGGATGATACCGTTAAATGCGGCTTCTTGTACAGAGTAAAAAAACGGCGGGCTGATATAATCAAATTCATGCAATGGTTGAACCGCCTGCAAAGCGGCTGGCGCGGGTTGGCAAAGGGCGCGCTGGTCGTTATTTCATTAACTTTGCTCGCCTTGTGGCTGGGACTGACCCCGCCGGGCGTGCTCGGCAAAGCCGATGCAATTGGCTATTCGGTCTGCCACCGCATCGAAGCGCGCTCCTTCTTCATCGCTGAGCGTCCCACCCCGCTGTGCGCGCGCTGTTCGGGCATGTACCTGGGCATGTTGGCAGGGTTTATCTACCAATTGCGATTGGGACGGCGCGCCGCGCTGCCGCCGCTGCGCGTCTCCATCCCGCTTAGTGTGTTTTTGATCACCTTTGGGGTGGATGGCTTGAATTCATATTTACAATTCTTCCCCAACACGCCGCGGCTGTACGATCCCAGCAACTTGCTGCGCCTGGCAACCGGCAGCGGGCTGGGGGTGCTGGTGGCGGTCATGTTTTTGCCCATCTTTCACCAGTACATGTGGTCGAACGCCGACCCGCGCCCGGCGCTGGCGGATTACCGCCAGGCGCTGGCACTGCTGGGCATTACCGCTGTGGCAGCCGCGCTGATGTATCTGGAAATGCCGCTGCTAATCGTGCTGCTGGCGCTGCTCAGCGCGGCAGGTGTCTGGCTGGTGCTGACGCTGTGCTACACCCTGCTGTGGGTGACCGTCTTCCGCCGCGAGTGCCGTTACGCCGGCTGGAAAGCCGCCTGGCTGCCGTTGCTGGCGGGCTTTACCACCGCCCTGGTGCAGATTGGCGCGCTGAACTACTTGCGCTATACTATAACCGGAACATGGGCAGGGTTCAGTCTATAACCCCGATCGGGTCGGGGTAACCCTCTGCCGGAGGTGATGCCATGATCGAACTGTTGGGTGTGTTCACTGCCTTCGGGCTTTCCGCCAGCGCCGGGTTGAATGCCTACATCCCGCTGCTGGTGGTGGCGCTGTTATCCCGCTTTACCGATCTGCTGACGCTGCGCCAGCCATGGGATGCGCTGGAATCATGGTGGATCATCGGCTTGCTGGCGGTGCTATCGCTGATCGAATTCTTTGCCGACAAGGTGCCGGCGGTCAACCATGTCAATGACATCATCCAAACCTTCGTCCGCCCGGCAGCCGGGGCGATTGCCTTTGCCGCCAGCGCTGACGTGATCACCGAGGTGCACCCGGTGCTCTCGCTGGCGCTGGGTCTGCTGGTGGCTGGCGGAGTGCATGCCGCCAAAGCCCTGGCGGTGCGCCCGGCGGTGACTGCCGCAACCGGCGGGGCAGGCAACGTGCCGGTCAGCATCGCCGAGGACCTCGTTTCGACGGTGATGTCGATCCTGGCGGTGGTGCTGCCGGTGGTGATTGCCTGTCTGCTGGTGCTGATCACCGCCTGGATCGTCTTTCGCTGGTACCGCCGCGCGCAGCGATTGAATACCACCTGAGTCGATATATGTCCGGCGGGGCTATTGTTTTGCCCCATCGCAGACCGGTCATTCTTTGCGCTCCTTGCGGCTTTGTGTGTTAAGTCTCTCGCCAAGGCGCAAAGCACGCCAGGGCTTTATTCCTTAAGCCCATTGACAATTCTGGTGATACCATCCTTGATCAGCGGAACACCAAAGTTGATCAGCAATCCAAGCCGCCGGTCGGCGAGCCGCAAATAGGTTAGAAGCTGTTTTTTATGCACCGCAGCCAACTGTTCAACCGATTTCAACTCTAGAATGACCTTATCCTCAACGATTATGTCGGCGCGGTAACCGACCTCGAGTGTTATGCCTTCATAATGCACCGGCATGGGAATTTCGCAGCCCACCTGCAGACCGCGCTGCCGCAATTCATGCACCATCAAAGCCTGATATGCCGATTCGAGCAGCCCGGGTCCAATCCGGGTATGGATTTTATAGGCTGCATCCACAACAATCCTGGCAATTTCGTTTTCGGTCATCCTTTGCGATCCTTGCGGCTTTGCGCGCGTATGGAACGGATACGGAATAGTGCGCGCTGGACAATGTGATGATAGCATGAATTATTTTAATTCAGCGGGAATTTTACACGCCAACTCGATTTCATCGCCATTATAACGTATCGGTTTTTAATCCGCGGCGGTTTTTGGCTGGGTGAGACGCCGGCGCACAGCCTCGAAGGTATCATTGTCCGCCAGCACCAGCAGCGTATCCCCGCCCTGCACCAGCGTTCCGCCGCTCGGCAGGATGAAATCGTTTTCGCGGGCAATGAGGACAACCAGGAAGTCGTCCGGCAAGCCCAATTCGAAGATCGCCTTGCCTGCCATGCACGAATCGAGCGGCACGCGCAATTCCTTGAGTTCGCTTTTGAATCCGCCAACCGGGGTGTATTCAATCGGGTAAACCGGTTTACGCGCGTACGGCGCGTCCACTTTCAGCCAGCGCGCTGCCAATGGGATGGTCGTCCCTTGCAGCAGCACCGAGGCTAGGACGACAAAAAAGATCAGGTTAAAAATCAAATCCGCCTGGGGGACGCGCGCCAGAAGCGGAAAGGTTGCCAGGATAATCGGCACGGCGCCGCGCAGCCCCACCCAGGAAATGAGCAGTTTTTCCCGCCAGTGGAATTTACTGGGCAGCAAGCCGAGAAAGACGCTCAGCGGGCGGGCGATGAACATCAGCCAGGCGGTGATCAGCAGCCCGCTGTCTATGACCGGAACCAGGCGCGAAGGGTAGACCAGCAGCCCCAGCGTCAGGAACATGGCAATTTGCATTAACCAGGCTAAGCCATCGTAAAAGCGGATCATGCTGCGACGGTGGATGAATTCGCGGTTGCCGAGCACTACCCCAACCAGGTACACCGCCAGAAAGCCGCTGCCGCCGAGCAGGTCGGTCACCGCGAATGTGAGCAGAACCAGCGCCAGGATCAAAGCCGGGTAAAGCCCTTCGTAATTCAGTTTGATCCGGTTGACCAGCCACACGATTCCCCGCCCCATGCCGTACCCGCTCAATCCCCCAATTGCCATCTGTTGGACAAACAACCCCGCCAACTGCCAGGCGGAAAGTTCCGGCTGGGTGATTACCTCGATCAAACCAATGGTTAGAAACACCGCCATCGGATCATTGCTGCCCGATTCCAATTCGAGCAGCGGTTTGAGTCTGCCTTTCAGGCTGATGCCTTTGGAGCGCAGTACCGAAAAAACCGCGGCGGCGTCGGTGGAGGAGACGATTGCCCCCAGCAGCAGCCCCATCAACGGCGGGTAGCCCAGCCACAGACTGGCAAACAGCCCGACAGCCAGCGCGGTAATTACCACACCCAGCGTTGCCAAAAAAATTCCCTCGCGCAGCACCGGGCGCACCTGGCTGCGGTCGGTATCCAGACCGCCAGAGAAGAGGATGAAGATCAGCGCGATGACGCCGATGAATTGCGCCAGTTCGGGATCATCGAAGTAAATGCCGCCGGGTCCATCCGAGCCCGCCAACATGCCGATCACCAGGAACAACAGCAGCGCCGGTATGCCGAAGCGGTCGGAGATTTTGCTGGCCAGTACACTGATCAGCAACAGAACTGCAGCGCCGATGAGAACAATCTCGTTCATAGCGAAAGGGATTCCATAGTCTGCGGCGGGGGAGAACGCCGCCGCCCCTGGCGGTGATCGAAGCGTCAATTCGGGTCAGAAGTCATTCCCGCTCTTCCGCCTGGTGGTCGTGGATCAGGGGTGGATACACTTGGCGCAGATGATTTTCGAAAACGACCCGAACTGTGATTATTTTAACGCCAAAACGAGTTTATTTAGGACTGCGCCGGCTGGGTTTTTATCCATTCCCCGCAAACATCCACCCGTTTTGCGCAAGCCGCGCGCGGCGGGGGTGAACGCTGAGCTCCTGGCAGTTTTCGGCTACGCCCCGCCCGCGCCGTAGAAATGGGGGTCGGTGGGAGTCTGCCCGGAAGGATCCCACACGTACACCCAGTCGCCTTCCTTTGCCCAGTCAAACAGCCACCTGGAATCGCCAATTGACAGGTTGACGCAGCCGGCGGAACCGGCATAGCCGAACAGCGTGCGCCAGTACGCGCCGTGCAGCGCGCGCGCCGCGTCGAAGTACATCGTCCAGGGTACGTCCTGGAGGTAATAATAATCCGAGCGGTCGGCTTCGAATGCGCCGCTCATCGTTTCCAGTTCCTTCTTTTCGTATATCTGGTGCAGCCCGGGGCGGGTAAAATACGGATCTCCGCCGGTGGCGACCAGGGTGGCAAACACCAGTTGGTGGTTTTCATAGACGACCAGTGTCTGTTCGAACAGGTTGATCTCGATCCAGCGGTCATTGGTCACTCCCTCTGGCGGGGTGGTGTTGACTACCACCTGGCGGATAAAGCGCCGCTCGACCCATTCATCCACGCCGATCATGAACCAGTCAGTATTGTCGGCGTTCTGTGCGGCGTAGATCTGCACCACGTTCTCACGGTAAAGCGTTCTGCCGGTTTTTGGGGCGGCATAACCGGGCGCCGAGCGCACCTCGTTGGTATCCATGATCCAGCCGAAATTGTTGGCAGGGGTACGCTTGAAGATCAACCCCTGGAAGGAAGAATAGCCCACCGGCGAAGCGCGCATCCACTCGCCAGAACGCAGGCGGATCCAGGGATTATCGTTGTAGAATTGCACCTGGATATACGACACGAAGCGCATCCGGCCCGGATCAATAAAGCGGGTGGGGTTGTTGCCGGCGATGGCGTCTTCCAGGGTGGCAAAGAGCGGGGCTTTTTCGGCATTCGGCAGGTTGATGCGCGCGATGGAAACCGGCATGCGCGCCAATTCCGGCGCGGGGCGGTAAGCGGGCAGCGGGCTGCCAATGGTCGTCAACCCGGTCATCTTCGCCATCTCGGTCAGTTTTTGCGCCGGTCCGAGCGGCAGGCAATCCTGCGGGTCTATCAGGTACACATCCGGCAGGCAAAGCGGCTTGCCGGCAGTCGGCGGCTGCGCCTGAGCCTGGACAGCGGCTGGCTGAAGCAGAAACCCGGCAGCAAGCATAACGGCAGCCAACACCAGTAAGAAATAGCGCTTCATAGGAATTCCCTGTGCGTCGGAGACGCGAATTGTCTGCATAAAGGACGAATCTCAATCTACCCCATTATACCCAACGCTTGGCGGTTTTGTCCAACCGCCTGCTGCTTTTGCCCCGACCGGGATGGGGTTCTCCGCCGGTAATTGGGGCAGAAGGGTGGGTTGGCAGTTTTCGCCCAATCGAGTCCGATTTCCCGGATGGATCGGGTAAAATGCAATTTGCTCTTAAGCAAAGACGCTCATTGCTGGGCGCGGTATACTTGCAGCCAGCAGTTATCTATTGACCAGGAGGAAGCAATGCCCCAACCATCATCGGCTTGCGTATACTGCGCCCGGACGGATGCCGAAGTGCCCTTGCTGGCGGTTAAATTTCAAGAGCGTGAATACTGGATTTGTCCGCAGCACTTTCCCATTCTAATCCACCAGCCTGACCGGCTGAGCGGAAAATTGCCCGGCGTGGAGAATCTCGAACCGCACGAACATTGATACGTTTGCGTCATCGAGCGACAAGGTTGAGCATAATTTTCCGCTCAGCCTTGTTTAGATTATCCGGCAAGGGCTGTGACTATCATCGCGCGCCGCCTTGAAAGCAGTGGGTGACATTCTGGATGATGATTGTCTGGGTATTGATGATATTTGCCACTTTGACTGGATTGCCGCTTTCCGATAACATGATTTCAATGTTCACGGCTGAATTCCTCAATTTTCCGGTGTTTCAGGGGCTTAGTACCCAGCAAATCGAGTGGCTGGCGAGCCGGTTCGAGCTGCATCACTTTGCGGGCAACCAGGTGATCTTCAACCAGGGTGACGCTGCCGATTACTTGTACATTTTATCTACCGGAAAGGTTATAATTCGTTTCAAGCCATACGATGCCCCGCCATTAACCGTAGCCACGATCCAGCCGGGACAGGTGTTTGGCTGGTCGGCTGCGCTGGGACGGACGGTTTACACATCCGGCGCGGTCACGCTTGAAGCCAGTTGGGTTTACCGTATCGAAGGCAGCCGCCTGATGAAAGTGCGCGAGGAATGCCCGCAAACCGGAACGCTGCTGATCCAACGGCTTGCTAATGTTGCCAGCGAGCACCAACAGCGTATTCAAACCCAGACCGAGGTCATGAAAGTGTTGACTTCCAGCCTGGATCGGAAAAGAAGAGGCAATCGGAGGATTCGAGATGGGCGCAGCTGAAACCCCTGCATACACAAGTGAAGAACAACTCCGCGCGTTGATCGAGAAATTGAGCGCGTATATCGAAACCTATCATGGCGGCGAGGTGGAGTATATCGGCTTCGATGGGCGTATCGTCAAGGTGCGTTTGGGTGGCGCCTGCCTGGGCTGCCCGCTTTCCCCCGTCACCATGAAAGGCTGGGTGGAGGGAACGATCAAACAGTTCTTTCCGGAGATTCAGGCAGTAGAGGCGGTGGAATAGTTTTGTTCGTCTGGCGCATTAGCGCGAGAACGCGCTGCTCTTTTCCTCCCACTTCTTGACGGCGGCGCGAATGAGTTGCCGAATTTCCTCGTCCGGCACTGCCTCGATGCCCTCAAATCGCTCGCGGTCAACCCAAACCACCACCCCCATGTTGGCTTCCTGGGTCAGGCGGATGGTGTGACCGGAGTGGGGCGAATCGGAGAGCATATCCTGCAAAACCTCGTCAATCTGCCCGACGATGGACATGGCGCGCGGTTTTTCCACCGGTATGATCGAGGCTGCCAGCACGCTCGAATCGGGCAGCGGGGGTTTAATGGCCGCCGAATTCTCGGCTTGCGGCATTTCCTTCTCGATGCCCAGCCAGTTACTCCACGTCTCGGCGGCTTCGCGCAAATCGCGAATATGCTCCACCGGTACGGTTTCGCGGGTCAGGTAAATTTTGCGGTCAATTTCGGTAACCAGTTTGCCGGTCGCCTTCTCGCGGTACAGGCGCACCAGCGGATCAAAACGTTCCAGCGGCAGCCCGGTGTAAGGTTCCTCGCTGGCAGGTCGTGGCGCGGGTTTCTCTTCCTTTTCCCCTTCCTCCTGCGCGGCAGGAAGGGGGCTTTTTTCTTTAGCGCGGTCGGTGAAGAAATACGCCACCAGCGCGCCAATCACGAATCCCACAACGGTGAAGATCAGGGCAGGCAGAAGCAGATTTCCAAGATTCGGCATGACAGCCTCGCTTTCACGGACGATCAGGACGGTTGGATTTGCCCCTGCATGTTCAGGGGCTGGCAGTGAGGGCAGTAATGCGTGCCGCGTTGACCAATGAGAGTACGTGCAATCGGCGTGCCACATACCGGGCAGGGCTGCCCGGCGCGCCCGTAGGCGCGAAACTGGGTTTGAAATTCACCGCCGCGATAAACCCAGTCAATGCTGGCGCCGTTGTGGCGAATGCCGGCTTGCAGCACGGCGCGGATGGCATCCAGCAGCCGCTGCGCCTCGCCGGCGCTCAACGCGCTGGAAAGGGTGAGCGGGTGCAGCCGCGCCAGGTGCAGGGCTTCGTCGGTGTAGATGTTGCCCAACCCGGCGAGGAAGGATTGGTCCAGCAGCAGAGGTTTCAACTGGCGGCGGTGGTCGCGCAGCCGGCGGTGAAAGGACACGCCGCTCAGGGCTTCATCGAGCGGCTCGGGGCCCAGCCCATCCAGCACCTGGCGCGGGTCGCTGGTCAGCCAGGCGCGCCCAAATTTGCGCGTGTCGTTGAACGCCAGCCGCCAGCCGTCCTCCAACAGCAGCAGCAGGCGGTCGTGCGGTGCCGGCGGGAGGGGATTGCCGCGCAGATCGGTTTGCGCTTCCAGGCGCAGATCGCCGCTCATGCGCAAGTGGAAAAGCAGGGTGTCCTTTGAAAGATGAATGAGGATGAATTTTCCCCGCCGCGAAACCTGCCCGACCCGCTGGGCGCGGATGCGCGCCTCGAACTCCGCCGCGCCTGGGGCAGCCAGGGTGCGCTGCCAGCGCAGGTCGGCAGCCTGCACCACCCTGCCGCGCAGCGGCGGGCTGCCCCGCCCGCCGTCCTGCAGGGCGCGCACAATCGTTTCGACTTCCGGGAGTTCGGGCATGGGACGGGACAGAATACGGGCTGCGGCGCGGGTTATTCGTTGAACATCTCACCCACGCTGCGCCCTTCGTTGGCGCGGTGGATGACTTCCCCCAGCAGGGGGGCAATCGAGAGAATGCGCAGCCGCTCGCCAAACAAGGCGGCTTTGGCGGGCGGGATGGGGATGGTGTTGGTGGTGACGAACTGGGTGACCGGCAGGGCTGCCAGGCGCTGGGCGGCTTCGCCGGAGAAAACGGCGTGGACGAACGAGATGTATACGTTGCGCGCGCCGTTTTCCTTGACCAGGTTGACCGCCTGAACGATTGATCCGCCGGTGTCGATTTCATCGTCCACCAGGATCACGTCGCGGTCATAGACATCGCCGATCAGGGTGAGCGCCTCGGCTTTGGCGTTGTTGGCAAGTCGTCGTTTTTCGATGAACGCCAGCGGCAGCTGCAGTTTGGCGGCGTAGTTGCGCGCTTTTTTGGCAAACCCCAGGTCGGCGGTCACCACTACCGGCGAATGCAGCCGGTTGAGGATCGATTTGAAGTAATCGGTCAGCATGTGGAAGGCGGTCAGCACATCGCCGGGGATGGAGAAAAAGCCCTGAATTTGTCCGGCGTGCAGGTCGAGCGTAACGTAGCGGTCGGCGCCGGCGACTTCGATCATGTCCGCCACCAGCCGGGCAGTGATTGGCACGCGCGGCTGGTCCTTTTTGTCCGAACGGGCATAGCACAGGTAGGGCACCACTGCGGTGATGCGCGCGGCGGAATCCAGGCGCAGGGTCTGGATCATGATGAGCAATTCCATCAGGTTGCGGTGCACCGGTATGGAAGTAGTCTGGATGACGTAGCAATCCTGCCCGCGCACGCTGCCGTGCAGCTTGACGAACAGATTGTCGTTGGGGAATTCAACCACATCCCGTCCGCACAGCGGCAGATTGAGATAATTGGCAATCGCCTGGGCTAATTCCGGGCAGGCAGTGCCGGCATACAGGCGAATATCACCGTACATCATCCGTTCGTGGCGCGAGTGGTTGTGGGTGGGCATGTTCCTCTTCTGCTTCCTGATCTTTAGTATATATCACTCAGCGTTCGAATGCCACTCCTGGCGCAAAATACTCATCATCAGTACATCTATATAGCGCCCATCCTTGTACATGTCCTGGCGCAGGCGACCTTCTTCGACAAAGCCGACCTTCTGGTAGGCGCGAATGCCGCGCGCGTTGGTCTCGAAGACGTGCAAAAAGATACGGTTCAGGTTGAGGGTGTTGAAGGCGTAATCAACCATCATGCGCAGCGCGCGGCTGCCGAAGCCGTGCCCCCAATAGGTTTTCTCGCCGATGAACAGCCCGACCTCGGCGCTGCGGATGCGCCACTCGATGTTGTGCAAGCCGATGTTGCCAATCGGCTGCCAGCCATCGGGCGTGTTGACCTCGATCACCATCGGGCGTTCGTCCTTGGGGCGTTTCAGCAGCCCGTTGAACCATTCCTCTTCTTCATGCAGCGACATGGGCGCGTAGAGCAGCAGATTCTGGCGCACTTCCGGGTCGTTCAGCCAGCGCACGAAGCGGGGGATGTCTTCCCGTTCGGCGGCGCGAAAACGCATATCCTCAACCGTAATCATCGCTTCTCCTTAGGGGTGCAGCCGGTTGGGTCCGCGGAACAGGAAAACCGCCTCGCGGATGTTGGGCAGGTTGAGCATGACCATCAGCAGGCGCGACAGCCCCATGCCAAAACCGCCGTGCGGCGGGCAGCCGTAGCGGAAGAAATCCAGGTAGAACTGGATTGATTCAGGCGTCAGCCCTTTTTCCACGGCTTGTTTTAGCAGCACGTCGTAGCGGTGCTCGCGCTGCGCGCCGGTGACGATCTCGGTGCCGTTGGCGATCAGGTCAAAGCTCTTGGTCAGGTTGGGCTGGCTGGCGTGGCGCATGTGATAGAAGGGACGCACGCTAATCGGCCAATCAATCAGGTAGAAGAATTCGTGGTTGTGATTGCGCTTGACCCAGTCCGCCAGGGCGCGCTCGCCGCCCGGATCGATATCGCCCTTCTTTTCCGGCGGCAGCTGGTAGCCGACCGATTTGAGGATTTCCAGCGCCTGCGCCATGCTGATGCGCGGGAAAGGCACGCTGGGCGGCTGGATTTCCACCCCGAACTGCTGCTGGATTTGCGCGCCGTGCACTTCCTTGACGCGCTGGTAAACGTATTGCAGCATGTTTTCCAGGAAGCGCATCACGTCATCGTGCGACTCGATGTAGGAAATTTCCATATCAATGCCGGTAAACTCGGTCATGTGGCGCGAGGTGAAGGACGGGTCGGCGCGGAAGACGGGCCCGATTTCGAAGACGCGCTCGAAGCCGGCCGCCATTGCCATTTGCTTGTAGAACTGCGGCGATTGCGCCAGGTAGGCTTTGGTTTCGAAGTACTGCACCTCGAACAACTCGGCGCCGCTCTCGCTGGGCGAGCCCATCAGTTTGGGCGAATGAATTTCGATGAAGTCGTGCTTCAGCCAGTATTCGCGGAAGGCGGCTTCCGCGGTTGTTTGCGCCTCGAACAGCAGGGTGACCGGCGCACGGCGCATGTCCAGAAAGCGCCAGTCCAGGCGGAAGTCAATCGCGGGCAGCGCCTCGGCGGTTGGGTCGAGCGGGATAGGCGCTTCGGCGGCGCTTTCCACCTGGAAGGTCTCCAACTGCACTTCCAGCCCGCCCAGTTTGACGACCGGGTTGTCCACCACTGTGCCGCTGACGGTCACCACGCTTTCGCTGGCGGTGGCGGAAATCTGCTCCGCCAGCGCCGGGTCGTTGGCTTTCCAGAACGCCGCCTGCGCCAGACCGCTACGGTCGCGCAGGATGAGGAACTGCATCTTCTTTTGGTCGCGCAGGGTTTGCAGATATCCCTGCACGGTCACTTTTTCGCCAATGTGCTGGCGCAGGTTTGCGATCATGGTTCGTTGCATGGTGCGGCTTCTCCTCGTTACTACATAATATGGGACGATCAGGGCGGACTTGAATTAACCCGCTGTGCCGTGCGGCTGCGCGGGGCTGGCGACGGCGGATGCCTGCAGCAAGGCGCGCAGCGCCTGGTAGGGGGATACGCTGCGGGTGGTCAGGTCTTCCAGCGCCTGCTGGTACACGCCTTCCGGCAGGCTGGCGCGCCAGCGTTGCAGCAGGGCTTGCTGCGCCAGCGCCTCCAGCTGGGCGTTCAGGCGTGCCCGGTCGCGCGCCTGCCAGCCGCCGCTCCGGCGCAGATGGGCGGCGTGGGCGTGGATGTGTTCGATCACTTCGGTAGTGCCCTCGTCCTCGCTGGCAACGGTCAGCACCAGCGGCGGCAGCCAGGCGGGAACTGCCGCGTTCGAGGCGGGGTTGGCTGCACCGCGCTGCGGGCTGCCCAATTCGAGCATACTGCGCAGCGCGCGGGCGGCATTTTCGGCGCCGGGCAGGTCGGCTTTGTTGAGCACCAGGATATCGGCAATTTCCAGGATGCCGGCTTTGATCGCTTGGATGTCGTCGCCCATGCCGGGGGCTTCGACTACCAGCGTGGTGTGAGCCAGGCGGGCGATGTCCACCTCGGATTGACCGGCGCCGACCGTCTCGATCAGGATGATCTCGAATCCGGCGCTGTCCAGCGCCTGGACGACCGCCGGGGTGGCGCGCGCCAGCCCGCCCAACGCGCCGCGCGACGCCATCGAGCGGATGAAGATACCCGGATCGCCGCTCAGGTCGCGCATGCGCACCCGGTCGCCGAGCAGCGCGCCGCCGGTAAACGGCGAGGTCGGATCCACGGCGACGATGGCGACCGTGCGCGCCGGGGAGGCATCCGGCGGATTGCGAAAAGCGCGCGCCAGGCGATTGACCAGCGAGGATTTGCCCGCGCCGGGCGGTCCGGTCACGCCGATCCAGTGCGCCTGCCCGCTGTGGGGAAACAGCCGGTCGAGAGCCTCCTGACCCTGCGGGTCTTCGTTCTCGATCAGGGTCAGCAGCCGGGCGAGCGCCAGGCGGTTTGCGCGGCGTACTTCCTCTGCCAGGTCCATGCCGCTCCGCGTTTATGCCTCGCTGGGACGAAGAACAGCCCGGCGCAGGTCGGCGACGACCGTCTCGGTTGAGGTGCCGGGTCCGTATACCGCGCGCACGCCCAATTCGAGCAGGCGGGGGATATCCGCGGCAGGAATAATACCGCCGACGAAGACATGCACGTTGTGCTGCCCATTGGCGCGCAGCAAGTCCACTACGCGCGGGACGAGCGCCATATGCGCGCCGGACAGGATGGACAGCCCGACGGCGTCGACATCCTCCTGCAGGGCGGCTTCGGCGATCATTTCAGGCGTCTGGCGCAAGCCGGTGTAGATCACCTCCATGCCGGCGTCGCGCAGCGCGCGGGCAACCACCTTGGCGCCGCGGTCATGCCCATCCAAGCCGGGCTTGGCGATCAGCACGCGGATTTTCCGATCATTCATACCGATTGCCTCTCAGCGGGGAATTTCCCTAATTATACCGCGTCCTGTGGTCAGACAACAGGACAATCGCTGCGCCTTCCATGCCTTTCTTAAAAGTCGGGAAATTCCACCTTGCAGGTCATTGCGAGCGAAGCGAGGCAATCCCCAACCCTGCCGTGGGGGAGATTGCATCATCAAATTAGTTGGCTTTCTTCTATTTTGAGTTATGATGGATTGCAGCGATCATGCAAATCAATCCCCAAAGATTTCAGGCTGCCTCGAGGCGCTGGGCGTTCTATTTCGCGCTTGCCCTGATCCTGCTGACCAGCATCCCTTACCTGGCTGGCGGCTTTCTGCCGGCTCCGGGCTGGGTCTTCAGCGGGTTTGTCTTTGGAGTAGAGGACGGCAATTCCTACATCGCCAAAATGTTAGCGGGGTCGGCTGGAGACTGGCTGTTCAAAACCCCCTACACCGCTTTCCCGCAGCAGGGGGTAATTGCTTTCATTCCCTACCTGCTGCTGGGTAAATTGGCGCCAGCCGGGCAGCACGAACAGCTGGTCGTTCTTTTCCACTTGTTCCGCCTGACCGGCATCCTTGCCTGCGTCGTTGCGGTGTATGATTTTGCCGGTCTCTTCCTCCGTCAGGAGAATCCGCGCCGTTTGGCGGTGGCGTTGGCGGTGGCGGGGGGCGGTTTGGGCTGGCTTTCGATCCTTGGGGTGCGCTGGTCCGGTTATGCCCAACTACCGCTGGAATTTTACTCGCCTGAAACGTTTGGCTTCCTGTCTGTCCTTGGGCTGCCCCACTTGCTGTGGGCAAGAGCCTTATTCCTGTGGGGGCTGGCAACCCTGTACCGGTGCGCGGGGGGAGAAAACTGGCGGTTGATCGGTTTCAAAACGGGCATGCTCTGGCTGGCGCTGGGTTTGTTCCAGCCGGTAAACATCCCGATTGCCTGGCTGGTGGGCGGAACAGGCATCCTCGCCGGGCTTGCCTTCCAAAAAGCCAACAAAACGCAGCCGCACCCCGCCGCTGCAACCGCCTGGCAGGCGCGCCTGAAAGCCGCGCTCCTGGCAGGCGCGATTTCTTCGCCGCTGCCCGTTTATTCGTTCTTTGCCTATACCGCGCATCCATTCCTCAGGCAGTGGATGGCGCAAAACATCATCCTGTCACCGCCGGCAGGAGACTACCTCCTCTCGCTCGCCCCAGCCCTGCTGATGGCTGTTGTGGGGGCGGCGTGGGCGTGGCGGGAGCGTCTGGCGGCTGCCAGCCTGGCAGCGGGGTGGCTGCTGCTTTTCCCGCTGCTTGCCTACGCGCCGCACAACCTGCAGCGGCGATTCCCGGAAGCCATTTGGGTCTTGATTTCGATCCTGGCGGTGGCTGCGTTGACGAAAATGAAGCCGCGGTTTTCCAGGGTTGGATATGCCGTCCTGATTAGCGGCTTTGTGACCACGCTGATCCTCTACGCCGGCAGCCTGATGGCTGTACTGGTGCCCGCGCAGCCCGTTTTCATCCCCAAAGAAGAAGTAAACGCTTTTCGTTATATCCGTTCGGTAAGCGCGGGACGCCCGGTCGTGCTGGCGAATTTTCACCTTTCGAACCGGCTGCCCGCCTGGGCATTCGTTCACACCATCACCGGCCACGGACCCGAAAGCATGCATCTGGCGCAAATTCAACCCCGCGTCGAGCGTTTCTTTTCGAATCAGATGTCCGCAACCGAAGCGGCTGATTTTTTGGCGGAGCAGCGCATCTCCTATGTTCTGACTGCGCCCCAAGAGCAGTTCGATGCGGCGGAACTGGGCGCGCTGGTTCAAAAACGCTTCCAGGACGGCGGTTATCGCGTCTATGAGGTTTTTCTTCCCGGGCAGCCGGGAAATGAATGACGCCTGGAGGCGCATTCATCACTGGATTAGATCGCCCTCCGCCGGGCTGTCGAAGCAGAATAAATCCGGGTTTTTCCACATAAAAGACACCGCTTCCGCGCGGCTGTGGACGCCGATTTTGTGGTAAATGGTGGTCACGTGGTTCTTGACGGTACCCGGTTGGAGCGCCAGGCTCTCCGAAATTTGATCGTTGGTGTACCCCATGGCGATCATGGTCAGCACCTGGCGTTCGCGCTCACTCAGGGCGGGCGGCGGCGTGCGCTCGCGCAGGAAGGTGTCCAGCAGTTCAGGCAGGGCGTTAAAGTCGGTGCGCCCCTCCAGCAGGTACTGCGCGGCCTGAACAATTCTCTCCGGGTCGCTGTCCAGCGGCAGCCAGGCTTGGATGGTCATGCGCTGCGCTGCCTGGATAACCGAAGGCAGGCTGGTGGGCGGGGCGATCAGCAAAATCGCGCTGGGCGAATTGAGGGACGAAGATGGATTGGATTGGACAAGGGTTGTCAATCGCGCCGTATCAACAATCAACAGGTCTGGCTGGAGTTCCTGAATTTGCCGCGAGAGGTCGGAAACGCCTTCAATCGTCTGGCAGCGAACGGAGGAGAGATTTTCTTTGAAGAGAGCAGCCAATCCATTTCTTAGCAGCGGGATGGAAACGGCAATGCAGACCAAAGGGAGAGATGAGTTCGCCATTCGACCCTCGTACTGAATGCAAGTGGTTGAAAAAGGCGCTTTGGGCAAGTGTATGGTAAGGGAAAAGCAAACACCTGTCAATAGGGTCAAAGTCATGGGGGGTGGGGTGACCGGCGGTACTTCCCATTTCAGGTTCAATTTGCTATAGTGATTTTGCTGAAAAAGGCTGCTGTTGGTTCAGGAGGATGATATGTTCAGGAAACCCTATCTGGTGCTGGTTGCGCTGCTGGTGCTGGCAGCGGGTTCGATTTTTCTTGCTGCTCAAAAGCCGGGCGGGGCGAAAGGTCAGACCGAGGGAGAAGCGGCTTTACCGCTGGTTGTGGAAGAAGCGGAGGAAACCGGGGCGGGCAAAACGCCGTCCGGCGCCCAAGAAGCCGAAATGAGCGCCGGGCAGATTCGTCAGGCGCTGCTCGAGCGGGCAAAGCAGCACCTGTTCAAGCCGGGCTGGGTGCTGGTGCGCGAAACGCTGACCGATTTTACCAATGCCGAAGCGTATGTGGTTGTGCCGATGAATGGGCAAATCATTCCCAAGAACTGGGTGCGCGAAACCTGGTTGTTTGTGGATCAAGATTTACAGGTTGACGCGATGTATTCCGAGAAAAAGATGTTCGATGGGACTCGCGTTTCGTTGACACAAGCCAGTGATGGCAGCATTGGGAAACCGGCCAACCCCGAAATTCTGCCCGCCGTCCAGAGTGATTATTGGGCGCGGATTGAGGCTGTTGATCGCGTGATCGAACAAGGCGGTGGTCAAAACGCCGTATTTCAGTTGATCCAACCAGAGGATAGATTACGGTTACAGGTTACCACTCAGGATGTTTACCCGTCCCCTGGTCGGATGGATGGCGTGGATCAACCTGTAATTTCGTTTACTTCCGTGGATTATTATGATTGGACAACCGGTCAGTTCTTGTTTAGCGAAGGATGGGCAACGCTAATCGACGGCAGCCGCCAACTCGTTAGACGGCTCGAAATGAGCATTGACGCCAATTCCATTCCGCCAGAGATGATCTTGATGGAATTTTCAACTACTGCGGAGGAATAATGAAACCAAAGGTTCGACTGTTAACCGTTTTTACGCTCGGTTGTCTTATTTCGGCAATCGCGGTGGGTCAAGCCATTGCGGGCGGCGGCAGCAAAACAGTTTCGGGGTCAATTTCTGGAATCACCTATTTTGCGGAGAAAAGCGTATATACCTATACAACCACATGGACCGCTTCGGTCAAAAGCCAGACGGTCGCGAATGTTTCAATCATTGGATACACCTGGTGGACGGTTTATCGAATTTGTACAGACGATGTCTATGCTTATTACAGCCGGATGGAAAATAAAAATAACCGCAACAGCAATTACTATGAAGACATTCAGTTTATAGACAATTCCAGGTATTCATGTAATCCGGGTTACTATGTCAAAAAATCCGCCAGTCTCGGCAACCATCAATTCACGCTAAATTCCACACATCAATACCCCTATGTTGAGTACGTATATCCGTAACGGACACAAGCTGCGCCTGCCTGTCAATAGGGGTCAACGTCATGGGGGGTGGGGTGACCGGCGGTACTTCCCAAATAAGGCTGATTTTGCATTAATCACAATGCTGTTTTCCCCCTGCGTTCCTTGAAAAATCGGCACATACAGCCGATCCGAAAATTCTTGAAGTTCAAAAAAAGGAGACAAATACGTGATGGAAACCAAACAGCGAACCAAAATTGCCCTGCTGGCGGGCATCAGTCTGGGGGTGATCGTCCTGGCAGCGCTGGGCGTGCTGCTCAGCACCACTGTCTTTGCGCAGCCCGCCGCCAGCCAGGCGCCGCCGGCTGCCCCGTTCGCCGCAGCCGCAGAGCCGGCTGAGGCGCAGAAACAGAAAAGCGAAGCGGTCTTCACCGCGCAAGCCGGCGATACTGCCATGCAGCTCAGCCGGGTCAGCCTGAGCGACGGCCAGCTCACCTTCCGGCTGTGTTTCGAGGTGCCGTTCGAGTCGGACTGGGCGGCTGATCAAATGGTGCTGGTGGCAGGCGGGCGCGAAATCCGCGACAACTACGCGGGAATGTTGATCGAGGGAATGGCCGAGGTCGAGGGGCGCGCGATGCAGTGCAGCCTCAACCGCTTCCAGCTGCCCGCAGGGGTTACTGCTTCGAAGATGCAATTGATCGTCGAGCGGATTGCCAACTCGGCGGCGGAGCAGCCGGACTGCGCGGCAGCCCAGGAAAAACTGGATGCCGCCGGAGCCGGGATCAAGTTCACCTGCCGTCACGAGGAATGGTCGTTTGGCTACGACATCCTGGAGAAACCGGCTGACATGAGCGAACTGGAAGCCCGCCGCGTGGTGAGCGATTCGTTCCATGAGGTAATCTCCGGTCCGTGGGTCTTCGATGTGGAGGCGGCAAATTAACGACGGTTCGAGATACGTGCGTTTTGTCACTGCGCCGGGCGTATCCTGTGGTTCGGCAGGCGGTCACCCCGCTTGCCGAGATGCACCAACCGCCTAGCGAACCACAGGGCGAGCCCTTTGCGCCATCCTGCATGGACGTAAAAATTAAAAAGAATACACGAAATTCGAAAATTGCCCGGCGATTTGAATTGCATTTTGGTTGTATTGTGTCTATAATACAATCGTATGAGGGGTATGAACCGTTTCGTTTTCCTGCTGGTAATCGTTGCGCTGCTCTCTGTTTCTCTCGGCGTGGGTTATGCTCAATCGCCGGAGGAGGGGGAGGATTTCGGCACGGGCTTCTTCGTGCGCGGCGCGTTCCTGGCGCAGTACAACAGCGTGCCCAATCCGCTGGAAATCTACGGTTTGCCGATGACGCAGGAATTCGAAGGCATTTCCGCGCTGGGGGTGCGCACCACTATGCAGTACTTCAGCAAGGCGCGCTTCGACCTGCTGCGCACGCCGCAAGGCGAGCAGGTGGTGGTTGCCCCGCTGGGCGAACTGCTCTACCCTGGACCCGGCCCACTGGCGCCGGTGCCCAGTGAAGGTCCTGCCTGCCGCCGCTTCGCGGCAACCGGCAAGAGCGTGTGTTATGCCTTCCTTCAGTTTTACGACGCCAACGACGGGGCAGCCAATTTCGGCAACCCGATCTCTGACCTGGAAATCCGCGAAGGGCGCTACGTGCAGTACTTCGAAAAAGCGCGCATGGAATGGCAGCCCGAACGGGATGCGGATAGTCATGTGGCGCTGACCGATCTGGGCAAGCGCCACTTCGACCTGGTGATGTACGACCCGGCCGCCATCCAGCGGCGCGGCAGCGCGGCGCCTGGGCAGCCGGTCTTCCCGCAGGCGCACGCCTTCGTTGCCCGCCCGCTGGTTGCCGCCCACGAATCGCAAACGCTGTTTGTGATCGTGCGCGACCGCTACCGCAATCCGGTTCGCGGCGCTTCGGTGACGGTGACGGTCAACCTGCCCGACGGGCAGCGCGTGGCGTACGGTTTGCAGAGCAGCAACGCGGACGGCATCGCCAGGCTGACCTTCCCGGTGGGCGAGCTGCAGCCGCGCCAGGTGGTGACCATCGAGGTGCTGGTGGTGACCAACGGCGAGGAAGCCCGCGCCCAATCCTGGTTCCGCGTCTGGTACTGAGTTTCACTCCCATTCAATGGTGGCGGGCGGCTTGCTGGTGATGTCGTACACCACGCGGTTAACGCCCGGCACTTCGTTGACGATGCGGCTGGCAACCCGCGCCAGCAGGTCGTGCGGCAGGGCGGCCCAAGCGGCGGTCATGAAATCCTGGGTGGTGACGGCGCGCAAAGCAACCGCCTCCTGGTAGGTGCGCTGGTCGCCCATCACGCCCACCGAGCGCACCGGCAGCAGCACGGCGAACGCCTGCGAGATGCGCTGCGGATCGGCGCGGGTGCTGCGCCCCAGCAGCCCGGCGGCGGTCAGTTCGCCGGTGAAGATGGCGTCCGCGGCGCGCAAACGCTCCAGCCGTTCAGCCGTAATTGCGCCCAGGCAGCGCACCGCCAGCCCCGGTCCGGGGAAGGGCTGCCGCCAGACCATGTCCTCAGGCAAACCCAGCGCTTCGCCGACGATGCGCGCCTCGTCCTTGAACAGGTAGCGCAGCGGCTCGACCAGCGCGAAGTCGAAGTCCTCGGGCAGCCCGCCGACGTTGTGGTGGGTTTTGATGCGCTGGGCTTTGCTGCGGTCGGGCGCAGCGGATTCGATCACGTCCGGGTAAATGGTGCCCTGCACCAGAAAGGGCAGCTCGCCCAGGCGGCGCGCCTCTCGTTCGAAGATGCGGATGAAGGTTTCGCCGATGATGCGGCGCTTGTGTTCCGGCTCCTCCACACCGCGCAGCGCGGCGAGAAATTGCTGCGCTGCGTCCACCACGATCAGGTTTTCGCCCAGCGCGCGGCGAAAGGCGCGCTCGACCTGCTCGCGTTCGCCCTGGCGCAGCATGCCGGTATCCACAAACACGGCGGCTAACTGGCTGCCCACCGCGCGCAGCGCCAGCGCGGTTGCCACGCTTGAATCGACCCCGCCGCTGACCGCCGAGAGCACCCGCTGGCTGCCGACCTGGGCGCGGATGCGGCGGACGGCTTCTTCGATAATCGCTTCGGGCGTCCAGCCGGGACGGCAGGCGCAGATTTCGACGGCGAAGCGGCGCAGCAACTCCGCGCCGCCGGGGGTATGGTGCACCTCGGGGTGGAATTGCACGCCGTACCAGCCGCGCGCCGGGTCGCCTATGGCGGCAACCGGGCTGTTGGCGCTGCGCGCCAGCGCCTGAAAGCCGGGCGGCGGCGTCTCGATGCGGTCGCCATGCGACATCCACACCGGCTGGGTGCCGGCGGGCAGCAGCGGGTTGGGGCGGGTGGTCTCCACCTGGGCAAGCCCGTACTCGCGCTGGCTGGCAGGCGCAACTACGCCGCCCAGCGCGCGGGTCAGCGCCTGCATACCGTAGCAGATGCCCAGCACGGGCAGCCCGGATTCGAGCACGAAGGCGGGGATGGCTGGCGCGCCGGGTTCATAAACCGAGGCGGGACCGCCGGAGAGGATAAAACCGCGCGGCTGGATGGCGAGCACGCTGTGCGCGGCGGCGTCCCAGGGGAACAGTTCGCAATACACCTGCGCCTCGCGCACGCGGCGGGCGATCAGTTGGGCGTACTGCGAGCCGAAATCGAGGACGGCAATGGCGTCGCTCATGGGGCAAAGACGATTTTGCCATCCAGCATCGAGACGATGCACGCCAGCGAAATGACAGGCACCTTCAGGTAGGCAAGCGCATCGCGCCCGCCCTCGAAGGTTTTTTCGATCAGCGCGCCAATGCCGACCAGGCTTGCGCCGGCGGCTTGGGTCAGGCGCACCAATCCGAGGATGGTGGCGCCGGAGGCGAGGAAATCATCAATAATCAGCACGCGCTCGCCGGGAGCGAGGAATTCGGGCGAAACGATCAACTCCACCGGGCGCCCGCGGGTATGCGACGGGGCGATGGTCAGGTAAACCTGGTCGGGCATGGTGATCGGCTTGGACTTGCGCGCATAGACCACCGGGACGCCGAGATGGCGGGCGGTCATCAGCGCCGGGGCAATGCCGGAGATCTCGGCGGTCAATATGCGCGTGGCGCCAACGCCGGCAAACTGCTTTGCCAGTTCCTGTCCGCACAGGTCCATCAACACCGGATCAACCTGGTGATTGATGAAATTGTCAACCTTGAGGATTCCCCCACCTAAATTCTTGCCTTCCTTCATAATCCGATCTTTTAGCGCTTGCATGGCTTCCTCTCCTGAAAAACAAGGTGCAGACATTTATTGTACGCGGTATTTTGCTTGAGTCCAGCGTCTGGGAGCGTGAATCTGGTTGGAAATTTGGAACGAAATCGCCAGCGCGCCGCTATGGCGCGCTGGCTTGAGGGTATCAGCGGATTGTTGGAGAATTACTTGACAACAACGGTGAGCGGCAGGGAGCACAAGGTGGTGCTGCCCTCGACGATTGACCAGGTGGTTGTGTAGCTGCCGGCTTTATCGGGGGTGAGCATGTCTACAGTGATCTTGATCGACTCGCCGGACTTGACCGACTGCTTGAGGTCGAAGACCTTGGCGAACTTCTGCATCTCGCTGCCGCTAATGTACTTGTAGTCCACCGCGGAAGCGTCCCAGGTGCGGTTGCTGGTGTTCTTGACCGTCCAGACGGCGTCGAAGTCTTCGCGCGTTCTGAAGGTCTGCGAGGTGGACGGGGAAACCGAGACCTGGCAGGCAGCGCCGGCAACCGGCGTGGTCGTGGTGGAGGGGGTGGCGGTGGTGGCGATGCTGCCGCTGGTGGTATTGGTGAAGACATTGTAGGCGTACACGCCGCTGGTGGAGCTGTCCAGGCGGACGGTGATCTTATCCACATCCTCGACCTCGTCGGGCAGGTTCACGTTGAACTTGAAGTTGCCGCCGCTGCCGGAATTGATCGTGCCGACTTCGACGAAATTCTTGAAGAAGCCAACGAAGGGTCCCACGCGGATTTTGAAGGTTTGATTGGCGGGGAAATCCTGCGCCTGGATGGTGATGACGCGGTTTTTATCCACCCCGACGATGGCAATGGAAAGCTTGGCGGAACTGACCGTGGCCGCCGGAGTGAGCGTGGCTGGCGGCAGCGTTGCGGTTGGCGGCAGCTGGGTGGGGGTTGCGGTGGGCGGCGGGGTGGGGGAATTCTCTGCTGGGGTGTTGGTGGGCAGCAGAATCGGCGTGGGGATGGCGGGGGTGGGCAGCGCGGCAATAGCGGTCTGCACGGCCTGGGTGCGGGCGGCTTCCAGAGTGGCGGAAAGGTCCTCTGCGGGGGTGGGGGCGGCGGGGCTCGGCACGTTGCAAGCCGTCAGAATAACGACCAGGCTGAGCGAAAGCAAAAATTTCATCGGTTTCATGGTTATATTACTCCTGAATCTTAAAATACTTTAATATTAGACGAAGCGGGTTAAGGTTTGGTTCCCGGTAAGAACCGGCAACCCGGTACGGTTGCCATGCGCGGAAGTACCAGGCGCTAGCCTTTTTTCCATCCCCCGAAAAGTCTGTTAGAATCCAAATATGGACAAGCACCCCAAAATCCTCGCCGGGCTGGCGGCGGCGCTGATCCTGCTCGGCGCAGCGCTGTTCTACGCCGGTTTGGAACGCGAGGTCACCCTCTACCTGAACGGTCAAACGCTGACTCTGCGCACCCGCGCGGGCAGCGTGGGCGATGCGCTGGCGCAGGCTGGCATTCCCCTGCGCGATGCCGACCGGCTTTCCCCGCCGGCAAACGCTCCCTTGCCGAGCAATGGCGCTGTCCGCCTGGAGCGCGCCCGCCCGGTGGTGATTACCAACAGCGCCAACGGCGCAATCCACCGCCTGTACACCGCCGAGCGCCTGCCCGCCAATCTGTTGGCGCTGGCGGGGTTGGCGCTCTTTCCCGATGATCGGCTGGAATGGAACGGTATGCCGCACGACCCGGCGCAGGCGCTGCCTCGCCTGCCGGCGCTCAATCTGACCTTCCACCCTGCTACCCGCATCCAGATCGCTGTCAACGGACAACGCCTGACCTTCGTTTCCGCGCGCGAGACCCTGCTGGCAGCCTTGTGGGATGCCGGTATCCGCCTGCGCCCGGCGGACAAGTTATCCCTGCCGGCTGACACATTGCTCACCGGTCTGCCGCTGGCAGTCGAGATTGAGCCTGCCCAGGCGGTGCGGATCAGCGCCGACGGCAGGACGCACACCATCCCCGTCAATGCCGAAACGGTTGGTCAGGCGCTGGCGCAAGCCGGTATTCCGCTGCAAGATCTGGACTACAGCCTGCCGGCAGAAGACCAGCCCATCCCGCCTGACCGCTCCATCCGCGTGGTGCGCGTGCGCGAGGAAGTGCTGCTGGAGCAAAAACCGATCCCGTACAAATCCACTTACCAGCCCGACCCGCAAACCGAGCTCGACCAGCGCTCGGTGGTCAAGCCGGGTGAATTGGGGATTGAGGTATCGCGGGTGCAGGTGCGCTACGAGGACGGGGTCGAGGTCAGCCGCGCCGAAGAGGCGCAGTGGGTCGCCAAAGAACCAGTTGACCAGGTGCTCGGTTATGGCACCCAGGTGGTGGTGCGTACGCTGGAAACGCCGGATGGGACGATTGAGTATTGGCGCGCGGTGACCGCCTTCGCCACCTCCTATCACCCGTGCGGCTTTCGCAATCGCTGCTCGTACATCACCCGCAGCGGCGCAACGCTGCAAAAAGGCATCCTGGCTGTTAAAAGCTCGTGGTACTCGTGGATGAGCGGGCAGCAACTCTACGTTCCCGGTTACGGCAAGGGCGTGGTGGCGGACTCCGGTCTCGGCTTCCCGGACGGGCGCAACTGGATTGACCTGGGCTACTCGGATGCCGATTACGTTCCCTGGGCAAGGTACGTGACCGTCTATTTCCTCACCCCGGTACCGGCGAACATCCCGTGGATTCTGCCCTGATTCCCCCGCCACTGGACGTGACGCGCCTGCTGCGCGATCACGACCTGAGCCCGCGCAAAGGGTTGGGGCAGAATTTTCTGGTGGATCAGCAGGCGCTGCGCAAACTGGTTGAAGCGGCGGAGATTCCCCCCGGCGCAACCGTGCTGGAAGTTGGTCCCGGTGTGGGCAGCCTGACGATCTGGCTGGCGCGCGCCGCGCGGCAGGTGGTGGCGGTGGAACTGGATGCCAGCCTGATTCCGCTGCTGCGCGAGACTCTGGCCGGGCTGGATAACGTCACCCTGGTGGAAGGGGACATTCTCGCCGTGCAGCCGGGTGATTGGATTGACGCGGTCGGCGATTACCTGGTGGTAGCGAACATCCCCTACTACATCACCTCGGCGATCATCCGCCACTTGCTGGAAAATCCACCGCGCCCGGCGCGCATGGTGCTGACCATGCAGCGCGAGGTTGCCGAGCGGATATGCGCCGCGCCGGGAAAAATGAGCCTGCTGGCGCTTTCGGTGCAGGTGTATGGCAAGCCGCGCGCGGTGCTGCGCATCCCCGCCGGAGCATTCTACCCGCCGCCGCAGGTTGATTCAGTCAGCCTGCGGGTTGACCTGTACCCTCAGCCGCTCGTCCCGCTCGACCGGCTGGATCTGTTCTTCCGGCTGGCGAAAGCCGGTTTTTCCCAAAAGCGCAAGACGCTGCGCAACAGCCTGGCGGCCGGGCTGGGCATTCCCGCGCAAGAGGCGGGCGCGCTGCTGCAAACCGCCGGGATTGACCCGCAGCGCCGCGCCGAGACGCTTTCGCTGGAGGAATGGCAGCGGCTGAGCGGGGTGTACGCGCCCTGAGCCCAGTGCGGCATCGCCGCACCCCGCAGGTTGAGCCTGCCAAAGCCTGCGGAGGGGTGCAATTACCCTTTACCCGCCGAACAGGTCGCGGATGGCGTCCTCCGCTTTGCGGGCAGAAGGATCGTTTACGCCCAACTCGCGGAAAAATTCGGCGTCGTAGCGGCGCGAGCGCACCAGAATCGGCATGCTCACTCCCCAGCCGAGCAGCAGGGCTTCCTCTTTGGGCTGCAAGCGCGCCAACATGCCGCGCAGCGCATCCCGCCCTGCCAGCCCGGACAGCACCGCGGCGATGTCTGCCTCGTCGCCCAGCCAGGCGCTGACCCGCGTGCCCAACTGCGACATGACCTCGTCGTAGATCTGCGACGGGCGCTGGTCAACGATCAGCAGGGTGACGTAGTATTTGCGCATCTCGCGCGCGATGGTCGAAAAGGCGGTCTGGGCTGCCATCTCGCGGTTGAGCAGTTTGTGTGCTTCCTCGATCACCACCACCAGCGGGCGCGGCTCCGGATTCTTGTCGGGGTGCGAACGGTAGGCGTTGGTGCGCTTTTCCCACTCCTGGCGGATGCGGCGGGTGATCAGGTTGGTCACCAGCAGGTAATCCAGGTCTGATTCGTGCTCGCCAAAGGACAACACCACGTGCAGTTTGCCTGCCAGGGCTTCGATGATCTGCTGCAAACTGTTGGCGGGCGGGTTGGGAAGAATGTACGGCTTGTTGAACACGCGCTGCAATTTGCTGTGCAGCCCCTCGGCGGCAAGCACGTTGACCCCGTTCGCGTTTGCCCAGTGCGCCACGCTGTCCGGGGCGGGGACCTTCTTGCCGTTCTCGTCCTCGATCAGCGCGCCGTTGCGCATGCGCTTGAACTCGCCGAACCAGTTTTCCCCGAAGGAACGCCACAGCGCTTCCAGCGTGGCGGGGGTGGTCTCGCGCAGGTTCAGTTCGCGGGTGAGCATCTCGATATCCTCCGGCTGGATGTCGCGCTCTGCCAGCATCAGCGTGAAATCCGGGCTGCGCATGCGGATCGAGGCGCTCTCGCCCAGCGCAACCACCCGCACGCGGGCGGCGAACTTGTCTTTCAAGCCGGGGATTTTGGCTTGAGAGTCGGAGGCGATGTCCTCGTAGGCGTACTCGTTGTGCATGTCGAACACCAGCGTCGAGGCTTTGTTGTAGTGCACCAGCCCCGCCAGCAGCAGGCGGGTGAGGAACGACTTGCCCGTGCCGGTGGCGCCGAAGATGCCCGCCGAGCGCTGGACGAACTTCTCCAGGTCAATCGGGATGGGCAGGTTTTGCTCGCGGGTGTAACCGATGACGAAGTTGCGCTGGTCGGGCTGCCCGAAGATGTTGGCAACGTCCACCGCCTGGGCGGCGCGCAGCGGAGCGTGATGGGCGGGCACCGTCTTGACCGGCTGGGGCTGCAAGCCGTTGTCGTCCGGGTGGCTGGCGCGCCAGGCGCCGTACTCCGGGGCTGCCGGGTCGGGTCCCACCTCCTGCATCAGCGCGGGCAGGATCTGCAGGTTGGCGTACAGCGTCTGCCCGTGCAGCAGGCTGGCGATGCCCGCCGGCAGGCGCGCTTCGGATTGTTCATCGGCGAAACGCGGGTCGGTGCTGCCCAGCTGGATGTCGGTAACGGTGCCGTAAAAACGCCAGTTGCCGCTCTCGATGACCACGAAGGAGCCTTCCTTGACCTGCTGGGGCGGGACGGTCAGGCGCACGGTGAGCGAATCCTTCAGGCTGCCGCCGACGACGTAGCCGATACTGGTTGCTTGGGGTAAGTTAGCAGGCAGGTTCATGGGTGCAGCCCTCTTCAGGATTGGGTGATGGAAATATCGCTCACCGCGCTGAGCACGTTCATCAGGGCGGCGTAATCGTCGCGCAGCAGGGTGATCAGTTCGCGGGTGACCGCCTGCACCCAGCCGGGATTGCCCAGTGCCTGCTGTGCCTGCCCGGCTTGCTGGATGTGCGCCGCCAGCAGTTCCGCCTGGGGCAGGCTTTCGTCGCGCAGGATGTGGCGCAGGTAGCCGAAACGCCCGGCGGCGGTGAAGGCAGCCATCTCCTGCGTGGTGCAGGTGAAGATCTCGTCCAGGCTGAGCGGCGGGCGCGGCGGCAGCAGGTGGGCGATGCGCCCCTGCTGCTGGCTGCCGATGAACAGCACCGCGATCTCGACCGGCACGTTGCGGTTGTTGCGGTTGTCAGCCAGCACCTCAGGGCTGACGGCTTCGCTGGTGATCAACTGGCGCACCAGCCCGTCGTCGTCAATCTGGATGTTGTGGATCAACCCGTACACCTGGCTGCCGTCCGCCAGCGGGATGCGCACCATGCCGCCAAAGACGGGCAGCTCCAACTGGTTGACGCGGCAGCCGATCACGCAGCCGGTGGTGGCGGCGCGCAGCAGGCGCCCGATCTGAAGTGTGCTCATTCCTTGTGCCTCCCTTTTGTGGGCAGATCTTTGAGGGCTTGCTTGTGACTTTTCTCGCCCACCGCCAGCCCGGCATTGCGCGCGGCGCGGACGATCATCTCCTGGATGTGCTCCTTCTCCTCGCGGCTGACCAGGGCGATCTCGTGGGCGCGGTGCAGCGCATAGGGGTAGGGCTGGCTGCCGCTTTGGCGGCACTGTTGCAGCAGCGCGGCGTGGAGCGTGTCCACCAGCGCCGGGCGCAGTGCCGCCCAGCGCGGCATTTCCACCCGCGCCAGCCCGCTGCGGCTGCCCTGCCCGGCATTAAGGTAAAAGAAACACGGCGCCAGGTTGGGGTTGTAACTGCCGAAGCGGCTGCTGCCGGGCGATTGGATGGCGAACACCGCGCTGCGCTGCCCGGGCTGGAGCAGCCCGGCGTACAGGTGATGGTCGCGCACCCCAGCCAGCGGGCGGTCGCGCAGCGCAACGCCGGCTTGCTCGAGCGGGTAGAGGGTCAGTTCGAGCAGGCGCGCCACCAGGTCGCTGGCGGGTTTGTCCACGTAGCCGGCGGTGAGCACGTTCATTTGCGCCATGCGTTCGAGCACTTGCAGGTATTCGCGCAGCAACTGGTCGAACTGGCGGTTTTCGCGCGGTTCGCGGTACAATTCCAGCGGACCATCGGTCAGGGTGAGGATGGCAGGGCTGCCGCTTTCGGTTTCGGCGCGCCGGGCAAGCATGCGCCGTTCGGACAAGTCGCGCTTGAGGGCAACTACTTCCTCGCTCAGCGGGGTGAGCGGGTTATCCAGGTCCTCGAACAGGTACAGCTCGCTGGCAGTTTCCTCGGCGGGGATACCCCCGCCGCCGGGCTGAATGCGGAAGATGCCGATGTTGATCACCGCGAACTCGATCGGGTCGTGGCGACTGGGGTTGACCTGCGAGCCGTCGGCTGCCAGCAGCAGCGGCTGCGCAATCGATTCAGGCGCGGCGATGGCGGCGGTCAGCGGTTCGAGCAGCGGGGCGGCGCAGCGCAGGCTGGCTTCGCGGCTGGCAGCCTGCTCGACGCGCTCGCGCAGGTCGTCCAGGCTGGCAGCGTGCTGCTCGAGCAGGGCGCGGGCGCGCGCCAGGCGGTCGTCGAAGAGGCGCTGGCGCTCACCGGCGGTGGAACACTTTTCATTGATCTGGCGCTGGATTTGCAGATAGTTGACCGGCATCTTCACCCCTTGGCATCGAACATTTGTTTCAAATTATACCCGCGCGGCGGGCGGGTTGCAAGCCGTGGATGCTTAAAAAATGGCGTTCGGGTCGCGTGGCTCAGCAGGTCATTCGACAGGTTCGGCGCGCGGCGGAAAACAGTCCGGGATGGAAGAGCGCAAGGCGGGCATCAGTCGAAATCGGTGGGCAGGTGCGGCTGGCGGTAATGCTCGAACAGGCGGCGGATTTCGCTGTGCGTTGTGCGGGCAGTGGAAAGCGGCGGAATTTGCTCCTCGGTGAAGAACGCCGCGCCGCCGGTCTCGATGCTTTCCAGCGGGCTGCCGCCGGTCAGTTCGCATACGAAGAACAGCTTGTAAAGGTGAAAAATATAGGGCGGGTGACCGTTTTTTGGCGCGTTGCGGTCGATCAGCATGGCCAGTTTGACCGCCCGGGCTTCATAACCGGATTCCTCGCGCACTTCGCGCTCGACCGCGCCGCGCGGCGATTCGCCCACGTCCACCCAGCCGCCCGGCAGAGTCCAGCCGCCGTCGGCTTTTTCCAGCACCATCAGCAGTTTGCCGTCCTGGAAGACCGCCCCGCGCGCGTCCAGTTTTGGGGTGGCGTAACCGGCTTCGGCGGCGAAGACGCGCTCGAGCAGCTCGAAGTCGCTCTGCCCGTACTCCGCCATGATCTGTGCAGACAGGCGGCGCAGCGCCAGGTAGCGCTCGATGTCGAATGGGTTTTGCGTATAAGCCAGACCGTCCTGCGCCAGCGCTTGAATCTGCTGCACCCAGCCCAGCCACTTGGGATCGCTCATGAAAGAACCTCGCTGTTGGAAAGGTTGGGGTTAATTGTAACAGACCGCGCAAGGGTTTCGAAGCACGCGGGGATAACGCCAGCCCGTCCGCCCGCCGCGCAGCAAGGCTTTACACCGGCTGCTCGTGCAGCTCCGCCCAACGGTTTAACTGCGTTTCCAGCGCGGCTTGCACCTGCTGAAACTCCTCCCCCAGCCGGCGGACTTGCTGCGGGTCGGCGGGCGGGTTTTCCAACCGCCGGCTGAGCGCCGCCAGGCGTGTTTCCAGTGCGTGAATTTCGGCTTCCACTGCTTCCAGTTGCTGCTGTCGCTGGCGCAGGCGGTTATTGGAAGGTTCGCCGCGCGGACGTTCGAACGATGCGCGTGCATTGACCTCCGCCTCGCTGCGCCGAGCCGAGCCTGCCGAGGCACGCCGAGCCGAGCCTGCCGAGGCACGCCGCGCGGCTTCCGCCGCAGCCTGTGCCGCCAGCGCGGCTCTGTATTCGCTGTAACTGCCCTCGAACAGGCGCAGCGCCTGCCGTCCGGGCAGCACTTCCCAGATCTGCGTCGCCAGCGAATCGATCAAGTAGCGGTCATGCGAAATCAGCAGGATGGTGCCCTGGTAATCCGCCAGCAGCGATTGCAGCGTCTCCTGAGCGGGCAGGTCGAGATGGTTGGTGGGCTCGTCGAGCAGCAGCAGGTTGGCGCCTTGCAGCGCCAGGCGCGCCAGCGCCAGCCGGCCGCGCTCGCCGCCGGAGAGCAGGTTGACCGTTTTGAACACGTCGTCGCCGGTGAACAGGAAACGCGCCAGATAATCGCGCGCCTGCGCCGGCAGCCAATCGGGGACGATCTCGAAAATCGATTCCATCAGGGTCAGTTCGGGGTTCAAGCCCTCGTGCGCCTGGGCAAAGTAGCCGATCTTCAGACTGGCGCCGAGCAGCACCTCGCCGCTGTAGGGCGGGATCTGTCCGAGCAGCGTCTTGAGAAAGGTGGTCTTGCCCGCGCCGTTGGGACCGATGACCGCGGCGCACTCGCCGCGCCGCAGCAGCAGGTCGGGGGCGTGGAAAAGCGGCTTGCCTTCATCGTGATAGCCGACCGCCAGCCGCGAGGAACGCAGCACCAGGTCGCCGGAACGCCCGGCTGCCTGGATGTTGAAATGCAGGCGGCGCGCTTTCTTCGGCGGGGCGAGGCGGGCTTCCTCCAGCATGCGTTCCAGCCGTTTGCGCCGTCCCTGCGCCTGGCGGGTGTTCTGCCCGGCGATGTTGCGGCGGATGTAGTCCATCTCCTTTTCGATGAATTCCTGCTGCGCCTGAAACTCCTCCAACTGACGGGCGTAACGCTCCTCGCGCTGCGCCAGGTAGGCGGAGTAATTGCCGCTGTAGATCTCCAACGCGGGGGTCACCCCGCCACTTGGCGGGGTCATCTCCCAGATGGTTTCCGCCACCTGGTCGAGGAAATAGCGGTCGTGCGAGACGATCAGCACCGCGCCTGCCCATTCGCGCAGGTAGGTTTCCAGCCATTCGACCGCATCCATGTCCAGGTGATTGGTCGGCTCATCCAACAGCAGCAGGTCGGGATTTTCGAGCAGAAGTTTTGCCAGCAGGGCGCGGGTGCGCTGCCCGCCGGAGAGCTGCTCGACCGGGCGGTCGAAATCGCCCCGCTGAAAGCCCAGCCCGGTCAGCACCTGGGCAGCGCGCAATTCGAAGGTGTAACCGCCCAGGTTCTCGAACTCGACCTGGAGTTTGCCGTAGGTTTCCAGCGCCGCTTCGGCTTGCTGTGCGTCCGCCATGGCGGCTTCCAGGCGGGCAAGCTCCGCCTGGCGCTCGAGCAGTTCACCAAACACGCTCAGGCATTCCTGCCACAGCGCGCGCTGGGAGGTCAGGCGGGCTTCCTGCGGCAGGTAGCCCATGCGCAAGCCGCGCGCGCGCTGCACGCTGCCGCCGGATGGCTCGTCCATGCCGAGCAGGATGCGCAGCAGGGTGGTCTTGCCAACCCCGTTGGCGCCAACCAGCCCGATGCGCGCGCGGCGCGGGATGGCAAACGAAAGCCCGCTGAACAGGTCGAGCGCGCCGAAAGATTTGGACAGGCTGGCGACGGTAATCAGGCTCATCTCACGGCAGAGTATACCATAGGGGCAAACAAAAACCGGGACAGGCGCGCAGCGGTCCCGGTTCAGTGGTCAGGAAAACTAAAAAAAACTATGCCGGCGTAATAGCGCCGGTTGGGCAAACATCAACGCAATCGCCGCAATCCTGGCACTTGGCTGGATCAATCACGTACAAGCCGTCAATTTCGGAAATGGCGCCATCGGGGCATTCCGGTTCACAGGCTCCGCACTGAATGCAATCCTCGGTTATCACATGAGCCATGGCTGCTGTCCTTTCTGCACTTGGTGAAGTTTGTATTTAGGGTAAGCATAGCACAAGCACGCCGGAATGCCAGTGGTCGTTTGTCATATAATCGGTGAAAAAATATCATATTCAGAAATAGACCGTTTTTATAAATTTGAAGTTAAAATACGGAGCGTGAAACCCAATTCCACCTCCAATCACGCCGGCCGCCGCCTTAAACTGTCCCTGCTGGCGCTGGGACTGCTCATCCTCACCCCGTTTGGGCTGTATTTTGCCCTGCAAAGCGGCAATAACGCACTGGCGGCAGCCCTGTTCGCGCTGCTCGGCGCGGCGATTCTGCTGGTGATGCTGTTTGCATAACCCGCCGGCGGGCGGTCATCGAGCTTGCCGAGATGCACCGGCACCGCCGGCACTTGCACCACACGCCCTTCGGCAGGCTCAGGGCGGCGGGGTGCGGCGGGGGATAAATCCCCGCCTTAGTGCGTGGAAGCCCTGGCGGGCTGGCGCCCTCGCAGGTCGTCATTGCGAGACCTCCGCAGGGGTCGAAGCAATCTCCGGACCTACACTTGCAGCAGGTGCAAGTGTCACCCGCTGCGCGGGTTCGCAATGACGGGCGGGGGCGGCTGGTACACCCTTCGGCTGGTTCGACAGGCTCGACAACCGGCTCAGGGCGGCGGGGTGCGGCGGGGGGTCAGGGTGACGCGCAGCACCCGGCGGTCAACCGCGCCGAAGCGGTATTTATAATCCTCGTCGCCGCGCATGAAGTCGAATTCGCGGTAGCCGCGCTGGTTTGCCCACTCGAGCAGATAGCCGAGCAGCACCCAGCCGGGCGAGTAATCGTTGAAGCGCCGGTCGTAGCCGGAGTTGTACACCCACAGCCGGTTGAGGTAGTCGAAACTGAGGTAGGCGGCGGCTTGCTGGCTGTCCACCTCCAGGAACGCCAGGTTGAGGCAGCCCTGGTCGAAAGCGCAGGTGATGATTTCGCGCATCGCGGCGCGCATCGGCGCGGTCAAAAAGCGGCGCTTTTCCTCGTCCTGTTCCATCAGCGCGAAGAAGGCGTCTATGTCCGCGTCGAGCGTGGCGCGCTCCTCGACCCGCCGCCAGTGGGCGGGCGGGTTGAGCGATTCGGCGCGGCGCATTTTGCGGCGGATCTCGTGGCGCTGTTTTTTGTCAATTCCAGCCAGGTAGGTTTCCCAGTCGCCGGGCAGGGGGATGTAGGGGCAGCGCTGGTAAGGCTGGCTGCCGAAATCCCAGCCGTGCTGGTGGGCGGCGGCTTGCAGCGCAGGCAGAGAGCGTGAATCGTCCGGCAGGTTAAACAGTTCCAGCGCGCGCCACCCCGGCAAATTGGCGTCGCGCAGGAAGGGCAGCAGCGCGACGCAAAAGGCGTTCAGGTCTTGCGGGCAGGCGATCAGGTCGAGGTAGTCGCTGATCTCGATGCTGCCCAGCAGCATCAGCGCCGGCTGCCCGGCGAAGTCGGGCGTCCAGAACAACGGTGCAATGGCGCGCAGCTGCCCGCCAACGCGGGCAGTGACCAGCGCCAGGCGGCTTTCCGGCTGCCATTCACCGCCGCCGCGCGTGCGCCACCAGATGTCCATAAATTCAAAGCGGGAGAAAGGAAACTGAGCGCTGCTGGCGGAGACCAGGCGGTTCCATTCCTCGCACAGGGCGGGATTCCATTGATCCACTAACTGCAATTCCATAGAGGTCACCGCACGGATTATACCCTACTTGCCGCCATTAGCCCGTACACCGCGCTCCCGCCCTGAGATTGCCGAAGGGTGCTGATCGTATGGTTCGATAGGCTCACCATACGATCAGGCTTGCCCCGTTTCGTGCGCACGGTTCGACAGGCTCACCGTGCGCCCGCGCTCCTGCCCTGTGGTTCGGCGTTTGGTGCAAGTGTTGCCTCTGACGGGTCTCGCAGCGGCTTACCAGGTAGAATTTTCTGGCTTTAAGAAAGCCCCGAGGCAGGGGCGGACGGGGTCTGGCGGCGGCGGAATTCCTCCAGCGCCGTCAGCAACTGGTCAAGTTCGCTCTGAATCTCGTCGCGGTCCGCCATTGCCTGTTGCAGCAGCGCTTGAAAGGCAGGTTTTTGCGCTTCGGGCAGGGTGTGCAGCAGGCGCTCGGTGCGCGCGATCTGGGTCTGTTTGTGGCGCAGTTTGCTTTCCAGCCGCTCGCGGTAGCCTTCGTAAAATTCCTCATCCTCCAGCGGGGAGTGCAGCGTTCCGGTGGACAACTGGCGGGTGAGCACCTCCGCCACGGTGAGCAGGAAATCATCCGGGTCAATCGGTTTTTCAATGAAAGCAGCCGCCCCCAGGCTGAGGGCGAATGCCTTGTCCTCCGCGGTCAGGTATGTGGCGGTGACAAAGATGAACGGGATGCGCCGGGTGGCGAAATTCTTGCGCAGGGCGTGCGCCAGGCTGTAGCCATCCATTTTGGGCATGAGAATATCGGTGATGATCAGCGCCGGGCGCTCCTGGGCGATGCGCTCCAGGGCTTCCTGTCCGTTGCGCGCGGTGGTAACCGGGTAGCCTTTGAAGCGCAGCGTGGTTTCAAGCAACTCCAAAACGTTGAGGTTGTCTTCGACGACCAGAATGGGTCCGCTGGGAATATTCATCATGGTGATTTAGCCTGAAGTTAGACTTTTCCTTTTTGCAGTATATCAGGAATCGCCGTTGAATTCACTTATCAGTCTTGCAAAGAATTGCTCCAGGCAGGCGTGGCGCTGCTCGGCGATCTGGCGCGCGGCGGGGGTGAACAAACGCTCGCGCACGTGGCGCAATTTGAACAAAAATTCGTGGTAGGCGCTGTGCGGCTCGCCGGGTTCTTCTTCGCCGCTTTCCAGGAAGCGCGCCGAAGGCGGCGCATACGCCGGCTGACCGGCTTGCAGCGCGTACCCTAAAACGCGCACCACGCCGACCGCGCCGAGCACGTCCAGTTTGTCGGCGTCGAACAACACCATCGCCTCGGGGGTGGCTGGCGGTTCGCGCCGGTCGCGGTAGCGGTGAGCGCGGATGCAGTGCTGCACCGCGGCGATGCGCGCCTCGTCCCAGCCCTCTTTGCGCAACACTTCGGCTGCCAACTCGGCTGACTGGTAATGATGGTCGCCGCGCCCCTCACCTTGCGGGTGGCTGCCTTCGATGTCGTGCAGCAGCGCGGCGGCGCGGACGATCTCCAGGTCGGCGCCGCTCTGGCGCGCCAGGCGTTCCGCCATGCGGTACACCCGCTCGATGTGGTCAAAACCGTGCACCGGGTCGTTGCGCGGGTACCATTGGCGGGCGGTTTCAAGGTTAAGGGGCATAGCGGGTTTCCTTTATGCGGGATTAATAGATCCATTCGCCGCGCTTGAGCAAATGCGCCGCCAGGTTGCCGCCAAAGCGGTAGCCCAGGTGGCGGTAATCGCTGACCGACAGCACCAGCAGGTCGGCTTGCTTGCCCGGCTCGAGCGAGCCGATCCGCCCGGCTTGCCCGATGGCGGCGGCGGCGTTGATTGTCGCCGCGGCGATGGCTTCCGCCGGGGTCAGGCGCAGGTAACGGCACGCCAGCGCGATGACGAACTGCATACTCTCGCACCAGGCGGTGCCGGGGTTGAGGTCGGATGCCAGCGCGAGCAGCCCGCCGGCTTGCAGAATCTGCCGCGCCGGGGTGTAATGCGGGTCTGCCAGCCCAAACGGGGTGCAGGGCAGCGCCACGGCGGCCGTGCCGCTGGCTGCCAGCGCGGCGATGTCCGCCGGGCTGGTTTTGACCAGGTGGTCGGCGGACACCGCGCCGAGCGAAGCCGCCAGCGCGGCGCCGCCCAGGTTGTCGAACTCGTCGGCGTGGATCTTGAGCGGGAAACCCAAGGCGCGCGCGGTTTCCAAAATGCGGAGGGATTGCTCGCGGTTGAAGGCAATCGATTCGCAAAACACGTCCACAAAGGGCAGCGGGCGCGGCGCGGCGTGCGCCTGCCACCAGTCGTGCGCCTCGGGCAGCATCACCGCGCACAACTGCTCGACGTACCCGTCCGGGTCGGCGGCGTATTCGGGCGGGATGTCGTGCGCCGCCATGTAGGTGGGCAGGATTTCCAACGGTCCTTCGCGGTCGAGCTCGAGCAGGGCTTGCAGCTGGTTGAGTTCGCCGGGGTGCTGCAGGGCGTAGCCGGTTTTGGCTTCGGCGGTGGCGGTGCCGTGGCGCAGCATGGCTTGGATGCGCGGGCGCGCCTGCGCCTTGAGCTGCGCCACGCTGGCAGCCCGGGTGGCGCGCACGGTCGAGCGGATGCCGCCGCCCGCGGCGGCGATTTCCTGGTAGGTTTTGCCCTGCAGGCGCAGTTCGAACTCCGCCGCGCGGTCGCCCGCCCACACCAAATGGGTGTGCGCATCCACCAGGGCGGGCATCACCACCCGCCCGCCGGCGTCGAAGCGCGGCTCGTTGGGGAAATCTGCCAGCAGAAGCGGCTCGGCGGCAATTCGTTCGATCAGCCCGCCGCGCACCAGCAGGGCGGCGCCGCTCCGGATGGCAAGGCTGCCCAGCGCGCTGCCGCGCTGCGCGCCGCCCGCCAGGGTCAGCAATTGAGCAATGTTATGGATGAGCATGGAGTCTCTGCCTGCCGCACGGGAAAAGAGGATGAGTTAATTGTACCCGAATCCGCCCGCGGCGCGCGCGTTTTTGGTTTGACGCAAACCAGCCCGCATGTATAATTTGAGCAGTGGGTAAATGGGTGATTTGGCGGCAGCCATGCAGCATATTCGCTCGTTAGCCGCCCACACATATCACCTCACGATAAGATAGAGAAAAACCAATGAATAAAACAGCATCCGAACACAAGTCTTATGTTGATTGGCTAACCATTGTTGCAATCGCGGCAATTTCAATTAGTTTTACCGTGGCTGTGCATGAAGGGATTCATGCACTTACATGTGTTGGGGTTGGCAGTCACTTGCAGGAGTATTCAGCATTGTATGTCTCCTGCGACAGCCCTACGACTCTGCAAAGCAAATTAGTTGATGGCAGTGCGCCAACCTTCAATATCATTGCAGGGTTGTTGTTATTGGTAATTGTGCGAAACACAAGGAAATGGTCGTCTGAAGGTTGGTTCTTCCTTTGGCTATTCATGCTGATGAATTTGTTATACGGCTCAGGCTATTGGATGTTCTCTGGTATCGCTAATATTGGCGATATGGCAACTGTAATCAGCGGCTGGCAGCCAGCCTGGCTATGGCGAATTACTTTGACAATATTTGGCTCTTTGCTTTTTATGTTTTTCGTTTGGTTGGCATTACAGGAATTCAGCAAGGTGATTGGCGGTAATGCCAATGAGCAGATTCGTCGTGCTAACAAACTGAGTATCATTTCTTATGCCACATCATGCGTAGTTGTTCTAATGGCAGGCTTATTCAGTCCGCTGGGATTATTGAGTTTGCCTGTAACGGCTGGATTATTAGCAGTCAGCGGAGGGCTATCACCACTTCTTTGGATGATGCAATGGTTTCGAGCGAAAATGTTTATAAAAGTTGATAAACCACCCTTAGAAATCCACCGCAAGTGGCAATGGATTGTTTCGGCGGGAGTTGTTGTAGTCTTTTATGTGTTTATTCTGGGACGAACGATTTATTTTTAGGGTATTGCTCATCTTATCCTGGTACAATAACGGCAGGCTAACACGCGCTTGTGCCTGACGTGTGGAACTGCCGCCCCCGGTGGCGTTTGCTCGGCGGGAGCTGGCTTTTAAGATGGAGTTTTAGTTTGTTTTTTTGAGAATACTGGCGCCTTCGTGTGGGAGAGATGTTCAAAATACCCAATCTCGACTGCTTTATCCGCTAAAAGTCGCGCGCTCCGGCGAGAATAGCCTTCCGGCGGTTCACTATAAGCCAATGCCGCATTCATCACCCGTTATGCTTCATTGATCTGAATGGGATACCTAGAACGGGGTTCATCTTCCAAACCTTCAAGCTTTTCTTCTTGTTAAAGTTGCCCAAGCAATAAGCATCGGAAGGATAGCCTGGAGCTTTTTTGTTACAGCAGTATAGCTTTGACCTCGATCTAGCTCCAATAGGAACATGGCTCTGCGATAGGCTTTGATGGTATGTTGCGCTTTTCAGCTCAGACTTTCGCTGGTATGATTTGTACATAGTGTTTTTTTGATCATGCTTTTTTCTACCACTTGACAGATTTGTGTCAAACCACTTGTTTTACGACCCGCTTTGTAAGCTTTTGAAACCAAGATGAATATAATTACAATGTAGGCACATTCTCAGAGGTTTTTTGTATCAGCTTTTCAAGTTTATCCAGACAAAGGACACGACTATGACTTCTGAAGACCAGGAACCGTCTTGCATTGTAAATGCAAGCCCGACTAAGGAGCTTTTTATTTCAATGCTCATACGTGATATCACACTTAACGATGCTATAGGCGATCTTATTGACAATAGCGTGGATGGAGCCTTATCTTTAAAACCTGACAAGAATTATCAGGGTTTGTCAATAAAAATCACAATTAATCAAGATACTTTTATTATTGAGGATAATTGTGGTGGGATACCGTACGAAATAGCCAGAGATTACGCTTTCCGCTTTGGACGTTCAATCAGCACTCCATCAATAAAGGGGTCTGTAGGGCAATTTGGAATAGGTATGAAAAGAGCACTTTTTAAGATGGGAAGGAAATTTGAGGTTAAATCCAAATCAAAACGTTCTAGTTTTACTTTATCCGTGGATGTTGAGGAATGGGAAAAATCGCCTGATAACTGGAATTTCACTTTCAACGAGCTAAATGTACTAAGAGAAAATAATCCGGATTTTTCTGATGATGAATTAGGGACAATCATAACAGTAATTGAGTTAAGTAATGATGTAAAAGACCGTTTTAAACTGGAAAACTTTATCGCTGAATTGAAAGAGGAGATTGAGCTTGAGCATCTTGCGAACATTGATCGAGGGTTAAAAATCTCTATCAATGGCATAGATTTGGACACACATCAGTTATTGATTATAAATTCCGACAAATTTAAACCGAGTTATTGGGAACATACTTTTCCGAATGGCTTAAAAGTAAAGGCAGTAGTGGGAGTCTCAGAACGTGATTTGAAGTACGGAGGATGGTACCTCTTCTGTAATGAAAGGATGGTTTTAGGTCCAGAACAAACTGGCGTATCTGGATGGGGAGCTAGACAACCAGGGCAAATACCAAAATATCATGGTCAATACGATCGTTTTCGAGGATATGTTTATTTTGATGCAAACGACACGCTCTTATTGCCTTGGAATACTTCGAAAAACAATATGGATGTAGATTCCCCAACTTATAGATTCGTTCGTCAACAGATGATAACCATGATGAGACCAGTTATTGATTTTCTAAATAAACTTCATACGGAATCCAGTAAACCCGAACCAGAGGAAAAGCCATTACAAGTAAGTCTAGATCATTCCAGCACCGCTACTATCCCAGTCTCAAGGCTTTTTGAACAAAAAACGACTCTACCTCAAACTTTTATATACCCAACTCCGACTACTCAGACAAGGAAACCTCAGGATATTACTATTTCTTATATTCGTCCCGATCAAAAGGTTGAGAGGGCAAAGAAAGTATTAGGGGTAACCTCTGCTAAAGAGGTGGGGGAGAGAACATTCGATTACTTCTACGAAAACGAATGTGAGGAATGAATGACCGACACCGATAATGAACAGGAGCGTAGAAGCTATCAGAAAATCAACTATGCTTTGCGTCCCGCTAAAGCGGCCGAAAGGAAAATGCTTTGCGAGGGAATGCGCAGACTATCTAGTTTTTATAAAATTGAGAAATATCGGTATATAGGGTTTGGGTCTACGTATTTTAGCGACTTTTTAATAATCCATCGTTCCTTGGGTATCAATAATATGGTCAGCATAGAGAGGAATGTACAAGATAAACCGCGTTTTGAATTTAATAAACCTTATAAGTGCATTGATCTCCGGTTTGGCCCTTCAAGTGAGATTCTGCCCATTTTAGAATGGGATACTCCTACCATCCTTTGGCTTGATTATGATGGCAAACTCAGTAGTGAAATGCTTGGAGACATCGGCTTATTTTGCGCAAAAGCGGAGCCAGGAAGCATGGTTATTATTTCGGCCAATGCCCATCCAGATGGTAACGATAATCGTGACCCAAAAGCTCTAAATGATTATCGATTAAGAAAACTAATCGAAATGGTTGGACGGGAAAGGGTGCCAGCTTCTACACAAGGGAAAGACCTGACTTTAAAAGGTAAAGCTGGTGTCCTCAGAAGAATTATACATAATGAAATCCTGGAAACTTTATCAAAGCGTAATGGCGGCCTTTTGGATGAGAAAAAATTGCAATATCACCAGATTTTTAATTTTACATACCAAGACGGCGCAAAAATGCTCACAGCAGGAGGTGTTATTTATTCAAGGAATCAATTGGCGATTTTTGAAAAGTGTGCATTTAATGATTTGGAATTTTACAAACCCGGAGAGGAAGAATTCAATATAGGGATTCCCAAACTAACGTTCAGGGAAATTAGATATTTAGATAAAAAATTACCACCCAGAAACCAAGACGGGGCAGAAATTGCACTTACAGCTGAAGATTTAGGCGATTTAGCCGTAGTCCCTGAAGAGGACATTCAGGACTACATGAAAATTTATAGATACTTTCCGAACTTTGCGGAGGCAGATATTTGATTATTTAAGGGTTTCTTAGTAGAATAAAAGCTTTGGATTCCATTTCAAACGGAAATGACCCAACCACTAAATGGATTTGAACCCTTCTTATTCTCTACTTGATTTGTTTGCCGGTGCTGGAGGATTTAGTCTCGGTTTTACTTTAAATAACTTCAGTCTCCAATATGCTCTTGAAATAGATGAATGGGCGTCGTCTACAATTGCACACAATAATCCAGCCACCAGTGTTATCACATCTGATATTAGGGATTACCAATCCCCCGAATCTATAAAAGCAGTTGTGGGACAACAGACCTTCGACTTAATAATCGGTGGACCACCTTGTCAAGGTTTTTCCATTGCAGGTCCCAAAAAAGATCCCAAAGACCCCCGAAACTCCCTTTTTGTTGATTTTTCCAGATGGGTTGATATATTAAGACCTAGAGTTTTCGTTATTGAAAATGTTAAGGGTATCGTGGGGCGAAAGAATGCAAACGATGAGAAAGTGGTAGATATCATAAAAAACACTTTTTATAATTTGGGGTACTCAACTGAATTATGGATCATGAACGCCGTAAACTACGGGGTGCCTCAATTTCGTGAACGTGTTTTTTTTGTTGGAAACCGATTCGGCATCGAGATGGGAATACCACCTTGTTCTCATTTTGAAGATGGTGATCCCAATTTAAACAATGACCAATTGCATTATGTAACGGTTGGCCAGGCTATCCTTGATTTGCCGATCATTAATGCTAGCGAAGGTGCTGACGAACTCGAGTATACAATCCAGCCCAGTAATGATTACCAAAGCTGGGCAAGAGGAAATCAAACGATTCTTTTTAATCATGAAGCAATGAAACATACTCAAAGAATAATAGATCGATTTAGCCAAATTAAGTGTGGCGAATCTCTCTCTAATATTTCAATTGAAGGCTATGGCGCAAAAAAGCGTAATGGAAACGGAGCTTCATCCGAGTCCACTTATGATATGAACAATAGGCGATTGGATCCTATAAAACCTTCATTTACGATTCCAGCATCATTTTATTCAACATTTATTCACCCTGCACTTAATAGAAACATAACAGCAAGAGAAGCTGCGAGAATTCAATCCTTTCCAGATTTTTACCGGTTTATGGGAAAAAGAACTGTTATATCAAGCAAACTGCTTCAAAGACAGAATCGGCATGATGAGAATCATTTATCGCAATATAATCAGATTGGAAATGCTGTCCCGCCATTACTTGCCAATGCAATAGCCAAGCATATCAGAATGTTTCTTCCAATGATGGTAGATACTCCATAAATATTCCTCTACATGGGCTAACGTGTTGTGATTTCTAGAGCGTGTTATGAACTTAGCTCACGTCACTTGGATAATGTTTTCGTTCCATGCCTGGAGTCTACCATCTCCAGGCTAAAGTTCATAACAGGGTTTAGTAGTCAAAGCGAAATTTACCAAGTTGTGAATGACCCACAAGCATTACAAGAAAAACTTGACTTGTTTGCAGAGCAATTAATCGGAGCGGTAAAATCGGAATTACCAGCAAACAAGTTGAATTCTTATATTCAAACCGTAGATGAACTCAAAAAGGAATTACAGTCTAAAAAGCCTTCACCATCAATACTCTCAAAATTGCTTGCGTCTGTTTCGTTTTTAGGAGATGTTGATAGTTCAATATCATTGGCTTTCCGTGTTTGGAATTATGTATACCCGTTCCTATCAATTGCATCGCAAAAATAGGTGGTGGCTAACAAAGTGCCCACCTGCCCAACATTGCGTACCCAGCCCCACCGCAGCCACCCCGGCGCAAAACGGCAAGCCTTGTAAGCAACAACGCCTTCCATAACCTCGCGATTGCTCGCCTGCGCCGCCTTGCGCAAATCCCAGGGCGGGCTTGATCGTATGGTTCGACAAGCTCACCATACGATCAGCGCCCTTCGGCAAGCGGTTGGTGAGCCTGCCGAACCACGATGACCGCCTGTCGAACCAGCCGAAAGGCTTGCATGAACTGAGCAGGGGCTTTAGCCCCGCGCGTATGGTCGGCAGGCACTTCGGCAAGCGGCGGGTGAGGTTCGACAGCCCTGGCGTCTTTGCGTCCTGGCGTGATCATCGGCACAAGGGTTCAGGGCGGCGGGGGGATTGCCGCGCTCGCTAACGCTCGCTCGCAAGGACGGGCGGGGGCGGCGGGTGAGGTTCGACAGCCCTGGCGTCTTTGCGTCTTGGCGTGATCATCGGCACAGGGGTTCGGGGCGGCGGGGAGATTGCCGCGCTCGCTAACGCCCGCTCGCAAGGATGGGCGGGGGCGGCGGGTGAGGTTCGACAAGCTCACCCGCCGCTTGCCGGGATGCGCTGACCGTCTGCCGAACCACAGAGCGGGCGGCATAACAAAACTGAAAACTCGTTCACGGCGCGGATTTGTTAGAATAAAGTTTGCAAACGAGTTGATTTTGGTGGGTTATGCGGCGCGTTCAGGACGCCGCAATGGAGGCAAGACATGTCAATACGCATTTCCCCGTCGGGTTTAATCAACCGCAGCCGTGGATTGTTCCGTTATTGGGCGCTGCTGCTGGCGCTGCTGCTCTTGCCCAGCCTGGTGGTCAGCGCGCAAGAGATTGTGCAATTGGGCAAGACCGAGCTGGTCTCGATTGGCTATCCCCACCTGGTGGGCAAAGACTACGGGCTGGGGCAGGACGGCAACTCGACCTATTCCAGCGTCTCGTGGTACGGGGAAGGCGAAACGGGGGTGGAATCGCGCATTGCGTTTGCCTCGGCAGCCGAAAACCTGATCAGCGGGCAGCCCGATATTGACCTGCACTGCCGCAGCGAGGACCCGAATGTGCTGCGCAACTGCTTCGACATCTACGTCCAGGATCCGCTGCTGTCCCAAATCCCGATTCCCTTCCTGACCAGCCTGCACGCCGAGCGCGAGGGCGATTCGGTCTTCCCGACCGTCTCGCGCGACGGCAAGTGGGTGGTTTACCAGTCCTCCAGCGAGGGTTGGCTGGACGACAACCCCGAAACGATCGAAACCGACATCTACCTGGTGGACATCAGCAACCTGAACGCTTCCTGGAATCTGAACAACCCCTACCGCGTCTCGATGGCGGCTGGCAGCCAGGAGCCCGACTTCCACTCCGGCTTTGTGCGCTGCCGTTACCTCAACGCCAGCGGGCAGATCGCGCAGGACAGCAGCACGATTGACTGGAACCGCGCCCCGCTGTGCGAAACCAACCCCAACGGCACCGCCCGCCCCGACCTGCAGTACGGCCACCCGGTGGCGGACGCGTACACCGACTCGAACAGTCATACCTACGTGGTGTTCGAGTCGATGGCGACCAACCTGGGCGAAAACCGCAACGGCTATCTGAAGGACATCTTCCGCCGCCAGGTGGGTGACCCCCAGACCTACCTGCTCTCGACCGGCTGCCGCAGGGAAGGGAGTCAAATTATCTATGACCAGCCCGCCAACGGCGAATCCTACCACCCGGTGGTGGTTGCCAACACCGACGGGCGTTTCATTGTCTTCGTCTCGCGGGCGACCAACCTGGACTGTGCCTTGCCAGCCGGATCGGTCTTCCCGGCTGATAACCAGAACGACCCGCCGCACATGCGCCGCGCCAACATCTACTTGCACGACCAGGACAGCGGGCAAACCTACCTGATCTCCAAAGACGCGGCTGGTTACCCCGCCAACCGCGCCTCGGAGTACCCGGCGGTGGCGGAGTACAGCCCGACGAACTACGGCTTCCGGATTGCCTACCAGTCCAGCGCCAACAACATTGACCCGGACGATCTCAACAATTACACCGATATTTTCCTTTACGAAGGCACACCTTGGACGACCGACTCGATCCCTGAACACACCCGCCTGATCTCCAAGCCGTCTGCCTATGTGGATAATCCCACCGCGCCGGTCGAGCCTGCCAACATGCCCTCTTACGCCCCGGCGATTACCAAAAACGGTCTCGTCATTTCGTTCACCTCTTACGCCACCAACCTGATTGACGGCGACACCAACGAGCAGTGCAATTACGACATCGAGGGGCAGGCGACCACCAATTGCCCGGACATTTTTGCCCGCTCCTGGCTGGCGTACCAGACCTGGCGCGTCTCGCTGACCACGCGCGGGCAGCAGGCGGAGCACAATTCCAATTACAGCTCGCTGAGCGCCACCGGGCGTTACGTCGCCTTTGCCTCGCAGGCGGACATGTTGGAAGAAGGGCAGGGCGCGCCCAGTTTGCAAGTCTATTTGCGCGACCAGGGCAACCCGCCGGGCAACCCCAACGTCCAGCCGACCTCGCACAACTTTGGGGTGGTGCCCAATGGCGAGACGCGCACCAAGACCTTCACCGTGCGCTTCCTGGCGGAACTGGAGGTTCAGACAATCGAGCTGAGGGAACAGGCGCTGGGCAACCAGTACACCCAACACTACCGTATCGAAAATCAGGGCTGTATCGCCACCTGGGTGCAGGACCAGTTCTGCCAGTTCACCGTGCGCTTTAACGCGCCTGCCTCCGGCGAGTATCGCAGCCTGCCGGTCAAGATCTACATGCAGGTGTTCAGCCCCGACGACGGCGGACGCTACCTGGAACTGGATCTGGACGCCGCCACGCCGGTGGTGGAGGGACAGGTCTCCCAGCCGGAGGCTGCTGACCTGTATTACCAGGGTGCGCCGGTCGGGCGCGAGGTGGTGGTTAAGAACAGCGGCAACGTGCCAACCTCGTTCAGCATTGATGTGGTGTATGCGGAGCTCAATATGTGGTTCACGCTGCAAGACCAGGCAAAGCTGGTCAATATGCAGCCGGGCGACGAGGCAACCCTGACGCTGTGGGCGCAGTCCACCAATCCGGCTTATGCGGATTATGAAGATGCGGATGCCGAAGTGCGCCTCACCAGCGGCGAGCGCACCTTCAACAGCCTGCCGTTCTTCACCAAGTCAATGATCGTCACCTACCAGCCGAAGATCGAGGATGCCGCGCCGCCGGCGCAGACCATTCCCTTCGGCGCGACGGGGTATTACACGCTGACCGTGCGCAACAACGGCAACATCGGCGATACGCTGAATGTCTCGTTTGCCAACAACGAATTTGCCATGTGGGTCAACCAGAGCGACAAAGACCGGCTGGTCAACCTGCAGCCGGGCATTGATATTAACATCAAGGTTTGGGTGCGGGCGACCACGCCGCGCCACTTCGATTACGACGCCAAAGTGGTGATTACCTCGCAGGGCGACCCGACCAAGCAAGATGACTGGCTGCTGCTGAGCACCTCCGGCGACGCGTTTATCTACCTGCCGCTCGTCCGTCGTTGAGCGCGCCCATTCGCGGGCTTGGGCATCCTTCGATACGCTTCGGCAAGCACGATGACCGCTTGCCAAACCACCGGGTAAGCCTGCCCGTACACCGAGCCTGTCCGTACACCGAGCCTGTCCGTACACCGAGCCTGTCCGTACACCGGGACTGCCCGTACACCGAGCCTGTCCGTACACCGAGCCTGCCGAGGTGTACGGACAGAACGCACCCTTCGGCAATTATAAAAACCCCAAAGGTAAATAATGGATAGAAAGGGCGGTGGCGACGGTTTATGATAGAATGATTCCATTCGGGGATTTTGATCTCCAAATCCTCAAGGGAGGATGCTGGATGGGTTGGTACGGCACAGACGCTCAAGACACGTACTATGAAAGCATGCCCAAGGTGGAATTGCACCGCCACCTGGAAGGCTCACTGCGCATCCAAACTTTATTGGAGATCGCGCGCGCGCATGGGATGACCTTGCCATTGGAAGGCGGGCTGCGCGGGCTGGTGCAAATGCAGCCAAATGACCCGTTGACCTTCAGCAATTTCCTGGCAAAGTTCCAGACCCTGCGCCTGTTTTACCGTTCGCCGGAGATCATCCAGCGGGTAACCCGCGAGGCAATTGAAGACGCCGCCTTGGACCAGATCCGTTATATGGAGATGCGCTTTACCCCGGTCGCGCTCAGCCGGCAGCAGGGCTTCCCGCTGCGAGACGTGATGGAATGGGTGTGCCATTCGGTGGAGCAAGCCTGTCAGCAGTACGCTATCCAGGCGCGGCTGCTGGTTTCGATGAATCGCCACGAGCCGTTGGAACTGGCGGAAGAAGTGGTGCGCCTGGCAGTGGATTTTCGCGAGCGCGGGGTGGTGGGCATTGATCTGGCGGGCAACGAAGCCGAATTCAACGCCATGCCGTTTCTGGGTTTGTATCGTCAAGCCCGCCGGGCTGGGCTGGCGCTCTCGGTTCATGCCGGCGAATGGGGTGGAGCGGAAAACGTGCGCCAGGCGATCCAGGATTTTGACGCCGACCGGATTGGGCACGGCGTGCGGGTGCTGGAAGATGCGCGCGTGGTCGCGCTGGCAAAGGAGCGGGGAACAACCTTCGAGGTTTGCATCACCAGCAATGTGCACACCGGCGCGGTAGCGGCATTGGATGCTCACCCATTAACGCGCATGCTGCAGGCGGGCTTGAACGCGACAATCAACAGCGACGACCCCGCCATTTCATGCATTCGCCTGAGCGACGAATACCGCCTGGCGTGCGAAGAACTGGGATTATCCCGTTTCCAGTTGAATGAGCGGGTGCTGAGCGCAGCCAGAGCAGCGTTTTTACCCCCACAGGACAGGGAAACGCTGGCGCAGCGAATAAAGATTGAGATGGATACCCTGGAAGATGCTTGATATCGAGGAAAAATGCATATTTTGGCAACCAATGATGACGGCATTGACGCCCCGGGACTGCTTGCTCTGGCACAGGCGGCGCGACATTTTGGCAGCGTAAGCGTGCTTGCCCCAGACCGGAACTGGTCGGCTTCCGGGCATGTCAAGACGATGCACCGTCCGCTGCGGGTCAAACCAGTGCAACTTGCCGATGGCAGCCCGGCTTACGCCTGCGATGGCGCTCCATCGGACTGCGTGGCGCTGGCGGTAATGGGGGTTTTATCCCAGCCGGTTGATCTGGTGATCTCCGGAATCAATCCAAATGCCAACGTTGGGCATGACGTAACCTATTCAGGCACGGTGACCGCGGCAATGGAGGGGACGATCTGGGGTATCCCTTCGCTGGCGTTTTCACTCGACCGCAATAAAAACAACCGCGCGGTTTTGCATTACGAAACCGCTGCCGCGGTTGCCGGTCAGATCCTGCCGCTGGTGATCAAGAACGGGCTGCCGGATCATGTGCTGCTGAATGTAAACATACCCAACCAGCCGCTGGACGCGCTGCGCGGATGGCGGGTTACCCGCCTGGGGCTGCGCATCTACCGGGACGAACTGATCCAGCGCGAGGACCCGCGCGGCAAACCGTATTACTGGATTGGCGGCGACGAACCGACCGGCGTGCCGGAGGAAGGCACCGATATCGGCGCCTTGGCGGGTAATTACGTGTCCATCTCACCGGTGCAGCTCGACCTGACCGCTCATGCCTTCTTGGACGGGCTGCGCAGTTGGTTGAATTTACCGCTACCAGAGTGAGACGGTCGGTTTCCCTTCAGCCTGCGTGGAATGGTTAATCTATGGGTGATTATGCTCGCGGCGTAAAGTGATTCAATTCGGCTTGTCAAGCCGTTCCTTTCTGCTATACTTGAAAAGACTCCGCGCGATCATCCGAGCAGTGCACTGCGCCTGTTCGTCGAACCACATCACCCTCTTTTAAGGAGACTTGAGACATGCAGAATACGGTACGTGACTGGATGAACGATCTGGTTGTCTTCGTTGATCCGGAAAGCCTTGTGTTGGATGCGTTGGGCACCATGCGCCGGCGCTACATCAACAGCCTGATTGTCAAAAAGACCGCCGATTACCCAGATTACGGCATCATCACTTCCATTGACATTTGCGACAAGATTGTGGCTCAAGGCAAAGACCCCTCTGCGCTTAAAGTGAAAGAAATCATGAGCGCGCCGTTGATCACGGTCACTCCAGACATGACCATTACCGAGTGCGCCCGGGTGATGAAGGAGAGACGCATCCACCATTTACCGGTTTCCGATGCGCATGGAACGGTAATCGGCATGATTTCAGCCAATGATTTTCTGGTGATTGCCGAGACGTTGGGGAGAGGTCCCGGAGACCGCTTGTTGTCCTGAGGATTTTCGCGGAACAAGTGGGTTTCTGATTCAAACCGCGCATCGGGTATAATTCGAACTGATGCGTTGCATTACTTTCAGGATAGTTTTGTTGTCCGCAGTTATCCTGTGGCTTGTGGGAGTGGTGTCCCCTGCTGGGCGCGCGCAGGCGCAGGCCGGCAGCGTGTGGGAATTGATCGAAACAGTCAACGGGGTACGCACCGCCAACGGACTTCCAGCGCTGGAGGTCGATTCGGCGTTGATGAGCAGCGCTCAGGCAACGGCAGATATCATGGCGTCCACCGGCTCGTGCGCTCATATCGGCAATGTACGCGGGCGGGCTGCCGCTGCCGGTTACGGCGGCGGCGCAACGGTTTGGGCAACCGAGAATATCGCCTGCGGGCATGACCTTTCCATCCAGACGACCGTATACACGTACTGGGCGGATGCCGCCCACATGATTCCAATGGTCAATCCCAGTTATACCCACATCGGCGGCGGGGTGACGGTTGTAAGCGGACGGATTTTTTACGTCATTCATGCGGCGTATGCCAGCGGCAGACCGGGCAGCGCGGCCACCCCCGCCAGCAGCAACCCATCCACCCCGCCAACAGCGCGGGCGACGATAGCCATCATCCATCCGGTCGTGACCGCCACACCCAACCCGGATGGGTCGGTTGTTCATGAAGTGCGAAGCGGGCAGGCGTTGTGGAGTATTGCCGTTGCTTATGGGGTTAAGATCGCCGATCTGATTGCGCTCAATAATCTGGGGCAGAATACCGTGCTTATCGTCGGGCAGGAACTGGTTGTGCAACCGGCTCATACGCCGACAATCACCCCTACCATTACCCTAACGCCGCTGCCGCCAACCCGCACGCCCACGCGCACCCCCACGCCGCGCACGCCTACGCCGACATTCACGCCATCTCCCACTCCGACCGAAACGCCAGCCGCGCTGATTGACTGGCAGCCACCCGAATGGATGGACGAGGATGCGCTGGGCATTGGGCTGATCGTCATCAGCGCAGTGGGTCTGTTATTGATGCTGGTCTCTGCGCTGCGCTCCAGGGGCTGATCGAAGCGCTTAGATCGAAAAGTCCTCGCCGCGCCAGACGCCGTGATCGGGTGGATGCACCAGGAACGGGTTTTCGAGCACGCGCTGGTCGTCGCGCCCGCCGTTTTTGGGCTTGCTTGTGCCGCCGTTGGTTTCCAAAACCGGGGTATGCAGCCGGCGCTCGAGCGCATCCAGCCGCGCCATGAGCGAGGCAATAGACTTGCCGATTGCATCCGGCAGTTGGTTATGATCCAAATCGGGGACGGCGTGCGCCGGCTTGCTGCGTAATACCACCTGTCCTGGCACGCCAACCACCACCGAGTTGGGCGGCACCGAGTTGATCACCACAGCATTGGCGCCAATGCGGCTGCCGCGTCCGATGGTAATATTGCCGAGCACCTTGGCGCCCGCGCCAATGACCACCTCGTCTTCCAGCGTTGGGTGGCGTTTGCCTTTTTCCAGGCTGACGCCGCCCAGGGTAACGCCATGATACAGGGTGACATTGCGCCCGATCTCGGTCGTTTCACCAATGACCACGCCCATGCCATGGTCTATGAATAGCCGTTCGCTAATTTGAGCGCCGGGGTGGATTTCGATGCCGGTCAAGAAGCGGTTGATGTGCGATAACCAGCGGGCAGGTAATTTGACATTGCGCTTCCACAGAGCGTGGGCTAGGCGGTGCATCCACACGGCGTGAATGCCAGGGTAAGCGAGGATAATCTCAAGCGCATTGCGGGCTGCCGGGTCGCGCTGCAGCGCGCTGTCAATATCGGTTTTCATTTTTTTTATCCAGTTAAACATGGCTGATCCTTTCTTGATTTCACCCTTCGGCAAGGTCGGCGAATAGCGGGGTGGAGAGGTAGCGTTCGCCGAAGGAGGGAATAATCACCACAATCATTTTGCCCGCGTTATCCGGGCGGCGGGCGACCTGCAAGGCTGCCCAGACGGCAGCGCCAGAGGAGATGCCCACCAGCAGCCCTTCGCGGGTTGCCATATCGCGGGCGGTGTGGAAAGCGTCTTCGTTCTTGACGCGGATGATCTCATCATAAATTTGGGTGTTGAGCACATCGGGCACAAAGCCCGCGCCAATCCCCTGGATGGGGTGGGGACCTTTCTGCCCGCCGGAGAGCACCGGCGAGGCATCCGGCTCGACCGCAATCGCGCGGAAGGAGGGCTTACGCGCTTTGATAACCTCGCCAACGCCGGTAATGGTGCCGCCGGTGCCAATCCCGGCAACGAGAATATCCACCTTTCCGTCGGTATCGCGCCAGATTTCCTCGGCGGTGGTGTGACGGTGGATTTGCGGATTGGCGGGGTTCTTGAATTGTTGCGGAATAAAGTAACGCCGGTCGCTGGCAGCCAGTTCCTCGGCTTTGCGGATTGCGCCTGCCATGCCCTCGCTACCGGGAGTAAGGATCAATTCAGCGCCATAGGCGCGTAAAAGCATGCGCCTTTCTTTGCTCATTGTTTCCGGCATAATCAGGGTGCATTTGTACCCGCGCGCGGCGCACACGAAAGCCAGAGCGATGCCGGTGTTGCCGCTGGTTGGCTCCAGGATGATGGTATCGGCATTGATCAAGCCGGCTTTCTCGGCGGCGTCAATCATGGCAGCGCCGATGCGGTCTTTGACCGAATGGGCGGGGTTGTAGAATTCAAGCTTTGCGACGACCTCGGCGGCGGCGCCTTCGGTCAGGCGATTGAGGCGCACCAGCGGGGTGTTGCCGATCAGGTCGGTGACGTTATTGGCGATTTTCATGGAAGATCTCCTCAATGTTTTTTTGTGGTCATAAAAAAAGCCAGCAGAGAATTAAAAAGACAGCGACAATCTCGCGCACACGAAAAGGATTCATGCGGGGCTGATTGCCGCTGTCTGCGTCTGCTGGCGAATGTTTTCTATCGTTCGTCCAAGGCAGCGGCTAACAGCAGCCCCGCCTCAGACACGCGCAAGTGAACATGGATACCACTCCGAATATTTATTAACTTGGTTTAGTTTATTAATCAAATTATAGACTTGTTTAAAAATTTGTCAAGGTAACGTGATCTGTTCCAAAATTGGTAAAGTCTTATTGAAACCACCAGGAGCGGAGAAATTATTTCAACCGTACCGCCATATGTGCCGGTTTGAGCATTGTGTTACCAACTTTGGAACGATCACTGACTTAACACAGCGTTATCAGCAATTCTCAATATGACTTTAGAACAACACCAAAGTCGGACTTTTTGCCACATTTCAGGCACAAAACCCGCCGTTTTAAGTCTTAAAGTGCCATCCCGATTTCCATATTGAGAATTGCTGCAGCGTTATTGACTTTAATAACATGATTAACTATAATTGGTATCTAGAACGTCGCACCATCTTTTCGTTTTTAAATCAATTATTCTTTGTAATTCCGCAAGTAAAATCTCAACTGAATACGCATCTGAGGTTAACATGCAAATTGCGCGGGTCATTGGCTCAGCAGTTTCGACAGTTAAGGACGCAAAACTCACCGGCTTAAAACTTCTCATCGTACAAAAAGCCACCCCAGATAATCAAGTGCATGGAGACCCCTTCATCGCCGCCGATACGGTTGGCGCCGGTTCGGGTGAATTGGTGATGTTGGTGGAGGGTAGTTCCGCGCGCCAAACCCTGCAAACCTCAGACAGCGCGGTGGACGCGGTGATCATCGGAATCCTCGATTCGCTTGAAGTCGAAGGCAGTGTTGTCTTTCGCAAATGCTAAATAATCCATTATTCCCCGCCCGGCAGGGCATTTTCCGGCTGTCAGGCGATGGTGTTTGGCTTGTTTGTTTTTTGCGTGTTTTTCCTTGCTTGCTATCAAACAGGAGGTGGATATCGAAGAAAACCAGGCAATTTTCATCCCACCCAAATCCATAACCCCAACAAATCTTAAGGAGGAATTGAACAGTGGACATTAATGTCATCATCATCTACATCATGATGATCTTCATGGTTCTGGGCGCTATTGACCGCATTCTCGGCAACCGCTTCGGACTCGGTGAAGAATTCGAAAATGGTTTCAATGCCATGGGACCGCTGGGTCTGGCGATGGTTGGCGTGATTTCGCTTGCACCTGTGCTGGCAAGAATCCTTGGTCCGGTGATCACGCCGGTTTACCAGTTTCTCGGCGCCGACCCGGCGATGTTTGCCACCACTCTGCTGGCGAACGACATGGGCGGCTACCCGCTTGCCAAAGAGCTTGCCATCAATCCGGAAGCCGGTTTGTACGCCGGCATTATCCTCGGCGCGATGATGGGACCGACCATCGTTTTCTCCATCCCGGTTGCTCTGGGCTTGATCAAAGCCGAAGATCGCAAATACCTGGCGCTGGGCGTGCTGGCTGGCATGGTGACCATTCCGCTGGGCTGCATCGCCGGCGGTTTCACTGCTGGCTGGGGCGCCGACATCGTCATCGGCAACCTGCTGCCGGTTGTGATCGTCGCCGCGTTGATCGCGTTCGGCTTGTGGCGCTTCCCCGATAAAATGACCACCGGCTTCCAATACTTCGGCAAGGGCGTGGTGATCATGATCACCATCGGTCTGGCTGCCATCGTCTGGGAAACCCTGACTGGCATCGTCATCATCCCCGGTATGGCGCCAGTCTGGGACGGCGTTCAGATCATTGGCGCGATTGCCATTGTTCTGTTGGGCGCCTTCCCGATGGTCAAGGTCATCACCAAAGTCTTCAGCAAACCCCTCACGGCTGCCGGTCGCGCCTTGGGCATGGGTGATGTGGCTGCCGCGGGCATGATTGCCACCCTGGCGAACAACATTCCCATGTTTGCGATGATGAAAGATATGGATGCGCGTGGCAAGGTGCTCAATTGCGCCTTTGCGGTCAGCGCCGCCTTCACCTTCGGCGACCATCTTGGCTTCACCGCTGGTGTTGAGCCCCAGTTGATCTTCCCGATGATTGTTGGCAAACTGACCGCTGGCGTCACCGCCGTCATCGTTGCCATGCTGGTCGCCCCCAAAGCGGCAACCGCGCTGAAAGGAAAATCGGCATAATCCTGGGATGGAGTATGGCTAAACTGATATAACCCCGGTTCTTAAGGAGGCAGAATGAATGGAATTCAGATGATTGCATTGGGAATGATCGAGACCAAAGGTTTGGTCGGAGCGATCGAAGCGGCGGACGCGATGGTGAAAGCCGCCAACGTGAAGTTGATCGGCAAGGAATACATCGGCGGCGGTTACGTGACGGTGATGGTGCGCGGGGACGTGGGCGCGGTGAAAGCCGCGACCGACGCCGGGGCGGCTGCGGCGCAGCGGATTGGCGAACTGGTCAGCGTGCATGTCATTCCCCGCCCGCACGGCGATGTCGAGATGATCCTGCCTAAACAAGGTTAACCGCCAAACGCTGATGCGCAATTCGCGGGCAATGGTTAGCGTCGGAATAGATGTGGGTACCACAACTACCCAGGTGGTGTTTTCGCGCCTGGAGGTTGGCGATGTGTCCCGACCCGGCCGGGTGCCGCGCTTTCAGGTCAACGCTAAATCGGTGCTGTACGAAAGCCCGATCCACTTTACTCCCCTCCTGACCCCGGACGCGGTAGATGTTGACCGCTTGCACGCCATCATCCGCCAGGAATACCGCCAGGCCGGTTTCGAGCCGGAACAGGTCGAAACCGGGGCGGTCATCATCACCGGGGAAATCGCCCGCACGCGCAACGCCGACGAGATTCTCAAAGCAGTTGCCTCGCTGGCGGGCGATTTCGTGGTCACCGTAGCCGGTCCGAACGTCGAGTCGCAGATTGCAGGGCGCGGTTCCGGCGCTGCCGCTTATTCGGTGGAACATTACACCCAGGTTACCAACGTGGATATCGGCGGCGGTACGTCCAACGCCGCCGTATTCCGCGTGGGCGAACATCTCTCTTCTTCGGCTATGGCGGTGGGCGGCAGGCAAATCGTCATCGAAAAAACCTCCGGGATTGTGCAGCACATCGCGCCGCCCGGGCGGATCATCGTCCAGGCGCTTGGGCTGCCCATCCTGGAAGGCAAACGCGCCGATCTGGATGTTCTTCGGCGCTTTACCGACTGCATGGCAGACCTGGTTGCCGACCTGGTCACCGGCGTTGAGACTGAGTTGGGGCGTCAGATACAGCTTTCCCCGCCGCTCAAGCACGCTTCCGAACAGAACATCCTGTTCATTTCCGGCGGGGTGGGCACCTACTTCTACCAACCGGTCGAGATCCAATCGCTGGCGGACGTGGTGGCGCACAATGACGTGGGACCGTTGTTTGCCCAGTCGCTGCGCCTCAATGCGCGCATCCGCCGCATGAAGGTGGAACGACCGGCGCAAACCCTGCGCGCCACGGTGATGGGCGCATCCAGCCAGACGATCACCCTCAGCGGGAGCACCATTTATACCGAACTGCCGCTCCTGCCGCTGCGCAATCTGCCCGTCATCAATCCTCATCTTGCCCCGTCAGATTTAAAGGCTCCACAGCAGCTGGCTGAGGTGGTGCGTTCCGCGGTTCGCCGCTGGGATATTGACCGCGATTCGGCCCATTTTGCCATCGCCCTGGATATACCCCCCTCGCTCGATTTTCCGACCCTGAAAAGCATGGCAGAAGGCTTGTCGCTGTTTGCCAGGCAGGACCTGCCCAGGGATGTTCCCCTGGTTTTGATCACCGAACGCGATTTTGCCCAGTCGCTGGGGCAGACGATCAAGTCAATCAGCCCCAGCCTGCCGCTGATCAGCGTTGATCAGATCGAGCTGGGCGAGGGCGATTTCATTGACATTGGCGAACCCATTCTGGATGGCAGGGTGGTGCCTTTATCGGTAAAAACGTTGATTTTTTATCATTAACGGAGTCGTGAGCCTGCTGGTATAACCAAAAGCACCGAAAGGCTTTGATTTTGTGGAAGGAGGATTTCTATGCTGTTACGAACCAAGTTGTTCGGCAAAACGTATGAGTTCGGCTCCATCAAAGAACTCATGGCAAAAGCCAACGAGGAAAAGTCCGGCGACCGGCTGGCGGGCATCGCTGCCAGCAGCGTTGCCGAACGCATGGCTGCCCGCTACGTCCTGGCTGAGGTCACCCTGGAGACGCTGCGGCAGAACCCGGCTGTCCCGTATGACGAGGATGAAGTAACCCGCGTCATTCAAGACTCGGTCAATGAGACCATCTACCAGGAGATCAAAGGTTGGACGGTGGGCGAATTCCGCGAATGGCTGTTGGCGGACACCACCAGCGGCGATATGGTCAAGCGCGTCAGCAACGGTCTGACGGCTGAAATGGTCGCTGCGGTGACCAAATTGATGTCCAACCTGGACCTGATGTACGCGGCGCGCAAGATTCGCGTCACTGCCCATTGCAATAACACCATCGGCATGGAAGGCACTCTCTCTTCGCGCAACCAACCCAATCATCCGACCGATTCGGTTGAAGGCATCCGCGCCACGCTGTACGAAGGGCTTTCGTTTGGCTCCGGAGACAGCGTGATCGGCATCAACCCGGTGGATGATTCGATTGGCAGCGTCATGCGCCTGCTCGATATGACCTATGATGTGATTCAGAAGTGGGAAATCCCCACCCAGAACTGCGTGCTGGCGCACGTCACCACTCAAATGGAAGCCCTGCGCCGCGGCTCGCCGGTTGGTCTGGTCTTCCAGAGTCTGGCGGGCTCGCAGAAAGCCAACGAAGGCTTCGGCGTTACCGTTGGCATGATGGATGAAGCCTACGAATTAGCCAAGAAATACTGCATCGCTGCCGGTCCAAACTACATGTATTTCGAGACCGGGCAGGGTACAGCGCTTTCAGCAGATGCGCATTACGGCGCCGATCAGCTGACCATGGAAGCGCGTATCTATGGGTTTGCCAAGCGCTACCATCCTTACCAGGTCAACACGGTGGTGGGCTTTATCGGTCCCGAATACCTGTATGACTCGGTGCAGATCACCCGCGCCGGGCTGGAAGATCACTTCATGGGTAAACTGACCGGCATCCCGATGGGCTGCGATGCCTGCTACACCAATCATGCCCGCGCCACCCAAAACGACATCGAGAACCTGGCTGTGCTGCTGACCGCAGCGGGCTGCAACTACTTCATGGGCGTTCCGCTTGGCGATGACGCCATGCTCAGCTACCAGTGCACCAGTTATCACGACACCGCCAGCCTGCGCCAATTGCTGGGACTGCGTCCGGCGCCGGAATTTGAGCGGTGGATGGAAGGGCTGGGATTAATGAAAGACGGTCGGCTGACGGAAAAAGCGGGCGACGCCTCGTTCTTTCTGCAGCGGTAAAG
>JAVSME010000009.1:0-199722 GCA_039666315.1 Bellilinea sp. | reverse complement strand
GGTTCGTAACCGCTCAACCCCGCGCCTCACTCCAAAGGCGGGTCGGCGGGGCTTGCGCCCCGCCTCGCGGGGGCTTCGCCCCCGCGCCCGCCTTTTTGACTGCTCACCTGCACCACCGGCACTTGCTGCAAGTGCAAAGGTTGCGGGGGCAGGTGCAAATGTGCGCCGCCCTGTGGTTCGGCAGGCTCGCCAACCGCTTGCCGAAGGGCAGCAGGTGCACGTATCGCCAAAGAACGTCTCGCAGTGACCTACGAGGCGGAATTTTCCTGCCGCGCGCAGGCGGTGCTATAATCAGCCCTGATTTTGACGGATATTATCCCTGCTCATGGAACTGACCCTGCTCAACTGGATGCTCGCTCTGCTGCCGGTGCTGGTGGTGCTGGTGTTGATGCTCGTCCTGCGCTGGGGCGGCAGCCGCGCCGGCGCCGCCGGTTGGATCGCCGCGGTGCTGATCGCCGCGCTGTTCTTCGCCGCCGGTCCGCGCCTGATCGCTTACAGCCAGGCAAAAGCCGTGCTGCTCAGCCTGGACGTGCTGTTTATCATCTGGACTGCGCTGCTGCTGTTCCACGCCGCCGATGAGGCTGGCGCGGTGCGGGTGATTGGCGTCAGCCTGCCCCGCCTGACCGGTGACCGCACCATGCAGGGCCTGCTGATCGGCTGGCTGTTTGCCTCCTTTTTGCAGGGCATGGGCGGTTTTGGCGTGCCGGTGGCGGTGGCGGCACCGCTGCTGGTTGGGCTGGGCTTTAACCCTGTGCAGGCGGTGGTGATGGCGTGCGTTGGGCATGGCTGGGCGGTCAATTACGGCTCGCTGGCAACCTCATTCCAGACGCTGATGGCAGTCACCGGGTTGCCTGGCGAACTGCTGGCGCACGATTCCGCCTGGCTGCTGGGCATTTCTTGCTACGCTTGCGGTCTGATTGTGGCATTGGTGGCGGGCGGTTGGCGCGGCGCGCTGCGCAGCTTGCCGGCGGTGATCGTGCTGGGCAGCGTGATGGCGATCAGCCAGTACGCGCTGGCGGTTGGCGGATTGTGGAACCTGGGCGCGACCGGCAGTTCCATGCTGGGGCTGCTGGCGGGGATTGCCCTGTGCCGCCTGCCGCTCTACCGCGGCGAAGCGCGCGCCGCGGCGCCCGCGCCTATCCCCAACCGGATCGAGATCAACCCCAACGGAAAGGCTGCCCCGCCGCGCTCGCTCAAAATTGCTCTCTCGGCGTATGTTGTGCTGGTGGCGTTGACCTTTGCAGTCAATCTGATTCCGCCGCTCAACGCGCTGCTCGACCGGGTGCAACTCAACCTGTATTTTCCTGAACTGGTCAGCGGCTTGGGCTGGGTCACACCGGCTGGCGCAGGGCGCGCGATCAGCCTGTTTGGGCATACCGGCTCGATATTGCTGTACGCCTCGCTGGCAGCCTATGGCATCTACCACCGGGCGGGTTACTATTCGCCAGGCGCTGCGGCGCGGATCATGGACAAGACCGTCAAAGGGGCGGTCAATTCCAGTTTGGGCATTCTGGCAATGGTGGGCATGGCGGTGGTCATGTCGCACGCCGGGATGACCAACCTGCTGGCGCTGGGAATGAGCCAGAGTTTCGGTCCGGCGGCTTACCCGCTGATTGCGCCGTTCATTGGCGCGCTGGGCGCGTTCATCACCGGCAGCAACAATAATTCCAATGTCTTGTTTGCCGTGCTGCAAATGCGCACCGCCGAACTGCTGGGGTTGAGCGTGCCGCTGATCCTCGGCGGACAGACCGCCGGCGGGTCGCTGGGCAGCATTATGGCGCCCGCCAAGGTGATTGTCGGTTGCAGCACGGTGGGGTTGAGCGACCGCGAGGGCGAGGTGATCGGGCAGGTGATCCGCTATGGGCTGGCGCCCATCGCGCTGGTGGCGCTAGCCGCCTGGCTGGCAGCCTGAACGGACACGGCTTCGATTGCGGATTGACAATCCGGTGAATAGGGTATAATTGCCAACTGGGATTGCGGGTTTCTTTATACTTACCGCAGAGCGCGACTAAAAAATTAAGCGACAAGAGGATTATGGATCACATTACCATCCAACAAGAGCGGCTGGATGCGAGTCTGGGGGATAAAATCGAACAGGTTATCCAGGAAATGCCGCCCAACGAAGTAACCCTGATCGAGATCATGGACATCATCGGTAACGACAGCCTGATGTTTCTGACCATCTTTTTATCTCTGGTTTTTCTGGTTCCGGTTTCGATCCCTGGCGTCAGCACGGTGTTTGGCAGCGCAATCCTGCTGATTGGCGTTTCGCGCCTGTTCAGCCGTAAATTGTGGCTGCCGGAGAAAATCGCCAGGCGCACTATTTCTGCCGGAAAATTGGCGCCGGTGCTCAACCGCGCCTTAATCTGGTTCCGCCGCCTGGAAAAGATCAGCCGCCCGTACCGGTTAGCCTGGCTGAGCGGCGAAACCAAAATGGGGCTTTTTAACAAGCTTTCCTTTATTTTGGCAGCCGTGCTGCTGATGGTGCCGTTCGGCTTTATCCCTTTCAGCAACACCTTGCCGGCCATTGCTCTGATTTTCCTGGCGATTGGCGGGATGCAAAAGGATGGCAGCTGCATTCTGCTGGGACACCTTGCAAACCTGGCAACCATCCTCTACTTTGCCCTGCTGGTAACTGGCGGGGGCATGACGCTGGTCGAAATCTTCCGCCGGCTGTTTGGATAGTCGCCGGTGGAGTCAGACCAGATCTTGTTTAGTACACTTGACGCTCATTCGGTCAAATCAACCGAATCCAGCTTAAGGTCAAGCGCAATTTTATTCAAATTGCGCTTTTTTAATTCCTGATCCTCAATTGAATTGACCAGCGCTGCAACGATGCGCTCCGCGAAAATGACCTTTGAAGGGCGACCGTAGAAGCACTGGATGGTATTGTCCAGCAAAGGCAGCTCCGCATTGCGGTTGTGTATATCCACCAATTTCAAAGCCAGGGCGCACACCTGCGCCTCGATTTCTGCCGGATTGTTTTCGTCCAGAATGGATTGGATCAAGGGCTGAAGTTCGCGGTAATGGGCAAGTTGCTTGAAAGCCGTCCCAAGCCATTTGCTGTATGGAATGTAGCGCTGCTCACAATAGAAGGCGATTTTCATCAAGGCGTTGACAATTCGCGCGGCGATCAGTTTCAGTCCAATGATGTCGTTTAATTCGATGCACCTGCCGATAAAGGCTTCTTCATTCGAAACGGATTGCCACAGCGAAGCCAGGCGGAGTTTCAGGATGTCTGATGGATAAAAATTAAGCGTATTTCTAATCGCCGCGAGTCGATTGAGCCCATCGTGAAAAACATCTCCCGAAGTCAGTTCAAGTAAAACCTGGTCCTGAAAATTGAGCCAATCATACCTGGAAACATTGAGGACATCTTTTACATGGAGTTGGTTTTGAAAGTATTCTTCCAATTGGAATATTTCGATTAAGTGAGTGACCGGATAGGTAACGGTGTGAATCATTTTTTGAGTGTGGTCATTACGAAGATGCGAATAATGGGTTGAAAACCCTAAAAACGAGAAAGGCAGATTGTAAGAGAAAAAATTCTTAAGTTCTTCAGCCAATGGAAAATCGTCTTGATTCAAAAACACCAAGCATCTTGGTCCCCAATTATGATCCATTGATGTTGCAGTATCGCATCCAAGCACATCCGAGCCATAGCCAAGCAGCGCGGCTGAATACTTTAAATCGGGATAATGGGTATCAAGAAGAGGTTTGATTGCTTCTTGGAAAAATCTTCTGTTTAGGTCTATGCCTTTTATAAAGACTGTACGCATTTTTTTCCTGACAGTGCGTGCGCCGAAAGCGTTCCGCTCGTCTCCAGCCGCGTTTGAGACCGGTAGTCAAAACGGCGCATGGTGCCATCCGCTGCAAACAGAGCGTTAGTCCGCGCCGCGCAGCAGATGGCTCGATGGTTCAGTTTTGCCAGCGCACCATTTCGTTAATCCAGATCGGGGCAAACGGAGAGGTGCATCCCTTGGAAACCGGATAATCGCGATAGATTCCCAGTTTTTCTCCAATGGCAATGGCGCGCTGGCGATGCTCGGTGAAGTGGATGCCGATTCCAGCAAGACAGAAGTTCATTGTCCATTGAACTTCCGCCGCGGCGCTGCCCATTTCAGATTCGATACGGTCCAGCAGCGCTGGCAGATCGAGCCCGTCCGGGTTCTTGGCGATTCGCTCCGCAGTCAGACTCCATCCGGCGCGGGCAGCCCAGCGGTCATCATCCTCCAGCCACGATTGGCGAAGAGACTCGCGGTCTGGATGATTCTTGACGACATAGGAATTAAGCCAGTCGGCAACTTGCGCAAAGTTGACCGATCGCACCATGCTATCCAGTTCGTCGCGAGACAGGTTGTGGGGCTTGAGCAGAAGGATTGCCAGCAGCCGGGCATCAATGTTTCCGCTGTCCCAGAGAGCGATAGCTAACTGGTGGTTGGTCTTGATTTTCGCGGCAAGCTTGCGGATATCGCCAAGCCGGACGCCGAATTGATTGTCGCCGGCGCCATTCTTTTTGTTTTGAGCGCGGACCTTTTCGTTGCCGAGAGATTCCAGTTGCTCGAGAACATTCCTGAGGGTCACATCCATTGCGCAGCACTCCTTGAGTCTAAAAAACGAGATAACGGTAGGCGTTTACCGGCTTGCCCGGGCAGAACGAAGCGGCGACTGGTCCAGCCCCAGTTGAACGCCTGGTTAGCGGTAGCGAACGTTTCGATGCCACTAATCAAAAACGGAATTCCGGCGCAGAATGTCGCGGACAGCCTCGATCACCACTGCCGGTTCGGAGAACTGTGGGAAGTGTCCACTCTTCTTCGCGATGATTTGTTTGCCGCGCGGCGATAGGCACGCCAGGCGGCGCTGGTTTTCAGCACGCGCGGCTAAGGCTGGTGCGGGTGTAAGCCAGGTCAGGGCAGGTTTTCCACCCGAAACGACGACAACAGGAATATCCGGGAAAGCAGGAGATTGTTCAATAAGGGCTACTGTCTGTTGAACATACATCGTTTCATCGTAAGTAGCTTTGCCAAATACCAGGTCAAGTAATTGCTTAAGAATCCTTTGCGGTCGGCTTTCGTAGGCTGCCATGGTTGCGACATCTTCCGGCGCGGTAGCATCGAGAAAAACTGCGCCCGCAACTTCATGGGGATAAGTACGCACAAACAGATTGACAATGAGCCCGCCAAGGGAGTGACCAACCAGAATGAATGGAGGCGCAAGTCCGGTTTTGAGCAAGGATGCGCGGAGTGTTTCTACCAACACAAGCCCGGTTTGAGGTGACGTTGGTTTGCTGCTCCTTCCAATGCCCGCCCGGTTGTACGCGAAAACTGAAGTGAGTTTCGCGAGCTCTGCAAATACTGGCTGCCAACCATGGATTGGACCACCTGCGCCGTTGATTAAGACAATAACAGGTGACCCGCTGCCGGTAGCAACATATTCCACCACATTTCCTTCAACGCTAATGATTTTTGTCTTTGGCTGAGTTTTCATGTGCTTAGTTTTGTGCGGATAACCAGTATTTAACACGTCGCCCGGCAATATAATTCGCAATATTATACCCCAGCGAATCGAAGTAGCGCCTGTTGATACTGGTTGACGCTGCGCTCGGCTTGCATGGCGCCAATGCAACCCACGGCAGGCATCAGGCGGCTAAATTGGATAATTTTTGTCTTGACACTCTTTAACAAATGTCCTAGAATATACATCCAGCCATTTATCTGGAGATAGAACCCATCTCCCAATCAAAGACGCACGTTGAGGAGGTTTCCATGAGCCCAAAGAAGGATACGTCCAAATCCGCCGAACGCGTTGCCGCAACCGGTAAAAAGTATCAGGGATTCACCGACGAGGAACGAGCCGCGATGCGGGAGCGCGCCAAAGAACTGAAAGCGGAAGCGCGCGCGGAGCGGGACAAAGCAACCGGGGAAAGCGCAGTGCTCGAAAAATTGGCTGAGATGCCCGAACCGGACCGTTCCATGGGGCTGCGGCTGCACGAGATCATTACAACCATCGCGCCAGATCTTGTGCCGAAAACCTGGTACGGCATGCCCGCCTATGCCCGGGATGGCAAGGTCGTCTGTTTCTTCCAAAGCGCGCAGAAGTTCCAATCGAGATACTCGACATTTGGCTTCAACGACACAGCCAATCTCGACGAAGGCGCCATGTGGGCAACCTCCTTCGCGCTGACTGCGTTGACCGCTGCCGAAGAGGCAAGGATTGCCGCGCTGGTGAGAAAAGCGGTGAGTTGATAACGGGCGGCATTTTGCTTGCCCTTCAGCGCAGGCAACGCCAGGGGTTGATTAATGTTGAAGATATCAACCGGTCTTGCGGAGGCTTTGGGCAGAGGGGATGTTCAGGCAATATTTACGATTGATATTTGATTTTTCTGCCGGCAGATGAGGAACATTATCGTGATAGGAACTGTTGAAAAGTTGCCGTTAGAAACAGGTTAGAGATTTGGCGCGGGGGTTGACGCTCGGTCAGGGTGTGGTAAAATACAGTCCTCGATGCGGGGTAGAGCAGAGGTAGCTCGTCGGGCTCATAACCCGGAGGTCAGTGGTTCGAATCCACTCCCCGCTACTAAAGTCAAACCAGAGTCCGTCGGGCTCTGGTTTTTCGTTAGCCTGGCGCACGGCGGTAGACATTTTTCCAAAAATGGAGGAATTTCTTATGAACCGCAGTTCGCCGGGTACGTCAAAATCCAAAGTTTCACTTTCCTTAGCCAAAGCCATCGACGGCTTCCTAAAATTCAAAACAGCAGAGGGATTAAGCCAACGCACAATTACCTCCTACGAGTTCACTCTTGGTCATTGGTTGAAATACATCGGAGATCGAGAGGTGTCGGAAATTCAATCTTCCGACCTTACCGGCTACATGGCCTGGTTGAGAACCGAGTATAAACCGAGACGTTGGAACGGTAGCTCCGAACCGCTGTCCGCCAAATCCATCCGAAATGTGTGGGTAACATTCCGTTCTTTTTTCGGATGGCTGCAGGTGGAGTTCAAGTTCCCCAATCCCGCTAAAGAAATCACTGCCCCGAAGTTTCAAAAACATCCTGTTGAAACATTTTCCAAAGAAGACGTTGAAAAAATCCTCAAGGCGTGTGTCTTTTCCCGCGAATCGCAGACTGAGGAAAGGAAGAAGTTTGTAATGCGCCGGCCGAGTTCCAACCGCGACCAGGCGATTGTGTTGATGTTGCTGGACACTGGATTGCGAGCAACCGAGTTGTGTTCTCTGATCATCAACGATGTAGATCTTAAAACCGGAAAGGTCACCATCCGTCACGGAGTGGCAGGTGGCGCGAAAGGTGGTAAAGGACGCACGGTGTACCTGGGTAAGGTTGCGCGAAAAGCGGTTTGGCGTTATCTTGCCAGTCGAGAAGATGGGGACGATCCAGACGCCCCCCTCTTCATCAGCCATGCGGATCGCGCTTTCAACAAGGACAGTTTGCGTGTCTTGATCAACCGGTTGGGAGACCGGGCAGAAATAAAGAAAGCTTATCCGCATAAATTCAGGCATACCTTCGCCATCACCTATCTGCGCTCTGGAGGAGATGTTTTTACCCTCCAATCGCTTCTGGGTCATGGATCGCTTGATATGGTACGCCATTATGCCCAAATTGCCGAAGTGGATGTGGAGCAAGCGCATCGCAAAGCCAGCCCAGCTGATAACATGCGTCTGTAACCAAGAAACCTTCATTGAGCTAACTTTCCTGCGATAAACATCAATGCCTTTTTCTGGCTTTCTCGATCAAGCTTATTAAGGAAGACCTCAAGCTCATCACCCGGCGTGGACGTCGCCTTCCCAGACAGCCCGGCAATACGCTCTTGAACATCAGAAGAAAGCATGGGAGCGTAAGTGCTGTCAGTGATCTCGATACTCTCGTGCATCAGGTTCATGGAAACCGCTTTGTAATCCGCCATGGTCTGGGCATGAAGTAACCCGTAGACGGCGTGTCCATGCCGGAATTTGTGAGGGGACTTGAATTCAAGGTTAGCAATAGAAAACAACAACTCCAGGCGTTTTTGCAGCGCCTGAGAACGCGTCTTTCCAGGTTCATCCTGGGAAAGAAACTGATCTCCCCAGGAATGCGCAATCGGTGCATACCAGGGACTCGAGCCTGGAAGTGACTTTCGAACGATAGCATCCCATTTGCGGACCGGTGCAAGAATATCCGGAATATTCAATAGGAACGTAGTTGCCTTTTTTCCATTCTTGGTATGAACTCCCAATTCTGGCCATTGGCGAAGTCTGAGATTTTCAAGATCAACAGCGTCTATGGGTATTGTAGTAAAAGCACTGGCACGCATACCTGAAAGGAAGAGCATGGCTGCAGCTGCTTTGTCACGCAATAAGGCCAGACTCTCTTCGGGAACAGGGGTAGCGAGTAATATTTGGACCTCGTCCAAAGAAACAAAAACGTTCTCTGAAGTAATTTGCGGTTGGCGAGGTCGGCGCAGAGTATCAATCCACGAAATGGGAAGGCTGTTCATTTCGCGGGGATATGTAACCTTAGCCCAACGAAAAAAGCGTTTACTTGAATCAATAATTTTCTTTTGGGATGCGTTGGCCAGGGTTCCTTTTCCTTCCTTACCTGGTAATGAAGATAGATAGGACGGGAGGGTCGGGCGAATCGTCTGCACCTGGCGGAAATTTTGATCATCCGCCCAAAGCAGCAGATGACGCAAATAGAAGCGATAGCGTTCAACAGAGGCTTGGTTCAACTGCAGAACTTCCTCGAGGTACTTGAGATGTTCTTTGACTTTAAGATAGTTCTGGCGTTCGATCACGATGGGCTCCACGATTAATAACGGCTCCACAGTTTGCACAAGTCCCTTTGATTAAGACCAGGTTTCCCTTGATCGGTTGAATCTGGGGAGAAAGCAATTTGGATATCTGGTTACAACGCAAACAATAGGCTTCATCTTCATTTAGCTTATTGGTTACTTTAGGTTTACGTTGGTTGTTGACCCATCTGGCAAACTCTTCCCCGTTGATCCAGATCCTATTACGGTTGTCTCTTTGGTGGGGAACATCTATCTGCAACCAATCCCGCAATGTGCTTTCAGCAATATCCAGTTCTTCACAAATTTCACGCGGGGTATACAACATCGGCAGTAACCCTGGTGCTTTGATGATGACGTTATGCGGTAATTTTGTCCGGTGAATTCTTACTTCCATCCAACGATACTCCTAAGAAATAGTGTTTTGTACTTTATCCATGCACCAGAAGATCATCCGACCCGAAATCGTTGACAGTATTTCCAAAAGCTTGTTTGATCTGAAGGATATCTTCTGGGATTATGCCGGTATCTTGATTTTCGCCTAAGTCCGTGCGAATTTTCCTGATTGAGTCAGTCAATTGGCTGGCCAGTTTATTGGCGCGTTTGGCTTCGCGTCGCACGATGTTCCAATCGCCAGTTGATTTTGGTGACGGTATCTCAGTCACCTCGTTTGCCATTTGTGAAAACTCATCTTCATTTGTCAGTACCCTGTTCGCCATGCAGCGAGCCTCAAATCGTCTCAGACTGCTATGGATCTCGTCTACTTGATCTTCAATATCAAGGGTTTCCAGCTGTTCAAGTGATAAATCCGAAAGCTGACATACATACCCGAATAATCGGGTTAGGTCTTCTTGAATGGTTTCAAGCTGCGAGACAAGCCTGGTATTCTGCGTTTTGACTGATTTTGTCGGTAAGCATGTGTTCATTAGCGATCCTTTCTAAAAGAGTTACGAGTAGAATAACACCCAGGCTGCGCTACCTCAATCTATTAATTTCGATAGGGTTAAGCACCCTGATACCTATCGAAATTGATATATAGATTTTTCCTTCTTCTACTTGCACAATAAGATAATCTCGCCTATAATTTTACTGAACACTTGTTCTAATACAAACCCTCAAATTTTCTACTGTTACCTCACTTGCGCATACGACTCTAGAATGACCAACTCCCTCTTATACAATCAACCACAAGGTCCTCTCTGGATAGATGTGTGCTTTCTCAGGGGGGATTTATGCGTTCTGAGCCATTATTTCAGGTCAACTTAGGGGAGGATTTCTTCGATGCCATCCATTGTGGTTATCAATGATGAAGGATCTGTTCTTTACCAAAATGTGGTCGAAGATGTTCAGGATTTGGTAAAGATCATCCGGGATGGCAGGAATGTGCCTGGTTACGCATTGGATGATTGTCCAGAAGTGCAGGTTAATGGCTTGATTGTTCTCGCGGGTCAGCCACCTAAACCGAAAAGAAAAGTGCCGGCCTTATCAGAGCGGCAAATCAGTGTTTTGCAATTACTGGCAAGGGCATATACGCCAGATCAAATTGCGCTAAAACTTGGGTTGACCGAAGCGACCATTCGATTACACATCAGTGCTTTGAAAAAGAAATTTGGCACAGATAGCCGTGACCAGATGATGGCGATGGCTGGCCAATTAGGATTGTGCGATCCTTTTGAAACAAGCCCGGTCCATGATAAACAGGAGGATCAGGCACGGTAAAGATGATCTGATGAAATGAAGGGGGATTCGTTGTCAGATTGAAGAAAATATTATATGATTAGAGGCGAACATATTTTTCATATTCCACATCGCAATCCTTGAAAAGTAAAGCCACATGTCCAACTTTCCGGCCTGGTTTAACAGAGCGTACAAACGATGGAGCCGATCCCAGGCGGGAGAGGAAGATTTCATAGCCTTTTGCGATTTATTAGGCTATCCACCCTCCAAGGTGTTAGGTTGGTTGCATGGTGAGTTTTTGCCTGAAGACCCTGAAGTGTTAAGCATTGCTGGAATCCTTGGTATAAAAGTTTATGAGACACTGGATCTTCCAAAGCCTGATCCTGAATTGATTAAGATTTATGGATCATTCTCACACTTAACCGGGCAGGATCGTTCTAATTTGGCTCTAGCTCTTCACGATGTCGAAAGAATTTTGAAGAAAGATAATATTTCTACGAATTCCCCCGAGGCCAAGGAAATCATAAAAAACACTTTCGAAAAATATGGGTTGAGAAAATAATAACCTTTTAGTTTGAAGAATCAAACTGTAAAACGCCTAATTCCAGGGCGTTTTTTGGTTCTCTTTTTCCTAGCGATGCTATAATAAACTCAAGCAACTGTGTTTAAACATAATATTTGGGAGGGTTATATGGACTCTGAATTCCTGACAGCCGAGGAAGTAGCCGAGTATTTACGTCTCCCGTTATCGACTGTATATAAATTAGTTCAAGATAAACGATTACCTGGTTTTAAAGTTGGAAAACATTGGCGGTTTAGGAAAGAGACAATTCAAAAGTGGATCGTTGAAAAAGAGGGTCTACTTGGAAAAGAAGACCCTCAATAAACGGGCGTTCAGTAACATGGTGATCTTGTACGTCTAGTAACCTGATTCTAATAAAGATTCTCTCCGACGCAAAGAAGTCATAATTATGCCACCAAAATCTATTAACCCAACTTCACTTGCTCAATACATACGATTTGAAAATTGCGATCGATTCCTTCGCTTTCGAATTAACCCGGACGATGAACGGCAAATGCTGAAGAAATGGGGATTGACTATCCAACCGCTCACACCCCTTCTTCAAGAAGCAGGTGCCGAATTTGAAAAAAATGTCGGCAAACAAATAGCTACTGCTGGCGAACAGGTTATTGATTTGAATGATCTTCCTGTCGAGGAGACAATAAGGAATTTGAGAAACATTCAGAAACCGACTATTCTCCTGCAACCCTCCGTAAAAGCAACATTAGGGGACTCGAATTGTAGTGGCCGGGCTGATGCCATTCGAATCGAACCTACTCGAAACGGAGGTTTACGAATTCTCATCGCGGATATCAAGGCGACACGTCAAGAGCGGATGGAGCATCGTCTCCAGGTGGCTGTATATGCCAACCTAATTCGTCAAATGGTAGAGGTAAACGGAATAAAGGTAAGTGAAATCAATGGTGCAATATTAACCATTCATGATGATGGAAGTATCCCATCATTGAATCCTGATACTCCAACTTTTGATTTGGATACATACCTCACTATTCTAGATCGTTTAGCTGTTGTTCCCGATTGTAAAGTCGATCAAATCCTCAAAACACCATTTGATCAGGTTTTTTATCATTTGAGTTACAAGTGCGATGGCTGCCTCTACAATGCTATCTGTATGTATGATTCTGCAGAGCGGATGGATATAACTCTGACTCCAGCAATTTCCGCAGTAGAAAAACGGGTTTTAAATGAAGTTGGTATTCATACGCTCTCCGAACTGGCAAACCTGATGCATTATCCTGGCAATGGGTCATATCAGATGGAGCCAAACACCCAATTCCAGGAAAAACTAGATGTAATCCGAAATCGCTGGCCAGTCGCACCTAATCTCCCATTTTTGGTTCAACGCGCAAAAGCTGCTTTAAAGGTGTTTGAAAAAAGTGTTGAGAATCGGCCTTATCTTCTTGGGTCTGGTTTTGGCACTTTGCCAAGTGACGATGAACATCCAGGGTTAATTAAAATTTTCTTTGATGCGCAACAAGACTACTTAAAAAGCCGGGTTTATTTATTAAGCGGACTGGTTGTTGGTCCATCAGGGAAAAAGGAGATAGTGAAAATTACTCCTGCACCACCAACTGATGAGGATGAAGGAGTTTTACTTAGAGATTGGATCCTTGAATTACTATCTGCAGTAGGGCAAGTAGCCAATAGTGATCAGGCACCTGTGCACCTATATTGCTACAACAGGTATGATCAGAAAGTATTGCTTGAATCGCTAAAACGTCATCTTGATGATATTTCCACCATTCCAGCATTCTTCGACCTCCTAACCCAAAGCCCGGCATTGTCACAATCAGTCATCTCATTTCTGTTTGATGAGCTTCAAGAACGATCAAATTTAGGATTGACATGTTTACCCTTACACGATGCAGCTCGAAGGCTCGGTTTTGATTGGAAGGATGAAAAGTATGAGTATTATTCACTATTCAGGGCACGAATGTTTGACAATCGTCGAACTGTCCTTCGTGAATCCAATGGGAGTTTAGTTCATGCCGAAAAAAGTACCTCACCTGATGATCCGCGCAGAGTGACAATCGAAGCTGCCAGCCGTTTCAACTCTCAAATACCGCTGGAATATGCTTATGCTGCATGGGGAAAATTACCCGATTCGAAGGAAGATAGCAAAGTTCTTGAGCCATTCAAGGCTGTAAACACTGAAGCCATTATCGCATTTGCTTCGATGCGGGTGAAAGCATTGGCTCATATTGAAAAATGGTTCAAAGTAAAAGCGAGATTTATTGATAAACCTTTAATGTCACTTCCAGAAATTAGCCAAGATGCTTTTCAATCCGATCTTCGTCTGGCGCTTGAAGAATACTTGTTTATGGAGCATCATGCTTCTTTACAAGAGCATCTATTAAGCTTTAGTTTACCTGTGGATCGGCGGGTTCAATCTGGTCGGGCAATGCTTTTGAAACATGTCGGTCAGATAGAGCGGAATGTGCATCTTTTCAAACCAGAGTTCACATCTATCGGTTTAGATCCTGTTCTTATGATGAATGCATGTAAAGTCAAAGAGGGAGATTGGGTTGTGATGAATGACCCAACCGATCCTCAACTGACTGCCAATAAAATTAAGAACGGGCGTTTAGCAATGGTTGACGAGCTAACCCCCACGCGCGTGGTTCTTCAATTCATGGATAATGTCCAGGGAAGAGGGAAGCTATTTTGTTATTTTCACAATTCACGAATTTCGCCCCAACCCGGTAATTTTTATGTAATTGATGAAATGGTAGATGAGCTAAACGCAGATAAAGTATTGGAAAGCCTCCGGAATATTGGTTCTAACTATTTCTATCAATGGTTAACAAAAACTCCGGAGCAACGACCTTTATCGAACAAGGAGTTCTATCAGCAATTTATTAGTCAAATAGATGCACTTCTGGCAACCAAAAAGAGAAAGCTAACCAACTCTCAAAGGAAGATCATCGGTGAGACACCGACCTATCCTCTTGCTCTGGTTCAGGGACCTCCAGGGACAGGGAAAAGCTATACATTAGCTTGGGCTATCTTGGCGCGCATAGCAGCTGCATCGGTTCAAGGGGAGACTTGTCGTGTTGCTGTATGTTGTAAAACCCACAATGCGATAAAAGTGGTTCTCAAAGCGCTCGCAGAGGCAAAGCAACAACTCGCAGGATTTGGACTTGCTAAATTAGGTGGCAATGCCATCAGGGATTTACAGGTCTACAAAATTGGCGGGGAGGATAATGGGCCAGTTATTCCTGGGGTTACGATGTTGGATGTCTATAACGAAAAAGCCAGCTTGCCTGGATTATTAGGCATGCCAAATGTTGTTATTGGGGCAACATCAGGCGGGTTATTCAACCTGATGAGGTATTCATCCGCAGATGGCAAACATGTCGATTGGAATTCAAAACCTTTCGACCTGGTGGTTGTTGATGAAGCTTCACAAATGAATATACCTGAAGGGGTACTTGCCGGCGCATTCTTGAAAAAAGAAGGTCAGATGATCGTCGTTGGCGATCATCGTCAGATGCCACCAATCAATGCCCACCCTTGGAAAGAGGAAGAGAAGCGCGACATTGTCGAAACGAAGCCATTCCTCTCTCTTTTTGAATCATTAGCTGAAAGAGGATTTCCACGGGAAGCATTGGATGAGAGCTTCCGTCTGCACGAAGATATAGCTGAATTTCTTAATGACAATATCTATTCAAAAGACGGGATTCAATTTCACTCAAAACGCAAGGAACTCATAACTCAACTTCCCGCTATCAGTAATTATGTAGATGCTGTAATGAATCCCGCATACCCTATCATCGTGATTGAACATACTGAGCACGCGTCACAACAGTTCAATCCCAGTGAATTACAACTAACCGAGCCCATCATTCAGGCATGTGTTCAGTATCTCGGTCTAGATGGACGTAATGGTATTGGTGTTGTAGTTCCTCACCGGGCACAGAAGGCATTACTCTGCCAGCGTTTCCCAGATTTGGCTGAAGTTCGTTCGATTGATACTGTTGAAAGATTTCAGGGAGACGAAAGAGATGTGATTATCGTCTCTGCTACAGCTTCTGACCCGGATTATGTCCTAAATGAAGCAGATTTCCTGCTAAATCTGAACCGTTTGAATGTGGCGATTTCACGTCCGCGAAAAAAGCTGGTTGTAATCGCTTCTCGATCAGTCATTGATCTTCTAACCTCTGATCTGGAAATCTTTGAGAATTCCATTCTCTGGAAACGCTTGTACTATCACTATGCTCCTGACTTGCTTTATAAGTCGGCATATAATGGAACCGAAGTATTTGTAAAGGGCCGCCACTGCAAAGGGTGAGGGGGATAAGAATGTCAGTTATATTTACCACCAAAGCGAATCCTGATCAGCTCGATGCAATTCAATCTACAGATGGACCTCTGCTTATCATTGCCGGCCCAGGCTCAGGGAAGACTTTCACGCTGGTCGAACGAATTGTCTATTTGATCACACAGAAAGAGGTGGCTCCTGAAAACCTTCTGGTGATGACTTTTACCGAGAAGGCAGCTCAGGAATTGACCACTCGAATTTCAAATCGCCTGAACGAGTTAGACATTCGCTTCAACCTAAACGAGATGTACCTTGGTACGATTCATTCTATTTGCTTACGATGGCTGGAAGAATACCGCGAGTTCACCCGACTGAAACGCAATTTCATCATGATGGATGAATTTGATCAGAAGTATTTTATCTATGAGCGGATCTCAGAATATGATGAAATCCCCAACATCTCACTGATCATCGGTGAACCAGATCAAAGCGCGTGGTCAAAGACTGAGGAGCTGGTTAAGTGGATCAACACCGTAAGTGAAGAAGCATTGGATATCCAAAAACTGATTGCTGCGCCTGACCTGGAAGTTCAGGTGTTAGGTCAATGCGCAGCTCTTTACCAAAAACATTTAGAAGAGAATAACGCTCTTGATTTCTCGACAATCCAATATGAGGCTTTACATTTATTACAAACATACCCTGAAGTCAGAGTAGAACTGCAACAAAAAATGAAATACCTGATGGTGGATGAATACCAGGACACCAACACCATCCAGGAGATCATCCTCTTCCTGCTTGCTGAGGGAGATGCCCCAAACTTATGCGTGGTCGGAGATGACGACCAGGGTCTTTACCGCTTCCGCGGCGCAACCATTCGTAATATTCTTGAGTTCAAAGAACACTTTCCACCTGGGGTTTGCAAACAGGTCAACTTAACCATAAATTACCGTTCTCATCCGGAAATCATCTCCTTCTATAACAGATTCATGGCTGCCCAGGATTGGACCTTGGATGGGAAAGTGTTCCGTTTTGAAAAAGAAATACTCCCACGAGATGAGAAATTTCCTTCGGTTCCAGCGGTCATCAAGGTTAGTTCTCTTTCTCAAGAAGGTTATCATGAAGAGGTTCTCAAATTTCTTCATGAATTGCGCGACCAGGGTCATCTGACAGATTGGAACCAGGTGGCATTCCTCTTCAGGTCGGTGAAAAACCCCAAGGCCGTGGCACTTTCACGATTTCTTGAGAATCACGGGATTACGGTCTACTCCCCACGCTCCAACCAATTCTTCGAACGAGAAGAGATTCGATTAATGATCGGCGCTTTGATCTTCCTCTTTCCACAATTTGCAGATGCCCGCAAATGGAAAGCGGATGCATACCTCCAGATCTGGGATTATTACGACAACGATTGTTTTGACCTTTTTGCCACTGAACTTCGAAAAGAAGAAAATGCCGATATGCTTCGCTGGTGCAGAGCAATGGCAAAATCGCACCTGACACTCGCACAAAATACAGACTATGCCTTCAGCGGTCTTTTCTACCAGCTTCTGCGCTTCCCGCTTTTCAGCCAGTACTTAGAAGAAGATCTACTCAAGGGTGGTATTAACGATAGCCGGGCGATGCGCAACCTGGCAATACTTTCGCAGCTGCTGGGTAAGTTTGAATATTTACACAATGTCAGCGTTCTGTCACCTGACTATCTGACCAGGAACCTGCGTAATCTATTCAATCAGTTCTTCCGCTTCTTAAAAGAAGGTGGAATTGATGAGTACGAAGACCAACAGGAGTATGCCCCCAGTGGATGCGTGTCTTTCTTCACCGTGCATCAATCCAAAGGATTGGAATTTCCGGTAGTGGTGGTCGGTTCGCTGGAAGCGACACCACGAAAACAATTCACGAGACTGACAGAAATCCTGGAAAGCGGCTATCTCACTCGGCCCCCTTACGAACCACTGGAGAAGACCAAGTATTACGACTTCCGCCGGCTCTTCTACACAGCATTCTCACGAGCTCAGAACCTCTTGGTGCTGGCCTGTCATGAAAAAGAAGGACGCGGTCGCACACCGTCCGCCTATTTCTCAGAACAATTCGAAGAATTACCTTCCTGGCGTGCCCCGCAGTTTATTCCCGCCGACCTCCCTCTTGAAAAGATCAAAGACATAACACTCAAACAAGAGTACTCATTTACCTCTCACCTGACCCTTTTTGAGAACTGCGCGGAGCAATATCGATTCTATCGTGAGCTGGAGTTCGCACCCATTCGTACCAACCCAATCCTGTTTGGTACCCTGGTGCACCAAACGATTGAAGATATTCATAAAGCCGTACTCCGGGGTGAAGAAAGCAAGCTCTCCGAACAACAGGTTGCCGCCTGGTTCGATACCAACTATGCTTTCCTGACCAAGAAAGAAAGGGTATACTTGGCGTCTTACGTTAAGAACATTGCGCTGGAGCAGGTGCTTCGATACTACCAACGCAATCAGCACAATTGGTCGCGCATCAAAGATTCCGAAGTAGATGTGTCGCTTGTCAAGGATGAATATATACTAAAAGGCACCATTGATTTAATCGTGGGTGAGAATCAGACAGTAGAATTAATTGACTTCAAATCTGAGAAGAAACCGGACGTCAATAACCCCGTTGACCGGGAAAAACTCGAGCGATACCGCCGGCAGCTGGAAGTGTATGCACATATCGTGGAAGAACGAACTGGACATGTCGTAAGTAAAGCCCATCTTTACTATACCAGTGAAGAGGATGGCAACCCCTACATTACCTACCCCAAAGATACCCGCGCAATTGAGAAAACCATCGCAGTCTTTGACCAGGTCGTTCACCGCATCGAACAAAAAGATTTCAGCATCACAGAACGGCCGGCCAAGTTATGCCCAGCCTGCGATATGCGCTTCTACTGTGATGCTCGGAACTGGAAATTTAGAAAGAAATCATAGGAGATAAATCATGAATAATCAGCCCAATTTGCCCATTACTACTATTTCACCCAATAAGGGTGAAACAAATGTAGAACACTATGAATTTGAGCCCATCAAGGGGTACCCGATGCTGCAATGGAAGGGAAAAAGACCATTCACATCCACTCATTTCTATCCAGCTCAATTGCGCGAAGTATATGGTGACCCAGTGGAAGGATGGAGGAATAAAATCTACTGGGGTGATAATTTACAGGTAATGTCACATTTATTAAAGGAATTTAGGGGGAAAATCAACCTAGTTTATATTGACCCACCTTTTGATTCGAAAGCAGATTACAAAGTGAAAATCGAACTAAAAGGGAATTTAATTTCAAACGATCTAAATGTTTTTGAAGAGAAACAATACACTGACATTTGGTCAAATGATGAATACTTACAATTCATGTATGAAAGACTGATAATTATCAGAGAGTTGTTAGCTGATGATGGCGCAATTTATTTACATTGCGACTATAGAAAGATGCATCAGTTAAGATGTCTCATGGATGAGGTTTTCGGACCAGAAAACTTCTTAAATAGCCTTGTGTGGATGTTTTCAACAAGAAGCTCAATTAAATCAACATGGAAACGTACCCATAATGATATTCTGCTTTATAAAAAGGATAAAGATCCAATATTTAATTGGGACAATGAGATGGTTCTTGAACCCTTGTCTGAAAACACAATTAAAAAGTACAAGTATGAAGATGAAAATGGCCGATATAGATTAAATGGTCGAAATATCACCGGGAGTCCAATTCGAAGCGCAAAGGATGTTGATCAATCTTGGGAACAAACTCACCCTGAATGGGTGGTTCGCGATTATTTACGTGAAGGGAAGGTGGCTAGTGATTATTTCTTTATAGACATTGAAAATCAGGCGTCAAAGGTCAGAACTGATTATCCAACACAAAAGCCAGAAGAGTTATTATATAAACTTCTATCAGCGTCTACTAAACCAGGAGACTTGGTTTTCGATTGTTTTATGGGCAGTGGAACAACTCAAGCCGTTTCTTTGAAATTAGGTCGTCGCTTCATTGGTGCAGATATAAATACTGGTTCAATTCAAACAACCATTAAACGATTACTCGCGATTTATGAGGAAATTCAAAAACAAAATTCTCTACCATTGCTTGAATCAGAGCAAATGAAACTTTATTTACCTGGTTTTGAAATATTTAACGTCAATCATTATGATGTGTTTAGGAATCCTGTAGAAGCTAAGGATCTACTTTTAGACGCATTAGAAGTGCAAAGATTAGAAACTGGCCATCTTTTTGATGGAGAAAAAGATGGACGCATGGTCAAGATCATGCCCGTCAATCGAATTGCCACTCGTGCTGACCTTAGTGAATTGATCACCGGTTTTGACTACAAGTCTTTTGACCGCCGTCAGGCGCAGAATCCCGGAAAACCGGTAGAAAAGCTCACTTTGGTCTGCATGGGTCATGAGCCAGATCTCGCTGCGTATCTGAAAAATGAGGTGCTGCCATATATCATTGATGTGGAAGTTGTGGATATCCTCCGCGATAAACAAGACCTCCAATTCAAGCGCGATTCAGAAGCAAAAGTCGTGATAAAGAATGGTCAACTGGTCATTGAAGCCTTCTATCCGATGAATCTGTTGCAAAAACTTAGCCTGCAGAAGGAAAATGTCAGTGACTGGCGGGAGATGGTTGAGTCAATCATGGTTGATTGGAATTACGACGGCGCCGTGCTTCAGCCGGCAGAGGTTGATATTCCCGAAGGGAATGATCTGGTCAAAGGGAAATACCAGGTTCCCAAAGATGCCGGCACCATCCGGGTGAAAATCACTGATCTGCTCTCCGAATCGCTCGAAGTAGAGGTGAAAAATGGCTAAAAAAGTCGCCAGGTCGGTAGATCTGGAATTTGCCTTTTTTACTTACCTCTGGCAATTCTACCAGGAGAACCGTGGTCGCATCCGCCAGCACTACCGAGATTTATCGAGAAGATTCTTGGATTTTAATGATCCTTCCAACACCAACAGCTTTCTGCGCCAACCGCAGTTCGAAGCGCTTGAAGTGTATATTTTCCTGAAAGAGTACCTGGATAACAAGCCGGTTCACCAGATCTTCAAAGAATGGATGAGCAGAGAGGGAAAATTCCAGCTGCGAAGTGATGTTAATTCCCAGGCTGGTCAGTTGAATTTCCTTGAAGTTTTAACCAAGGAACAGTACGAACCAATCTTCGAACGGATGCGCTCCAACGCCCGGGTGTACTCGAACTACATCTTCGCGCTGACAATGGGCACCGGTAAAACCATCCTCATGGCAACCTGTATTTTCTATGAGTTTATCCTGGCAAATAAATTCCCCAAAGATGAGAAATATTGCCATAATGCGCTCGTGTTTGCCCCGGACAAGACCGTGCTCCAATCGCTGCGCGAGATGCAGACGTTTGATATGTCCAAGGTAGTTCCTCCGGAATACGTGAACTTCCTCTCAACTCACATCCAGTATCACTTTCTCGATGAAGCTGGTACTGCGCTAAGCGTTTTAGATAAATCAAGTTTTAATCTCATCGTGTCGAACACGCAAAAAATCATTCTCAAACGGCAGAACAAAGAAAAGTCTGCCGCGGACCAGCTCTTCGGCAGTGGGAAACCTACGTACGAATCCAACTCGGTTTATGATAAGAACGCTGATCTATATGCCTTTGAGGAACCGGAAGATGAAGATGCCCTGACCACCAACCAGCGGTTCGAGAAGCTGCGCCGGCTGGAACAGCTTGGGATTTACGTGGACGAAGCTCATCATGCCTTCGGTACTGCTCTGGCTAAAGACATGGGTGTACAGCAGACCGATACGAGCTTACGCCGAACGATTGATGAGCTGGCTGCAAGCTTGGAACGGTCAGGTACACATGTAGTGGCTTGCTACAACTACACTGGCACACCTTATGTCGGCCAGGAAGTGCTTCCCGAAGTGGTATATGCGTTTGGTTTACAGGAAGCCATTGACAAGCAGTTTCTCAAGAAAGTGGATATCAAGAGTTACACCAATACCAAGAACGGCGAGTTCATTCAGATTGTAGTGGATGATTTCGTTCAACAAGGGTTTTACCAGCAGCGTCATGAGGGCATGGTGCCAAAAATCGCCTTCTTCGCTTCAACAATCGATGAACTCCAGAAAGAATTACGTCCTGCTGTTGAAAAGGCATTGGCAAAACATGGAATACCAAGCACATCTATTTTGGTGAATGTCGGCGACGAAAAGTTAACATCCAACGATGACATCCGTGAGTTCAATCGATTGGATACCGTCGGTTCCATGAAGCAGTTTATTCTCCTGGTCAATAAAGGACGTGAAGGTTGGAACTGCCGATCCTTATTTGGGGTCGCCCTCTTCAGAGAACCCAAATCAAAAATATTCGTCCTCCAGGCCACCATGCGCTGCCTTCGCTCGATCGGTCCAGCTCAGCAGACCGGTCAGGTGTATCTTAGTGCAGAAAACCGCCAGATTCTAGAAGATGAACTCCAGCAGAACTTCCGCATCAGCGTGGATGACCTCAGCGGAAAAGGCAAGGACAAGAACATTTACCAGGTTCACGTAGTTCCCCCACCGGTGAAAATCAAATTGCAGCGTATCCGCCGGCAGTTTGAGATGAAAGAAAAGGAACTTGAACAACAGTTCAGCCTTGAACTAGATAAGGCAGATACTGAGAAATACCGGATCATCCAGGTCGAAGAGCACTCTCTGGGTGCTTCCGGGAAAAACCAGGCTGTCACCACTGACCTTACCCACCGCAGGGAGAAACGCACCTTTAGCCGAATCACGCTGGTGGCTGAAATTTCTCGATATCTAAACAAACCTTGTTTACAGATCGAGAACATTATCGATGCCACCATGGAGGGGACAGACAAGATCCTCTCTGCAGTGAATGAGTTCAACGAGCTACTTTATGACTGGATCATCCCACGGCTATTCAATGAACTGTATGAGATAACCAAGCACGAAAAGACAGAGGAATATGAGGTGGAACTGGTGAAGGTTCCGGAAGATGGATTCTATCAACTCTCTGCTTCTCCAAACCTTGTTGTGCGAGAACGTGACGCCGAGAGGCAGTATGCCCCGAAGAGCTTTCACCTGGATACGTACTGCTTTGACTCGGACCCGGAGCGCAATCTATTTTGGAATCTCTTGAAGGATGGCAAGGTGAAGAAGCTCTACTTCACCGGAATGCTCACCCATGGTCAATCCGATTTCTACGTGCAGTACATCGATCCAGAATCACACACGGTTCGCAGTTATTACCCCGACTTCCTGGTTCAGAAAGAAGATGGCAAGTATGTGATTGTCGAGGTAAAGGGCGATAACAAGATTGAAGATCCAGTCGTCCTGGCCAAACAAGAGTTCGCAGAACAGATGGCCGTTGCTTCTGGAATGACTTATAAAATCATCAAGGGTACCGATGCGGCACAAGGTCGTTATTCATTCTTATTGACGAATGAACCGATGCCCTACCAGATCGGAATAGCATAGTCCCCATCGCCGGAGAGAAAATCTCCGGCGAGGGTTTCAAATTTTCGGTGATATTGAGAAAACTTGAAAGATGTTAAATCGCCCTGATCCCACCTTTATAGAATCACCCATAAACGACGAAGATGGTTTTGCTTTTGGCGCAACGCCGAAGTTAACCACTACGCTAAAAAGACTCGTGAGATCCTATCCAAAGGATATCGGCATCATAAAGGAATTTATCCAGAATGCAGATGATGCTGGGGCGCGGTGCGTACAGATTATTATGGATTGGCGCCGGCATCCGTCAACAATGCTCCCTGATCCAAAAATGCAGATATTGATGGGTCCAGCTTTGTTGATTTTCAATGACGCCGTATTCACCGATGAGGATTTAACCAGCATCCAGAATATTGGTGAGAGCGTCAAGCAAGTCGACACATCAAAAATAGGGCGTTTTGGGTTGGGATTTAATGCCACTTATAATGTCACTGACTACCCGAGTTTATTAACAAGAAACTATGTTCTTTTCTTCGATCCACACCAGAATGTCATACCCGGAGCAAACTACCAGAAGCCTGGCCGGGGCTGGGATATCAAAGGAAAAAAGGTCTGGGAAGCTTACACAGATATGCTTTCCCCATTCCAAATATTAGATTCACGATTTGTCACGGGGCAAGATTATTTTGATGGCACTTTATTTCGATTACCACTACGCACAGAGGATACCTACCAGGAAAGTCAGATAAAACAGGAGCCGTTTACTGAGGGGGATTTTAATTTTATAGTAGGCCAGTTGAAGAAAACGGGCGCTGAACTGTTATTATTCCTGAAAAATGTTACTGAGATCACGGTATCCGAAATAAAACCAGAAATCGGTTTACCTAACCCCATTATAAGTATCACTACAGAAAATGCATCGGCTGTTCAAGAAAATCGCCGACAGATAAATCAAGCAATAAGCGATAAACCAGAAAAACTTCTCGGAAATATTAGAAGCGGTGATCGTGAATTACCCAAAGTTTCATATACACACACGATCCAAGTAGCGTATGAGGATTGCATTGAAATTCAAGAGTGGCGTATTGCAGCTGGTTTGTTTGCAGATGAAAATGGTGAAATTCTAAAGATTACCGAGATAATGGTAAATCAAAAAGAAAAGGCGTTTCCATGGGCCAGCTGCGCAGCTCGTATTACGGTAAATCGAAATGGCTCAGTTGTTGATGACAAAGTAGAAGGTCAAGCCTATTGTTTGCTTCCATTAGGAATTTTAACCGGGCTACCAGTTCATATCAACGGAGTGTTTGATCTTGATGAATCACGGAAAATGCTTACCTCTGGCGACATGCGAGGCGGGGATGAGAATCGTGTTAAGTGGAACAAATTATTAGTCAAACATTGTGTCTCTCGTGCTTATGCTGGCCTGATCAAGTACCTTGCAGAAGACCTTGGGGAGGAGAACACTAGAAAATATTACGATTATTGGCCAGATCCCAATCAAGCATTGCCACCAGCGCTAAGCGAATTGACGGTGACGGTATACAAGCGCCTTCAAGACAAGAAAGTTCTAAGCTCAGCATCAGAAGATAAATGGAAGAGTATTCGAGAATTGGTTTTCCTTCAAAAACCAGAAGGTAAATTACAAGAAGCTCTTTTAGCTGAAAAGTTCCCTCTTCCAAGCCCTCTACTTCCAAAATCGATCGTAAATGGTTTCAAACAATCCGGTGTCAATCTACAATTCATTACACCAAAATGGATAAGAGATAAATACCGGGTGTCTCAAGAAGTCCAATGCAATCTAGAGGACGCCCCGAAAATCTCGTTAAGAAAACAGGAATGGGTTGAAGCGCTTCTGCAATACTGCCTTACAGATTTCCCTGGAAAAGACCTAAAAGGTCTTCCATTAGCAATTTTGTCTGACAAGAGATTACATACCTTTGGTTTTTTTCATAATGTTGCCTTTTTCGCAAGTGAGACTGAAAGAAAAATATTTGCCAATGAACCTCATTGGTTTATTGATCCTTCTTTTGCCAAAATTACTGGCTTAAATTCCCCGATTCCCGAAGTGGGTCTCAAAATCATGTCGGTAGATGATGTGATTGATAATCTGCCGGCTGTAATAAAAGAAAATATTGACGAGATTAGATGGCAACCTGATAACGAAGAATTACCGAATACAAATTGGTTAATAACTCTTTATATGTATTTGGTTGAAAAGAAGTCGACAGGCTCAAAATCAGACAAATTAAAAACAATTCCGTTAGTTCCAGACCAATTCTCGAAACTCTGGAAAATGGGTACCACTTCTACTCCCCTGTTAATACCCTCTGATATAAAAGATGATCTCTTAGAAGCCCTGAAAAATTTGGGGCTTCCTCTCATAACAGGTTCAGAGGATCTAATAAAAGCCATAACAGATTTTGTTCGTACTTTCCCAGAGAAATTTATATGGGATATCACCGGTCCAGATTTGGTAGACTTATTAGATGCCAATATTGAGACTTGGGGAGATAAAGCAAATATTTTTGACAAGAAAATACATGTGCCCTTGCTCGATTTTCTTGCCGACGAACGGTATTTCGAAGGCTATAAATCGAATTCCCGAATTGAGAAAATCAAGAAATTCCCAATTCTAGTAGCTGAGAATGAAGAAATCATTCATCCTGATCATGAGAATATCTTTATCTCTACAGGACAAATTCCCCCTCCTGTCGCCGGGGAGATTTGTTTGGTCCAAACCGGCCTTAATGATCGTTGGAGAAAATTTATTCAGCTTCTGGAAATTCAAGAACTTGACCGCCCAATTCTAATTCAAAGAATCATATTGGGCTATGATCAATTAAATGATAATAAAAAGTTTGAAGCACTACGATGGATTAGGAAAAACCTTGATGCAGCCGAAGAACAATTGGAGAAAGATCAATCTAGAGCCGCTGCTGACGCTTTGAGGAAATCGATCGCTGAAGCTCCGCTTGTCATTTGCCAAAATGGTAAGTTGGCGTCAATTTCACAAATTTATGACCCTCGAGTCGAAATAGTCAAAAAAGTCTTGGGGGAAAATGCCCACTTACCAGACCTTGAAGTATATAAACAAGGAGAGCGACAGTGGCTGGAGTTCTTTGAAAAGCTTGGAATGGCTAAATCTCCACGAGCTGCCGATTTACTAAAGTATATTGATTCACTCATAAATGAATCTAAGGAAAATGGTGCCGATACAGTATCGGCAAGAATAATGGCGGTTTATGATCATGTCCGCGACAATTGGGAGGATCTTGCACGAGAAGAAATAAAAGACGGATTAATCCTGTATACAATGCAATCCGCATTGCACAATAGAGCTTGGCTGCCAGCGAGAAGGAACATAGAGAATCTTGGCCAATTTCCAGGTTATACTATTCCTGAAAACCGTTTATACAAGTCATCCGAACTCCATATGCCCCGTAATGGGCACTTAATCGCAAGTCAAAGCCCAATATCATTAATCACAACTGAACCACAAGCAAAAATACGCGATGGATTGGGCTTTCCTGACCAACCATCACCTGATGAAGTTGTCAAGCATTTTAAAGTTCTTCTAAAAAAATGGGATTCGCCTGATCACTCTCAGATAAAAGAAAATGAATTAGAAACTTCACTAAGGCTGATATATGAATTTATTGGGGACCAATTTAAAAATGATCAGATTACCCCATATATTCAATATTTAAGGACTGATTTTCAAGAAGTCCCATGTATTTGGGATTTTTCAGACAAATCAAGGGTTGGCAAAAAGTTTTGGAAGCCTCGCCATGCTTTTAAAGAATCAATCCCCTACCTTGTACCTTTCCGTGCTCGCATTTATCACCGTTCAGAGCGTGAAGGGCGTGGTTTTGACGCGTTAGGGCGACAGGATTCACCTTCAATGGCAGATTATATTGAATTATTAGAGGACATGCAGTCTGTTTTTTCTGGACAAATAGTTGACTCTACGGTAGCAGAAACTGTTATTTTCGCCCTTGATCAAATAGCATCATTTCTTCTCGACGAAGATAACAGCATATCAGAAATACCGGTATTAACACGAAATGGAAATATTGTACAAGCATGTGATGTGTTTGAATTTGATGCCCCGTGGTGGGAAGGGAAGATTCAGCCAGGTCAAATACATTTATTAGATAGCCGCGTCCCAATCAGGATACGCGAACAGGCAAAAATAAACCAATTATCTAAGTGTGTTTTCGAAAAACCTCTCGAATTGCCAGACGCCGTGGATATTCCAGAAATTGTTGAGCAGTGTACTATATGGCAACATACCCTTCAATCGAAGGAATTTGGTCTAGGGCTTGAAAGAATAATTAGACATAACCACCAATTTGGTAATATTTCCAACCTTAGGATTCTACAACAGCTGATTAAAGCAATAATCGTTCCTGTGGAAAAAATTCAAACCAAACTAATTCTTATCAATGACGGCACGATTATTGGACATAATGATGGCGATTATTATTACGATGAGAAGAATTCAACCTTTTTCGTTGTAGCAAAAAATGAGGACGATTTGGATTTCGTTCCAGAGTTCTTAGCTCAATCCTTAAACGAACAATTCGACAGCCATACTCTTTCCGATCTATCCCCCCTGGTAAAGATCGTTGATCTACCTCCAGAAAGAATTGATGCAACTTTAACACGTTTGAGAATCCGACAGCTATCTTATCAAGAAGCAGTCTATTCTCCGATTACAGTTGAGGAAGATGAAGATGAATTTGAAGGTCAACCAGAAAGTGAACCTTTATCCCAGGAAGAGGAACCAAATAACTCAGATACAGGTAAAGTAACAGAAAGCAATCGTGTTCTCACGAATGAACACGAAGAAACAGATACTTCCGCCAATACACAAATACCACCTGAATTAAACACACCAGAAACGGCAGAAGGAACCAATCTTTTTATCCCTGTCCGTCGCCAAAGGGGAAGTAGTGCGCGAAGGAGATTGAGCGGAACCCCGGTAAAATCCCATCCCGGTGAAACTGGTCCACGATCACAATCTCAGACTGTTACCCCGACAAATATTGGCGACAACTCGTCGGAAGGTAACGATAGTATAAATAACATAGTCGATAACCCTTCTTACTCACAGAATTCTGATTCGTTAGGTAGCATAAATTCCCATCCAGAAGGAATACATGATTCTGGAGAAATTAGAAGGTGGCCCCGGATGAAAAGAAATTCGCACTCCGGGCAGGCACACCTTACCATTTCTCGGGTTTTTTCGCAAAAACACAAAGAGAAACTACAAAAGCTAGAATCTGCTGATGATGAAGCGCCTCATAATATTGAGGTTGGTGAGGCAGCTGTACAAAGGGTGTTAGATTTTGAGACAAATACTGGTTGTGCGGTTGAAAAAATGCCCCATAATAACCCAGGATTTGACGTGATATCGGTAACTCCAGATGGGAACACTACCAAATACATCGAAGTAAAGGGTATCGATGGTCCGTGGACTGAAGATGGCGTTCCTCTTTCTCCAACCCAATTTATATTTGGACAACGTCATGAAAAATCTCCCGGAGAAGAATTCTGGCTGTATGTGGTTGAGTATGCAAAGGATGAAGAAAGATTCAGGGTATATCCAATACCTAATCCAACTAGCCAAGTAACTCAATTCCGATTTGATTCCGGTTGGAGAGAAATGGCAATCAATTTTGAAAAACCGCTAGAACCAGCTGTGGGCCTAAAAATTCAACTCGAAGACGGCAGGACTGGTACTATCCTTCAGGTGAATGGGGAAGGAATAATGCGAAAATTAACCATTTCTTTCGATGACGGTACAGAAGAGAGGGTTAAATTCCGTAAGTCGAGTATGGTGGTTTTCCAATTAGGGGAATAAAAATGGCAAAAATGGTCCCCAATTTAACTCAGTCCCAGCTGGACCGCTTGAATGAAAAATCCCGAGCAGAAGCGAGGTTTTATCTTGCCTGTCGTGAACAACTTGGGCCTGATATTCTGGTAATTCACTCAATAGCATGGATCAGCACAGCTCTTTCTTCGAGGCCGCGTAATGGTGAAACCGACTTCACTATATTTGACCCCAATGGCGGGTTTATCGTTGTTGAAGTTAAAGGAGGGGGTGTAGGTTACGATCGAAATACTGACGAATGGTATTCTTTAGGAAAAAATGGCAAATCTATCCTTGGTGAAAGCCCATTTCTTCAAGCAATGCGTGAACAAAAGGCCACCCTTGACCAGATTAAAAAGCAACCACGTTTTGATGATCTCAGAATTGGTTTTTTACCCAGTGGTTATGGAGTTATCTTCCCTGATTTAGATGATATTTCTCCCATCCTTGCTCTGCCAGAAGTAGCTCCTCAAATAGTTGGAAAGAAACAAGATTTGGGTGATATCAAAAAATGGATCCATGGAGTGGTGGACTTCTGGAATGGGACTTACCCATCCAATAATAAATTAGGTGCTGCCGGTATAAGGTTTATTGAAGCCTTATACTGTAAATCCTTGGAGGTACGTCCCCTTTTGTCTGCCAGAATAGCGGATGAAGAATCTGTCCGTATAAGACTAACTGAAGAACAATCTAACAGATTGCGTTTGCTCGGAAGGAGAAAAAGGGCAGCAATATGTGGTGGCGCTGGGACAGGAAAGACATTGTTGGCAGTAGAGAAAGCCAGACAATTGGCTGGGGAAGGATTAGACACACTTCTGCTTTGTTACAACCAATTACTTGGCGATCAATTAAGTAATTTACAAAAAGAATATAGGAATCTTACCGCTATGAATTTTCACCAATTTTGTATTCAGCGGATAACTGATTCTAAAGACAAGAAAGGAAAAGATTGGCTTAAAGAAGCACAACTCGATAATCCAGGAGCAGATTTATTCGAAAAGATATACCCCTATGCACTTTGGTTATCGAATGATGATTTTCCTGATGGAAAATTCGATGCAATTATTGTTGATGAAGGTCAAGATTTTCGACCTGATTTCTGGGACCCATTACTAGATTTGCTACGAAATGATAAAGAAAGCTATCTTTATATCTTCTTTGACTCAAACCAAATGATCTATCAGAAAAATATTAAGTTTCCGATAAATGATGAACCTTATCCACTCACAAAAAACTGTCGGAACACTTTAGAAATCCATAACGCATGTTATCGGTATTATAAAGGTGAACCAGTTGACCCACCGATTGAAAATAATGGTCTTCCGATCGCAACAATTGCAGCAATAAATTTACAAAAACAAGCCCTCGGTTTAACAAGGCATATCGCCAATCTGGTAATCAATGAAAATATTTCCCCAGAGAAAATAGTTGTCCTGATAGCCGATAATTATTACAAGCAAACGTATTACGCAGAACTTGCGAAATTGGAGCATCTATTACCAAAAGGTGTTAAATGGGGTATTGAAGAAATCGGGAACACCAAACTAATAACTGTTGACACGGTTCAAAGGTACAAAGGATTAGAAGCAACTGTTGTTTATTTGTGGGGAATTGATGATTTAGACTCACAAAGAGACCGCGAGACGATCTATGTGGCTTTATCCAGACCCAAAGATATCCTTTTTATTGTTGGAAAAGAAGGTGCAAATCGGAACCTTCTCATAAATTGAAATAGTTATTAAAAGTTGCGTCAAACCCTATGACTTGTCTATCCCAATCTGTTGAAAACAGAATTAATCTAAATTCCTCAAATCATAAAACAGATTGCATTTGTTCTCCAATCTCTTCCGCAATAGGTTGAAAGATTGTCTGGTCTATAATGAAAAAGGCCCCGGAAATTTCCAGGGGCCTGTTCTTCTTAAATTCCAAATCCCATCTGTCCCTCCGGTACTACCTCCTTTCTTCGAGTCCGCCTAACTACCACAGTCTTCTGGCTCACCCAATCATCCCAGGTCATCACTTTAGGCCCAGGAATGATCACTGCGCTCGGGGTCGTCAGGCTGCCCATCGGATTGTGACTGACCTGCAGGTCATCAGCAAATAAGGTCTGTAAATCAGAGAGCTTTGCCCCCTCCAGCACATCACGAGCAAGCTGAGTGAGAAAGTCGCCTTCCTCCTCTGGAACAATCGCACCTCCGACCTCATCCCCGTAAACGAGCTGCGCGGCCTTCATCTTTTTTCCCATCAAGGCCAGCGCTGTTGCTTCCATCGCTGACGAGTAAACCGAGAAAATCGCTTTAACCGGCTGGGTCTGTCCCAAACGCCATACACGTCGCACGCTTTGCCACAACGTATAGAGTGAATATTCGATCTCGAAGAACACGACGGTTGAGAATTGCACCAGGTCGAGACCCGTTTCCACTAGCCGGGGGTTACAGATCAAAACATCAATTGTATTCACACGTTTGGCGATCCATTCTTCACGCTTTCGTGGGTCAACATTTCCACTCAGGATGGAAACCCTCAGTCCGTTGGCTTGTAGAGGCATCATCACCCGATCTTGAATGTCGCGCGTGCCAGTCTGACGAACATAAACCAGCACTTTACGCCCCTGCTGCTTTTCAACCTTACAGAAATCAGCCAGCCAGTTCTCTTTCGGCAGCCATTTATGGCCATTCGGATTGATTGCCGGCAACTCCATCAGCGGAACTTTCCGCACGGCCTTGCCATCTCCGTCATCCACCTCATCTACCACCACAACCTCATCCCGAAAAGCAGAATTCGGTCGCGCCAGTGTCCATTGAAGCCAGGTGGATAGGTAGCGACTGGATTGGATAGCGAGTTGTTTCAAGCTTCTGTCCATGCTGTGATATTGCTGTCCCTGATCACCGAGCATATCCAGAGCAACCACTTCTTCCTTATACGATGGTAGAGCCAGGTTCAGATCCTTCAGGCTCAGGAATATGGTGGTGTCTAGTAACCGGCTCACAATGGCCGGGCTGACACCCGGCTGTTCCTTAGCCTGGTTACGGTAGCGCCGGTTACCAGTGTACACACCATCTTCATCGGCATCTTCATTGCGCCTCCGCCTTCGGGTGGTTTCAAGCACTCCATATAACCGCGCCCAGCGCTTCTCATCATGGAAAGCAAAATCACGACGAACTCCATGGTTCAAACGATGCAGCAGCCAGAAGATTGAGGTGCTTTTACCACCGAAGAATGTCCCGGTGAGCGTTAGTGTCCACTTCACCGCTGTTACCAGTTGATGAAACGCGACACCCCGATCTGATGACTTGGATTTAAACTGATGGACCTCATCGGCTATCAGAAGCTTGAAAGCGCCTTTAGCATGTTTGGTGATGTACTCCGAAATGCTATGTCGCCTCGCCCCATTGAACTCAAACAAGGGTGTCCCACATGGACGCGTACCCCATACCGAGTCACCGTTGGCGTCAAGTTTCGTCCTCCCGTCTGCATCCAACTCCCAGCCAGGAATTCGATTGTGACAGAATTGGCGTTTTTCTGCCAATTCAGAGGCGTCAGTTACCGGAACCGCAAATCCATCCTTTTCGACCATCACGACCTTACCACAACCCGGACAAGCACAGGCATCCACAATCTTTCCAGTCAGTGGGTCTCTCGCTTTCCTGGTGATGACTGCCGGCTGCCATCCAGCCCCGAATTTGGCAGAGGTATGTGCTACTACTGCCACCCATTTGGGCTTTGAACCTCCTTTCTTTTGAGCAGCATCACAGGCTGCTTTATATTGATCCAGGAATACACGGACATCGTTCACATCATAAACTTCGTCACTATTCCGACCGATGCGACGGATTTCTCGTGCATATGCTCCTGGGATCACTTCCTCGATTTCGCGGATCCATTTGGGTACGAGGTGTGGAGGGCAAAGCACGATTGCAGGATAAGCATCCAGCAGCTCTATCACCCCAGTCGATATTGTCGTCTTCCCGGTACCCATTTCTGCTTGGCAATTGGCCACGCCATTTCTGCGAATTGAACGAGCTAACGCCGCTGCCGCATGTCTTTGGGCAGGAAGCAATCCAGCACGCTCTTGTCCGGGAAGGGCTTTTCGTTGCGTACCAAGCCTATCGAGGACTTCAATTTCGTTTGCAGTTGGATCCAGATTGTAGATGGGTTTATAGGTTTCCAGTACATGCGCAGCGATCTTCTCGCCGTGAACCTTCATGAACTCTGAAAGACCTTTAACGTCCTGGATCACCTGGATACCATCCTGTTTCAGCACAGCCACCGTAGTAACAAAACGATCCTTGTAGATTTCAACGACTGTATCCGCTTCTTTGGCATCCGGCTGCTCAGTCTTTTCGACCACCTTGATCACCCGTCCCTTGATCAGCATTGGCCTACCCTCTTCATCGGTCAACTTCACCGTGCCCATCATGCCAGAGGCCATGAGCATAGCGATATGTCCTTTCTTCAAGGGCATGACCGGTTGGGAGAGTTGAGCCAGACCACGCGTTGGGTGAATCAGGTCAAGCCAATCACTGGTCTTGTGGACACCTGCTTCCTTCGTGGCTTCAACCACCTCTTCCGGTTCCCAATCCGTTCGTTTGAACACTACTGGTTTGCCATTTGCACCTCGTAATGGCGCAGGCAATAGTTCATAGATCGGTTCAACAGCAGATTGGATGGGTTCCAACTCTATCGACGCCAGGCTTTGAAGCGAAAGAATCTCCTTGTCCGTGGGTAGCTGGTAGAGTTTGCGCTTGTAGGCCATCACCACCACCTGCTTGAACTTCTCGTACAATCCATCCGGAAACCGATAGACCGTGATAGCTTCGTAATGCCCGGCCAAAAGCCGAGCAACTTCAATCATTCCCAGGATTTTCTGTGGGATGATATAGGTCAGCAGCCCGCCACGCACCAGCTTGGAGGAGGTCGTCTTGAGAAAATCCCATTCCAGTCGTTTGCCTGCCCCACTGCTTTGGGTGGGGTGACCTTCAAAACGGTCAAAGTCATAAGGCGGATTTAAATATAGCCAGGAAATGCTTTCATCGCTCAGAACACAAGCCTGCCAGGGAGCCTGGAAAACCTTATCCATTACGTTTTGAGCTTTCCCTGCTCGTTCTGGTGAGAGTTCTACACCCCAGGTTTCGCAGTTGAGTGCGTTACCCAAGGAAGAAGCAGCTTTTCCTTCCCCTGCGCAGGGATCAAATAACCGCCCTCTCTCGCTGGGCGGTTTCAGGTAAGTGCGGATGATCTCGACAACCGGTTCATCCGTGGGGTAATACCCCATTCTTTCGATTGCTGGTGGACGCATTGTTCTCTCCTTTACGAAAATAAAATCCCCGCAGGAGACGCGTCCAACCCCTTGAGGGGATGAAAAGCGCCCCCTCCGGGGTGATGTTGCAAGTAGTTTTACTTGTTCTCTCAGATGGTCAGTGAGATTTCCTCCTGAGCTAATAACTCGGATAACAGTTCTTTCCAGTCAGCTTGCAGGTCAATTCTGGCACCGAGGATACAATCGCCACCTGTGGCCAGATCTTGAACCAACTTACGGCTGCGAGCTTGTTTCCAAAGGGCTACTGACCATTCATCCAGGATCGGCACCTCCAGAGCTTCTTTGATTCGTTCAACAAAAAGCTGAATCAATTCTTTTCCCGGGTCGGGTGTTCCTCGAAAAATAAGCAAATATGCACAGAGGTCTTCTGGTTCCCATTTCCCAGGAAGCGCAAGCCGAGATACGAATCCGACATGATGACTGGTGTATTCAGGCATGGCTTGCCAGGCTTGTTCATACTTATCAGTGGGAATCAGGGGTACATCGCTTAGGCCATCCTGAGTCATTTGCAGGGATTTCCCACACATCAGAGTCACTCGCAGCGACTCCAGGCTGGTCTTGTAACCTACCAGGCCAACATACGCCAGGTTGTGATCGGTGTCATAGGCATAGCCAGTGGCATGTGCCATTGCTTGCCCGTTCCGAAGCTTTGGTACCGCTTCAGGAAATAGACGATCACCCGATTTGGAATCCCCGCTTTCCTTCGGAACAATCTTCCAAACAACAATCCCAGAATTGACTCGAGCCAGTTCTTCGTTGACCTCTTTCAGAACTTCGTACAGACCTTTCCAGGGTTGTGCTCCGGTGAAGGTGACGCTGGTTTCGCCGCATTGAATATGGATACTCCGGTCCTTTACATCAAGGATTGCTTCACCTAGAGTAAGAATTCGGTAGTTAGCTAACACTTGGGGTAGTTTCTCACCCGATTTTGCGGTAAACAGGTAAGCTCCGAGTTCCGAATCGTAGTTGAGGAAGCCGGCTTTACCAACTGCATAATCGTATGGGTAAGCTGCCCGTGTCAGTTCCTGCCCGAGGTCTTCTCTCGCAGGTAAGCCACTGCCATCCTTATAAGCAGCGATGATGATCTTGCCTTCCTTCTGCCTGGCAATAATGCGGTTCACTTTTTCGCGCAGGTATTTGTCTTCGTATACATTCATGTGATCCTCCTTTGGGTTAGATATGGATTGAATAACCAACGTTTGTTTGAAGAAAGAGCCAACGTTTTTGTGTCTGTAGTGAATTGCCATACAGAACAGCAAAAAAGGGTCGGAAACGAAATGTTTGTGAACCTTTTTTATGGTCCTGTGTATTGATCAAACTAACATTGGGGGAGGTACAGATAACGTTCTGCGAGTAAAGTTATGGTGTTTTAATAGTTATTAAAACTCCCCATTCCATTAAAACTGATTGATTTTCTATCTTGTTTTTAATGAAAACATATGTTTTAATAAGTATTAAAAGAGGTTATTATGTTAAAAGAAGCAGATGTCTCTAAAAAAGGATTGCTTGCATTCAGGGAATGCCTTTCGGTTGTGCCATCCCTTACAATCGATTCTATTGAGGAGCTGCCTGCTAAAGACATGCCTGATTATCAAGCGATTGTTCGTGGGAAGGGATTCAAACAGATCGTTTACCTTGAAATAAAAACTCTGGGAACTCCAAAAAGCACGAGAGAGGCAGTCAATTTACTCGTGAGACGGATTCAAAATGACCCCGCATCCTATGGGATATTTGTTGCGCCTTACATAGCCCCTAGATCAGCTGCCATTTGCAAGGAATCTGGAATCGGGTATGTCGATTTATCTGGAAATTGTTCCATTGCTTTCCAACAGATTTTTATCAATCGAGAAAAATCAGGAAATCAATTTCCCTTCAAAACGGCTCTATCATCGATTTACTCGCCAAAATCCGAACGGATATTACGCGTTTTACTCGTTTACCCGTATCGAATCTGGAAAGCAATCGATCTTGCGAAAGAAGCCCAAGTCAGTCTTGGTATGATCACGCAAGTAAGCAAGAAATTGATTGAAGAAGAATGGCTGAAAAAGACGTCGCAAGGAATCTCATTAACCCAACCAGAAAATCTATTAGCAGATTGGAGCAATAACTACACCATTAAACGCAATGTCCAAAACAATTACTACTCAATGAAGCCGCTGCAAGATTTAGAAATTGAGATTGCGGATACATGTAGAAAGATGAACATTTCTTATGCCTTGACTGGCTTTTCGGCGAGCAATCGTTTGGCCCCAATGGTCAGGGGTCAACGTGCGATGATATATGTCAGTCAAGATATTGATTCGGTGGCCGAAAAAGTTGGCTTGAAACCCGTCGAAAGTGGAGCCAACATCATTTTGATTCAACCATACGATGATGGTGTATTTTGGAACGCCAAGTCGATCGGTGATCTGGAAATCTCCGAACCGGTTCAGATTTATCTTGATCTGAAACGTTACCCAGGACGTGGCGAAGAAGCAGCAGATTTTCTATTTCGAGAGGTGATTAATCCAAGATGGCAACAACTAAAAATGAATATGATCGCCTCTTAGTAGAGGCTGCGCACAGGGTACTACTGGAAGTCGCTCGGCTTTTGTATGACTACCGAGATGGGATTGTGTTGGTAGGTGGTTCTGTTCCTGGATTGTTATTTGATCAGGGAGTTTCTGAACACATTGGAACCATTGATGTAGATGTCGCATTGGATCAAAATACCATCCAGGAAGTCGGTTACAGATCCATTATGCAATTGCTTTCCAAACGAGGATATGTTCAAGGGGATCAACCGTTTATTTTTTATCGTACTTTACAGGTTGACGATCAAGAGATCACTGTTGAAGTGGATTTCTTGGCCGGCGAATATGGCGGGACGAGCAAGAAGCACAGAACTCAGATCGTGCAAGATATGCATCCCAGAAAGGCGCGTGCTTGTGATCTTGCCTTTCTAAACCCTATTCAAATAACGGTAGAGGGTACTTTGCCAGAGGGTGGAAAGGATCGGGCTTGCATTCAAGTTGCTTCGATTGTCCCATTTCTCATAATGAAAGCGCAGGCTTTAAATAGTAGGCTCAAAGAAAAAGATGCCTACGATATTTATTATTGTTTAACTAATTTTCCAGATGGGATGGATGCATTGGTTGAGGCGTTCCGAACATTTCCTGATCATCCTTTGATACAAGAAGGATTAGCAATTTTATCTGAAAAATTCTCGGCATCAGATTCTGTTGGTCCTGTATTTGTAACCAATTTTCTTGATGAAAATGATCCAGAAACTCGAGCACAGATCCAAAGAGATGTTTATGAACGCGTGCAATATTTATTGAATGCACTTCTTACCTGAACTGCTAATCGCCTAGGGGATCAAAAGTTATCAATGGAGGGAGTTACGGCTCCCTCCATTTTCTTACCTTCCATCGATATGCATGGGCATTAAAACGTATAAATTTTCCTCGTCTCCTGTCGAATGGAAAACCGCCGGTGTGTTGTGGGCATTCGCCTCAATGGTCACATTTTTGGTAGTGATGGCTTCCAAACCATCTTGCATGAATTTCACATTGAATGCGATCTCCAATTCCTGTCCCTCAACCGTGGCTTCAAGCTCTATCTCACTGGCGCCGGTCTGATCGGATTCGGCCAACAGTTTGACCTTCCCTGTTTGATCAGCTCCGGGTTGAAAGTGAAACCGCACTACATTGCTACCATCGCGTGCAATGATGCTGGCCTGTTTGCAGGCTTTGAGCAGTTCACCCGTGTCAAGGACTGCTCTGGTCTTGTGACCTTTGGGTAGAATCGCCTGATAATCCGGGAATTTCCCATCGATCAATTGTGAAACAATCTGCACGTTTTCACAACGGAACACCACCTGGCTGCCATTCGTGGGTAAAACAAGAGTGATCCTGGCTGTTTTAGTCGCGTTCAGGATACGCATCACCTCTTTCAATGCAGAAGCCGGTATGATTAACTGCTTCTTGGCAAACAGGTCTGGAAGGATCGCTTTACAGATAGCGAGACGGAATCCATCCGTTCCGACCATGGATACGCTCTTTCCATCCATGCTCATCAAAACTCCAGTCAGTACAGGTCGGGTATCATCCATGGAAGCAGCGAACGCAACCTTTTGGATCATCTCTTTGAACATACTTGCGTCCATTGAAACCCCATTGGTGATAGGGTACTCCGGGATGGTTGGAAACTCGGATGCATCAATTCCCTTGACGATCCCTTTATAGGTTCCGCACTTCAACGATGCTTCCGGTTTCCCATTTACCAAAAAAACGACTTCGGGATCTGTTAAGCTGTTGATCACATCGGTTAGTGTTTTGGCAGGTAAGGTCAAACCCAGGTCGCCGTCCAAATTGGCATCCATCCAAACCGTGACCCCCACGGTCAAGTCGGTAGCCGAGAGGCGAAGCTGATCCTCATCCTTACTGAGCAAAATGTTCGATAAGATCGGTAGATGGGAGTGAGAACCTACCGCTCGCCCAACAATTGCCAGACTTTCGGAAAATGTATTCTTTTGAACTGTTACTTTGCAGGTCATTCTGTATCTCCTTGTTGTTTTATTGACTGGGCGTTTGGTCGTCCAACCAGTGTTCAAGTGCGGCAACGAGCTTATCGTCCTCGGCAATTTGCGACATGAGTTCATCCATCCTGGGGAAGTGTAATAGCTGTTGCTCCAATTGCTCGACCCATTCCTCCATTTCTTCTGACGAAAGGGAGACAGGCTTTTCCAGCTTAACTCCCTGGTTCCATTGGGTTGCTTGAAAGCGATCTGCTACTTTGCATGGCGCAACGAAAGCGCGCCGCTCAACAAGATCAATAATCAAGTGATAGTCCGCAGGATTTTCAGAAGAACCCAGGTTGAACTCCGTCAGGAGAGGACGAACTGATTTATGTTGCACATAGGCTAGGTAGCCTGGCCAGAGACCAGTAAAGGTTACCAGACCATCCGATACCATGACCTCATCTCCGCAGGGTTCCCACCAGAGGACAAGATAATGGGCATCCCGATAATTTCGGTAACCCACTGCCTGTTCTAGAAGTGGCGCAGGTGGAACAGGGATTTTGAGTTGGATCATCTGTTTTTCCATATATCTCCTTTGTTACAAAATAATCTTCGAGTGGGTAAGTATCCGGGTCCGGTTCAGGATTATGCTTTTCCGCTTCAATCTCAACCCAATCAGTGAGTACATCCAGTTCCTCTTCTGTCATACGTGGCGGCGGAGGAAACCAGTCATTCCAATCCGATTCTGGCGGACTGTCACCCAGACACTCTTCATCAAACTTGCCCAGGATGAAATCTTCCAATGACTTCTTGCAGCAATCATCTATTAGGGCAATTTCTGCTTGAACCCGTTCCCAATTCACATCTTTTTGTGTTTCGTACAAAACCTCCAATTCTTCCTCCTTTGGTGAAATAATCCAACGTTACGCATCTAAATACCCAACGTTAAAGCTATCTACAGACCAACCCTCAGAAGGTTGATCCATACATTTGCGCCAACGTTGTTCGACACGCAGGGTTTCAACCCCTGCGTGTCTCATAGTGATTAGAATTCGTCAAACAAATCTGCAGAAGCACCACCATCCGGCCAGTAAGCCTCATCATCCCCCAGGCGGATTGCGTTTTCGTATTGCTCCGTGAGAGGACCTTCGTCATCATTGTCTAAATTCGATGTTGTGAAGGCTGTGACGGTCGGGTAATTCGTTGTGAAACTACGGATAGAACTTCGCCAGAAAAGTACATCATCATTTTGAAGAACTTTCTGGACTCCTTGCGCCAGGTCAATCAAAAAGTCTTCTTCCAACCGATCTGGAGGAAGACCGTGATCTGCCAGGGTATGAGCGATCTCTTCGGCAATTTGTCCCCAAGTAATGGCGAAAGCAGGTTTATCCATCGGGAATCCAGCCTGTGCCAAAATCTTGGAAACCTCGAAACCTGATTCCAGGTATTCAAGCTGTTGTAAGGTGGGTAATTGATCCATTTGATCCTCCGTGAAATTAGCGGTTAAAAAAAGCAGGTTGGTAAGTATTCATTGCCGGCAGATATACCCCGCACATGCGCTTGTACAGCTCTACGACCAGAAAGACATCGTTTCCAGCGTACTTACGCAATGTTTCCGGATCCATGTTGACCACTTGAGAACCATCCAAATCAGGTAGCGGATTTTTTATTCCGTAGCGCTTACAGACCCATTTCAATCCTTTGGGCTGTCCCCAGTTGTAGAGAATAGCCATGAGATCGATCGTGGGGTCAATGCGAAATTTGGACAGTTGTGGTTGGATCGGGACCTGGATGCCAAGGTCGAACGACCGTCTGAGTAAATAGGGCAGGTCAAAACCGATGATGTTGTAACCGCATGAACGGCCATCGGCTTTTGCGAACAAAGACCAAAACCAACGGATCAGATCGCTTTCGGTTTTGGTTTCAGGATCACCAATCAGGTGAACTTCTACCGGGTTTTCAATCCCGTTTTGAAGCGAGATGGCGATAACCTTACCCAGATCAGCATCTAGTGGTGCCTGAGCTATTTGTTCTGCTTTCTTTTCGGTGATGTATTGGGTAATCTTGTCCTGATCTTTGTAGTTGGCAGGAGCAGAAGGCTCGGGTAAGAGCGCAATTGCATCCCCATTAGCGGTGGTTTCAATATCAAAAAACAAAATGGATTTCATGTTGACCTCCTTGTGTTTATTCGTGGATTATGAAAATCCCAGCCCTTTTTCCTTCAGGGACACCCATCGTGATAATCCAATGACCAAATGGTCCAGGACTGATACGTCCAAGAGCTTGCCGGCTTGGACAATGGCGCGAGTCACGCTGACATCTTCGGGACTGGGTGTAGGATCTGTGCTGGGATGGTTATGTGCGATCAAGATAGCCGCCGCGTTCCGCTGCAGTGCTGGTTTGAATAACTCACCAACCCGCACCATCGAGGAATTAAGCGAGCCGTGATATATCTCAATCACATCCAACATGCGGTTGCGTGTGTCAAGCGGCATCACGACCATGAATTCTTGTTCACGATGCGCCAGCATCGGCATCAAGATTTGAGCAGCATCTCCAGGTGAATGAATTGTTGGGCGTTCATCTTCTGGTTGAAGGAGCTTACGTCCAAGTGCCAAAGCTGCTTTGAGCCGAAGTGCAGTCAAATTGCTAATACCCGGCACTTTGCCAATCTCATTCACATGTGCCTGGGCAATTTTCTGGATCGTGCCAAATTGTGCCAGCAGCTGTTCAGCGGACTCAATTTGATTTGAACCACCTATGATGACTGCCAGCAATTCAGCCAGACTGCATGCATCTGAATCCTTGCTTACCCGGAAAGCCGGCTGCTCACGAACGGGCAGGTGCTTGAGCCGGGGGAAGTTGTAAGTTTGAGGATGTGCACTTTCTATAAGGTACGGTTGTAGGTTGTTCATGTCTGTCTCCTGTGAAATGGGGGACAGACCACCCCTGGAGGGATGCTGTCCCCCCATTTTGCCCCTTGCGGGGTCCATTAGGGTCCTGTAATTTATGCGGTCGGATCGTATCCGGTTTCAAGAAATACCTTGCGGCTGATTGCTTCGCATTCTTCCCAGGTCATCAATTCATCGCGCCGCACACCAGGGTATCCAGGTGCGGGAGGTATGAGCCAGGGGTTATCTGCAAGGTTCTTTTTTATCCTTTCAGCTTTTGCATCCAGAAAATGACGCAGGCCGCCTTTTGTGCAGCGCCACCCCAATTCCTTGGTGTACTTACCATCCCAATTTCGATCGCGGAAAGTCTTGCTGCCACAAATTGGACAAGGTGGCATCCCATCTGGATCAGGCGCTCGTGCACCACCAGCTTGAAGATAAAAACGAACAGCATCAATCGCTTCGCAATAAGCTGCACCACAAGAGCACTCCTTGTTTTTATTGACCCTGTGAAAACGATGTACACTGCCCGAACCAAAATCAACCAGGTATTGATATCCCTGGATGGAAACGGATGGCGTGAACACCGTAAAGTCTTCCCGGATCATTGCACTGCCATGCGCTTTTGGGATCCCCTGACTGTTTCTAGCCGTACCTGCGGTTCTACTCGGAGCAAGTTCGGTCTTCACGCCTCGCCTCCTTCCGGAGGCTGGGCGCACAGCGTGTAAGCACTCTCCAGAAACCAATCCGCTGGAAGCAAGTGATCCTGCGGAGAGATTTGGATTTCTAGTTCTCCTGGTTCAATCGTTTCACAGATTGGTGCTTCTTCAGGATCATTCTCAACACGGACATCCCTCAAGTGAGGGATATGAACCACCGTAGTGCTGTCCTGATAAGGGCCACCGTGGCTGTTCTTGGTAAATGGTTCCAGTCCATTGAGCGCGCGTACCCATGCTGTTCCAGGTCTCGGGCCTTTTCCCAACACCTCAACGGGTATGATCGCATCCCCATAGCATGTACCGATTGTGATTTCTGCTTTAACCATGTGTTCCTCCTGTGTTCTTTCAATAGAAATGAGAAAGGACATGCGCTCAATGGCATGTCCTTCGTTGTGATACACCGGTGTGTTTTGACTCTGGCTAAAATGGAATTTCGCTTGGGTCTAAGTTTGGCGGAACCTGAGTATTTACTGTGGGTTCTGCTTCCTCCTGGTCTTCACGTCCAGAAAGAAAACGTACGGTCGAGGCGGTTACTTCGAATGAAGCGCCAACTTTTCCATTGTTTTCCCAGATATGAGGGCCACCCGTTTCAGGATCGGGCGTCAGACGACCTTCCACTAACACCTTGCTTCCTTTGTGTAGGAATTCATTGCAGGACTCTGCTTGTTTTCCCCACACAGTGACACGGAACCAGGTTGTTTCTTTGACTGGCTGTCCATTCTGACCGTTGTAACGACGATTTGTGGCCACCGATAAGGTGGTCACTGGTTGTCCGCCAGGGGTAAAGCGCATTTCGGGATCTTTTCCCAGATTTCCGATGAGGATAATCGTTTGGTACATTGTATTTTTCCTTTCTCTTTGGTATGTGGTTTTTAAGCTGCAACGGATGCAGGCGTCGGTGTGGCGCGTTGACTGGCTAGCCAATTACGCAATTCATCCTTTGAAGCAGGAACTCTCCCGGTTTTCTCTTTGAATTGGTCAAATGCCTCCTGTTCGGAGACATTTCCATTCACGGAGACACCATCCCCATACTTGCGTACGATAGAGGTGGTGGGAGGCATTGAATTTGCTTTCGAAGCTGGAATTGGCGTAGATGAGGTGCCATTGGATCGGTTTTGATCAAGGCCTGCGTTCTGAGCAATTTCCTTGTCATACAGCAGATTGCCGAACTGTTCACCCAACTGGCGGAAGCAGCGCTTCAGACAGTCTGTGGCTGAACCTGCCAAGGCCATATCAAGAGCTTCGGGTGTATCACCAGTGAAGACACAACGACCAAGATCAGCGTGACTGTATGTTTTTCCGTCCAGATCGACAGATACTTTGCCGGTGATATACACTAAACCGACTTCCTCGGTCTGAACATTCCCATTGGCATCCAGGGCAGGAACCTTGCGTTTTTCCTGCTGATTCCAGATCAGCACCTTTTTTTGCCAACGCACGATGACCGGATCACCAATCAAGTCAAATGACCAGGTAAATCCGAAGATACTGTTGGCTCGATCAATAACGTCGTATCCTTCCAGATAGGGGACGGATCCCATACCTGGCGCTTGGCGGCGTTTGACGCGAGACATATCCAATGGCTGGCGAAGTTCCCAGAGGATGCGGCTCAGCCGGTCGCTCAGGTTCCCATCATTTGAAGGGATGGTTTCATTCATGTGACTCTCCTTTTCTTGAATTATGTGAATTTGTGGTTGCGCCGCTTCTAAGAGGCGGACACCTTCAATGTGTTTGCAGAGAATCTGAGGTCCCCGCTGCTGAAAGTCCATACAGGTACACGCCCAATTGACCTCTTCTGAACCACCTTGACATGGTCTCAATGTGACGACATACGGTAGCTTGTCGCCATTTTTGACCGTCCATTGGTGGGGATTGGTTCGGATGACCTGGAACTTGCCAGCGAGAATCGCAGATTGTGCACGTTCAGTACGTTCAACTTGTGCTTGGGTAAGGTCTTGTGTTTTTTGCATAATCCTCCTTGTGGAAATATCCGACGTTGATTAACAAAAGGTCGATTCGAAAGATCAACTCATGGCTAAGCACCAGGAGTGTTCCGACGTTATTTGCTACCCGTGAATAAACACAGGGCAGAAAACGACAATGGTGAAGACTTTTTCTTCATCGCTGACATTTGCAGCCCTATGGATGTGAGAATATATGGGTGGGATGAGTCATTCATCCCACCCACACAATATTGTTTTCTCCTTGTGATATGAACCTTTCTGCTTCTCAGCACGCCAAGACGCCTCCTGGGAGGAAAAGGTTGTTTGTTAAAGTGCAAGCCCACTATCCGGGGACTCCCGGAAATAAAAAAGAGGATCACTCGCTCCCAATACCAATGGGAGCTTACGATGACAGTTCTCGAAATCCAGCTTGCTTTATGCAAGGGATCCGGACGTCATCTTGTGATCCTCCACGTACCCTGAAGTATTAAGAATTCACTTCAGGTCTGAACTCATCCATCTCTCTATTTTTTTACACGCGTAGGCCTTTTGCAGGTAATCCAAAAAGATAATTACCCATAATCACCTTCGGGTTGTTGATCGGATGAGTTATTCAGCAGTTGCGTCAATTTCTCCAGAAGTGGATACCATCTCACTTGAATCATTCTCCGCTTCAGCGTGCTTGCCAGTCGTAACTCTCTCAATTGATCTGGCTTTTTTCTCGTTCGGTGCGGCAGCATCCAACACAATAATGCGCCTGGCGACTGCCTCTACCACGTTTCGGTCAATGAATACCTGGTTTTGTTTCAAATCGCATGCTTTGATTTCCACCGTCAGATCAGTACAATTCTTGGATTTCCGCGCCTTGTTGATAAACTCCTCCAAGCTTTCACGGAAATCTCGGGACTGGAGGAAACCATGCACTCGCAATCGCATGCCGCGTCGGATGTGGATCAGCCCATTGGCTCCTCCATTGACCCGGACGTTGATGTAATCACCTGCATCACGTTCCAAATCCAATTTCTTGGCAGGTAGATCACTGTCTCGATAGATCACCAACCGGAAGAACAGGTCATCCATAAATTTCCATGGATCCCGTACCACGATTCCTTCTAGAACTACATCATTTATCATCTGACCTCCTTGTTATTGAAATCCTCGCAATCTTGGGTTAAAAAGAAAATGCCGGACAGATCCCAGTGGGTTATGTCCGGCCAACGATAGATGAAGAAGTTTTGAGTTGTCAATCAGAGTATAACAATTGCAACGGGCTTATCCTAGGTGGTCAATTTCTTTTCAATAATGCCCACGCTCCTTTATAGGTAAAAATCGATCAATGTGTGAAGACACGTAGTTTGGCCACCCCGGTTTGAGTGACAAGCACCTTGGGAACTACTGATGGAAACAGGATAGATAAATCTGCTGACACAGAGACCCGTACCGTGTTATCTCCCCCACTGACTTGAATGTCTGTAACAAATGCATGCACCCCTTTAGCGGATAAGCTGGCTGTATTTGAAGTCACATAAGCCTGAGCGTTCCCCCAGGTTCTTGAAGTGGGAACAAGACTTCCGGTATCTTGAAAAACTTGCTGATCGATCTCAGCAGAAGCGGCAACTGCCGCAGCGTCTGCTGCCTTTGCCACTTCTGAAATGGCATAAAAATACCGTCCGAGTTCAATAGCCAATGCCAGGGCAGGAATCATCACTAACCCAATGAATACCGCCCAGAAAGTCATAGAATAGCCACGCCGATCTCGCCACAGCATATTACCAGCCTTCTTGCCGAAATGTAGAATCGGCACGGACAGTAAACGTCTGCCCTGGCAATCCAGGGAACAGGCTGGTCAGAGGAGCCATAAAGTTGGGTACACTGCCGCTGACTTGGATCTTTAAAATGCTGCCGGCACTTCCTCCAGGAGCCAAGACACTGACCGAAGTATTTTCCAGAATCCCAGCCTGGGCGATTGCGTCTCTTGCTCCACTCATGGCATAACAGGCTGGGCATTGCTGCGCCACACTTCCCATACGCGCACCATGCCTGGCTGCGGCTTGCACTGCCTGTTGGGCATAGACTAACATCCCCAGGTTAACAATCGCCAACATGACCATAATCGCAATTGGAGTTGTAATTGCAGCCTCTAGCAATTCCATCCCACGAGTGTCTTTAATAAGCTTCATTATTTTTTTTGCGGTGGAAATCACCCGTTTCTTGCGAGTGGATAAAGCCGCTCTCCTTTACTAAAATGAGTTTTTGCCATGTGAGACCAACTATTGCACGTAAAGCGGATATGTTTTCAACTAATATCTAGTTGCGACTCCATGCTTCTACAAAAAGGGTTGGTTGTGCCAGTCATGGCAAGATAGAAATAGAAGTTGGCGAATATCGCCATACAGTGAGGTTTTGAGAGATTGGTAGTTCAAATCATAAACGACCGCGTTTATCTGTTTACGAGAGCACCTCCGAAGTTTCTTATTACCAAGAATGCCTGATTGTTCAACGGGATCACAATATGAAGGACGAAAAAATAATATGAGAGCATCCATTGTCAAGATTGAGATGACCATGCAATCTGATTGGCAGCAGGATGAAATTCTATTATGACCGGCCACCAGAGCATGGATGCTATCAAACGGCACGTCAATAAAAACCAGAAAAAATAGTTCCATCCCTTGAAATATTAGAACGTATGTTTTATAATAAACATCATGAAGTTGATTGCCCAGGTAAAACTGCTCCCCTTGCCTGAACAGGCTGTTGCGCTTATGCTCACTTTGGAACAAGCAAACGCAGCGTGTCAGTTCGTGAGCAATACAGCCTGGGATCGTAAAACGTTTCGGCAATATGATTTGCATCACAAATGCTATCAGACGATCCGAGAAAAGTTCAATCTTTCTGCGCAGGTAGCAGTGCGGGCGATAGCTAAAGTTGCATATGCCTACAAGCTTGACCGAAAAGAGAAACGCTTTTTTAAACCCAGAGGCAGTGTTGCCTACGATGATCGAATCCTTTCCTGGCGTTTGCAAGATCAGACTATATCGATTTGGACTTTGAAAGGAAGGCTTCACATTCCCTTTGTGTGCGGAAAACAGCAGTTGGATCTGCTTCAAACGCGTCAAGGGGAAAGCGACCTGATTCTGAACAAGGGAATGTTCTTCCTCTCGGCCACCTGTGAAGTTGATGAGCTGACCCCTACGGATATAAAAGATATATTGGGGGTTGATTTGGGTGTCGTCAATATTGCAGTTGATAGTGATGGGCAAGTTCACTCGGCTAGTCAAATCAATAACGTACGCCATCGTCACCGCCGGTTGCGTGCCAAACTTCAAACTAGAGGTACCCGGTCGGCTAAACGCAAGCTCAAACGACTCTCGGGAAAAGAACGCCGTTTTGCCAGAGATATAAATCATTCCATTAGCAAAAAGTTGGTTGCCAAAGCGAAAGACACAAATCGAGGGATAGCCTTGGAAGACTTGGCGGGCATTTTCTCGAAGGTTACGGTTCGTCGCTCTCAGCGGGCAACCTTGTATAGTTGGTCGTTCTACCAGCTTAGAGCTTTCGTGACCTACAAGGCTAAACGTGTTGGCATTCCTATCTTTCTGGTTGACCCAAGAAATACTAGTCGAACATGCCCTGTTTGTGGTCACATCGACAAAGCTAATCGTCATTCTCAATCCAAGTTCTCCTGTGTGGTATGTGGGTTCGCTGGCCTGGCAGACCACATCGCGGCGGTCAATATCGGCCGCCGGGCGGCAGTCAACCCGCCAATCGTAGCGCGTGATGAAGCCAAAGCTAACTCCTTGTTAGAATTGCGGCAGAGCGCAGTTACAAGCCCGCCATCATAGTATTTGGTTGTTGACAATCCTCCTTGAGGAAAAATTGATCTGCCAGTTTTTGGAACATCCCCGAAGGGGACATCGCTGGCAGACCATTGATTTGACTAGATTTTTCCAGCAATATCTGTCACGATGGCAGCGATATTTTGGCCCAGCAACCGGTATGCACCATAAGCCACCAGAACAACTACTGCAATGATCAATGCGACCTCAGTCGACTCGATTCCCCGGTTATCCTTTAGGAAACGCAATGCCAATCACCTCCTTCCTTCTTTAGAAGTATGGATAGAGAACGAACAACAAAGTCCCACAAAAAATTGATACAACAAAAGGAATTTCCCTTTTTTTCTGAAGACTCGCGATTACGCCCTGCACTCCACCGACAATTGATATCGGGATCAGAAAAATTGGATTTCCAAGAACCAGGGCACCAGCAATAATCAGCTTGACATCTGCACCTCCTAAAACACCAAATTCCCAAAGCACCCACACGATAAGGATGAGAAGACAAATCAACGTCGCAGCAGGTTGAAAAATTGCCGCAAATGCGGACAACGTAAGAGCAAATGCCAGACGTTTTTCTCGGGGGTTGAAATCTGATATGTGAGTCAGTGCAATCATCAACAATACTGGAGCCCATAAGCCATTGAAAAGGGCATACACACCTGCACCAACCATCCCGCCAACGGTTAAAGGCATAGGGACCTGGTGGTTGCGAAGATCGTAGACCATGCAGGCAAAAAACAGGGTTAAAACGGCGAAAGTAGCGATCAGAAGGCGCTCCTATCCATTCTGCATCAGTGCAAGTGCTTAAAAATTAAAGCTGGACTCACTTCTGCGCCCAGAAGGTTCTGTCCAGCCAACGATTAATCAAAGATTGTCTATTAATAATTATAATGACGGAATGAAGTTATCCAAGGTGGCCAATTTCTTGATGGGAGTAATAGCCACTTTTCCCGTTGACATGGAAGTTTAAACAACCGACGAAAGGTAAAATTAATCATATCTGTCCATAATTTATCTGATTGCCAGGATCGTTTTTATGATTTTGGCAGAAATGATAAAATTATTAAGGATGAGGCTATCCTTTCTACCCACTCTGATCGACGAACGGATTTTTTGGTAAGCTAATCCAAGACTACATAAGAAATAACAGGACGAGCCGCCTGTAACAAAGCAGTTGAAACAGGTTTATGATCCGACTATGCATAGAGAAAAAGGAGATGGGTGGGCGTTTACTGTACCAAGTAAATGAAAGATACAATCCTTATCAATTTGCAGATAGTTCACGTCTGTATGGCTCCGCACTGAATGGATCAATAAGAATTAAAATGATTATTATCCAGAATATGCATTCTAGATAGTTGTCATTTCAATTGTAGTTCCACGAACAAGGAGTGAATAAAATGGCATTTTTTGATTCTATTGGAAAACCGGATGTTCAGAAACTCGAGAACCGGCAAGACATTTCTGGACTTATAAAAGCTTTAAAGTATAAAGATCATAAGGTTAGAGATGCCGCTGAACAAGCTCTTATCAAGATTGGCTCACCGGCTGTTGAGCCAATAATCGCCGTCCTTCCTGACGAGGATATCCGCAGTAGAACATTTAATATCCTGGGTGAAATCGGCGATCGTCGCGCTACGGAAGCCCTGCTCGCCTATCTCAATAAAAAATCACCCCATGAAGATTACGTCTCATATTTCTTCCGAATGGATGCGGCCAGGGCGTTGGGGAAAATCGGTGATCCAAGAGCAGCTGGTCCTTTAACACAAGCTTTAGATGACGAGCACTTTGAAGTGATCGATGAAGCCTATGCAGCACTACGCAACTTGGGGTTGCCGGCTGGGGAATGCCTTTTACCAATGCTGCAAAACCAAAAACCTGCGCTGCGGCAGCGTGCCGCGGAATTGTTGGGGATGATCAACGATAGCCGGGCTTTTAAGCCACTCCTTATGCTCTTGTCTGATGAGGACCAGGGGGTTCGCAAGGCTGCAGCAGAGGCCCTTGGAAGACTGGGAAATCCGGCGGCTATACCAGCTTTGACAGGACTGATTAGAGACAAATTTGCTGTTTCGCGCGAATCGGCTTTCGAAGCCATCTGGAAGATGGGAAAGCCGGATACCTCGCCATTGGTTGATGTACTGGAAGCTGACCCGGAACCTTACCCTGGTTGCCGAAGGCTTGCATGTGAACAACTGGGTAAGATTGGCGAACCCGCGGTTGTTGGTCCGTTGTTAAAATATTTTTCTATCATACAATGGAATCAATATGTTGGCCGCAGCTGGCTTCGAGAAGATCGTGATCCGTTGCTCAAGACGCTAAGCAGTTTGTCAATTCCAAATAATGAGCTTTTCATTGAAGCCATGCTGAGTGAAGACCCAAAAATCCGTTATGCAGCGGCAGTTGTCCTTGATTCTGAGAAAATTGCTCAGGGCTTTGTGGTCATGGGGTTAGAGAAGAAAATGGAAGGTGGGGATGTTGAAATCAAATTAAAAACGATCCGGGCGTTGAGAAATTTTCCAGCCGAAATTGTCAGCCCAGTATTGTCTTCGGCTGAAAAAAGCCCCGACCTTCAGATTGCCAAAGCAGCAGAAGAGGCGCTAAACTGGGTTAAACAACAGAAAGAACAATAAGCCATAAAGGGCTTATTTGTGTTCGAGTGTGTTATGTAGAAAAATGCGTCGGCTAATCCTCAAAGCTACCCAAACTTTGTATGAAATTCACAGGTGCGACGACCCAGTCAAAACAACATAGAGCTAACAAGTTGAAGCTAGACTAACTAGTAAAGGAAAGGAACCCGGTGAATCCAGGAGAATTCTCATCGCGTTGGACTTTATTGAGTAAGCATTCGAACTCCAGCCAGCTTTATTGAATGACCCGAAGCCGCTTTATTACTTCCAACCAGTAAGGCGGGTCAGGCTGAATGAAGAAACTTATTTCGAAGTTGAGACCGGCAGAAATCTGGATTCTCCCCTGGCAGACCGGACCCGGACGATCCACGAAGCTGGAAGCAAATTGGGCAGAGAAAATCTTGAATTGGTGATGTCGCTATATATTCAGTGGGACGGCCAGAAAGCTCGAAGCCTTCGGATCATTTTTGGGGATATGTTGGATTGAGCGATCCCTTGTCACTAGTCAAATGTTAATAAGTGGAGATGCAAGATGCGCTTTCTTGGATCATTCTTAAAACCAGACCTCAAAAAAATGGAGTCCCAGAAGGATATCAAAGGATTATTTAAGATCCTGCATGATCCAAAACATGAGCAACGTATTGAAGCAATGCAAGCCCTTGCAAATATTGGTGGAGATGTAGTATGGGCAGAGTTTGTAAAAATATTGGTTAGTGGAGATAAAGAAAGCTCCCTCTCAAACAATGCAAAACATTATTTATCCACCGCAGGAACTCATGCAGTTCCTCACCTGACACCCTATCTACACGAAAATCACCTGAATCATATGGTGTTTTATACGCTGATACAGATGGGCAGACCTGCTCTAGAACCTATGCGATCAGCGCTCCGAGATTCTAATTGGACTGTGCGTAAGAACGCTGCAGAGATAATCTGTCAAATTAACGACGTTAAGAAGGAGGAATGGGACGGCATCGATTACTGGGTTGCTGCTGGGAAATTTGAGAAATTGAAAGAATTAGGGAATGACGCTATTGCCCCATTAATTTCGATGCTGGATTCGCCTTTCTATGCCGGTCCAGCAGCTCGTTTGCTGGGAGAAATTGGTGATGTTTCAGTTGCCCGAATCTTGATTGAATCGGTAAAAAAGGATCATGTGGGTTTGGCATGGTATGTAGATATTGTCTCAGGACTTCTCGCCTATACCCAAAGAAACCCGAATTGGTCTGAATTAATGACTCCAATATTAGAACTGGAAGGTTCATCGGCGGTCCAATTCATTCAATACCTGATAGACGTTAATCCGGAAACACTAACTCCTGCGGACCATTCTTTACTGAAAAATCATCTGAATCATATAAATCAATCGGCTCAACCCTCGATCGCCGAACCCCAAGAAATGAAAGATGACAGCAGAGCCGAACAGCTTTGGAAATCAGGGCATTGGTGGAGCCGGGAACCTCAGCAAGGTGAAATTATCCGATGGCTTACAGTTATTGGATGTAGAAAGGGAGACGAACCAGACGGATCTCAAATCAATGCGGCAATGACGTCAGGATACATTGCGCGTTCCTCAAGAATATTTGTCTGTGATGATTTTACATTTGACCGATCCGACGATGAAATTACGATCGAGACTATTGAAGCTTCAAAGTTAATTGCAATGCACAATGGATTGAAATGGGAAGAATGTAATACCTCTATGCTAAAGATGTCGTCACAAACTTATGGAAACAACTTTATTGTGATTTGTTATACTAGGCAATGATTGGAGTTGTGTTCTTGACTTAGTATAAATTGTCTGATGTCAACTGATTTATGAGGTAATCTTAAAAACCCAACCTAATTTAAGTAATTCCACCAAATTCTCAAAAACGACATTTATTAGCCGAGGAGTTTGCGAAATATCTAAGAATAAGCAAATCTGGTGCCTATCGGTTGATGCGAACTGGTGAAATACTAGTCGTGAGATTTGGTAAAGTAGTCCGCGTAAGAGAAGAAGTCATCGAAAGTTTTGTATTGAACACAAAAGCATAAACCAGACATTGCGGATTAGCCTAAAATAATTATCCCTACTTTCAAGATTAATACCGATGCCAACAATATCGGCAATCCCGGTAAACGGTGAAGCATGATTTTCTGTTCCCGTACCATAGAAACCAATCCCGAAGCAATTACAACGATTAGGTGGATAACCAGAAACGACATGATAAAGGAAATCCCTGGCCAGATAAGACAGATCGTAATTGCACTAACGGCATCTGCGCCACCCCACCACTTCAATTCCCAGGCAGCCCAGAAGCCAATGATTGCCAAAGCTGAAAGTGGTGAAGATTGAATCGAGAGGAATGCTCCCAAAAATAGCAATGGGAGCCAGGTGATTATTCGGCTTAACTCTTCCCAGCCAAATGCTTTAGATATCCTATACCGTTCACTAACAGTAGCAACTACAGCAGCAAGTAGGACTAATGTCCAGTCTCCCTGCCAGATCCGATAAAGGCCTGCGCCAATGAGAGGAATAACCACCCAAGCGCTGTGTGGTATTTCACTTTTTCGGATATCGAACCAAGATACGATTCCCAACCAGGTTACAACAAGGCCAAAAATAATCCAATCCATAAAAATTAGTGGGCAGAGATTGCCACATGCAGGGGCAGAGAAAGCCCACTCTCCTTTCGTTATAGTAATTTGACAGTGCGCAAATATAACAGTACACTTGTTCTACGAATGACATGTCGAACCAGATTATGTATCGTACCTACAAATACCTCCTTCGCCCTAATACGGAACAGGTAAAGAGCTTGGACTTTTTGCTTTGGCAGTCCCGGCTTGTTTACAATGCCGCATTGCAACAACGCATTAACACCTACAAAGAAACGGGCAAGGGCGTAGGTTACGGAGCACAGTGGTCGCATTTTCGAAATGTGCGCCACGATAACCCTGACACGCTTGGAAAGCTGAACGCTTCTAGCCTTCAACACTTGCTTCGCCGCCTGGACAAATCGTTCGCTGGATTCTTTCGCCGCTTGAAAATAGGGGAAAAGCCTGGGTTTCCTCGTTATAAAGGATTCAGTCGCTTCAATAGCCTGGAATACACATATAACGATGGCTGTAAATTGCGACATGACGAGAAAGGGCGCAAGTCGTTTTACGTTCAGAACGTTGGTGAAATGCGGATGTGTTATCACCGGGCCATTCCGACCGATGCTGAGATAAAACACATTGTCCTCAAGCGGGTTGGTGAGCGGTGGTATGTTTGCTTGATGCTCAAACTGCCTGATACTGGTATACATCAGGTACAAACAGACCAACAAATCGGTATTGATGTTGGTTTGAAAAACCTTGCTGCCCTCTCTACTGGCGAGTTGATTGAAAACCCTCATTGGCTGCGAGAGAGTCTCGCGAAACTGCGGAGGTTGCAACGTCACGCCTCTCGACAGGTCAAAGGGAGCAACCACCAGCGAAAAACCTACCACCAGATTGCTCGCTTGCATGAGCATGTTGCCAATCAACGGGCAGATTTTTTGCACAAGATCAGTCATCGGCTCATTGCCGGGAACGACCTGATAGCGATTGAAAACCTCTCTCCGAGATTTATGAACCGAAATAGGCATCTTTCCCTGTCTTCGCACGATGCAGGGTTTGGTCTGTTCCGGCAGATGCTTGAATACAAGGCTGAAAGTGCCGGGATCCAAGTGATTGCCGTGAATGCATCCAACACAACTCAAACTTGCAGCGAGTGCGGGAGTATTGTTCCAAAAGGTTTGTCGGTTCGTGTTCATGCATGTCCTAATTGCGGTTTGGTTCTCGACAGAGATATAAATGCGGCTCGGAATATCCTAACTATGGCTTTACTACCTCCGCTCGGACGGAGCGGTCAGGCGGTAACGTGGGCGGTTGCGCCGTGCGTTGCCTGAGAAGCTGTCGGCTTTAGCCGATAGAGAACGTCACAACACCTCTTTTCCTACGGCTTGATCTGCGCTTCGATCCGTCGAATATATTCAGCGCCACTTGCACAACCACTTGAAAAATTGGCTGCAATGCTATTCCAATTGTTCGGATTTCCGGTTTTTCGAAGAGCTTGATAAACACATCCGGCGCCGGCATGATAATTTGCGAGAACCAGACGCCAGTAATCGTCATAACTTAATAATGCAGCTGGTTGTTTGCCGGTTGCCAGATTGAAAATCCTGGTCGATTGCAAACAACTTGCATTGAGGGTTTCAGCCAGAACTCGTATCGCTTGGTTTCCTTTTTCAATATCAACACCCCCTGGACAATTCGGGCAGGTGGCCTCGATATCTCGTAAAACCATTCCGCGTAATAGGTATTGCGTTGAAGAATCCAGAAATTGATATTGGGTAGTACACCCTACTTCACCGTATGTTTGCCGGCAGATGGTTTGGAAATAAGCCGGTCGCCACATTAAAACAAGATCTGCACCATATGTAGTCATCTGACCTAACCCAATCTCACCTAGCGTCCAATTTGCCGCTGGCCAGAATTGCGATTCAACAGCAATGACAACTTTAACTACCTTTGGAGGTAACTCTGCGGTCTGAGAAGAAGAGAGAATCACCGAGTCAAATTGATTCTGCCAGGTGAGCACCTGGTCTTTCGTAAGTTCGATTCCACAACCATTTGCGGAGCCATCAAGATTCAACCCTTGTGCTGGGCAGATAGCACCATCGACTAATCCGGAGGTCAATAACTCAGCAGCCAAAACATCATAACGGTTGGCAGTGGCTAGGTTCGTGTTCCCGCTCACGGGCATTAACCAATCAGGAATTGCTGTTGGGGTTAAGCCATAAGCCATCTGGCAGGTTCCACCACTATCAGCCTTCACAGATGTTGTTTCCCAACTGGCAGTGATCATCACTGTAAGGGCGGCTAGTAGAATTCGGATTACGGGCGACCATGCACGGGATGCCATGCCACCTCCCAAACTACGCTGGGTGTTCGATATGTCTGGCCAAAATCATCCGTCAAATCAGCCCATGCGGTCCAGATACCCTCTTCTGTGGTGCCAAAATTGAGATCTCCTGAATTCTCGGGAGTCACAGACCAGGTTGAGCCGTTGCGGTTCAAAGAAAATTGGGCTCCCGATGGTGCCCGAACTCGTACCAAAATAGAATAAGGTGGAACACCACCTGTTACCTCGCCCGTTAGGGTCTGTGCGGGTTGATCCAGGCTAGGAGCAAACAACAATAAGCGTGCATATGTGACCGCTATTGTCCCGCGAAGTGGTGCAATCACAATAACCGTGACTGAATCGCTGGCACTTTCATACTGATTTGAACAGGTGATTGTGTAGGTGTGCGTTCCAGTCGGGACTCCACTCATAGGCTGATTTCCAGCTACGACCACATTCCCAACCCAGCTGACATTTGAGCTGGCTGCTGAACAATTTGTCGCATCGCGACTGATCCAACTCAGGGTAAAGTTTGCGGGAGAAATTAATGTCAGAGGACCATCGGTGTTGTTAACCTTTAAATCCACTGCCGGGGGATTGTAGACAATGACTGTGACACTATCTGAAACGGAACCTATCGGATTGGAACATGTCAATGTATAGGTGTAACTTCCGGTGGTGATACCAGAGTAATTTAGCGAGCCGGACTGAGCCTTCATTCCAGTCCAGCTTCCTGAGGCAGTACAGGTATCTGCATTACTGGATGTCCAGCTCAACAGATATTGAGCGGGAGAAGTCAGGCGGATTGTCCCATCCTGGTTATTCACTTTTAAATCCACACTTGGAGGAAGTGAGCACCGAATCGTTCTATTTGTTCCTGATAGATCAAACCAGGAGGAATTATAGGGATTTTGACCCTGAACGCGTACGGTGTGTTGAACATTGGGCGATATTAACCCCCATAAATCCTGGCTAAAGCCACACGTGCCACCTGTACAGGATCCAGTCAGATCCGCCCTGTACTGGTTAGCGACTCCATTCGCTACCATATTGCCATCTACCAGGATGCGGTAATTGATATCCAACCCTGGAGCGGCATCTTGCATCACCCAACCGTAAGCCCGACATTGGGATTGAGGAACCGTTCCAGTGGCTCCATCATGGTAGCCGGTAAAGGTATCTCGATAAGCCCAGATTAAGACGAAATCTTCAAAGTCGTGGTCATAACCGCCATTACTATTATCTTCATCCCAATCCCCCCAACATTGTGGAGTGCCAATAATGGTGTCCCCGGAAGCGAGGAATGCTGTCATTAAACTGGTAAAGTCTCTACCACCGGCGCTTGGATTGTAGTTTTGCGAATAGAAGTAATTTGGACAAAAGTAATCGTGATGAGGCGTTTTCCAACCCACATGCGGGTTAGCACACCCCCCTGAACCGCAGTTACCTCCATAACAATCACAACCTCTGATCTGGATCGTCTCACCCGCTGCAACCGTGATCGGGGTCAACACTGTTTGATTGTTAATCACATCCATATAGGTGCAGTTCTGCCCTACCCTGCAGCCATTACGGATGAAGTAATAGCGCGAAAAATACCCCGGTGAGCTTGAGGTGATGACATTCCATAAAACAATTCTTCCAGCTCTGGGGAATGTGATCGAAACGGGATTTCGATTATAAGAAACGATAGGATGGCCATAATCCGCCAGTGCAGAGATCGTGATCACCAAACCAATCACAATGGCAAGGATAATTCCCAGAAATGTTTTCTTACGCTTCATCAAATTTAAGATTAATTTTTTCATTGGACAACCCCAGCGGATGCAAACACCCGAACGGTTTTCAATTCGATTCCGAAAATGTTTAGAATCGTCCATTGGATTGGAACCTCCAAATAGACTCCAACAGCAGGTTCATTACTTGACCATTCGCTCAATCCATCTCCCAAGCGAACTGGACGGGGTGGAAATCCGGAAATCGTTCCTCCAAAAGGATCAGGCAGAACCCGAATTGACGAGATGTACCCAATAATTCCACGCGCTTGCATAGCAGAATAAACTACGTTTTGGGCTTCATTACTGGCCACGGCTTGATCCAGTTGGATAAAGCCAGTATTGAGAACTGCATCCCAGTCCCTTCCTCGGGAAGCACCAGCAAGCGCAGCCTCTTGCGCCACAGAATAAGCCCAATTACGCGCCGCATATAACCTGTAAATATCCACGAGCCCACCTGCAATCACTACAAGTACGAGGATGGATAATAATCCCCACACTGCGGATTGTGCTTTTCTTTCAATAATCATCCCGTTTCCAGTAAAAGCTTGTAAAGGTTATGGGATCATGGATACCGCTCCACGATTCCCCAGTGCTGAACTCGTATTGTCATGATGGGTTCAGAAAGGAAGGGAATATCTGCCTGAAATGGTGCAGAAGCCTCCAGGATAAAAGTAGTTCCAAATGGGCTGCCTGAAAGCCAGGCTGAACTCCGTGGAGTGCCGGCAGCATCAAAAACTTGAATGGTTGTAGCATCAACCGTACCCATCACATTTTGGTTCGTCCCTTCTTGAATCAAGTTCTTTGCATAACTCCATTGGGTAGGATCCAGGGATAAAGCGCGAACAGCTGCGCCGGCACTGCTGTCCAATGCCTGCCTCATGGCCACTCCACGGCTGAGTTCAATACCACCAAAAATGACCAGCGCAAGCACCATCAGAACTAACAAGGCTTCAACCGCTGCCTGCCCTTTTGAATCTGATTTAAGACCCAATTTCGGCGTTGACATCATTGAACTTGACCTTTAAAGTGGAAAAGACTTCCCAGAGCGCGCCGCCAACCAGAGCGATGAAGATCGCCAGGACAACGATGTACTCAACAACGCTCTGTCCATTTCGATCATGCAACATAATTCCTCCTCTCCTTGGAACGCTCCCCTGCACTTTTACAGAGGAAGCGGAGTGTTAATGGTTGATAGCTGGTCTTCAGGATAGAAGACCAGCCACCAGGTTTGCTAAAAAATTATGGGTGTGCAGCCGGTACAGCGATGCTGTTAATCCAGTCCGCAATACTGCCGCCTTGGGTACCGATATTGCTCAGGATGGCCCAGATAGCCACTGCTCCCAAGACAACGGCGATCGCCAGAACAACAACAAACTGTGGAATTTCGGATGCTTTCTTATCGAACAACATAAATAGGCTCCTTTCCCTCGCACTTTGGGCGGGGGTTTTGAAAAATGGGTTAGAAACCGCCGCCAATCGACACCCCGGAGAGGGTTTTCAGGATGCGGTCAACGAGCGGGTAAAACAACAAGATAACAATTGGACCAAGGAGAAACGGCATAGCCAGCAAGGTGATGCGCAGGGGCAAACGCTGCATCTGTTCCTCGGATTGGTAACCGATCTCTTCGTTCAATTCTTCGATGACACTGGCAATCGCTTGATCAACATCGGAAACTCCTCCGGATTGTTGAGCAGCCTGGACACGTTGTACAACGCGAAGCAACTGGGGAGATTTCAAATCGTCAGCTAACTGGTTAAGTAAATCCAACCCACTGCGAGCAGAACTACCCTGCAGCCGTTTTTGTAGACGTTGGTATACAACTGAAGTTTCGACGGTCGTCTTTGCCAAGCTCTCCAATCCAAGCAAGAGCGAACCTTGTAAGCTCATATGCAGACGCACATCGATCAGAAACTGTCGAATTTGTCCGACCATGAACCGTTTTCGCTGCTGGATCAAATAGCGTTTGGCTAACCACACCAGACCTGGCAATGCCAGGAAACCCAACCGGATACTGGGAAGCTGCGGTCCTAAGACTGCCAATAGGATCAGTCCAATCAGGGCTGTACCCGCATAAAGAGCTCCCCATGGAATGTCGCCGAACCCCAAAATTGCTTCTTCTGTTCTTTTCTCGTTGCTTTGATATTTGGTTCCGAGTCCGAGAGCGTGTAAACGTCCACGCTGTATCGGACGGCTAAGCCTCCTTCCTGTTTCAAATAAAATGGATAATACGGTATTGGCAATCATGCCCACTCCGATTGCCAGACTAAAGCCCACCACAAGGGAAAAGGTATCCATTCTTAGACCTCCCCAAAACTCAATTGGTAGACTTCGTACTCAAAATATAGGCTGGCTAGCACAACTCCACAAATCATGACTGCCAGTAACACCCGATGAGGTGCATCTTGCAGGAAAAAATCACGCCAGGCTGGTGATAAAACTACGAAGGACACGGAAGCGGCAACTACACCTTGTAGCAGTCGGATTGTTCCACGAACAAGCGAAAGGGTCTGACGAGTCTTAGAGCGTAGCAGTTTTTGTCGGTGAGCTTCTTGTTCCAGTGAGACTAGCAACTCGTCCTGAATTTCTTCTGTCAGCTGAGCATTATTGGCAATCAAAGCCGAAAGCCTTGATGTGACATTTCCGGGTAATCCTTTTAATGCCTGTGCAGCCTGGGCAGGGGGTTGATGCATTCGTAAGCGGCTTGCGACCTGCTCGATGGCGTGGTTCATCACTCCCACAGGCAATTTGACCTTCATCAAAGCATTCAAAAGAGAATGATCTACACTCATCAATGATCGAATTTGCAAGGCAACCGCTTCCGCATCCTCGTTGATTTGTGCGCGTTCGACCTGTTTTTGCTGAAAGTTGATCCAAATCAGGATGATCAAACCGATCACCAGTACAAGTGGTGAGAGCATAAAATCATGGACTGCTATTGCTAATCCTGGCGTGGCAATCAATAAAATTAATCGCTTCCAATCCAACTCATTGTGTGCCTGGTAAGGCTTTTCTTGAATGACGCCCATCGCCCGTAGCCGGCGACCTGCCCAGGATACAAATGTCCTCCGCCAGGTTTTCACTATGATTTCTACTCCAGATAACAGCGTATTGTATAAAACCAGAAAGATACCGCCCGCCAGGAACACTGCTCCTGCATCAATTAAGAATCGAAACGGACTCATGCCTCATCCTCCGTAGAACCTTTTATACGATCCAGTCTGGTCCAGTACCCGCGCGGAGGCTTTGGAATACCTAACGCCCTGCAGCGCTTTTCAACGGCTTTATCAGAAACTCCGTATAAGGCAGCAATTTGAGTAGTTGGAATTTCCCATACCAACTGCCGTAATTCTTCTGGATCAATGATAAATTTCCGATCAGCCAACCTTCGGCAGGAATCGTTATGGTAGATCCGCCGATTTTTATGAGAAAGGGTGACTTTGAAAGGTTCTCCGCAATATGGGCAAATCAAAATTACCGCCTTATGATCCGGGTCATGGGAAAGTTTGCCGAGGGTTGTCAGAACTAGATTTTCAATCGTCAAGTTTTGCGGATTCCCATCCTTATATATAACAATCTCAAATGAACGAAGCCACCGTCCTAAGCTGACTGACATCAGATGCCGGCTCAAGATCACCTTTCCATCTTTTCTGGCTAAAGGGTGATGACAATCCTGGAATTCCTGCTGTCCGGTTTCAGGATTGACGACTGGATGTATATCTTTGTGATAATCACAAGGTTCCATAAGTCACTCCTGGCCAATTAATATCGACTTATCCGGGTCATCATTTGTGGAGATGATTTGCCAGCATAAAAAACCATACATTGGATAAGTTGGCGGTTCCCAACCATAACGAATAAACCCGTTCGTGAGTCCAGTTCCCACATCATCCAGCACAATCATGGTGTCAATCATTTGCGCCAGGTGGCAATAATCAGACTCGCAATCCTCCCAATAAACGCCATTTTGAGTGACATAATCACCTTTCAGTTGAACTCCAATCAACTGTCCTTCTTGGATAGGATGGGAAATCAAAGAATAAGCCGGTTTTCCAGAAAATTGAATTTCAGTAGCCGCCCAGGTGAAGCTTAGGTCACCGTCTGCTTCGAGATAGTAGACTTTCACCAAACTCATCGGTTGAATAAAATCGATCTGTTTGGTTTCACCAGCTACCCCATAAAAACGCCACGTTCGTTCTTGCCGGATAAAACGCAATCCTTGCCAGGGAGCATTCCGCAATTTGCTCTCGATTTCCTCGTTCTTATGATTAACATCTTCGAAATAATCCACACTTGATGGTGCTGGGTCCACCTTCATTAAGGCGTTCAGGTTCCCAAAAACAAAAACCAGGCATCCTACGACAGCAAGTAGAAATACAACAACAAGGATCCACTTTAAGAAGCGGTTCATTTCATTCCCTCCAACTGGTGATAGGCTTGTTCAAAGACAGGGAGGCTCTCATCACCTTCTGCACGGTAAAGGTAGTTCAAACAATAATCACCTTTCGCATTAATTCCTTTAATCGTGGCGATGGCCTGTAAGGTGCGTTGAACTCTTCCAGATCGGTTGACCCTTCCCATCAAAGCAATAACATCCAATCCCATCGCTACCATCGAGCGAACAGCAGCCAATCCCAATTCCGGCGCTGCAGTCAGGGCAAGTTGTTCAAGGCGCATCAGGGACTCTTCTATCGTCCCACCGTGAATGGTTGTCAATGCTTTGCGCCCCAGGCAGGTGGCTTTTAAGAATTGCAGTGCCTCATTTCCTACCACCTCACCCACCAGGATGGCTGCCGGATTCATACGGGTATAAATGACGTTTAGGACCCAATCCAGGGTCACGCCAGGTGTGCCAGGCGATAATTCAGCTGGAGCTACAGCACGCAATAAAAAAGGGTGCTGGATTTCCAATTCCCGGAAGGTTTCCAGCGCAGCAATCGGTGCAGATACGGGCAAGAAACCCGAGAGAGCGTTGAGTAACGTCGTCTTGCCAGAACCCATTTCACCGGCAATCATCAGGCTGCCAGCCAGGTTGGCTACCATCCAGGCTAGAAATCGATCTGGCGTGTCTTTCAGAGATTGGATCCGACAGATCAGTTCGGACCTGGTATCTTTTTCGGCAGGGCCGGTAAATGTCTGCTGCAATCCGATTGATGTCGGATCACATTTAGCAAAAGTGCCAGTCTGCTCCATTTCTTCCAATGTGCGAACACGCCGTCCGAAAGTACGGATATTGATTGCAGTCCCTTCAGTTGACAGGCGGGGAACGATGGCGGTAAACCGTTCTCCACCTGGCAGATCAATTAACACAGCCGGGCGATCTCCGCGTAAAGTAGCGCCGCCTTGATCAGCAACATGCACAGCGAGGTTTTCGAAATAGCTGTCATCAGCCAGTTTCCCCAGATGATAAAAACTCCCATCATATTCCACAGCTACCTCCCCATTACGCACGAAGATTTCCTCCACGTATGGGTCACGCAGCAACTGATCGAGTAATCCCACCCCGGACAATGCATCCGTGATAATTTGTGCATTACGATTGACGGAACTACGATTCTCACCCTGATCAATCAAGATAGAGCGCACCTCATCATAGAAACGACGACGTTTTTCTGAGTCTGCTTCTCGCCAGCTAGGTGGGTTGATTCCCCGCTGTACCAATTCCTCACGGACCCGTTCAATCAGGAGCAGATCGGATTGGTTTAAGGGCTGAAGGGTTGGTGGAACGGTTGCATGGATCAAGGAAGTGCCAGAGTTGACCATAACAATCCACCTTGTTTTTTACTTGCTGCAACCGCAGTGAGAATAACGTCCACATCTTTCGGCTCTACCGCTAGGGTAAGGATTTGAACTTGTTCGTTCTGAGGGCTGCCACCAAACGTTGAGTTATCCTCACTCTTCTGATTGGATTCTGCAGCGACACCTTGTGCATTGCGGACATCTACTACCAAAACACTCCTGGCGATGAGCTCGACCTTGAAGGTAGATTGATCGTTGGCTGAAATCGCTGTGTTCTCAGGGTCAATTTTCTCGGGAAGCACTTGATACAAATTGACGTGTTCTCCGATTCGAATTTGTCCACCTACTGCAGAAACAGGTTCAACCGGGATTGAGAGAACTTCATATTTTGCATCGGCCAGTCGAAACTGCGTGACTGGCACCGCATTTGCCTGAGCAACCGGCAGTTCTGCCGGCAACGAAACCGTGCTGATCTTTCCTTCCAGATCCTGGGTGGATTGGTAATAGGGTAAAGATGCCATCGTGCGAGGCATCTCGCGCATTTGGAACATGTCCGCATCTAGAATTGCGTAAGCAGGAATTGCATTGATGGGTACTGGTACCTGATAAGTGGAAACTTCCTTCAAATACAGATTGCGTCCATAGAAACCTGCTCCCAGGGCAACCACAACGGCAATTACTCCGATAATAAATTGAACAGTGCGATTCATTATTTCCTCCGTTTCCAGCCGGTATATGCTTGTTCTAAAATGGGATCAGCCAATCGTGGGTCGAGCGACTGAGCCCATGTTTCGTTGTAAGGCAACACAATCGACACGCCGCTTTCTGCACGATCAGAGACCGATTTGGCCATGTTCAAGACTAAATGGTGTGGTTCTGAAACTTCGCTCATCAATCGTCTGGCTTGTAATATGGCATCATCGCGAGGAGAGGTAACGACCAGGTTGATCAATCCGGGCTTGGGTTTCGACAATTCCGAGAAAAGGGGATGCCCGGGAAAACAGTCCACGACAAAAAGTGTGTGTTTCCTTTGGATCTCGGCCAGTAGATTTCGAACCCCTTGCGGGTCCTCGCTCCAAAGGACATCGATGGTTCGGCCATCCATCGGGTATAAGCTGACCCCATTCCAAAGAGCAGGCTCTGCTTTATGCGTGGCAATGGTAAAGAATTCGGGAAGGTCTGGTGAAATTCGAGCGTGCAGTGCGCTTCCGCCCATACTAAGTTCAAGCAATGCCGCTGGTAGTCCTGTATTCCTGACGAAGCCTTTACAAACAGCCATCGCAAGGGTTGTTTTTCCCACTCCTCCAGACCAATTCACCAAATTAATCTGACGGGCTGGTAAGAACGAGACTTGTTTGGCACTGGTCAATCGGGCTCGCCCTAGCCATTCAGCCGGGTCTATGACAAAACTGTCTTGAGTAACCACCGGAATCCCACTCTTATCCAGCGCACTATGAAGTACCTCTTCAGATACATCTGATATTGGGAGCAGGTCACCGAGAATAACCAGGTGTACTCCAGACAGGTTCTGTAAAACACCACGAGTAGAGAATGCTTCCCGTACTGAGAGATTGTCAGTCTGGGAGAGTGCTTCCAATACTTTTTGATCAGGTTGATGAGCCCCAAGCAAAATATCAAGAGCCGAATTCCGTTTCAAATTAAAGGAATTTCCAAAACTAATTTTCATGTTATTTTTCATCTCCTTGGATGTTTTTTGATGGGTAGGACAAATCTGCATAGATTGCCAGTAGCACCGCAGTAACCAAAAGCAAAGTGGTTAAGACCGTCAAAATGGTTCCAGGTAGTGAACTGTTACCCAACTTGAAATACACGATGGATAAACCACTAATCCCGGCAATTCCCATGGACCGAATCCACATCAAATTGGTCAGAATGGCAGAAACAAATACACTGAATACCGCCAACCAGACTAATTCGTCTTGAACTGCAAATGATTTCATGAGTAGGGTGATACTCAAAGCCAATGCAAAGCACATGTTTGAAAAGTTCCGCGCCATATTTTTCACCAGAGTCCTGGTATCAAACGCCAAGGTACAATCCGCATGTAGCAGGCATATCCGTCAATCATTTTTTCTTCTCGAAGGATTCGCCAACATTGAATGAACGTCAGAGCAACAGAAAAAAGAATGGCAGTGAACCAATCTGGAGAACTGAAGACCATCATTGCCCTGAACACCAGTTCTCCTAGATACATCGGGTGACGTAAAAACCGATAGGGACCACGACTGGTTAGGCCACGATCCGCAGGAGCAACCCCAAAACGTGATCCTAAAGTGATGAGAGACCACAAGATCAATGAGTAGCCAGCCAGGGCAGGTACGAGCAAATACCACTCGTTATGGCTGGAAGTTGTGAATGTGGGCAAGAATGCGGCGATCATTCCGAGCCATAATCCGGTGCGATCATATTGTTTCGCCGGTGTTCGCCGGGTGTAGAAGAAGGCCAATAACCCGTTATGAATCGCAAATAGCCAGGCCAGGATAGAAGGGTGCTGCCAGGCTGCCAACCCGGAAATAAGTGTGGCAAAGAGAAAGAAACCAAAACCTGCCAGGTCACGTATGCGTTCGGAATGGTCCCGTATGAAGTGGAGGGGATTGGTGGCCATTACAGCGCACCTAGATTCTGGACAATTGGCCATCCGATTACAGCCAGCAACGTCACCAGGAATGGCAGGAAATAAAAAACCACCATCGGGATTACCAGTTCGGACCCCACTTTTTCTGCTCGCTGCTCAGCGGAGCCAATATAGTCAGCTGCAATACTTGTTGCCAGCTGTCCCATCAATTCCTGTTGGGCAGTACCGCGTCGGATGAATTCCAATTGAACAGACATGCCGATCAATTCGGGGAGATGCGATTCCTGGGCTTCGCGTTGCATTTGCTCAATCAGATCACGACCTTGCGCCATCTGAAGAACCCACCGCATCCATTTGCCTACCAAGCTTTGCGCTTGAGCTGTCCGACGCAAGGCTTCTTCCATCGAAACATTTGCAGACATCTGGGCTGAAACTAGCTGAACAAATTCTGGAAGTTGAGCAATAAACAGACGGCGATAACGACGGGCAACCCCGCCCATAGACATAGCAGGATATTGAAATCCAACCAATCCACCTACTACTGCAAATACTGGTTCTGCAGTGGCTACCATCCCCAATCCAAACCCTGCTACAGCTAAAGCCACCCGCAGAGAGGTAAATTGCACTTCGTTCCAATCGTTCCAGCGATCTCCGATGTGAGCCCAATACAGATCTGCCCGTGTTTTCCGTAAAAAACCAGCTGGCGTCCATCTAGATACAGGCTTGTCTAGGGGGGATAGGGATTTACGCCATCCGGTCAGGATAACGCCATCTGCTGGCGTAAGAATCTCAGATAACCGGCCTGTGGGTGCTGCAGGTGCAAGTTCAAGTGTCAGGTAGATAACCAATGCAAAAACAGCGATTCCGGTGAGATAAACGAGTGCTGTCATCTACACTGCCTCCATAATCATGGAACGGATAATGAAGTACCCACCTGCCATGGCTGCCATCGTGCCACCAATTACGATTTGAACAGGGAGGGCGGTTAACGAAGAGCGCACCATTGGGTCCTGGCTGAGATAAATCAGAATGAGGATCAAGACAGCTGGCAGGACTTTTGCAGAAACCAACGAATCGCCGGCTTTCGCCTGGGCACGATTCCGTGCAATCAGGATTTGCTGAACCCGGCTTGAGATATCCATGAGGACTGCGGTGTAGGCTCGTCCGCCTGCTTCGGTATATCCTTCCAACAGTTGAGCTAGATTGGCCAGGGACACAGAAGGGCTGCGTGATCCCAGACTTCGCAATGCCACCACCCTATCTTTGATTCGCATTTCTGAAGCAGTCAGAATAAACTCTGGGGTGAGTGGATTGGTTTTTTCTATCTCCAAGGACTCACCGACTTGCTGTAAAACATCTGGCACGGATCCACCAGCGAGTAGGCCAGCAGCAGTCCGACCAATAGCAATTGGGAGCAGCTGGTCAATATTCCGACCACGACTTTTCACCCGACCATCCAACCATGCGCCAGGAATGTAAATTAGGATTCCACCAATTACAATTGCCGGCAGACCGGGGAGGAACAACCAGGCAATGACCATGCCGCATACACCAGCGGCGATACGCAGTAGACGGAAGGTAACGGGTTTGATATTCAGACCGGAGGCTAAAAGTTTATACTCCAGCGATTTTTGATCGAGGCTGGATAGAGTTCGGGTTGAATCAACAGTATATAAAGCGGATAATCTACCCGTTTTGATTTGCTTTGGATACCACAGTAAGAGCACCAAAGTAGTGGATAAGAGCCCAACCACTGGAATTAATATCGTCATAGATCCTCCAGGTAAGTTTAAAAAACAACAGCCAGACACTCGTGCTTACGCGCCCTTGACGTGCGCATCCAGCAGGTAGAATCCGGCTAACGATTGAAAGAATAAATAATTAAGTTGTCAGATTAGATTGAGTATAGCAAGCGAAAAGGGCTTATCCTAGGGGGACAACTTCCAAAATATCAAAATTCAGTCATGGCTTGATTGAAAATAACAATCTCAACTAAAATCATTAATAGAAAAGGTGGCGGTATGAAACTCGATATATCTTTCCAAGAGTATGATAACCAAGCATTGGTTTCATTTGTGAAGGCCAATGAAAAGCGTACCTTTGTTGTTCAACGCAAATTGAGAAATGTCAATGGCAAAATCCCCTTACGCTCTCGAGAAGATATTTGGCTCACAATGGCAATGTGCCTTTTTACAACACAACAACGATCTGGACCAAAAAGCCCGATTAGTAGGTTTTTACTCGCTGAGCCTTTTCTGCTTTCATTGGAGGAATGTTCCAAAGTTGATGATATTGAAAAATTTATTCAACAAGAAATCGAGGAGTGTGGTGGGATTCGATTTGGGCCAAAGATAGCCAAGCAGATGAAACTCAATTATGATGTTTTATTTTCTGGTGAATGGTCTACCATGGATGAATTTGGAAATAATCTTGAGGAACAACGAAAATCAGACCCCTCCCCGGATCATTATGCGCTCGAACGGAAAGCAGCTCTTTACATCCAGAAAACCTTCTCCGGTTTTGGGCCAAAACAATCTCGTAATTTTTGGCAATCTCTTGGATTGACCCGATATGAATTTGTTCTAGATTCCCGCGTTCTTAAGTGGCTTCGTACGATTGGTTTTCCCCTCCCCCTTTCTTCGATGGCTTTAGGAGAAGAGGAATACTATTGTTTTGTATCCGATATCCTTCGGGATTGGTGTATTAAAACCGGTGTTCTGCCATGTATTTTGGATGCTGCAATTTTTTCTAGCTATGATATTGAAGAGTGGCTTGAAGATGCATCGGTTTGGTAGCAAAAAAGATTTTTCTTTGTGAGGTAACCGTGAAAAAAATCGTACTCAATTCATGCGTCAAAAGCAAACGAAAATCCCCGGCTAAAGCAAAAGACTTATACACAAGTACTTTATTTCAATCCAATCTGCAATACGCTTACCAATTAAAACCAGACGCTATCTACATTCTGTCAGCAAAGTATGGATTATTGGATCTTGATCAAATAATTGCCCCATATGAAATGACCTTGAATACTATGACTGAAGCAGAGAAAAAGAGCTGGTCAAGAATGGTACTGGATGTATTACAAAAGAAGGCGGATTTGAAATCAGATTTATTTGTTATTCTTGCTGGGATGAATTACCGCAAATATCTACTCCCAGATTTAACACATTTCGAAATCCCATTAGAAGGGCTGTCTTTCGGCAGACAACTTCAGGAACTAAAGCGAAGGATATCATGATTGAAGTCTGTCCCGAATTACATCGAATATTTGATCATCTTCCGCATAATCATTTTCCTTTCGATGATGCTCTTATACCATTAAATGGGATTTACATTTTGCTTGAAGATGGTGAAATAGCGCATGGGACAAATCGGATTGTGCGTATCGGTACTCATACCGGGAAAGACCAATTACGTTCTCGGCTTAAACAGCATTTCATTTTTGAAAATAAAGACCGAAGTATTTTTCGAAAGCATATTGGTCGTGCACTCCTAAACAAAGAAAAAGACCCTTTCTTGGAAAAATGGGAATTGGACCTAACCACGCGCACAGCAAAAGAAAATTTTGGATTTCAAATTGACAATGAGAAACAGAAGCAGGTGGAACACCAGGTATCCGAATATATTCAATCTCATTTTTGGTTAGTTGTCTTTCCTGTTCCTCAAAAAGAGGATCGACTAATATTGGAATCTCGGATTATTTCAACCGTTTCTCTCTGCCCGTCATGTCGGCCTTCTCCGAACTGGCTGGGGTTGTTCTCGCCCAAAGAAAAAATCAGGGAGAGTGGTTTGTGGATTGTCAATGAACTATATAAACAACCGCTCACTCAATTAGAGTTTGAAAACCTAAAACGGATGATATTTCCAAACGAATAGTTTCTCCGGGGGAGATCGCGTGGCCAAAGAATTTACTGTCAAAAATCAATACGCCCTGAATTCTAAAGCTGAGATTCTAAATATAAACGCCCTATCGAAGACTGATGAAATCCGTCGGGAAATTTATCGACGCATATCTTGCGAAAAATCACTCAGGCCTGTATTAGGTGAAGTTAGAAAAAAGCATTTCCGCTTAGCTATATATAAATGATTACTCTGATTTCGAGCGAGCAATGATTATTAAAGCAATAGCTAATATGATCAGGTAGACAATTAATACTGCCAACGCGATTAAGACCATGCGCCTTAGATTACTCTCTTGTTAAGATCGTCATTCTGATAGTTCCAAGTCCTGAGTGGATTGATAATCCAGATGTAGATTCGGATATGAAAAGGCCTCAGGTAAGGAAAGAAAAGATTTTTCTTTCAGTAGCGTGCCGGGCAGCCCATCCCGACGGCCCATGAGTTGCAGACGGACACCGTTACGCTGCAATTCCGACAGTTCGCGCACGGCATACTCTTCAGCCAGGCACATCAGGAAATCCACTTCGGCTAAGGGACGGCACCAGTCCGTAGCCGCAAAGGTCACGATCCAGAGCTGCTATCGAAGTGGAAACGCCGCCCTGTCCCTCGACAAAGGAATCGGTCGTTAAGGCAATTTTCATCCCTTACCCATCCTGATTTTCGGGGTTGTAGCGGTCACCCGGCGCGGCGAATACACTCAAAAAATCGATCTCGGAGAGCGGGAATTCACGCGCCACGATGGGTAAAATGGTGTTCATCAAAGCAACACGCTCCTGGCGACTCAGTCCAGCAACCAGAGTGCCCAGGTGTCTGGCCGCGACGTTGGTCAAGAAGTTTGCCCGTTCATTAGGGGGAACCTTCTGCCAGACTTGTGGCCAGACGTTCGCAGCCAGACCCACCCATTCCTGAGGCGATTTGTTGCGCGCCAATAACATCGCAACCGCAAATAACCATTTCATAATTAGCATTCCTTCCGGGACTGTCTCGCTAACGGTCCCTTTTCCGCCATTCCTGGTACCATGCCAGAGCGATTACCAACACAAGGAAAAACAACAGGTGGTAATACATCAAAGGATTTGCGCCAGTAGGGTTCACGGTTCACTCCTGCTTGATGGATGGGAGAGAGCTACCAATGACGATTCGATCTATGGAATGGCCATTTATATTCCATGTAGGCATACCAGAAATAGGTAACCAGTCCACTAATCAAGAAGCTAAAGGGAATAACCCATCCGTTGGTCACAAGAAATTCCCAGGTTTCCACAGTTCGTCTCCTATGATTTGTCCACCTGTTTGATCAAAGCATCCATTTTTACGGTCAGGCCCTTCATGCCCTTCTTCGCCGCCAGACTCGTTTCGCGGATAGCTGCAGGTATCCCAACCCGGAACAACTCATTTAGAGTTTTGCGGCTCTCATCGTAACGACAAATGAGCTGGCGGGTTTCTTGATGCACACTGCCTACGGTCTGACGGATCGGGGAGAACGTGGCAAAGCTGATTTGCTGAAGATCTACAAGCCGGACCCAGCGGGACTTGGCCGCCAACGTGTGGTGCCCAAACCGATATTCGCCGAGATAGCGATCCAACACAGCTTGATCGAAAGGATCTCCCATCATTTGGTTGATTGCCAGGAAAGAGTAACGTACTGCCACATTACAGCGACCATCCGTTTCCAACCGGCGCACCGAGACGGGGATCGGCACGTGCAGAATGCCAAACCTGCCTCCTTGAGCGACCACGCGGCGGACGTAGTCGTGATCTTCAGACAGGTACAAAGCTTCGCCAAATCCACCGATACTCGTATGCGTTTACTTGCGGCTTAAAATACAGAAACCTGGGGCATGTGGATTGAACGGGCGTGTGGCTTGGATAAATACGTTGGCCGCTTCGTGGAAGATGGCGTCGGCCAGGTTGCCGCCCAGAGGCTGAACCGGACAGGTAGCAGCATCCAGGCCACGGCGGTCGAATTCCTCTATAGCACGCGCCAGGAAATCTAGCCCAGGGAGCACGTCTGCGTCGAGGAATAAGAGAATATCGCCTAGGGCAGCCGCTGCGCCGGCATTGCGCCCACGCGCCGGCCTGCCGCCAGGTACCATCCGGCATCCCGCTTGAAGGGCGATTTCGACCGTCCCGTCGGAGGATCCGGCGTCGGCGACGATGACCTCCAGCGGCGGGCGGGTCTGTTGGCGAATGGCCTCTAACAAACCCGGAAGATAGGCTTCTTCGTTGAGGGTGGGGATAACAATAGAGACGGTTTTCATGCTTTACTCGACGTACATCGCCAGGCCGATCGTGCCCGACCCCACGTGGGTGCCGATCACGGGGCTGAGTTCAAAGGTATAAATGTGATCACATTTCAGATGTTGAGCCAGGCGCGATTGAAATTCCGCAGCCTCTTCTGGGGCATTGGCATGCAGCACCCCTACGTGGACAGGATTGCTTCCTGCTTTTTCTTCGGCCAGTTCGACCATACGTTCCAGCGCTTTCCGCTTCGTCCGAACGCGCTCCAAAGCGTCGATTTTGCCTTCTCCATTGAAAAACAGGATCGGTTTAATGCGGAGCGCAGAACCCAGGTAGCGCGATGCGCTGCCAATACGCCCCCCTTTGTGCAGGTATTTCAACGTATCTACCATGAAGAAAAGGTGCAGTTTTTGGACGACATCTCGGGCTACCAGGGTAACCTCGGGGAGACCACAGCCCTGCTCAACGGCGTGGGCGGCGGCCAGTGTGACCAAGGCCAGCCCGGCAGAGGTGGAATGCGTATCCACGACCTGAACGGGTACCCTGGTAAACTCAGCTGACGCGGCCAGGGCCGAAGCCACCGTGCCGCTGATACCGGAAGAGATCAACGGTACGAGGATGCCCTCGTACCGATCCGCCAACCGATCGAAGGCCTGGAGGAAGTCGTGCTTGGAGAGCTGTGAAGTGCTGGGAAGCGTGGCATGGTTTGCCAGGCGGTGGTAAAACGCCTGTGGGGTGATATCTACCCCATCTACCAGGGTCTCCCCGTCCCAGTGGAGTTTGAGAGGGATGACGTGGATGTCGTGGCGCTCCAGCAGGTCTGAGGTCAGATACGCGGAACTGTCGGTCAAGATCGCGATGCGGGACACGAGATACTCCTTTGTCGAAAATAACGAAAGAATTCGATAAAAAAATTATTCGGCGAGGATGCTTGCCACCTCACGCGCAAAATCGCTAAGTCGCAGTTGGTTTGCTTCATTGAGGGTCGCAAGCATCGTCTCGTACCGGCCCACTTGAGCTAGAAGCAGGGTAGAGAACCGGCGATTGACGCGCTCCAGGAGGGAAAGCGCCATGCTGATTCCACTCAGAGCGCTCAAGCCGATTTCGCCCGGTAAACCAATGCGCTGCATGCGCTCCATCAACCTGCGCGCTTCCGGGGTTTCCTGAACAGAGGCCAGGGTCAAAAACATAGCTGCGATCAGTTCGGTCGCGTAAATTAACGCGGAATGGCGCTTGGAGATGCGCGCCAATAGGTCGGAAAGCAGCCCTTCGTAGCCGCCAGCTTTCCCTTCCCGGAGTTGTTTCAAGATACGTTCTTTGACAATCAGCCAATCTTCAAGGTCGGCCGACTCCCCGGCCAGCTCATTGATCAGACGATTGGCTTCCTTTGTTGGATAGAAGAGGACCATGGAACGGCCTGGCCCGCGTTGGTCCGGATGCGATTGGTACTCCGCCCGCACAAGCCCGCGTTCTTCCAGCAGGCGCAGCATTTCGTAGGCGGTGACGTTTCCAATGCCCAACCGTTCAGCCACTGCGACGTAGTGCACAGGCTGGTCCATATCCCGGTATACGTCCAGAAACTGGCTCAAGAACTGTTGTTGGCGGTAAGTGAGTTTCTTCATAATACTCCAAATGTAAAACTCCGAAAATTCCGAAATAATTATACTATACCTCCCAGGCGGCGTCAACCCGGCTGCTTTGCTTGTGCAACATTTTCACAATGATCTTGACTTAATAAGAGTATTTTGGTAAAGTATAGTTACTATAAAAAATATAGTATCCCTGTTAAGCGCCATCGAGTGTGGCGTATTATTTTTCACCCCATACTTTATTTTTTATAGTAAGGAGCCGACGAATGGTAGATCGAAACTGCCCAATCACAAAAGCCGCCAAAGTCCTTGGCAGGAAGTGGACCCTGGAAATGATCTACTACCTGCGTGAACGAAAGCGGTTTTGTGAACTGCAAGAGACCGTCGGCGGTGTGAACCCTGCCACGCTCACCCAGCGACTGAAGACCCTGGTGCATTCCGGTATCGTCAATCGTTATCCTTTCTCCGACGGGCCGCGTCACGTGGAATACGAACTGACTGAAAAGGGCAAGGACCTGTTGGGCGTGTTGTCTGCCCTGGCGGCCTGGGTGCATCGCTGGTATCCGGAGGAGGAAAATGAAAACCAACGACTGTGATAGGCATTATCCGGTTGTGACTCTGTAATTCCATCTCGAAATATCTCGATCGGACAGGAGGAGTTCATGTTAGAAAACATCTTTTCACCGTACAGCGATTTAGGCCTGTTCATCCTGCGCTTGGCAGCAAGTATTATCTTTCTCGTGCATGGCTGGCCCAAGCTCAATCCCAACTCGCCGATGAAGGGTCCAGCAGGCTTTGGCGGGTTCTTGAAGCAGATGGGCGTTCCATTGCCCATTTTGTTTGGCTGGTTGGTAGCTCTGCTCGAAACAGGGGGGGCACTACTGCTCATTCTAGGTTTGGGAACGCGCATCCTGGCAGTTCTGTTCGCCATTGACATGCTGGTGGCGATTCTCAGCGTTAAGATACGGGTGATGAAAGTTGGCTTTTCCGCCCAGCAGGCCACTGGCTGGGAGTTCGACTTTATCCTGGGAGCCGTTGCGCTGTCTCTGCTCTTCACCGGCGCTGGAAACATTGCGCTTGATCCGGTTCTTGGATTATAGGGTGAGGGGTATGAACACAGCTATCTGGATCGCACAAATCTTGCTGGCTCTGGTATTTGCCGGGTCGGGAATATCGAAACTGTTGTAACCTTATGAGAGGTTGGCGGCACAAATGGCCTACGTAAACGACTTTACACCGGGTGTCATACGCGCCATTGGTACCCTGGAAATCCTGGGTGCTATTGGAACGATGTTGCCAACCCTACCCGGTATTCTGCCATGGCTTACCTCCGCGGCTGCCTTGGGTCTTGCGGTCAATATGGGCGGAGCCACGTCAACCCACCTCCGGCGCAAGGAATATCCAATGATCTTCATAAATCTTGTCTTGCTGGCGCTGGCTGGATTTGTGGTGTATGGGCGTCTCGTTGCTGTTCCTATCTGATCACTGTTACGCCATCGTCGGCGCGCAGCCTTCGAGGCGCTCAGGTAATCACCGGTACGGCTGGTGGCTGTACAAAAATAATTAACCGAATGTTCGGGAAATAGTAGATTAGGAGATTTTGGAACCATGACCTCGAACCAACTACCAGAACGCAAGCGGCCCAGACCGTTTACACAACAGGCGATGCCGCATACCCAAATTGGCATACAGCCTGTACCTGAAATCAATACTGAACTATTCAAGCGTTGTTATTCGCTACCTGATGTCCAGAACCGCCCCACGGTGATTTCCGTTCCCGGAGCGCGGGCTCTCTGGTTGCGCGAAGACTTACCTTTGGCCCACCCCGAAGTGATCGCTCGCGGGCGTGAGTTCGCCCACATCCATCCGGACGGCAGCCTGCACGTCGCATTGCCCCCCGAACGCGCCAACGAAGCAGTGGAAAAAGGCTGGGCGGAGCCGCATCCCATAGCCCAATACCTCGGCATCGAAGGCATGGTGATGCTCTATACACCGATGGATATGGAGGAGTTGGAAGTTGTGTTTGGGCTAATCATGGATTCATACAACTTTGTCACTGGGCGTGCCTTGCGCCCCGAGGATATCCTTGCCGCTGAAATCCCAGGTGAAAAATGAACGTCTTAACTCTTCCTCAACCTATCGCAATTTCCTCGCACCGCATTCATCCGCAGACTCGCCCGGGCTTTGTCCATCTCAAAGTCGCCAACTTAGAGAATCAGCTGGTCTTTTACCAGCAGACGCTGGGCTTACACCTGCACTGGAAGAATGAAAATAGCGCCGGTTTGGGCGCAGGCGGCGAGGATCTCGTACGCCTGACACAAATCGCAAATGGAAAACGCTATCGCAGCGTGACCGGCATCTACCACTTCGCCATTCTCTTCCCTGACCGGCGCCAGCTGGCGCGAGCCATCTCCCGCCTCTTTGCCCAGCGCTGGCCAAACTACCCCACTGACCATATCATGACCAAAACTACCTACCTGGACGATCCGGAAGGCAATAATATCGAGCTCTACTGCGAATCGCCGGAAGATGGATTGTTCATGGTTACTGCCAATGGGGATTTATACGCCCGTCATGCCGACGGTAGATGGAGCGACGGTCGTGAATCCCTCGACCTCGAGGCGCTCTTCTCCCATCTGAGCAAAGACGACCAGCCAGACGAACCTGTCTCGCCCGAAGTTCGCATGGGGCATTTCCACCTCTATGTCGCCAACCTGGAGGAGACACGCCACTTTTACCATGACCTGCTTGGCTTCGACGATATGGGCCTGGGGCGCAGCTTTCGGATGGGCATGGTCTCGGCGGGCGGCTATCACCATCACATCGGCTTCAACACCTGGCAAGGGGAAGGTGCGCCTCCTCCGCCACCCGACGCACTGGGGCTGAAGACCATCTCGTTTATCCTACCCGGCCGAGCCGCGTGGGATCAACTCCTGGCACGCATCGAGGAAATTGAATTGCCCTACACTCAGACCGAAGAGGGCATCCAGGTGTCAGATCCAGCCCAAAACAATATATTATTCATGGAGGCAAAATGAACACCGAATTGGAAACAGGTTCGCCCGCGCCCGATTTTGAACTAATGGCGAATACCAGTCAGAAAATCAGGTTGTCAGATTACAAGGGAAAATCGCACGTCGTCCTGTTCTTTGTGCGCGAATACAACTGAATGCAGTGCCGTGCGCACGTCGCCCAGTTGGGGCGACTATATAAAGATTTTCAAGCAGCCGGCGCGGATGAGCTTGTAATTTTGGGGGACACACCTGAACGCGCCCTGCGGTACTCGGAAAGCCTGCATACCCCCTTCCCCGTGCTGGCCGATCCGGAGCGGGATGTCTATAGGCGGTTTGGATTGGAGAAAGCGCTACTCGTCATCCAGCGCACTGCTTCGGTGGTGGTGGATCGCCAGGGTGTGATCCGCTATATCAAGCGTGCCACGAACCCGATGACCTGGCTGCAGGAGAGCCGCGAATTGCTCGAAGCAACTCGTACTCTGGCCTGATACCGTCAAGTTCCATCCTCCAGGTCAATGGGATTTGGAAACCTCGTGGCAGCAGCCTTCGCCGTTGAACCTGAACGCACCCCAATTATCCCCAACCACATGAGTAAAAGTGAGGGTGTTGAAAAACTAGTTTTGCGAAAAGAAAAACCACGTTTTATCCCTATATATGGGGTTTTTGATAAAAAATGCGCGAAATTATCTTGAAATTCTGACTTTCTAAACACCCTCAAAAAGTTATTCTGTCAACCCAAAATAGAAATGTCACCCGTGGTGACAAAATAGAAATGTCCCCTGACTAAGACGAGGATGGTTGTGAAGCATCGGAATGGGTGTCAAAGGAGGGAGAACCTTTGAGGAAGGGCTTACGCCAGGGATGATCAGGGGCGGGCCGGGTAGGTTGGCGCACTGCCTGATTTACCGATTTAGAAGTGACAACCTCCGCCTGGTGGGGTTGGCGTTGAACGACCTGGTACGGCAAGGGATGTCCTTTGTACAACACCAACACCTCCCCATTGGCCTTCTCACAAACGGTCACGACGGCCTTACGCATGGCATAACCGGGGCGCCGGGTCTGGATCTGGTAGATCCGCTTGTTGTACTGAAAAGACAGGCTTGAGGATAGGATGCGTGTAATCTGTCGGGTCAGGATACGTTCCAGGTCATCGGTGGGGGATAGAGGACGGTGGGCATCAAAACTGGAGCGGGGGGATACTGCAAAACGCCGGTTGTAATCTGCCATAAACTCGGGCAGGAAAGTATTCCCTTCCTGAAGGGAGCCAATGCCGCGTAACCGCAGCTCCTTGGCCAACCGGTCTTGCAGGGTTTGATTGGCTCGTTCCACGCGCCCTTTGGCCTGAGGGGTATTGGCGCAGAGGATTTGAATCTCCAACTCTTGCATGGCACGGCCAAATTCGGTCAGTCCATCTCCCTGTACCGCCGTGGGATGGTTGAGGTGAAAGATGCCATGTTTATCGCTGTAGAAGGCCAGCGGCTTGCCTTCCCGTTCGATGTATCGGCGGGTGGCCTCACAATAGCCAAAGAAGCTTTCATGCGGCACAAAGAGCAGTTGTAATAACTCGCCGGTGGCATCATCCACAAAGACCAACAGCGTGCAGCGCGGTCCACCGTTCCCGAACCAGGCGTAATCTGAGCCGTCGATTTGCACCAGTTCCCCTCGACAGGCGCGCCGCTCCCGCATCTGGTACACGCGTTTGCGCCTGGCTCGCTTCGGTTTCCACAGCCCTTCCGCGATCATCAGTTGCCGCACCCGTTCATCCGATATCTTCAATCGATGCACTTCCACCAGCTTCTCATGCGCCAACGTCGGCCCAAAGCCTTGATAGCGGCTCTTGATCAAATCCAGCGCCTGTTTTAATTGTTCTGGCTTGAGTTGGTGGTTCGAAGGTTTCCCCCGCTTTTGGCTGATCAAACCAATTGCTCCATGGCTCTGGAATGCTTTCCACAATCGCTTCACTTGCCGTATGCTGATCCCCAACTGGCCCGCTGCCTCTTTTTGGCTCATCCGACGATCCTTGATCTTCTGCATGATCTCCAGTCGTGTGATTTCTTTGTCGCTCATTGTGTGTAGTATGTCCACTTTCCTGTCCCTTCCAAGGGGACATTTTAACTTTGGTAAAAGGGGACATTACTACTTTGGGCTAACACCCTCAAAAAGTTATTCTTGACAACGGTGAGGTTTCATTTTAGAATTTGTCAACTTTTTTGGTCTTTTTGGGATTTTCCTTATGAAACTTACCCGCCGGCAGGAAACTTTTATTTACAACCTGCTTGATCTGTATCGAGAGTTACATGGCCCCATCCACTATACTGCCCTGGCAGAAAGGGTCGGCGTCAGTCCTTTTACCGCTTACGACATGCTTCGCCTGTTGGAAGAGAAGGGGTTGGCGGCCTCAGAGTATCGCGTGTCGAACGATAAGCCAATCCCCGGACGCTCGGAGGTGCTTTTCTGGCCTACGGAGCGCGCCCAAAACCTGTGGTTGGAGTTAACCAGCGATCCGGAGATAGGAGAGTGGGAAGCGGTTAAAAAGCGGGCACTGGAAAAGATCCGCGACGGCGAATTGGGCGAGCTGGCGGAGGAGATGCTGGCTCGTCTGCCGCCCGGCGGGCCGGCTATCCTGCGTTATTGCATCGAGGTGATGAGCATCATCGTCTTGCGATTGGGCCGCGGCGCCGGCCGGCGCCTGCTGGCCGAGCACCTGCCGCAAATTCTGGAGGGGCAAGGAGCGGTGACGCGCGCCGGCCTGCTCCTGTTAGGTGGTTTTGCCCTGGGCTTGCTGGCAAAAGAGAGCAGCGGAGACGCCGAATGGAGCAGAGAGCTGCTGGCCCATGTCCAGCGATACCAAACCCTGATCCTGGAGATGGAGCCGCGTACGTGCCGCCGCCTGGGTGAATCGATGAAAGAGACTTTAATGCCCTTGCTCAGGGCCTGATAAAAATTTGTTTCGTTTTTTGGTCTTTTTGGAACTTTTTAATCAATGACAGGTGGAGGAAATATTTCACGAATGAATCACGCCATTGAGGCAACTCAGCTCAGCAAACAATACCCTTCCCAGCGGGGGAACCATCCGGCGATTGAAAAGATCGACCTGTCGATCCCCTCGGGGACGCTCTATGGTTTGGTAGGGCCGGATGGGGCAGGAAAGACGACCGCTCTCCGCATTCTGGCCACTGTGATGGAACCGACTTCGGGGCAGGCTCGTGTTGGAGGTTTCGACGTCGTGCGCCAGGCTGAGAAAGCCCGGCCGTTGATCGGGTATATGCCCCAGGCATTCAGCCTTTATCCAGACCTGACCGTCATGGAAAACCTGAACTTTTTTGCGGACATCAACGGCGTTGCGAAAACCCGCCGCAAGAGCCGGATTGAAGGATTGTTGGATTTTACCCGCCTGGGAGAATTTACCAAACGGCGCAGTGAACACCTCTCGGGAGGGATGCGCAAGAAACTGGCCCTGGCCTGCGCGCTCATTCATGAACCTCGCGTGCTTCTGCTCGACGAACCCACCACAGGGGTCGATCCGGTTTCGCGGCGTGAGCTCTGGCACATCCTTTCTCAGGTTATTCTCAATGGCGTGACGGTTCTGGTCAGCACACCCTACATGGATGAGGCGGAACGCTGCAACCAGGTCAGCATTCTTTATGAGGGGAAAGTCCTGGCGACTGGCGCCCCCAGGGAATTGGAGGACAAACTCCCATTTGATATTTTGGAAGTGAAGGCCCGTCCACGGAGGGTGATTCGAGAAGTAATCGGGGCGACCGAAGGCATCCTCCGTTGGAGACCGGTCGGAGACAGGCTACGCCTCTCCGTGACTGGACTGGATTCGCTTGAAGCCCGCCTGACGAGCGCGCTGCAAGATGCCGGAGCGGAGGTCAGCATCCTCAGGCAAGCAAAGCCGACCATGGACGACGTTTTCATTTACATGGTGGAAGATCAGCGAGGCCGGGCATGAGCGTAGAGAATGCTGTCGAGGCCATCGATTTATCCAAAAAATTCGGCGATTTTTCCGCGGTGGACCGGGTCAGTTTCACGATTCCCAAGGGGGAGATATTCGGCTTACTGGGGCCCAATGGCGCCGGGAAAACCACCACCATCCGTATGCTGTGTGGGTTGTTGTCGCCCACTTCGGGCGTTGCAAGAGTGATGGGCTTTGATGTGGCAAGGCAGCCCGAGAATGTGAAGTCTAATCTGGGCTACATGTCGCAGAAATTCTCACTCTACAACGATCTGACGGCCTTTGAAAACCTGGACTTCTACGCCCGCATCTACCGCCTTTCGGGCAAAACGCGCAGCAGCCGGACCGCTGCGCTGATCGAAATGGCCGGCCTGAAAGATCATCGCACCGAACTGACCGCCAATCTTTCCGGCGCTTGGCGTCAGCGTCTGGCCCTGGCCTGCGCGATTGTCCACGAACCGCCTATGCTTTTCCTGGACGAGCCGACCGCCGGAGTGGATCCAGTCTCGCGCCGCGAGTTCTGGAATCTGATCTACGAGCTTGCCGGCCGGGGTGTGAGCGTGCTGGCTACCACCCATTACATGGATGAAGCGGAATATTGTAATGAGATCGGGCTGATGTACCAGGCGCGACTGATTGCCCGGGATGACCCGGATTCTCTGAAGGAGAAAATGCCTGGAACACTGCTGGAAATCGAATGTGACCATCCCGGCCGGGCCATTGACCTGCTTCAGGACATCCCTGGGGTGATCGACGCGGCTTTTCATGGGATCCTGCTGCACGTTGTCGTAGAGGATGAAGCTCTTCAGGGCAGGCTACGGGAAGCCCTGGAAGAGAATGCAATCCCGGTTCAGCGCATCGAGCGCGTCCTGCCGTCACTCGAAGATGTATTTGTCGGCATGGTGGATGCCGAGAACCGGGCCAGGTTGCGAACTGAACTGAAACAAGGAGGCGAAGAATGAGTCGTGTATGGACGATTGTGCGTAAGGAATTCATTCATATCCTGCGCGACCTCCGAACGCTGGCTTTGGTGATTATCCTGCCGGTCATGCTATTGCTGTTTTTAGGGCTCGCAGTGGCAAATGATATTGAGAATATCCCCCTGGCTGTCGCTGACCAATCCAAAACGGACGTCAGCCGGCAATTGATTGACCAGTATGTCGCCAGCGGATACTTTCAAGTGACTTATCAAGCAGACAGTGAGGCAGAAATCATGCAATTGATGGACAGAGGTGTCGTCCACGCCGGACTGGTGATCCCTGAAGACCTGGGTCGTAAACTGAGCACAGGCGAGTCCAGCCAGATCCTTTTCTTCATCGACGGCACTGATCCAATTCAAGCGCAGACAGCACAACTGGCCGCAGAGACCGTAGGCCAGGCTGTCTCACAAAGAATTTTGGTCCGGCAATTGGAGAAAAGTCCGCTGCACCTGGATCTCCAACTACCCGTTGATGTCCGCATGCGTTTTCTGTACAACCCTGATATGCGGCGTATGAACTTCTTCCTTCCCGGACTGGTCGGCCTCATTCTGCAAGTGCAAGCGCTGCTCTTGACGGCCTTTGCTATCGTCCGGGAGCGCGAGCAAGGCACACTGGAACAGTTGATCGTTACCCCCATCAAGTCCTGGGAACTCATGCTGGGGAAGCTTCTGCCGTTTATTTTCGTGGCGGTAATCAACCTGTTTATGGTCGTGGCAACTGGAGTTCTCGTCTTTCATATGCCTCTGAAGGGAGATATTTTCTTGTTAATGCTCCTCTCAGGGATATTCTTGATTGGTTCGTTAGGGATGGGCATCCTCATTTCTAATATCTCGCACACGCAAATCGAGGCGCTGTACCTGGCTGTGTTCATCGTACTCCCGGCCGCGATTCTTTCCGGCCTCCTTTTTCCACGACAGAGTATGCCCTGGCCAGCGTATTTTGCCGGTTATCTACTGCCGCTTACCTACTTTTTAGAGATCGTGCGCGGCATCATCCTAAAAGGGGTCGGGCTGAACTACCTTTGGCCATGGGTCTGGCCAATGGCGTTATTTAGCATCGTGGTCTTTCTCCTATCCGTGGTCCTCTTCCGGAAGCGGATCAGTTGATGCTTGTCGTATGACTTTGGAGACAAAATGAATAATCGAAGCATATCAAGAAAACATTACAATTCGGAGGAAGGATTTCCTGTGAACAATCGTCTTTTGAGCATTCTGGTGGTGTTTGGTCTGTTAGCGACCCTGTTGAGCGCCTGCGCTTCGATCCCTGGCCAGGCGGCGGAAAACGGTGTATTAACCGCTTCCGGCACGGTTTCTGCCCGCCAGGTGTCGGTTGCTCCGGAAATCGGAGGAAAAGTCGTGAAAGTCCTGGTTGAAGAAGGGCAGCCGGTGAAGGCCGGGGACGTGCTCTTCCGGCTAGATGACGCCTCGTTGCAGGCGCAGCGAGAGCAGGCCGCTGCGGCAGTACAGGTGGCCGAAGCGGCCTTGAGCGTCGCCTGTGTCCAACAGGAAAGCGCCCAAACCCAATATGATATGGCATTGCAGGCTGCCCTCCAGCAAGACCAACAGAACCGGGTGAATGCGTGGCAGGCTGCGGTTCCAAATGAATTTAACCTGCCCGTCTGGTACTTTGAAAAGGATGAAGAGCTCACCGCCGCAGAGAAGGAAGTTGCGGAAGCCGAAGCGGCTCTCAAGTCAGAATTCGCGAACCTGTATGCCGTGCGTGCCCGAGCCAGCAACGCTGACTTTGTGGCAGCCGAAGAGCGTCTCGCCGAAGCGCAAACTGCATTCGTAGTCGCTCGTCAGGTGCTGGATCGAGCCGAACAGGCGCAAGACAACCAGACCTTGAGCGAACAAGCTCAAAAACAGCTCGATTCTGCCCAGGCGGAATTAAGCGCGGCTCAGGAAGCCTACAACCGCATGCTCACCAGCGCCGCCAGCCAGGATGTGCTTGAGGCTCGCGCCCGTGTGGCCGTTGCCAGGGCGCGCTATGACGCGGCTCATGACCGGATGAATGCGCTCCAAACCGGTGAGAATTCGCTGCAGGTGAAAGCCGCCCAGAATGGGCTGGCGCAGGTAAAAGCCGTGGTATCCCAGGCGGAGGCTGGACTGGCACAGGCGCAAGCTATCCTAAACGGGATTAATCTCCAGATTGCAAAAGCGACGGTAACTTCGCCCATCGATGGCGTCCTGCTGACGCGCAATCTCGAAACTGGTGAAACGGTCTCACCAGGAAGTACTCTCATGACGATTGGTCAACTGGAGGAAGTGGAACTGGTGGTTTACATTCCGGAAGATAGCTATGGTGAAATTTATCTCGGTGAAAAAGTTGAAGTCAGAGTTGATTCATTTCCTGGAGAAACCTTCAATGGGACTGTCGCACACATTTCTGATCAGGCCGAATTTACCCCGCGCAACGTACAAACGGTCGAAGGTCGCCGGGCTACTGTATATGCCGTGAAGCTGCTCGTACCCAACCCGGATTTAAAGCTCAAGCCGGGTATGCCAGCGGACGTAACATTTGCAAAATAAATATCCTACATAAGCAGAGAACCTCATCAGCGCTCTCAGATCCGAACAGAATTTAGCACTATGAAAAAACTCCAAGATCATGGTTCGTGTTTTGTTTGTGGTAAAACCAATCCCAACACTCTAGGCATGGAATGGTACCTTGATGATAAAAACCAAATTGATGCCTGTTTTATCTTCACCACCCATCACCAAGGTCCACCTGGATTTGTGCACGGAGGCGCATCCGCAGCCGTATTGGACGAAGCCATGGGACTTGCGATTTGGTATGCTGGCTACCGTGTCGTCACTGTAAACCTAAACCTGGATTATCGTAAACCTGTTCCGTTAGGCGAACCAATCCAAATCATCGGAGCGATGTGTGGCAAAACGAAAAGGCGAGTAGAAGCCACGGGGAAAATGGTCTTGCCTGATGGGACTGTGGCGGTTTTTGCCAAAGGTGTTTATGTTGAGGGTGCCCATTTTATTAACCAGGTTGCCCTTCAGGATTTCGGACCCCCAAAATGAACAAATCGATTTTTAAAATTCTTTGGGTTTTTGTTTTTTCAATTGCCATGGCATATTTAGAAGCCGCCGTCGTTGTCTATTTGAGGCGATTATATGGTATCAACGATTTAATTCTTCAGGTTCCTCCTTTTGATGGGCAAATTGCAGTGATCGAGGTGGGAAGGGAATTAGCCACATTGGTAATGCTCTTGTGCATCGGATGGATTGCAGGAAAGACAACTCTATCCAGGATCGGTTTTGCCTTTATCACATTTGGTTTGTGGGATATTTTTTATTACATCTGGTTGCGTGTTTTTATTGGATGGCCTCAGAGCATAGGCGATCCCGATTTGCTGTTTTTGATTCCCCTTCCCTGGTGGGGACCGGTTCTATCCCCAGTACTAATAGCTCTATTGATGGCGATCGGTGGAACAATTGCAGTGATTAGAACCGAGAATAATGGAACACTTAATATTGATACCCGGTTTTGGATTTCTCTACTCACCGGGGTTTTGATCATGCTATATACCTTTATTTCAGATGCATTAAAAGTATTGCCTGCAGACGCGTCAATGTTGAGTAGTTTAAAACCTTCACCATTTAATTGGCCGGTGTATTTGATTGGACTCACCTTGGTTGTGATTGCTCTTTGGCGAATGACGGTGAGGAAAAGGATAATAAGACACTGACTTATTTTGCTCAGAGGAGACGCTAAATATGAAAATCAGGTATCTTGGACATTCATGTGTGGAAATTATCGGAAAGCACCATATCTTAATTGATCCAGATTTTACTCGTCCGCCGCTGCCCGATGTGGATTTCATTTGTGTGTCCCATGCTCACAAAGACCATATCGGCAAGATTACATCTGTGCCAGGCGGCCTTGTTTTGGCATCATCTGAAGTTTGCGAAATTGCTCATAAAATGGGCATCCTCACATCGCGACTTAAGCCTGTAAAAGCTGGAGAACAGATAGAAAATATTAAGATTCTTCCCGGCTTTAGTGTTGTGAGAGATCCCATTTACATTGCTGTAAGTTTGCTTTTCCGCTTTCGGCTGCCAGATCCCGGTGGCACACCGCTTTCATTTCACATTCAGGATGAAGCCGATATACTGCATATAGGTGACGCTCATAAATTCCCGATCGAGTTGCAATCTGACATACTCTGCCTTCCATGGCGCAATTCTCCAATTCAGCCTAAAAAGTACAAATCAATACTGATAAATATGGCAAAACAGACTGCCGCACCTTACATTCTTCCAATACATTATGATCTTCCTGGGACAGAAGCGGATCCTGCTGAAATTTCGCAACAAATTCATTCTGTCATTCTGAATGGAGATCAATGGCATGCTTTTAAGGAAAAAATGGAAGTTGAAGAATTTTAATTATCGCGGTAACAATGTTAGACTCCCTCTTTTTGTAGTATATCTTCATTGGCTGGTACTTTAACAAATTGTCAGGAAGATGGACGTTCGAAACAAAGAAGCAATATTCCAATTAGAAGAAAGGATTGATAAATGAAAAATCGAAAAGTAGCAATCGTCTCGGATGGAGCCTGCTCTTTGACTCCGGCTCAGGGTGAGCAATTGGGGGTATATGTTGCCCCAGTATATATAACGTTTGAAGAAAAAACGTATCGGGCTGGAATTGACCTGGACCATGAGGGATTTTACCGTTTGCTCCAAGCCAGCAAGAAATTGCCTACAACAGCACAGCCAACTGCGGCTGATTTCCTGGAGCTATTCAATAAACTGGCAGAGGAAGCCGAGGAAATCGTCACAATCGTGATTTCTCATCACATGAGCGCGACAATTCAATCTGCTGAAATGGCAAGGGAGCAATTTGACAAGGTGCCCGTGCATATTATCGATTCTGAATCAGTATCCCTGGGCTTAGGCTTGATGGCGATTGCCGCAGCAAGAGCTGCAGAGCAAGGAAATGACGCAAAAGCAGTGCTTAACCTTGTTGAGAACATCAGACAAAATATCAATGTTATTTTTACAGTAAATACTCTGGAATATCTTCACAAAGGAGGCCGGATCGGTGGCGGCACAGCGTTTCTGGGAGCTGCATTGGATATCAAACCCATTCTTTATATTAAGGACGGAAGAATCGAACCCTTGGAGAGACAACGCACACGCAAACGTTCGATTTCTAGAATGGTGGAACTGATGGAACAAAAGGTTGGAAAAAAACCGGTGCACGTTGCGATTCTACATGGCAACGCTCCCGAGGAATCCCATCAGTTGGAGCAAACCGTTCGAAGTCAATTCAATTGTGTTGAGATGCTAAACTCAGATATGGGGCCGGTAATTGGCGTCCATGCCGGACCGGGCACATTGGGCTTGGTTTTTTATACATCCGACTGAGAAAAATAACCGAATGTAAATATTTCAATAAGATTTCATAGTCCTTGGCTAGTACAGGCATCTTTACTCCTATGAGTATAACTGTCGTTTGTATTCATTGTAGAGGATTGTGAACGTTCTCTAAGGTATCCTTAATCACTGACTGAGAACGGCATAAGTGCGGCTGATCTACTTTTTAGATCATACAGGAGTATTGAACAACCATATCCCTTAAAGGCATATTGAGACTACCCCACCGATGGTCATCCATTGCCCCCGATTGTTTCGGGAAAGAAACAGGACAAAATAGCCACTTTAATGTTGGAAACGCCAAAAAAGAGACTAAGAGATAAACGAATGATGAATTGATTCAGTTTATCTATGATTCGTTCAGTATCACTGACATGAATTCTTACAGGGTCGTTCGGCTAGATATGTTCCAATATACAGTTTCTTGTACGCGGTTATTGGTTGAGCAGCTCGTTCCAATTTATCTCGCCGACCGATGCGCCCCATGCTCACCCCGATTTGGGTATCATCATGTTCCACGACAATCGCAGTTAAAAGAGTTGGCTACTGCAACTATATCGAAGCAGAGATCTGGTTGCAGGCCAATTCCTCCAATCGTGAAAAATATTTCTACTAAAAGGAACAAAACGCCTTGTTGGCTCATGTGATGATGAAAAGATATCAATATAGATTCTTCAAATACTTCGCGAGCGTGTATGTCTTTGAGAGGGAAATGAAAATTATCTAATAAGTAGGCGACGAATACCACGCACGAGACTGATAGACCGACATCTGTACTTGTTGTACTCACCCGGATTTGGTGATTAACGATTCCATCAATATCTACCTCAACAGCAACGAGATAAAGTCGGATGAGATTGATGCGATCCCGGTATTTCATGTTGCCAATCACTCCAAAATTCTTTTACACCGATCACCACCTCACCTGGTAGCACATTGAAATTACCTTGATGTAAGTCGACGCGAAAAAGACATCTTCTGATCGCTTCTGTAATGATGACACTAACGCTATGCAGAACTTTTCAATGGCGATCATAATTAGATTAGGTTAACCCAGGGTAGACGATGGTCAAATGCTTTGCCACAAATGTATTCCGGGGCTAAGATGCGTTGAATGCTATATTCCAAATGTGTGTGCGATATACAAATGAGTCTCATAAGTAAAAATCTTTTGATAATGGTCATCAGTACAACATTTACGGGATTATCTGCTTTATTTTTCAGTCAGCACTACATAGATCATGCGTCCTGGCCTACTCTCTTGTTAAGATCGTTATTCCAATTGTTCCAGGACCTGTGTGGAGTGATAATCCTGGTGTAAATTCAGTCAATAAAAAGGGCTTTAGTTCAGGAAAGGAAATATTTATTTTTTTCTGTAGGTTTTGGGCTTTTTCAGGACAGTCCGCATGAATGATCGCACCTCGTTCAATAGCTTTCCCATTGCAAGCATTTATCATCAATTCAAACATTTTATCAATAGCTTTGCTTACAGTTCGTTGACGACTGATGACTTCCAGCTTTCCTTCTTGAACGGTCAGTATCGGTTTAATATCTAATATATCTGCCATGTTAGCTGTATGTTTATTTAACCGACCGCTCAGTGCAATATATTTCAGAGAGGGTAAAATTGCAAAAGTGTGAATACGGTTTCTGACAGGAGCCAAATTCTCCAAAACCTCATCTCTTGTTGCTCCATTTAAAACAGCTTCAGCAGCTGTCAGAGCCATAAAACCTTGCCCCATTGAGAGATTTTGGGAATCAATGACAACAATATCATGTTGGAACATTTGAGATGCAAGGACTGCAGCGTCATAAGAGGAGCTTACTTTACCAGATACACAAATACAAATAATGGATTGGATACCTTCAAGAATAGCTGCTCTAAATGCTTTGGCAAAGGCTTCTGGAGAAGGAGCTGATGTTGTAGGATATTTTCTAACCTGTTTCAGCATCTCAAATAAGAGGTGATCGTCAATGTCCACACCAGTTTGAAAAATTTCACCCTCTATAATCACGTTAATGGGGACTTGGCGGATTCCATATTTCGCAGTTAGATCAACCGGCAGGCTGCTATCTGTGTCCGTGATGATGGCAATATTCTTCATACTTTCTCCTTCGAGTTACAAGTTTTGTCGTTCTTTATAAATACAATTAAAGTGAGATGCTAATCCGTTTCGAGACGTTGCTGATGGAATGAGTACCATCTTTTTTCGACCAATATGGTAGATTTGAGCTGCCTGCGCAACTCGGATGTGTCAGTGATGGTAGCAGGCATGTCATGATGGATGGGAATTACATATGGCGCCTGAAATTGCTTGGCTGTGCGCACTAATACTTTTTTATAGTGAGATGTAAAGAGCGGTGCTTTCCGCCAGGGCAAGCATAAGATATCCGGCTTCACGTTCAGGGGAGCTTCATGCGCATCACCAATATGCAACAAACTTGCTTCATCCAAGATGAGAAATGAGAGTGGCGTTGTAGCAGGTTCTGGTTTCCTTCTATACAGAAGAAAATACAAAAAACGATAGAAAAAACCTCTGGTCTGACTATACCCTGGCAAAACCTGGATGTTTGCAATCTGTTCACTAGGTTGCACGGGTCTCATACGGTGTTGCGATACTCCCATCTGCATAGCAACTTGGCAAACATCAGGTGAGGCGACCACCACCCCAGTCGGGATCTCTGCCAATCGCCCAATATGATCTTGATGACCGTGTGTGACACAAATATACTCTACACCGGGTTCGGGCCCCGTGGTAAAGTCCGGATCGATTACAATATGGCGATAACCAATAATTTCAATACAGGAATGGCCAAGAAAGCGTATTTTCATTGAGAGGAAGATGACCTCCTTGTCTTTTTTCGATGATTGGGTGGAGAAAATTGCAGAAGTTTTATCGTCATTGCGACTTCTTCGGAAAAGTAATCATTTATTTCTGGGGCGAAAAAGCAAAATGAACAGCCATATTCCCAAACTGATGATTGAGACCAATCCACCGACGATCATCCATTGTCCCCAAAAGCTTGGGGAAGGATTCGAGACCAAGAAAGCCAGTCCAGTGATTAAAGCACCCACAAGAATGCTAAGCGATAAACGGGTGAATAGCCGATCTAGCCTGCTGATGATTTGATCTGTGTCATCGATCTGGATCCTAAAAGGCTCATCCCGCTCAATACGCTCCAACATTCGGTTTCCAGCTCGAGGCAAGCGGTTGAACAACTCGCCCCAATTAGCTCCCCCAAGCAAGGCTGCCCGAACCCACCCCGCGTTGGGTATCGCCATGTTCCACAACAATCGCCGCACAAAGGGTTGGGCCACTGCAAACACATCGAAGTCAGGATCTAATTGCAGGCCAACCCCCTCCATCATGGCTAACGTCTTCCCTAAAAGCCAAAGATCGCTTGGCAGGTGTAGGTGATGTTGAAAGGCAATCGGCATTATTTCTTCCACGACTTCCCTGGCACGAATGTCTTTAAGAGGGAGAGCATAATATTTATTGAGAAGGCGACCAATATCGCGGGCTAACCCGGTTCGATCCACTTTAGCACCTGCAGCACCCATCCGGATGAGTTGATCCACGATTCCATCAGCGTCCAACGCAACAGCGACAAGATAGAGTCGAATGAGATCGAGGCGATCTCGATCCTTCAAGTAGCCAACCATCCCGAAATCCATAGCGCCAATCACCTCCCCAGGCAGCACATTGTAATTACCAGGATGAGCATCAGCGTGAAAAAAACCATCTTCCAACACTTCCTTGATAATGACACGTGCGCTGTGCAACGCAATCCGATGTCGGTCATAACCAGCCCCATCTAATGCAGGGAGATCGTCAATTTTGATGCCATGGATGCGTTCCAACACTAACACGCGTTGACTGCTATACTCCCAATAAATGTGTGGGATGTATAAATGAGATTCATGAACAAAATTCTCCCGAAATCGGTCAGCATTGCGACCTTCACTGCGATAATCCAATTCGTTCCTTAAAGTGAAGGCGAAATCATTTGCCATGCTGATAAAATCGTATACTTTTCCCCACCGGGTGGTCTGTGCTTGCTTCGCCAGCGAAGATAGGATTTCAAGATCGGTTTCAATCACAGAAGAGATGCCAGGCCGCTGAACTTTGACAACCACTTCCTGACCATCCGCCAGTATCGCAGCGTGAACTTGAGCCAAAGAGGCTGCTGCCAGTGGCTGCGGGTCAATTGTCAAAAACACCTGTTCTGGTTCGCGGCCAAGTTCACGGATCAAAACTTCTCGGATCAAACCCCAAGGCGTTGGGGGAACATTATCTTGAAGTTTGCTCAATTCGGTAATGTAGGATGGTGGAAGCAGGTCAGGGCGAGTAGAGAGTATCTGTCCAAATTTGATAAAAGTCGGCCCCAGTTCCTCCAAAGCCAAACGGAAGTGCATAGCCAGGTCTTCAGAAGGCGTTGAAGTTTCCTTCCGCAAAGGTAACCTCAGGAAATTGCGGAGGGAATTCCAATCTGGTTCCAGTTGGTTAAAGGCAAAGCCAAAGCCATGCCGTAAAAAGATGCCAACAATTTCGCGGTATCGCTGCCAATGACGTACTGATCGTGATTTTACGAACATGACGATTGTTTCTTTATTCTCCTGGTTTTTTCTAAATTCATGGGGAGCACTTTCGCCTGAAATACACCCTTACAAATACCATTCAGCGGCCTAGTTGCTCTTGTAAATTGCGGATAATTCTTTGCATCGGAGATTCTAATTTGCTCCATTGATGGTGCAATTTTCTTATTTGAAAAAGAACCAAACGATTCGACACATTGGCTGGACCGAACATTCCGAATTCATACTCGAAAGGCGCATTGCGTAACGGTTTTCCCATCAATGCATAAATCTCACACCAGGCATACTTCAGGCCCAGTCCCACAAGTCCTTCTTTCCCCACTCGCCGCATGGAGACTGGAATGCGAGCGCTGGATAAGATTCCAAACTTTCCATGCCGTTTCGCACGACGGGCATAGTCAATATCCTCACTGAGCGTAAGCGATTCATCGAATCCACCCATTTTTTCGTGGGCGGTATGCTTTGATAGGATGCAAAAACCGGGAGCATGGGGGGAAACCGGTTGGATGACCAGGAAATAAAGGTTTGTAGCCACACAAATCATTCCATCCAAAGGGTTTCCGTCAAGTGGCGCGATAAAGCATGTCGCCACGTCCTGTTTTTTGTGTTCAAATTCCTCTAAAACACGGGCAATAAAGTCGGGCAGCGGCAGTACATCCGCATCGAGAAATAAGAGGAGATCCCCTTTAGCTGCTCGAGCTCCTGCGTTGCGCCCTACCGCCGGCATTCCACCGTGCACAACGCGTACGCCTCTTGATTGCGCCAGTTCCGCGGTACCATCCTTCGAACCAGCATCCGCTACAATAATCTCATCTGGTAAACGGGTTTGCATGGCCAGAGCGTCGAGCAAGTGAGGTAGATATGCAATTTCATTTAGTGTCGGAATGATGACAGATAAATGTGGCTTGCTTTGACCTTGAGTCGAAGTCTTATGCAAATTTTCCTTATTTTTCATTTTCCGGTATCCTTTGGATTATTCCTTCCGTCACACCCAGTTGATCCGCGATAGCATGCGCGATCAGGTGCGAAGCATCCGGTTTGGCAAGGCGGCGGCTGTTGACAGCAATCTTTTCATGCTCATCGGGATGATCGAGCCAGTCACGCAATACCTCTATGATACGATTGGGCTCTGGTGCCCAAACGCCTGCGCCTTGGCTCACCACATACGAAACGTTACCATCTTCCTGGCCTGGCATGTGGCTGTAAAGGATCATCGGCAGGCCAGAGATAAAGGCTTCACTGATCGTGCCGGGTCCGGCTTTGGTTAACAGAATATCCGCGCTGCGCATAAAATTGGGCATCTCGTGCGTAAATCCGTAAATGAGGGTGGGGAGCGACCAATCCTCAGCCTCAAGTTGTGCCTTAAGCTTATGATTACGTCCCGTTACGATTACCAGAGCTGCGTTGAGATGGGCTTCCGAGATAGCTTGCGCCATCTTGGCAAGAGGCCCCATCCCATCTCCACCCCCAATCAGTAAGATAACTGGCAGGTCTTGTGGCCAGCCCATTCTGCCTCGGAAGGATTGGCTACTTTCCAATGGCTGGTAAAAGCGCTGGGCAACCGGCAACCCCACCACGCGAATTTGATCAGGTTTGATCCCATAAGACAATGCCCTCTGTCTCGCGATTTCAGTAGGTACAAAGATTAGATCAGAACGTTGGTCAAACCACCAGGTATGAGTCGAAACCATATCGGTAACGACCGTGAAAAATGGAGGGCCCCCCGACTTCATTGCCCGACTGACTGGAAACACTGGGACGGGATGCACCGTGACCAATAGATCGCATGGATGATCGTTGAGCAACCTGTAGGTTGCCCGCCGAATATAGGGCCACATTACATTGTAAAATAAGCGCGTACGCTGAGGATCATCACTCAACTTGTATCCAAATTTCCAAACATCAGGTACCTTGGCCATTGGAGGATATAGATCAGATGCAAGATCGAATGGCGGCGGCGCATATGCTTTGAAAAAATCAACCATCTCCGTTGAAATACGATTTGGAAAGTCCAAATTAATCGCTTCGATGATCGCTTCTGCTGCGCTGCGATGGCCTCCCCCTGTATCAGAAAACAGGAAAAGAACGTGCGGCGGCTTGATTTCTGAGTGAGTCATTAATCCCTTTCGTAGTCAAAATCCAATAAAGATGAGTAAATAAAACCATCAATAACGCACATATGCTTCCTGGCTTCTTTGCCGGTAAAAACATCTATGAAGGGAAGCATTTTGTTGTCTTTTTCATTAACAATTTCCATCGGGTGTAAAAACTTTTATCGGCATAGTGTCCAATTAATGGAAAGACTTTTTCTTTTCTTTGAGTATTGAATGCTCTCATGACCGCCTTAGAGAATTTAAGAAAACTACCTGTTGAAGTACTCCCTTTATGGATGATGAAAACGATATACTCGTCATCAATAATGAGCGGACGATAGTCTTTTAACATGTTTGGCCATAGACTGTATTCCACAACCTCATTCTTGCCCTCGTTAAAACCTCCATACCTCTGAACAAAATCTCGTTTCATAAAAGTATTTTCATGAGAGATGAAATTCATGAAGGAGAGGGCTGTTTCTGGATTCGTGCGCAGTAAATGTGTTTGTGGAATGACCACTTTTCTTCCTGCTAATTCGATTAAGAAATTACCGGTGAGCCACACAAGATCTGGTCTATTTTTAAAGATTTCCGCAACTTTTTCCAATGAACCCTGATTCAGATAATAATCATCTGAATGTAAATAATGGATAATTTCACCTGTTGCTTCTTTTGTGGCAACATTTAGAGCATTGCCCACTCCTTTTGGTTCTGATTGAATGAATTTAATGCTGTATCGGTTTTTATTCCGTTCAATATATTCTTGGATGATTTCCAAAGTTGTGTCTGTCGAATAGGCATCAATAATTATGTGTTCGATTGGCTGGTAAGTTTGGCTTTCAATACTTTTTAAAGCGTTTTCCAAATGTTTTTCGCTATTGAAAGTACAGGTAACAATGCTGATCGTGATACTTTTCATAAAATTATTAACCCTCAAAAGTTCCTGAAACGAATAATTGTTTATTTTTCTTTTTTATCTCAATGGCCTTGTGCGAAAATGGCCAATACCAGTGCGGTTGCAAGAGTTTTTTAATTTCAGCGATATGATCTTCCGCAGCCTGCTCACCCATGGTGATCAATTCTTTCACTCGTCCATAGCCTACGATTGCATTGACATTTGCGGGGAGTTCAGGACAAATCAGCACATCAGGTGTAAATTGATGTAATCTGTTCCTCTGTCCTGCAATTCTCAGGGCATAAAAGGTATCATCAAGAACTTCCAGCGTATTGGCAATCCCCGCTGGAACCCAGCGATGATTCCCAATCCATTGTCCGATACCATCCTCCTGAGATAAACCGATATCCACTGCGATGGTCACTTCAGCGCCCATTTGGCTGACTACATCGACAGGTAAATTGTTGAGTACACCACCGTCCACCAGCCGCATACCGTTTATTTCTACCGGTTTGAACAATCCAGGGAGAGAAGTGGTGGCGCGTAGCGCCAATGCCACCGGCCCTTCACGCAACACGACTTCCTGGTGCGAATTCAAATCTACCGCCACCACAGCCAATGGCAGGTTCAATTCTACGAAAGTTTTATCTCCAAATTCTTTTTTAAAGAAAGCGAGTACCCTTTCACCGCGGATTAAACCGCCATTTGGTAGACCTGGGTCAGCCAGACGCACCATATGTCGTTTCTGTGTAATGGCCAATGATTCTCGTTCCAGATCAGCAGAACTCATCCCGGCAGCATAGCCCGCTGCGATGACACCGCCCATGCTTGTGCCTGCCAGATAATCCACCGGGATCCCTTCACGCTCCAAAACGCGCAATACACCGATATGAGCCAGCCCACGCGCACCACCGCCACTTAATGCCAGTCCAACAGATGGCCTGTTATGCGTTATCATCGCCACCTCTAATTTGCTTAGTATAGGTACCAATCGCTTCTTGGAGGTGCTCTTTGCGAAAATCAGGCCAGAGAACGGGAATACTCCAGAAAACTGCGTTCGCTGCACGCCAGAGAAGGAAATTGCTCAGGCGACATTCACCGCCCGTACGCACGATCAGATCAACATCCGGCATATCCGGGAGGTATAGATAATGTGAAAAAGTGGCTTCGTCGATTTGAGAGACGTCCAGATTACCTTGTTGATGATCCGCAATGATTGCTTTCATGGCGTCCATAATTTCTGCCCGTCCTCCGTAATTGAGGGCTAGATTCAAGATCAAACAAGAGTTCGCTTTTGTTTGCAGGGCCGCTTTATCCAAAATGTCCAACAGCGAGACGGGGAGCCCTTCCCGGCTCCCCATGAGTTGCAGACAGACACCATTGCGCTGTAAGTCGGGCAATTCCCGCATTGTGTATTCTTCGGCCAAGCGCATCAAGAAATCGACTTCCGTTTTTGGACGGCACCAGTTCTCGGTTGAGAATGTATATAAAGTTAATATCTTGATCCCGATTTCGGCACAATCCTGAACCGTCCTTATAACCGTTTGCACACCTTGCTGATGTCCAGCTACACGGGGAAGCCCACGTTGTTGCGCCCAGCGGCCATTTCCATCCATGATAATCCCCAGATGCTGGGGAATATCCGTTTGACCAAGATTCATGGACATGTATGTACACACCCTTAAGATCGATCTTGCAAGTATTGTTCGTGCCAGATTGATTCGGATAAGTTCTCGTATTGCTCGCCGTAGTGTTCCAACCCTTTCCCGTAATCCGGGTCAAGCAATGCTGCATGAGCGCTTTCATCGATCGGCTCCGGCTCATGCCTGGCGATTAATTGACTTAAGACAGCATGGTGATCTCGATTCAAACACGGCGCCAGCCAGTTACCTTTGCTTTGCATGTAACTCTCCTGCCAACCGCGGATGTCTGCAAAGAAAGGATTTGCCCAGACATTGTTCAAAGTGCCGCCCTGTGCATAAATATCCTTGATATTAACTGGAGAGTAAGGCACAAAAACACAGGGTGATACATGGCCGTTCCAGTCGATATACATGTACCCTTGGCCATGTGCCCGACCACCAGCAATACATCCATTGGAGAGTGTGCCATGGTTCCAGAAATCAGCCAGGAAAATCTTACGTTTTTGAACGATTTCCCATGAACGCTTAAACATCCAAAGACGTTGCTCCGGTGTTGGCATCAAATCCAGGGTAAACGACCGGCCAATGGGCATGTATTGGAAGATCCAACCATAAAATGCTCCCTGTTGTTCAAAAAAATAATCAATGAACTCATCCGACAATATTTCTTCGGCATTGTGCTTGGTGGCAGTCAAAGAAATGCCAAAAAGCACACCAGCTTTACGCAACCGCTCCATGGCCACAATGATCTGGTCAAAAACACCCACGCCGCGCCGTTCATCGGTTCGACTTCGCCATCCTTCGACTGAAATCGCAGGCGTCACATTTCCTAAAGCAGCCATTCGCTGTGCAGTTTTTTCGTCAATCAAGGTGCCATTGGTATAGAACATAAACAATACATCCGGATGTTTTTCTGCTGCATCCAGCAAGCCTTTTCCTTCTGATCGATATGCAAGAGGCTCACCGCCGCTGATGACAAGAAAACTTACACCCCAGAGTGTTTTCGCTTCAGTGATGATGCGGTCAAAAGTAGACCAATCCAATTTTTCTGCGGTAGGCCCAGCACTGGCATAACAACCTGTACATTGCAAATTGCAAGTCTTCCCGGGACTAATCGTTAACGTTGTTGGAGGATACATTCCAAATTCCTGGGTGAAACGAGCGATCGCTGATTGTTCCCCTCCCTGAACCAGGGCTCCATGGATCAGGTTGTGAGCGATGGATCGCAATGTTGCATCAGATAACCTGCGGGCAAGCATTCGATCGAAGGTATTTATGAAAGCATCTCCAAATTCTGCCCGATCGGTCAACACACCAGGGGGAAGAGAGGACAAAAACGAATCGGCAGGTCGAATTCGGGACGAAACCAATTTTCCTATATGTAATACACCATGCCGTAATAGAGGTGACTTTGAAAGAAGGGGAGATATTCCCACAGCAACATCCAGCCCAGCGTTGAACGCTTTATTTTTTAATAACCCATTTGTAAGTGAATTTGAAACCATTTTCTACCTCCATGTAGATCGTTTGATTATGCGAATCTTCTGCTGGCTCATTTGATGCTCTTTACGAAAGTAAACCTGGCACTGGATCATTTTTTCCTCTTCCACCAATCCAGATACCACGCCAGGATAAGCGCCAGACCGAAGAGAAGCAGCAGGTATCCATATACGAAGGGATTGGTGATTGTTGGGTTTATGACAGAACTCCAATGGTCTCGATTGTTTTCTTTTCAATCGTTTACTCTTTTTCTTGCCTGCCCAGAGTTTCTATCTTTGATGCCAAATCCTGTAGGTCCTGCTTCGTAACCAGGCCTAGTTCATTCAAGGTGCTCTTCACCTCGTCATGGATCAATTTACGCAAGCTCTGACGTTCATCTTCCCCGCGTTGAACCAGACCTTCAACCCAATCCTCGGCTTCCTCTTTTTGAACTTCACCACGCTGGGTCAGTTCGTCTATGATCTTTTGAGCTTTCTCATGGGTCATTGAGAGAAGACCGATTCCCGCCAAGACACTTCGTTCAAACAAGGTGCGCATATTAACCTCCTTATTCGGTTATTAATTTTCTGCATATAAAGCAATGCCAATCGTTCCCGGCCCTACGTGTACGCCAATGACCGGGCTAAACTCGACGGTAAAAATTTCCTTGCAATTCAGACGCTGTTCAACTTCGTTCCGGAATTCCTGTGCAGCTTGAGGAACGTTCGCATGCACAATTCCCACGTGGACGGGGCGATCCTTAGCTTGCTGTTCTGCAAGGTCAATCAGACGCTTCAAAGCCTTTCGCTTGGTGCGCACGCGCTCCAGCGCATCAATTTTCCCTTCGGAGTTAAAAAACAAGATGGGTTTAATATCGAGAGCAGCTCCCAGGTAACGGGATGCCCCATTGATTCTTCCGCCTCGATGCAAATACTCCAAGGTATCCACGGCAAAAAAGACATGCAAGCCGTTAACCACTTCTTCGGCTGCACGTTTCACTTCCAGAAGAGATTTCCCCTGCTCCGCTGCTCGTGCTGCAGAAAGGATTATTATCACTTGTCCCATTGAAGTGATACGAGTATCAATAATCTCTACCGGCACTCGGGTAAACTGGCGCGCTGCAGTCTTAGCCGAATCCACCGTGCCGCTGATGCCAGAAGAAATCAACGGTACGACAATGCCATTTGCTCCTCCATCAGCCAAACTTTCAAAAGCCTTAAGAAAATCCTGAATAGACGGTTGAGAGGTGGTGGGAAGGAATTTGCTGTGAGTCAAGCGCGTATAAAATTCGGTAGGTGTGAGATCTATGCCATCGAGATAGGTTCTGCTATCCCAATGAATCTTGAGCGGGAGCACCCGAATGTTATATTGCTCAACCCACTCTGCTGGAAGGTTTGCGGTACTATCTGTCAAAATCGCGATCCTGGCCATCGGTCCTCCTTGTCGAAAATAACGAAAATATTCGTTAAAAAAATTAACTAGAAAGGATTTGGACGACTTCCCGTGTGAACTCACCTAACTGTCGCCGGCTTTCCTCACTCAATTGTAGAAGCGCATCCTCATACCGGCTGATTTGAGCAAGCAAAATGGTAGAAAAGCGACGATTCTTGCGTTCTAATACAGATAGGAGCATGCCAATTCCGCTTAAAACGCTCAGGCCAATCTCCTGGGGTAATTCGATCCGATGCAGGCGTTCGATTAGAGCACGTATCTCAGGCGCTTCCTGGATCGTCGCCAACATTAAGATCACAGCAGTGATCAGTTCTGTGACAAAAATTAGCGGAGAACGCCTTTCCGGAATACGTATCAAGAGATTGGAAAGAAGGTCTTCGTAGCCCCCTGCTTTCCCTTCTCGCAGCTGCTGCAAGATGTGCTCTTTGGCAACCTGCCAATCTTCCAAATTAGAGTAATTGCCAGCCAATTCAGTGAGTAAACGATTGGCTTCTTGCGTCGGATAAAAAAAGACGGTTGGGCGACCTGGTCCGTGTTGATCTGGATTGGATTGGTACTCAGCGCGTACAAGCCCTTTTTCTTCGAGCAGGCGCAACATCTCGTAAGAGGTAACTTTACTGATACCCAGCCGTTCGGCAACGGCCACATAATGCACGGAATGCTCCATTTCCCGGTAGATATCCAGGAACTGGCCCAAAAATTGTTGTTGGCGGTGAGTAAGTTTCTTTTTCATTTGTTTTCCGAAAATAACTAATTTATTGTATCTCTCTAGTTTGGTTCTTGTCAAGAGCATGAAAAGGTATGGTCAAAAGGGTAATCGAAATGCAACCAACCAAGGAAGAATGTACTGTGTAGCCCATGGCCAGGTAAACTGGCTACTCAAGGCAAGCGCGGCAGCGTATTCCAGTGGTTTATGAAAAGGTTCTTGCATGGTGATTCCATTCTCATTGCGGCGGATTCGGATGATCGCAGGGAGGATAAAGATCAGCGAAAGGACAAGAACAAGCCATAAAACCTCAAAGGAAACCAAACGGATAACAAAGGCAGTCATAATCCCTGAAACTAATGCCAAGGCCATCACTGCACCCATTAACCTGGCGGTAACCCTGGGACCCAAGACCGCGGCAGTATGTTTGAGACCCGCCTTTAAATCACCATCCAGGTCGCGCATTTCATTAAACATCTCTCCATAACAGCTGATGCCGAAAATGAAAAGAAAGGGGAATATCCAGTGTATGAAAGGGACTGGATCAAAGGTAAAATACGCGGTGAGGAACTGTAATCCAGAAAGCATGAAGCCATGCGTGAAAAAGTCAACAAAAGCGATATTCTTCAGACGGACCGGTTTCCAGGAATAAAAAAAACTGATCAAAAGAGTGATCATACCCAACAGGAACGTTTTATTTCCCAGAGTGGAATAGACGACTGCGGATCCCGCAGCCACACCAAAACACATCAACCGCGCAGTAAAAGGAGATAAATCGCGCGCGGCGACGGGGTTCCGTTGACATTTATGCAGAGTTAATGCATCATCTTCAGCATCTTCAACATCATTGATCATGAAAGCAAAGGCAACGGCCAGCCAATTTGCGAAAAGAACTCCGATTAATTTCCATCCAAACGATCCATCGTTTGCAGCAGTTGCACCTAAAAGGGTAGTTACAATGACAAAAGCCAGGTATTCCTTGAACCTTGTAAGTCGGATGCCACCATTTATCGTACGCCTGATTTGCATGATGCCTCTTGTATGTGGAGAGCTTTTTCGAGTTCAATATTGCTTCGATTAAATCTTTCTGTAATTACATACTATGTCACATTTCCGATGCTCAGGTTTTCAATTCGTCATGTAATAAACCGTATGATTTACTTCCGGCAAAAATGTCCAGGAATTGGCCAAAAATTGTAGTTTGCGGTGAGTATGTTTCCTTTACGTTAAATTCCGAAAATAACGAATTTATTATAACTCACTGTTTTGTTTCTTGTCAATGAAACGAATAGCCATGCTGCGAATTAACTCATCGGTAAGTTAATTATTGTCCATAAATGATTCTACCGTAAACAAGAGTATCCCCTCGTTCTTGGATCTATGCTCCAGATCAGTGGTAAAGCCGTTGCGAGCAAATATGGCGAATTGAACTTTCTTAATTTCATGGTCTTTCATCAAGACCTCAACTTTTTGATTGAGATCATCCAAAACAGTAGTACCAAGCGGATGAATAGTCCATTTACACTCTCCCACTAAGGCGATCTTTTCGGTTAGATTGATTGCTAGAACGTCGATTTCTGCGTCCCGGTTCCACCATCCCCCGATCCGTTCAGGGAAAAAGTCCAATTGGCCTGCTTGCGCTAGACACCCGGTGAATGCTATCGCTGCTTCCTCAAATGCAGTGGCGACAAAATGATCCAAATCTGGCTTAATCCGCTGCTGAAGGATCGCATCCGCTAATCCAAGATCAAGACTGCTTTGATTGGGATGAACATAGCGAAACCAGAAACGCATGAAATGGTCGTCAATCTGGTAAATTCCCTTTTTGCTCTTTTCTGGTTGCGTTTCGGTTGCCGGCACACACCGGGTAATTAACCTCATTTGCTGCAGAATGTCCAGATAGCGGGCAACAGTAGTGACATCCCCTATACCTGCGCCTTGTGCAATCTCGTTTAAACGCGTTCGGCCTTGCGCGATTGCCCTCAAAAGGGAAAAATAATTACGCGGTTCTCTCAACTCTTCCATGAGAAGTAAACGCGGTTCGTTGAACAGCGTGCCGCTTTGAGCATTCAAAATATGCTGCCGGATATTGGAATAAACATCCTGGCTGTCTTGTAACGTGCGCAAATAATACGGCATTCCCCCAACAACTGCCCAGGCGATGAATTTTTCTTCTGCAGAATAGCTTGGGAAAAACAGAGCAGAGGAAAGCAGGTCCATAGGGCGCAGGAGAGTGCTGGCCGTTCGCCGTCCATACAGAGGAGCCTGATAACCGAGCACTTCCGTTTCCATCATACCAATATACGAACCGCACAAAACCATCATGATTTGTGTATTCTTGAGTTTTTCATCCCACACTTTTTGCAGAATGGATGGAATGGCTTTGTTCCCGCTGATCAAATAAGTGAATTCATCCAGAACGATGATCGGTTTGGGTTGCATAGGGAGTTCGACCAGCGCCTGGAAGGCTGCCTCCCAGGTAGGAAAAGTAAATCCTGAGGGAGCTTCTGCGTGGTTGAAACCGTACACCTGTTGAGAGAACGTGGCCAGTTGCTCTGAATCGTTGCTTAAGGTGGCGATGAAAAAGAGGTGGGGTTTACCTGCGCAAAAAGCGCGCAGCAGTTCCGTCTTTCCGACCCGCCGGCGGCCGTACAGGACGAAAAGTTCTGCCTGATTGGATCGATAGCGTTGGTCCAATAAATCAAGTTCTGTCTTTCGGTCAATGAACATGGTTTCCTCCACGAGAAGGCAGTTTATCTAATACTAATCACAATTATTATAATCGTGATTAGTATAATTTTCAATTTATATTTTCAAACCCTTTTCCATAAAGGGAATTGTTGAACCATTAAACAGATACTAATGCAATAAAACGGCACTCCAACAAGTGGCGTTTTTTTCGTAAAAATCACGCTGCCAATTGGCCTACCTACTTGGTTTCGCACTAGGTTAATTGTGGTGGCAGTGCTTTAGCACAAATGGTTTATGATGTCTCTCAATTTCCAAGGTCGGTATTCTCTGACCTCGATGCTCATATTGATATGGTTGGGTCCCAGATTGGAACCTTCTGGAAGGTGTGGAACATTATGAATATGACCATGAAGGTTAATCCACCCATTTTCTAGGGGGACTATTGGGCGATGCGAAAAAACCAGGTTTATTTGATGATCCAATTTTATCTAAAATGAATTCTTGATCAGAGTCACGCCATGTGCTTCACAATAGGTTTGACTTAGGCGATCATGATTGCCTTGGATTAATAACAATTTTCCATTCAATATCTCCGTTAACAATTCGAAATGAGTTTTCTTCCCTAATGCAAAATCGCCCAAGTGAAGGACGGTGTCACCTGGGGCTACTCGATCATTCCAGTTCTTGATAATCAATTCTTGCCAGTTCTCTGGACGGTTGCAATACCTTCCAATGTTTTCATGGTAGAAATGGGTATCTGAAATGATCCATGTATCTAGTGTAACTTCGTATGGATTATCTTTGACTAGTATCCTTTTTAGTTCATTTTGTCGGTTTATTAACGGTTGCCTACTCGAATTTTACCCTATCAGCCTATCTTAAGTTGCATGGTGCAGTTCGTAATTCTTCAGGAAATGGCATTTCGTGACGAATTGCGAAAACTCACCATTCGGGTAATTTATAAGCCATGGTTTCATTTCAATTCCCCTAATTTTTCCCAGTAAGGTTCTACCGCTGAGGATTCCTCTTTATAGCGATAGATTGGTTCAAAATATACATCACCGTTCTTTAAATCCTTGGACACATTGGATATGGCGATCACTCGGCGAATCTCGTGACGGATACCGATCTGCACCAACAAATCAACCGCATCAGAGATCATTTGATTGGCTTCATGTGGCTTTACTCCAGCATCCGCACCCATGACTGTCGCTAAACGGCGAGCTGCTTCACGCGGACTGTCCGCATGGAAGGTACAGGCTCCGCTGTGGCCTGTCATCAAGGCCCGGAACAAACTCATGGCAGCCACACCATCACGCACCTCTCCAATGACCAGGTAATCAGGCGACATTCGCATGGCATCATCGACTCCGTCTGCCAGGGTATACGGCCGGACGTCCGTGCCAATCGCCTGTGGGCGGGCTTCCACCGTCTGGACGGTTGGACGATCCACCCAGATTTCCTCTGGGTCTTCGATCTTCACGATGCGCCAGATTGTGGGCAAGAAATTGCATAATGCACTAAGCAGAGTAGTCTTTCCGGTTCGGGTTCCTCCGGAAATCAGGATGCGGGATCCTTTCTCCATGGCCTGACGAAGAACCTCCATCATTTCGGAACTCATCATTCCACGCTCTAATAACCACTCTGGTTTGACCGGCTTTTGTTCATAAAGACGGATATTGATAGAAGGATTACGACCTGGTGGTGCAATAACTGGGTGAAGCGCCTTGATCCGTCCACCACCTGGATTATGTGTCGTTGCCGGCAGTTTGGCGTTGATACTTGGGTTGGTCTCATTTAGAGTTTTGTTTTGCGGACCAATCAAGCGATCCAACACACGCCAGATTTCACCTGGTTCAGGCCGCAGTTCGATGGTCTCCCAACGAACGGACCCTTTACGCATGATTTGAAGAAGTCCGCTGGAGTAAATGGTGATTTCAGAGATATCTGTGCGAGCCGGCGGCAAGAGCAAATCTAAAAAACCCAATCCCAATATCCGCCGAGTGAGTTCCTCAGCAATAGCAGCTTCCTGAAGGGCACCAGGGCGGCAGTTGCGTTTTCTTAGCGCCGCAGCAATCTGTGCCTCAACCCGCTCCCGAATGCGTTGTCGGTCGGTTTCATTCGGACTCTGAAGAACAGAGGTTGGGAAATCATGGTTGATCTGATCGATCACCTCGTTGAAAACTTCAGACCGGATAGATTCGTCAAGGTTATTCCCGTTCGTGGCAGTGTCGTACAAACCTAATATTCCCGGCATAGGTAACCTCCAACATTAGAAACTTTTCCTACTCAAGAAACAAAAATGTTATTCTAGGTAAATCGTATTTTGGGTAGTCGCAAAATACCCTTTTTCCCATCTGCACGAGCAAGATTGTTTTCCACCAAGGGAAATAAAGTGTTGATGATGGCGCGGATCCCTTTGGCAAACTCATCCCCTCGCGTCACCGGCATCAAGCCATCATCTTGTGCCTGAGGAACCCCTGGATCAAAAGGTACAATGGCTGCGATGGGTGGAGCCCACCCCAAGGATTTGGAAAGTTCTTCCTGGAATAATCGGGGGGTAAAGCTGCTTCGATCAGAAGTTTGGTTTAGAACCAGGTAAATCGAATCTCGGGCCAGGCGTTTCTCACTCTTTAAGCCGGTCAACAATAAGGTGAGGGTATGTCGAATCGCAGTTAAGTCAGCCAGAGTAGGTCTGGCAACGATCAAGGCATAATTGGCAAAGATGATTGAATGCATCATCCACAAATCTTCTGTGGTTGGCACATCCATGACAATAGCAGCATAACGACCATCTTCCGAGTCAATCAGCATCCCATTGATGCTGCCTTCTCCGGTTCCTTTACTGGAGCTTTCCAGAATGTGCATGTATTCCAGGGAGGATTCTGGCGCAAGCAATATCTCTAAATTTTCCTTGCGTTGGATTGCAGCCTGAAAAGCTGCCTTACCCGGACGATCAAAGTATTCGGTTAAATTAGGGACATACCGTAACCCTAAATGTGGCGCAGCAGCTGGTGGCAACCCCATGGACACCAGCAACGTTTTCACGCTGAGGCGGACAGACAATTCATAAGCCAGGTTTTCAGCGATGGTAGAGCAACCGGACCCACCCGCGTGCGATAGGACAGCGATCCTTTTCGTGCCGGTAATGTACGCAGATGATCCGCTGTTGGAATAGCCGGATACCCCTTGCTGCATAGGTGCAGCTTGAGTCAGGCTAGCCCGGGCTGTCATCGCAGCACCATAAGCAGCTTGGATGATCTCAGTCCAATTGACTGGCGCGACGAAAACTCCACGCACAGTATCCACTTTGGTAAAAGCTCCCTGAAAATCCTTTTGGGCCAAAGGCAGTACTACAATCGCAATTCCACGCCAGGCTGAAATTTTCTGAAGGGAACGAATCAGGGTATCCGGATCAGGAGCGATATCTGTTTGGACGATCACCAGATCCGGCCGCAGGTTGTTCAAGTTCGTCTCGAACATGGACCATTGAGCGGCGTGACCTGAGATCATAAAGCGTTGGTCTGCCAGGATCGGCTGCTGCATCTGGTAGTAAACAACATCATGACCGGCTCCTGCCAGCATGACGGTGATTTTATTGGTTTGGTAAGCGTTATCGCTCATTTTGACCTATTTCTTTCGATAATCATTCATCTCGTTATATAACTCACCCAGATTGAGGGTAATCACGTCCGCAACATCCAACGCCAACCCTGAGGTTGGTTCCAAGGCAAGGTGAATAATGCCATATTGGTCAAGAGCAGCCAGCAAGGTTGCCGGATCAACCTTGAATCCTGGAGTTACCTCAATCAACCCCGTGGGAACATCCAGAACGATCACACTACCTTCCTGAGCTGACATGCTTGTTCGAGCAGAGGAAAACAATTCTTCTTCACTGGCACCGGCTGGAACCTCTTCATAACGAAACGATTGAGGCACTAAGAGAACTCGCACACCTGTGATTGCCAACCGAGCGAGAGGAGAAGCCGGCGGAGCAGGGGTAGGAGTTGGGGTAGGTGTTGCGCTCACACCAGGAGTGAGTGAAACAATGGGTGAAGTAAATTCCGCAATCGGTGCAGTAAACACAGAGGTGGTACTCGCCTTGAGAATATCTGGAGAAATCATACCAATCACCGTAACGGTCTGTCCTGGACGAAGTAAACCAGCCACTCCGCTGGCCAGGTCTACATGGATCGCCAGAGCAACATGCCCTTCTGGAAGTTCAGCAGGAATACCTGCACTGGCAATCTCTCCCAAAACGGAGGTAACGATCAGATCCCCCGGAGCTCGTCCAACGGCCAGGATCTTCCCGGTCACATCTTGAATTTTTGAAGTAGCATCCGCAGGTTTAGCCCCCATCGGAATGGTACGCAGCTCAACCAATTGGTCAGTCAGAACGGTTCCAGGGGCGATGGCGACTTTGGCGACCACCACCTGAGTTGGACGGATCACCCCGTTCAAAAGGGCGATCACAAGCAAACCGATGACAACGGCAAGTACAATTGCGGCAATGGGGGAACGTTTTTTTGTTTGCATGAATTATTCTTTCTCCTTTTTACAAATCATTGGATTCAGTATGCCCCGACGCGAAGCGTCAATGGGATCGATTGGTTGCCAGAATGTCAGAAGCTGTCCGTTCCAGAGAAACAGCTCCCAATTCCTGCGTAATCTCGAGGTCAGAGGGTTCATTACTACGGATGATCATTGGGCGGACTAACACTGGTTCCAGCCAGAACACATCATCGCTGTAACCCAACTTGGCAATCGCATAAGTACGCGGAATGCGCGCCAAGTAGCGTTTGTATTCGGTATTGACCAGCCCTTTTTCGGAGCGGCCTAAATGCGGCAAGATCAAATCCCGATCTTTGGGATCTTTGGTTTGGAACACAAATACATTCGCACAGGAGGATAGGATGCCTGAGGGTAACTCGCTTACGGTTTGAGCCATCAGATGCAGAAAAACGTTGTATTTTCTTCCATCACGCCACATCGTTTGAAAAAGATGGCTGACCGGGTTACCCGACTCTCCTGATCCCTGATCAGAAGCAGCTCCACCCGAGACGCCAGTTAGGACTTTATTCGCTTCTTCAAAGAAGATTTGCATGGGTGGGAAATGTTTGCCGCCTAAGGCTTCGCGACGGCGGGTGACCGCATCCGAATACAATATGCTGGCTAATAATGAGAGCAATGCTGCTTTGGAGTATTCATCCATTTCAGCGCCACCTTCGATGACAATGACTCCCCAGGGATTATCAGTGTTGCCCATCAATCCCAAATCTTCCACGCCGGTTCCACTGGCTGAAGATCCGTATTGCTTTGCCATATGTCCTTCGGAGAACTGCTCCAATCGAAGGAGGACTCCCTCCAGACTGGTACGACTTACTTGATCACGTTCAAGCTTCTCTTTGTAGGTCCGCAGACGATCAACCCATTTGGAAACATCCAATTTCCGGCTACGATAGACCGCAAGAGCTTGTAGTTCGGATGGCGAGAGACTTTCTAATAAGGTTCCAGGATGAAGATCATCCAGATCCTCACCAAGACTCTGACGCTCATAGCGGATTAACTCCACTTCATGTTCATCCTGAAGATGTCCTAAGGGACCATTCTGCAGCTTGGGGTCACCGGTCAGAACACCGGCCTCATAATACAATTCGGTTAGCGCACGGCGCATGAAACCCAACTGTCTGGCTCCCATCCTGCCAGCATTCGCAAATAGCTCAGCCACCATGCTGCGGTAGCGGCCGGGTTCTATCCTTTTCGGTACTTGCAGGATATTCCACCGGAGTGGGCGTGGTGAACCAGGATAGAGCTGACGGATATCCACATGTCCAAGACCGTCTTCTGAACCTTTCGGATCCACCCCTGGCCAGTTCAATGCTTTACGCCAGCCCTGGCCGAAATCCAACACAATGGTGCGGTAATGCCAGAAACGGGTCGTCTCATAAGCCAGGCGTTCAGCTGCAATCGATTTTCCAAAACCGGTATCCCCGACAAATGCAGTATGAAAATGGCGGTCCGGAGATAACTTTAGAAAAGTATCCGTTAATAAACCTGTTTCACTCGACCACTGCCGGGCTAGGGTGATATTCCCAGGCATATCCGGATAAAAAGCAAATGCTGGGGTTTCTTCCTGGGTGGTGAGCGCTGATCCCTGCTCGAACATGCCTGGCGCGGTATAAGCTGCCACCTGAAGCATGGTGAGTAACGTTGAATCTGCGTACCCACTCATTGCCTCTGGGATCGTCTCGATGCGGGTCGATGGGGTGAACGCACGGGCATGTAAGCCGATATACGCCTGTTCCGGATCGGTTAACGCACGGGTTTGCACACCTGCGACGACATCCTCGGTGCCATGAAACGCTTCGGGGATGAGCCCCATCATCGCCTGAATGCCTTGTTCGCTGGTGGCCAGTGCATATAAATCTGTATAAAAAGCGCCTTCCCGACTGGCAATATCCAGTAACTTGCGTTGAGTTCGCATGATATCCGTGAGGAGGATATAAGGATCATCCTGCCATTGATAAGCGTTTGAAAGCGAGAAAGAAGGAGCTACACCAACACTCATCCCAGCGCTTATTCCGCGTCCAATACTTTGCCCCAAGCCAACACCATCTGTCTCAGATCGAGCTGTGCTTTTTGTATCTGCATGGCTCTGGGTGGTAGATGTGCTGGCCGTGTCGGCTACTGAATCCGTCTCAGCTCCAGAGGTTGTCCAAGCTTCCGATTGCGTCGTCGAATGACTTTGGGAGGTTGTATTCGATTGACTCTGAGTAGTACTTTGCGAAACGGTGTCTGCCTGGCTGTGTGTGACCGAACGCATGCTTGAGTCGGATGATCCGCTACTGACAACCACACCATCTGCTGAACCCCAGTTAGCATTGCCGCCTACGTTAGCCGATAAACCTACGCCGGCCGGAGCAATGCTCCCACCCACACCACCATTCACGCCATAGGAAGAGCTATCCGTATGAGAGTTCGCTACACCGGACGAATCAGAGTGGGACGTTCCATCGGTTACTGCTGTTCCTTCGGTATGAGCTGTCCCTTGACTGACTGCAGTTCCAACCGTGGAAGACGAACCAATCGTATCGGTTTCGGAGATTCCAACCGTGTGCGCCCAACCGCGAGTGCTGGCATGACCCGTGGTGTGCGCCTGGCCTTCTGAATTTGCGACGCCATCTGTGGCAGCTTCACCCAGGGTGACGCCGCTCGAATGGTTTGTGCCATAAGACCTGGATGCGTTTTCAGCGAGTCCCCCAGTCAAAATGGCCGGCAGGCTGATTCCAAACGAAGCAGCCCGGGTTCCCAACTGACGGGAAGCGTAAACGGAGGTATCTTCCAACATACCGGCCAACATGCGGGTTATATCTTCAAGGCGAACATGATTTGTGAGCAGCATCAATAAGAACTCTTCTTCCAGGCTGCTCATACCGCGAAAGAGCAGTTCATTCTGTTGAATGGAATATTGTTGTGCACCCTGACTTCCAGACACTAATGGATCACGCATCGAAGAATCTCCACCGCGAGCGTTTTCACGTGGATCTGGATGCCCGACAGCCACAATGGCATAAGGCATCTGCTCCAGAGCACGCGCTAACCATTGAGCCACTTCAGTTGAAAGTTGTTCAAGGCGGATTTGACGGTAAGCACCCACCAATCCGGCTCGCAAGGCAGATAGATCACGTAAAGAGCGCTGGACAGCTTCATCTTTCTTTGGCGAAAACGCAGCGACTCCATAGCATTGAACAATTCCAATATTGGGGTTCTTAAAAACCCCAGCTGCCAGATAAACTAGATCCACTTGAGCGCCATACAAACCACGCAAGACCGTCCGCATCTTCTGTAGCAGCCCAGCATCCCGGCGAGCTTCTAGAGAGATGTAGCGTAATTGCAGCAGCCGGACCGCCCGGTATCCCTGATATTCCCGCGCACCTTCCCGCTCTGTGACACGAAAGACCAGATAGTCCAGCTCATTTCGGTCGTTGAAATGTAGCTCTGTGCCTTCCACTTCTAGGTCATTTGGAATGGAGAGAGGGTCATCTGTTCTCAGCCAGGGTATTTTTTCGGTCAGTTTTCCAATAATCATCGTTCTCTTTTCTCCGTACTTGGCGTTCTGCCTCATCAATTCGCCAACCAGATCAGCTGGTAAATTCATGAGGCTGCTTTTGCTTGCGCAAAAGAAGCCCTGGATTGCTATTGCTTCACTGTTTCCCACCAGATTGCATCAACCACCTCATTCGTATTTGGTTCGACAACCACCACCTGTGGTGAACGCTGGCGATGGGGAGATGATGCTCGCTGGTCTTCACGAGTTGTGGAACGGTGCTCAAATGTTTCTTGTGGGTAAGCTTCATTCCCTTTTTCACTTCTCTTTTCGGAAGTATTCCAAGGTCGAAGCCTGAACAAGAGACTCATCTGGGCAATCAGTGCCGCAAATGCAGTGATGATGAGGACGCTTGCCATCAGGATGATCATGACGATCACGCCTAAAGCAGGTCCGCGCAGCAAATCCATCAGTTGTGACATATTGACCTCCAATCGTTGAAATAGAATCTGGCGTTAATCAAGAATTTCCGACGTTCATAAGACTCTCACCTAAAAAGGTAGAGTAATAAATCAAGCAAGCTCACGATTTTGTGTGCTGGTTTCATCTATCACCCTATCTTCTGGTTCTATAGCGATTGATCAACTCGCTGGCGCCTGCCAATGGATTGACCAACGACATCGGATTGATCAGAACTTGCTGCAGCAACATGGCAAAATAACCTAACGGGATCACCAACCACAAAGCCCAAAGAATAATCGTGGTTACATTTCCGCGTGTATTCGCAATCACAGCTGATGCGCTTTCAGATGTCCCTATCAGTGCAGCCCATTGATCTGCTGATAATTGAGCGGTGTAGGCCAGGTAGAGCCGGCTTCCGATGACGGCCAGTGAATAAATCGCAATTCCCGATTTCATATTCCACAAAAGGGTATGTTCCTGCATGTGCACCAGTAAGAGGATGATTGTGCCAGCGATCCACATCGCTGCACCCAGCCAGGGGACCGGTGCTCCCATCCCCCATTGGCTGATTACCCACAGCACCAGAATAATCGCCGTCGTGATTTGGGCTGTGTATAAATCCGGAGTGGTTGCTTCCCGCCCACTTCGTCCAGGTCGGAAAGCTGCTCTGGATTGCACACGTTGATCCACAAAACGGATGATCAACCCTGCGCAAAGAATACTTACCAGAGCAGCTCCAGATTCGCCAAGCCAGTAAACGGTTGCGAGGACGCCGTTCAACAGGTAAGTAGGCAGAGCAGCGAGAAAATCTCCAAAGACGACAAAATAATCTGTCATGAACCAATGCCTCCTTACTTGTCATAATCGTTTCGTGGACACCACAACCCAATCACCAGTAGTAAATAGATGACGGCCATGAAACCCAGGACGACTGTCAGCATCACACCGACCGCAATCGATAAAATCTGCACTTTGACCTTTATGGCACCAGCGCCGGAAGAGCCACATATACTTGCATCGTTCCATCAATCCCTACTCGCCTCGGTTGGGTGATTGGAACTCCGCGGAAGCGAGTGCCCGTGGTCACTACGTCCATTCGCAAGTTGAAGGTCCCTGGATCTGCAAATGGAACACGGAGTGCCTGACCAGTAGCAGTACAGGTGCCCCCGCCATCACATCCGCCTGTCCATGAACCAATTCCGGGAATCAGGGTGAAATTTGCCTGGTGGACGAAGGCTTCATAATGGGTTTGACCTAATCTACCGGTGATCCAATCCTGGCTGGCGGCATCTAAAGATGCAGTAGCTTGCAGAGAAGCTACCGCATCCGGTAAATGTTCTACATGTGTCCGGCATTCCTTGAATACCATTTCTGTATCTGAGACACCATCATTGACAGCTGATCCAGCTCCGGTATTGCAATTGGCGGTTTCTCCGGAATTGGCTGAGCGGCAAACATCTCTTTCTTCATAAATCGGCTCATACCAGGTGAAAATCACTGGAGGAACTGTCACCCTGACCTGGATATCTGCACCGCGGCGATTTTCAGTATCTTGTCCTACAACCAGGGGATTGTTCGGCGCAGTTTTTTGAATGACGAGGACAGGTTGTTGCATAGAAACCGTTGGATCAGGACACTCCCTTGGGGGAGGAGGTGGGGTGACAATTCCCGAGCACCCCCCTGGAATGGCCGCACAGTTTTGTGAACCATTCAAATACAACAAATACAACGAGCGAAGAGCACCATCATTCCAAGTCATTTGAAGCAGCGTTGTGATGAATCCCCATCCGGAGAAATAGGTCCACACATCTTGCTGACCATTGAGAACCGCCCCCCAGAATTGGTCCGGGCTGGTGTACTCTGGATGTTCCGCCTGTACCTTGCTCCAATCCAGATTGTCGCCGGCAACAAGCCCAAGAAAAGAGATCAGGCTGCCGTAACCATTTCCCAGTGATCCAAAAGAGCAGGTCAAACCGCTTTCTTGGGGGTTCATGGCCATAAAAAATAACGTCGAGGCAGAGGGTAAGACAACGATATTCCCGCTGGGTGTTTGATAGCGGTGATAATTTGCATCAAGATCAATGGACTGGCCAAAGGGCAGTTCAATTGACATCCAATCGGGGTGATCTGTGGTAACTCCCAGATCAATCAAATCAGGATTCAGATTTCCATCCGGCTGAAAAACCTCTGACCAGGGATCGGTGCCCTGAGCATATACAACCGATGGAATAAGCAAGGTCAAGACGACAATGATCAGGAAAAATCTTTTCACTACTTCTTTCCTTCTTCTATAGTTGTGGTGGGGGTTTTCCCCCGAGCGAGAATGGCATTGATTTCTTCTTCCATCAGGAAACGATCAAACTTCCAACCACTTTCTGTTTTTGCGAGAACAACATATGCTGTATCCTGGGTTTTATTGCTACCCGGTAAGGGAGAAGATAGCATGATGGTCATCTGCCAGACTTGCTCGGAACCATTGTCTGCTACTTTTTCTACTGCCTGGGAGGTAGCTGTGACCACAGATTTGGCATCCATGTATTTCTCCCACATACGGTCTGCGCCGGCCGAAAACAACTCACATCCAGCGGGCGTGCTGAGCTCGCAAATACCCTCAAGCCAGGCTTCTTTTCCTTCCTGATAGTTCACCTGGAAGACCTTCTCGATGGCATTGACAGCTGCAGCAGATACCAGACTATCTTCGTTAGTTGATGCTGCTGAACCTTGCTCCGTATGAAGTGGCCAGTTTTCAATCACCAGGATACCGACAGCAATGACAACTGCCAGGATGACGGCAATGATCAGATTGCGTTTTGAGACTGGAATTTCTTTCAATTTTTTCTCCTTTTCCGGTTAACGGGTTCGAAAGTAAGTTAAAACAAAAGCGACCATTCAGATCTCAACGCCTATTTACACGCACTCAAGTTGCGTAAACAGGGAAGAAGCTGATGGTCGCTCCAAGGATTCTTTGGAACAGCTGATGATTATCAGCGACCGAACAGTCATTTGGTTGTGACTCTAATCATAGCAAGAAGAAACCCCTTATCCTAGGGGGACAAATTTGACGAAATTAGGGAAAAAGTGGAATTTAACTTGACAAAGCAATACTAGAGTATTACATTATTAATAACCTAACCGATAAGGAAAACGAGCATGCCGAAAACAAATTCTGCGAGTAAACCAGTACGATCTTTTCGAATAAGCCCAGAAGGCGTGAGTCAATTAAGAGCGATGGCAAGCGTTATGGGACGGAGTGAAAGCGATGTGATTGAGGTTGCTCTAGATCGAATGTATCGCGAGGAGATTCGTTATAACCGGGTCCTACGAGAAGGTGCCCGACCAGAAGATCAGTATCATATAGATAAAGAAAATGAAGGAGAAAATGAAATTCATCGTAGTGATTCTTAAGTTGATTGGATGGGTTGTCAAAACTGCTGTCATCCTGGCGATTTGCTCGAGTATTTTATTCGTTGCCTACAAGGGAAACCAGCCTATGCAGGTTCCTGAAGCTCCGAAGGGGATGACTTACTTTGAATTCGTTGCTGACCGGATAGATGCTGCAAAAACGGTTGAACCTTCCCGGTGCGGGTGGGGTATGATGTTATCTCTAGCCGCTCTGGGTCCAATTTACTCATTTGTTTATACGGAGGTTGGTATCCATCCGGATGGAGCTCTTGCGCGAGGCACCGCCCCAGATCCAGATATCCCTAAGGATGTCGCAAATGCTAAGTGGTATGAAGTGCCTGGCATTTGGTGGAATACGGTTGAAAAATTATCATGGACGATGGTTGGGAAGCCGTCGACTTATGGGTGCAAGTTTAGACCAGTCCTTCAATAGCATTTTCGAAATTTACTTGACGAATATAACAATTTTGTTATAATAAGAGAAAGAAAACATGTGGAGCATTGTATTTTACAAGGATCGTCGCGGAAAATGTCCACCATTGGAATTCATTGAAGAACTCCCGATGATGGAACAGGCGAAAATTCGGAATGCATTGAGGTTGTTGCAAGAGTTTGGAACGAATTTAAGTATGCCACATGCAAAGCCAATTCAAGGAAAACTTTGGGAGCTACGTCCAGGAGGAATCCGGTTGTTCTATTTTGCCTACATAGAGCAACAATTCGTGATCCTTCACGGTTATCGAAAAAAAAATCAGAAAGCGCCAGGCGGCGAGATTGTGATTGCAATGCGGCGTATGCAAGAATTAATTGATGAGGTGTAATATGGCTAGAAAAAATATGCCCCGATTTGAAGATTGGGAAGCAGAAAAAATTAAAGACGCAGAATTTGTTTCTGCTGCAGAAGAATTGGAACCAGGCTACCAGGTCGCCCGGCTCCGCATGCTTCGGGGACTAACGCAAACCCAACTTGCTGAAATGGTAGGCACTCGTCAACCATCTATCGCACGATTGGAAAATGGTTCTAGTACACCGAGTTTGTCATTTCTTAGCAAGATCGCCTCAGCATTGAATGCGAAAATAGAAGTCAAATTAGTGTCGCAAATCAATAAGCCAGCTTAGCAGCCGTTTTGTAGAAATGTTCTGAGATAAACTCGGAACAGAAAAAGCTCAGATATAATTATATCAACAGTACCCACCACGCCTCTGCATAGCAAGCGCACCGAGGTGGGTCATTTATTTCATGGTCAGTTGGATCATCCGAAAAGTGTATCTCTTTCATCCAGAGGGATTTCTTGCTCGTGTCACAGTATCAAATGTAGACACCCCAAAGGATTTGGCAAGATGGGTGTAAGTCTAGACAGGTTTTTAACCAAGTCTGCTAGTTTTAAGCTGTTAGTTTTTTGCTTGACATTATTAGTAATGCTTGATATAATTAGCACGTGAAAGAAAATGACATCTCTTTAGGAAAATATTTACAACGCGCCAGGGAAAGTAAAAAATTGACTCTCAGGGCAGTTGAAAAAGAAACAGGCATCTCAAATGCTTATCTAAGTCAATTAGAAAGTGGCAAGATAAAAAAACCATCGCCTTCAATTTTGTATAAACTTGCACTTATTTACGAAGTTACTTATTCAGATACAATGGAATTAGCCGGTTATCCAAGTATTGAACAGCCTTCAGTTGATAATAACTATAAAAGAATAAGATCTCGGATTGGACCTATAACTGACGACGAAGAATCAGCTTTATTGGAATATCTTGATTTTTTACGATCCAGACAGCAGAAAAAGGGGTAACATGGTATGGTCATTTTCAAGTAGCCGTTCGTTTCAAAAATGTCAAAGGCAATGGTATATAAAAAACTTCATTGCGAATGCAAAAGCAAAGGATCAAATACGCCACGAAGCATATCTTTTATCCAAATTCCAGTCACTCTATGCTTGGAGGGGGACCATTGTTGATCAAGTTATATCAAATTCTATTATTCCTGCAATCAACTCAAAACATCAACTTTCCCCTAACCAGATAATTCAGATTGCCAAGAAGTTATATGATGAACAACTAGAATTTGCACGGCTTAATCGAATCAGAGAACCAGGAATGACAATATCTAAGGCTGGTGAATCATTTGCTGCATTGTATCCAATTGAATATGATGGACAGGTAGCAGATGACGAATTACTTCAAGCCTGGCAGGACATCGAAAATGCTCTTGAATGTTTCTTGCACATGGACGAACTCAACGAAACCCTCAATAGCGCGAGATACTTGTTGCCACAAAGAGCATTAAGTTTTACATATGATTCTATAAGTGCTAGAACTGTTCCTGATTTGATAGTCTTTTTTTCGAATAAACCACCAATGATTGTTGATTGGAAAGTTCATACATATGCCATCCAAAATTATAGATTGCAATTAGCATGTTATGCAATTGGTCTTACAACATGTAAACCTCATAGAGATTTTCCGGTACTAACAAATCGATATTTACCAAACGAAATAAAATTATTAGAAGTTCAATTATTAACGCGACAATTAAGGCATTATGAGTTGACAGAAAGCGATGTAGAAGCAGTCCTTTCTTATATTGTAATGTCCGCGAGAGAAATGGATTTGGCAACGACCCCTTTTGATGGGCAAGTTCTTACCCTGGTAGACTTTTCAACTACCGCGAATCCAGAAGAATGCCAGCGGTGTTCTTTCCGTTCACTTTGTTGGGAGAATTCAAATTATGTCAAAACTTGAAACAAATATCTTCCCTATTACTAATCTCTGCGACTTAACCTCCGAATACAAACTATTCGAGATTAAAGGGCTTATTAAGGCTCAAAATGAATATTACCAAAATCGTCAATTGATTATTGAAAAACTAAGCTACCAACTAAAAAATCCGGTGACAGTTATAGAGAGAAATGGTGATCCATATCTTGTTGTCCTTAATGATGGAAAAGAACCTCCTCAACATCTTGCATTAGTGAGGACAACAGTTACTTTTGTGCAACTACCAGGAATTCATAAACTTGATTATTCAATACGCTCCGACGAAAATGATACTATTTGTTTACGTTTTTTAGATTTTCTTATTCAGGCACCACTTTATTCAAACAAAGAGTTATGGCAACCTGGGGCAGGACAGCCTTTCTTTACAAAAAGTCCGGATGACAAAAACACCCTGGGCTCTTTTCAGAAGTATTCAGGATTTGCGGTACGCGCAACTATTACGCCAAATGGGGGATTGGGTTTTTGTATTGATGTCGCGAGTAAGATTATTAACAAAACCCCACTACCATCGAATTTGACCCAGGATGGATTTGCAAAGTGGAAGAACAAACACGCAATTTATCATTATGGGTACAATTGGTATGACATTCAGATGGTAGGGTTGGGTGATCAAGATGTGTCTTCTTATCCCATTACAGTTAATGGAAAAACCGTATCCTTAATTGAATTCGTGGCTCAGGATTGCCAAAAACCGATACCTCTTGAATTAGCACAAGTAAAGCATGATTCTTCAGTAGTTTTATATATGAATAATAGAGGTGAACCTAGGGCTGCAATTTCATCTCTCTGTTATCCAGTTATTACATCCGTTGATAATTTCGCTGGAAATCAACATAAAAACTCGATTATGCCTCCTCATATTCGCAGGAGCTTAATCCATGATTTTGTGAAATGTCATTTACGTGGAATTAAATTTGGAAATGTTATTTTGAAATTATCTGATAAACCAGTATCTATCGAACAACAATTATTTGTAATGCCAGATTTCCTTTTTGGAAACTCAACGGTATTGTCAGTCCGAGGCTCACATGGTACTAAACATGTTAGTTTAGACGATTTAGGTAATCGTCGAATGGCATTTCTCAGAGACCCTCAAGTTGGTGTTTTTAATAAAGATCCTCTAGATCGGCAATATCTCATTTTGCCACAAAGTGTTGAAGATAGTTTTGGACAGCGATTTTGTAAAGATTTACAAGAAACATTTAAGCAATTATTCCCTGATCTTTACGATCCTATTGTAGTAACCTACAATGATCGTGTTCCAAAAACTTTTGCTAGACAAGGAAACGCAATTTTACAAGCTGTCCAAACTAATTGTCAAAAACCAGGTTATGCCATCGTTATGATACATCATAATGATGATCGACAAGAACGAGAAGAAGATCAACTTGCCGCAATGGTTATTGCGGAATTAAGAAAAAGGTTTGACATAACTGCCTCGGTGATTCATTCACAAGTAGGTCAAGAGTCTTATAGATTAAGTCAAAATAATGGAAATCCCCAATACCTTCAAAAAGAAGAAAAACGCGGTTTATTATCTGGTTATTTACGGATGGTAGTTCTTAATAAAATTCTGCTTACAAATCAACGTTGGCCGTTTGTTCTTGAGACCCGATTAAATGCTGACATTACTATTGGTGTGGATGTAAAACAACACACGGTTGGATTTGTTAGTATTGGAAAAAATGGGGCTGATATTAGAGCTTTACCCCCTAAAGTATCTAGACAAAAAGAAAAACTGGATGCCCGACAGATGAAAGCATATTTGGTGGAGATCATCCGTCTAGAAGCGAGTTTAAGTAAGGACCCTATCAATACAATCGTCCTACAACGTGATGGCAGAATATTCCATACTGAAATAATTGGATTACAAGAAGCAATGGAACTTTTGAAAATAGAAGGGACTATACCTCAGACGGCTACTCTAACTATTCTTGAAATTGCAAAAACCTCACAGACTAGATTTCGTCTATTTGACACAAGTATTCGTGAGGAAAAACTTTGGATTGATAATCCCCAAATAGGTTCATATTGCATTATTAATGAGAATGATGGGTATTTATGTACCACAGGTCGTGCTTTTCGAAGAAATGGTACAGTAAAACCTTTGTATGTAAAAAAGGTTTTAGGACCATTGCCAATTGAGCAGATTTTAGAAGATGTCTTTTATCTCAGCGCTTTAGCTTGGACCCGACCGAATGATTGCTCGCGTTATCCTATTACCACAAAATTAAATGATAGGTTTTTGGGTGAAGAAGCTACGAATTACGCTGCTGATGAACTTGATATTGCAGCAATACTTGAAGAGGAAAATATCTGATGAATAATCCAGGGTTGTATGCAAGCATATATCAATTAATTGGTGAATATGCAGAATTAGTCGATACAGTACTTATTAATTTAAAATCTGACACTTGTCCCATTAACGATCCCTCTAGGCAAAAATTGGGAAATTTATTAATTGCTCTATCTGGAAACACTTGGGATAGTCTACCGATAAGAATGATTGCACTTTTGTTACGCGAAAAGCAAGTTACAAATCATAATAAATGGGCAAAGCTCGGTGAATCTTTACTTGCTGGACAAGTTGATATTATAGGAATAAAAGACCTTGAAGATATCGCAAAAGCACTGGAAAATGAGCAGATTTCTGCAATGACGAAGATGCGAGGCAGTTTACGGTGAAAGATTACTTTACCGGCTCTATCATTCAACATCAAGAACGTGCGAAGCGTTTGCTTGAAAGAATACCGCCAAATCTTCCAAGAGAATTCCACGTTTTAGTGCAAAAATGCAACGATGAATTATCTAGACTACTTGATGGTTTAAAGTTCTTGTTGGAAGATCCAAGAATGCAAATGATTGAGTATCAACCAGAGCGTTTAAGGCGATTTCGTCGAATCGTGGACCAGATGGGATTACTCGAAACAACAGCTATTGCAGCTTTAGAACGTCATAATTGTGACGATTTATTCCTTAACCGTTTTATTGAAACAATTAAACAAGAAACTCAATATCCATTATTACCGCCAGTAGTCACCTCGTTGTCACAACAATACTTTCACATTTTCCCAAACTTAAACCTATTATTCGTCCCATTAAGCGAGGGGGATTTTCTTCTTCATTTACCAGATTTGTACCATGAAATCGCACATCCATTGGTAACTGAGCGTTACAATCGAAGGGTTAAACCCTTCCAAGATGCAATATCTAATGCTCTTGATATTGTTCTTGAATATGTAGAAGAGGAACAACAAAAAGAAGAAAGACGGCGTGGTCCCCAAAAACTATTCTTCTATTTTTATCTTTGGGAAAAATCTTGGTTAGAATGGACCACAGAATTTTTTTGCGACATTTTTGCGATATGTACTATTGGTCCAGCTTTTGCTTGGTCGCATATCTATTTATGTGCAAAATATGGACAAGATCCTTTTATTGTTCCGACTGCTCATTTAGTTAGTCACCCAGCAGATGCGGCTCGCATGAAATCCATGCTATTTGCTTTAGAACTGTTAGGTTTCAACGAAGATGTTGGGAAAATCCAACAAAAATGGGATGAATTGATAATAATATCTGACGCAAAGCCTGAACCTGAATACAAACGTTGTTTTCCTGATCACATTTTACAAAAAATAACAACAACTGCGGTCAACGGTGTAAATGGTCTTGGATGCCAAGTAGCTTCACTCAACTCTAATGGCCAGATATATTGTCTATTAAATAATGCTTGGAAAATGTTTTGGGGAGATCCGCAACAATACATTACTTGGGAACGAAATTCGATCCATAACCTTCGAAATCAAATATATCCTAATAATTAAAAATATCACATCATTAAACAGAAATTTATTAGTGGTTAGCACCATTAAATAAGACACTCTTCCCCCTTAAGACTCTAGAGGAACAACGCAGATAGAACGGAGTGCACTCCGTTCTATTTTTCGCTTCCTCTTCTTTGTGAAACCCAGATACTACTATCCTTTATTGCTCGCTTCCCATTTCGCAATCCGTGTAGATTCGTCAGGAATGAGTTGAAATTTAACCCACTTAGAGCAAGATTTATTTCTCCCTGAATAGCTCTCTGACAGTTCAGATTATCACAGAAAACATACAGGTTTCCATTTGAAGCTTCATAAAACTTCATCCATTTCGTTTTCCTGGAAACTTGATCCTTGCTCACATCCCGCTCTACTTCGACGAATATTACCTCGCCTGATTTGGGATCAACAGCAATAATATCTGGGATATAGGTTTCACCATTGGATAAATTAATAGCTTGCGCCCGTCCTTGAATTCTGTAACCTTCATCTACCAGGATTTCTCCGGCCTGAATATTTAGAATGGTATGCTCCGGTGATGAATGATGTTTTATTAGGATATCAAATTCATTTTCTTTGGGAATTTTCCCAGTTAATACCTGGTAAGCAACCTCACCATTCTGAGTCAAATGCAGAACCGCAGGTTGGTTTCCACCAGAGCTTGATCCTTGCTCAACAACACCACTTATTTGTTCAACCAAGATTGGGCATTCGCTTGCTTCTGGTGACATTAACCAATTCATTGCTTCATCCAGGTTTTTGTTTGCTACTGATAGAGAAAGGCGTTTTGCCATCTGCTTTATGATGGATGGCCGTAAAGCTATGCCCATTTCACCCATCACCATTATCGCCGCTGATGTTTTTTCAAAATTTTTACCTAATAGCCAGGTTTTTACCCAGTCCGGAACAGGACCAAGATCCTTTGGTTCTTCGGTAGCAATTTTCTGAGTTTGAATATTCCGATCCGTTTCATCTTTTTGGATTTGTTGAAGCGCAGATAAGTGTTTTTCTAATGCCGTTTTCTCAGCCTGCAAGAATCGATTCGTTTCTTGTAAATCGATAAGCTCTTGCTCTATATTAGTATATTTAAGACTGAGTTCCTGCAAACTCCGTTGGACTTCAATCATCTCATTTGGTTTCACCTTTTTTGATGCATCGCCCTGCAACGAACGCAATCGAACATGAATCAGATATGCCAGGTCATCATCGCTAAACGATTCCAACGGACGGGTAGCTTTTTCACAGGATTCATCGTAATCCTGATCCAAAATCCTCAACAGTGAGATGAGATGCTTGTGGGCATTTTCCCATAATTTCTGAGCATTGGCCTGCATTTTTTGTTCGTGCTCCTCGCTTTGGGAGATGATGTCTTTGGAGATTCGAATTGACTGATTCCGCTGGAAGTCTTCTAACGTAAGATCAACCACTTGTTTTTCTCCAATTCCGATTTCATCTGGCGAGCATCTTCCAGTAATTGGATAGCCTGGTCTTGATTTTCCTGCTCTGGTGCGCTGACCCACTGTAAAGCACTCCGGGCAGCTTCAAGATAACTCAGTGTTGTCGAGAGCATTTGCTCATGCATACCCATGCCAATTGGAGGAACTTTGGTTTGGTCAACTTGTTGAGTGAGCTCAACAGCGTGCTGAAGAGTCTGCTGTGCGGATCTGGACTGTGAAAAGAGATCGCCTTGTTGGTCAGCAGCAATAATGTGAGCAATCTCGCCATCGAGAACACTCAACTCAGATATCCATGTTTGTGCAGACTTTCTGTAATCTTCTACTGCTTTGACCTCCGGCAAGAGAAGAACTGGTTTCCCTTGTTCATCCAATGGAGAAACGAACGCGCCAATAATCGTAAAAAACACCGCAAGACCGAACATTATCCAACCAAGCTTTTGCAGTTTTTCTTCAGAAATCTGGATTTCCGGTTCACTAGGATTATTCACTGTCATGACCTAATTCTCCAACCTCAAGGATTTGTGTGATGATTTCCAGATCGGTTACAGAATTTCGTTTTCCACGCTGTTTTAAATCTGCAATTACTTGTTTTCCGCGTTCATAATCAATATTGCGGATAAATTCAACTCGTTCAGCAACGACTTCAAAAACAGGGGTCGTCGTGTTTGGCCGGTAACGAAGTTGAATATGCCCTTCGACACCAATCCGGCTGCCTTTCTGAACATGTCCGTACACTAATTCAGCCAGGGTGCCATAAACCAGCACTCTTAACCCCTTCACCGGTTTTGATTCAGGGCTGCCGTCGATCATCAGGTACAGGCGAACATAAGGGATAGGGTCCTGATTCTGGGGTCGCAAATAATCAAAATAGATATCCCCAGTGATGTCGCCTCGTTGCCATGTAAGATTTCCTTGCGCCATAGTTCGTTGGCTCCTTTTTATGAATGTTTGTTTGAATTCGATAACTTGCAAAAACACGCTTGTCCTAATTACTCATCCAACCTGTTTCTTCTTCAATATCCAGAACCAATCCCAACGCATCTGCCAAAAGCCGGATACGATCTCTTTTCGCCTCTGCAAAAAGCATTCGCCAATTTTGATCTGTTGGGGAATAAAAAGTGAACGACTGCTCAATCAGGCGGGCAAGATCTCGCGGTCGTAATGCAGCAAGGCGTTCACTCGCTCCGCCGGCTCCGATTCTGGGGTTCTCTTTTAGCTTGGCGATGGCCAGGCTGTACGGATTCTGGATGTTGGGTTGGGAAGCGCCATGAATGATCCAGGACACAAAAGGTAAAGCATTCTTTTCTTGATCGAGGAAAACCTGCCGATTTTTCTTGTCTGCGCGCGCCAGTAATTTGTCCAATGACCAATTTCCACTCGAATCAGTTACCACTGCCACCGATTGACTGGTTGGATCGTTCAGCAAAATCGATGTATCTTGGGTAGAGGAGGTATCTTTTTCTTTTGGGGAATCTTTAAAGCTTTTGAGAATCTTTAAAAGGGTCTCAAAACAACCCTTGGCTTCCGGGTCGAGCGTCGCAAAACAATCATTGAGGATACCCTTGAGAGTCTCGGAACAATCCTTGGTTAAATCTGAGAGTCTCAAAACAACCTTTGGTTCTATTTTGACAGTCTCGAAACAACCATTGCCCAATAAAGTGATCCAAGAATCTAATTCGTCTTGAACACGATAATCTTCTGATTTCACAAGAAGGGACGAAACAGCGTGTTGGATGGCTTGGTGTTGTGGAGTGAGTGGATCAATCCTCTGTACCTTGAATTTCCAACTATAGCTGCCCCCAGAATTGATCCGATGATCGATGCGCTCAACAAAAAGGGCTAATAGATCTTGGAGACGTTGCCGGCGAGAAAATTCATCAACGGTACGATCACTTAATTCATCCTTACGTTTTCCTCTCTCAATCCAGGCTGGAAGCCAGTTCGCCACAACGCGAGCGTTATTGATCCCTAGACGATTTGCGATAGCTTGATATCCACCCTCAATCCAGACTGCATCTCTGATCTCACCTGTCTCATCATTGAAGTAGCACAGATTGCGCAGAACCAGGACAAACATGGCAGCATCTGTTCCGAGAACCGGTAACCAGTTTCTGAGGAAATACCACGTGACCAGGATGAAATCTCCCTGACCTAACAATCGGTCAGCAAGCTGATCTGCCAGGGTCCCAAGTTCTCCGTCGAGCCGGTGACCAATCAATTCCCGGATGACATCCTGAACGGTCTGATAGTGTGGAATCATTTTGTCGAATTCTTCTTGAGGGAGCTGCGCCGGATAATACAAGATGTCCTTTGGATTCGCGTTTATAGCCAATTGCAAAGCAGACTGAGGGGAATCCTGGATACCATGAGCCAGTAAGAAAGTTTTCAAGTCTTCAGCATCCCCAGGTGTCAGTGGGGATTCGAATAGTTCATATTTGTTGGAGGACTTTTTGGCTCTTCCTGAGCGCTTATCTATTTCATGATCGGTGTCAATCTTTCTCGCAAACCATCCCAGACTGCTACCGGGTTGTAACAAGCGAAAGAACTGAGCCCGGCTGATCCCAGCCCATTGGCAAATACGCTCAGCGCGAACGGCAACTTTGCAGCTCCCTTTTCGTGCCTTTCCACTGCTCGCCAGATAATACTCCTGCCATAATGCCATGATCAAGAAAATCATTTGTGATCCGACGTATGGCAGCCAGCGCAGGTAATATACCGGTAAGCGAACTACCCGGCTTGGCTCAATTAGGTAATTCCGGATGGAGCTGTAATGGATATCCAACTCTATGGGATTGTCCTGAGAATCTTCCTGGTCTGGATCAACTTCCTGAGTGAGATCATCCCCATCATCAATTTCATGGTCACAGACAACGAAACTAACCTTAACTTCTCTGTTCATCACCCCCATTAGGAATCGCTGCAGGGTGGTCGTTAATCGGTTTTCTAACCACTCACGGCCATACGAATTCATGCAGCCGATCACAAAGGTGTCATTTGAATAATCCACCAGATGGGTTGGCTTCACCCAGGTACTAAAAGCAGCCCGCGACATATCCATTTCGAGGTTAGCAATTGCCGCTTGCCAAGCTTTCTCCGGTGAAAATTCAACGACTGCACTCATAAAAGAAATCCCTATCGATAAAAAAATCAATATCGAACAAAGCAAAATAAAGGCACAATTACAGCCCATTTTGGAAAGACGATAGTTATCCCATTTCTTCCAGAAAAGACCTCTATACGGGCTTCCTGTGGCTTCAACGTCAGCAACTCCGTCTGCGTCAACGTCTGCGGCATGTCAGCAGCGCGTCTGCGGCACGTCAGTATGGACGCAGACGTGGTTTTCAGAGTGAATATGAAATTGTTGATTTTCCAGGAAAGGTCAGAGATCATTTGCATCACTCCAGAAATAACGTCTTTCCTATTGTCTTAGGGGATGGTTGTAGGACTAGGCTTCCATTGTGAAAAGCCTGTGAACCTTCCATTACGAAAAAACAGACAACTTCTCCGACCGGTAAAGTATGCTCCCGCGCAATCGACCGAACTTCTTCCTTTAATAAAGCTGGAATTCGGAATGTCACTCTTATTTCCCATTGAGGGATAGCTTCTTGGTCTTTCCTGGATTTTTTCTTTTTGGTTCCGCCAGCTTTCTTTTCAGGAACTGGGAATGCCTCCGCTAACCATTTATGGTTTGCAGATGTTTGAGCAGGGAAGATGGTGTTTCCTTCATTGCCTTCAGCGTACAGGGTCATTCGTTGCGCTTTGGGGTACGCTAAAAGTTTGATCTCTCCATTGCGATAGAGCCTTGCGCCATATTCCAGAAACGCCCTGACGACTTCATCTCTAGGAACCGAAAGAGACTGAGCATCTTTGATAATCAAATCCACAACCTGCTGAGGTATTCCCCGGTACGTTACAGTTTCAAGCCGATGAACTTGTTCCCACTTACGGGATCTTTTCTTCCTGAAATCTGCCGTGGGAATTAAATCCAAGGGCTGTCGTTGGATCAACATGGATTCTTGCTGATGATCCTCCTCAACCTCGGTTATCAGATTAGGATCACGTAGACCTGTAAATGCGTCTCGCCTTGCCATCGTGACCTCTAATATTTCAATACATGAGTTGCCAAAGCTTTATATTCCTCGGCAGCCCGCGTTTCTGGCGCATACTCAAAAATGGTCTTTGCCTCAGACCAACATTCACGTAAGACAGTCGCCCGATGAATGGGGGAGAGCACCTTGTCGCTGAATGTTGCCTGCAGATCCAGAAGTGAGTCACGCGACTCGTTGGTACCATCAAAAAAGGTAGGTAATATCCCCAGCAATCCCCCTTGCCAATTCTTTTTGTCCCTCAAGGTCTGGATAGTTGTGACTGTCTTCGCTAAAGAATCTAATGATGCGAATTCAGTTGCCGTAGGAACAATCACCAGGTCAGCCGCCCAGATTGCACGTTCCTGTAAGCCACCCACAGAGGGGGAGGTATCGAAAATGATGTAATCAAACCGATCTTTAGTGAATGTTTTCAGTAGCCCTTTTATGTAGGAGATCGGTTGATCCTGGACACCTAACATCATTTGCGCAGCTGAGGTCATTGAGTTGCCTGGAATCAACTGTAAGAAATCACGGCCTGTGTCACGGACCCATTGGCGGATGAATGTTATTTCACTGGGAGAGCCTGGTTGAGTCGTAAGAAAATAATAGGTTCCCATTTGGCTATCCATGCCCAACTTGGTTGCGCACTGTCCTTGTGGATCAAGGTCAATCAACAACACTTGTTTAGTTTTCAGCGTGAGAGCATGTGCCAGATTTACGGCGGTGGTTGTCTTTCCTACCCCGCCTTTTTGGTTCGAAATGGTGATGATTTTTGTGGTCATTTGGTTTCTCCTTAATCGATAAATTGCAGCTGTGTTCGGCCTTCATGACCGTGGACAGTAATGACATCTTCGAGAGACTGATAAACACCCATGGCATATGGTTCCCTGAGCCAGTGAATGACCGCCAAACCACTGCTAAATACTGTTCCTTCTGCAACTTCACCAGTCCCTGAAACACCGGTGAGGTCTTCCACTCGAATCAACATAAATCGACGCATCTGACTGTTTGAAGAAATATGGTTTGGTTTTCGAACCATACTTTCCCCTTTAGTTTGATTTCGGCAACCTGACCGCCGGCTGCGATCACGGATTCTTGGTTTTTTCTGAATTACTTTGGAATTTGTCAGATCCATCAACAAGCCATCTTTATAAGTAAGGCGGCATCCTGAGGTAATGTGTTCAAACACGATTCCTTCCGGCCAGGTTGATTTCTCGTCCCGGTTGAGGCGTATATCGATCATTCGAAACAACCTCCCAAAGAACATTCCCGGATCATCATCGACCCTGGTTGGATCCATAATGACTTTCCAAACGTAGCCTCGAAGTTCAACGGGGTTCTTTTTATCTTGAGCAATAAAATAATCTAAGTCTTTACCTGGCATCTTGAATGGCTCTCCGAACCTTATAAAATTAGCCGGCAAACAGGTGCGCAAATAGACGGGCAGGGGGAAAGGATTAGCCCTTACCTTATGCAGGCTTATTGAGATTGTGGAACACCCATGACTGGGGAATCAAAAACTAATAGTGTGTTGCACCATTATTGAATCAGGGAGGACGCATCCCCCATGAGAAAATAGATTTGAATAAATTGAATTGGAAAGAGGAATGAAGAAAAGCAAGAAAAAGTACTTGACGAACCCACGTAAAACAGATACTATACGAATATCGATTAGCTACCGCAGCGTGCCCGGCAAGCGTGGACCAGAGTTCGTCAGGTCGGCTGATTTGCAGAGCCCGCCGCACAATTGGCACGGATTCAGGATTTTGACTCATAACCCGGAGGTCAGTGGTTCGAATCCACTCCCCGCTACTAACAAGAACCGTAGTCCCTGGGGCTACGGTTTTTTGATAGGCCTGAGGGTCGATGGTTACGAAAAATCACTTTTAGGAGGATTTTTCGATGAACCGTAATCCCTCAGGCCTGTTATTTTCTCTTTGTATTGACGGTTTCGTCAAATACAAAACCGCCGAAGGCTTAAGCCAACGGACGGTCGATTCGTATGAGTGGGTGCTGCGTAAGTGGATGGAAAAGATAGGCGATCAACCGGTCGGTAAGATCACCTCTGCTGATGTGATCGATTACATGACCTATCTGCGCACAGAGTATGTTCCCCACACTTTCGCCAAACCGAATCCTGCGCATGAGGCACCAACGCGCAAACTCTCCCCCAAGACACTGCGAAACCATTGGATCACTTTCAAAGCTTTCTTCGGCTGGGCAGTCGCAGAGTTCAAAATCAAGAATCCCATGGAAGGTATCCCGGGTCCACGATACAAAGAAGCACCGGTGGCCGCATTTACTCAGGAAGATCTTGCGGCGCTGCTTAAAGCCTGCGTCTATTCCCGTGAGTACAATCCGATCAATCGCCATAATTTTGTCACCCGGCGACCATCGGCTAAACGAGATGAAGCCATGATCATGTTCATGTTGGATACCGGTTTGCGCGCTTCCGAGCTTTGCAGTTTGAAAATCGGCGAACTGGATTTGCGCACCGGAAAAGTTGTCATCAAGCATGGGGACGAAGGTGGGGCAAAAGGTGGCAAAGGGCGCACGGTATTCATTGGAAAGAGCACCCGCCGGGCGGTATGGCGCTATTTGGCTGACCGCGAAGATCGCGATGACCCAGAATCGCCAGTATTTATCAATCGTGGCAATCATTCGTTTAACTCCAATAGCCTGCGACATTTGATCGTGCGCCTGGCTGATAAAGCGGGTGTCAAAGGGGCTCATCCACATAAATTCCGGCATACTTTTGCAATCACTTACCTCCGTTCAGGCGGGGATGTTTTTACCCTGCAAGCCCTCTTAGGCCATAGCTCATTGGATATGGTTCGCCATTATGCTCAAATCGCTGAGATGGACATTGAACGAGTGCATCGAAAAGCCAGCCCAGTTGATAACTTGAGGTTCTAAAAACGATCATTTTCTCTTTATGCCAGAGCTGGAGGAAGGAACCCAATTAGACCTTCCTCCAGCCATTCAGGTTATTTCCGTTTTTGGACTTGGCAGGGAAGTTTGCATGTTGGCCGGAGCGATGGCGAATCGCAGCATTCCTTGCGCACCAAAATGATTGAACCATTTGCCATGACTTCATAATCCAGGCAGTCACCAGGTTGTAAATCCAACAGGTTACGAACTTTTTTGGGGATTGTGATGGCGTTGGTCGTGGTAATGATAATCGGACGTTTTTTCAAATAATCACCTCCTTTCCTTCCGAGATTGCTGAAATTTTCATAATCCAGCTCAGCCGGATATTTTGAAACTCATTCGGGAACATGGCTTTCACCCACAAGAGGAAACGCTGGTTGGTATTCAAGATGCTCTGTAATTCTGCTTGAATCAATCCTTTCTCGACTTTCTGAAAAAGGAAATCAGGGAGACTGGTGTTGAAAGCGGGCGCTGAACTGAGCGGTTGTGAGCCAGTCCAGAGAAGCATCGCTTTAAGATGCTCGCAATCAGTAGAGATCTGGAGCACAGAACGCCCATGAACTTCCCGTGAAAATTTCAGGAACAACTTAACCTTGAGATAGTTCTGCCGATCCAGCATTCCAAATCCCGCGATTAACAATCCCGCCGCAGATGGGACATTTGCCTTTCAAATGGCTCAGACGGCCTTTGACAGGTCGAATTTCCCCATTTTGAATTTTGACGATCTTATTGCAACGCATGCAAAAGCCTTCCCCTGTTTGAAGCGGATGGGTTGGTTTCTTTCTAACGTTCCGTTGGTTATCAACCCAGGCGGCAAATTGCTTGCCGTCGATCCAGATATGATTGGATTCGTCCCGGCTGTGTGGCGCGCCATGGTTGAGCCAATCTCGCAAGGTGGTTTCAGGAACGTCCAGGTCTTCAGCGATTTCCCGCGGTGTGTATAGCATGGGCAGCAAACCGGGGGCTTTGATCAGGACATTCCTGGAAATCCGGCAATTTGAAGTATTTTGATTTTCTGACATTCTTCTCCTTTGTTATTTTTTAGACTTTGCATGAAACAAACATACGCCAGCCATGCCAACCCCTTAAGGGAATGGCGTGGCTGGCGTATCCTCTTCCCACTGATAGGTGTTGAAAGATCCTCGTTTTGTAACTCTGATACGCGGATCATTATTGAGTTTTGAAAATGCCCGGTCGATCGTCCTGGCGCTGGTATTGATTTGGAGTGCTGAGATGAGCTCATTCTTCTTGAATTCCTGCGCCGGTACACTTTGCAGATATTCCAGGATATCCGCAAAGATCAATTCCGCCTGACCAGGCACGCGCACCAGTTCAGAAGCATTCGTTTCAGAAAATCGGAGCGCGATGCTCTCTTCGGTCGATTCAATTTGGAACTGCAACTGCGCGGGTGGCAGGGATTCACGCACCTTTTGTGGAATGATCGTTCGCATCGAATGTGCCGAATGCTGGTTTTCGTGGGTAACCACAATGGCGGTATCGACAGACCCTAAAATATCAGAGGAGCCCCGAACGCGATAGGAAAGATCGGTGTTTCCACCCTTATTGAGGTGATGAATCAGAATGAAAGTCGTACCGGTCTGGTTGGCAATTTCTCGCAGGGTGTTCATCATCGGTGATATTTCCGCGACCGAATTTTCATCTGCGCCAGGCATAAACTTGGCCATGACATCAAAAATGACTACTGAAGCATCCAATCGATGAATTCGCTGACGCAATGCCAGTACTTCGGAAGTGACTTTCAGGTTAAGCGGAGAAAAGTCGAAAATGAGGTTTGCTGGCGGTTGAATGCCCCGCGCATGGCACAATTTAAGAACACGTGAGCGCATACCCCGGTAGCTGCCATCCAGGAAGTGATACAGCACTTTACCCTGGGTTACCGGTTGGCTGTCCCATGCCACACCCGAAGAAGCCATGCCAATCGCCAGGTCCAGAGCGAGAAAACTCTTTCCCGCTGCCGGCATTCCGGCGATCAAGTTGATTCCACCAGCCATAATCCAGTCTTTGAGAATCCAGGTCAATTCACCCATCTCCGACAAACACAATTTTTCTGCGGTCATAACCATTCGCTCCGTGACTCCCGACAAGGCGGATGAGCTGACAAAGAATTCTTCCATTTGTTGCAGAGCTTCAGAAAGTGGTTTATCTTGAATAGCATTTTGCGCAAGATTTGTTGCGACCTCCAACGCTTTTCGCTTAAATGCTTTTTCACGCACGATCTTGGCGTAAGACTCGGCGTGCATGGAAGTTGGAGTTGCATTGAGTAGACCTGTGATGTACGCCGGCCCACCAATTTCTTTTAGTTTTCCGCTGGTATTCAAAGCATTACACAAGGTGACATGATCGATCTGTTGCTCAGATTCCAACAGGTGATTCATCGCTTCCCAGATCCAGCGGTGTGAGTTGCGATAAAAATATTCCGCTCTCACGATGGTGACCAAATCCTCAAATAAATAAGGTGCAATCATGATCGAACCGAGCAAGGCCTGTTCGGCATCAATATCTCTGGGCGGAATGGGATCTGGCATCAAAGGCTCCAAATGGTTTGATATTTACTCCTTACAACAACACAATGGTCATCTGAGAAAACGAAAAGCGACCGGCATAACAAAGTTCTTTGTTATACGGCCGCTCCTACGATTTGATGGATGTCCAAGGAGATCAGCGACCCGAAACGATTACATTTTTATTCTACAAATAAATCAGGCATGATCCAAGGTGGTCATGTTAATTCGTATGTTCAGCGATTTGGACAGGTCGGAACTGACAACCATACAAGGCAGGTTTGCCCAGCATCGTCCAGGATAAACGCTCAACTGTTTTCCACCAGATATCCGGGATCTCATACCAGGCTGCGCCGGCAACATCCCGCGCAATATCCGGGTCCGGAGCGGTTCCCTTGGCCAATGCACTATCTGGATTGACCGCAACGGTTGTGTACACGACTGAATAGATTGGCCCAAGGGCTGCCAGTGACAGCATCATTCCCCATCCGCATTGAGACGGTTTGACCGTTTTCGCAGCATCGATCCGATCTGCCATGAATTCGAAATAGGTCATACCTTGTGGTGCCTGGGGAACGCTCATCGGCTGATTGCCCCAGTAAGCGATAAACAGGATGGTTGCGATCACCAACAGAAGCAAAGCGTTTTTGAAAATCTTGAAGACCAAATGAAATCCCTTCAGCAGAAACATATCTTCCTCCAGAAAAATGATTATCCAAATACCAGACCCTGAATGGTCAGATCAAGATCATCCGTGATTGGGACGGATCCGGCTTTTAGTGAAACACCCCCCGCTCGTAAAGCGGCTTTCAAGGCTGCAGCTCGCCTCCTTTCGGGAATATCGGAAAAGAAGAAGAGCAGATCATCATCTTCCCCTACTCGCAGGCTCAATGTGAAACGAATCTGATGAACCTGGCAATCCAGCTTTGGGCGACCGCGCTTTGAACCCATGCTTAGTTTTTTCGAATGTGGTTCTGAAATATCGATAATTTCCATAAACCCCTCGCAATCGATTGAACGGGATCATCCGCCAGGATGCCTTTACCATTGAAAAAATACGGCAATGAGTTCTTGAGTAGGATCGCCCCACCGCCTACCAGGATGACGGCTCTGAAACGCCGCCAGGCTTTGCCCCACCGCTTCTCAATCTCTCCAGTGACCTCACGCTCCCAGATTGGTAGTGCCTGCGAAATATCCAGTTTATTGGCGCGCAGGAGCGTGTCCAATTCACCCAGAGAGTAAAGCTGCTGACCGTTGACCAGCTCCAAAAGCCGGCGTACACCAGTGGTTGAAGCACCCGTAAAGCGTTGAACAGGAACTTTTTCGCGCACCACCAGCAATTCGGTCGTGTTCATGCCGATGGATACAATCCCGACCTCCTGAGTGTATGCGCTGCGTCGCTCAGGAACGATCTTGCCTTCATCATCCAGAACATAATCAAACAGAGCGCCAGCCGGCTGAGAAGTAACCCGAACCTCGGTCACATTCAGGTGATGTTCCTGGTCATTGGCTTTCCAGGTATGATCTGCCTTCATCCAGCGCTGAATGCTCTCCACCGTGGCTCGCGCTTCCTCCCCGGAGAGGGTATCCAACGGTAAGCCACAGGTGATGCTGACAGGCTGAGATATATCCCCCGAACGCAGGATCAAGCGGGTGAATGCCCCATAGAAAAGCGCCAGCATTTCCGGTGAACCGGCAAAACGATCCATGCTCAGGTTTTCTACTGGCCGTCCGCTGTCGTGTGCGCCGCTATCAACAAAGAACGTGCTTCCCGACGGCAACGCGATCCGCAGCGGCAGGCGGGAGCTGCCCAACCCCAGCATGCGCCCTACCAGCGGGCCATTATTGACCGCGACCTGAGAGATCAATTGAATGCTCTGCTGATTTCCGTGCAGTTTTAGCGCACCCATCCCCAGATCAAGTCCAAAACTGATTGTTTCTGTCATGCAATCTCCTTTATTCTACAAGATATTATATAACTTGGAGTAATGTGAGGTAAAAAAATCAACCTCATCGGTTGAATTTATTGTAGCATATTACTCCATGATAATCAATATCTTGTAGTAATTATTCAGAGGATTACTTTTTATATGGCCGTCCTGAACCATCAAATACCCATTTCCCCTGACCACTGTTTTGGCGATAGACTCTGGCGCAGTAAGCCACATCCGCTTCATCCAGCAATGTCTTTCGACCCTCTTTGCCCAATTGATGGATCAGCCCTCGCTGCATCCAGCGGGTGAGGGTAGAAGTGTTGAGCTTGTATTTCCGGCCGGCTTCATTGATGCTGATTGGAACGCCTTTCAGGCCTGCGTTGAGCTGATAATCAGGTAAGGCTTCCTTGGGCAGCAGATTATTCACACTGATTTGACTTATGCCAATACTTCCATCCGTCATCACGGCTACCTGAAGTTTTCCCTCATCCGCCAATTGATATATGGAATCCAAATCCAACCCAAGCTGTTTGGCAGCCTGTTCGGGAGTGATGTAATATTCCAATCGGGATTGATCAAGTTTCACGGACTGCTCACAGGATGCGATTTACTACAAGTTAATCATACAGGGAAAGTGAAGGATCGTCCAGCAATAGAGAATAATTGCATCTCCCCTGCTATTTAGGTTAACTGACCTGAGGGTTAAATGACCTAAAAATCCGGATGACGTATCCTATTGTTTGGCTGATGATATCAAAGTCCGGGAAAAAACAAAATTAAAATATCGACAAAAAAGCATGGTCTGCGTCCTCGCTGACGTGCCGCAGACGCCTTGTTGACACGCCGCAGACGTTGACGCAGACCTTACCGCAGACGTTGATTGAACAGGAAGAGCGCTGAAGCGCCTTTTACCGTAAAGGGATATGGAAATACCATTTGACCTGGAATGACCTCTCTATCCCGAAAACTTGACTCTAAATGGGCATAAATTGCACCACCATACATAGGTCAAATGGAGAGTCTAGCAGATGCGAGACTGGAAATATTTGCACAAATAAATCGGCTTATTTTTTTGTGCAAGGAAATACCTTCTTGATCCATGGGAACGGTGTGCACTTTGTTCCATCCACTTCGATCCCCTAGAGTCTTAAGGGGGAACGGGGCAACGGCGTGACACATCGTTCTCTGTTGGATAGTCTTTGATGGTTTTGAGAATATCACCCAACCGCCAGGGGCGATACTCCCTGACCTCAACGCTCATATTGATATGGTTCGGTCCCAGATTGGAACCTTCAGGCGGCGGTGGGACATTATGAATATGGCCATGCAGGTTGATCCAACCGTCTTCAAGGGGGACGATCGGACGATGGGAAAAGATCAGTTTCATTTGATCGGATATCTCGGCATTCAAGGAATTTTTTACCAAGGTTACGCCACGGGTTTCGCAATAAGATTTGCTGATCCGGTCATGGTTACCTTGGATCAAAAATAATCTTCCCCTTAACATACCAGACAGGAGGTCAAAATTGCTTTTGTTGCCTAACGCAAAATCACCCAGGTGCAGAATGGTTTCGTCTAGGGAAACCAGATCATTCCAATTCTTGATAACCAATTCCTGCCAGTTATCGGGCCGGCTGCAATACTTTCCGATATTCTCATGGAAGAAATGGGTGTCGGAAATAATCCAGGTATCGAGAGTAATTTCGAGCGTGTTGTCGGTAACCATCCCTTAATTATATTTGGAGATTTTTATTTTTCTCTACTGGATATTAACAGGGGAACGACCTGGCAGGATGTTCTTGGCAGGTCGTTCCCGTAGAGTCTTAAGGGGGAACCGGGTTCAAAAAGGAACACCCAGATTCTTGGAATAAAAAAAACAACCTTCAACTCGGTTTTATGTGTATTTTCCGAAAAACAGAATTCAAAATCATATTATTAAATAGGTTGTCGATTTGTTCCCCAATTGCTTTATCTTTTAGAAGCACTCCCATTTCTATATTTAAATCCATGGCGTAATCCGTTAGATTGGCACTGGAAATAAACACTTTTTCTCGGTCAGCAACGGCAATTTTGGCATGCAAAGAGCCAAATTTCCCTTCAGCTGTATGTGGGCGATTCTCAATTGGCCACGTGTAAAACGAGGCGAGCTTGAAAACACTTTCTGAAAAGGCGTTTAGACCTGAGAATGATAATTTTCCTTGGCTCCCATCCAAATCTTCCAGGCAAATAATCACCTTCACGTTCCTGAGAATCGCAGCTTCAATCGCATCGATTATTGGCTGGGCTTTATACACTGCAAAGCTAACCATTAAAAGGTGCTTATTTGCTCCTTGAATCAGTTCTAATAAAGCCTGATCCGTCCGGCGTAAGTTAGTTGTCAAATCCTCAGGTCCTGTCCAAATCAATTCCAATGACGGAGTAAGTGATGTTCTAAAAGTCGCTAAAGAGGATTGAATGGATAAGCAAACTCCGGCGGATGTTAATTCCGGAAAATCCTTTACCCAGCAATCAATTATCTTTTTGAGTTTGTCTTTACTGTGAGGGCTCTGGATGGATGACAACAATTTTGTCTTCTGAAAATCAGATGGAGTTGCATGCCATTCACGAATTATTTTCAGTACTTCGTAAATAATTTCAGAAGGTGTGCTTTGAGCGAAATCAGATATAAGCAGGACTAACGGGTTCTCATTCATGGTTGAAAAACCGGTGATTATCATGGCTGACGGTTGAAACCAGTACTGAACGGTCAAGATAGCGATTACCTCTTTCACAAGAAGTTTCGGGCGAGAAAAGACAAGAATGGCAAGCTGCCGCATGAACCGTTGAAGCACCATAACCGGGCATGTGTTCTGCACAAGTAGGGTCAGATGCACATAAACCACACGCTTCAAGAGCGGAATCAATGTGCCTCTCTAAATTATGGGGTTCTCCCAAACTTACCAGACCACCCAGTGTGCCTTCCGAATCTGGAGCGGATGTATAAAGAAGGATTCCAGCCATCGGATCACCCGGCTGGCCTGGATTATTTGAATAGATCCGTTCTCGAATACTGGCCTGGGTGTATCCGCACTCCATGGCAAATTGACGCATGAGCGCATGGCTAAAAGAGTGCAACAAAACATACCGCAAACCGGGAAAATTTGTTTCTGGATTTTCGATCATGCGATTCTTGCGCCATTCGATGTGCGCCTGGAAGAACATCGCCTCCCAGTTTTTTACCGCAGGCTGGGCTAACCACTTGAGGATTTCTGATTCCCTAAATTGGAGGAAAATTCCTTCACCTCGCACTTCAATCGCTGGAATCCAATTTGGCTTTTTTCTAGAGATGGGTGAAACAGCCTGAATTTCTTCCTCGTCGCTTTCCGCCATTTCTCCCGGAGAATCGATCCGGGTGAATCCAGCCAATGCTCTGACCTCCCTCAAACGCTCAACCAGAACAACTTGAGAGAATACATCCTCATACTTTGAAGGCGGATTTACAGATTTCAATCTGAAATCAGGGGTTTGGCTTTGCGACGCAGGGGTCGTAAACGCAGCCCATTCTGGGGTTAGCAAATTAGGATGTTCATCATTCTCACTGGACATCTCGCGCGATTTTCTTTTACTAATGGCATCCCATAAATCAGATAAAGCATACTCTGCAAATGCTTTCAGTTTTCCCCATTTCTCCATGTATGCTAATTCATCAACCTTTTCTACGCGGCTTAACTCACCCCAGTTTTCTGCAACCAAATTGGCCAGCTTATCTGCTGTGGTGGGGATGGATATTGTGTTGAGCACAAATGGAAACCAGAGGTTACTGGCGCCCAGCAAGATAGCACGAACATGGAGGTCACAACCATCCGGATCGTAATCATGGAGATGCGGCCGGCGACCCTTGCAAATGGGCATTTTCTCACGGTTCTCACGTCCGAAAGCTTCAGCCAGTTGACGTTTTGCACCGCAAATATTGCACTCCACATAGAGATCACGAGCCTCACCAGATGGACCAAATTCTGACAAAGTCAGGCTTTTGTGATCATATTTGGTCGGGTCAAAATGATGAACATATTCCACCCAGGGAAAGTCATCCAGATGGCCGTTTTCACAGCACACGAGGAAACGCGCCGGCAACGCGGTTGGCTTGTTTGCGCGTTGACAATTGACATGTTCATAATGCGTTCGGTCAGGATGATAATAATCCACCTTCAGTTCAAACAACTCGGACTGGGTGGGAGCGAGCACCTGACAAGAGGGGCAAACCATCCACTGTGGGAAGGTACTGACTGGCACGCCGATATGTGCTTCTTTATCAAAGGGATTGGGTTTTCCGCCTACATCTGGAACGCTGGGCAGGGATAGCAGTCGCTGCACTTGATTCCCCAATTCACCTTTAAGGGCAAAAAGCAGGCGTTCTTCCTGGATTTCACGAACATATTCGGGATCTACCGGCCAATCATCCAATCCGGAAACGATGGCGGATAAATGTGGCAAATCGACAATTGCCCCGACTCCATAGGTATAGAGCAGTTGGGATGGATTAAGTTCTCCCACTTTAATATTATTGGGTCTGGTCATTGGACGGCCTCCTGTTCTTGTTCTACTCCAACACTGTTGGCAGGAGTCTCAATTTCATAATTATTCAACACAAGATTTACAGAAGGTTCGACATCCCGTAAAGAGGTCAGGCAGGTGAAAACATCCCGATCTTGTTTGTTGGGCGTTTCCAGTAATGCCAATGTTCGTCCATCACCTTTGCCTTTATAGCCCAATTTGGAGCCGCCTGCTGCCAGCTTGGCAGCCCGGGCAAGCCAGAGATCGATGCGGCTGTTCAGTTCAGATCGAACATCTTGCTCAACTTGGATGCTGCCTGTTACCAATCCTGCTCTCCGGCAAATCTCATCGATGGCTAATTTCACTGAGGGGTGATCTCGGGTCAGTTTTTCAGCGCTTTCATTATTATTAAAATCAAATCCATAAAGTCTCAGGAAAGAAACCAATAGTGCGGTCAATCCTCGATCGATGGCACGGGGCGAGAACGGAGTCACGGATAATGCTTCTACTTGCTGGTAAAGGGTTGAGTGGTAATGCTCAAAGCGCTCGTAATGGCTCAAATCCCTGGGACGGGCCCAGTTATACACCGTTACCACCAGACCTGGAAAACGACGACCAATACGGCTGGTTGCCTGAATATATTCACTGGTGTATTTAGGCTGTCCGGCTACCACCATTAATCCCAGGCGGGGCACATCCACGCCAACCGAGATCATGTTCGTCGCCAGCAAAGTATCGATGGGGTAACTGGAAGAAGCAACTTTCTCGCCAGCTTTACGCTTTTTCTTGCGTTCTTCATCCCGTTGTGGGTCAAAGGTCGCGCCCAGCCGATCCAGAATTTCTGGAATATCGGTTGCTCCGATGCGCGAGGTTAATTCAGCGATACTGTATGTATCCAGGTTGCGGTTGGCCAATCCCCGCTTTTCCATGTGCCGTAAACGGGTGCGGATGGCATCATCCAATACCCTGCGCAAGCCACCCAGGTCACGCATGGCGTTAAAATAACCAACCAGGGTCATGTAAGGATCCACCAGCCCGCCATATTTCTCATATAACTGCTGCGCAGCGGATAGCACAGCAACGTAGGAGCGGATCATCACCACTTTCAGGCGCGAGCCTGGCGCGCAAATCCCCAGATACATCCGTCCGGGATTAGTCTCATCCGGTGTGCGTTGACGAGAGAAGAAGTTATCCTTAATCAACAAGCCGTTCGGTGGGAAGATGTTGGTTTGCCGCAGGTAAAGGCTGTTGATTTGCGCTGGCGCTTTACGGATCGTCGCAGAGGAAGCAATCACTTTCGGCCGCACGGTCTTGTTATCCAATTCCCAATTGCACAGGTTATCGACCGCGGTTTCATACAACCCGACCAGGGTACCCAAGGGGCCATTGATGAGGTGCAATTCGTCCTGAATGATCAGATCCGGGGGACGCAGACAACACTTCTCTTCGGTTTCTGCTGCCGGCAGTCCGAAAACTTTATCTGCCGGATGAGTGTTCTTATCCTCGATATCCGGAGAACGGTAGCCGTGTCGGCTGCAATAACCGTTCACCCGGCCAAACAGCATTTGCGCTTCGCCCTTCCAGGGCATCTGGGCAAATTTATCCACGGTGGCAATCAGCAGCGAGGGCAGGCGGCGGTAAACTTCTTCATCCACCACCAAAATCGGTAAGCCCTCCCGTTTAGCATTCTTCTGATTAAATATGCAAGCGTTGGATGGGCAATAAACGATTGTGCGGCAGGAACCGTGTTTGTACGTCTCGACAACAATGTCAGTGCCCGGATTTATCGGAGCACCGCACCAGGGGCAGTTGGTTAATTGATGGGGTGACCCCGAACCGCCAGTGGCTGTGGAGCGGAAATAACCGGTTTTGCGGTATTCTTTGACGATTTCATCACTGTCGGGATTCCAGTTAGGGGTACTGCGCTGACCCACCCATAAACCAATCCGGAAGGGTTCAGCGCCCCATTTTGTGGCATCCTCCCGGCGGATGCTTTCACAGGCGCATATCAGGGCAGCGGCACGTTGAAACTGCTGCAGCGTGAGCAGGCGCAGCGTGTAGCGCATTAGCACTGCCACACCGGCGCTGCCGTCATATCCGCCAATCATACCCTGTAAGCGACGCATGGCCAGGGTATAGGCAGTCAAGCCCAGATAGGCTTCGGTTTTGCCGCCGCCTGTGGGGAACCAGAGCACATCGGCGATAGCCTGGGTGGGGTGGCTGCGTTCAGGGGAGTGCGGATCCGTCAAACCAGGCAGGTTAAGCAGAATGAACGCCAGCTGGAAGGGATACCAGGTGCGATTCTTTTCAATATCCAGGTCTTCCAGCGTCTTGCCTTCTTCCCGGCGGATCGATTCGGAATGCAGCGTGTGAATACGCTGCAGCGCCATAGCACGGTTGGCAAAGTGGAAAGCTTCGGCTGCCTGCGGGTTGCCTGCCAAAAGATCAATCCCAGCCTGAATGCGTTTTAGATTTTGTTTGCAGGTATCGATGGTTTGCAGGGCGGTGATGTGATACGGCTCCAGATCGGCTGAACTATGCGCCAGCTGTTTTTCCAGACCCTCAATCCAGTCTGCATAGGCGGCAGTCAGGGGAGCCAGTGCTTTGGTCAGTTCGCTGTCTGTCAACCCGGAAAGCGTTTTCATATCCAACACCAGCCCCTGCAGGCCGGGGATCTCCGCGCTGGTAGGCGGGGTGACGCGCGGCAGTTCAAAGGCCGGAGCAATGACGGTTTTCAACATGACTGCCCGGTCAATCACGCCAGGAGCTAGTTCGGCATGCACTGCCACACCGTGGCCGACGGCAAATTCCACCTGCTCACGGTAAAGCATGCCCATGGCGGTTTCTTCTTCATCCGCGTGATGGTTTTGTAATGTGCGTCGGCGCTGGAAAATGGCAGCGCCATCCGGCGCGCTAACGGACAACTCGGGTTGGAACAGCCAGGCTGTATCACGCAGCTTTTTGGGTTCTTCCTGGGCGTTGACCAGAAAGAGGGTGATCACCCATTCGCCGTTGCGCTGACGAAACAAGCCATCCACATAGACATCAGGGTAATTCGGATTTGGAACCCAGCGCTTCATCCGCCCGGGTGTGAGCACAATGGCAGGGGAGAGCATTTCCACCGGTACGCGCTTCCAGACCGGGTGGGGTTTCTCCAGTTCAAGACCCAGTTCCTCGCTGGCAATGCGTTCATAGCGGCCCCAACGGGCTTGAATTTGAATGGCTGTGGCAGAGGCATCCACGGTAAACGTCAAACCCATGGAAGACGGCAGCAGGGTGGAATTGCGGATGGTGGGTGCCTCAACAACACCTTCTTCCCCGTCGCCATCGGTGAATGCCAGATCCTCTTCCTCTTCCGGGATGACGCTCTGGCCGCGCGGCGCCAGCAGACCGAGGATGTAGCGGTCGCGCACGTAAGCTTCGTCGATGATTTCTTCCTCGCCGCCGGCCGGACCGAGCAGGTCGCGCAGGATGAGGTCTTGCAACTCTACTCTGATTTGATTCGCAGAAGGCAATTCGATAGTTGTCATTTCATCCAATTATTCCCAATTCTTACAGTCAATATGCTTTTACATTGTAACTATCCGATATTGATTGATTTGCATGGAGGAGCAATACCTGCTGAAGTCAACCTGCGGAAAAACACACTATTCTTGGTAATCGACCCTCCATCTCTTGAGTTGACCCAAAAAACTTTGCTTCCGTTTTTTAATTGCACAGTATTGGGTTGGCGATTTTGCCAATCGCGGAGCCAACGATACTTATTTATCATTGTTTGAACTTCACTATCACTTACATGATGAACTTCAACATAGTAAATTGTGTTATTCCATCCTAAAGCATAGTCCCATCTATTGTCATTTGGAAACCTTGCCATTAAGCAAGAATCTATATCTACACTACCTTCAATCTGAACTGGATTATTGCAGTGAATTAACCTACTATATTGGCCTAGTGCCTGCAAACCAGGTCTCAGGCAATCAGATACATCGGTTTGTTGAAATATTCTTTGAAATGCCAAAGCGATTTACCCCTCTTTTTCCTGGACTGCTTGAGATACGATCGTTGATACTCTGGTGCTAAATTCAGTTAATCCTCCCCAATCTGACACTGCAGATTCCAAATCGAAAGGATCAAGTGAAGAAATATCCCTGACATTAACTTGATCTTGTTGACGATCAAAATAAAACGTTTTAAAGGTTTTCGTGATAACTGAATCCGCCATTTTCTGAAGATAACTGGTTTTGTGAAGATTAAATATCTTCAGGATATTTTCAGAAGCACTATTGACTTTTTGCAAAGTGCAGATCGCCCAAACCATTTCAAGGATTTGAGGCGAATGAGTGGATACAATTACTTTGTATCCACGATTCATTAGTTCCAAAAATAGAATAAGTAAGGTTGAAATTGCTTGAGGGTGAAGTCCCATTTCTGGCTCTTCGATAACTACCCAATCAAGAGTTGGTTTCTTCGCTGCACCTGATGATGGCATTAATGCATATAGACCCAACAAAAGGGGCATGAATTCTCTTTGCCCAGCAGACCAAACCATGTAAGGAAGTTCATTATCCCCTACTTTCAAAATGAGCCGTTTTCGCATTTCGCGAGTATCCAACCGTACTTCTGCATTTGAGAATATCGTTTGACTGATGGCACTGCGAAAATCTTTATTAAAACGACCCTCTTGCGGAAAAATTGCTCCTTTTCCTCCACCAAGCCCAGTTTCCATTAGACGTCTAAGTTGTTCGCTGAACTGCTTTACAACATATGGATCCCCGCTATCATAATCAGTGAATGGGCGAGGCCAACCACCACGGAGTGTGATGACACGTTGCGCGGGAATCAGGAATAGTTTTTCATCTTGTTTTTTGCGGCCACGTGTTTCTGCATAATCAGAGAGTTTGAATTGCTTATCATCAATGGATACAATGGTCTTTGAAGTCCAGACCTTTTGCATCCCCTCTCCCAAATATAAAGAAAGGAAATTTTCCGGTTTTTTATCCCAGACAAAGCCATTTTGACGAATCGTCCGTGCAATTTGTGGACTATCCAAAGTTAATTTTAGTATTTGCAGGAATATGCTTTTCGCACTTGCCTGTGGGCCTACCAATACAGTTAGATCCCCCAATGAAATATCTGCCTGGGCTAATTGTCCGAGATTACGAACGGATATTGATTTCATAAACCACCTCCACTCCAATACAAGAATATCACATAAAAAATCCTATCCCCCCATCTTCCGATACCCCGGATCCTTGCCCTGATGTTCGGACTGGGTGTGCTCCGCGATGGAAAAGCCCATCACGGTCTTCCCGCAGGCCAGGCATTTGCAGCGGTCCCAGCTGCCGATCTCAGACGCGGGCATTGGGGGGAAACCCTCAGAAGCCTCCACCTCATCAGGAACTTCCGGCTCGGCCAGAAGATTCATCTGCCCTTCGGGTTGGACCAGTTTTTTGGGCTTTTGCCGGGCGGGCTGCTCTTCTTTGGCTTTCTTTTTATCCTTCTCGTGCAGCCCCTGGCGGACTTCTTCTTCATAGCGCTCGTGATTCAACTGCAAGAGACGCGCCAGCACCTCGCGGCGCGCGGCTTCAGAAATGGTGAAGCGCACGCCCTGCGGGGTTTCGTGAAAATCGTGCCCCAGGTCGAGGTCGTCCCAGCCGTATGCGGCGGTCACGGCGTTGTCCATCTCAATGTGTAACTCGCGCAGACGCACAAAGTCAGTGGATTTTTCTTTAGGGTTGTGGAAACGGTTGTAGGTGGCAGTCAATCCTTCTTGTCGAGTGATCATAATCTGACCGCGATATTCATGGTAAGACTCACCTTTTTTTTCGAGATTTGAATAATCATTTGGAAATGGAAAAGGTACAAAAGCGTCTCGAGGGGAATAACTTAATCTTGTTTCTAAAGTAGAGCTATATTTCCTCGCGAAAGTCTCATGTATAGTTGACTGTAGCACAAGGAATTCTTCCCAAGTATGTATATCAAAAACAAAAAGGTTAGCAGTAAAAATGGAGTTATTCGGAACAAAAACAAAGTTCAAGTACTTAGTAACATTTCCACAAATTAATACACGTCGTTGATTCGCGATCGCTCGATACAAATTTGTGCATTTCTCTGCAAACTGCCACCATCGTGTTCTATAAGCATCTCGCTTAACATTATCACGCTGAGGCTTTACTCTTTCTCTCACGATTTCGAGTAAATGAGGATATCTATTGTTTGCTTCTTCTAAAGGGAGGTCACCAAAATTTATAACCCAACGACTGGGAGAAGTGTCTGGCCTTGACGCTAAATCATCCCCGTTCATATAAGGCATAATTACCCTTGAATATTGAGGGTTTATCTTTAGGATATTAAACCTTTCGTCCTCTGATAAGATAAATCCCTCTCCCAAAATGATAGTACCCATATAAGCTATATTTTCATTGGTCTTGAGCTTCTTAGGTAGAAGGTCTCCAGTTTCAATAGCTTCAAGTAAAGAATTAATACCGGTTGATATGTTTGTTTCGTTAAGAGCGATTTTTCCTTTCCACTTTCCCTTGTAAATATGAACGATTGATACTTCTAAACTCGCCTCTCCAGGCCAGGGTTGCGACTTTACAGCGTTGAAAATACTTAGCCCGTTTCTTATTAAATATTCTAGGCTTTCACCTCGAGTATCGCCCTGAGATATGGTATTAGTTGCGATCAAGCCAAAATCTCCGTAAGGTTTTAATAATTCCTCGATACGTCGAAAAAAGTATGCGCACAGATCTGTGGTGGCACCAGTTGAATTAAACTCTTGTTTTAAATATTTCAAATAATTGACAGACAATAAGCCGCTGATCTTTTTCCCTCCAACAAAAGGTGGATTACCAACAAAGGCCATAAAGCCATCGTATTCAAACACTTCCGGGAACTCAAATGGCCAGTGAAAAGCGCGCTCTTTACGGGCGGCGTGTAGGGCGCGTTGGGCGTCGGGAGTATCCATCGGCAGTCCGGCTACGTAATCCCACAACAAATGAGAAAGCAGGGTTTCCTGTTCGGCAGGCTTTAGCCCCAGCAGACGCACACCCACCAGCAGGTCACAGCCCAGTTTGACGCGCGACATGGCAGCGTCAGCTTCTTTCAGCAGTTCGGCTTTGTGTTCGGCGTCGCGCACGTCCAGCACGGTAAAGCTTTCCAGTTCCTTGCGCTTCTGGCGGGCGGCGGCAGTAAATTCTTCCAGCGTGGTCAGGTAGAGGGTGAATTGGGCACCCTTCAGGCTGTATGCCCACTTGCGGTACATGTCTTCATCCGCGCCCACTAATGAATCGCCGCATTTGAGAGCGTGATCCAAAAAGGTGAAGGGCCGGCCCCTGTCCATGGTGGTCAGCCAGATGGACAGCTTGGCAATCTCGACGGCCAGCGGGTTTTTGTCCACACCGTAGATGCAGCGGTCCGCTACCAGGCGGCGCGCCAACACCAGGCGCTCTTCGTCGTCGGCGGGGAGGATCAGCTCGCCGGGTCTGCCAGTGGCGGGCTGGCCTTCGGGGGTAATGCGGAGACCCCCTCCCTCGGTCCCTCCCCCTGAAGCGGGGAGGGAAGCGGGATTGAGGTTATCCCAGGCTTCCACCAGCCGTTCGGACAGGTAACGGATCACCTGCACTAAAAAGCCAGCCGAGCCCATGGCCATATCGCAGACCTTCAGTTCCAGCAGTTCAGCAGCGGTTTTCAGTTTCCATTCTTCTTTGGGCAGCCCTTCCGCCGGGCCGGTATAGACCAGCGGTTCCAGGGTGTGCTGAACGATCGGCTCTGTCAGGCTGCGCGGGGTGTAATGCGTGCCGGTGGCGCGGCGCGTGGCGCCGGCGGTCACATACACGCTGCCCGGCAGGAAGACCGCCGGGTAACCAAAGTCATCCTCGCGCAGCAGGCCGGCGTACGGCGCCACCCGCTCCAGCATTTTTGCATCGTTGTTGCAGGCGATGAGCAGGTGCTGGTTGGTGAACACGTCCGGTCTTTCCAGCAGGGCTTTGCGCAGTGCATTTTCTGAACGGCCAGTTTGCTCTTTGAGGAAGGCCAGAAAACTCTTCTCGCCTTTGCCTTCTTCCGCCCGCAGAGTAGGCAGCGATAGCTCCGGTTCTTTCTCGCGTGTGCCAGCCAGGCCCAGTGCAGGTTCGCTGGCACGCACAGCAATATGATCCAGCAAGCCTTCATAGACGTGACCGATCTGCTCCACATCCAGTGCGCGGAAGGAGAGCCGCCTTGCTTCAGCCGGTCCACCGCCGGGCACCTTGACGCGCAGCACCTGCAGCGCTTCCAGCAGGTGCAGTACCGTGCGGTTGGAGATGGGGAGGACCTCACCCCCGGCCCCTCTCCTGTCAGGAGAGGGGAGTCTTCCTTCCAAAAACGGGTAACGTTCAGGGTCAAACAGGCTGCCGCCGTAAGCCGGCAGGTTCAGCCGGTCGTGGTGAATACCGTCATGCACGGCACGGAAGGTGGCCAGCAGTCGGCACCAGGCATCGAAGCGGCGCTCCAGTACCTCTTCACCCAGCTGATCAGCAGTTTCACGCAGCTGGGCGCGCAGGGTGGAGACGGCATAGTTCTGATCGTATAGTGGGTCGCCCAACAGCAGCAGTCCGCGCTCTTCGGCAGAAAAGAGGAAGACCAGGCGCATCATCACCGTCAGGGCAGCCTCGTACAAATCTTTTTCGGGAATGTCATTCAAAAGCGTTCGCCCGCAGTCCTGGTCGGCCTTATCAATGGCGCGGATCAACACCTCCACCGCCCGGCGCACCTGGTAGCCCAACTGGTCGGTGACTTCCTGCTGCTCGTTGACGCTGTCTTTGAGCATGCCTTCCAGAGTATCCTCGTCCGCCACCGAGAAGAAGCGTGTTGCACCCAACAGGGAGGAGAAAGCGCGCAGGGTGAGCGACTCTTCCAGCCACAGGGCGGCATACCAGGAGACAAACGCGCTGGTCTCGCCTTTGGGAGCATTGACCAGCATCCACTGCTCGCCGTTGGTTACCAGACCCAGCGAAACGCCGGTGGCGCGCAACAATTCGAGCATGCGCATGGCCGGCGAGGCTTTCCAGCGGTGGTTCTGCATGGATTTTTCCAGCCCCTGGGTGATTGGGCAGACCTGCACCAGCATACGCGGTTTTTGAGCGGATGGATCATTGGAAACGATCGCCAGGTCGGGGCGCAGGGTTTCTCCCTGTTCGGCAACAAAGGCTTGCAGGGTCGCCGGAATCGCGGGACCTTCGAGCAGATGGCTTTTTCCAAAGCCGAGAACGTGTTCGAGGACATAACGTACCCACACCGAATGAATAGCCGGCGAGGGACGCAGGCTATTCTGGTCATCCAGCCATTCCTCATACGCCAGGCGCAGCTCCGCCAGGCCATCACGGTCAAGCGCTTCCAATCCCTGGGGGAAGGTGCGCATCAGCACCGGCAGGCTCAAAAACGGGCCGGAGATTTCGATAAGAGAAAGCCATTCGTTGTGGTGTCGGGCGATAGTAGACATAAATTATCCTAAGAAATTCCAGCAGTCTCAGGAGTCAGTTCTAGTTGTTCAGGCTGGTTGATTACAGATTCCACATCAGAGTCAATATCATAATTGTCCTGACCTTTCTCTGCCCGGAGTTTATTTATCTTTTCCTGTAAGTTAAAAGTTCGAGCATGAGCTTGACGAAGGACCACACTATATGGGCGTGGATAGATAATCGTCTCACCTTCTTTTACCTCATCAAGTGAATCGTTATCTATTTGAGCACCAAGTACAAATCCCACAATAGATGTGTTTCTTCCGATTTTTCCGCTTTTCCGCAGCTCGCTTGCATAATCCTGAGCTTGCTGTCTTTCCTGACGGCTTATTGTGAATCCGCCTCGCTTCAACTCAATTATCAAGACTTTCGAAATCCCATTTACTTCAGAACGTTCATCAAATGAATCGGCAGAATAAACACTTAAGGTTGAATTTGGCAACGCGACAATATCGGGACGTTTTCTTGGGGTAGTTAAATCGACAACCTGATCTTTTAAGAAATCACGAATAACCGTATTAAGGCTGCGATTTGCGATAAAGTCAATAGATTCATATTCAGGGCCAAATATCCATAATCCACTTTCAAATAAAGGTTGGATTCCATGTAACTCATCTGTCGTAGGATTTTCCACCAATTTTTCTAGAGTTTCGAGTAATTTCAATCGCCTTCTCAGAACATCTAGAACAAGTCGGGCTTCGCTAACACTCCATTGAGAAAGTAAATCGCTCAATCCATCTAGATCATCTGGATTCAATCTTGCCAATTGATCAAGAAGAGTAAATTGAGAGCGACTTTTTTCCAGTTTTGCTAAAACTTCTACTGTTGCATTTAAATCTTTTTGTGTGATGGTTGGTGAACGGCGTTGAATTTCTTCAACAAAGGTACCTAGCATTTTCCTTGATTCAGGTGCTAGCTCTTTGACTTCTGACCTATTTGAAACGATAGCTTCTATCTTTCTAGTTTTTTGAATATCCGAAAATAAATCTTGTATTTTAGTTAATATGAAATCTTTTACAACGGCTGAGACCTTTCGAAATTCTATTGTGTCACGAAATGCATCCCAATCAGCCTCAACCGAATTTTCAAGAATATCTGCTTCCACCACAAAAGTATGGCGCTTCGCTTCCGCCTTTCTTGCATCAAGATAGGGGTTATCATCAAAACCCCGCCACGAAGCTTCACCAACTAACCTATGATTTACCCACCAAGCGATTCCATGCTGTTTACTAGTTCTACCGGTCTTTCTGGAGTCAAAATGACGAATAGTAACAATGCCTAAACCCTCGACGGTTAAAGAGTAAGTGTCAGAAACATTTTCTAAATCTGTTAATTCTACAAATGCGTCATTTACCTTTATTCTGAATGATGGATCAGCAACAAATTTTGAACCGATTAATTCCGTTAGATCTGATATGGATAATTGTCCAGATTCCATTTTTGATGATAGTGTTAACCCATGCCCTTGACTGGGCTGCCTGCTCAACTCGTCAATTTTGAATGGTGAATTTAAACTGGCTGACCGAGTCACTCGGAATAGATTTTGTTCACCACCTTTTATTGTCATAACATGATATGTGTCCGAAAAACAAAACATACCATGACGTCCTTTTCCATTTCGTCCAAAAGCTTGCCTTGTACTTCTCTGATTACCGGTAGGGAATACCACATCTGGTCCCTGTTCATCGCGTCGGTTGTAGCTTAATTCAATCCATCGATTGATAAATTCGTCATGCGTCATCCCGGTACCATTATCTTTGATGATAATATCTTCACCATATTCGTCCGGCCATGTAATTTCAACTAAATCAGCGCCAGCATCCCAACTATTGGCAACCAATTCAACGATTGCTATTTTTGGATCTGTCAATATCTTTCCGGCGTGATCCTTTAGAAAACCTGAGCCAAACCTTGGTGCCATTCCTGCGATTAATGCTGGTTGCATATTATTCTGGGTACTATCCATTGTTATCCCTCCTATCATGAATATTTCTCAGGCACTATAAACATAACCGCTACAGGAAACATGCGTATCTGCGGGTCAGAAAACCGTTTTTGAATTACTGCTTTTTCCTGCTCAATTTCTACCGGTATAGCTGCCAGCCTTCGCCGCAGGGCGTCCCTGTTACGGTTCAACTGTTCCTTTTCTTCGCTGGTAAACAACTCCAATTGAAATACTTCAGGCTCATCCAGTTCATGGCGGATGGAGCCAGACAGTTCATTAAGAACGCTTTCAATACTCTTCGCTTCAAACTCAGAGCGCTCTGTCAGCAATTTCTGGATTCCATCCATACGGTCTTTACAGCGCGCATCCAATGCAGAAGATAGAGAAGGAATAATTCGAGGATAGAGGTCCAATAAACGCTGCTGCATGGCTGCGGTCGGTTCCTGGTCGGTGGCGGACTGGAGGGCATTTGTCACCTGGCCGATGTTCATCCGGTTAAACTTCCCTTCCTTTAAAAATCCTCCGGTTGAGATAATTTCTTCGTGCAGCCGGTTCTGGTCACCGCCGATTACCACCAGCCGTGCAAAAGCAATGATTGCCGGATCGGTAAGTGCAGTATCGGCAACCACTCGCGCAGTCAGGCGGTATAAACCCTTCTTGCTGGCCGGCGACCACACCTCGGCGCGCAGCAGGCGCAGTGACATTTGCACCAGGCGGTGGTTGAGATGCGCCAGCACCACGTCGTCGTGTCCATCCACAACATGATGATCAAAAGTAATCGGGCGAATCTTGCCCGTATGCGGGTGCGCCAATCCCTCTGCGCAGGCCGCCCAACTGCCCGTCAATGCCGGAAGTTCATAGATTGGAGTGCCGTTGATCGGATGCTGCTCACCAGCAAGTTGTGGCAATTTTGTCGGGATTAATCCGCGCTGACCGGCTAATCCCAAGGCAGTTTCTACGATGATCTCGGTATTTTCCGGCGAAAAGTCCATGTTCTGGCGTGTTTCTTGAAGCTGCTCCATATGACGGGCAATTTGGGTGCGCAGGTCGCGCTCGAATTTAAGCATCCGCCTAACCGGTTCATTGTCGCGTTCTGCCTGAGCAGTATCCAGCCGGCGGCGTTTGCCCAGCATGGCTTCTTCCACCTGCAGAGCAATCACGGGACCAACCTTACCCAGGTCTTCACGAATTTGTTCCACCTTCTTCACTGCCCGAAAAAGGAATTCCAGATCGGCTTCCAGTCCCTGCCCGCGCACATCCCAGGCATTCTGTTCCTGGTCACGGAATCCTTTGGTCACAAAATGGTGAACCAACACATCTTTTGTTTGCCCATGACGGTCAAGGCGGCCATTGCGCTGTTCCAGGCGGTTCGGGTTCCATGGAATTTCCATGTGGATAATGCAGTGGCAATGGTTCTGCAAATCAATGCCCTCTGAAGCCGCATCGGTGGCCAGCAAAATTCGTACCGGGCTGATCTCCGGATGGGCCTGGAATGCAGCTTTGACGCTCTCGCGTTTTTCATCATCCATACCGCCATAAAGGGTCATCAAGCGGTTGTCACCTGTAAAACCTTCCATGGCGAGCAATTCCTGGAGTGAATTTAGCGTAGCGCGGTATTCTGTGAAAATAACCACCCGTTCATTTGACCAGACCCCATTGGGTTTGATATTGGTTTTCAGCCATTTCAGAAGTTCCTGGATTTTGCTATCTGGACGGGCTGCAGAGCGCTTCGCCCAGGCTAGCAGGTTATCCAATAATTCCTTTTCGCGAGGAGTAACCGGGCGGAAAAGTCGGGTGGCTGTCAGGATTGCATCTTCGCCCGATTCTTCAGCGGACTCTTGCGGATCATCTTCTTCGGCTGCTTCAAGCTGCTGTCGTAAAATGCCAAAGACCGGTTTATGCTGATCAGAAATGGTCTTCGTCTTCTCAAGTGTCTTTAAGTGTTGTTCAAGGGTGAGCAAGAAAGCAGCTGGCGAAGAAAACAACCGCTTCTTGAGCATTTTCATCATAAACTCGGTCGCATAGCGCTCAATGGCATCTTTTGGGTTTTGTTGACGCAGTTCGGTGTACTCCTGCAGCCAGGTGTGAGCTTTCTTTTCCTCGTCCGAGTAAGAAACTTCGATTGCCTGAATGGAACGTTTCGGGAAGCGAGGGGTGCCGTCAAATTGAGGTGGCAACTCGCTTTTCATGCGCCGGACCATAACCAACTGAAGTTGCTGCCGGTCAGGCTCAATGCCGCGGGCAAAGCGTTGATTGTCCAGTAATTCAAGCAGGGCAGTAAAGGATTCCTTGTAGCCGTTATGAGGTGTGGCAGTAAGTAACAATTTGTGCTCGAAGTTTGGGGCAATCGTCCGAATGGCCAATGTTCGAAGGGAATCGGTAGCATATTTACCGCGTCCAACCGGGGCAATGTTGTGGGCTTCGTCAATGATGAGAATGTCAAATTTTCGGGGGTATTTCGGTTCATCCTCGGCAGGTAGGATTTCTTTGAATAATCGCATGGGGCGATCACGTTTTAGGAAATCGATCGATGTGATCAGACGTGGAAAGTGCGACCATGGATTGGTGTGTAACCCACGAGTGCGGCGTAAAGTGCGCATCAACTCTGCATCCACAATACGAAACTCGAGACCAAATTTATCGCGCATTTGATCACGCCATTGGATCTGCAGGGAAGATGGGCAGACAATCAACACTGTCCGGGCCCGGTTGCGTAGTAGCAATTCCTGGACGATGAGGCCGGCTTCGATGGTTTTACCCAGACCCACATCATCAGCTACCAGTAAATTCGCACGTGGCATCTGAACCGCACGCACGAGCGGATCCAATTGATAATCTTCAATTGTTATGCCGCTTCTAAATGGGGCTTGAAGAGAGCGGATATCTGCTGAGCTGATCGCTCCCCAACGAACTGCATTTATAAAAGCATCGAACTTTATTGGAGAATCAAATCCTGCTGGGTCGGGTAATCCGGATTTTTCATTTATTCTGGCGTCTGGTTCGATCTCCCAAATAACCTGAAGGGTCTCTCCCAGCGCATCATCTTCAATTGAGCTTAGGGAAATCAGGTGCTGTGGTTTATCCCCATTTTTCCAAAGGACTTCAAGAGGGATTGTACTCTGCTGTATGTCAGATACAACATACCGACGTTGACGTACGGTGACGATTTGTCCGATTTCGGGGATGGAATTAGTAGTGTTTGTAATCATCGAAGGTTTTATTTTAGGTTACCGGATGTTGGAGTTGATTTTTTATTTTCGCTGTCATCAATCCATTTAAGAATTGCTTCTCGGCGAAACCGCCAGTGCTTCCCCACCTTGAAACCGGGTAAAACTTTGTCTTGGGCGAGCTTGTAGATGGTCGATTGCGGAATACGTAAGTAATTCGAGACTTCTTCTGCCGTCCAGAACTCATCCGTGTCGGCCATTGCTCACCTCGCTTATGAGAATTGAGATTATCACAGTTGCTCTAATGATTATAGCATCGGGAAAGGAAAAACAAAATCAAATAGGAGGTCAGTTTCCTCTATTTTCCATTTTTTGACAGATACCGGTTTACAAATTATATAATTTGTGATATTATGTAAACTGAAAGAGAAAAGGAGATGACCATGACCATCGGAGGGCGCATCAAACAGGCTCGGAAAGCGGGCAATTTTTCTTTGCGAAAACTGGCGGATGAAATTGGGGTCAGCGCCATGGCGATCTCAAAATATGAACGAGACCAGGACGTGCCCAGTTCAGGCGTTTTGTTGCGGCTGTCTCAGGCTTTGCAGGTCAAGGTGGATTTCTTCTTTCGCCCGAGTACGGTCTCCGTTCAACTTCAGGCCTACCGAAAACACGCTGTGCTGGGTGTCAAAGAGCAGGAAGCCATCCAGATGCGCATCCAGGATTGGGTGGAGCGTTATCTCGAGGTTGAAAGTCTTTTCCCGGAAGAACAACATGCAGCAAACCTCCCCCTGCGCAAAGTGACCTCACTGGATGATATTGAAACCGCCGCTCTCGAATTACGTGACCACTGGAGCCTGGGTTATGATGCAATTGAAAACCTGGTCCAGTTGCTGGAGGACCGGGGAATCAAGGTGGGGATCATCTCTGGTTTCGAGCATTTTGACGCCTGTACTTTCAAGGCGGATGGCGATCCGGTAATCGTAACCAAAGGCGAATTATCAGGCGACCGGCAGCGATTCAATTTAGGACATGAACTGGGACACCTGGTCCTGGATATTCAGGGCGATCGCAAGCCAGAACAGGCAGCTAATCGGTTTGTCGGAGCTTTCCTCGTACCAGCTGCTACGGCTCGCTTTGAGCTGGGTGCCAACCGGACGGATCTGAACATCAACGAGTTGCACATGCTTAAGCACAAATATGGTTTGAGTATGCAAGCCTGGATTTACCGCGCCAAGGATCTTTCCATTATTTCCGAAAACACCGCAGCGCGTTTATTCCAGCAGTTCCGCGTCAATGATTGGCATCGCCAGGAACCAGGAAAACCTTATCCATCTGAAACGCCCATGCGGATGGAACGGTTAATTTATCGCGCTTTGGCTGAGGATTTGATCTCACGGTCCAGGGCACAGGAATTGCTAGGCAAGCCATTACAACTAGGGTGGGAGATGGAGGCACTGCAGCAAAATGACCTTGCCATCCGTTCTGGTAACTGATACGAATATTTGGATCGACCTCGAGAACGGCAAGATATTAGCCGATGTTTTCCGTCTTCCATACCAATTCTTCACTACTGATTTTGCGGTCGAGGAGTTTATACATCCCGGGTGGGCACACCTTCACGATCTGGGATTGCAAACACATGGTCTTGAACCTGAATATGTGCTCGAATTAGTCCGGTTAAGGCAAATCCATCGTCAATTATCAGCCATCGATCTGGCTGCATTATTGCTTGCCAGAGCATTGGATGCAAGTTTGGTGACCGGTGACCGAAGACTTAATGAACTTGCCAAAGTGCAGGGGGTACCGGTTCACGGGGTGCTATGGATATTGGATGAAATGGTGATCCTCCATGTTCTTACAGAAAACCAAGCAGCAATTGCCCTCCGGGAGATGCTCGATCAAGGGGCAAGGCTGCCAGATGGTGAATGTCAAAAGCGTTTTGATCGTTGGTCATCTTGACCAGAAAGGATATTCGAATGAGTAAACCCAAAGGTACAATGCACAAGCCGGGTCAGAAGGCCCCGGAATCTGGACAATACGGCGTAGTTGGTCCAAAAGGTGGGAAAACCGGGACTGAAGTCACCGTTACCAAAGGCGAAACCTTGCCGCCAACGCCAAAGCCCGGCTAGGGATTTATCCTGGTGGACAAGACCAAACACAAAGATGACAAATGATTTTGCCAAGGATGATGCCAGCCAGGGCTTATTACGGATGAAGACATTTGATGTTGTATTCAGGCCACGGCTATTTTCATAAATGAGAACACATCCAATGTTATTATCATTTCAGTCTGAAAATGATAATAACAAAGCACTTACTGCGACTGGAACTGATGCAAGAAATAAAGAAATTTGGATAATGATAATTTGGATTTCTTTATCGACAGATCTGATTAGTATAGGTGGATTAGTTCTTGTGAGCATGGATCATCTCGAAAAAAATTCGATGAATATGACATGGAAGGAAATAAATTGCCAAAATTTGAAGATTGGGAAGCTGAAAAGATTAAAGACCCGGATTTCCTGGCTGCTGCAGAGGAATTGGAACCCGGCTACCAGGTTGCCCGGCTCCGCATGTTGCGGGGGTTAACTCAGGCTCAACTTGCTGAGATGGTCGGCTCCCGGCAGCCTTCCATCGCCAAATTGGAAAATGGCACCGGCGCCCCTAGCTTATCCTTCCTTACCAAGATCGCCGAGGCGTTAGGCGCAAAGATAGAATTTAAGTTAATTCCCGATACAAAATGACCTTATGCGGGTTTAGATTGCCAGAAAGTTTGCCAGGCAGGACTTATTATGGCTAAACCTGGTTATAATCAATCCAACAGTACCCACCACGCCTCTGCAATGCAAGCGCACCGAGGTGGGTCATTTTTTATTAAACCAAACCGTCAACAAGTGATGCCCTTTGAATTGCATAGCATTACGTGTGATCAGACGGTTAGTGTAAAATTCAAATGGGTACTAAAATTCTCATTATGTAAATAACTAAAAAAAATACCCGCCTTCACAGTTATCACTCAAAATAATAAAAAGGATTACTTCCAATGATGAAACCTCATAATATACTGATGACCGTTTTGCTGACCATAACCCTTGCGGCCTGTAGCACGCCTGCTGTGACAACAACCTCATCAAACCCGGCTGTGGAGGTCACGACGACCTCGTCTCTTGTTGAGACATCGATGTCTGGTTTCGTAACCTTTGCTGATCCAGTGTTAGAAGCAATGATACGCAGCGCGATGGGCAAACCTGAAGGCGAAATCACCTTCGCGGAAGCCCAGGGCGTCACCCGCATGGATCTCACCGACTCTTTGCAGCGACAGCTCTCCGAATTCACCCCAATCACCAACCTCGACGGCCTGGAAGCCTTTACCAACCTCGAAAGCCTCGACCTGTCTCAAAACGCCGTGACCGACATCTCCCCTCTGGCCGGGCTCACCAAACTAACCGCCTTATCCCTGGCTGGCAATCCCGTCACTGATGTCGCACCTCTGGCCAAATTAACCAACCTTAAGCTCTTGATCCTTTCCAATTGCCAGGCGCAAGATTACAGCGCTCTCTCCAACCTGATTAATTTGCAGGTGCTGTGGCTCGACAATTCAACCATTTCAGATGTTTCTTCGCTTGCTTCGCTGACGAACCTCCAGGCCCTTTACCTCGACAAAAGCAGCGTCGAAGACTATTCATCCCTCGAAAACATCTACACCACCCTCGCCAACAAAGATTTCATCATTCCTACCACACTTAAAGACCTTGGATTCAACCTTGATCCCAACAATCACGAAGCTTATTTCGATATCGAGCTTGCCTCTTTCACCATCACCCATGACCAGTGGGGGCCGCCATCCAGGGAAGATAACCAGAACATCATCCGCATGACCCTGTACCTGAATGATGAATACAAAACCTCCATCGGTTACTATGACGTACACAAGGTTTACCTCTGCCAAATGGATAAGGAAGGTCAGCCGCCCGTGAACTACCTCTACGACATCGACACTGGCGAATATTCCATCGATGGGCAGGATCGGGCGAACTCAGAACAGATGATCCGTGCCGCTTTGGAAGTTGAAAATGGCGAAGATCCGCTGTATGCACCCATCCGCTTCTTTAATGAAACCATTCAGAACATCTTCAAAATGCCCCCCGAAAAATTGTTCACATTGCCGTATGAACCACCGACCCTCAAGAGTCTGGGCTTTGTCCCAGACGAGACCCCCGGGATTTACATGTATGAGCAGCACGAAGGCATCTATACCAACATCCGCATCGACCACAACGAAAAAGAAAATAAGGAATATGATGTCGTATTTTTTCAACCGATTACTGACGTTTACCGCGTAAACTTGTTCTATCACACAACCGACAACAAACTTTTTGTTGGCGCCGACGATAATTACAACGGTGGGGCAAGTTTTTACTATTATCTGGATACCGGCGAACACATCGATGAATGGTGCAGCGATCCTGACATGACCGTGGAAGAATACTTCATCAAAGCTTACAACGATCCCGCGATCGAGGATGTTTACCAGCATTCCATGAATTTAATGGTGCAATACATTCGTGATACCTTTGGTATGACGATCGAGGAGCTGTATTCTCTGCCGACAGGTGAATAAGGATTAAAGGGTGTCAACGAGACCCGTAAGGCAAGATGACATTAGGTCAAGTACAAATGGGTAATCTTGAAAATTGATGACACTTGTTCGGTTCAGTTTCTGTCTTTCGAGTTCAAACAAACCTGGTTTTTGGGATTATTGTTAAATTCCTAAATTGTCAATTTTTCCACAATTTGACGATTTAGGAAGTGGTTTATTGAATGACGATTGACACACATCCATTTTTTGCAACGATTGACCTTTTGTGACAACGAAAAACTTGAATTACCTTAACAAATCGCACATGAACGATAGAACGAAAAGTTCGTGATTTTTGGACGTTCGTTCACTAATTCGCAACCATCGTCCTCCGGGTCGCGAAAAAACTACTACTTGACCCTGTCATAAAAAGTCGCTATCATACGTCTAATAACTCGTAACCAAAGATCCTCCGGCCTCTTCAGAAGAGCGTCCCTCAGGCCAGGCTAAAATGCGGAGCCTGAGTGAAAAACGTTCCGAAACCAGGAAAATCTCTCATAACCCGGAGGTCAGTGGTTCGAATCCACTCCCCGCTACTAAAGTCAAACCAGAGTCCGTCGGGCTCTGGTTTTTCGTTGCCCAAAGGGCCGCAGACGCAAGCCTGGCGCACAGGGGAATGCTTGCAGCAGGTGTTATCTCATTGCTCGTTCTCCTCTGAACTTTTGGAGAGACTCTGGGTGGAATCGGGTACGGCGACCCGTTCCATAAGGAAATGCCACAATTCCTCGAAACTCGTAAAATGGACTATCCGGCGGGTATGCGGGTCTTCCAGAGAGGCTACCCAGATTGGCTGGTCGCGCTCGTCGCTTTGCCATATGCGCAGTAAATAGGAGCGATAAGACTTGTTCATCGCCGGGTTGAGGCTTGCCAGGTGGGTGGTGGCTCAGCCAGATTAGCGCACCACCAGCGGAAGAAATACATTAAATCCGCTTTCCTGTAATGTGAATGATTGTTCCGCGCCAAAGATTTCACCCGCTGCCGTGACCAATACAACCCGGTAGTAAACCGTTTGGCTGCTGGAAAGACCATCAAGCGGCGCAGAAACCTGCGCCGCGCCCGCCTGGCCGATTGGTTGCGGAGTGCCGGGCAGCTGGTTTGGGTAGTCGCCGCTGGTCAGCCCCCATTCAAAGCGGAACTGATCCGCCGGATCCAGGGTAAACAGGCTGGCATTCAGGCGGGCAGAGGTGGCAGTGATCTGATCGGCTGGCAAGGTTGTGGCATCAGCAATGTTGAGACGAGCCAATCTTGATTGCGGCTCGTTTTCCACAAAACCAGTATCTGAACCGATGAACACATGGTTGCCTTCCAACAGGATTTCATAGACGTAGCCGTCCAGGATAGGATCCCAGGGCAACAGGCTGCCAGTTGTCAGGGATGGATCCAAGGCAGCCAGATAGTAACAAGACTGGCCATCAATTTCTTCAAAATAGCCGCCAATAAAGAGACTATTGCCACGCAGCGAGAGAGTCAGCACATCGTCGTCAAGAATCGGGTTCCAGGCGGTCGCCAGCCCGGTAGTCTTATCGAGCGCAGCCAGGTATTCGCGCGTTTGACCGCCGATGACCGTGAAATCACCGCCGACGAACACCGCATCTTCACCGACAGCCAGATCAGCAACCGAATAATCTGCTCCGGGGTTCCAGCCGGTGAGCGCGCCGCTGATCAGTTCAAAGGCAGCCAGGCGCAAGCGCGGAGTGCCGCCTGCCGAGGTGAAATTGCCGCCCACATAGAGTGTGTTGCCGTCCAGTTCCAGGGTGGATACATTGCCGCCAGTCAGCCCCGGGTCCCATGCGGTGACGTTGTTGGTGTTAATGGTGGTATCCAACCCGGCAAGATAGGAACGGCTGGTGCCGCCGATGGAGGTGAAATTGCCGCCGATGTAGAGTGTGGTACCGACCAACTGCATGGCAAGTACGTTCAGGTTGGCGTTGGGGTTCCAGGCGGTTGCCAGTCCGGTGGCGCGGTCAAGCGCGGCAATTCGGTTGCGCGACTGTCCGCCAATTGAGCTGAAGTTGCCGCCGGCGTAAATAAGTGTGTCGGTTGCCGCCAAACTAAGCACAGCATGGCTGGCATTCGGATTCCAATCGGTGAGCATTCCGGTGGTAAGATCAATTGCGGCGATGCGGTTTCTCTGCTGCAGGTTAATACTGCTAAACCAACCGCCAGCACCGACGCGGTCAGCGCTGACAGCCACTGCCAGTATATTGTTATTGGGGAAGGGATCCCAAGGTAATACAATTTCACTGGTAACGGTTGTATCCAGCGCTGCCAGGTAATGGCGCTGCGTACTACCAATTATGGTGAAACGCCCACCAACATATAGCGTATTACCCATCAAGGCGATGGCATCGACCCAGTAGTTTGCGTTCGGGTTCCAGGCAGTGGCGTTATTGCTATCCAATGCGGTACTCAGGGCGGCGATGCGGTTGCGGGGCTGACCGCCAATGTTGGTGAAGCGCCCGCCAGCGTAAACCGTGCCGCTACCACAAGCCAGGGCATTGACCTGCTCATTCGGCGACGGATTCCAGGCGGTGACTGTCCCGCTGGCAGTCTCTACGCTGGCAAGGTTTGCACGCGGCTGCCCACCCACTCCGGTGAAGGTGCCGCCGATGTATAGCTGGTCAGCGCATAATACAAGCGAATAGACGATGTACACTATGCCGCCGCTGACGCCGGGATTCCAGTTCAGCACGCTGCCAGTGGTTATATCCAGCGCAGCCACCCGGCTGCGCAGTGCCCCGCCGATTGCGCCAAACGCGCCTCCGGCGTAAAGCGTTTCACCGCTGGCAACCAGCGAATAGACATGAGAGGAAGCACCAGGGTTCCAGGAGGTAACCTCACCACTGGCGGCATCTATGGCAGCAATATTGCTGCGCGGCAAGCCATCCAGGCTGGCGAATGAACCGCCGATATACACGGTGCCGCCGCTCACAACCATTGTGTAGATGGTGCCGTACTGGTTTAATTCGATGTCCCAGTCCGCATCCAGGCTGCCATCCGCCAGAATGTGCGCCAGACCATACCGCGGCTGCCGGTCCACCAGGGTAAAATTACCGCCCAGGTACCAGCCACCGCTTCCATCGGGGGCAATGGCTCGCACAATTCCTGAGCCGATTGGCGGCATATCCAAATTGGCAATGGCGCTCATCGGGTGCAAATCTGCAAATGGACCGGTGGGGGGACCTACGTGGGTGAATTCGCCACCAATGTATAGCGTGTTCCCGGCAATCGCCATTGCCCGGACTTCATCATTGGGAACCCATAAGAGGGGTTGCACCACATAACTGCTGGCGGATGCCGGCGGAATGCTACCGGCAAACATGCTCAAGATGATCATCACAACCAATATCCGATGACAAAGATTGCGCTTGGACATACGATTTCCTCCAGATTGTTACATACAAAAACAGGCAGATTATGTTCCAAGTTTATGAAATTCACGTCAGAAAATCGTCACAAAAAAATTAGACCACACTCTATAATTATCTTGAGGGGTCATCATGCCAGTATTGAACATCACCTGTTTTGGCCATTTTCAAACTCGAAAAGATGGGGAACTCATCCGTAATTTTGATACCGATAAAACTCGCGCCCTGCTGGCATACCTTGCGGTTGAGCGCGACCGGGTTCACACGCGATCACGCCTGGCAGGTTTGTTGTGGTCAGACCAACCGGAAGATCAGGCGCTTCATAACCTGCGCCAAACCCTGTCTTATTTGCGAAAAGCGCTGGGTGAAACCCCCAACGCGCCGGTTTTTTTACAGGTGGAACGAGACACCATCGGGCTGAACCCCACTGCGTCCGTACAGGTTGATGTTCACATCTTTGAATCAAAATTGAAATCGGCGTTGCGATATTACCCACAACCGGATGGACGCCGACGGTTTAATCCTCTTCATCTGCAAGCAGCAATTGACATACACCACGAGCCATTTCTGGATCAAATGGTATTAGAGGGCAGCCCCCTTTTTGAAGAGTGGGCTATGTTGATGCGCGAGCAATTGGTTCAGTGTTGCGTGGAAGGATTATCCGTTTTAGCAACGTATTATGAACGGCGCTGTGAATATACCCTGGCTCGGCAAATAATCTCGCGCATTATAAATCTGACTCCCTGGGAAGAAAGCGCCCACGCTGAAATGATGCGGTTGTTGGCAGTGGATGGCCATCGAAGCGCAGCGCAAAATCAATACCTGCTGCTGCGCCGTTTCTTGAGCGAGCACCTGGGGGTTGAACCCTCGCATCAAACGAAAACATTATTTGATGCAATCCACTCCGGGCTGGGAGTCATGTCCAAACCCGCGGCAACCCGGCATAACCTTCCGCGAGAAGGGTTGCCATTTGTGGGACGCCACACGGAACTGACCGAGCTCGCCGATGCGTTGATTGATCCGGAGAACCGGCTGATAACACTGCTCGGCCCGGGCGGTGTTGGTAAAACCCGATTAGCCTTAGAAGCAGCCCGCCTGCAAATCGGTGTTTTCTCGGACGGGGTATTTTTCGTGCCGCTGCGAAAAACCTGCGCGCCGGAGCAACTCATAAATGCGCTGGCAGAAGCCAGTGATTTTAAATTCACCGAACAGCAATCACCGCAAGCACAAATCACCAATTTTCTCCGGCGCAAAAATTTGCTGCTGGTGCTGGATAATTTTGAACAATTATTGGCAAATCCTGAAAACGCCGCCCTCCTGGCACATCTACTGGCAGAAACTACTTCGGTCACATTTTTTGTTACCTCCAGGGAACGGCTTAACCTGCGTGAAGAAAGCATTATCCCTCTTCAGGGATTGAGCCTGCCAGACCGCTTGGAAACGGAAAACCAGGTAAATCAATCGGAAGCGCTTGCCCTGTTTTTACGGCGCGCGCGCCAGGTAAACCATAATTTCGAGCTCGATCAGAAAACTCTGCCCGCCGCAATCCAGATTTGTCATTTGCTGGATGGCTTACCGTTGGGCATTGAACTGGCTGCTGCCGCGCTTTATCGCTGCACCTGTGACGAATTGGCGCAGGCATTAATGCAAGACCTGGATATTTTACAAAGTTCCGCCATCAATACCCCCCCGCAACACGCCAGCTTGCGAGCCGTATTTGAGGTATCCTGGCAATTATTAACAGCGGAGGAGCGCTCTGTCTTTGAAAAATTGGCGTTATTCCACGGCGGATTCAGCCTTGAAGCCGCACTGCAAATTGCCTGCGCCAAAAAAGACACACTGGATGCCCTTGTGGCGAAGTCCTTGTTGAGAAAAGGCGCAGATGACCGTTATGATTTGCACGAAACATTGCGGCAATATGCACTTGAAAAACTGTCAATCAACGCGGCGGAAAAAGAGGCAGCCGAAAATCGTCACACAACGTACTACGTGGATCTTTTAGATAAAATGCGCGCCTCAATCAAAGGCAGTGGGCAAATTGAAACCCTCGACCAATTACAGTGCGAATTGGATAATGCCCATCTCGCCTGGAACCGCTCCATTGCGGCACGGGATGGAAAATCGCTGGAGAACTGCGCAGAAACGTTATACCAGTTTTTCAATATCCGCAGCCGGTTTGCAGAAGGAGTTGCATGGTTCAGTGCGGCGGTTTCTGCATTGGAAGATTCGCCTGCCAACGAATTCCCACGGGCGGTTTTGTTATCGCGCCAGGGAAGCCTGTTTCAACGCCTCCGGCAGCACGATCACGCCATGCGCGCTCTCAGCCGCAGCCAGGCAATCCTGTCAAAGCGGGAAGATTTGAGCGAGTTAGGATTTTGCTTGATTGGATTGGGGGGAGTGCGCTTGCGGCTAAAAGATTTTGCCAGCGCGTTGGATTGCAGCCGCCAGGCGCAGGAAATGTGTAAACGCGCCAACAACCCGGATGGCTACTCGTACGCATTATATCTGGAAGGACTGATATTAAACCGGATGGGTGATTTTGACGCCGCTACCCCCCTGGTTGAGCATGCAGTGATTACAGCCAGCCAATCCGGCAATCCGCGACGCAGCATCGCGCCGCTCAACTTGTTAGGAGATATTGCCAGCATCCGCGGTGACTACCCGGCTGCCGAACGGATATTCTCCGAAGTCGCAGAAACGTGCCGCAAATTGCGTGACCAGTACAATCTGGGTATTGTCATCAACAACCTTGCCACTGTATATCATCTGACCGGGCGATATTCTCTGGCACAGCAAGCCTATGAAGAGAGCCTTTCCATCTGCCGCGAGCAAGGCGACCGGGATGGTGAAGCCCTGGCGATGAACAATTTGGGAGAACTGGCGGTTGCGCGCGGCCGATTTGAGGAAGCGGCGGTGCTATCCCAACAAGCGTTAACCATTGCCGAGGAGATTGGCGAGGAATGGACCATTGTGGTCTGCCTGCTGAATCTTGGCGAGGCTGCTAGCGGGGCAGGGCATTACGCGCTGGCAATGGATTATTACCGCCGCGCAGCCAGCCTGGCTATGGAAATTAATTCCAGCGACCACACAGCCCGAATAGCGGTCAACGCAGCCCGAGCCCTGCAATGTAATGGCAATGAAAACGCAGCAGTGGCGCTGCTACAGGCTGCGCTGGCGCATCCCGCAACCGAGCAGGTTGAACGGGAAAAAGCCATTGGATGGCTGTCCGAAATGAAGATTTCCGCGCAAAGCGGTGAGGATGAGCGCTTGCTTGACCAGGCTGTGTATACATATTTGCTCAACGAAGCAAACTGAGGATTTGACCGGCGAGCACTGCCGCGGGCGCTGTGTTTCAGCCCGGATCGGTTCCAAGGCGGGAAGCGAGAGGTTTCATCCATGCTGCAATCCTCGGTTTTGGCACCCAATTTCGCTTTGGCTTCCCAACCTCTGGCATTTCACCCGGCAGAAGCAAATTCCAGCGCCGAAGGGGTGCGGCAGCCGACAATGGCGGGGGCTTGGTGAACAAGGTCTTCGTTTTCGAGTGCCGCCACCATAAACAAGGCGAAATCCACGCGGCGGGTGAGGTTGCTGGCGAGGATAGGATCGCCCACATGGCGGCTCCATACGGGCAGTCCCTGGCTCTCGCCTTCCTCCAGGTCGCTGCCACGCACCACAGTCCAACGGGCGGGGCTGGCAAAGATGCGCCGGCAGGCTTCCACCTGGTCGTCAAGATCAATCATGCGGGTCAGTCGTCCAATCCACCGGAAGAGAACCTCATCCCGTTTTAACGAATCGGGATAGATATCCTGCCCATCAAAGGTAATATGCCAACCACAGGAGAAGATCAGGCGCGCCTCCGGGCAGGCATAATCCAGCACTGCCTGGGCTGTCCCGCTGGAATAGTGCTGTCTGCCCCAGGGGACCAACACGGTCAACACCCCTTCGCAACCCGAAACGGCTCTTTTAATGACCTGGCGGTCATTTGTTGCGCCGGGAATGATTGTGATGCGGTTTTTGAATCGCTCCAATTTCCCAACACTGCGTTCCCGGCAAACGCCAACCACCTCGTAACGCCGTTCAAGCGCGTGTTGCACCATATACTGACCCAGTTTCCCGGATGCTCCAACGACACATACTTTCATCGCATATCTCCTCGCCGACCTGAAAACGAATCATCCATGAGATTATCCGTTACCGTAATGACCACATTCCCCTTTTTGTGGCCTTGCTCCACGTAGCGGTGCGCTTCAACGATTTGCTCGAAGGGATAGACCCGGTCAATGACCGGTTTGAAATAGCCGGCTTCGAGCAAGTCCTTGAGTTCCAATAATTCCTGGAGCCGCGTTTGGCCGGTTTTTGCATGGGCATCCCGATGGACATTCAGGTACACCCCGCCGGGTTTGAGGGCTTTGCGTGCCTGGGCGGCAGGAAATTTGGCAACCGCGTCAAAAACCACATCGTACAAACGATCTTGGCGGGTGAAATCCTGACGGGTATAGTCCAACACATGCGCTGCGCCGAGCGATTTCACCAGGTCGAGATTGGCAGCGCTGCAAACCCCGGTCACTTGCGCGCCAAACAGGCTGTGCGCTAATTGGACAGCGTTGCTGCCAACTGCGCCGGATGCGCCATAAATCAACACCTGCTGCCCCGGCTGGAGGCGGGCCTGTCTCAAACAGCGCAGCGCCGTCCATCCGCCCCCGACCGAAGCGGCGGATTCGCCGTAATCCAAGTTGGCTGGTTTGAGCGCCAGCACGCCGTTTTCCGGGAAACACTTGTGCTCGGCATACCCGCCAAAATTTGCCTCGAAGGTGGATGCAAAGATGGCGTCGCCCGGCGTGAAGCGCGTGACTGCTGCGCCAACTGCCTCAATTTCACCCGCCAATTCCATCCCTAAAATCGGTCGGCGCGGCTTGAAAAACCCCAGATACAGGCGGGCAAACAGCCATTGTTCGGGTGGGACGGTAAAGCTGCGCATCCGGCAGTCGCCGATGGTGACGGTGGTGGCGTGGATTTTGACCAGCACTTCGCCATCGCGCGGCGTCGGTTTAGGAACTTCCGCCAGTCGCAAAACTTCCGGGGGACCGTATTGAGCATAGATCATCGCTTTCATCTCATGTCTCCAATTTCGTAGGAAAAGACTTCGCCAATTGATACGCAAACAACCAAGGCGAACTTATACGGACAGTTTGAGCGAGGGAGCGTATTTCCCGTCCTCGACGGCGACAATGGTCTGGCATGTCACGCCGGCTTTTTCAACCAATTGTTCTTGGGTCATCTCGTTATTGTGAAAGCGCAGTGTGCGGATGTTGTTGCGAACCTGGCGTTCTGCCGTCTTCCTGATACATCCAGAGCATATTGATCAGGTAACGACCAAAAATCAGCAGGGTGTTGACCAATGATACGGCGAGCGCATTTTTTTCGGCCTGACATTTTGTTCTCCTTTTGTATACTAAAAATTACTTATGGTATTTAGTACATTACATATAGTAATATAAACTTTATGTTAAGTCAATAGTTTTTTACATTAATCCAGGAAAAATCTTTAAGCCAGAGATAAAAAACACGGCCGCATTGACGACCGTGTTGGTTTTGGATTTACAAACCAGCCTGGCTAAACCCAATCCCAGGCATGCCAGATGGTCACCCCGTTGAACACCATGCTGACCACCAGCAAGAACTTGTCGTCAAGCGAGTGGAGCACGGCTCAGGGTTATCATCCATTCGCTAAGCAGGCTGGTTTTGCCAAAGCCGGCTGAAGAGGCATGGGTCCATTATAAAGTACATTTGCTTCTCGCAAATCAGCCCGCTGTCAGCGGCGCCTGTTCAGACTGGATGATCGCGCCATTCTGTCGAACAGGCTGCCAACCAGTTTGCGCCAAGTGCCCAGTCGCACCGGATAGAAATAATCCGACTCAAACCAGCCTTTTTCTCTGTAATAGCGATAGTCGCGGTCGCGTTCGGTCAGTTCAAATCCAATGCTGGTGCGCCCCATGCGGAAAGCCATCAATCGAAAAAGGGATGGGATCGGGAAAGCCGGACGCCTCAATTGGGCATGGAATTTTCTGGCTTGGCGCGTCAATAGACCATCAATCTTTTGTTTTTCAGCATCGCTCATTGGCTGCAGGGCGGTAATACAAACACCCTTGACTGTATTAAAGCCCAGTCCGCCACCGACAAAATTCAAGTATTTGACGATTTCCTGACCGCCATAAATGCCTTGCACCACAATGCTGGTAAAGGTTTTGCCGAAGAATTGCGGGCGATGAAGGGCAAACCCCAGCCGCTCCAGCAGGATTTTCAACGGGGCTGCCAGCTGAAAGGCGTAATTGGGCGTGGCAAAAATCACCCCGTCGGCGGCGTCCAGTTTCCGGATCAAGACATCCCGGTCGTCTTGCAGGGGGCAAAACTCTTCTCCCCTGGCAAAACATACCTGGCAGCCCTGGCAGGTCCCCACCTGGTAATCCCTCAGGGTGATGATTTCGGTTTCAACCTCCCCCAAGGCTTCCAGCTTGCCCAGCAATTGGCGGATGACATAATCGGTGCCTTTTTTGCGAGCGCTGGCAACCAGCGCAATCACTTTTTTCATTGTTCACCTTGTTTCCCGCCCAGCAGGCGTAACAGCGCTTCACGAATGATTTCATCAGGAATATCTCGCCATTCGCGCGGGTACATTAACATCAGCCCGTTGATGAACGAGAAGAAAAAGGTAGTCAGCAGGTTGGGGTCAAGGTCAGGGCGGAAACTCCCATCAGACTGTCCCTGGGCAAAGATGGCATTCAGCGCCTGGTGATACTCCGCGCCAATTTGCCCGGTGGAGATGCCGAACTCGGCGAATTTCCGTGCCCCGCCCTGGCTGAGAAAGGTGAGCATGATCATCACGAATTCATCGCCGCCCGATTCCCTGGTTAGAGCCAGGAAAGCATCCAGAAAGCGGTTGAACTTCTCCAACCCGCTGCCTTCGCGCATGGCGGCGGCGGTCATCGTCCCGCCAATTGCCTGGAAACCTTCCATCAGCACGGCCTGGAAAATCGCTTCTTTGGAGGGGAAGTGCCAGTACAGATTGCCCTGGCTCATGCCGGCTTGTTTGGCAATCTCTGAGACGTTACAGCCATCGAAGCCGCGTTCGGCAAACAGGCTGCGGGCAGTGGCAATGATCCTGGCGCGGCTGCCGGCGCGAATTTGTTCGGTCTGAATTTTAGTGCGTGGCATCTGATCTTCCTTTCCAATGACTAAAAAGTCAGTCGTTGATAGATAAATTATACCAATGACTGACTTTTTAGTCAATAGCGAATGAGCAATTCAAGCAACCTTTTTCTGCTCCGCGAACCGAAAATACCCTTGACATTCTTTCCGCTTCATATTACTATTAGATATATAATGAAAGGTTGGCTGAATGGAATTTGTGATTCTGGGGCTGCTGGCTTTGCGAGCGATGACCGTATACGAGATCAACAAGGCGCTTGAGCGCGGTGTTTCGCTGTTTTACAGCGCCAGTTTCGGTAGCATCAACGCCGCGATTGGCAGGCTGCTCGAAAAAGGCTGGATTTTCGGAAAAGAAAAGGTGGAAAACGGACGCAACAAGAAGATTTATCACCTGACCCTTGCCGGACAGGGAGTCTTTCAAAATTGGCTCAATTCCGATATCGAAGCCGAAAAAGTAAAAGACCCCGGTCTAACCCGCCTGTACTTTTTAGGCTTGGCGCCCGGCGAGGAGCGGATCCGTGTGCTCGAAGCCCACATCGAAAAACTGCGCCAAACAAAGGGCGCGCTGGATATCATCCACCAACAATCCGTGGATAGCGAGGCTCCGCCGGGGTTGGAGGATGTGCGCCGCTTCCAGATGTTCACGCTTGATTATGGCCGCGCTTTCTACGCTTTCAACATTGCCTGGTACCAAAACCTGCTCGAAACGCTCAAAAAGGATATCCGATGATCACGCTGCAAGAACGACAACTTCAAAAAGCAAACGTCAGCCTGTGCTATTACACCCAAGGCGACCCATCCAAAGAAGCCATTGTTTTTATTCACCCAGCCTACGGCGACCACACTTGCTTCCACCATCAGGTGGATGTTTTCGGCGAGGATTACCATGTCATCAGCGTGGACATGCTTGGGCATGGCAACTCACAGGTCAAAGGCGGAGGCGTCACCATCGAAAAAACCGTTGACCTGATTGCCGAAGTCATCCAGGCTGAAGGTCACACCCAGGCACACCTGGTTGGAGTCTCGCTGGGTTCACTGATGGCGCAGGCGGTGGCGCACCGCTTCCCGCAGCGGGTCAAAAGCATCACCGTCACCGGCGGCTACAGTATTTTTGGCGACAATTCCGCCATTATGAAAGCCCAAAACCGCGAAATTATCAAAGCCTTCTTCCTGATACTGTTTTGGATGGATGGTTTCCGCCGCTACGTGGTCAAGAACACCAATCTGGTCGAGTCCGAGCGGGAAGTTTTCTACCGCGCCATGCAGAAGTTCACGCGTCGCTCGCTGCCGGTTATGTCGGGGATGAGCAAAATCCTGGACAAAACACCCCGCGCGCTGCCCCACCCTTTGCTGATCATCATCGGTGAACAGGACCTGCCTATCCTTTTGAGCAATGCCCGGGATTGGCAAAAGCGCGAACCGAACGCCCAATTGCAGATCATCCCCAATGCCGGGCATTGCGCGAATATGGATAATCCGGTGGCATTCAATCATGTCTTAAGAGAATTCATCGGCTGGCAGATGAGCGGAGTGTGAGATTGCGCCAACCACACCAATCATCCGCCGCCAGGACGAAAAGATGGCCGCCGGGTTATGCGCATTACAGCGGCAGCGCTTCCGGGCTAACCTGCGTAGATTCTTAGGCATTTCTCACCCGATGCCATCGCGTTCAGGTTGAGGTCATCGTCCATTATATAGAACCATCCGCTATGGAGAGCAAAGCGCAGAAAGACGGTCAGAGCGGTTGACCTGGACGGTGTATCCCGGTTTTGTGCGCAGATGACTCACCAATTCAACCAGGAAGTTTGGGGAGAGCGCCGGCGACAGATACACCGCACCGTCAAACAAGGATTCGCATTCCGCGGGCAGCCCATCACGCCTGGCTTCATTAACGATATCCTGATACTCCGTCCACAGGTAAACGCCAATTGTGACCCAAACGCCGAGCGGAATGTGATATTCGTCGAGCAGGGAGAGGGTTTCGGCGATGGTTTCCGGCGTTTCGCCGGGCGCGCCAAACAAAAGAGAGGCGCCAAAGGGAATTCCGGAACGGCTCAAACATTCCAGGGAAGCGCGCACTTGCTGGGCAGTGTAACCGCGCTTCATCCGCCTGAGCATTCCGTCGCAGGCAGATTCGACCGCCAGGTTAACATAGAAACAACCTGAGGCGCGCATCATTCGACAGAAGGAATCATCCAACCCAAGCGGCTTGATATCCCCCGTGCCCCATTCGAGTTCTATCTTTCGCGAAAGGATTGCCTGGCAAATTTTCTCAGCATGAGTTTTTGGCACATTGAAACTGTTGTCACAGAACATGATTCTGCGATTGGGGGTATGCTTCAAGGTATGAACGATTTCGTCCAACACCCGTTCCGGCGATTTGAGACGGTATTGCTTGCCTTCCAGTTTGCCGTACGGGCAAAAAGTGCAACCGAAGGCGCAGCCACGCTTGGTAAAAAGAGCCGGGGTGATACCACGGCTGGCATACTCCTCCCAGTCGCACAAGTCGTAAGCAGGCAGTCCCTGGGCATCTAAACACGTCACGCGCGTCGGGTTGGTATCCGTATAGCAGCCATGTTGCAACGTTACACATCCGGGAAGCGATGCAAAACCTGTCCCATTTGTGAGCGCTTGTAACAGCAGCGGGAAGGCGACTTCCCCCTCGCCGCGGACGCCGATTGGCAGAGCCAGATATTCCAGCCATTCACGAGCGTAGTAGTTGAAACCCGGTCCACCCAGGATAATCTTTGCTGAGGATGCCTGGCGGGTAATCTCTACCACTTCTTTTACACGCGGGCGCAAGTCCAGGTAACGCGTACCAAACGGCGCGGCAGGGTCCTGTACATCTCCATGCACCAGGCGGATTGAGACGCCAACCACCTCGGGTTGAAACTGGCTGAGCCGGTAAGCCAATTCCCTGTGCAGGTTATTCGAGAACAGGCACTCGTAAATTTCTACCTGGTGGCCAGCCTGGCGCAGCGCCCCGGCAATATAAGCGGGTCCGGAAGGCGCGGCTGGTAATGTGTTCGTGGAAATTATGAGAATCTTCATCTTGTCTCAAATCCTGACCTGGAGCATCTCTCGACAGCGCCGGAATTTGCCCAACTCTGTGGTTTCGACCGCATATTCCTGGATGAAGGCGTTGTTGGGGCAGCGGAAGCGCACCGCCCAGCCAAAACTGCGCTCGGCGACCCATCGCCGGGGCAAAAGAGCAAAACCTTGGTCAACGTAAGCCAGTTCCACCGATTGCTCCGTGAGTTCCAACATCAAAGCCGGGTATGGGTCCACGAATGCGCATTCCTCATCGCTTCCATCACTCGGATATGCTTTTCGTTCCATGCCTGGAGTGTACCACTTCCTGGCTGAAGTTCATAGCAGGCTTTGGTCGAACAGGCGGTGCATTTCGACAGCCTGGCGGCGAATATGCAGGTCAAACTGCCGGTGACCGCCGCCGGGGTGGCTGCCATCGAAGAAGTCACCTATCGCGGGGTCAACATCAACGCAACGGTGTGCTTCAGCGTTCCGCAAGCCATTGCGGTTGCCGAGGCGGTCGAACGGGGCTTGCGCCGCTGCGAAGCACAGGGTATCATTGTAGATAAAATGAGTCCGGTTTGCACGATCATGGTTGGCAGCCTACCGCCACCGCCTGCACTGGACCGAATTGATCGGCGGCGACATCGTCCTGACCATTCCCTACGGCTGGCAAAAGAAGTTCAACGCCAGTGACATCCGGGTGTTCGAACGCATGGATTTCCCGGTCGAGCCTGGCATCATCGAAGAGCTGTACAATCGTTTCGCGGATTTTCGCCGCGCCTATGATCCGGACGGGCTGTCCATTGCCGAATTCGACACCTTTGGTCCCACCCTGCGCACGCTGCGTTCCTTCATCGCGTCTTACCGTGACCTGCAGGCGACCATCCGCGAATTTATGCTCCCTGATCCGGACGCGCGCCGCCAGGGATGATTGTTACCACAACCGGAGGAATGACTATGCCCGACAATTTACAGGAAATGATCGCCCGCGCGCGGGCAGCCCAGGCTCAAGTCGAATTCTGGTCACAGGAGCAGGTGGACGAGATGGTGGCTGCCGCCGGCTGGGAAGTTTACCAGCGCGAGCATGCCGAAGCCTGCGCCCGTTCGGCGGTCGAGGAAACCGGCATGGGGGTTTACGAACACAAACTGCTCAAGCACCAAAAGAAGACTCTCGGCACGCTGCGCGACCTGCACGGTTTGAAGACGACCGGCATCATCGAGGAAGACCCCGCCAAAGGTCTGCTCAAAATTGCCAAGCCGGTTGGCGTGATCGCCGCGCTAACCCCGGTGACCAATGCCTCGTCCACCATTGCCTGCAACGGCTTGCCGATTCTCAAAACGCGCAATGCGGTCATCTTCGCCCCGCATCCCTCGGCTAAGCACACCTGTCATTTGACCTGCGAATTCCTGCGCGCCGGGCTGCGCAAGGCTGGCGCACCGGTTGGCCTGGTGCAAAACCTGCGCGAACCTTCGATTGCCGCGACCCAGGAACTGATGGGACTGGTTGACTTGATCGTCGCCACCGGCGGGGCGGGCATGGTCAAGGCGGCGTATTCGTCGGGTACTCCGGCGTACGGGGTCGGAGCGGGCAACTCAATCAGCGTGGTGGATGAAAGCGCCGACCTGGCGGATGCTGCCCGCAAAATTTTCCAGAGCAAGACCTTCGACAACGCCACCTCGTGTTCGTCCGAAAACTCCGCGGTGATACAGGAAAGAGTATTCGATGATTTGATCGGGCAATTCCGGCTGCACGGCGGCTACCTGTGCAGCCCGCAAGAAAAAGCCCGCCTGCAGTCTGCCATGTGGCCGGACGGTGAGCACCTCAACCGCGCTGTTGCCGGGCAATCCGCCGCCAAAATCGCTGCCCTGGCGGGCATTGACGTACCCGCACAAACCACCTTTTTGATGGTAATGGGCGAACACGTCGGCGCACAAGACCCGTTCTCCGGTGAAAAACTATCGCCGGTGCTTACCCTATGGAAATATCGCCGCTTCGAAGAAGCCATTGACTACGTCAGCCGCCTGACCGAATACAGCGGGCGGGGGCACTCGTGCGGCATCCATTCCACCAACCCGGATCACATCCTCCAGCTGGGGATGAAAGCCCGCGTCAGCCGGATGATGGTGCGCCAGCCGCAGTGCTACGCCAACAGCGGCGATTATGTCAACGGGATGCCCTTCTCGCTCACCCTGGGCTGCGGCACCTGGGGGGGCAACATTGCCAGCGAAAACATCACCTGGAAACACTTCATCAACACTACCTGGGTATCCAGTCCCATCGAGCCGGTCCTGCCAGATGAGGGAGCCATCTTTGGGCGGGTGTGGGAGAAATTCGGAAAATAGATCACGGCGGGCATGTCAGAGGATTCCACCCAGCCATAAACATTTACCGATTGGACGACACCTGGCTGAGAACCGGTCCGCCGTTGAGCACTTCGGCGGGCACGCTGTCGGCGAATTGGGTAAAATTGGCGACGAACATCTCCGCCAGTTTGCGCGCCTGAAGGTCATACGCAGCCGCATCTGCCCAGGTGCGGCGCGGGTTGAGCACCTCGCTGGGCACACCCGGGCAGGACTGCGGCAGCATCACCCCAAACACCGGGTCGGGCATGTACGCCACCTCATCCAGCCCGCCGGAGAGCAGGCTATCCACCATGGCGCGGGTATAGGCGATCTTCATGCGCTGGCCGGCGCCGTAGGCGCCGCCCGTCCAGCCGGTGTTGACCAGCCAGCAGCGCGATTGATGTTGGCGGATTTTCTCGCCCAGCAGGCGGGCATACACCATCGGGTGATGCACCATGAACGGACCGCCGAAACAGGTGCTGAAGGTCGCCTTGGGTTCCTTGATGCCCTTCTCCGTGCCGGCAACCTTGGCGGTGTAACCGGACAGAAAATGATACATGGCTTGTTCGGGGGTCAGCCGCGCGATGGGCGGCAGCACGCCGAAAGCGTCCGCCGTCAGGAAGATGACATTTTTTGGGTGCCCCCCCATGCCCGAAGGCTCGTAATTCTCCAACTCGCTCAGCAGGTACGAGGCGCGGGTGTTCTCGGTAATAGTCTCATCGGTCAGGTCAATTTTGCGGGTCACCGGGTCAATGATCACGTTTTCCAGGATGGTGCCAAAGCGGCGCGTCATGGCGAAGATTTGCGGTTCATCTTTGGCGGACAGGCGGATCACCTTGGCGTAGCAGCCGCCCTCGAAATTGAACACGCCGTGGTCGCTCCAGCCGTGCTCGTCATCACCGATCAGGCGGCGCTTGGGGTCAGCCGAGAGGGTGGTCTTTCCGGTGCCGCTTAAGCCGAAAAACAGGGCGGTATCGCCTTCGGCGCCAATGTTGGCGGCGCAGTGCATCGGGAAGATGCCCTGCAAGGGAAACAGGTAATTCAGCACGGTAAACACGGTTTTCTTGATTTCGCCGGCGTAGCGGGTGCCGGCGATGATCGCCAGTTTTTGTCCCAGGTGGATGGCGATCACCACATCCGAGCGGGTGCCGTCAATGCCCGGTTCCGCCTCGAAGCCGGAAGCCACCAGCACCGTGAATTCGGGCGCAAAATCCTGCTGTGCCTCGTTTTCAGCGTGCAGAAACATGTTGTAGGCAAACAGGCTTTCCCAGGCGCTGTCGGTGATGATGCGTGCCGGAAAGCGGTAGGCTGGGTCCGCCCCGCCGTAACAATCCTGGACGAAGAGTTCCTTCTGGCGGAAATATTCCAGCACGCGCCCTTTGAGCACTTCGAATTTTTCCGCCGGGAAGGACTTATTTGCGCTGCCCCACCAAATATGATCCTGGCTGCCAGGTTCCAGCACAAAGACTTTATCGTTGGGCGAACGTCCGGTGCACTTACCCGTATAGATCACCAGCGGACCCGCCTCTGCCATCATCGCTTCGCGGCGCTGAATCACTTCCTCGTACAGCCGCGGCGGGGTGAGGTTGCGGTGAATTTTCTTGGCATGAACCAGGATTTTTGAAATTAATTCGAATTGAGAACCGGCTTGGTTAAGCATCTTCTCTCTCCATGACTTGTCAAAAAGGATGCGGCGGGTCGCAAAGGCTATTCACAGCCGGTCAGCAGCGCTAATACCGCCATGCGCACCGGACCCCCATTGGATGCCTGACGAAAATAGGCCGCTCCTTCGTATTGGTCCACATCCCGCGCAATCTCATCCACGCGCGGCAGAGGGTGCATGATGGTGATTCCGGGTTTGGCGTCGCGAACCAGGTCGCGGGTAATGATATACGTGCCGCGCAGCCGGTTGTAGGCTTCCGGGTCGGTGAAGCGCTCTTTTTGCATACGGGTCATGTACAGCACGTCGCTTTTTGCCACCGCGCCGTGCAAATCGGGCGTCTCGATGATCTCTATGCCTTCGTCGCGCAGCGCCTGGGTGATTTCCGCCGGCATGCGCAGTTCCTTGGGCGAGACAAAATAAAAACGCGGACCGTATTTTCCCAGCAACCAGGAAAGGGAATGAACCGTGCGCCCGTTGAGCAAATCCCCTGCCAGGGTGACGGTCAGGTTGTTCAACCGCCCTTTTTCTTTTTGAATGGTGTAAATATCCAGCAATGCCTGGGTGGGGTGCTGCCCGGCGCCGTCCCCGCCGTTGATTACCGGAACGTTGGCGCCTTCCGCCAGCTCGTGCGCGCTGCCTTCGTGCATGTGGCGGATGACCGCAACGTTGGCATACCCATCGATCATCTTGCCCGTGTCGTACAGCGTCTCGCCCTTGACCGCCGAGCTGGAGGTTTTGGCATCCGGCACGGACACCACTTGCCCGCCCAGCCGCAGCATGGCGGTTTCGAAGGACAGCCGGGTGTGGGTGGATGGCTCGTAGAACAACACCGCCAGGATCTTGCCCGCCAGGTTATTCAAGCGCCCCCCGGCAGCCAGCACGTGCTCGAACCGCGCCGCAGTATCCAGTATTAGACTGGCATGTTCCAGCTTGATATCCCTGACGTGCAACATGTCTTTGCCAGATAGCACACTCGTCATTGGATTTTATTCTCCCGGTTTTACATGAATTGTACCTAATTTTACGCAATTCTTACCCACCCGAATCCCACACTTTTGTTATAGTCCCGAGCAGCGGTCGTCGCATCTCGGCAAGCGGTTGGTGAGCCTGCCGAATCACGATGATCGCCTGCCGATTGCACCAACTGCCCCCGCCCTACACCCCCGCCCGTCATTGCGAGCGAGCGTCAGCAAGCGCGGCAATCCCCCGCTGGCAAGGAGATCGCCGCACCCCGCAGGCTTCGACACCCTTCGACAGGCTCAGGGCGAGAGCTCAGCCTGCAGAACGCGGGGTTCGCAATGACGCGCGAGATAAAGTTTCCCAATTTCAAGAAAGCCCTGATCCGAACCCACTCCGGTTTGCGCATTCACCATAGTTTATGGCTACTCGAACGAGACATGGAGGGGATATAATAGGGCGGTATCCAACCCCAAACCGCATTGCCGAATCCGTTATGCAAACCTTTTCCACGCTCGTTCGCTCCCGCCGCTTCAGCCTGATTCTGCTGACCTATGTCGCCTTCATCGCCCTGGGTATGCCGGACGGTTTGCTGGGCGTTGCCTGGCCCTCGCTGCGCGCCAGTTTTGCCCTGCCGCTGGACGCGGTTGGCGCGTTGTTGGTCATGGGCACCGCCGGCTACCTGACCTCCAGTTTCCTCAGCGGCAAGCTAATCGCCCGCCTGGGCGTGGGCCGCGTGCTGGTTGCCAGCACTGCCCTGACCGGGTTTGCCCTGATCGGGTACACCTGGGCGCCGGTGTGGGGACTGGTGCTGTTGATGGGCGCTGCCGCCGGTTTGGGGGCTGGGGCGATTGACGCCGGCTTGAACACCTACGTCGCCGCGCACTTCAGCGCAGGATGGATGCAGTGGCTGCACGCCAGTTACGGCATTGGCATTACGACGGGTCCCATCCTGATGACGGTGGCAATCAACGCCCTTGGCGCCTGGCAGCCGGGATACCTGGCAGTGGGTGGTTTCCAACTGGCAATGACCGCCTGTTTCATCCTCACCCTGCCGTTGTGGGCGCAAAACGGCGCGCCCGCCAAAACTGCCCAGCCGCGCGCGTTGACCGATTACAAAACCCCGCTGGCGGAAACCCTGCGCCAGCCGGGAGTCTGGTTGAGCATGTCATTGTTTTTCTTTTACGTCGGCGCGGAGGTTTCGCTGGGCACCTGGTCGTACACCTTGCTGACCGAAAGCCGCGCCGTGTCCACCCAGGCAGCCGGTTTGTGGGCAGGCAGCTACTGGGCAACCTTTACTCTGGGACGCATCCTTGCCGGGCTGTACACCAAACGAATTGGCAACAATTTACTGGTGATTGCCAGTCTGGCGGGCGCGCTGGCCGGTTCGGCGCTGTTGTGGTGGAATCCGGCTGCCTGGGCAAACCTGTTGGCGGTCGCGTTGATCGGGTTCGCCATCGCGCCTATCTTCCCGGCGTTGATTTCCGCCACCAGCCAGCGGGTGGGGGTGCGCTATTCCGCCAACACCATCGGCATGCAAATCGCCGCCGGCGGCTTGGGCTCGGCAGCCATACCCGGGCTGGTTGGCGTCCTCGCGCGCCAAGTTTCGCTGGAAATCATCCCGGTTTGTTTTGTCGCGCTGTATGCCGCCCTGCTCGGCTTGTGCGGGCTGGCATTGAGGGACAAATCCGCTTGATAGGGAAGCCGCATTATTGCGGAGGAATCAGCAATTTTATACTCTCTATCCAAACAATTTTGACCGCATTACTGGATTTATGATACAGTTGAGGTAGTTACCGTGAAGAGCGCCCCCTGACCGGTCAAGCCTGAGACTCGCGCAGATTCTACTGCCCAGGATGCCTAAGGTGAGTAGCATGAGACCTGCCCGGTATCGAAATGTTTTGCTGGCATTATGGCTGGTTTTCCTCCTCGCGGCTCCAGCCGAGCCGCCGCTGCTCCCCGCGCCAGGCGAGACCCGTGCCGAACTGGAAGCGGCGTTTTTGCAAGCCGTGACAGTCCCCGCAGAGAACCAACCGCTGACCTTCGATCTGTTCACCCCTGAACTGGATGAGGCGTTCATCACTACGGATGGCAATGCCGCCGTGTTGTGGCTTGCGCTGCGCGATGATTCCGGGCGCCGCCTGGCAACCGAGCCGGGTCTGGCGCTGGCGCGGCGCGCATCCACCGGCTGGCAAGTGCTGCTGCCGGGCGACACCGGCTGGGACGACCTGCTCGCCACGCTGCCGGATAACGCGCTGCCCGCCGAATTGCAACCTCCGCCCCCCGGCGCCGCGCCCAGCGATGCGACCATCCAGGCGCCGCTGGGCGGCTACTATCTGCCGTATGCCGCCGGCACTGCGCGCTGGATGGAAGGCTCGATCAGCCATTTTCAAAGTTTCCCGCAGCGCGGCTATCCTTCCTGTTCGATCGAATATTGCCGCTACGCCTATGACTTCACCGACGGCGGACACTTCCCCCTGCTGGCATCCAAGGAAGGGCGCGTGATCGGCACGAAAGACTCGTGCCCCAACGGCAGTCCATCCTGCACCAATTACATCGTCCTGCACAATCCCGCCGAGGGCACGTACCAGATTTACATCCACCTTGCCAACGGGACGATCCCCGACAAGTTGACTCCCGGCACATGGGTCGTGCGCGGTCAATACATTGGCGATACCGACGACACCGGGTACAGCACTTCGGAACACGTTCATTTCATGGTCACCAACAGCATCTGGATGAGTAACCGCGGTTATTATTGGGGACAGTCGGTGGATATCCGCTTTGCAGATGTGCCGATCAACAACGGCATCCCGCGCAGTTGTTACGAAGTCACCCGCTTTCCAATCTACGACGGCGCAACCGAGTGCCTGGGGGACAAAACCAACCCGCTTAATCCTGCCAATGACTGGTTCGTCTCCGGCAACATTGGCGCATTCCCGCCCACCGGCAGCCTGACCCGCCCGGCGCCGGGCGCCGCCGCGCTGGGCGGGGTCAACCCGGTGCTGGATATCACCGCCTCCGCCAGCGATGACGTGCGCGTCAATGCGGTCAGCCTGATGGTCAAGGTTAACGGTCAGTGGATCGAAGCAGGTCCGCGCGTCACCCAACCCCTACCGGGGACAACGACCTACGATTGGGACGCCAACCTGTGCGCGGTGGCGCCGCTGCATGGAGCGGTCGAGGTTGCCTTAAGGGTGCAGGATCACGAGGGCAACGCCGCCAGCGCGCTCAGCCCGCGCACCATCCAGGTTGACCACGCCTGCCCGCCGCCGGTCAGCCAGTTGAACCCGGCGGAGGTGTTCGATTCCACCGCCGCGCGCCTGTCCTGGCAGGTAACCGACAGCGGGGCTGGATTCGGCGGGTTTGAACTGCAATGGCGCAGCGCGGCTGGGACGTGGGACGCCGCCAATACAATCCTCGTTCCCGGCAGTCAGCGTTCGGTCTGGTTCGTTGGTCAGCCGGGCGGCGTATACGATTTTCGCCTGCGCGCCCTGGATATCAACAACCAGCCCGAAGCCTGGTCCCCCGGCGACGCCGCCGAGACCAGCGCCACACTGCCCGCCACCTGCGTGACGGATTCTGCCGAGCCGGACAATACCCCCGCCCAGGCGCGCAATTTGATCCCCGGCAGCGCGGCGCAAGGCAACCTTTGCCCCGCCGCCGACCCGGATTGGTTACGGGTGGACATTCCCGCAGCAGCGTCCTACCTGGCGCGGGCAGCCTCCGTGAGCGGCGGCGCGGCAGTGCGGCTATCCTTATATGCCAGCGATGGCACAACCCTGCTGGCAAGCCGCCCGGCGCCCGCCGCAGGAGAGACCGCTTCCCTGCGCTTCGAGCCAGCCGCAGCCGGCACGTATTACCTCAAGGTCGAGCCGCTGACGGCTGACCTGCTTGGAACGGATGCTGTTTATAGCCTGTGGGTCGGCGAGGTGATGGATACCTTTCTGCCGCTGATGCTGCGCTAGGTCAGTCTGCCAGCGCGTCCGCCAGCGACCGCCCCCAGGCGCGGATGAATTGCCAATCGCGGTAATCGCCCGGCGCGCCTTGCACCACGACCATCACGAAAGCTGCCTGCCACCACTTCAGCCGGTACATCTCCAGCTTGCCGTTGAAGAACGCCACGCTGCGCGGCTGCACTCCCGGCGCGGAAGCCAGCATCGGTTTAAGGTAATGTAGAGTGGTGGTGAAGCGCTCTTTGATCCCCAGCGAACCGGGTTTGTGCGGCGGGATCGCCAGGTTTGGGTCAATGGTGAGCGCAACTGGCGGCAGTTGCGCATCCGGCACGCTGGTCAGGCGCATGGCGCAGGCGAAATAGGCGGTCTTTTTTTGCGCCAGTTGCGCCGCGTGATCGCGGACAAAGCGGCGCGCGGCAGTATGCCAGCCGAAGATCATCGGCGCGCCGACCACCACCGCGTCGTAGCCGTCCAGATCGTTGACGGCGGCGATTTCGCGCACCTCCGTGCGCTGCCCTGCCCGGTTCAACTCTTCAGCGACGGCTTGCGCCACCTCGCCGGTGGAACCCGAATTGGTTGCATAGGTGACCAGAATCCTGCTCATACCCACCCCATTCTATTTTTTGCCCGCCGCAGGTGCGCTATCGCCCGCGTCGCGCCGGCTCAAGCTGTCAGTATTGCCCCAATAATTTGGCAAAAAAGCGGTGGAAGGCGTGCACCGATTTCACCTCGCCGGCGTACATCAGAATGCACTTGCCCTCTACCGGCGTGACGCCTGCTTCGCGGGCGGCGTTTTTGCTCTCGATGGATTGCGAACCCTGCTGCAGCCAGATGCGCCGGATGCCGATAGCCGCCGCCTCGCGCAGCGTTGCGGCTGCTTTAGCGGGCTGCACGCAGATGACAACCCCGTCCACCTTGCCCGCCAGTTCGCCGACCGAATGGTAGCACGGATCGCCAGCGATCGTGTCCAGGCTCGGATTGACCCCGTACACTTCGAAGCCGCGTGCTTTCAATTCTTTATAAATTGCCGTCCCAAATTTTTGCTCTGAACGGGATACCCCCACCACCGCCAGCCGTCTGGCATTTAAAAAGTCTGCAATCGTTTGGTCCATGTTTTTTTCCTTAAAATAAAAAATCAATTCCAACATTCTTCGCACTAAGTTTACGCAGGATTTGACTTGAGGTTGCGGATTTGACGCTGCTCGATCCCGCCAGGCTGAAGGGTTTTCGCTGCCAGCCTTTCGGGGCGGGCAAACCTGAAGACGGAAGGATTTTTTCAATCCTGCCGATTGAGCGCGGTAGTATAATTCCGGCAGCATTTTCGCCACCAATGGGTCTTTGCCATGAAAAAAGCCGCCTTCTCCATTCTCCTGGTTGCTGTCCTGTTGATAATCTCGCACGGGTGTGCCAGGACTCCATCGGCTGCCCCGCTGCCGGACATCCCGCCGCCCGTCACCAGCAGCTCAAGCCCGCTGCCCAGCGCGATCCCTACGGCAGCAACGGCGACCGCTGCGCAAGAAACGCCCGCCGTCGCGGTCACACCCAGCCCGACGACCGCCCCGCCGACGCCCGCGCCGCCCACCCCCACGCTGGGAGCGGACGACTGGAAAACGATGCCGGTCATTCCTCAAACAATCAGCGCCCGCACGATCGAGATTTTCCAGCAAGGGCTGGCAATGGGCAACAACCCCAACGCCTTTTCCAAAGTGGGCGACAGCAACAGCACCCTGCCCGGCTACCTGGGCGAATTCGACCGTCCGCGCGCTTGCCGGTTGGGTGAATACGCTTATCTTCAAGGAGTGATTGACCATTTCTCCGGTTCGTGGGGGCGGCGCAGCCTGGGAGTCAAGGTCGGGATGAGCACCAACGGCATCCTCTCGCCGCTCTGGGCAGATTGGCGTGAATGCAAAGCCAGCGAGACGCCGCTTTCCTGCGAGCTGCGCATCCACAAGCCCAGTTTTATCTTGATTGCGCTGGGCACCAATGACGCCTATTACGTCCACGAAGAGCCGGTTGAGGAGCGTCTGCGCAAGGTGATCGAGTTGTGCATCGCCAACGGGACGGTGCCGATTCTGACTACCAAGGTGGATAACCTGGAGGGCGACCATCTGGTCAATCAGATCATTACCCGCCTGGCATTGGAATACGATATCCCCCTTCATAACCTGTGGGCAGCCATGCGGGAACTGCCCGACAACGGTCTGGTGACCGCTTTCCACTACACCGCCGGCGAGATTAGCCCGTGCGAATTCAGCAACCCGGATAATCTGCGATATGGCTGGACGATCCGTAACCTGACCAGCGCGCAGGTACTGGATGCGGTTTGGCGCGGGGTAAATGCCCGCCCGGCGGTACTGCCCAAGACGGAGTGAACCTTACCCGCTTGATGGGATTTTTAATCTTTTTTGTTGTGTGGATGATGCTATGGATGAACAATATAAACCGATTTACGATGGTATTCTGATTGGGGATTCGCGCAAGGTGGCTGCTGCGGTGCAAGCCGCGCTGGATGTGGGAGGCGAACCTGAATCCATCCTGAAAGATGCCATGGTCGGCGCAATGGACGAAGTTGGGCGGTTGTTTGAAGAGGGCGAATACTTTGTTCCTGAAATGTTAGTCGCTGCGCGTGCCATGCAAGCCGGGTTGGCGCTGCTTAAACCCCGGCTCATCCAGGCTCATGTTGCCTCATCCGGCAAGGTGGTTGCCGGGACTGTGAAAGGTGATTTACACGATATTGGCAAAAACCTGGTGTGCATGATGCTGGAAGGCGCCGCTTTTGAAATCATTGATCTGGGGGCGGATGCCGCGCCAGAAAAGTTTATTCGCGCGATCGAAGAGCACAGCCCGCAGATCGTTGCCCTGTCCGCCTTGTTAACCACCACCATGCCGAACATGAAAGTTACCCTGGAGGCGATCAAGGCAGCCGGGTTGCGTGAAAAAGTCAAAGTGGTGGTCGGGGGCGCGCCAGTGACTGCTGCCTACGCCAAAGAAATCGGCGCCGACGGCTACGCCGCGGATGCCAGCAAAGCCGTTGCGCTGGCAAAATCGCTGCTCAACAACGGCTGAAAGAGGATTGGCATGATTCGATTCACCCCGCAGCCGGAAAATGGATAACACCCGCGCATTGCCCATCCAGACCGAAAAAACTTCATCGTGGTAAGGGTAATCCTCGCGGTGCCAGCGGTAATTGCCAATGAAATAGTCCGCCTGCTCGACCTGGCTGACAAAATCCAACCGCATTTCATCCTCCGGGTAGAGAATGGCGGCGGTGCGCAATGCAACCGGTGAATCCGCGTAGATTTTGATGCGCGGACGCGGGTCGAGCCGCAGCAGCGCCTCCAGCCCCTCGCGGTGCGACAGTCCCCAATAGTCCAGCTCGAAGTTCATTTTTACCGTCTGCATGTCTTTGCCCGCCAGCCGGTTGAAGTACAGGTTTTGGTAGGGGTGCTCGCGCGCCATCCACGCCGCCGCCGGCAGCAGCGCCGCCGCCAGCGCCAGTCCAGCCAGCCATTTGCCGGCGGGACGATTGCCTGCGCGGCTGGACAGCGTTCCCGCCAGCCCGCCCCACCCGCGCACCGAAAAAGCCAGCAGCGCCGGGTAGATGAAAAACATCTGCCGCCAGCCATCATACAGCGCCGAGCCGAGCAGCAGCACCGCCAGCCAGGGCGCAAACAGCCACAGGCTGACCGCCAGCCAGGGCGTGGACTCCACTGCCAGCAGACGGCGCGGCTGCTTCAGCCAGCCGGCAAACGTTGCGGCGGCGCCCAGCGCCGTCAGGAGCAAATAGGCGGGAGGGGTAGTGATGCCGATCCAAATCGGCAGGTAATGCCAGGGCAGCTGCTGGGGTAAGATGTAGCTGCCCTGGTACAGCACCGGGTTCTGGTTGGGAAAGTTGGACATCAACACCAGCGCCTGGCGGAATTCCCCCAGCGGATCATGCCACAGGATGGGGTACAAGCCGACCGTCAAGGCGGCGCTGAGCAGCAGGTAACCCGCCGCCAGCGCTGCCGCGTGCGTGAGCCTCAGCCTGCCGGCAAGCGATTCGCGCGCCAGCAGCGCCAGCGCGATACCCAGGATGAAGATGCCCGGCACGCGCAGCGCAATCATCACCGCCGAGGCGAGCGCCAGCAGCGCCAGGCGCCGCCAGCCCGGTTTTTCCGCGAAATGCAGCAGCGCCAGCATCCCCCAGACCGACGCGCTGAGAAACGGGATGTCCTTGCTGTTGTAAAATGCGTCCGCAAAGATGCGCGGGCTGAGTACCAGCAGCAAGCAGCCGGTCAGCGCCAGCCAGGCGCGGCGGGTGGCTTTTTCCAGCAGCAGGAAAAACCCAACTACCCCGCCGGCGAAGGCGAGGAAGGTCCACCAGTGCCGGCTGAGGTACATGTCCCGCGAGGAACCCTGCGCCGCCACCCGCACCAGGAAGACCTCGAACAAGGCTCCGTAGTGGCGGTCTTTCAGCTCGAACAGACCCGGGTCGCCCTTGACCACGTAGCGGTAGTTGGCTTGCCCGATTTCCAGCTGGGTTTGCTCGTCCCAGGAAATGCCGTAATCATCGTGCGCCAGCCAGCCCACCCCAAGCAGCGCCCCCAGCAAGAGCAAAAAGCCGAGTCGCGGCAAGGAAAACCATCTTTTCATCCTGCTGTTCATGCACTCACCGCATCCGCCATGATTCGAACCAGCCTGCCAGCAGATTGAACAACAGCGGGTTGTTGTGTTCGAAACGCTGCTCGCCCGCGCCGAAACCCGCCAGCAGAGCAATCAGCAGCCCGTACAGGGCAACACCTACGATGAGCAGTCGAAACAACGCCGCCAGCCAGGGACGCGCCGCCAGCGCGCCGTCGAACCACAGGATCACCAGCCAGCCCGCCAGCGCCAGCAGCAGCGCGCTGTCCAATTGAAAGCGCAGCGCAGAGAAGAAGTAGAACAGGATCACCAGCCCTTGCAGCAGCCCGCACCCCAGCAGGCTGACCAGCATCCAGCGCTGCGGCGAGGCTGCCCAGCCTGCCAGGGCTGCCCTCAGTCCTGCCGGGCGGGCGTCCCGCCGCAAGGCGAGCGCCAGCGCCAGGCAGCCGAACGGGATCACCCCTAGCAGCGGAAACACCGCCAGGCTGCCCACCTGCGACTCGTGAAAGATGTAATGGGCAGGCACGCGAATGATCGAGGGGATGCCCGTTTCGGGGATGAACGGCAGGCTGACGAACGGGAAGGACGGTTCGAACACCGGCGGGCGCAGCAGGTAATTATAGGCATTTGGCAGCAGGTAAGCCGGTGAAAACGTCCACGCCGGATCGGGCGGGTATGCCGGGATGCTCAACTGGTAGGCAAGCCCGGATTCAAGCGGATTGCCAAAGCGTGCCGCATTGTAGATCATCAGCAGCGCGCCGCCCAGCACAAGCGGCGCGCCAAACGCGGCAATCGTACCCGCCAGCCAGCCACGCTTCCCCCCGCCGAGCGCAGCGCTGCGCCAGGCAACCATCACCAGCAACCAGCCTGCCGAGAGAACAAGCGTAGGGCGGCTGCCAAACGCCAGCGCGCACGCCGCGCCTGCCAGCCCCAGCCAGCCGGCTGCCGGGGGTCGGGCAGTTCCCCAGCGGGTCAGCGCCAGCAGCCCCAGCAGCAGGAAAAACTGACCGCCCAGCACGGCGGCTTCATACACCCCCGGGCGGCCCGACGACCATACCAGGTAGAAGTTCAACCCGATCGCCGGCAGGACGAACAAGAGGTATGCCGGGCTGATCCGCCGGTCCGCCTGCCGCCACAGCCGGTAGCCGGTCCACACCAGCAGCCAGCCGATGCCCAGCGAAAAGGCAATCACCAGCGCCTGATCCTCGATCACCCGCCGGATAACCATCTTGACCAATGCCAGCAGCAGCGCCGGGGTGGCGCCCCAGTACAGGTAAAACCTGCCCTGGTAAAACGAAACGTCCCACAGCAGCGGGATGCCTTCGCGGCTGGCGAAATCGTACGGGTTGTCCAGTTGCAGCAGACGCGCATCCGGCTCGTCCGGCAGATGCAGCTGCCCGCGCAGGAACGCCTGCGCCTGGCGGTCGTAATAGGTATGCGGGTAGGGAAAAAAGCGGGTCATCCACCCGGCGCTGAAATACCACACCAGCCCCAGCAGGACAAAACCGCCCGCCAGAACCGCCGCCAGCCGCGCCTGCCGTTCGCGGGTTGCCAGTAGCGGCAAACGGGTCATTTGCTGCATCCAACCGGCTGGCTGTGAGTGCGCCAAGCGCTGGTATTCTGCCGACAGGCGTTGATCCATGCGCGCCGCCAGCGGAGCAACCCGGCGCCACTGCCAGAGCAGCCCGCCGCCGGTCAGGCAGGCTAAGCCCAACGCCAGCAGCATCACCCGCCCCCTGCCCCAGCCCGGGTCGTTGTCCATCCCCAGTTGATACGCCAACCCGGCAACCGCGACCATCCCCAGCCCAATCAGGATTGCCGTCCAGCCCAAAGCCTTGCTCATGCTCAACCTGCCGTCCCTTACCCGCTTGCGCATCCGCCCGCGGAGCGCAGGATTCCGCCGCGCCCAATGGACGCGATACCAAAAACAAACCCGAACCCCATTATACTCCCGCTGATCCGGCGGAGGATAAAACGTTCCTCCCCGCGCCAGGGCTTTTTCCGCAGGTCGCTGCGACGAAGCAGCCTCCCCGCTGACTGGGGGATCGCTGCGCTCGCTCGCTATGACGGGCGGCCCTGCCGAACCACAGGGCAAGTCCCGGCGCCTTTGTGCCTTTGCGTGGTTATCGGTACAGGGGTTTAGGGCGGCGGGGGATAAATCCCCGCCTCAGTACATGGAAGCCCTGGCAGGCTGGAGAATGGGATTTTCGCGGTTTGCGGGTAAAATATGGCTTGTTGTTAGCAGCCGCGCAATGCAGTCCCATCTCCGCGTCCGGCTGCCGGAGGGCAGGTCATACAAGCCGGGCAAATTCGGCATAAAGTACACCCCGGCGCGGCTTTGGTTAGCGCACAGCCGTGCCGGGATAACCCCTTTTTACATCGTAACCGTGAGGAGATTTCACCGTGTTAACAATCGAATGGAAACACCGCATCGAACGCTGGCAAAAAGCCTTGTGGGACGCCCGTTACCGCCCGCTCGGCAAGGTCGAATTCACCGGCTTCACCACGCTGGAATTTTTGACCCCCGATCAGGCGCTGGCGCGCCGCTTCCACCCCATGCCGGCGGGCACGCCGTGGGGCGCCAAGTGGGAGTACGGCTGGTTCAAAACCAGCCTGACCATCCCCGCCGCGGCGCAGGGTAAACGGGTGGTCATCCGCTTGAAGCCCGGCGACCAGGAAAGCCTGGTGTGGGTCAACGGCAAAGCCGCCGGCTCGTTCGGTTGGGGACACAAGGAGATTACCCTGACCACCCATGCCACCCCTGGTGAGCGTTACGATATCCTGCTCGAATCCTACGCCGGGCACGGGCATATCACCGTCGGCGACGGACCCTATGCGCACGGAGTCGAATCGGTGCCGGAGCCCGGAGCAACCCAGACCACCGTCCAGGAATCGACCTTCGGCATCTGGCGCGAGGAGATCTACCAGGCTGCCCTGGACTTCACCACCCTGTTCGAACTCAGCCAGCGCCTCGATCCGCTCAGCCTGCGCGCCAGCCAGATCGACGAGTGCCTGATGGAAACCACCCTGATCATTGATCCGGAACTGCCCGAGGACGAGCTGCTCGCCAGCGTCCGCGCCGGGCGGGCGCGGATGAAACCGCTGCTGGACAGCCGCAACGCACCCACCACGCCAAACCTGTACGCCTTCGGGCACGCCCACATTGATGTTGCCTGGCTGTGGCCGTTGCAGCACACCGAGCGCAAAATGGCAATGACCGTGCTCAACCAGCTGCTGCTGTTCGACGAATACCCCGAATACAAGTTCCTGCAAAGCCAGCCGCATCTGTACTGGATGCTGCAGCAACGCTACCCCGACATTTACGCCCGCTTTCGGCAAGCCGTGTGCGACGGGCGGGTCATCGCCGATGGCGGCATGTGGGTCGAAGCCGACACCAATGTTTCCGGCGGCGAAGCGCTGATTCGCCAGATCTTGTACGGGCGCGCCTTCTACAAAAACGAACTCGGCGTGGACAGCCGCATCCTCTGGCTGCCGGACGTGTTCGGCTACTCCGGCGCGCTGCCGCAGATCCTCAAAGGCAGCGGCATGAAAGGGTTTGCCACCCAAAAAATCACCTGGGCATACAACGGCGGCGAGACCTTCCCCTACAATATTTTTTGGTGGGAGGGTATTGATGGCAGCGCTATTCCGGCGCACATCTTCACCGATTACAACAGCGAGGTGCGCCCTAATTCCGTTCTCGACCGCTGGAACACCCGCCTGCAAAAGAACGGCATCCATTCAATGATCTTCTCCTTTGGCTGGGGCGACGGCGGCGGCGGTCCCGAACGCGACCACCTCGAATTCTACCGGCGCGTCCAGGACCTGGAAGGCTTGCCCAAAGTGCGCATGGCTTCTCCGGCGGAGTTCTTCGCCGACTTGCAGCAGCACGGGCTGCCGCGCGAACGCTACGTGGGCGAACTGTATTTCCAGGCGCACCGCGGCACCTATACCTCGCAGGCGCGCACCAAGCGCGGCAACCGCAAGAGCGAACTGGCGCTGCGCGAAGCCGAACTGTGGGCGACTGCCGCCCGCGCCCTGAAGGGTTACCACTTCACCGCGCAAACGCTGTGGACTTCGTGGCGCGACCTGCTGCTCAACCAGTTCCACGATGTGCTGCCCGGCTCGTCCATCCACCGCGTCTATGAAGAAGCCGAAGCGGCTTATGACCAGATCATCGCTGCTGCCGGTTCGCTTGCCCGCGACGCCGCCGCGCGTCTGAGCGGCGGCGGAGAGCGCGCGGTGGTTTTCAATTCGCTTTCCTGGGAGCGCAGCGCGCTGGTCGAGACTCCCGGCGGCTGGCAGGAAGTCCGCGTGCCGGCTTGCGGCTGGAGCGTGCTGCCGGAATCACCCGCCGCGCCGCTGGAAGGCGGCGCCAGCGCCGCCCAGGAGGGGCAGGAATTCGTCCTCGAAAACGACTTGCTGCGCGCCCGTTTCGACCTGCGCGGGCAGCTGGTCAGCCTGTGGGACAAGCAAGGCGGGCGGGAGATCATGGCTGCCGCGGGCAACCGCCTGTGCCTGTACAAGGACGTGCCCACCTTCTGGGACGCCTGGGACGTAGACAGCATGGTCGAAATGCAGCCGGTCAAAACCGACGAGAAAGCCCGCTTCGAGATTCTCGACTCCGGACCGCTGGTTGCCAGCCTGCGCTACACCCGCAAACTGCACCTCTCCCAGGTCGAGCAGGTCATCCGCCTGCGGCGCGGCAGCCGGCGGATTGACTTCGAGACCACCGTTGACTGGCAGGAAAGCCACAAACTGCTCAAGGTCGCCTTCCCGGTGGATATTCACGCCAGCGAAGCCATCTCGGAAATCCAGTTCGGTCACCTGCGCCGCCCCAACCACCAGTCGCGCCCGTACGACCAGGACCGCTTCGAGATCAGCAACCATAAGTGGACTGCGCTGGCGGAGGAGGGGCGCGGCGCGGCGGTGTTGAACGATTGCAAGTACGGCTTGTCGGCGCGCGGCAACAGCATCAACCTGACTCTGCTCAAAGCTGCCATGGCGCCGGATATGACCGCTGACAAAGGCATCCAACGCTTTACCTACGCGCTGTATTTCTGGAATTCCAGCCTGCTGGAGAGCGGCGTGGCGCGCGAAGCCTACGACCTGAACGTGCCGGTCATGGTGCTGCCGGCTGCCGGCGCGGAAGGGAGCGGCTCGCTGTTCAGCCTGGATGCCGCCAATGTGATCATCGAGTCGGTCAAGCCGGCGGAAGACGGCAGCCCGGACGTGATCGTGCGCCTGTACGAAGCCATGCGCACCGCCACCCGCTGCGCGCTGACCACCTGCCTGCCAGCCCGCGCGTATTCCTTCACCAACCTGGTGGAAGAAGAGCAATCCGCGCCTGTGGCGGCGCAGGGCGGCAGCATCCCGCTCGATTTTCGTCCCTTCGAAATCAAAACCGTGCGCCTGCACCTGTGATCTGCCGCGCACAACAAGGAGCCGCCATGTCCGACCTGCAACGCAACGATTGGGAGAATCCGCAGTTAATCGCGGTCAACCGCCTTCCTGCTCGCGCCAGCGGAATGCCTTACCCGGATGAAGCATCCGCGCTTTCGCGCGACCCGCGGCGCAGCCCGTGGGTCGTCTCACTGGACGGGAGATGGAAATTCCATTTCGCCCCCAACCCGCACAGCCTGCCGGTTGATTTTCAGCGCGCGGCGTTCGACGATTCCGGCTGGGCGGACATTGAAGTGCCCGGCAACTGGACGATGCAGGGCTACGATAAACCGATCTACTGCAATGTTAAAATGCCCATCCCCAACACCCCGCCTTTCGTGCCCTACGAGGACAACCCGACCGGGCTGTACCGCCGCGAGTTCGACATTCCCGACGATTGGGCTGGGCGGCGGGTCATTTTGCATTTCGGCGGGGTCGAATCCGCTTTCTACGTTTGGGTCAACGGTCAAAAGGTTGGCTTTAGCAAGGATTCGCGTTTGCCGGCTGAGTTCGAGATCAGCGAATATATCCGCCCCGGCATTAACAGCCTGGTGACCGAGGTCATCCGTTGGAGCGACGGCTCTTACCTGGAAGATCAGGATCACTGGCGCATGGCGGGCATGTACCGCTCCGTGTTGCTGTACGCTCTGCCGCAGGTTTATCTGGCGGATGTGTTTGCCCAACCCAGCCTGGACGCGGATTGCCGCGACGGCAATCTAAGGGTGGTGGCGAGGGTGAGCGGCTTCCTTTTCAAGCCGCAGGGTTACCGGGTGGAAATGCAGCTGTTTGATGCTGCCAACCAGCCGCTATTCCCCGAATACGTTGGCGAGACGTTCCACCCGGACCTGTCCGAACCCCCGCAGGTTGTGCTCAACCAGAGAGTCCCCGCGCCGGTAAAGTGGTCGCACGAGACGCCCAACCTGTACACCCTGCTGGTTGCGCTGCTCAGCCCGAACGGTAAAGCAGTGCAATACTACGCTCACCGCATCGGCTTCCGCCGCCTGGAAATCCAGGAGCGCCAGCTGCTGATCAACGGCAAAGCCGTGCTGATCAAAGGCGTCAACCGCCACGAACACGATGACCGGCGCGGCAAAGCCGTCACGTTTGAATCCATGCTGGCGGATGTCCTGCTGATGAAACGCTACAACATCAACGCCGTGCGCACCAGCCACTACCCCAACGACGAGCGCTGGTACGACCTGTGCGACCAGTACGGCATTTACGTCTGGGACGAAGCCAACATCGAGACGCACGCGCTCTACAACCGCTTGTGCCATGATCCCGAATGGCGCGCCGCCTTTCTCGAGCGCGGCGCGCGCATGGTCGAGCGCGACAAGAACCACCCGTCGGTCATCGTCTGGTCGCTGGGCAACGAATCCGGCTACGGCGCCAACCACGACGCGCTGGCTGGCTGGATTCGTGGCTACGATCCCGACCGCATCGTCCATTACGAAGGCACCATGCGCCACAGCTGGGACGACGGTCACCTGGCATCCGACCTGGCTTGTCCGATGTATCCCTCCGTCGAGCGCATCATAGACTATGCCCGCAATCCGCAATACCGCCGCCCGCTGATCATGTGCGAATACGCGCACGCGATGGGCAACTCGGCTGGCAACCTCAAGGAATACTGGGACGCCATTCAAACCTACCCCGCCTTGCAGGGCGGCTTCATCTGGGACTGGGTTGATCAGGGATTGTTGAAAACAGACGAAAACGGGGTTGCCTATTGGGCGTACGGCGGCGATTTCGGCGACACAATCAACGACATGAATTTCTGCATCAACGGGCTGGTCTTCCCCGACCGCAGCATCCACCCGCCGATGGTCGAATTCAAAAAGCTGATCCAGCCGGTGGCGGTCAAAGCCATCAACCTGGCGGACGGCGAGATTGAGATCGTCAACCAGCACGACTTCATCACCCTTGCCCACCTCGAAAGCGGCTGGGAATTGTGCGTGGATGGCGAGGTCGTCCAGCGCGGCTCGCTGCCGCGCCTGCACACCCGCCCCGGTTTTAGCGAGCGGGTGCGACTCCCGTACAGCCCGCCTGACCTGCCGCCCGGCGCGGAGTGCTTCCTCAACCTGCGCTTTTGCCTGGCGGAAGATGCGCCCTGGGCTGCCGCCGGGCACGAGGTTGCCTGGCAGCAGTTCAAACTGCCGTATGCCAGCCCGCGGCGCATGCTTCCGACCACTGCCGCGAGCGGCAGGCTGGAGATCGACCGCGGCGATGAAACTCTGGTCGTGCACGGCGCGCAGTTCAGCGCGGCATTCGAGCGCGGCAGCGGATGCCTGGCGCATTTCGATTGGAAAGGCGTCCGCCTGATCCAGTCCGGTGCGCGCCTGAATGCCTGGCGTGCGCCGACCGACAACGACGGTTTCAAGTGGCAGTACCCTCCGGCGGAAGGCAAACTGCTCACAGACTGGCTGAAAGCCGGGCTGAACCGGTTGGAGCACCACCTGGAATCCTTCGAGGTCGTTCAGCCCCAACCGGGTGCTGTCCAGGTACGGGTAGGGCGGCGTGTGCAGGCAGCCGATGTAGATGCCGGTTTTCGCCAGCAGGCGGTCTATTCGCTCTTTGCTCACGGCGGCATCCTGCTCGAACAGCGCATCACCTGCTTTGGCAGCCTGCCGCCGCTGCCGCGCCTCGGCGTGACGCTGGTCGTCCCGCCCGGTTTCGAAACCTTCACCTGGTTGGGGCGCGGCCCGCTGGAAAATTACGCTGACCGCAACGCTGGCTCAGCCGTCGGGCTGTACCGCAGCACGGTGGCGGAGCAATACGTCCCCTATATCATGCCGCAGGAAAACGGCAACAAAACCGAGGTACGATGGGCGGCGTTGAGCAACGCGCAAGGCTACGGGCTGCTGGCTTCCGGTCAGCCGCTGCTGGAAGTCTCGGTCAGCCACTTCACCGCCAACGATCTCTACCATGCCATGCACACCCACCAGCTCACCCCCCGCCCGGAAATTTATTTCAACCTCGACCTGCGCCAGTGCGGGCTGGGCGGGGCTTCCTGTGGTCCGGGAACCCTGCCGCAATACCTGATTCAACCCGGCGAATTCGCCTGTTCCATCTTGCTGCGCCCGTTTGAACCGGGCGACCCGCTTACCCGCCTGGCTCGCGAATGGGTCGAGCCGCTGTGAGGAGCGAAGACGAGTTGCCCCCCCGCCTGCCCTTAACCTACCCGATTCTGCGCAGCGGCAACCCGGCGCTCGAGCGCGCCTACCGCATCGCCATCGGCGACCTGCTGGGCAATATCCAACCGTTTCAGGACGGGCTGCTCGAACAACCTGAACCGGTGCTGCTGGCAGGGCTGGACTACGATACTCCCTGGACGCGCGACGCGGCGATCAATGTCTGGAACGGGGTGGGGCTGCTGTGGGCGGAGGTTGCCCGCAATACCCTGCTGTCCGTGCTCGAACGCCGCCCGGATGGGGTGTACATCGGCGGGCAATATTGGGATGCGATCATCTGGGCGCTGGGCGGCTGGGCGTATTACATCTTCACCGGCGAGCGCGGCTTCCTGGCGCTGGCTCACACGGCGGTGTGCAACAGCCTGAGGCACTTTGAAGCCGAAGAATTCGATGCGCAGTTTGGTTTGTTTCGCGGTCCGGCGGTGTACGGCGACGGGGTGGCAGCCTATCCCGACCGCTACCTGGCGGGCGGCAGCAGTTCGATTTTGGATTGGGTGCGCGTCAACCCAGCCCGCAAGGCTGCTGGCGGTTACGGCATCCCGATGATGGCGCTCTCGACCAACTGCGTCTATCACCAGGCGTACCGGATCGCCAATTGGATGGCGGTTGAACTGGGTTTGGCGGAAAACCCGCACTACGCGGCGCGCGCCGCCGCCCTGGCAGAGCGCATCCGGGCGCACTTTTGGGACGAAGAGCGCGGCGCGTTCCGCTACCTGGTGGATGCCGACGGCGGCTGCGACCATCAGGAAGGTCTGGGGCACGCCTTTGGGCTGCTGTTTGGGCTGGCGGACGCGCAGCAAGCGCGCCGCGTGCTGGATAATCAGGTCATCACCCCGGCGGGCATCCCCTGCGTCTGGCCGACCTTCGCGCGCTATGCCGCACTGGGGGGATTCGGACGCCATTCCGGCACGGTCTGGCCGTTCATCTCGGCTTGCTGGGGCGAGGTGGCGCTCGAATACCGCCGCCCGGATGTTTTCGTCCGCGAATTCGAAATCTTCACCGCGCACATCAACCGCCATGCGCAATGCGCCGAAATCATTCACCCGCTGACCGGCGAGATCTACGGCGGTTTGCAGGAAGCCGGCAAAGGCGCGGATGGGATGCAGTGGGCATCCTGCGCCCGCCAGAGCTGGAGCGCGAGCGCTTACCTGCGCATGATTCTGAACGGGCTGGTGGGAATGCGCTTCTCGCCGGCTGGCATCCATTTCCAGCCGAACCTGCCTGCCGGGCTTGCCCCGCTGCAACTGGACGAGCTGCCCTACCGCGCGGCCCGGCTGAGCCTGCGCGTGGATGGCAGCGGCGGCAGGCTGGTCGAGTTTCGCCTCAATGGGCAGAGGAGCAGCCAGCCTTTTCTGCCTGCCGCCGCGCAGGGGAAAATCGAGATTTTGATGCGGGTCGCAGCCAGGTAGTCCGGGCATGCCGGGCAGGTGCGGCGCGGGCAAAGTCTCCACACGTGAGGTTTAATTCACGTCATTTAGTTGACATTTTTTACGCCTGTCTTTATACTATATATAGATTGTCATTTGTCGCAAGCCTTTGGACAATATTTATTCGTTGACCGGTAAATTTCCGGCATTGGGCTTACGAGCCAAAGGAACCCTCGCGTGAAGGATTGCGCATCCAGCTGGAATACGGGCATTCGATCCCCTCGTTCGGAGCGTTGGAACGTTGCCACGCAGCCTATCTGCCCGGCTGGGCACCCCGCCTGAAGGCGGTTTTCTTTTTTTCTAACAGCAGGACGAGGGTTTCCAACCCGCATCACAGGAGGTACTTAGCCGAATTGATACGCTCGTCTGCGTTATACCGACCCAACCGTCGCCTTTAAACCACTCTGCCGGCAAATGAGGTCCAACCAGCCTCGCCTGCCAGCAGAACCTTGTTTCTGAATTGACCTGGAGGACTCAAGATGAAGAAAGGTTTGTTGAAGTTCTTGTTGTTGGTTACCGCGCTCTCGCTGGTGCTTGCGGCTTGCGCCGCTCCTGCTCAGCCGCCCGCCGCCGAGCCAACCCAACCGCCTGCCGCTCCCGTGGAACCCACCCCGCCTGAAGAAACGCCCGAATTCACTTGGGGTGAATGGCGCGAAACTGATCCGTATTCACCCTTCGCCGAGACCATTACCGTCCGTCTGGTCAAGGGCGGGCAGGAAGGCTCCGCTCTGCTGCCTGAAGGAGAGAGCGTCGAAGACAACCGCGCCATTCGCTACATCGAAGCAACCTTAAACATTGATATCGTTTTCGATTGGGTCTCGACCAGCGATATTTATTTAGATCGGCTCAATCTGGCTATCACCGGTGGTCAGATTCCGGATGTGATGATCGTCAACCCCGTCCAGCTGCAGCAGTTGACCGAGGCGGATGCCATCGAAGACCTGACCCCTTTGATCGAGAAATACGCTAACACGGATATTCTCAATAACTGGGAGGCGACCAAAGGGATTGCCCTGCAGGCTGCCACCATTGACGGCAGGATCATGGGTATCCCCAACGTTCAGCCGCAGGCTGACGCGCCCATCATGGCATGGGTGCGCCAGGACTGGCTGGATAAACTCGGCTTGCAGGGTCCTAAAACTGTGGATGACGTTGCTGCCATTGCCAGAGCCTTCATCGAGCAAGATCCGGACGGCAATGGTCAGGACGACACCTTCGGCATCACCGGCACGCTCAATCCGGTGATGGTGCCGAGCAACCTGCACGGATTCGACGCCATTTTCAACGCTTACGGCGCGTTCCCCTCGATGTTCTTCCGCAATGCGCAAGGCGAGATCGTCTACGGCTCGGTGCAGCCGGAAATGAAAGAAGCCCTGGCGCGCCTGGCGCAGATGTACGCGGACGGCTTGATTGATCCCGAATTCGCCACCAAGAACACCGATACATCCAACACCATCATCGTCGGCGGCAAGGGCGGCATCATGTTTGGTCCGTGGTGGATCCCCTGGTGGCCGCTCAATGACTCGGTTACCAACGATCCCAACGCCAACTGGCAGCCCTTCCTGATCCAGGACAAGAATGGCGAATACACCTTCTCGATGGGTGATTACACCAATAGTTTCGTCGTCGTTCGTAAGGGCTTCCCCGAACCTGAAGTCGCGCTTAAAATTCTTAACGTTCAAAACGACCTCAGCTACGGACTCAACGATGCCCCGCAGTATTACCCCAACTTCAATGAAATCTGGACACTGCTCTTCCCAATCCCCTTCCTGATCGAGCAGCCTTACGTTGTGGAAAATATGGGCACCCAATACAGACAGGCTTTGGATGGCGAGCTTGATCCGGAGTCGTTGAGCGAGGCAATGAAGATCGAGTTCGGACAAATCGAGGCGGACATTGCTGCCCCGCGCAGCGTGCCCTCCAACTGGGCAGTGCGCATGGCGCGCCTGGATGCCGCCCTGCTGCTGGCGGGCGGGTATAATGAGGTCCGCACGGACCCGGTTGCCACCCGCATCCTGCCCACCGAAATGGCGTGGGTTTCATTGAGGACGATGGAAGCCGAAACCATTCTGCAAATCATCACCGGCGCGCAGCCCGTGGATTACTTCGATACCTTCGTTCAACAATGGTATGACGGCGGCGGGCAGGCAATACTCGATCGCATGAACCAGTAAGCCTTAACGTTATTTTCCATTTGTGCTGGGGGATCGCCAATGATCCGCGCCTCCCCCAGCACTTCCCCGTTAACCCTTACCGGTATACCGAGCGACTTGATGGGACAATCGGTCGCCTGCTGTTCCACGAAAAAGGATGATCATGTTCAAAAAACCGGAAATGCTCTGGTATTACCTGATGATCTTGCCCGGCGTCGCGCTGCTGATCGCGTTCACCTTCGTCCCGTTGTTTTACTCCGTTATCGCATTTCAACGATTCAATCCAGCGCTCGGCATCCAAAACTCTCCCTGGGTAGGGCTGGACAACTTTCTGTTTTTATTCCAAATCCCCGACGCCCGCCGGGTGTTTACCAACACGCTGTTCATTGCGACGATGAAGATCATCCTGATGCTGTTTGTGGCAGTGGTCTTCGCGCTGCTGCTTAATGAAGTCCGCTACGCGCGCATCAAGCGTTCAATTCAGACCATGGTATATCTGCCGCACTTCCTTTCCTGGGTGATCCTGGCGGGCATTCTGCGCACCATTCTGGCGCGCGAAGGCTTGATGAATGATTTCCTCGGCATGTTTGGGCTGGAGCCAATCCATTTTCTTGGCAGGCCGGCTGTGTTTCCCTGGGTGATCATTCTCAGCGACGTGTGGAAGGGGTTCGGCTTCGAAGCCATCATCTACCTTGCCGCGCTGACCGCCATTGACCCGACTCTGTACGAGGTGGCTGACCTGGATGGGGCAAACCGCTTCCAGAAGATGTGGTACATCTCCTTGCCCAGCATCACTCCCACCATTGTGCTGGTCGCCTCGTTGAGCATCGGCAACGTTCTCAATGCCGGATTCGATCAAATTTTCAACCTGTACAGTCCCATTGTGTATTCAACCGGCGATGTCATTGACACCTACGTCTATCGCATCGGCTTGATCCAGGGGCAGTACAGCATTGGCACCGCGGTCGGTTTGTTCAAAACGGTCATTTCGCTGATCCTGATCGCCATATCGTACTGGGCGGCGAGCAAATTCGCCAATTACCGCATTTTCTAGGAGGGTGGCATGGTCACTTCGCGCCGATGGCAAGACCGTATCATTGACTGGCTGATCGCCGCTTTTCTGCTCGCGCTCGCTTCCAGCACCTTGCTGCCGCTGATCAACACCCTGGCGATCTCATTGAGCGACCGGGCTGCCGTCAGCGGCGGCATGGTCAGTCTGCTGCCGGTGGGCATCAATCTTGTTGCCTATGAATTCATCCTTGGGGATGAAAAGTTCTGGCGCGCCTTTGGGGTTTCGATCCAACGCGTGGCGCTGGGCGGCTTGCTCAATTTCGTTTTCGCCGTGCTGACCGCCTTTCCGCTCTCGCGGACGGTTAAAGCCTTCCCGGCGCGCAATATTTTCATGTGGATGTTCATCTTCGGCATGATTCTCAACGTCGGTCTCGTGCCCTGGTTCCTGACGATCAGCGGTTACGGGCTGATTGATAACTTCTGGGCGCTGGTGCTGCCCACCGCAGTGCCGATCTGGAATGTCATCATCCTGATGAACTTCTTCCGCAACATCCCCAAAGAGCTGGATGATGCCGCCCGCATTGACGGCGCCAATCCGCTGCAACTGCTCTGGCACGTTTACCTGCCCACCTCGCTGCCTGCCCTGGCAACCATCACCCTGTTCAGCGTGGTTGGGCACTGGAACTCCTTCTTCGACGGTTTGATCCTGATGAACAACCCCGACAATTACCCGCTGCAAACCTACATCCAGCAGCTGGTCATCGCCGACCGCCCGGTCCTGCACGGCGGGCAGGCGCAGCTGTTGGCGCTGCTGTCCAACCAGACCCTCAACGCCGCCAAGCTGTTCATTGCCATGCTGCCCATCCTGATGATCTATCCCTTCCTGCAGCGTTATTTCATTCGCGGTATCATGCTCGGGTCGGTTAAAGAGTAACTCACTCCTGTCAGGATGCAAGTTTGAACAGGTCGAAATGCGCGCCAAGCGCGCCTGTTTCGACCCTGGCTTGTTTATTGCCAAGCGTCTTTTACCAAATGTTAACATCCCTATTATTGCTGAAAAATAACAACGGAATAAACTCAAGTTGATGGATCCTATCGTCAGGTCTGTCTATCTACGTCTATGGAGACCGAAACCATCTCCCTGCTTCAACTTCCTATCCCCTTTTCTTTGATGCCGCTCATCCTGAGGCCTAAAATCGCATAATTATCTTTTCTCGATACCATGACAATCTACCATGCCCAACAAAACGATTTACCATTTTATGAAACCCCTCAATGCCCGGATGGCCGCGAATTACAAACTTGGCTTTGGTCCGAGGCGAATGGTACTCCTGCTAACGACGACCGGACGAAAATCCGGGCTGCCGCGTACCACCCCGCTCCAGTTCGAGGAAGTGGACGGGGAAATCTACATCGCTTCAGCACGAGGACAGGAAGCCGACTGGTTCAAGAATATCCTGGCGAATCCGAAGGTTCACGTTCAACTAGGGAATCGAAAATTCGAGGCGGTAGCAGTGCCTGTCACAGACCCGAAGCGCGTCGCTGATTTTATTGAACTGCGCATGAAGCGTCACAAAGTTATGATCCGCTTGATCATGCACCTGTTCAATGGGCTGCCCCTACACTATAACCGAACCGACCTGGAAAGGTTGTGCGAAACGAAGGCGCTGGTAATCCTGCGGCATTGTCGTCCTTTTCAACTATAGTTCAGTACTCTGTCCGAACTCAGGTCTGATCTTCAGAAATTCGGGATAACACAAATTGCTTGCTCTGTGGTTCGGCAGGCTCACCAACCGCCTGTCGAAGGGTCATTGCGAAGCCAGCGTTCGGTGCTGGCTGAAGCAATCCCCTCCCCTGCGGGAGACTGCTCACTTGCACCACCGGCAGGGGTAGTAAACTAACAATAAGCATAATTCTTATGCTTATTGTCAGGATCACGTAGTACCGATAAACACTCTCACCCTGCAGCCCCCACACCCTGCACCGGTCTTGTG
>JAVSME010000015.1:0-240675 GCA_039666315.1 Bellilinea sp. | reverse complement strand
CGCCAACACCGGGCGGGGAGATCGCCGCGCCGCCAAAAACGGGCGGCTCGCGATGACGTATACTGGCATGTCATTGCGAACCCCGCAGGGGTGAAGCAATCTCCTGCTGGGCACGATAGGGGATTGCTCACCTGCACTGCACCAAGCGTTGACAAAGGTATGGGATTTTTAACGTTCAACAGGCAGTTGTTCCAACTGCTCCACTTGCTGGCGGATGAAGTCGAAACCGCCCTGCCAGAAGTCTGCCTGGCTGACATCAATGCCGGCTTCGGACAACACCTTCATCGGCGCTTTAGAGCCGCCGGTGGATAGAATTTTCAGATAGCGCGGCTTGAAAACGTCCCCTTCCACCTTGTACTGCTGGTAAAGCGAAAAGACCAGCAGCTGCCCGAAGGCATAGGCATACACATAAAACGGCACATCGTAAATATGGGGAATCGAAACCCATTCCCAGCGGAATTCGTCGCTCAATTCCACCGCATCGCCAAACTGGGTTTGCAGGTTGGCCAGGTAGGCTTTTGCCAGGTCGTCCACCGAGGCGCCCTGTAAAATCAACTCGTGGGCTTCGCGCTCGAACAGCGCAAAGAACACCTGGCGCTGGATGGTGGCGTAGGCGTCATCAATCTGGCGGAAGAGCAGATCGCGGCGCACAGCCGGGCTGCTTTCGGTCCTGAGCAGGCGGTCAATCAGCAGCATTTCACCAAAAGTTGAGGCGGTCTCCGCCAGCGGCAGGTTGGAATGCCAGGTCAACACGCTGTGATGGGCTGCCAGCATGGAGTGAATGGCATGACCCAGTTCGTGCGCCATGGTTGCCATGTCGTCCGCGCGCCCCTGGTAGTTGAGCAGCACCCAGGGTGTCAGCGAGGGCACCGCGCCCCAGCAGAACGCGCCGCCGCGCTTGCCCTTGCGCACTTCGCTGTCCAGGTGTTGGTCATCGAAGACGCGCTGCGCCATGGCGGCGATTTGCGGATCAAACTCGCCAAAGGCTTGGAAAACCGTCTCGGCGGCGGCGTTGAAGGCGTACAACTTTTCGGATTTGGCAACCGGGGCATAAATGTCGTAGCGGCGCAGACGGTCCATTTTCAGCCAGCGGGCTTTCAGGCGGAAGAAGCGTTGGAAGACAGCCACATTGCGCGCGCTGACCTCCAGCAGGGTGTTGACTACCTCGTCCGGCAGGTCGTTGACCAGGTTGCGCGCCGAAATAGGCGCGCGGTGTTTGCGCAGGTTAATCTGCTCATTGCGCCAGTCGCGCACCAGCGCCTGGTAGATTTGCCCGAGGATGCTGCCGTCGTTGCCGTACACGCGGTAAAGTTCCTGATAGGCAGCCGTGCGCAGGCTGGCGTCCGCCCCGCGCGCGTGCACCATCAATTCGCCGCGAGTCAGGTCTTTCTCTTCGCCGTTGACCGTCATGCGGAAGGTGTAGCGGTTGGTGATGGAACTGTACAGCATTTGCAGCGCGTTGACGCCGGTCACGTTTTTGATGTTGATGATCTTCTCTTCCGGTTCGCTGAGGGTGTGCGGCTTGAAGTGGCGGATGGCTTCCAGCCAGTATTCCAGGTCGCCGGAGGCTGCCATGAGCGCGGCGGCGGCGGTATCCGGCAGATCCTTCCACCACAGGTTGAAGAACAGCGTGCGGTTGGTCAGGTCGGCGACGAATTGCTCGACCCGCGCGGTGAGGGTTTGGGCGGTCTGGTTTTGGGTATCCTCGGAGAAGAGCAGCCCGGCATACGCATACAGGCGGGCGCCGAGGTTCTGAATTTCCTCCAGGTGTTGCAGAATGGCTAGAAATTCGCTGGTGGAAATATCCTCGCGCAGCTGCTGGCGGTATTTTTCGAACGCGGCTACCTTTTCGTCCAATTGCTGAAAGGCGGTTTCCAACTTGTCGCTGTCGGGGGCGGGGAAAAGGTCTGCCAGACTCCAGCGGCTTTGCTGGTAACGGGTGGTGGTTGTGGTCATCCTTCATCCTCTCCTGTGTGGAATAAAATTGATTTCAAGCGCTGGCGCAACCGGTCGATCGGGCAGAGTTGTCCGCTGCGCGCGTCCTGGTAGTACCACTGCTGCCAGCCGTTAGCGGGGATGCGGTCGAGCAGGCGCGCAATTTGATGGATCGAGCCACAATTTCCATTATACTCGACTCGCCCATCTGCCAGCACCAGGGCGGTCAAATCGGGACGGGCGGCATAATACAGTGTTTGCCCGGCGCGCAGCAGCCCGTGCTCGATCAGCGCGCCGAACGGCAGGCGCGGCTCGCGGCGCGGGTTGGGATGGGTGAGCGTGCGCGGCGGGGCGGCGGGGGCGTTTTCCAGCCGGCGGCGAGCAAGCGCAACGTAATGCGGGTCGCGCTCGATGCCGATCCAGCGCCTGCCGAGCCAGGCAGCCACCTCGCCGCTGGTGCCGCTGCCAAAGAACGGGTCGAGGATCACGTCGCCGGGGTTGGAGGCTGCCAGCAGAATGCGGTAGAGCAGCGCGCGCGGCTTTTGGGTGGAGTGGGCTTTGACGCCATTTTCGCGCAGGCGTTCGCCGCCGGAGCAGATGGGAAAATGCCAGTCGCTGCGCATTTGCAGATCGTCGTTGAGCGCCTTCATGGCGTGGTGATTGAAGGTGTAAGGCTGCCCGCGCTCTTTGAGCGCCCAGAGCAGCGTCTCATGGGCATTGGTAAAGCGCACGCCGCGGAAGTTGGGCATCGGGTTGGTCTTGATCCAGACGATGTCATTGAGCAGCCAGTAGCCCAGGTTTTGCAGGTGGTAGCCGACCCGGTAAATATTGTGATAACTGCCAATCACCCACAGCGTACCGCCGGGCTTGAGCACCCGCCGGCATTCCCCCAGCCAGGCGGTGGTGAAGGCATCATAGGATGAGAAATCCTCGAATTTGTCCCACTCATCGTTAACCCCCGCCACGCGCGTCTGGTTGGGACGCAGCAGTTCCTGGCGCAGTTGCAGATTATAAGGCGGGTCAGCGAAGATCAGGTCAACCGAATCAGCCGGCAGACCGGCGAGCACGCTGACGCAATCGCCTTGAATGACCTGATCGAGCGGCAGGGCGGACATGGATTAATTGTACCTGAAATCCATGCGCCTGCCTCGATCCTGCGCAGAAGGGCAGGATCGGCGGCGCGCCCTGGCTGGCTCAGCCTGCCTGATCCTCCGCCAGGCGGCGCAGGATGGGCAGCGCGGATTGCAGCGCGCGGGCGCGGTGGCTGACGAGATTCTTGACCTCCTCGCTCAGTTCTGCCATGGTTTGCCCGTGTTCGGGCATAAAGAAAAGCGCGTCATAGCCAAAACCGCCGCTGCCGCGTTCTTCGGGGATGATAAAGCCATCGCAGCGCCCTTCGGCGTAGTATAGCGCGCCATGCGTGGCGGCAATTACCACCGTGCAGTGAAAGCGCGCCCGCCAGCCGGGCTCGTCCGCCGGGTGGGGAATGCCCGCCAGCCGGCGCAGCAAGTAGGCGCGGCGGTCGGCGTCGCGCGCGTTTTCCAGCGGGGCGTAGGTAGCCGAGTGCAGTCCGGGCTCGCCGCCCAACGCATCCACCTCCAACCCGGAATCGTCCGCCAGGCTGGTTAGATTGCTGGCGCGCCGGTAAGCCAGGGCTTTGAGCACGGCATTCTCTGTGTAAGTGCTGCCGGTTTCGTCCACTACCAGGTTAAGGTTAAGGTCGGCGGGGAGGAGCAATTCCAGCGCCGTATTGGCAAGAATGGCTTTGGCTTCGCGTAGTTTGCCGGGATTTGAGGAAGCGATTAGTAATTTCACGGTAATACCTTTGATTTTTTTAAAATTAATCTTAATAACTTGACTAGTCGAATTTGACGTGATATAATGAGGCAACCCGGTATTATACCTGCGATTAGCGACCAGTGACGCATCCTCGATATCCTTTACGGATAAATATTGGCTTTTTATTGCACCAGCCAATTGGAACCAACCGAGATTTCATCTTTGAACTCCCGGTGGTTAATTTGTCCGCCGATTTCGAGGTCACTCAATTTCATGGCACCGCCCATATCAGCCGCACACCCCAGGGACTGCTGGTTGAGGCAGACTTTACCGGTTTTTTGATTCAGGAATGCGTCCGTTGCCTCGAAGAATATACCCAATCTTTGCGCACCCATTATACCGAGTTGTTCACCTTCCGTTTTCGCCGCAATGTGGAAACGGAGTTGGTCGTTCCCGACGACGGACACATCAACCTGGCGCCGCTCACCCGCGATTACATGCTGCTGGAATTGCCGATCAAACCGATATGCAAATCCGATTGCAAGGGATTGTGCCCGGTGTGCGGCATGAATCTGAACGAGACCGTGTGCGAACATCAACTGCAGGCGCAGCAGGAATAGCGCCGGTGGCGCGCCGGGCACGGTCGCCGGTAATTACGAGGACTAACTTTCGAACCGAACTTTTCTCAATTTTCCGGATGGCAGCTGTCCTTAAGGGACAATGCGCGCGTGAATTCCCTCACGACGCAGGGGGTAACGTGTGTGTCCGCGAGGACATGAGCAGCGGGGTTTTTTAAGATAGGAGGGAGATTGTGAGTAATCCGGGCAGACGTAAAAAAAGCACTGAAAAGATTCGCCTATTGCTGGAAAAAGCCGACCTTCAAGGTTATCTGACCACCGAGGATCTGATCGAAGTCTATCCCGATGTGGGTCAGGACGTGGAACGCTATCACACGATTGTCAGCGTGCTGCGCCGGCGGGGGGTGGAATTTTACGACCCCGACCAGGACGCATCGCATGGCGAGGATGATCTTCACCTGGAAGGCGAAAGCGACTACAGCGCCTTTCTTTCGGGAGAATCCTTTTCCAGCGACGATACCATCGGGTTGTACCTGAAAGACATGTCGCGCGTGCCGCTGTTAAACAGCAATGAGGAAGTTGACCTGGCAAAGCGTATTGAATTGGGACGCCATGCGCGCCGCGACCTGGAAAGGCTCAACGGGCGCATGCCGGCAGCCCAGCGCCGCGACCTGGAGCATAAGGTATCGGATGGTTTACTGGCGCGCGAGCACCTGATCAAAGCCAACACCCGCCTGGTGGTCAGCATCGCCAAACGTTACATGGGGCGCGGGGTGCCTTTCCTCGATCTGATTCAAGAGGGCAACCTGGGCTTGATGAAAGCGGTCGAAAAGTTCGAGTACCGGCGCGGCTTCCGCTTTTCTACCTACGCTACCTGGTGGATCCGCCAGACGATCAGCCGCTCGATTGCCGACCAGGGGCGCACCATCCGCGTGCCGGTGCACATGGTGGACCGCATCCGCCAGTTGTACCGCCGCACGCACGAGATGGAACAAAAACTTGGCCGCGCGCCAAATAATGAAGAACTCGCCGAGGTGCTGGGCGTTCCGTCCGATAAAGTGGACTGGATGATGCGCGTCTCCTGGCTGCCGCTCTCGCTGGAAAGTCCGATCAATGACGATGACGAGGACTCCGAATTGGGCATGTTCGTTGAGGATCATGTCACTCCCACCCCCATCCAGACCGCTTACAGCAACATGCTGCGCGAGAAGATCGAAGCCGTGCTGGAGACACTGCCGCCGCGCGAGGCGCGCATCCTGCGCCTGCGCTACGGGCTGGAAAACGGCCACCAGTACACGCTGGAAGAAGTGGGGCAAAAGTTTGGTTTAACCCGCGAGCGCATCCGCCAGATCGAGGGCAAGGCGCTTCGCCGCCTGCGCCACCCGCGCCGCTCGCGCCAGCTAAAGGAATACCTGCTCTAAATCCGCCAGCCCGCACGCCAACCTCCGTGTACATGGTGAGCCTGCCGAACCATGCACGCGGGGCTAAAGCCGCCTGGAGGCAGGATTAACGCCCGACGAACGGCAAATAATGGCTGCTGCCCGGCGTTCCGGCGCTGCGCACCAGGTTCGCCTGGGCATCCGGGCAGCTATGCGACTGCGCCGCCAGGTTGAGGCTGGCGCGCGCGCCGGGCGGCGTGCCGGCCGGCACAGCCACCTGTACTGTTATCTCCTGCTTGCCCCCGGGTGCGATATGAAGCGAAGCGGGCAATTCCACCCGCCACCCCGCCGCGCTGGATGCCGAAAGGCTGAAGGTGTCCCATTCGTTGCCGCTGTTGGTGACACTCAGCAGCAGGCTGGCATGGCTGCCCGCCGCCGCAAGAACCGGCTCGGCTGGCGCCGCTAACCCAACGCCGCACTGGCGCGCGATGATGGTTAGTGCCGCTCCTGCCCCCACAGAAGGATCGCCGCTGCTTTCCGCAACCACCTGCGCGGGGTGGGAACTGCCCGGCGCGGCGTTTGCGGGCAGATTCAACTGCGCCTCCACCGCCGCGCTTTCGCCATCCGCCAGTTGGAGGGAATCCGCGGACAGGCTGCCGCTCAGCCCGGACTCCAGCTGCAGCTGCACCTGGTCTGGCAGCCGCCCGTCGTTGCGCACGTGCAGCGAGAACACCGCGCTGCCGCCCGGCGAAACCACAAGGCTTTGCTCCGACGGTGAGAGACGCGGGGCGTAATCCGGCAGGTTTGCGCGGCAGGCGGTGATGCTCAAATCGTCCAACGCCCAGCCCGGCGCGGTAAGTCTGCCGTCACTGCCCAGCACAAAGCGCAGCCGTGCGGCTTCGCCGCGCCGCTCCATCAGGTTAACCGCCAGGCGCGTCCAGCCGCTCTGTCTGCACCACGCCCGCCGCCCGCCCAGCGGGTTGCCAAACGAACTTGCCAGCGTTCCCTCGTAGGGCGGGGTGAGCAGTGCCGTTTCGGGCAGCGGCTGCCAGTCGTCCGGCTGCTGGTTGGAGTACTCGATCAGCCCGCCGCCCAGGCAGGCTGAATCGCTGCTAAAATCGTAGGCGGTCTGCGCCGCCAGGAACAACCCGACCAGGCTATTTTCCTCCGCGGGCAGGCTGAACCGCGCCGACAGCAGGGACTGGGTGTCTATGTCTGCCGGAACAGCGGCGAATAGAACCCCGCTGCGTCCGAAGGCGCTGCCGGGCTGCCAGCCGCCGCCCGCTTCCCACTCTTGCGGCAGGGAGTTCAAATCCGCGTTGTAGATCGTCTCGGCGCTGCTGCCGGGCGGGCACTCCCCTGGCGGCGGAAGGGTAGTAAACCAAGATGCGCGCGAATACGCCCCGCTGCCGCAGCCGTTGATCGCGCGCACCCGCCAGTAATAGCGCTGACCGGGCTGCAGATTTTCCGTCAAAAGGATGGACGTGCCGGCGATTCCATTCAATTGGATCACCGTGCTGGAAAAATCTTCCAGCGGTGAAACCTGCACCTGGTAACTCGCGGCGCCGGGAACAGCCTGCCAGCGCAGCGCCGGGCGCAGGCTGACGTTCCAGGCTCCCATTTCGGGTTGCAGCGCCAGCGGCGAACTGCCGGGCGGCTGTTCGCCGCTGTAAAGCGCCAGGCCAGCGCTGCGCCAATAATTGCCGCGCTGCCCCTTGACAATCAGCGGGTAACTGCCGCCGGCCGTCCCGGCGGAGATGTTCAACGTCAGGCTGCTCGTCCCCGGCGGGTTGACCTGCGGCGGGTCGAACGCCGCGCTGACCCCCGCCGGCACGCCCTCCAGCGAGAGGGTTACCGGCTCGGCATGGCGGCTGTCCAGGGTCACCAAAGCGGATGCCTGGCTCGCCGCCTCGGCGCAAACCGCCAGCCGCGCGGGTTCAACTGCCAGGCTGAAACGCAGCGGCGCGTCCGGGAATACCACCATCGCCGGGTCGCCCAGCACCTGATACATTTCGCGGTACTCTCTGGCCGTCCGATCGCCCGGCAGGTACAGGCTGCTGAAGCGGTTGAGCGCGTCGTTCAACACCCTGCCGGTGGTTTTTTCCGCCGCCGGGGTGTCGAACAGCGCGGCAAAGAAGCTCGCTTCCAGGCGTATGTCGGCGTCCCAGTAACCGTCGGAACCCGCGCCGATGAACGCCAGCGCGCCGGACTCCGGCTGCAGCAGCCAGGTTTCGGCAAACGATTCGTCCGCCGCCAGCCCGGTACGGCTCGCCAGGCTGAGCACCAGCGGCACGGGCGGCCCGGTCAGCGCGCGCACGTCGCCCTGGCGGAAGATGGGACCGTCCCAGCCCAACTCGCCGCCGTGCCCGTGATACACCACCAGCCCGCGCCCGTCGTTCAGCGCGGCGATCACGTCCGCCCGGGCGGCTTCATACGTGCGCGGGTACAGTTTATCCCCGCCCGGCTGCGGGTTCGACGGAAAGCGCCCGTAGAATCCGGCGGGGAGCAAATAATCCGCGATGACCTGGTTGTGGGCAGCCTCCACCGCAGTGTAATCATCCGGGTCATCTGTGGCAATCAACGCCGCCCGGCTCAGCCAGTCTTCGCCGCCGCTCAGTCCGGCATACGCCTGCCACTTGTCCAGCACCGCCGCCAGTTCCGCCGGGCTGTGCGCCGGCAGCCGCCCGTATGCCAGATCCGGGACGATGTCGTTGATCCCGCCCAGCGTGGCATAATACAGGTCGGTTTTAACGCCGCTGGTTACCCGGCTGTCCCAGGCAGGCAGCCGGTCAACAGCGCCGACCAGCAGCAGGTAGTCCGGCGGGTTGTTGGCTATCGCGGCTTTGATCTGGTCTGGTGTCGCGCCGGTCTGGCTGAGCGTGCGCAGGGTGACGGTAAACCCCTGCGCCTGTTTCAGCAGGATGAACCCGCTCAAGCCGTCCGCCAGTTCGTCCGCGGCGATGATCAAATACTCTTCGCCCTGCGCGGCAGGCTGGATCAAGTCCCCCGCCGCCAATGCCCTGCCCCCGCCTGCGCCCGGCACCAGCAGGCTCAGGCACAAACTGAATATCACCAGCCGCCAACCAATCCGCTGACAGGTCGTCTTTCCGCCCCTCAAAATGCTCACCCCGCCTCCTTGCAAGCATAGTGAAGAATTTGCCGCTGGGTGAATTGTAGCACAAAGCGGCTGGCGGTGGATTAAAAACCTGAAAAATTCGACCGATTACAAATCGAAAACCACCCAGGCGGGGTCGTGATCGCTGCCGTCGCCGCCCAGTTTCTCGCGTCGCTGGATCCACGCCCCGCTCTGGCGCAGCGCCAGCCGCTGGCTCAACCAGATCTGGTCGAATAACTCGTAGCGCGCCGGCTGCCCGCTTTCCTTGAAGCGGTGTGTCCAGGCCGGGCTGACGGGCGGCGGATTGTCGCGGCGCGGCGGGCGGGTTTCCTGCGCCGCCGCCAGCCCGTTGACCAGTTCCAATTTGGCTGACTGGACGAACGGCGCCAGTCGTTCCGAGTCGGGCGCGTCGTTCATGTCGCCCAACAGCACGAACGCCTGGTTCGGGCGGGTGCGCTCGATGAGGATGCGCTCAGCCACTTCTGCCTGGCGGCGGCGGGTCAGGTCGGCGCGCTGCCTGCCGGTTACCGGGTTCTCGTGCGGCGCCAGGTACTGGCTTTTGAGATGCGTGTTGAACAGGGTAAACAGTCGCCTGCGCCGGCGCGGGTCGAGGATCTCCACCTCCAGCAGGTCACGGCTGAAGATCGGCGAATCCGGCTCGTCCGGGTGAGAGGCGAAGCGCCACGAGGTCACCGCGCCGATGGGCAGTTTGCTCAACACGCCCACGTCAATCAGGCGCGGGTCGTTGCCTTCCACCAACACCTGGTAGGGATACAGGTTGTTCAGTTCCTGGCGGTTGAAGGCTTGCAGCGCGGGCAGGTCTTCCACCTCCTGCACCGCCAGCACGTCCAGGTCCATCTCGCGCACCCGCCGGGCGACCTGCGCGCTCGCCTCGCGCTCTTTTTCCTTGACCAGGCGCCCCATGAACGAGCGGACGGCGTAATTTTCCGGGTCGTTGAAGGTGTAGGTGACGTTCAGCCCGGTATCGCCAGCCAGGATCGCCTCGATGCGCCCCTTGAAATTGAAGCGCGAAAACAGGTTGTTCAGGTTGAAGGTGCCAACTGTGCAGATCATGACCATGCCTCCAAAAAAAAACCGCCATGCTGCGAACGATAATTACAGCGATATTCGAGCATCTTTCGCATTATAATCTTTATACAAGATATTCAACAAAGCAAGGAAGATAAATGCAAAGCAATTTGGAACTGGCAACCATCGAGGATGCGGCGCGGATAACCGGTAAGACGGTTCACAACATTCGCGATTATTTGCAGCGCGGCAGAATCGGAAAATACAACTCTCAGGGAGAACCGATTAAACGCGCTGTTAATGGCGAACTGCGCGTTTCCATGAAAGAGTTGCGCCTGTTTCTTTCATTGGCTAACCAGGGATTGGAAAAACATCATCACGCTGGGCTGCACCCCGAATTGGGTTTTCATAATATTCCTGAATACCAAAGAACCAAGCATGTCCACCGATTACACCCCTATTTGGGAAAATTTATTCCACAGTTGGTCGAATGGTTTTTATCCCGTCACTTCAAATCCGGTGATGTTATTTTAGATCCGTTTATGGGTTCAGGCACGACGTTAGTACAAGGGAATGAAATGCAGATGCACACCATCGGCATTGATATTTCACCATTCAATTGTTTGATCGCCAAGGTCAAAACCGACCGGTACGACATTGTTAAAGCCCGGTCGGAAATCTTGGACATCGAAAAGAAAGTGCTTTCTTTTTCGAAGGTGCATTTCTCAAACCAACAACCCGGGCTTTTTCCGCTCGATCTGCGCGATCATGCTTCACCCCCGCAGCGTTTGATACAAAATTGTTCGAGCCAATACCTTAAAACCTGGTTTGCGCCGCAAGCGCTGGCAGAAATGTTATATTATCAGGAATTAATACCCGCTTATCAATACCAGGATTTGCTGAGAATTGTCCTTAGCCGGGCAGTGCGGTCATCCCGCCTGGTTCCTCATTATGATCTTGCCACCCCCAAAGCGCCTTTACCCGTTGGAGAGCAATATTGGTGCCGAAAGCACAGCCGGTATTGCGTGCCGATTGAAAACTGCGTTTCAAAAATTCATGCTTACAGCGAAGACACGGCACGAAGACTGGCGGAATTTGACCGGCTGCGGTCCGACAAAACCGTCACGATCATCCAAGGTGATTCCCGAACCGTGAATCTGGGCGAAGTTCTGGCAAAGACGCCCCTGCAAAACCGTCCGATTGACGGTATCTTTACTTCTCCGCCTTATGTGGGGCAAATTGATTATCATGAGCAGCATGTTTACGCTTATGAACTCTTCGGATTCCCCCGCCAGGATACCCTTGAAATTGGCACAAAGAAAAAAGGGAAATCCAGAAATTCGCAGCGCGAGTATATAGACGGAATTACGGCTGTCTTTAAAAACATACTGACTTATTTAAAACCTGATGGGAAAATTTTTATCGTTGCCAACGATCGCTTCCAACTGTACCCTGAAATTGCAAAACGAAGCGGGTTAAGAATTTTGGATCAATACCAGCGTGCGGTCACCAAACGAACCGAACAAGGCGATGATCCATATCAGGAGACCATATTTTGCATGACGAAGGTGAATTGATGGGAAAGATAAGAGCCGAATTGATTCTCGGGGACTGTCGCTCCGAACTCAGCCATTTGGCAGATAATTCCATTGACCTGATTTTTACCTCTCCTCCCTATGCCGACAGCCGGGCAAATACCTATGGGGGTGTCAAACCGGATGATTATGTAGCGTGGTTCTTGCCAATTTCTGAACAATTATTAAGGGTTTTGAAGCCGGATGGTACGTTTGTCTTAAATATCAAAGAGAAAGTTGTCAACGGAGAACGCCACACCTATGTAATCGAATTAATCCTGGAAATGCGCAAGCAAGGTTGGCTTTGGACTGAAGAATTTATCTGGCATAAGAAAAACTCATACCCGGGTAAATGGCCGAATCGATTTCGAGATTCGTGGGAAAGACTCTTACAATTCAATAAAACCCGTAAATTTAAGATGTTTCAAGAAACGGTTATGGTGCCGATGGGCGATTGGGCGGATAAACGTCTTCGAAATCTTTCTGCAACGGATTTAATTCGAGATCCATCCAAGGCTGGCAGTGGTTTCGGAAAACGGATTGCCAATTGGATTGGAAGAGATAAAGCTTATCCTACCAACGTGCTGCATCTGGCAACCGAGACTCGCAACCGGAATCATAGCGCGGTTTTTCCCGAAGATTTGCCCGAATGGTTCATAAAATTGTTTACTCACACAGAAGATTGGGTGTTGGATCCGTTCATGGGTTCTGGAACAACCATCCGAGTTGCACAAAGAATGGGGAGAAATACTATAGGCATTGAAATTTTGCCTGAATATTATGAATTAGCACTTTCCAGTGTTCCCCTTGAATACGAAACCCCCGCGTTGCAACTCAGCCTCCTGGAGAAAAGAGAATCCTATGACCCCTCTTCACCGGAATGAAATTCAAGCCTATGTAGAACAGAATATTGGCTTATTTCATCAACGCCGCGCTGAGAGCCTTCAGAGACTTAAACTTTCTCACGTCTTGAAACGCAAGAACCCCTATCTTTTCAAAGCAAAAAATTTGGTCACCTTCTACGATCTGGTCAAAAACCTGCTTGATGCCCATCTCTCCTCTCAAGAAGAAACTATATTCGGCGAATTTTTGGAAGGGCTGGCGATTTATATTTGCGGCGAGGTTTATCACGGGCGCAAGTCCTCGGCAGAAGGCATTGACCTGGAGTTCACCCGGGACGGCATCCTCTATTTGATCTCGATCAAATCGGGACCCAATTGGGGAAACAGCAGCCAGGTTAAAAAGATGATTGACAATTTCAAAAAAGCGCAAAGGATTTTGCGCACCAACAACCCGGCCGTCCGGATTCAAGCGGTCAACGGCTGCTGCTACGGCAGGGACGCCCAGCCGGACAAAGGCGATTACCTGAAATTGTGCGGCCAGGCATTCTGGGAATTTATCTCCGGCGATTCCGATTTGTACATCGAATTGATCGAGCCGCTTGGTTATCAGGCAAGGCAAAAAAACGAAGCCTTTTCCCTTGAATATGGACGCATCCTCAATCTGTTCACGCTCGAAGTTGCCAGCCAGTTCTCCCTCAACGGATCAATTGATTGGCAGCGCTTGCTGCGCTTCAATTCAGGCAAGACCCTATAGAAAGAAAGAATTACAGGTGCATAATGATTTCAACCAACGCATTCTCACCCATCGCTGCCATCCGCCGCAACCACGCCATCGAACACGCCGCCTTGCAGGTGCTGGCGGAGAAAAACCCCCGTCTGCAGCTGGCGGGGTACTCCGACGCGGGGGGATTCTGGATTCTCGGCAAAGTCGCTCTCGACGACCTGCAGGAAGCCGTCCACCAGGCGCAGCAGCGTCTTAACCAGGGGGAAGCCCGCCTGGCGATTCACCCCAACTGCGGCACCAACTTTGCCGCCAGCGGCATGGTGGCGGCGCTGGTTGCCTGGTTGGGCATGCTCGGCGCCGGAAGTTCGTCGCGCAGCCGCTGGGAGCGCCTGCCGCTCATCGCCGCGCTGGTCACCCTCAGCCTGATCCTCACCCGCCCGCTGGGACCCTGGCTGCAAGCCCGCGCCACCACCGACGCCCGCCTCAACGGGCTGCGCGTCGTCCGCATAGACCGCTTCGAACAACGCGGCATTCCCTTCCACCGCATCCACACCCGCTACGGATGACCATTATGCCGCCTGCCGCCGCCAGCCCGCCCCAGGTCTACCTGTTCTACGGGGATGATGCCCAGCAAATCGCCGACTGCCTCGCCGCGCTGGAAGCAGAGTTCAGCCGTGATCCAAGCCTGGCGGAGTTGAACCTTGCCCGCTTGGATTTTTCCGACCGCCGCCTGAACGAGGAGCAGCTCCAGGCAGCCGCCTACTCGCTGCCCTTCCTCTCCGACCGCCGCCTGGTGATCGTCCGCAACCCTTTTGCCTATTTCCGGGCTGCCGAAACCTGCCAGCGGTTGGTCAATTTGCTGGAGGGGCTGCCGCCCAGCACCACCCTTGCCCTGGCGGTTGCGGATGAGCAGCAGGGCGGCAAAAAAGGCTGGGAGGTGATGGACGACGGCAAGCGCGGCAAAATCATCCGCGCCTGGGCAGGCAAAGCCGGCAGCCGCGCGGTGGTCAAGGAATTGCGCCTGCCGCGCCCGCAGGACATGACCTACTGGATCGTCGAGCGCGCCAAACAGGAAGGGGGGCAGATCCACCCGCGCGCCGCCGCCGAACTGGCAGCCCTGACCGGCAACGAGACCGGCATCGCTGTCCAGGAGATCCGCAAACTGCTGCTGTACGTCAATTACGCCCGCCCGATCGAGGTCGAGGACGTGCAGGAAGCCGCCGCATCCGGCGGGGTGGCAAACATCTTCGCCCTGCTGGATGCGATCGAAGCCGCCAACCCGCGCGCCGCGCTCAAGCAGCTCAAGTTGCTGCTCGATGAGGAAGATCCTGCCTACATTTTCGGCATGATCGTGCGCCAGTACCGCCTGATGATCATCGCCCGCGAAGCCCTCGATCAGGGCGTTTCCCCCATCGAACGGCTGCGGGCGTTCAGGGTCTCCGAAAAAGCGGCTGAAATCCTCGCCGGGCAGTCGCGCCGCGCCTCCCTTACAAAACTGGAAAGTATCTACCGGCAGTTGCTGGCAACCGATCAAATGATAAAATCAGGACAATCCGACCCTCAGGCGGCGATTCAAACGCTGGTCGTCCAATTATCCAACCGTTAAATTCCGACCTTTTTAGGCTTGCCTGCCCGGCGCTAACCCTCCCGCGCCGCAGCCTCCAACGAGTATTATTGGTATGGCATACACCCGCACCTGGCACGAACCTTGTTACCTGAATTCACGCCAGGCATAGATCCATAATCCGGTTCGCCAGGCGCGGAAATGTCATGGCGAGCGATTCTCATAAAGCAAATTCCCTCGCCAGCGTCATAACACTCGATAGGTAGAACCATAAAAGTTATCCGTGACTGACTGTTGGAGGTAACGTCGTTATGAAATGCAATCCCCGTCCCCTCTTGATCCTTGCCCTGCTGCTTGCGGCAGTTGTTGCTCTCGCTCATTTCCAGCCGGCGCAGGCTGCCGGCGAACCGCCCGAAGAACCCGTCGTTGAATTGCCGCCGGAATTGGAGCAGGTTTTCCTGGACCGGCTCAATCAAGCCGGGCTGCAGTCGTTGGGCTTCCTGATCTACGAGCCGCGCGTCGCCAGCGTTGAAATTTCTCCCGACGGATCCACCGCGCTGATCTGGCTGGCATTCCACGACCCGGAGACGGGCGAACGGATCGAAGGCGAGCCGGGTCTGGTGATTGCCCGCCTGACCGCCCCGCAAGACGGGCAGAAGGGCATTCAATCCTGGGACGTTACCATGCAGACCGATCAGGGCTGGCAGCAAGCCCTCGACCAGGTGCCGGGGGATATGCTCGGCGAAGAACTGCGCGACATGTATTACCAGCCTGAGGTGGACGAAAAATCCATCCTGACTACCGTGTATCGCGGTTATAAACTGCCCTGGCCGGCCGGTGTTTCGCGGCGCGTCTCGCAGTCGGTCAGCCATACCACCTGCGGCAGTTGGATTGACTGCCGCTACGCCTGGGACTTTGCCGAGAACAGTCCCAACCAGAACTTCCCCATCCTGGCTTCGCGCGGCGGCACGGTTTTCCGCGTGCGCTGGGATGTGCCCACCCGTCCCTCCAACGCCTGCGGATCGGACGGCACAACCGGCAATTTCATCGTCCTCGAAGACCGCACCACCACCCCTTTTACGTACCAATTGTACCTGCACCTGGCGGCTGACAGTATCCCCGAACGGCTGCGCGTGCGCGGCGCGGCGGTCAGCCAGGGCGAATATATCGGTCTGGTGGACAACACCGGCGCTTCCTGCGGCAGCCACCTGCACTTCCACGTCCACGCCAATCCCAATTCCTACTGGGGCACCTCGGTGGATATCCGCTTCGATGATGTTTCGATAAACGATGGCCGCCCGCGCACCTGCGCCGAAGCCGCCAACTGGCCGGCTTACGGCAATCAGTGCGCCCCCAACAACCGCTACGTCTCCGGCAATGTTGGCACCAACCCGCCCTCCGGCTCGCTCAGCCTGCCCGCCCCCGGCGAGGAGATCAACACGCCCACCGTGCTGGTGGCTGGCACTGCCCAGGACGACCAGCAGGTCACCCTCATCCAGATCATCGCGCGCGGGCTGGATGGCGTGTGGAAGGATGTTGGTGGGGCGTTCAACCAAAGCCCCTTTGCCGTGGATGCTAACCTGTGCGCCGCGGGCATCCCCAACGGACCGGTCGAGATTGCCCTGCAGGTGTGGGACAATCACGGCAACGTCACCATCCAGCCGCAGGGTATACGCACAGTGCTTAAAAATCATACCTGCAGCGTCCAGCCAGCCTGCACCCTGACCGACAACAAAATCATCCTGTACAGCCAGCCCAATTACACGGGCGTCTGCCGCGAATACCTGTGGAACGGCGAAATTACCGTCCCAGACCTTGCCAGCGGCGGAACGCCGGTCGGCAGCAATAACGCCCAATCCATTCGCGTCGGCAGCGGCGTGCGGGCTGTGCTCTACGACGGCACCAGTTATTCCGGGCGCGCCGAAGCGTTCGAGCAGGACGATTTCAACCTGGCGGACAACCCCATCGGGGCGAGAACCGCCTCCTCGCTGCGCGTCCAGGCGCGCAGCGCGGGTGGCCTCGATTCGAACATCGTTTCCCCCGCCAGCGGCGCAGCCATTCCCGCCACCCAGTCAATCACCCTGTTCATGACCTCGCCGTTTGCCAGCAGGTTTACCTTTACCCTCAATCGCGGCGGGCAAACCATTCAAATAATCGAAGACCTGGCCTTCCCCGCTGCCTCTCTTGGCACACTGCCGCCCGGATCCTATTCGGTGCGCGGCTGCGCCAAAACCGGCGCCTCCGGCGCCAATTGCGCCGACCAGACCTCGTGGGTCAATTTCACCGTCACCAGCGCATCGCTGCCCAACAACAATCTCAAAACGGTGCCCTTCAACGACAGCCTGAACGTCAACAACGGCGAATGGCATGCCACCGGCGGCTGGCAGCACACCGGACAGCACTGGCGCTACGGCAACGGCACTTCCTTTAGCGGCGAGGGCAGCCTTACTTCACCCCCAATCCGCGTGCCCGACAGCGGCAGCCCCTATTTATACTTCAACTACCGTCACCGAACCGAATCGTCCGCCCCCTGGTGGGACCAGCGCCGCCTGCAAATCTCCGTGGACGGCGGCGCGTTTACCGACCTGCCCGAATGGGGGCAGTTTTACAACGACCCGCTCACCTCCCAAACCTGGCTCAACAGCCCCAATATTGACCTGAGCGCCTACCTGGGCAGGACGGTGCGTGTCCGCTTCTACTTCAATGCCCTGGATACCTTCTACAACCAGGGCAGCGGCTGGGAGATTGAAAACGTTCAAGTGCTCACCACCCAGCCGACCAGCGGGTGCGCTGCCCCAGCCAATAACACCAGCCTTGCCAGCGCGCGCTGGATGAACATCGGCGACACGCTGGTCGGCGAGACCCTGTGCATCCCCGGCACGCAGCTGCACTACCAGTTCTTCGGTTTCCAGGGGCAGACCATCCGCGCCGAAGTCAACGCGGCGGCGATCGGCTCGCATCTCGACCCGTACCTCTTCCTGCTGGATACCAGCGGCGGTTTGATCGCGGAAAATGATGACATCGTCGCCTTTCAGGAACGCGATTCCCGCCTGGATGTGACCCTGCCCTACACCGGCGTCTATTACCTGCGCGTTAAAGCCTGGGACCATCCCGGCGCGGGCGGACCGGAACACTATTACGTTCTGCGCCTGTTCGAACTCAACACCCCGCCCAACCTGCGCTTGACCATCCCGGCTGCCAACTGGATTGCCGGCGTGCTTTTCGAACTGCGGGCGGAGGTCAATGCCTCTGCCAGCGGGATTGAGCAGGTTGACTTTTATTACCACTCCTCCGACTGGCTTGGCAGCCGATGGCAGTTGATCGGCAGCGACTCCGACGGCAGCGACGGCTGGAGCATGAATGTTGACCCGGCAGCCTTCGGCGGCATGGTCGGCGGGGCAGTCTATGCCGAGGCGCGCAGCGCGGGCGGTTTGATCTGGGGCGACCTGCGCCTCAACCTGCAAATTGACGGCATCCGTCCCACCAGCCAGATGACCGGCAGCCTGCCCGCCAGCCCGCAATCCACCGCCATCCTCCTTAACTGGACTGCCGCGGATGATGTTTCCGGCGTTGACCGGGTCGAGTTCCAGTACCGCGTTAACGACGGCGCCTGGCAGGACTGGAACGTCAAGCCGCGCTCTGCCAGTGGATCCGTCTGGTTCCTCGGCGAGGGTGGTAGAAAATACGAGTTCCGTATCCGCGCCGTTGACCGCGCGGGCAACGTCCAGGACTGGAACCCGAACGGACAATCCACCACCCTGCCCACCGCCTGCCTTGCCGGCAGCAATGAGCCGGTCAACAACCAGCGCAGCGGCGCGGTCAGCCTGGCAATGGGCTCCGCCCTGGAACAGGTGCTTTGCCCGGCAGCCGACCAGGATTGGCTGCGCGTTGAGGCGCTGGCGGGAGTGTCGTACATGACGATGGTCAATTCGCTCGCCGGCGGGGCTGCCGTCCGGCTGGGACTCTACGACCATAACGGCGCCCTGTTGATGGAGCGGTCATCCGTCGAGTTCGGTCAGGGCGTCAACATGCCGTGGAGCGTGCCTGCCAGCGGGACGTATTTCCTGCGCGTGACCCCGCTGGCGGATGGGTTGTACGGCAGCGATGTGCGCTACCGCATCTGGTGCGGCGAGCCCAAACTAACCTATCTGCCGCTGATCCATCGCTGATCCTGAGGCAGCAATTCGGCTGAGCGCATGATGGGACTGCCCTTCGGCGGGGGATAAATCCCCGCCTCAGTGCGCGCAAGCCCTTCAGCAAGCTCAGGGCAAGCCCTGGCGGGTTGGCGCCCTCGCAGGTCGTCATTGCGAGACCCCGCAGGGGTCGAAGCAATCTCCGGCATGGCAAAGGAGGGGATTGCTTCGCTTCGCTCGCAACGACAACCTTCCCTTGTGGATGTCCGAAGGTCAGGGATGCTCAGGCGTAACCCAAAATGTCCTTGCGCTTTTCACCCCAGCGCAGCGCATCGGCAACGCCCTCGTCAATCGAACGGCGCGCCGTCCAGCCGAGCAAGCGCTCGGCAGTGTCGGCATTAGCGTAGGCGCCGGCAACGTCTCCCGGGCGCGGCGGCATCTCGCGCAGCGGCACGGGTTTGCCGAACACCCGCTCGAAGGCGCTGACCAGTTCGCGCACGGTGACCCCCCTGCCAGTGCCCAGGTTGATCACCAGATAGCCGTCCGCCGGGCTGCCAGCCCGCTCGAAAACCCGATCGAATTCCAGCACGGCTTTCAGGTGCGCCTCCGCCAGGTCCCAAACATGGATGTAATCGCGCAGCCCGCTGCCGTCGCGGGTTGGCCAGTTGACCCCGGTCAGTTCGAAATACGGCAGTTTACCCAGCGCCACATCCACCAGTTTGCCCAGCACGTGCGAGGGATAACGCACGTGAACCCCGCTGCGTAGCTGCGGATCAGCGCCGATTGGGTTGAAATAGCGCAGCACAATGCCCTGCATTCCGTATCCGGAGCAAAAATCGCGCAGCACCATTTCCATCATGTGCTTGGTGCGCGCATACGGGCTGGACGGGTTGAGCGGCGCGCTTTCGGTTACCATGAATTCCGGCGTAATGCCGTACACCGATGCCGAGGAACTGAATAAGACCCGCTTGTAGCCCAGCCGGTTAAGCGCGCGGAACAATTCCAGCGATTTGGCAACGTTTTCGTAATAATACTCATACGGGCGCTCGACCGAATCCGGGACGACCGTCAGCGCGGCGCAGTGAATCGTTGCTTCAATATCGCTATGTTCGCGGAAAATGCGTTCCAGCAAGGCTTGATCGGCAATATCCCCCTGGTAGAAAACCCGCCCGCGGGTGAATTCCACCCGCCCGACGGATAAATTATCCAGCAATACCGGAGTGTGTCCGCTGTCCAATAATGCCGAAGCGATTGTGCTGCCAATGTAACCGGCTCCGCCGGTGATCAGGTATTTCATCGCGCCTCCAAAAGGTTTCAGGGTGTAAGATCGCAGCCCAGTTGTCCGGCTGCACTGAGCAAAGCCGCTTGCTGTTCGGGGGTGTTCCCGCTCTGCGCCGCAATACGCTGCCACAGGCGGCACAGCACCGCGGGCATCGCCGGCGAGACTTCCGCAGCGATGCGCGTCTGCTCGAGCGCATCCTGCCAGCGCCCAACATGCGCGTACGCCTCGATGAACGGGAAGCGCTCCGCCGGGTCGTTGGGATAATCGGAAAGGGCAAATGCCTGGTCGCCCAGCGCGGCCGCGCTCTGCCAGTCGCCCTGCTGCCGCGCCAGGTCGGCTTTCTGGTAGTAATAACACCAGCCGCGCGGCGGTTCTTGCCCGTACAGAAACTCCGGCGGCTGCGCCGGCGTCTCCGGCTGCGCCAAAATCCAGCCGGTCGAGGACAGGTTCTCCGCCGCGCGGCGCAGCGCCAGCGGCAGGAACTGGTTGTCCGCCTCCACCTCGCCATCCACCACCCGCAGGCAAGCCGGCGGCTGGAAATACAGCACCACCACCTGGTCGGTGCTGCTGGAAAAATGCGCCGCCAGGTAATCCACCGCCACCGGCAGACCCGGACGTAGCTCCGGCAGCAGCGGCGAACCCAGCCGGATGGTTGGGTAGAGAAAATGGTAGGACATGGCCATGCTGCGGTTGTGCGGCGCGTAGATCCAGTTGAGCGGCGCGGTGATTGAATTGTCGCTGAAGAAGCGCAGCGGCAGATCGTTGCTCATCACAATCGTCCCTTCCGCCAGCCCCGGCGCGCGCCACGCCAGCTGCCAGAACAGGTTTTTCTGCACCGCCCAATCGCGCCGGTAGTCGTTGGCGGTCAGAAAGTCCATGCCGCTGGCGCTGCCGATCAGCGCCGCCGCCAGCCCAAGGCGCGCCCAGACCTTGAGCGGCAGCCCTTCGATCAGCGCCGCGACCAGCAGCGCGCTGCCCGGCATGAACGCCAGGGTAAAGCGGTCGTTGGGAAATTCCAGCCGCAGCGGCAAGCCGGTGACGTAGAACGGCACCCCCGCCACCGCCAGCCAGAACAGCGCCACAACCAGCATTTGCCGCGCGGCGGTCCTCCGCTCATTCCCGGCTGAGGTCTTTGCCTTTGCCAGTGCCGCTGCCGTCAGCAGCGCCCCGCCAGCCAGCGCGATCGCATATAAACCGATGGTGAACAGCCCTTCGCCGCTAAAATTCGGCGGCTGCATGGCAGCCGTCCACGCCAGCACCGCCGCGCTGCGGGTTTGCTCCAGCGCACTAGCCGCCAGTCCCGCCAGCGCAGCGCCGAAGTCACTGCGCAGCCCGTCCAGCAGGCGCGGAGCGTAGTTGTTGGTCTGGTAAGGGAAGAAAAATGCCCGCCACACCGTCACCCCAATAAATACCAGCAGATAGGGCAGCCATTCTCGCCCTACCCGGCTCAAGCGCGCGCGCCAAGCGGGAAACACTTTCCATAGCGCAAAACCGGTCAGCAGCGGTCGCGCCAGCTCGAGCAGAAAGAAATATTCCACCGTCACCAGGTTGACCAGCCCCGCCAGCAGCCCGCCCGCCAGCCACGCCCGCCGCCAGCGGCCTGGTTGCAGCGCGCGCAGCCCGGCATACAGCGAAAAGAAGAAAAAGGACAGCATCCAGAAGAAATGCCCGTACAGCCTGCCAATCGCCTGCTGGCCAAAGCCCGGGTAGACCGCCAGCGCCAGCGCGGCTAACCCCACCGCGCGCGGCTGATCCTTCCATACCTGGCGCAGCACCAGCCAGAACAGCACTGCGCTCAACCAGCGCCAGCCCAGCCCGAAAATCTGCCACACCCACGGTTCGCTGCCCAACAGCAGCGCCGAAAACTGGTAAAACAGCCCCCATGCCGGGCGGTTGGTGGAAAAGTACCGCTGCAAGCCTTCAACGCCGTATGTCTCGGCGATCCACGCGATTGGAAAATCGTCCCAGTAGAACCCTTGCAGCGGGAAGAGCAAACCATGCGCCAGCAGCACCACCGCCAGCAGCCAAAACGGAAAGCGCCGCTCGTCCAACAGCCGCTCAAGCATCGCCGCCCGCCTCGCCATCTACGCCGCGCTCGCCAAGCACGCGGCGCACAAAATAGATCGGTCTGCGCTTGACCTCCTGGAAGATGTAGCCGACATACACGCCGATGATGCCCAACGTAACCATCAGTACGCCGCCCACCACCAACAGCACGAACATCAACGAACTCCAGCCCGGCGCCAGGTTGGACTGCTGTCCGGTCACCCAGAAACTGAGCACGTAAATCACCTCAACCAGCGCCAGCAGCAGAAACAATCCCCCCAGGGAAATGCCGACGAACAGCGGCGCCAGCGAGAACGAGAACAGTGCATCGGCAGCCAGACGCAGCATCTTGCGCAGCGAATACTTGGAGCGCCCGGCAAGCCGCGCCGCCGGAGTGTACGGCAGGATCACCGCGCGATAGCCCATCCACGCCACCATGCCGCGCAAAAAGCGCTGGTATTCGCGCATTTTGCACAGCGCGTCGGCTGCCCGGCGGTGGAGCAGGCGGAAATCGCCGCTGCCCGGTTGAATCTGGGTGTTGCTCAACCGGTTCAACCAGCGGTAGAAGGTATCCGAAGTCCAGCGCTTGAACCAGCCCGCCTGCTGGCTTTCCACCCGCTGGGTGAGCACCACCTCGTAGCCGTTTTGCGCCAGGCGGATCATCTCGGCGATCAATTCCGGCGGGTGCTCCCCGTCGCCGTCCAGGGTGATCACCAGCTCGCCGCGGCTGTAATCCAGCCCGGCAGTCAGGGCGGCCTGGTGCCCGAAATTACGGCTCAGTTCGATCACCGTCACCCGCCGGTCGTCCGCGGCGATCTCCGCCAGCCGCTGGGCTGTCGCATCTTTGGAACCGTCGTTGACATACAGGATCGAAAAATCGTGTTCGAGCGGGTCAACAGCCGCGCGCAGCCGCTGGTGGAACATGCGGATGGCTTCCTCTTCGTTATAGACCGGAATGACCAGGTCAATGCGCAGCCGCCCGCCGGGCAGACTGTCAGCCGGTTGATGATCGGGTGGGCTCATCGGGCACCGTCCTTGTCCAGGCTTAAGCGGATTCCATAGTAATCTTCGATACACAGATTCAACCAGTTGGTTGGGTTCGGCTGCAAGTCCAGCCCGAAATTATACTGGTAAGGCGGTACAACCAGCCGGTTTTGCCCTTCTGCGGCTGCCTGGCGGATGAGCGCAGCGCGCGCGTCCCACTCGGCGGCGTGCAGGCGCATTTGCGCGTTGAGCGCCTCGAGGCGCATAGCCGACTGTCCGCTGACCGCGATCAAGATCAGCGCCACAATAACCAACCCACCCCAGCCCAGGTTCAGCCCGCGCTGGCGCAGCCGGCTGCCGCCCCACACACCGATCACGAAGGAGCCCGCGCATAAAACGAACTGCGCCACCAGCAGCGAGCGTTCCGGAAAATACCCGCCAATGAAGGCGGATGGCGCGAGCATCATCAGAATCGCCGCCAGCGGCAGGTGCAGCAGCAGCGCTTTTTCCCAGCCGCACAGCTGGAACATCGTTGCCAGCCAAAGATGCTTCAGCCTCATGCCGATAATCACGCCTGCCAGCAAGAGCAGCACATATACCAGGAAGGGGAACGCCCTGCCCTCATCGGCGGCGCCAAATAAGTAGAGGAAATTTTTCCACAGCAACATTAAACCGAGTTCGACCACCCTGCTCAACTCGGTAGATACGCCAATCGTCGCCATCCGGGTGGCATTACCGGAGGAGGACAGGATGATGATGAAGCCCAGCGCCGTTCCCGCCAAGCCTGCCAGCCCGACGGGCAGCCTGGCGCGGGGTTCGCCCTGCTTGGGCGAGCGCCATTCCAGGTATGCTGCCCCCCCGAAGCAAGCCATTCCCAGAATGGTAATCGACTCGTGAAATCCGGCGCTCAAAAATGCCAGTAAAAACAGCAGCGCCAGCCGCCCGGCAGCCGGGCTCGCCTGGACGGCACGCGCCCACACCCCCAGCGCCAGTATGAGCAGCGATAACCCGCCGGTCACGATCAAGGCGTGCAGCGTCCAGAAGACCGCCTGAAACGGGTCGGTGGAGATGATAAAAGCGAAAAACGCCAGCCCGGCAGAAATCAATGCCGCAAACCGGCGCGGCAGCGGGCACAGTACGGCGCTGAGCAGATAGTAGAGGCTGCTTCCCAGCCCTGCCAGCAGCACCAGCGGTCCCAGTGGAATCGAGCCGCTGCCCAGCAGGAACGCCAGAAAATTTACAATGTGGCTCATCAAGCGCCCATTGATGGTGGTGAAGAAATTCCACACCGCGCCGCCCCAGCCGTAATCGCGCAGCACATTAAGGTAGCAATAATCGTCGGCGTACAGCCGGTTATGGGCGGCGGTTGAAAACGTGAACCCCCAGCCGAGCGCCAGCAGCAGCGCCAACGCCAGCGGCAGCGCACGGATCACTAACCCCGGCAGCCGGCTGGAGTCCGGCGCGCGCCGCTGCTGCATCCCCGCCAGCAGCCAGCCTCCCAGCGCGAAGGACAGCCACACATTCGACCATAAGGGCAGCAATACCAATACATTGCCCAGCGGCGTGCCGATGGATTTGTTCACCGTCCGCGCGAACAAACCAGGTTCTTCAATCGCATGTTCCTGCCTACCGAAGCGATCCTGTATAACAACTGTCCAGTTGCCTTCGCCCTGCACGACCAGGAAGAATTTTCCCCAACCGCGTCCCTGCCAGGTAAAGCCGGCGCTTTCGCCCTGAGGAACAATAAAACGCAGCCCATCCGCCACTCGTTCAACAGCGCCGCGCGTTTCCAGTTCATCGAAAGAAACATCCCGGACCCCATTGTTGACCCAGATCAGGTCAATGCGGGCGCTGTTCTGCACGGATGGGGCAAGCCCCGACAAGGTCGGGGTTGACCCCGACAAGGTTGGGGTGAACTCCACTTCGATCCGTTCCGGCAGAGCAAACAGCGGCATGGGCGGCTTGGGGTAGCCAAAGAACAGCCCCAGGGTGAGGATGGCAGCCGCGTACAACCACCCGGCCGGCTTGAGCCTGGCTGGCGGTGGCGTCTCGGCTGGCTTGTGCTCGAAAAAAAAGGCAAGGGCGGCAATCAAAGCCAGCGCCGCCGCGCCGCTGATGACCATGCGCGTCCGGCTGACCAGCGTCTCCGGCTGGAAGATGAACCAGTACAAATTCAGCGTCAGGCTCGCCCACAACACCAGCCAGGCGATGAGTTTAGGGTCTCGTTTATTCAGCAGGGAACGGAGGAAGGTCATATCAGGGCGCGCCGGTGAAGGTAAAGATATCGAAATCCGCGTTCTCGAACACCAATGTAAACCACTGGCTGTTCTGACGGGCAAAGTCCGCCAGATGCGCGTAATCCACTTTCCACACAATCAGGTAATCCGCCTGGTACTCGCGCAGGTCGGCGAGCGTCTGCTCAGGCTGCGCCGGCTGCCAGTGCGGCGCGAAGGCGGTTTTGCCGCTCAACAGCGCCAGCGCGCGCGGCTTGAAAAAGGCGACCACCTGCCCGTCGGCAATCGAATCGCGCGCATAAGTGAACATTTCCTGGCTTGCGGGCAGCCCGACCCCAGCGTCGAAAGCCCGCAGCGGGAGTTTGGCATAGTTCTTCCAGAAATTTTCTGCCGGAGACAGCGTCAACGCCAGCGCCAACGCAATCGCCGCTACCAGTCCCAACTGCCTGGCGCGCATATTCTTGAACCCGGTTGCGGTGGAGAAAGTGTATTTTAACCCCAAAAAGACATAATACAGGTAAAAGAACATGAGCGGCAGGAAGAAGCGCATTCCCTGCGGGTGCGGCCAGATCAGGATGATCGCCAGGTGACCGGCAAAGTACCATTCGATCAGCCCGATCGATTCGCGCAGCCCCGTATTTGGGGCGGGGCGCGGGCGGCGGAAAAATCCGACCGCAAACAAAACCATCGCTACCAGGCTGGTAAAACTGAACACGCCCCATAGAGTTGGGTCGCTTGCCCACAGGTAATTTGCCGCGACCTCGATCGTTTCCAGGTTGTATTGAATCACCGCCCAATTCCAGCCGGCGGTCTGCCCCAGGTAATCGCCGGTGCTCGGCAGCAACAGATTCAATGCGATTATTACCGAAAGAGCGGCGCCCGCCGCCTGCCCGAACCAACGCCGCCGCCAGCGGCGTTGGAGGATCTGTTCGAGGATAAACGCAATCCACAGCACCACGCCGACGCTGCGCGCGGCGACCGCCGCGCCCATTGCCAGCCCCGCCAGCCAGCCGCCCCACCTGCCGCCGCCTTCCTCTTTCAATCGCTCGATCAGCAGCACCGCCAGCATGGTAAAGAAAACGAACGGCATGTCCGAAAGGATTTGCTCCTTGTAGGACCAAAACAAAGGGCTGAAGCCCGCCAGCGCCACGATCAGCGCGCGCATCACGGGATTGAAATGCCTTCTCAGCCAACGCTCGAACAATGCCAGCGCGCCGAGCGCGCAAACCACCCCCAGGATTTTGAAGGCGGTTAGATGGATGCCGAATAATGCCACCAGCGGCGCCAGCAGCAGCGGAAACAGCGGCGGGTAAGCGCTTGGACCCAATACAATCGCCGGATTGTGGATTATCCCAATATCGGTGTATGGCAGGCCATTGACGATATTGCGCGCGTGGGCAATGTACTGGGCAAAATCGTCCCCCCACGGGTGCCCGGCGCGAAAGGTCAAACCGTAAAACACGGCCACCGCCGCCAGCGCGGCATAGGGCAGCCACGCCTCACCGCCGCGGAAGGCAGCCGCCAATCCTTCTTCCGTTTTGCGGTGATGCAGGTTTAACCGCAATCCGACCTGCGCCAGCCAGCCCAGACCGACCGCGCCTAGCCCAATCACCAACAAATACACCAACCAGGGATACCACCCGGATGGGTAAGCCGCCTGCAAAACGTGTTCCGCATTACCCGCCTCGATCTGCCTGCTGATTTCCCGCCCGCTAACCCGCAAAGTCACACCGGTGGGCTGGTCGGCTGTGACGGTAACCAGGAAGCGTTCCCAAATGCGCCCCCGCCAGCGTATCTCAGCCGTATCGCCCACCCTCAGATTGACCACCAGCCCTTGCGGGGTGATGTGGGCATTCTCCGGCAGATTCAAATCGCGGAAGGAAATATCGCCGATGCCGTTGTTCATCCAGGTGATTTGCGCGACGCCGTCCTGCCCGCCTTCCAGGGTCAGGCTCAGGGTTGCCTCGCCCGTCCAGGCAAACAGATGCGGGCGCGGCGCGGGAAAGAAGGCAAACAGCGCCAGGCTGAACAGCAGCCCGGTCAGCCAGGCATTCGCCGAGATCCAACCTGGCGTGAGCAACTGACGGATGTTCTCCTTGTGCCGCGCTGCCAGCCACCCGATGATGACAACCAGCAGCCCCAGCCCGACAGCGGCGCCGATTGCCAGCCGGCGCAGGCTGAGCGCGCTGGCGGGCTGCAAAAAAAGCAGGTAAATCCCCAGGGTAAATGCCGCCCACAGCGCCAGCCCCCACGCCAGCCGCACCCCCATGTTCAGGCTCGAATTCATCCTTCCTCCCACAACGGCGTCTGGCGCAGTAGAGCGATCAACCCGCCCAACGACAGGGCTGCTGCCAGCAGGGTGGCCGCTTTCACCAGCAGGTAATACAGGCTGCCGCCGACCGCCATCGCCAGTTGTTTTTCCAACGGTTGGCCGCTATCCAGCCGGATGCGTTCGCTGCGCCCGCCGTTTATAAACACCATCTCCACCGGCTGGTCGCTGGCTACCACCCAGCGTATCTCCCGCCAGGCGCGCCCCTGCCATTCCAGCCAGGCTGGACTGCCGGTTGCGAGGTCGAATACGATCCCGCTGCCTGGCTGGATCTGAGCGCTTTCCGCCAGGCGGACATCGCTGTACGAAATATCCACCATGCCGTTGTTCAGGCTGACCAGCGTCACCCGCGCCGGTTGTTCGCCCAGCGGCAGGAATTCCAATCGCAGGCTGACCGGCGGGGCAAATAACTGCGCCGGCGGGGCAGGGAACACCAGGTGAACCGCCGCCGATGCCAGCAGACCCGCTCGCCAGATCCAGCCGCGCCGCTCAGGTTGGTTGAACGCCGCCAGCAAGTCCAACCCGCGCCAGTGCGCCAGCAGCACGCAGGCAATGCTGGCTGCCAACCCCAGCCCGCCGGCCAGCGCCAGGCGGCGCAGGCTGAGTACCCCCACCGGCTGCAAAAACACCAGGTACAGGTTCAACGCAAAACTCAACCACAGCGCGGCAAAAATTGCCCCTGCGCGCAGGTTGAATCCGGTTCGTAACGGTTTGACATTGGGAACGGGCGGGGACGCAGGCTTCATATCCTCGGCTCTATGACGACTATTGTACCACTCGGCTATTTCACTTCGCCGCCCAGATTTTCCCGCACGAAGATCAGTCCGGTTGAATCGCGGTACAGCAGGACATAGCCAGCCAGCGCCCCGCGGTCGGCGTCGCGGTAGAATTCCTGGTTGCGGGCAAACTGTTCGGCATCAATGCCCTGCGCGTCGGGATGAAGATAGTCGCGGATGCGCTGCTGCAGCAAGAGCAAAACGTCGAAATCCGCTTCGCGCGCCCACTCGTAGGTCAGCAGATCGAAGGTGGTCTGTCCTTGCCAAAAGGGCGTACCCGGAAAGTACAGCCGGTAATCGTAATACACCTTCAAGGGTTGCTGCTGCCAGGGGGAGAGTTGTTCCACCACCCGGTCATAAAATTGCAGGCGCTCGTTGTTCTCCGCCCGCGCCGTCCGCTCGCTCCACAGCGCGGCAGCCTGACCAAGCAAGACGATCACCTGAACCAGCGCGATCGCCGACATTGCCAACGGCACAGCCCGCGCGCACACATTTTTCAGCAGGTGCGCCGGTTTTTCCGGCAGCAGCAGCGCCACGCAGGCGATCAACGGCAGCACTGCCGGCAGCCAGTATTGGAACTTGAAATGGGTGACGAAGAAGATGTTGATCGTCAGGGGTATGAAGTTTGCCAGGATGATGCCGTTCAGCAGCCGCCGCTGCGGGTCGAACAGCCCGCTCACCGCCGCATACAAGGCCGGGATGAGAATAATCCCGGCGCCGTAATACTCGCGCAGAATTGGAAAGGCAGCCTGGATGCCGCGCTGGTAAAAGACTTCGTAGCCTTCGCGCACCAGGCTGACCTGTTTGTTGAACGTGTATATATATTCCGTCCGCGCCCATTCGGACAGCAAGAAGGGGTTTGCCAGTACGAACGAGCCCGCCATCACCGCTAGGTATGCCATTCCCATTGCCACAGCCCTGGAGATCGCGGCTTTCTTTTCAACCAGCGCGCTCAGGATGACCAATCCCACTGCCAGGAAGAAGAAGAGCCCAGCCAGCTTGAGCGCGCTGGCAATCCCGATCAGCACCGCGCTCAACAGGAAATTCCCGCCCAGCCGCAGCCTGTCGCGCCATAGGAAGAAGATCGCCGCGACCATCAACAGCGTGACCAGCCCGTCGGGGTGCCACCAGAACGAATTGCGCATCACCGCCGGGACGGACAGCAGCGCCAACAGCAGCAGCGGCGAGCGGTAGGTTTTGAACCCGTCGCCAAGATAGACCAGCAGGAGGAGCGCTAGCAGCATCGGCAAAGCGCTGACCATCTGGCGCAGCGCCAGCATCACCAGCGGGATGTTGCCGATCTGCCCTGTCCATTGGATGGGCAGCAGCACCAGTGCCGAATAGCCGAAATAAGGGAAACCGTAATGGTAGAACCCGTAAAAAACGAACTGGCGCGCCGCCGCCTCCAGCGATTCTGCCGGCTCGATCATTGCCAGCGCGTAAGGCAAAACAACCGCCTCATCCGGCTCGAACATCTGCACCATCGCCAGGTTTTCGGATGCTTTACTGTTGGTGATGGTGGTTAACCCAAAAGCAATTCCTGCCACAATCAAACAGGTGAGAATCGGCAACTTGCGGGCGAAACCGGTCTTTCTCACATAGAATTCTCCATCAGGGGAGGAGGGTAGGGAACCTCCTCCCCCTCACTGGGGGTGGATGATAATAAAAAAACCCCCAGTCCCAATTGGCTATGGTTTCATCATTGACAACAAGTCCGCCCCATACCTGTACATGCTTTCTTCATCTGCCTGGGAAGGTTGTCCCTCCCCCCGACCCGCCAGGGTCAGATCGAACTGGAAGCCATCGGCGACATTCTCGCTGCGGCTTGCCGTTACCGCGCCAAAACGATCTACCCAATTATACAACAAAACCAGTTGGTCGGCGGTGAGATGGAGCGAACCCAACGGGCTTGCGCCTTCGGATTTGCAATCGTAGGCATACGCCCAGCCGCTCTCATACACCTTGACCGTCTCGCACAGCCCGGCGATCCCACCGCTGCGCTGCCAGGTGAACAGCAAACCCGTCTCCGGCGCACTCTCGCCCCTGGCATCGCTCAGGGCAGCCAGCGCCCAGGCAGCCAGCGCGCGGGCTTCCTCGTCCGCCGGCTGCCGTTCGCCGCGCCCCTGAAACGTGATCCACCCCAGCGGCGTCTCGGTCTGGAATGAAGCGTACTGGTTGATCCGCGTGGAAAGTTCCAGCGCCCGCTGCGGTCCCTGGAAGGCATACGCCTGCAGCACCCCGCCGCACTCGCCGCTGGAGGCAGCGCTCAACCCAACCTGCAGCATGGCGCAGTCTTCGGTTTCCGGCGCATGAATCAGCAGAATGTACGATTTGCCGCTATCCTCTTCTTCCACCCCTGCCGCCAGCAGGCGGCTGCCATCCAGGTTGGCATGGTAAATATAACGCAGCCCGTTTGCCGCCAGGACAATCCAGTAGCCCGGCGTGACCTCGTCACTGCAAACGCCCTGGCTGGGCGGCAAGCCCAGGCAGTTGCTGCTCCATTCAACCTCCTGCGCCTCAATCACCAGCACTTCCGCCGGGCTGCCCAACCCCAATTTAGCCGCCACAGCCTGCCGGGCTGCCATCACCGCCGTCTGCGTTGCCGCTGCTTCAGGGCGGAATACCGCGCCGATCTGGTCGGTGCGGTATTCGTACAGCTGATCAATCGCCTGAAAGGTAACCGCATAACCCGGCACGATTGCGTCGGCGCACACTTCATCTACGCCGCCCAGCCCCAGGCAGCCGTCGGGCCAGTCCACCGGCTCCATCCGCACCACCGTCACCGCTTCCAGCGGCAGACCCAGCGTGGCTGCCAGGATGTGCTGCGCCGCGACCACTCCCGGTGGAAAATCTGCCGGGCTGCCCGGCGGTGGTTCTTGCGCCGCCGGCTGCGGCGTGAGCAGCAATGGGTCGTATTCTCCTGGCAGCGGCGTTTTTCGATCCACCGGCGGCGTTTGCACCGCTTCTGCGCAGCCTGCCAGCAGCAGCGCCGCCGCCAGCGCCCACAGCAACAAGGTTTTCCTCATAAAAAACTCCTGTCATCCAAAAGATCGAACGACAGAATTAATTATAACCCGCTCAGCCGCTCTTGACCTGGCTTAGGATGCGCTTTCTTGCAAGCCGCACGCTTCCAGGCTGATCTCCCATAGCCGCCGCGCGGCAGCCTCGTCATAGGAAGCCGCGGAAGACGGGAGCGCCTTTTTCTCGTAAAAATACTTGCCGCTCACTCCTTCCACCTCGCGCGAGGCTGCCAGGTAAACGTTGGTTTCCGCTCCCTTGCGCGGCGAAATCGCTCCCAGGTGAATCACTGCCATTGCCGGGCGCACCAGCCCGCCGTTATTTTTGCCAAACTGGGTGGCTACAAAGCCCGGATGCAGCACGTTAGCAGTTACGCGGCTGCCTTCCAATTTCCGCGCCAGTTCGTAGGTGAATAAAACATTCATCAATTTCGAATTGGCGTACGCCCTCCAGCCGTTGTAGCCTTTTTGCATATTGAGGTCAGCAAAGTTGATTTTGCCGCCGAAATGCGCGCCCGAGGATACATTGACAATCCGCGCCGGGGCGCTTTTTTCGAGCAGGTCCAGCAGCAGGTGGGTGAGCAAGAAATAGGCGATGTGGTTGAGCGCGTAGGTCATTTCCAGCCCTTCGCGGGTCACCTGACGTTTGGTGAAAAACGCGCCTGCGTTGTTGAGCAGGACGTGCAGCTGGTCGTAGCGCTGGCGGTATTCCGCCGCCACCCGCCGCACTTCCGCTTGCAGCGAAAGGTCGCCCACCAGGTAATCCACCTTTTCGTTGCCGCTCGACTGGCGAATTTCGGCGGCCACCTGTTGGCTCTTTTGCGGGTTGCGTCCGACAATGATCACGTGCGCGCCCATTTTGGCGATCTCCTCTGCGCTCACTTTGCCAATTCCGTCGCTGCCGCCGGTGATCAGTACTTTTTTATCCTTCAGCGTCCAGGGCATTCGCGTTATTCCTTTCTGATTTGATTGTCCAACCGATTATAGCCGCGCAAAACCAGCCGTGACAATTGGTTTCCTGCGCAAGGTTATACACCAGCCACCGGCGCGCCCGGGCGCGGGAACATCGCCTGGCTGGCAAATCCCGCGCAGATATGCCTTGATGGCGCTTACGGCACCTCCGGCGGACGGCGTTCCGGCTGCGGCTGGCGCATCTCACCCAGAACTTTGCCCACCTTTTTGCCCCACTCGCGCATTGGTTTCAATTCGCGCCAATCGCCTGGTTGGCGTCCCAATATCGCGTCTTCGTTGAACATGCCTGCTTCCAGCGGGCGAAATTCCGGAAATGCCCGGCGCATATCCTCAAAAGCATGGCGGGCGGCGTCCGTATTGAACGCCGTGTCCTGACATTGCGCCGCGCACAACTGAAAGACGCCCACCAGGCGGTAACGCAGCGTCGAGCGCTGCGCGCTGAGAAAGGCGATCGCCTCGGGCAGCCAGCGGGCGCGCCAAACCTGGCTGCCCAGCACCACTGCCCGGTACGGGCGCACATCCCGCACGCGCTGCACCGGGGCAACATCCACCAGACCGCAGAACTGCCCAATTTCGTGCGCCAGTGCTTCAGACACCTCATTGAGAGAATTATCGCGGGCGGCATAGGCGACCAAAATGGCATCGTTCATGCGACTGGCTGCCCTACTCCACCATCCGCTGTTGCAGCGCGCAGGCTACTGCCTCGGTGCGGCTGGATACCCCCAGCTTGGAAAAAATATTGCTGACATGAAACTTGACCGTTGAGGGACTGACCACTAATTTGGCGGCGATTTCGTTATTGCTCAACCCGCGCGCCATCCAGGTCAGCACATCCCGCTCGCGGCTGGTCAGTTCGGGCATGGGGGAAGGCGGGTGGGTAGCAGCCTGGATCAAGACCTGCGCAGCCTCTGGAGCAAGCGTTGATCGTCCGGCGCGCGCTGCCCGGATGGCTGAAGCCAGTTCCTCCGCCGAAACATTCTTCAACAGGTAACTGATCGCCCCGGCTTGCAGGGCAGCCTGCACTAAGGCATCTTCGCGGAAACTGGTCAGCGCAATCACTTGAGTATGCTTGTTTTGCTCGCGGATTTTGCGCGTTGCGCTTGCTCCGTCCATCTCCGGCATGACCAGGTCCATCAAAATAACATCCGGCTGGACCAGCGCTGCCTGCTGCACCGCATCCGCGCCGTTGATTGCCTCGCCGACCAGTTCCAGGTCGTCGAATGCCATCAAAAAAGCGCTCAGACCGCTGCGCACCACCGCATGGTCGTCCACCAGCATCACCCGAATGGGCTCAAGTTCGCTCATTTTTTTATCCACTTCGTATTGCCTGATATTTGTTTATATTTTAACCGCAAAGTTTGCAAAACAATCCTAAACTTGGGAAAACAATTGCGCGCCTGACCACTTGACCAGTAGCGAACCCTGCCAGAGTGGGTAGCCCTCGTTTCATTTTATTGTTATCATCATTGCAGCAAGAGTCACCTCCCGCAAGGTCAAACCTTTTGTCAAGGACAATGCCATGAAAACGCTCGACCAGTTGCTAAACCACTCTGCCTTCTCAGGCGTCAGCCTGCGCGGTCAGGTAGCGCTGGTGACCGGCGCCGGGCGCGGTATCGGACGGGAGACCGCCCGCGCGCTCGCCCGGCTCGGCGCGCGCCTGGTCATCGCCGAACTCGACCTGGTCAGCGGTGACGAGACCGCCTCGCTCATCCGCCGCGCCGGCGGCGAAGCCATTTTCGTCCCCACCGATGTGTCCAATCCCGATGCGGTTGCCGCGTTGGCAGCCCGCACCCATGCTGCCTTTGGCGTGCTCGATATTCTGGTGAATAACGCTATCCTCTGCCCGGTTGCCCCGCTGGTGGAGATGGAACTTGGCTTGTGGGATCGCGTCATCGCGGTCAACCTGCGCGCTGCCTTCCTGACCTGCAAAACCTTTCTGCCCGAAATGCTCGCCCGCAATCGCGGGGTGATCGTTAACATGATTTCCAGCGATGCCATGCCCGGTTTGGCGGCTTACATTGCCAGCAAGCAGGGACTGAACGGCTTCAGCCAATCGCTGGCGCTCGAAGTCGGCGGGCAGGGCGTGCGGGTGATCCCCTTTGGTCCCGGCATGGTGGATACCCCCGGCATCCGCGCCGCTGCGCCCGCGCTTGCCCCGTGCCTCGGCATGAGCGAGGCACAGCTGCTCAGCGTTCCGCTCCACCCCGCTTTCGATGGTTTGATGCCGGTGGAATATGCCGCCGTCGCTGCTGCCTACCTGATCGCGGTTCTGGCGGATGAATATCACGGTGATCCGGTCAATGGCTATACCGTGCTCGAGCGTGCCGGGATCATCCCTGCCGCTGCTCCACCGCCAGGGGACGCGCCCGCCCCGGCTGAATCGTTCGCCCCGCCCGCTGCCGACCTGCCCGGCTTGCTCGACGCGCTCTTCCAGGTGCTGCTGGAAACCGAAGCCGAGTTTGCTTCCCTGCCGGTCTTTGCCCGCCCGCTGGCGCGCAGCGGATTCAAAAGCAAAGCCGGCGCCAGCCTGACGGATTGGCAGCGGCTGATCGATTCAACGCGCGCCGGGGTTTCTCCCGCCGCGGATTTGCCTGCCAGGTTGAACAAACTTGCCGCTTACTACCGCGGCGTTCCCGCCGAGACGGCGCGTTTCACCCGCGACCGCGAGTTGCTGCGTTCGGTCGAACAACTGTGTTGCCGGCGGGTCGAGTTGATCGAGTCGCTGGCGCATTCTCTGGTAAAATCCACTTCGCCGGATTCGACCGCCCAAGAGATGGGGAGGGATGCATGAATGCTATCGAAGTTCGCAACCTGAAAAAATCCTTTGGGAAATTGCACGCCGTTCAGGATGTCTCGTTTCACGCCGGCATGGGCGAAGTGCTCAGCTTGCTGGGCCCCAACGGGGCGGGCAAAAGCACCACCATTTCCATGCTTTGCGGATTGCTGCCCCCCAGCGCTGGCGAAGCGTGGATCATGGGGCATTCCATCCTCAGCCAGCCCGCCGCCGCCAAAGCCTCGCTGGGTGTGGTGCCCCAGGATATTGCCCTCTATCCTGACCTTAGCGCGCGCGAAAACCTGTTCTTTTGGGGCAAGATGTACGGCTTGCGTGGTTCTACCCTCCACCGGCGCGTGGATGAGGTGCTGGATGTAATCGGTCTTGCCGACCGCCAGAAGGACCGTGTGGACAAGTTTTCCGGCGGGATGAAACGCCGCGTCAACATCGCAGTTGCCCTGCTGCACAAACCGGCTGTCATCATCATGGATGAGCCTACCGTCGGCATTGACCCGCAGTCGCGCCGCTATATTCTCGACAACGTCAAAGAACTCAACCGCCAGGGCATGACTGTTCTATACACAACCCATTATATGGAAGAGGCTGCCGAATTATCCGATCAGATCGCCATCATGGATCATGGCAGGATCATCGCCTACGGCAGCCACGACGAATTGATCCGCCTGGTTGGCGAGCAAACCCGCATAGACCTCACCCTCAACGCCGAAGCCGAGCGCGTACTGTCCGCCTGGAAGGCGGTTGAGGGGGTTTCGCGGATCGACTCGACTGACGGCAGCGTCACCGCGCTGGTGGATGATTCCAACCGCGTTCTGCCGCACCTGTTCGATGCCGCCACCCGCGCCGGAGTGCGCATCACCTCGGTGGATATTCGCGAACCGAACCTGGAGACTGTCTTTCTACATCTGACCGGCCGCGCCCTGAGGGATTAAGATGAAAATCCTCGCCATTGCCATCAAAGACCTGACCCGCTCACTGCGCAGCCTGTTCCTGCTGGGCATGGCAATCGCCGCGCCGCTGGTTATCACCTTGCTGATGTACTTTGCCCTGGGCAGTTTCGCCAGCGGGGATGTCAGCCTGACGCCCATCCGGGTCGGCGTGGTCAATCAAGACCGGCTGCCTCCCGCTGCCCCGCTGGAAACCCCGCTCGGCGCCAGCGTGCGGGCTATGTTCTTCGACCAGAGCGTGGCTGATTGGATTGATGCCCGCGATCTTCCGGACGAAGCCGCCGCCCGCGCCGCGTTGAACGCCGCCGAGATTGGCGTTGCGGTCATCATTCCACCCGATTTCACCGCTGCGTACCTGTCTGGCAACAGGCGCGAGATCATCACCATCCTGCAGGACCCGACCCTGACCATCGCCCCCACCGTCGTGCGCGACATGGTTGTCTCGTTGTTGGATGGCGTGGCGGGTGGTGGAATCGCCTACGAGACGATCAACGCGCGTCTGGCTGAAACCGGCGGCAGCCTCGACCCGTCCGTTATCCCTGCCCTGTTCGAGCGGTATGCCGCCTGGTACGCCGCTTTCCAGCGCGCCTTCTTCCATAGCCCCGATCAGGCGGCATTGGTCGTGCGTGCCCCGGTTGCCGCCGATTCGACCGCCGGCGGCTTCCAGACGATTTTCTCGCTGCTTATGGTCGGTCAGTTGATCTTCTTTTCCTTCTTCACCGCCGCCTATGCCATGAATTCCATCCTGGAGGAAGCCGAGGAAGGCACGCTGGCGCGCCTGTTTACCACTCCCACCAACCGTACCGCCATCCTGGCGGGAAAATATCTTGCCGTATTTTTAACCGTCTTGCTCCAAGGCGGGGTAATGCTCCTGCTTGGCCGCTTGTTGTTCGACACGCGCTGGGGCGCTGCCACCAGTCTGCTCCTCGCTTTGCTCGGGCAGGTCTTCGCCGCGGTCGGGCTGGCGGTCCTGCTGGTTTCGCTGATCAAAACCTCCCGGCAGAGCGGCTTCATCTTCGGCGGCGGGTTGACCGCGCTGGGCATGTTAAGCGGGTTGTTCACTACCAACATTGCCATGCCCGAATCGTTTAATGCCATCGCTGCTTTCACTCCCCAAGGCTGGGCGCTCAAAGCCTGGAAAGTCTCCATCGCCGGGCAGCCGCCGGGTGATGCAGTTGTCCCTTTCCTTGTCCTGCTTGGCATGGGGCTGGTCATGTTCTCCATCGGCGCCGTGTTCTTCCGCCGCCGCTTCGCCTGAAATACAGGAGTAACCCATGCGCATCCTGGATATTGCCCTCAAAGACTTGGTGCAGTTGTTCCGCGACCGGCTTTCACTCCTGGTTCTGGCGGGTATGCCAATCGTGTTTACGCTCTTCATGGGTTTTGCTTATCGTGGCGGCAACCAGGATACCGCTCCGCAGGAAATCCGCACCCCGCTTGGCTGGGTCAACAACGACCCCGCCGGACTGCTCTCCACCCGCCTATTCGAAATGCTAACCGCTGCCGAAGGGCTGAGCATCCACGAGATGGAGCAGCCCGCTGCCGAGCAAGCCTTGCGCAAAGGCGATGTCGCCGGTGTGTTGATCATCCCGGCAGGGTACAGCGCCCAATGGACCGACGCCACCATGCCGTTGACCCTGCTGGCGGATACGAACACCCCTGGCGGGCAGTCCCTTTACCAGATGCTCCGCGCCCAGGTCACCCGCCTGATGAGTGCCGCGGCGATTGCCCGCCTGAGCGCTGAAGCCCTTGCCCTGCCCGGCGACCCTGGCGAATTGCAGCGATCTTTTATCACCGCCGCGGACGCCTGGCAGCAGACCAGCAGCGCAGAACTGGTGCGCCTGGAGCGGGCTGTCGCCCAACCGCACGCAGAGTGGTACGGCGATAACCCCTACAACCAGGCATCGCCCGGCATCCTGGTGCAGTTCGCCGTGTTCAGCCTGGTGTTCTGCGCGCAAACGCTGGTACTGGAGCGAAAATCGCAGACCCTGCAGCGTATGTTGACCACCTCGCTGCGCCCCTGGCAGATCATCACCGGGCACACCCTGGCAATGTTCGCGGCGATCTTTGCCCAGGCGTTCGTTCTGATCATTTTTGGGCAAATTGCTCTGGGGGTGGATTACGCCCGTGCCCCGTTCGGCATTCTGCTTGTTTCTGCCGCGCTGGGGCTGTGGGTTGCCGCGCTGGGTTTGCTGATCGGCGCGCTGGCGAAGAACGACTCGCAGGTCGTTCTCTTTTCACTGCTGGCAATGTTCATTTTCTCCGCCCTCGGCGGCACCTGGTTTCCCCTTGAAGCCAGCAGCGGCGCCTTTGCCATGGTCGGTAAAGCCATGCCCTCTGCCTGGGCGATGAGCGGTTACCAGAACATTCTCATCCGCGGGCTGGATTCTGCCTCGGCGCTGCTGCCCGCGCTGGTGCTGCTCGCCTACGCGGCCGGCTTCTTCCTGCTGGCTGCCTGGCGGCTGCGCAGATTTGGTGTTTAGCGTATTGCCGGATGATGTATCGGTTACTCCCTTAATGGTATAAATAATCAGGAGCGAGAGAGCCCATGAGCGTTATTCTCAGTTATCAGCCGGCGCGTGACGAGCAGATAGATGAGTTCCTCGAGCTGCTCCAGGCGGATGCGGCGAATTATCTGCGTCCAACGCTGGAAATGATGGGCTGGTCGTGGGCGGAGTTTGCCAGCCGGGTGCACGGCAGCGGGCGGGTATTTTGCGTCTACTGCGGCGGCGAAAAGGTAGGCTGTTACTGGATCGAGGAGCGCGGGCGGGTGCTGCACCTGCACGGGATTGTGGTGGCGCGCGCCTGGCAGGGACAAGGGATTGGCACGCAGGTGCTGGCTCACCTGGCGGAGGAGTATGCCGGCAGATTGGATTTGATCGAATTAGGCGTGCACGAGTCCAATCCCCGCGCCCAGGCGCTGTACGAACGGGAGGGATTTGTGGTTGTGCGCCATCTGGCGGAACCGGGTTTTTACATCATGCAGCGCGCGCTGAATCAGCCAAAAACGGCAGGTTTAGACGCGCTGGATGGGCGCGCAAAAACTTGACCTCCGCCGGGCTTGCCAAAAACTGGGCAATCTCCGGGCAGACGGCAAAACAGAACCCAAAACAGCGCATCCGATCAGGTATCAGCGGCACTCAATATTGACCGGCTTAATCATCAGGTCTGGCTGCTTTTCTTCGCGCAGCGAAGGGCGCACCATCGTGCGCGGGATGCCGTCATCCAGGTTGGACAGGGTATACCCTTCCTCTGCCAGCCAGGCTGTGATTTGGGCGGCATGGTTGACATCGAAGTGGCGGGTCATGTGGCTGAGGATCAGTGGTCCGTGACCCAACCTTTCCTTGCGCCGCACCCCGGTTTGAACATGCTCAAAGGTGCGCTGGTCGTGTCCGCCGCTTTCAACATTCCACAGCACAACCTGCAGATCGTAATCTGCCACCAGGTTGATCACCCGCTGGTTGACATCCCCATAAGGCGGGCGGAAATAGCGAACCGGGTAACCGGGGACGATCTTTGCGGCAGCCGCGAGCCATTTTTCGATTTCGGCTTTCAATTGGTTCGTTTTGGTAGCGGTGCATGGTTCATGGTACCAGCCATGACAACCCCAATTATGCCCATCCTCAAGGATGCGGGCGATCAATTTTGCGTATGGCTTGAAGTCGGAATTGCTCTGGCTGTCCTTGCCGGTGAAGAAGAAGGCTGCCCGGGCGTTGGCATCTTTGAGGGCATCCAACAACCGGTTGATGCGATCGATCCGGTGAGGGGAGATCTGATCGTCGTACGTCAGGCAGGCGGTTTTAATATCCGTGCGCGCGCAGTCAACCGCGCCGGTTTCTCTAAGGAAGGCGGCATCGTCCGCGCCAGTTTCGATCATCTTGCGCAGCGGCGCAGGCAGAAGGCAATAGAATCCCGCCGCCGCGCATAATTGCAGAAATCCCCTTCGTGAAACCGTCTGGTGATCGTCCACCGTCCCCCCAAGAAATTGCAGGGTTGGATCATTGTCCCAAATTCGAGATTGTTTCCAACTCAATTATATCAAGCCGCAGTTTGCTGCTGGTTAACAATATCATGAGTAAGATTCGCCGGGCAGGATAAATCCGCGCAGCGGGGCAAAACTCATCCGGTGCAGCGGACAAGCGCCCAACCGCGCCAGCGCGGCGCGGTGCGCGGCTGTGCCGTATCCCTTGTGGGCGCTAAAGCCATAACCCGGGTAGCGCAACTCCTGCTCTTGCATGTGGGCATCCCGGGCTGTCTTTGCCAAAACTGAAGCCGCAGCAATGCTGAGCGAACGGGCGTCGCCTTTGATCAGCGCGGTTTGGGGAATGGCGCAGTCCGGCAGGCGCAGCGCGTCAACCAGCAAATGCTCGGCGCGCGCTCCGCATGCCTCCAGTGCGCGGGACATGGCCAGCCGGGTGGCAGGCAGAATGCCGAGCAAGTCAATCTCCTGCGCTGAGGCTTGACCAACCCCGCAGTGCCAGACAAGATCGCGGATGCGCTCTGCCCAATAGGCACGCTGCCGGGCGGTCATCTGCTTCGAATCGCGCACCCCGTGCAGAGCTTCTCGCGAGTCGCACAGCGGCGGCAGGATGGCGGCTGCGGCGAAAACCGGTCCCGCCCAGGCGCCGCGCCCGGCTTCATCCAGCCCGGCTATCACCATCTGCCCGCTGCGCCACAGGCTCGTTTCTTCATCCAGCGCCGGCGGACGCCGCCGCTCAGGACGGGGCAGTGGAGACATCATACACTCCGCGCCGGGCGTTGCGCCGGATGATCAACAGGTCGCGGATGACCTGGCGCAGGTCTCTCAACAGGTGCACCTTGCTTTCTGTGTTGAAGTACCACGGCACCGGCATCTCGACGATGCGGTATCCCATGCGGCGGGCGATGTAGAGCACTTCGACATCGAACGTCCAGCCATGAATGGTTTGCAGCGGGAAAATGCGTTCCGCCACGCAGCCCTTAAAACATTTAAAGCCGCACTGGGTATCGCGCAAGCCGGGCAGCGCCATCTGGCGCACGACCCAGTTGAAGGCTCTGCCGCTCAGATGGCGGTAGGCTGGTTCATTGTAGCGCACCGCGCCGGGCGCTTCGCGCGAGCCGATGATGATCTCTCCCTCTGGCTTAAGCGGCGGGATAAACCGGTTGACTTCTTCAATCGGCATCGAAAGATCGGCATCGCAGATGAAGCGGTATTCTCCATGCGTTGCCAGCATCCCGGCTTGGACTGCCAGCCCTTTACCGCGCCCATCCAGGTGCAGGGCATGGAAGCGGGGTTGTTCGGCGGCAAATTGGCGGGCAATTTCCAGCGTGCGGTCATTGCTGCCGTTTTCGACCACCAATACCTCGTAGGAATAGGTTTGCCCTGCCAGAAAGCGTTGGATCTTGCTCAACGTTTCCGGCAGACGCTTTTCCTCATTATATGCGGGGATGATGATCGAGAGCAGGGAATTGGGCAAAGTGTTTGCGGGCAAAAAAAACCGATGCGGGTGACGTTTAGAAACGCGGCGCTTGTGGCAGACTGTCCGAATGATCGTTTTCAACCATGCTGGTTAGCACTTCCTTGTCATCGTTTTGCGCCAGCCGGACGGCGGCGAACGCCTCGAAGGTATTGGCGAGGTAAGGTTTTCGCGCCCCAATGACCACTTTCTCGCCCTTGCGGATGCGGCGGATAAGATCGGCGCGCCCGATCAGCAGCCGGTCTGACCAGACGGGACCGCGCCGTTCATAAATGCGCGCGGTTTGCAGGCTGCCATCCGGCGTAAAGCGCACTGCCTCGATGACCACATCGAAGCGGGGAGGCACAGTAGCGGAAGATTTATCTCGCTTGAATAGTTTTATCATGTCTGGGTATCCGGATGAGAAGAACAGGCAAGTGATTTTTATGGCACAGACCGCCGATTTTCCCGGCGGTCTGTGCCCGTATGGTCGGGGTGGGCGGACTTGAACCGCCGACCCCCGCGTCCCAAACGCGGTGCGCTGCCAACTGCGCTACACCCCGGCTTGACCGAGTATAATCCGAACCATGCCGGATCGTCAAGTAAGTTTCCTTCTGGGAGTTGTGCTGGCAGCCGCATGGCTCGCTTTGAGCGCCTGCGCGCCGCTTGCAACGGCTGCCCCGCCGCCGGTGCCGGACTCTGCGGCGGTCGTTTTGCCCAGTCCTTCCCCGCTGCCGCCGCCTGCCGCCGGCGCGACCCCGCAGCCCACCCCTACCCAAACCCCAACCGCTGCCCCGCCGTGCGTCGAGACGCGCGGGCGGGTCGAGTTGTTCCGTATTCCGTCCCAGGCGATGCCCAAGCCGTTGCAGTTCAACCTATACCTGCCGCCATGCTTCGACCCCGCCGCGCCGTCGGACTACCCGCTGCTGGTGTTGCTGCACGGGCAGTCATCCGATGCCGGGCAGTGGCTCGAACTGGGTCTGGCGGAAACCGCCGACCGGCTGATTGCCGCCGGTCAGCTGCCCGCGCTGCTGATTGCCCTGCCTTACGAGGAATACTCGCTGCGCGACCCGTTCGCGACCGGCTTCGAGGCGGCGCTGCCGGACGAACTGCTGCCCTGGCTGGAGCAGCATTACCCGCTGTGCCGCCAGCGCGCCTGCCGCGCCTTGGGCGGGATTTCACGCGGCGGCGCCTGGGCGCTGCACCTGAGCATCACCCGCCCCGAGTTGTTCGCCGCCGTCGGCGCCCATGCCGCCCCGCCCTTCTACGGCAGCGATCTGCGCCTGACGCGCTGGTTGAAGGACAACCCGCCTGCCAGCCTGCCCGGATTATACCTGGACGTGGGGCGCAAAGACCGCTTTTACCGCCCGATCGAGGAATTTCACGCTTTGCTGGTCGAGCAGGGCGTAGCCCACGAGTGGCAGGTCAACGCCGGCGACCATTCCGCCGCGTACTGGAGCGGGCAGTTGGAGAGCTACCTGTTGTGGTATGGGGAGCGGCTGTCGGTTGAACCATAAAGCCTATGTTGGATTCCCGTAAAGGTTGTGCCATCCATCGCTATTATTCCGAAACGCTGCGCGCAGCAGATGGGAGCGGGTCAACTGTTTCATTAACTTAACCCTTCAGCGCACTGCCAGAAAACACATCAGGCAATTCTTTTCTTGACAAAAGGATACATAATACCAATAATTAATTATCCGTTTCGTATACTATTTTCCACCTGGAAATTCGTTAAGATAAAGGGGATTCGATGAACACACAATTCTACCTGATTGTACTGGCGGTGTTGATGGTGGCTGTCAGCATCTTTTACGGCTTAAAGATTCTAAGTATATACCGCAGAAAGTCAGCCAGCGCGAACTGGCCATCTACTACCGGGCGGGTGCTGTCCAAGGATATTTTATCAACCAGGAACAGCAAAACCAACAGTTATTCATATAGCGCTGAAGTTACTTACAATTACACTGTGCCGGGCGGGTCGTTCGAAAAGAAGCTTTTTCTGGGCAGCAAAGGTGTGCGCTCTCAGGCGGAAATGTTGCTTAATGCTGTTGGCGAGACAGTCCAGGTCCGTTACAACCCCGAGAAACCCGCAGAGCATATTTCGGATCACGAAAAGATCATGCCCTCCCAGATTGTTGCCATAATCGGGTCGCTTATCCTGGCAGTAGTGCTGATTGGACTGGCTTTTTAATAAATCTCGAAGGGTGAACGAAACCCGCCTTTCTTTATGGAGCGCTGATCGAAACCCGCGCGCCGCTTGCCTGGTTAACGTTTATGCCTCCGGCTGCAAACACCTTGCCGGCTAACCATTGCCGTGATCGGCGTGTTGCCCGGAAAAATTAAGGCGCTTTGCCCACGCGAGTAAATGAATAAACGGCACCCTTCCCGCTGAAGGTGAAGGCGGCGCCCGCTTCGCTGCCGCCGCGCGGGCAGGCATCGCGCGGCGGGAAGATCTTGCCTTCGCGGTGCGGGCAAACCTCGCCCTGCGGGGCATAGCGTTGTTTTTTCAGCCGCCAGTGGCGCGGAATTTCCATTACTATCAACCTCGCTTTCTATTTTTTTAACCAAAACCCGGACAATCTTTTTTCGTATAATCTATTGGTAACCCATTTTCCCCTGGAGGTTGGCATGCCCCCCATGCTGCAAGTCGAAAACCTGGTCAAACGTTACGGAAATCTGATCGCGGTCAAGGGTATTTCCTTTACCGTCGAGCAGGGTGAGATCTTCAGCCTGTTGGGGCCCAACGGCGCCGGCAAGACCACCACTATCTCGATGCTTTCCACCCTGTTCCCCCCCACCTCCGGGGATGCGTTGATCGAGGGTCACTCGATTGTCCGCCAGCCGTACGCGGTGCGCGAAGCAATCGGCATCGTCCCTCAGGAAATCGCGCTCTACGAAGACCTTTCCGCGCGCGAAAACCTGCTCTTCTGGGGTCAGATGTACGGATTGGGCGGCGCGGGACTGCGCCAGCGCATCGCAGAAGTGCTGCGCGAAACCGGGCTGGAGGAAAAAGCCAGCCAGCGCGTCAAGACCTTTTCCGGCGGGATGAAGCGCCGCCTCAATATCGGCGTCGGGCTGCTCCACCGCCCGCGCCTGCTGTTCATGGACGAGCCGACGGTCGGCATAGATCCGCAGTCGCGCCGCGCCATTCTCGATACGGTCAAAGACCTCAACCGCCAGGGCATGACCATCCTTTACACCACCCACTACATGGAAGAAGCCCAGGAGTTGTCCCACCGGGTGGGCATCATTGATCACGGCGAGATGATCGCCATCGGCAGCCAGGATGAACTGGTGCAGCGCGTGGGGCAAAAAGAAACCGTCATCCTCAACTTTAGCGAGGAGCAAAGCACTACCCCCTTGATCCGTAAGATTCAGTCCATCCCCGGCGTTTTTCAGGTCACCGCCGAAGACCACCGCCTGAACGTGCTGGTCGAAGCAGCGGATGAACTGCTGCCCGCTGTCGTGCAGGCTTGCAGTGAAGCCAATCTCAAAATACGCGCTGTGCAGATCGAAGAGCCCAACCTGGAAGCCGTTTTCCTGCAACTGACCGGGCGCGCGCTGCGCGATTGAAGGTGCCGCGATGAAAAAAATCTTCCTCGTGGCAGCCAAAGACCTCAAACTTGCCTTCCGCGACCGGGCAGCCATTATCCTGATGCTCGCGGCGCCCTTCCTGCTGACCCTGGGTATGGCGCTGGTCACCGGCCGGTTGGCTTCGCCCGCCGGACAGTCCTCGGGTCCCAGCCAGATTCCGGTGCTGATCATCAATCAGGACGGCGAGTCGCTCGGCAATGCCCTGCTGGAAACCTTCCAATCCTCCGAACTGGAAGAACTGCTGGAGCCAAAAGTGGTCACCGATCTGGCGGCAGCCCGCCAGGCAGTGGATGAAGACCAGGTAGCCGGCGCGGTGCTCATCCCGCCCGGCTTCACCCGCAGCATTATCCCGGCGCCTAACCAGCCGGCCGAAACGGCAAACACTGTCCAGATTCAATTCTTTGCCAACCCGGCCCGCCCCAACAGTTCCGCCATCATCGAAACTATCCTGCGCGAATTTCTAAGCCGGGTGGAGGAAGGGCGCATTACCGGCCTGACCGCCGTGACCCAGATGATGCAATCGGGCATGCTTGCCCCGCAGGAGGCGCTCGCCTACGGGCAGCAAATGGGCGAGCGGATGCAGTCCGCCGGATCCCCCGCTCAGGCAGCGCTGACGCTTGAACGGGTCGGCGCGCCCGAACAGGCACAGGCAGCCCCGTTCGACATCATGGCATACATGGCGCCGGGCATGGCACTGCTCTTCCTCATGTTCACCGTCACCTACGGCGGGCGGTCATTCCTGGCGGAGCGCCGCCAGCGCACGCTGCAGCGCATGTTAACCACGCCCAGCGCGGTGGCGCAGATTCTGGCAGGTAAAATGCTCGGCACCTACATTACCGGTGTTCTGCAGCTGGTCATTCTGATCGGCGGCAGCAGCCTGCTGTTCAACTTGCAGTGGGGCGACTTCGCCGGCGTGGCTGTCCTGATCTTGATCGCCACCTTCGCCGCCACCGGCTGGGGCATGTTGATTACTGCTTTTGCGCGCACGCCCGGGCAGGTCAGCACCATCGGCTCGGCGGTCATGCTGCTGTTCGGCATCCTGGGCGGCAGTTTCCTCAGCCTGGAACAAATGCCGCAGGCGGTGCGCCTGCTCAGCCGGATCACCCCCAATGCCTGGGGGTTGGACGGCTTCACCATCCTTGCGCTGGGCGGCAGCCTGGCTGATCTGGGCAGACCGCTGACCGGGCTGCTGGTGATGGGCGTCATCCTGTTTGGCGCTGCCGTGCTGCTCTTTTCGCGCAACCGCAGCCTGGTTCAGTCCTGAGCGAACGGAAAACGACGATGCGAAAAATCCTGGCAATCATCCGCAAAGATTTCATCCTGCGCTTTACCACCCCCGCCGAGTGGCTGTTCTTCCTCATCCTGCCGGTCATATTCACCTTCCTGCTGGCGGGCGGCACGCCCGGCAGCGACGCCGACTTTCGCAGCGTTCTGCCAGTGGTTGACGAAGCCGGCAGCCCGCTTTCGCAGCGCATCCTCAGCGAACTGGAAAAATCCACCGTCATCCGTCCCGAAAAGGTCAGCCGCGCCGAGGCTGAGCAGCGCTTCCGCGAGCGCACCAATGCCTTCTGGCTGCTCATTCCCGCCAACGCCAGCCTGGAAACGCTGGAACGTGAAACCATCCCGCTGCAATTTCAATCCCAGCCCAATAATCTGACCGCCGTGAGCGCGCAGCGTTCCATCCAGTCCGCGCTGCGCCAGGTCAGCCTGAGCATTCAAGCCGCCCGCTTTGCGGTTGCGGAAGCCGAGGCGGTTCAGCCGTTCGTCTCCGCGCAAGAGCGCGCGGCGTACTTCGACAGAGCCCTGACGCTGGCTGAATCGCTGCAAGCGCAGACCCCCGACCGGCTGGCGGTCACCCGCGCCGCAACCGAAGACCCGGTGTCCTACGACCCGCGTGCCAATTCATCCGCCGGGCAAATGATCACCTGGGTGTTCATCCCGTTGTTCGGCATCTCCGCGCTGCTGGCGTACGAGCGCACCACCGGCACGCTTGGGCGGCTGCTGACCACGCCCACCTCGCAAGCCACCTTCCTGCTCGGCACCATCGGCGGGCAGGTGCTGATGGCGCTGCTGCAAATGCTGCTGCTGATCGGCTTTGCCATCCTGGTGCTGAAAGTGCCCTGGGGGCGCGAGCCGCTGGCATTGGCGATTGTGTTGGTCGCCGCGGCGCTGGCTGCCGCCGCGATCGGCGCGGCGATGGGCACCATCCTGCGCTCCGAAGCCCAGGCAAACAACCTGAGCATCCTGTTGGGGATGGTCATGGCGCTGTTGGGCGGCTGCTGGTACCCGCTCGAATTGTTCCCCCAGGCTGCCCAAACGGCGGTCAAAGTGCTGCCCACCACCTGGGCAATGCTCGCCATGACCGACCTGCTGCTGCGCGGCGAGGGCGTTTCCGGCATCTTGCTCGAGGCGGGCGTGCTGCTCGGATTCGCCGTGGTGTTTTTCGCGCTCGGCATCCTGCGCTTCCGCAAGCAGCATTGAGCGCGGCGCAAGTCGGGCGCGGCATTGCCAAGCGAGGCGGTGATCAAATTGTCGGAACATCCATTGTGGAAATCCACAATAGAAGAACACACGAACAATTGGGGGAATCCACAATTGAAAACCGGTCCAAATTCGACTATCCTCACATCAAAGACAAAGGTAGTATTCCAACCAATTCGCCGCCGGAGGATAAAAATCAAGAACTTTGCCCGTATCGTAATCGTTTTTATGATTGCCGTCCTGTTGGTGTTTTTGATCATGGGATTGTTTGCTTTTATCAGGCAAGGGTAACTTTCGTTACCGACACCGCTCCCTTAGCCACCCGCTTGAAAGCATCAAACCGCTGACAAAGTCCGTTTTCGTTTAGTCCAATGTTTAGCCATTCCCCAAGTCTATATCAGCTTTACAATTACAGCAGTTCTTAAAACTTTGACCTCTGAACTTAAAATGTTATGTGAAATTATTAGCTGGATTCAACCCGGTACTCATTTGGCGCGGAGGTATACTTCTATGAAAGGTAAAAAGATTCGCAATATATTGATACTTTTCTTGATAGGAATAGCAGCCCTCCTTTTAGTGCTATTTCTAAAGAATGGACAGCAATTACCCGTAACAACAGAAGAAGATAGACGGGCAGAGCAAATAATTCTCTCATACATAGAGACTAAGGGCTTGAACATTGAGCCTGGCACAGAGGAATATGCTACGCTCATGAAAGGCATACTACTTGGCGAGCATCCTGAACTAACAAGTAAAAATTCAACGCTCATAATGAGCGATATCGAGCGAAATCAGATTCTCAGTTATGCTACTGGTTGTAGGGACTGCATTCGATGACATTGCCCGAAATGCTGTCCGAGACACGGTAAAGGTATTTCTGCGCCGGTAAAGGGATCCCCATTCCCTTCCCGGTGAACCGCACGGAGGGTTGCCTGACCTCCCAGGTAACCCTCCATTTTTTGCAACCGCACCAGCGGGAAATGCGGGATGGCCCGCCTGCGGCAGAGGTGATTGGCAGCCGGCTGAATCGGTAGTTTAACTTTTTCTTCAGCACCTCACCTTGACAAAATTGGACTGTGGTATAAAATCAATTGATATTATTGTATCCCCCTGGTATTTTTTCGAAAATTGATTAAGCCGTTTTAACCGTTTCCACCGGCGTGGTTGTTCCGCGATCAGACATGACAGTCTGCAGCGCGTGGTTTGGTTTTTGTTTTTCTCAGGGAGAGGCTATGAAATCAAAACTGGTTCGAATTCTGGTGGTTGTCATCCTGCTGAGTCTGCTGGTTTCGCCGGCTTCGGCGGGCAATCCGGCGGCGCAGCCCGGCGCGGCTGACAAAGCCGGACCGCCCGGCGAAGGCAAATGGAGCCCGGTGGATGCCAGCGGCGAGGCGCAGCCGTCCAATGGTCGCTATATCGTCCTGTTGGAGGGCGAATCGCTGGCGCAGCGCCTTGCCGATGACAGGCAGGGCGTGCAGTTGAACGCCCCGGACGCGCAAGCCTACCTTAACCTGCTGCGCCGCGAGCAGGATGACCGCCTGCGGCAAATTAGCCGCGCGGTGCAACACACCGTCCAGCCGGTATTCCGCTACGATGTCGTGCTGAACGGTTTTGCGCTCGATTTGCAACCGCAAGAGGCAGCCCGGCTCGCCGCGCTGCCCGGCGTGCGCGCGGTCATCCCCGACCGGCTGGAGCAGCCGCTGACCGACGCCGGTCCAACCTTCATCGGCGCGCCAGATATATGGAGCGGCAGCGTCACGCCGGGGGGTGCCACCAGCCAGGGCGAGGGAATCGTGGTCGGCATTCTGGACACCGGCATCAACTTCGATCACCCTTCGTTCGCCGACGACCTCGACCCGGCTTATACGTACCTCCCAACCGCCAAGAAAGGCGTCTGCGCCGCAGCGGGAGCCTATCAGAACGCCTGCAACGACAAATTGATCGGCGCGTATTCGTTCACCACCGGCGAGACGGTCAGCCCGGAGGACAGCAACGGGCATGGTTCGCACACCGCCTCGACCGTGGCGGGCAGCCGGCTGACCAACGTGAACTACAACGGCGTCCTGTTGCCGTTCATCTCCGGGGTTGCCCCGCGGGCGCAGATCATCGCCTACGATGTGTGTGGCGATGACGGCTGCTGGACGTCTGCCTCGGCGGCGGCGGTGCAGCAAGCCATCCTCGACGGGGTGGACGTGATCAACTTCTCGATTTCGGGCGGCGTTGATCCGTACGCCGACCCGGTCGCGCTGGCATTTTTGGACGCTTTTGAAGCGGGGATTTTCGTCGCCGCTTCGGCGGGCAATCAGCGCACCGAGCCGACCACCGACGGCATGGTCAACCACGTCAGCCCGTGGGTGATGACGGTCGCCGCCAGCAGCCACAACCGCCGCTTTGGTCACCTGGTGGACGTGAAATATCCCCAGGAACCGCCGGAATTGACCGGTATGTTCGCCACGCCCGGCAGCGGAGTTGCGTTCACCGCCCGGTGGGATACCGAAATCCGCTTCAGTTCCGGCAACCCGCTCGGCTGTGCGCCGTTCGCCGCGGACGAGTTCGACGACACAATTGCCTTGATCGAGCGCGGCTACTGCCCCTTCGCCGTAAAAGTCAACAACGCCCAGGCAGCCGGGGCGATTGGCGTGCTGGTGTATAACAACGCCGGTTTCGCCTTCCCGATGGCAGGACTGGAAACGACCGCCATTCCTGCGGCGATGCTCGACCAGGCGGATGGCGAGGCGCTGCGCGATTACATCCTGGCAAATTCAGCATTGGATTTCACCAAGGTTGACATCACCGCCCTGGCTGCCCAGGTTGGCGACTCGTTCGGCGACATCAAAGCCGATTTCAGTTTCCGCGGACCGGGCGCCAACAACTTCGCGGTGCTCAAGCCGGATATCACCGCCCCCGGGCTGGAAATTCTGGCAGCCGTGGCGGACGGCGTCATTGATCCGGGGTCACCCGCGGAGTACGCCTCGTATGACGGCACCTCGATGTCCAGCCCGCACGTGGCGGGCGCGGCGGCGCTGATGATGGCGCTGCACCCCGCCTGGAGTCCGGCAGAGGTCAAATCCGCGCTGATGCTGACCGCGAAGACCAGCAACCTGCTTAAGGAAGACCGCGCCACCCTGGCCGACCCGTTCGATCACGGCGCCGGGCGGGTGAACCTGAGCGCGGCTGCCAGGACGCCGGTGGTGATGAACACCAGCGCAGCTGACTTCGCCACTGCCGACCCGGCTCTGGGCGGCGACCCCGCGGCGCTCAACCTGCCCAGCCTGCAGAACAACATCTGCGTCGAGTCGTGCGCCTGGACGCGCACCTTCACCAGCATCCGTGATACGCCGGTGACGCTGACCTTTTCCTCGCCGGGCTGGATAACCAGCAGCGTTCCTTCGGTCGAGATCGCTGCCGGGGCATCTGCCGCAGTTACCTTTACCGCAGATGCCAGCATGCTGCCCATCAACCAGTGGACGTTTGGCGGCATCCAGATCCTTACCGGCGGCGCCTTCGCAGATGGGACGCCCTACCCCGACCTGCACCTGCCGGCGGCGGTCTATTCCGCGCCGAGCAACCTGCCCGAACAGGTTATATTCGAGACCTACCGCGACCGCGCCAGCGGGACGATGACCGCTTTGAAGGCACTGGAAATCACCGATCTGGTGGTCGAACGTTCCGGATTAGTCAAGGGGACGCGGTACGACTTCACCCTCGACCCCGACCCGACCGCTGGTAATCCGTTCGACAATCTCAGCCAGGTGTGGTATCGGACCTTCAGCGTCCCGGCGGGCGCCGCCCGGCTGGTGGCGGAAATCACCGCCACCAGCGCGGCTGACCTCGACCTGTACCTGGGGCACGACGAGAACGGCAACGGCTTGCCGGAACCCGGAGAATTGATTGCCTTTAGCGCTACGGTAGCGGCAATCGAATACCTGAGCTGGATGAGCCCGCCCGAAGCCGATTTGTGGCTGCTGGTGCAAAACTGGAGCGGCGCTACCGGCGATTCGGTCAGCGTGTCGCTGGGGGTGGTGCCCGGCGCAGACCGGGGCAACTGGGAGGTGGTCGGGCCGAATACCAACCCGGCCGGCAGCGAGTTCGACCTGCAAGTGGTGTGGGACGAACCCGCGCAGGGCGGTGAGCGCCTGTACGGCGTCTTCGCGCTCGGCTCGGCTCCCGGGCAGGAAGGGAATATCGGCACAACTGCGGTGGACATCCGCCGGATGGGCGATGAGGTGGTCAAGAGCGTTGACAAGCCGCAAGCCAAAGTCGGCGATGTGCTGACTTACACCATCACCGTCAGCAATCCCAACCCGTTCGATGCGGAGTACAGCATCGAAGATGCCCTGCCCGTGCACGTCACCTACGTGCCGGACTCGATCACCGGCGGGGCGGTGTATGACAGCGCGAACCGCACCATCACCTGGCAGGGCACACTAGCAGGCGGCGCGCTGCGCGCCATCACCTACCAGGTGCGGGTCAACAGCGACGCGCCGCGCGGCGTGCTGACCAACCGGGTCAGCCACGACAATGATGCGCCGCACACCACCTCCGAGACCGCCACCGCCGAGGTATGGGTCGAGGTGTACCGCCTGCACCTGCCATTGATCAAGCGCTGACCGTCCGGCATTCAAGCGCGGATCTGCTTTTTGATTTCCTCCCTGCCGCAGCGCAGGGAGGAAATGTGTGTTAAGATAGAACCATCATCAAAAACAGGAGGGTTTATATGCGCGAATATATTTTTCCACGCGGCTTTGTCTGGGGCGCTTCCACATCGGCGTACCAGATCGAAGGAGCCTGGAACGAAGACGGCAAGGGCGAATCGATCTGGGACCGCTTTGCCCACACGCCGGGCAAGATTCTCAACCGCGATACCGGCGATGTTGCCGCCGATCATTATCACCGCTTTGCGGAGGACATCCGCCTGATGGGGCAGATTGGGCTGAATGCCTACAGCCTGACCACCGCCTGGACGCGCGTACTGCCGGAAGGGCGCGGCGCGGTCAACCCGCGCGGGTTGGATTTTTACGAACGGCTGGTGGACGGCTTGCTGGCGGCCGGCATCACCCCCTACGTGACCCTGTATCACTGGGACCTGCCGCAGGTTTTGCAGGACGAAGGCGGTTGGACCAGGCGCGAGACCGCCTACGCCTTCGTCGAATTCGCCGATGCGATCAGCCGCCGGCTGGGCGACCGGGTGCGGCACTGGAAGACGCACAACGAGGTCACCTGCGCCAGCCTGCTGGGCTACCAGATGGGTATTCACGCGCCGGGCATCCGCGACTGGAAGCAAACGCTCCAGGCAGCCCATTACCTGCTGCTCTCGCACGGGCTGGCGGCGCAGACGCTGCGCGCCAACGTGCCGCAAGCGGAGATCGGCTTCGTGATTGACCCGATCCCGAGCGAACCTGCCACAACCTCGGCGGCGGATTACGCCGCCTACCGCTGGTTCGACGGCTACCACAACCGCTGGTATCTGGATCCGTTGTTCGGGCGCGAATACCCGGCGGATACGGTCAGCGAGCACATCCGCCGCGGACACCTGCCCAACGGGTTGGATTTTGTCCGCCCCGGAGATTATGAGATCATCAGCCAGCCGATCGACTTCCTGGGCATCAATTACTACCGCCGCGCGGTGTTGAGCGGCGCAAGCGAATACGAGGTCAACAACATCCCGCCGACTGCCCAGCCGCCCGACGGATACACCGAGATGGGCTGGGAAGTTGAACCGAGCGGATTGTTCAACCTGCTGGCGCATACCTGGCTGAATTACCGCCCGGCTAAAATATTCGTGACCGAAAACGGCGCCAGTTACTCCGACGCGCCGGATGGGCAGGGCAGGGTGCGCGACGAGCGGCGCATTGCCTACCTGCGCGCTCACCTGCTGGCTGCCGGGCAGGCAATTGAAGCCGGCGTTCCATTGGCAGGCTACTTCACCTGGTCGTTGATGGACAACTTCGAATGGGCGATGGGCTACGCGCAGCGCTTTGGCTTGATCTGGGTGGATTATCCCGGCGGGCGGCGTCTGCTTAAGGACAGCGCCTATTGGTACCGCGAGGTCATCGTCAACAACAAGGTCAGCGCATAACCCGGCGCAAATAGGGAGACCGCCACGCCGCCGGAGAGCGCGGCGGCTCGCGCCCCGCCCGTCGTTGCGAGCGAAGCGAAGCAATCCCCTCCTTTGCCATGCCGGAGATTGCTTCGACCCCTGCGGGGTCTCGCAATGACGATCTGCGAGGGCGCCAGCCCGCCAGGGCTTGCCCTGAGCTTGCTGAAGGGCTTGCGCGCACTGAGGCGGGGATTTATCCCCCGCCGGACCCCGCATGCCAGTATACGTCATTGCGAGCGAAGCGACACTTGCACCTGCTGCCCGTGCAGGTGATGCAGATGAGCAATCTCCCGCAAAGCCGACAGGAAGGTAGTGCGGGAGACCCCTTGCTGACGTTCGGGGCGCCTTAAGTACGGTGTTAGCCTTTGTGTACCTGCTTTGCCTCGATTTTGCATAACCTTTTTGCGCAAAATTGATAGATTTTGACTGCCTATTGAGGGTAACATACGGTAGCAAATGCTCCCAGAGCAGACTGCGATACCACGTGGAGGGAAATCCGCGTCATGCCGGATGCCAAAACCCCAAAATTCTACGACCTTTCCCCCGCCGAGCGGCTGGAATGGGCAGCCCGGCGCAGCGCAATGCAGCCCGGCGCGTTAGACGCATTCAAGCCGGGCGCCGGACTGAGCCTGGAGCAGGCAGACCACATGATCGAGAACGTGGCTGGGTTGTACAGCCTGCCGCTGGGGGTGGCGCAGCATTTCATCGTCAACCGGCGCGAAGTGCTGGTGCCGATGGTGATCGAGGAACCTTCGGTGGTGGCGGGAGCGTCCTTCATGGCAAAACTGGCTCGCTCCAGCGGCGGATTCAGCGCCCGCGCCGGCCCGCCGGAGATGATCGGGCAAATGCAAATTCTTGGGCTGGCCGATTTACCCAGCGCGCGGCTGCGCCTGCTGGAAGCCGCGGACGAACTGCTGGCGGAAGCCGCGCAGACTGACCCTGTGCTCAACCAGTTGGGCGGCGGTCCGCGCGGGCTGGACGTACGTATCATCGAATCATCGCCGGTCGGCGGGTTCCTGGTGCTGCACCTGATGTACGATGTGCGCGATGCGATGGGCGCCAACGCGGTCAACACCGCGCTGGAACGCCTGGCGCCGCGCGTGGAGGGCATCACCGGCGGCAAAGTGCACCTGCGCATTCTCTCCAACCTGGCAGACCGCCGCCTGGCGCGCGCGCGGGTGACCATCCGCCTGGAAGAACTGGCGTTCGGCGATTTCAGCGCCGAGGCGGTGCGCGACGGGATCATCGCCGCCTGGGCATTTGCCGCGGCCGACCCCTACCGCGCGGCGACCCACAACAAGGGCATCATGAACGGTGTGGACGCGGTAGCGCTGGCGACCGCCAACGACTGGCGCGCCATCGAAGCCGGCGCCCATGCCTACGCCGCCCGCGGCGGGCGCTACTCCAGCCTGAGCAGCTGGGGCAAGGACGCTCAGGGCAACCTGACCGGCGCGCTGGAAATGCCCATGGCGGTTGGCATCGTCGGCGGCGCCACCCGGGTGCATCCCGGCGCGCAGGCAGCCATCCGGCTGATGGGCGTCAAAACCGCTGGCGAACTGGCGGAGATCATCGTCTCGGTCGGGCTGGCGCAAAATCTGGCTGCCCTGCGCGCGCTGGCAACCGAGGGCATCCAGCGCGGGCACATGACCCTGCACGCCCGCCAGGTGGCTATTTCCGCCGGGGCAACCGGCGAGCAGGTGCAGCGGGTGGCTGACCAGATGGTGCGCGAGAAGGTGGTGCGCATTGACCGCGCCCAAAGCATTTTGGATGAGTTAAACCGTCAGGCTTGAACCGGCAGCGCTGCCGCGCCTGCCGGATAACGAACGAAAGAAATCAACAGGAGTACGGAATGGAATCTTCTCAACACACTTCCCTGCTGCACAAACCCAGCCGCCCGGTGGGCATCGTCGGTTACGGGGCGTATGTGCCGCGTTACCGCCTGCCCGCCAGCGAGATCGCGCGCATTTGGAAAGGCGGCAAAGACGCCGCGCCGGTGAAAGAAAAGTCGGTGCCGGGCGTGGACGAGGACGTGATCACCATGTCCATCGAGGCTGCCCGCAACGCATTGCTGCGCGCGCGGATCGACCCGGCAGAACTGCGCGCGGTGTGGATCGGTTCGGAATCGCACCCCTACGCGGTCAAACCCAGCTCGACGGTGGTCGCCGAGGCAATCGGCGCGCCGGTCAGCATCCAGGCTGGCGATTGGGAATTTGCCTGCAAGGCGGGCACTGAGGCAATGGTGGCTGCCATCGCCATGATTGGAGCGGGGATGGGGCGCTACGCGCTGGCAATCGGCATGGATACCGCGCAGGGGCGGCCCGGCGACGAGTTGGAATACACCGCCGCGGCGGGCGGCGCGGCGTACATCTTTGGCGCGGCGGAAGAATCGCTGGCGGTGATCGAAGCCGCCTACTCCTACGTCACCGATACGCCGGATTTCTGGCGGCGGGCGCACGAACGCTACCCGGAACACGGGCAGCGCTTTACCGGCGACCCGGCATATTTCAAGCACATCACCGAAGCCGGCCGGCGCATGATGGACGAATCCGGGCTGAAAGCGTCCGATTTTCAATACGCCGTCTTCCACCAGCCTAACACCAAATTTCCGCAGCGGGTTGGCGCAATGCTCGGCTTTACCCCCGAACAGATCAAGACCGGGCTGCTGTCCCCGACCATCGGCAACACCTACGCCGGCGCGGCGATTATCGGGCTGAGCGCGGTGCTGGACGAAGCCAAACCCGGCGACCGCATCCTGGTCGTCTCCTATGGCTCGGGCGCCGGCTCGGACGCCTTCCTGATCCGCGCCAGCGAGGCGCTGGCAGAACGGCAGCACCTGGCGACCAAAACCCAGGATTACATTGCTCGGCGCAGCGAAATTGACTACGGCATGTACGTCCGCCTGCGCGGCAAGCTGGCGGAGTGAGGAGGCAGGCATGCGCGAAGTGGTGATTGCCGGTATTGGACAGACCCCGGTAGGGGAGTTTTGGAATATCTCGCTGCGCACTCTGGCGTATCAAGCCATCAAAGCCGCCCGCCAGGACGCTGGCGGCTTGCTGCCCCAGGCATTGTACGTGGGCAACTTCCTCGCGCCGGTCACCTCGCACCAGTCCAACCTGGGTACCCTGCTGGCGGACAACGCCGGGCTGACCGGCGTGGAGACCTTCACCTGCGAAGCCGCCGGGGCATCCGGCGGGGCAGCCTTTCAGGTGGGTTACATGGCGGTGGCGTCCGGCTTTGTGGATATTGCCCTGGTGGTTGGAGTGGAAAAGTTCACCGACGCGGTCGGCAGCGAACAGGAAGCCGCTATTGCGCTTTCGATGGACGCCGATTACGAAGCCATGGTCGGGCTGACCCTGGCGGGACAAGCCGGGCTGCTGATGCAGCGCTACCTGCACCAGTACGGCGCGCCGCGCTCTTCCTTCGGCGCCTTCCCGCTGCTGGCGCACGCCAACGGGGTGAACAACCCGTATGCCATGTACCGCAAAGCCATCCGCCAGGAAACGTACGAGAACGCCAGCCCGCTGGCGCAGCCGGTCAACCTGTTCGACCTGGCGTCCTACGCCGACGGAGCGGCGGCGGTCATCCTGACCACGCCGGAAATGGCGGGCAGCCTGCCCCACCCGCTGGTGCGGGTGCGCGGCAGCGCCGGGGTGATTGACACCCTGGCGATCCACGACCGCCCCGACCCGCTGGCGTTCGATGCCGCGCGCTATGCCGTCCAGCGCGCCGCCGAGATGGGCGGCATTCTGCCCGGCGAGGTGGATTTATTCGAGCTGGACGACGCCTTTTCGATCTATGCCGTGCTGGGGCTGGAAGCCGCCGGTTTTGCCGAGCGCGGGCAGGGCTGGCGGCTGGGGCAAAACGGCAGTTTAAGCCTGCAAGGGCGGTTGCCGATTTTGACCATGGGCGGTTCGAAAGCGCGCGGCAACCCGCTCGGCGCGACCGGCGTGTACCAGATCGTCGAGGCGGCATTGCAGCTGCGCGGCGAAGCCGGCCCCAACCAGGTGGACGGCGCGCGCCTGGCGTTGACGCTCAACCTGGGCGGCGCGGCTTCCTCGGCGTTTGCGCACCTGCTCGAGCGGCGCGGAAACGGATAGGTTTTGAGAGTCACCCGGCGGGCATTGATAGCAATTGATAGCATTGCCGCCATAAACTGTAGGCTGGACTTATTGAACAAGGATCGAAGGAGAGACTGAAATGGAAATTCCGCGCCACTGGCGGCTGAAAAAACAACGCTACGCCCTGCAGGGCGAGGTTTGCCCGCACTGCGAAGGCAAGATCTTCCCGCCGCGCGATGTCTGCCCGCACTGTGGCAGCGAAGCGCGCACTACCTTCACCTTCAGCGGGAAAGGCACCATTTATTCGTTCACTCACATCACCGAAGCGCCGGCTGGCTTCGAGCAGACCGCGCCCTACACCGTGGCGCTGGTGCAGCTGGACGAAGGTCCGGTGGTGACCGCGCAATTGACCGACGTGGATTCGCACCAGGTGCAGATTGGCATGCCGGTCGAAATGGTCACCCGCAAAATCCGCTCGGACGGCAGCGAGCGGGGGATGATCGTGTACGGGTATAAATTCCGGCCCGTGATGCAGGGATAGTCTGATTGGTTCGAGGTTGAAGCGCCCTCCAGAATTGGAGGGCGTTTTTTATACATTTGTGCAGCGTATTAAGAGTCTGTATAATTAATATCTATCCGGAGCAAGGCATCGTTATGCCCAAAAGAAAAGTCAATGGTTTACCCCACTATTACGAAAAAGTTGGCGAAGGTAAATCACTTGTATTTATTCATGGTGCGTTTGCTGATTCACAAATATGGGAACCACAATGGCACTATTTCTCTTCACAATATAACCTGGTACGTTATGACTTAAGGGGACATGGAAAAACAGGGGATTCCCAGCTAGATCGATACTCCATGAATACTTTCGCGGATGATCTGGAATCACTTTTGGATTCGTTAAAGATTTTTTCGCCAATCATATGTGGTTTATCATGGGGTGGGAGCATTGCCCAAGTTTTTGCAGTACGAAATCCCAAACGAGTTACCGCATTGGTGCTGGCCGGTTCAAATGTTTCTATACGGTTAACTTTGATTGATAAACTGCTCTGTGATGTGCTCTTTCCAAAATGGGCAATGTCAATGACCAACAGGATATCCAGTGTCAAAACTTTCGTGAGATTCTCGCTATGCCTGGCGCGCCTCACACAGGGTAAACATTGGCTGAGCCAAAATCAAGCCGCCCAGAAGTATCTTGAAAATTGTATGCTCACGATAAACAGTAACGAATACATGAAAATTTGGGGGGCGATTTATGGTTTCAACTTGCTGCCGCTCGAGAACATCACTTGCCCAACCTTGGTTCTCAATGGTGAGTATGAATCGAAAAACACATATCAACATACTAAAGAGATACGGCGTCGAGTTTCGCAATCCATAGCGAAAGTCGTACCGGCAGCAAGCCATGCCACGAACATTGATAATCCAGATGTTTTTAACAGGTATTTGGAAGAATTTATCAAAACCTCTACCTGGTGCTAAAAGGTGGACTGGTAGGGAGTTGTCAAGATTTTTAGAAATTTCTAACCTCGTTTTTATGAGCTCAAACACGAGCTGACACTCACTCCAACAGTAATTCAACAAACCTTTTATATGGATACTCTCACCTCTCCACCGCGGACCGAGTCGGATATACGGGTATAAGTTCCGACCCATGCTTGCCGGTGCGTGGTAAGTCTCGCGTTCAAAGCATAACGAAGCGCCTGCCAGAGATGGACGGACGCTTTTTTTGCGTAGAATCTCACATTATGTATAATTGAAGTTCTGGGGCGCTGCAGGGCTTGACCGTGATGCGTGCTTTCGGGAATGAAGCCGGCTTATCAGAGCAGAATATTGCCCAAGTCTGAATAGCATGGAAGTGGATGGTGGCCTTTTTCTATCTATCAACCGAAAATATCTTAGTGGTAAATCATCTTTCCGCAGTTTTGTACATACAGACAACAGACCGGGCAATCTTGTTATCGATAATTCTTCACATACTCCCTATAATTCTCTTTAAACCCTTCCAACCAGGCTTCGATGAATGGGCGCTGTTCGAATAAAGGCAGCAAATCCTCTGCCAGGTCTGAGAGCTTCATTTCAGCAATCTTTTCGCCCAGCAATTCCATTGCGGATTGAATAGTGTAGGACTGGCGACCGTCATTTGCAAGCTTTTCCTCCAGCGGTCGGATTTTTTGCTGCATGAACCACAACAAATCATAAAAATCACGACCTTTGATCGCAGCTCCCTCGCCCTTCTGAAAATTGCGCTCCAGGCAGGCCAGCATCTTCCCTGCCATCATCGTTTCCATCGAAAAATGCGAAGTCACAAAACTTCTGCCAAAAAGCAGTACCGGCGTCTGGCGCACAATAGAGGTTTGCCTGTGTTGGCTGACCTCCACTTTTAGATGCAGTGGTTCGTTGACATGCGAGGTCAATCCCAGAGCATAGAGAATCGGGAACTTCAAGGTAGTGCGCCGGACGCCCCACTCCCCGATCTGGGTTTTGGCGGTCACATCGGCATATCCGATATTGGAACGGTAGAAAGTCAACAGGTCATTTTCGAGAGTACTCAAATCAATCCCATTGCTGTTGTCCAGGTCGATATCCTCAGAAAGCCGGTTAAGTCCGAAGATCACATGCAAACAGGTACCGCCATAAAAATTGAGCTTGCGGTATAGCGGGTGATTGTAGAGAAAATCGAGGGTATACGCCTGTAGAAATTCTTTGAGGATCACCCGTTTGGTTTCATTGGGCAGCAAAGGGTCTTTTTGTGACAGGACGTTTTGCATCAACTGGATTAAAGTCGCCATACGGTTTTCCTCAGATTTTTTAGAATCTGGCCCATCTTTTTGCTGTTGCTGATCTCAACGAAGGTTGAAAATTCAACCTGATCATTTTCTGAGAAATCTTCAAGGTTAAGACGCAGATCTTCTGCCAGGTTATAGCCAGCCAACCGTTGGTTGCTCTTCCAAGGGCGTAAATAGAGGAAATCAAAAAGTGCCTTCGCCACCGTTGCCTGGGCTATTGGAATGCCCATGTATTCGGAAAATGTAAAACCTTGATAAAGATCGGCTTTGATATTGCGGTACGTAAAAGTCCCCAGTTTGTTTTCGAATAAACGGGTCTGCTTGAGCGTGACCGCAGTAACCGGGTACGTCATTTCGGTTAAAATGGCGCTGCGCTGCAGTATATATTCCAGAGATAGATAGGACTGGGGGATCAAAATCGCACTGACCATGGGTGCAAAATCAGCATCCGCGCGATGCACCTCGAAAAAGCGGCGTGTCATGTAAACGCCTTTTTTCAACTGAATGATTTGTCTGGCTTTCATCCAGCGATACAGTGAGGTTTGAATCGTGCCGGCTGCAACGGATTCATCGCCAAGAAGCTGTTTTACCGCTTCAATGGTGAAGTATGGAAAAGATTCAAGAGAGGAAAGGTGTTCTGATTTCATATAGGATAATAGACGTTTTATGTCTATTATCCTATATATAAGTTCAAATTACAAGGGGTATTAATCGTTATTTGCTACTGGCCGGAACTGGCATCCAAACGAGCTTTGTTTCCCCAACATCGTCCAGGATAGCCGTTCCACTACATTCCACCAAATGCCCGGAACTTCATACCATTCTGCGCCGGCAACGCCAGTGGGAATGTCTGGATCAGGTGCAGTTACTTGATCGAGGAAGCCGCCTGGATGAATCGCAACCTCGGTATAAACCAAGCTATATATTGGTCCAAGCGCGGCTAAAGATAACATCATCCCCCATCCACAGCGCGAAGGTTTGACCGTTTGGGCTGCATCAAATCGATCCTTGATAAACTCAACATAGGTCAATCTTGACGGCGCTCCAGCCACATCCATAAGCTGATTGGCTGTATATCCAATGAAAATCAGGCTTGCGCAGACCATTACCACGACCGCATTTCAAAAGACCTTCCAAGTCAAGTGAGTGAATCCTGCAATCCTTTTTACTCCTCTTTCTTCTCACCTCTCAGTTAAGATCTTTCAAGAATTTAAAATTCAATCCTCATCATAAGTTTTCTTGAGCATGGCGATGATCTCTTCGAGAGAAATGCCAAGGGTTTTATAATACTCTATATCTTTGGCGAGTTTTTCACCTGCCAGTTGGCTGCGCTTGGCATCGAGGGCGTTTGGCTGCAGAGAAGAGACGAAACAACCTTTTCCGGCCATTGTGTAAATCAGGCCGGCATGTTCTAATTCTTCCCAGGCGCGTTTGACCGTGATCACGCTGATGCGCAGCTCTTTGGCAACCGTCCGGATGGGCGGCAGACAGGTGTCACTGGGCAGCAGACCCTTGATGATCTGCGCGCTGATTTGTTCAAAGATCTGCTGATAGATCGGATCACCGGAGGTATTGGAAATAACAATATCCATTCGGGTTTACAAGTCCACTTTTTCGAAGTTGGCTGCTGATTTGCGATAGGTCAGCCACAGCGACAGGGCGAAGATTAGCATGCCCGCGATCAAGATGGGGAATTGATACATCGCCATCGCCGGATCGGTGGTATCCAAATGCGTTTTGAGAAAAGGAATCATTTGCACGGCAAACTCAACAGCGACTATATAAATGGACACGGCGATGCTGGCGAAAACCAGTGGGGTACCCACTTTGACGGCAGTCTTGTAGAAATGCGGAAGATAGATGGCATTGAAGAGAGCATACATGATCAAGACCAGGCCGAAGAATGCCATGTTGGCTTCAATCCCGACCATGTTGCCGGCGGCGTTGGGGTTGATGCGGATGCCGATGATGGCAAAGGGGATGCCGATCCCGAGTTGCAGCAGTTCGACGATGGCAACGGTGAAGACTCGAGATCTAACCACATCGCTTTTTCTAACCGGCAGGGAGGCGGTGAAAAAGATATCCTTATTTTCTCTGGCAGACAGAAAGATAAAGAAGATACCCAGGCAGGTGTAGACAAAAGCCACGTAATAGGGATAAGAGGGAATCATCAGCATCGCACCAATCGCCATAAACAGGTAGGTAGTTGGGTGCATCGCCAGTTTGAGTTCTTTAAAAAGCAGCGCTTTCATAATTCTTTACTCCTTCTCGATGTGGATCATGATGGATTCGAGGTCCGAAGGGGCGATCTCTAATCCGTCCGCGGCGGGCAGGTCATCTGTGCGCAAGAGAGCGGTGAAACCAAAGTCATTCTTCTTACAGCCGATCAGTTGGGGCAGCAGGGTTTCGGTGAGCTGTGCCCTGGTACCTTTGACGACCTTATAAGAATTTACCAGGTCGTCTTTGGAGGTACTGGCGATGATCTCTCCTTTTTTTATATAGGTGATGAAATCAGCGCACTTTTCGAGATCGGAGGTGATCTGCGTGGAGAAGAAGATACTGCGTTCGCTATTCTCGATCAATTCCTGGAAAAGTTCGAGCAAATCATCCCGCGAGACAGGGTCCAGTCCGCTGGTGGGCTCGTCGAGGATCAAGAGGCGGGCGTTGTGGGAGAGAGCCAGGGCAAGAGCAAACTTAACGCGCATGCCGTCAGAAAGTTCCTTGACGGTCTTGTCAGAGTCGAGGCCAAAGCGTTTGAGGTAGCCGGCAAAGGCATTGGCATCCCACTGGGGGTAAAAGCGGCGGGTGACGTCGGCGATGACCGAAATTTTTTTCGTTGGATAATAGGACACCTGACCAAGCACTAGCCCGATCTGCTGTTTGCAGACAAATTCTTCGTCAGCGAAATTCTTGCCCAGCACGGTGACCGTCCCTGAATCGGGGTGGACAAGGCGCATGATGGATTTGATGGTAGTGGTCTTGCCAGCACCGTTGCGTCCGATAAAGCCCATGATATAGCCCTGTTCGAGGCTGAAAGAGACGTTTTTGAGGTCGAACTTGGGATAATGCTTGTTCAGGTTCTGAACGGATAGAATTTCCATTGCACCCATTACTCCTTCCAAACTGTATATATCGTATATACACAGTATAACGCGAGTTAAAAGACCTGTCAAGGGGGAATGAGAAAGTCTTACTGAATCAAGCAGCAATTAATTATATTGAGCAATTACAGATTATGAAAATTTTTTATGGGTAATAATTATTGTTGATGCGTGGTTCATATTCGAAACTTTTTTTTCAGGCGGCGGCGAAATTTTTGATATGGATATTGATTTTTTGTTGTTTATAAGACCAGTGAAGTTTTAAAAACTGCGCTTATCCAATTGATGTGGACCAAGTCGTGTGTACGGGTATAAGTTCCGGCCTGCGGGACTTGGTATCGCCAAATAGAGAAATTAATGTTGGTTTTGCCACATCCTTCCTATATATAGGAATAAAATCATTAATTCCATTCCCATACATCAGGATACCGCGCCTCTCTGTAACGATTGCAGGGAGGCGTTTATCCTGTTGAATACCATGAAATTCCGCTATAGAATAGCGGAATTTCATGGTATCATAGCGGTATGATTGATCGTACGCATCTCAGGCAAATCCTTCAAAAGAAACTCGATGCCAACCGGGTCGTCGCCTTGATCGGTCCCAGGCAGTGCGGCAAGACCACCCTGGCGCGAGAATTCGTCTCCCCAGGCTCCGTCAATTATTTTGACCTGGAAGACCCCTTAAGCCTGGCGCTGCTCGATCAACCCATGACGGCTTTGCAGGACCTGACTGGCTTGGTGGTCATTGATGAGATACAACGGCGACCTGACCTGTTCCCCGTGCTGAGGGTGCTAGCGGATCGTAGTCCGCTTCCAGCTCGTTTTCTAATCTTGGGAAGTGCTTCTCCCGAGCTCATGCGACAATCTTCTGAGAGCCTCGCCGGGCGCATCTCCACCCTTTCCATGAGTGGATTCAGCCTGGAAGAAGTGGGCGCGCAGGCACAAAGTACCCTCTGGCGGCGCGGTGGATTCCCGCTTTCATTCACTGCACCCAGCGAAGACGCCAGCCTGGAATGGCGCAGAGATTTCGTGCGCACATTCTTGGAGCGAGACATTCCCCAATTCGGGTTCAGCATTCCTTCCGCCAGCATGTTTCGCTTCTGGAGCCTGTTGGTACATTATCACGGGCATATCTGGAATGCGGCGGAAGCCGCCCGCACCTTGAATGTCAGTGAAGGTACAGCGCGCCGGTATGTCGATTTGCTTCAGGACCTGTTTATGGTTAGGTTGTTGCAGCCCTGGTATGCCAATATCGGAAAACGACAGGTGAAGTCCCCCAAAGTGTTTATTCGTGACACGGGACTGCTCCACGCTCTCCTGGGAATCCAGACCGAACAAGAACTGCTTTTGCACCCGCGCAGCGGGGCATCTTGGGAGGGGTTCGTGATTGAAGAGATGATCAAGGCGACTGCTCCAGAGGAAGTCTATTTTTGGGGTACCCACTCCGGGGCTGAACTCGACTTACTCATGATCAAAGATGGCAAGAAAATTGGCGTGGAGTGCAAACGTGTCGATGCTCCTCGTCTGACGCCCTCGATGCGGGCGGCGATGCAAGATTTGGAGTTATCCACCTTGTTGGTCATTTATCCGGGTTCGAAACCCTATTCATTGGCTGAGAATATCAAGGTCGTGCCACTTTCCAGTCTAGCCGAAGAGGGCGCAGCCTGGTGACAAAACAAGCGAAGTTTATAAAATAATATTTACCCAATAAGTGCGGACCGAGTCGGATGTACGGGTATAAATTCCGGCCTGCGGTTCGAGCATAAACTGTTTTCGAAACAACACGCCACTCAATCGAGTGGCGTGTTGTCATTCGTAATGATATCGCGCTTGCAAGAAATCGATCTGATCGTCCCGAACCAGGTAGACAATGCGGTGGTCCTGGGTCAGTCTTCTTGACCCTGCCCCCGGCGTCAGATATTTGAGCGGTTCTGGTTTGCCAATGCCAGCGAAAGGATCTCGCAAAATGGCCTCGATGAGGTCGAACACCCTGAGCGCAAGCTTCCGGTCGGTCTCTACCCAGAAACGCAGGTCTTCAATGAATTCGAGCTGGAATACTGCCGTACGCGCTTTTTTACTCAAGACCAACCTCGCGCCGTAAATCATCTATGGTGAGGGGGTGGGCTTCATTTTTCAATGCTCGCCCAAGCGCAGAAAGCAGGCGTTCGGCATTTGCCGGTGAACGCAGCAGGTAGGCAGTCTCCATCAGGCTTTCCAGCTCTGACGCGGCGATCATTGCCACGTCTTCTTCGCCGCGGCGTTGAATCACAACAATCTCGCGGTTGTGGGTGACCTGATCCAGTAATTTTGCCAGCCCATCGCGCGCCTGAGTATAGGTAGTTTGAATAGTCATTGTCTTCTCCATTCTGTACAGGATTACTGTACAGTGTATTGGCTTGCTTGTCAAGGATATGCGATGGCAACTACTCTAGCAGGAAAGCAATCCTAGCACCGCAGATCGCGTCAGCATCCCCGTCGGGAATCGGGTCGGATGTACGGGTACAGGCTTCGTTGCGCCCGAAGGGGCGTAAATTCCGCCCGGTGATGGCTGGGCAGCAGCCTTTTTTATTTCTCTTCTCGCATTCGCGATACATGGTTGATTTTCCTGGAAAACTCGGATTTTAATTCCGGATTTTCAGGGTATAATCAAGGTGTGATCCAGAGAACCGAATACCTTTATCGGCTAAAAACAGCGGTTGAGCGCTCGCCCGTCACGGCGCTGCTCGGTCCGCGCCAATGCGGAAAAACTACCCTTGCGCGCCAGTTCACGCGGCGACAGCCATCCACTTTTTTTGACATCGAATCTCTGCCTGATCAGCGCCGGCTGCAGAACCCCGAGTTGGTGCTCGGCAGCCTGAGCGGACTGGTTATACTCGACGAAATCCAAGAGATGCCGGGGCTGTTTCAAGTGTTGCGGGTACTGGTCGATCGTCCGGATAATCAAGCCCGTTTTTTGATCCTGGGCAGCGCTTCACCGGAGATCATCAAATCGGCGTCCGAAACGCTGGCTGGCAGAATTGAGTTCATCGAGCTGCAGGGGTTTGATCTTTCGGAAACCGGAGCGGATGCGTGGGAATCACTCTGGCTGCGGGGCGGTTTCCCGCGTTCTTTTCTTGCCAACAGCGATGATGACAGCCTGGCATGGCGGGAAGGGTTCATTCGCACCTTCCTGGAGCGAGACATTCCCCAACTGGGAATCACTATCCCGGCGATCAACATGCGGCGCTTTTGGACCATGCTGGCGCATTATCACGGGCAGACCTGGAATGCCTCTGAAATCAGCCGTTCGATGGGGCTTTCGGATAAAACTGTGCGCTCGTACCTGGATATTCTGACCGGGACCTTCATGATTCGCCAGCTTCAACCCTGGTTTGAGAACCTGGGCAAACGCCAGGTCAAGTCGCCCAAGATTTATTTTCGGGACACGGGGCTGCTGCACAGCCTGCTGGATATACCCAATACGCACAGCCTGCTCGGTCATCCAAAAGTTGGCGCTTCGTGGGAGGGCTTTGCGCTCGAACAGGCACTTCAGATTCTCCGTCCGAACGCGCCTTATTTTTGGGGTACCCATGCCGGAGCGGAGCTTGATCTGGTGTTTCAGCTGCAGGGGAAACGCTACGGCATCGAGATCAAATTTAGCGAAGCGCCTGCATGTACGCCTTCCATGCGTATTTCCTCTGCTGAATTGTCCCTTGATCATTTATGGATCATTTATCCGGGCAATGAAAGGTATCCAGTCACGCAGACAATTACTGCGCTACCGCTTAAGAAACTGGAATCGCTCCGTGAGCAGCTCAAGCGAATTCAGTGAATGGCTTTTATCCAATGGTGTGAGTCAAACCACGATGACGATGCGAACGTTGGTTTAATCAAATTCATCGGTACAAGTTCCGCCCGGTGATGGCTGGGCAGCAGCCGGTTTGGCATTCCAAGCCAACAAGCGCCTTCCAGAAATGGAGGGCGATTTTGATTTTATTAATCGAATAGGCTTTTGGATTCTACGTTTACCCCATCTTGTGACGTATTGGTTCAAGATGTTTAATGCCTATGGTTGTTTGGGTCATATTTCCAATCTGTTTTCTTGGCTAATATATAATTTTTAAAATAAGTTGTTATGCAACTAAATGACTGAACAAGATAACCAATCAGGGGTTTTATACAAATGGCTGGATAAAGCATAGTTGTAGTTGGGCGTAAGCATTGATCAGCTGAACTTTGTAAAACCATATCACTCCTGGAGGCTCAAATGGAGATACCAGTTGGTTTACAAAATATGTTACAGAAGATTCTGCTCTCCTGTGGAATCATCGCCCCACTGATTTATCTCGGGACGGATCGGCTGACCGGAAAACTCATAAAAGGCTACAGCTTCTCTGCCCAGTCAATGGGCGAACTTGGCGCGGCAGGTTCTCCGGCCCGACTGCTATTCATTGTGCTTACTCTGGTAGCCAGCGCTTTCCTGGTCGCCTTTGTGGTCGGTGTCTGGAAGGCGGCGGGACAGGCGGCGGTACTACCGCGCATCGTTGCCGGGTTGATCTTTGGCAATGTAATTACGACGCTGATCGCCACCTTATTCTTCCCGAATCGTTTCGGAGTACAGCCAAATTTTGGCACACCAGGAGTCTTTCTTATGTTCCTCAGTGTCCTGTGTTTCGTCCTGGCGATGATTGTCGGAGCGGTGGCGTTTCACGGATGGATGCGCTTCCTGTCGATCACCATCCCCGTTAGCTACGTTCTCCTGACAATCCTGCGTCTCGCTACCGCTGTCTCTTCCACTTCAGAAGCCGTCTTATCGACCGGCGCGCAGGAACGGACAATGGCATACAGCTTCCTTGCCTGGGTGACAGCTTTAGCCATCTACCTTCTCATGATGTCCAGCAGGGCAGTGGACTCTGTGAACAGTGTCGGCGGATGAACCATAAACCACAGGGCGCGCATTCACATTGACACAAAGGAATTATAAATGGTTTCTGCGCACGATAAATACGCCGATGAATATGATGGACAGATCAAGAATTATGACTGTTATATAGCAGATGTATTATTCGGCCTAAGCTATGAGTACACCAAGAAAGGTGATACCATCCTTGATATGGGAATTGGAACGGGAATATCATCCAGGTTGTTTTATTTAGCCGGTTTACAGGTATATGGGATTGATGGATCCTCAGAAATGCTCAATATCTGCAAAACAAAGGGGATCGCAAAGGAATTGATTAAACAAGATGTATTGGTTTTCCCATGGCCATATCAGGACGATATGTTTAATCATATAATCTCTTGCGGTGTATTCCATTTTATCGGAAATCTGGACAAGTTGTTTGATGAAATCTCTCGTGTTCACAAAAACGATGGGATATTTGCATTTACAGTAATGGAGGGCAAAGACGATCAGCGTAATCGAGAAAAATATCAAAATCGAATCGAAGATGGTCTCAATATATTTTCTCATAAAGCAAGTTACATATACAAACTTTTGAAGAACAATTGCTACAGCAAGGAAAAGGAGATTGTTAGTTTCGTGGGACAAACACAATTTAGGGTGATCGTCGCGCGCAAAGGCAAGGCATGAGTAATTCAGGTCCAACGCAGCGTGCAGGTGGATGGGCAGGGTTAATGTCCCCGCCCATCGCCCCTGCGCGCAGCGGGTCTCGTTCACAAACCCTTCCGGGAACACCGGCGAGCATTGAACGTCGGAGCGAAACCAGCGCTGACCGCCGTCAGCGCATAGGAACCATTCGGTCACATGCGCCATGCGGCGCCGAACGTAAGCCATATCCGTCCAGCGGCGCATTTTTCCAGTAAACGCCTCGCATCTATCCCGTTTCGTGTAAAATCAAAACATCCGATCGCAGCCAAAAATTACCGGCTCGCCGGCTGCGGCGATGGATTGGCGGAAAACGAAGGATCCCCAGTGAAGGGAAAAAGAAATGAGCGCCTTATTTCCCGATACCCACCCCAAAATGGAAGCCCTGCAAATTGCATTATGGCGGAGTGCCAGTCCCACCCGTAAAATGCACATGCTGGCGCAGCTCAACCAATCGGCTCGTTTGTTAGCGTTGGCAGGTTTACGCTCACAACATCCTCAGGCTGGCGAATCCGAACTGCGGCGCAGACTGGCAGGCTTGCTGCTCGGAGAAGAGACCGCGCGCAAGGTTTACGGGGAACTGCCCGATGCAAAATGAGCCCATCGAAGTCACGATTAAAGTCACCCAGGTTCTTGAAAGCCTCGGCATCCCGTATCTCATTGGCGGTTCGCTTGCCAGCGCCCTTTACGGCATGGTACGCACTACCCAGGATTCAGACATCGTTGCCGAAATGCGGCTTGAACATCTCGAGCCGTTTGTTTTGGCTTTACAGGATGATTTTTATCTGGACGATGAAATGATTGCCGAATCCATCCAGCGCCATTCCAGTTTTAACATTATCCATCGCGAATCGATGTTCAAAGTGGATGTTTTCATCCCCCGCCCAGGTCCATTTTTACAATCTCAACTGGCCCGCGTTCAAAAGCAGACCTTTCTCTTTGAACCGGAAGTCAGCGCCAATTTTAGCAGTCCTGAAGATATCATCCTGGCAAAACTCGAATGGTATCGTCTGGGCGGCGAGGTTTCGGAGCGTCAATGGCGCGACATTCTTGGCGTATTGAAAACCCGCGCCGGTGAACTTGACCTGGATTATTTGCGAAAATGGGCAAACGAACTCAAAGTCAGTGACTTGCTGGAACGCGCCTTGAAAGAGATGGAATAAAATCTGCAAATTTATAGCATCATCTTTATCTCCCCATTGCGGAGCGATAAGTTCCGCCCGGTGATGGCTGGGCAGCAGCCGGTTTGGCATTTAAAGCCAACAAGCGCCTTCCACAGATGGAGGGCGTTTTTGATTTTGCGCAGATGCCCGTATTTTGTATAATTGAAGTTGCGGGGCGCTGCAGGGCTTAACCGTGATGCGTGCTTTCGGAAATGAAGCCGGCTCCTAAGCAGAATCCACGCTCGCCTACACGCAGGTAACGCAAGCTGTTGGGCTCCCAAATATAACAGGAAAAGTTGAAAGCGATCCAATGAAATATGATCAAATAGTTGAAGCAAAACGAATCAATGAAATCATCCATCATTGTTTTCAATATCTGGATGATAATGAAAAACAGAAAATTGTTCGCCAGTTCAAACAGCAGCCACACGACAAGATTCAAGCTATGCATACTTTTCGAGAGTTAATTCTTGGCGCATATCTCTCCCAGAGTGGTTTGTGTGTACGCCATAATTACGGTATTGAATCTAAAACGCCTGATTGGTGTGTTCTAGATAACAACTTGCAGCCTCAAATCATTGTTGAATTATTAAATTTTCACCCAGATGCCGAGACATCAGCAGACATTGTCAATCAAATCCAGCAAAGTGGAATCTGGGCCAATTTTGTAAAGCCCAATGCTGAGCGCCTTTATGAGACTATTCGAACAAAAGTTGTGAAATACAGGTCGTTAGTAACCAAATATAAAATTCCATATGTTGTTTCGATCTTTGGCGAATCCACTGCGTTTGTGGATCAAGATGAACTTGATCAATGTCTCTTTGATAAAGAGAGCGGAATATTCGGACTGTATCCAGAAATCAGTGGCGTCTTATATTTTGAAGAGGCGTCCGGCGTTTACTTTTTCTCATATACGCCAAATCCGAAAGCGAGTTTTTCTTTGAGTATTCCGAATGGAAAGTTTGAGTAAGGGCAGAAGGAGCATAACAATGCGCACAGCCTACTTGTGATACGCGCGGCGCTTTTTGAGAGTTTTCGTGGCTTTGGGTTTTCTCCGTTTCGGCGGCGAATCCAAGCTCCCACCCCAAGCGGTTAACGCGAGCCGTTGGGCGGACAGTAGAGGAATAAATGGTTGACGAAACAACGACAGGCATACACATTCCGTTGGAAGAATTACTTCGGCGTCTAAAAACGCTTAATGGATTCATCCATTTATTGGCCAATCAATTAGGAATTTTTCAACAAACTTTTAAAAAATCATTTGAAGATCAAGACATTAACAGTTCTTTAGTCTATGCTGGGTATACGCTTATTATTCCTGATTTAACTAGCCCCGACAATCAACGTTTTTTACCCTATGTTCACGGTGGCGCATATGTCAAAGAAGGAGAAGAGTATTTCAAGGCTGGTGAAGAACTCGTAAATAATTGGTCAACATGGACAATTGCTCATTCATACGAAGCATTTGAAACTTTTCTTCGTGACACAACAGCTTGTTATTTTTTTACACAAAAACCTCAAAAGCCGATAGGCAGTCTCCAGCATATCCCTATTGAGGCAGAAAATGTTGATGCATGGAAAAATTTTTTTAGGGAACGAAAATGGGATCCATCAACCATATTAAAACTTTTGCGCCAAATTGAGCCTGAAATTGAAGAGAGCGAGAAACGTAACTACCTCCAAATAGATATTCAACAATGGTTTCTAATATACACATATGTCAGACACGCGGTTACTCATTCAAACTCTCGATTGATGCGCCAAAATATAAAAGCATCAGCCGCATCAATTGATATAATATTGCCAACCTTCTTTCCTGGCTCATGGGTAGAAGACACTTATTATATTAACTGTTCGAAAGAAAGTGCCATTAAAATTATTGAACTTATTGGTGCATACGCATTCTTAATTTATAGAAAATTATGTTACAAGATAAGATAGGCGTTCCTATTGTATTCGATATTGTTAAGTGAAAAAATACTGCCTAACAAAGCGGTTACCTGTTGTGTAGGAGGTGGTGCGTTCGATTAGTTTTTCCTTGCTTCGGCTTTTTTCCTGCTCCCGAACAGAATCCCAGCCCGCCCCACCACCACTAACGCAAAGCCATAAGGCGGACAAGCACCCGAAGGAAAGGAGGTATTCGATGTTTCCTCTTTGGTTGATTCTCGGAACTTTTTTAATCCTGGCAGCAATATTCAACAGACAAATGTTGCGATTCTTGGGTCTTAAACCCATGAGCGAAGTCATTATTACTAAATTAAAATCCTCATCAAGGACGATTGAGCAAATAGAGCGATGGCTTTTGATCTCTCTTGGTGTGAATTTTCTTGTTCTTGGACTGGATGGAGCGTTGCCCGACAATATCAGCCATACAATTTCCTTCTTATTATTGGGGCTTTCTGGTCTTCTGCTCGTGGCAATTGTTGGTATCACTATTGCTAATTGGAAGGCAAAGTAATCAATGGTATCCCGCCCTTGTGAAGCAAGCCATAGAAAGTTATGCGTGTTTGCCTGTTACCTTTGCGAATTGAAGTTAGAAATCCATCGGTGAATTTGCAGCACTTCCAACAACGACTTAAAGAAGTGTCGCAATACCAGCCCGATATTGTTTGTTTACCTGAATGTGCCTTCACAGGCTATCTTTATGACGAGCAGGATTTTCAACAATTTGCAGAGCCGATTCCAGGTCAAACTACTTTGGCGCTTTCCTCGTTGGCAAAGGAACATCGTTGCACCATTTGTTTCGGTATGTTGGAAAAAACATCCGAAGGTGTTTTTAGTTCCGCTGCCCTGATTGATAAAACAGGCAAGATTATCCATGTCCATAGAAAAATCTGCGAGAAACCGCCCTTTGTAAGCGGTAGCGAAGTGAAAACGATTGATACCGAATTAGGATGTTTATCAATCCTTTTGTGTGGCGACTTATTTGAAGATGAAATCAAAGCCAAACTCGACAAACGATTGGATGCTTTAATTCTTCCATTGGCACGAAGTTTTGATAATAAATCACCCGATTTGGAAAGATGGTTAAAAGAAGAACGGCAAGCGTATGCAGATGAAGTCAAAAAAGTTGGCGTTACTGGGTTAATTGTCAATTTGCTTGAAAACTCATCAGAATCAGAAGCATCGTTTGGGGGAGCAATGATTGTGAATCCAAATGGCGAAATTCTGGCAGAGTCAACACACGGCACGGATGAATCCTTGATATACAACTTGGTCTCGGTTAATATGGACGACGGCTAATTTTTTGCGCAGCGGACAGGTGCGGGCTTTGCCCTCAGTCAAACGTAAGCCATATCCGTCCAGCGGCGCATTTTTCCAGTAAACGCCTCGCATCTATCCCGTTTCGTGTAAAATCAAAACATCCGGTCGCAGCCAAAAATTACCGGCTCGTTGGTTGTGGCGATGGATTGGCGGGAAGCAAAGGATCCCCATTGAAGGGAAAATGACTGGAGCGCGCCTTGTTAGAAATGCAGCCAGACCAATGCTGAGCGGGGCGCCGTTCCTTCCTTGCCGGCTGGCTCTGGGCGTTGTGCGGTTTACAGCATGGCGCTGGCGCGGCTAAAGGATGATGCAGGCTCTGTTAGCCGTGCCGCCGGTCATATCACCCCCGTGACTTTTGCCCTACTCGCGGATCTCGACCACCACGCCGTTCTCCGCCCACTGGTATAGCCATTCGGCGTCGTCCAGGTCGAGGATGATGCAGCCGTAGGAGACCGGGCGGCCGAGGTTGCCCGCCCACAGCCGCCGCCCGTTGGAGAGGGTCGGCAAGCCGTGAATGCCGTTCATGAAGCCGGGCCAGGCTTCGTAGATGCCGAGAAAGTGCGGCATGGTCAGGTCCCACACCGAAGCGTAGGCTTCCTCATCGCGCGTCTGCACCTGGAACACGCCTGGCTGGGTGGGCGAGCGGTCAATGCCGGTGCTGATGACGAACTCGCGCAGCAGACTGCCGTTTTCGTGCACGCTCATCCGCTGGGCGCCAATGGCGATGACGATGCGCTTGCCTACCACCACCGGCAGCGGCAGCAGGTCACTTTTGGAGGGGATGGCCAGCGTGCTGCCGGCGGGCAGCAGGTCCGGGTTGAGCCCCGGGTTGGCGCGCAGGATCATCCACGCCGGCAGCTGTACGCGGTAGGAGACCGAGAGCAGGGTATCGCCGGGCTGGACGGTGTAACTGGTTGGCGGGTGGCGCAGGATGACCGTATAAGGCGCGCCGCTCTGCCAGCGCTCGGTCAAATTGTAGGCTTTAGGCGGCAGCCAGACGGCGCGCCCGTCGCCCAGGCGGGCTTGCAAGCCGTCCAGGTAGGCGGGGAAGCCGCTCTCGTCAATGCGCAGGCGCGGCTCGCCGCCCGCCCACTCCACCCGCAGCCATTGCGCCAGGGTTTCGGGCGGCACGTCCCATTCCTCGCTCTGGTCGCGAATCGGATCGTAACCCTGCACGCGCAGCGGGCGCGCCAGCAGGGCTTGCAGTTCGGGCAGGCGCGCTTCCAGTTCGGTAACCGGGGAGGGCAGCGGCTGGGTGATCAACTGCAAAACGCCGCTGCGCGCGATGACCGCGGCGTTGTTTTCCATCAGGCGCACGGTTTGCTCCACGTCCAAGGCTGCGCCGGGCGCGCCGGGGACTGCCTGCCACTGCCCGTCCACCAGGCGCAGATCGGGATTGGCGGGCGCGCGCTCGACCAGCCCGCGCCACAAACGCAGCTGCTGGACGGCAACCGTCGGGCTGAACACCAGCGCGGGGGGCGCTTCCAGCGCGGCACGGTTGAAGATCAGGTCAGCCCATTCGCTCCAGCGCCGTTCGCCGCGCCCAATCTGGTACGCCTGGCGGGCGGTGGCAGCCGGGTCAACCCACAGCCCGAAATCGAGCGGGCGCGCCTGCCAGTAGTTGATCCCGTCGGTCACCACCAGCACGCGCTCGCGGTTCCAATCGTTGTCAATCCGGGCGGCGGCTTGCTCGATGGTCAGCCCGCCGATCAGCGTCTCGCCCACCCGCACACCCGGCGCGATGGGTCCGCTGAAGCGGAAATACAGGTAGAGGGCAATCAGCAACCAGCCAGCCAGCAGCGCCAGCGCTGCGCCGCCCAGTAGTGCGATCAGCGGGCGGGAGGTGGTCTCTGCTGGGGCGGTTGGGTAAGCCGGATGGGCGCGGGAAGGGTTCATATCGGTTAAGACGTTCCAGGCGCGGGGCGGGTTCCCTGCCCGGCGCTTACCCCGCAGGCGTGCGGGGTCACCAGCGTGCCCGGCGCGGCGCGCCAAAGCCGTGCAGCCGCGCCTGAGCCGGGTCGGCGTGCCACACGCCGGGGATGCGCCTGCCGCAGCGCGGGCAGCTGCCCTGCGCGGTCAGGTGGTAGCCGGTGACGACATAGCCGCGCCGCTCGACCAGCAGCGCGGCGCAGTTTGGGCAGCGGGTATCCTCCAGCGAGCCAACCCGCCCGGGCAGGTTGCCGGCATAGACGTAGTTCAGCCCGGCTTCCTGTCCAATCTCGGCTGCCTGCTGCGGTGCGCGCGCCGAAGTCGGCGGCGGATCGGTCATCTTGTAGTCCGGGTGGAAGGCGGTCACGTGCCAGGGAATATCCGCCGAGACCGAGACCAGAAAGCGCGCCGCGTCCCACAGTTCCTCCGCGTTGTCGTTGAAGCCGGGTATCACCAGCGTGACCACCTCGACCCACAATCCGGCTTCGTGCGCCATGCGGATGGTATCCAGCACGTGCTGCAGCACGCCGCCCAGCCGGCGGTACTGGCGGTCCTGCATGGTCTTCAGGTCCACTTTGTAGGCGTCCAGGTGAGGGCGCAGGTATGCCAGCGCCTCGGTGGTGGCGTTGCCGTTGGAGACGAAGGCGCACAGTAAGCCGCGCGCCTTTGCCGCGCGAAAGACATCCACCGCCCATTCGGAGGTGATCAGCGGTTCGTTATAAGAGGAGACGATCACCTGCGCCTGGCTGCGCAGGGCGTAGGCAGTCAGTTCCTCCGGTGAGGCGCGCCGGACGTAGTCGGGGGGGATGCCGGCTTCGGGGTCGCGCAGCGCCTGCGAGGTCAGCCAGTTCTGGCAGTAACTGCAATGAAAGTCGCAGCCCAACATGCCGAAGGTGAGCGCGTCCGCGCCGGGCAGCAGGTGCGCGAAAGGCTTTTTCTCGACCGGGTCAATTTGCAGTGCGGCGACGTAGCCCCACGGCACGCGCAGCTCGCCGGCGCGGTTGAAGCGCACCTGGCAGATGCCGCGCCGCCCGTTTTTGATTAGACAGCGGTGGGCGCAGGCATGGCAGCGCAGGGTGCCATCCTCCAGCGGCTGGTATAGTTCACCCGGGCGGGTCAGTTCGTCCAAACGGTCCGCCAGCGTGAGCATGGCTTTGGCTCCTTTCCAACCCATAAGAAAACGTTCTATTAATTATAACCCGCCCGCGCAAGCGGCGCTACGCCCGGAACTCTTCCGCACCGGGCAGCGTCTTGAGGGCGAGAGAAGTCGCCGTGCATCGCCGCCCTCAATGCAGCGGAAGCGATCCGCAGGCAGGAGGAGAAGATGGCTCGTAAATTGATCGTCACACTGATTGGCGTGATTCTGGTGATCCTGGTGTTGTGGCTGTCCAGCGTGTAAGCGCGGCGGGGAGGTTGGCTGAAGCCAGGCAGGGATATTGACTGCCGGGTAGCCGGTGGCAATCCACTCCAAAACAGGCGCGCCTTGCTGCTTTTATTAATTGCAGCAGGGGCTTGACCACCTGGTCAGTTTTTGCTACAATTGACCATGTGGTCAATTTTTTGGAGGTGATGTGTGCTGAATTCAACGACAGCCTCAGTGGCCGTTAAAGATTTGCGCGTCCGTTATGGCGAAGTGGTAGCCCTGGCGGGAATTGATCTTGAGATCCTGCCTGGTCAACCGGTAGCCCTTTTGGGACCCAACGGAGCCGGGAAAACCACGCTCATTAACGTGTTGACAACCATGCTTCGCCGGTTCGATGGTCAGGCGCTGGTAGGCGGCATGGATGTGCGCAAAGAATCGAAGAAAGTGAGAGCGCTGATTGGGCTTATGCCCCAAGACAACAATCTGTACGAGCCGTTATCCGGCATGGACAATCTGCTTTTGCAGGGAGCGCTGCACGGCATGGATAGAAAGGCATCCACAGAAGCCGCGATTGACGTACTGAAACGGATTGGATTGTTTGAAGTCGCCCGCAGACCTGTGTCCACCTACTCGGGGGGAATGAAAAGGCGGCTCGTGTATGGCAGAACCATGCTCCACAATCCGGAAATGATCTTTCTTGACGAGCCAACAACCGGCCTCGATGTTCAATCCCGTTATGCGCTTTGGGAGGATATCGAGACCTTTTCGGCTCGAAACCGCTCAATCGTCCTGACCACCCATTACATCGAGGAAGCGGAAAGGTTCTGCCAGCGAATTATCGTGATTGACAAAGGCAGGATCATCGCCGATGGGACGCCGCAATCGCTCAAATCAAACGGCGAAAAGAGCCTGGAGGAAGTGATCCTCAATCTCACCGGAAAGGAGATTAAGGGACAATGAAAAACCTGACCGCGCTTTTTGGCATCATGCGCAACGAAATGCTCCTGCAGCTCAAGACAAAACTGTTTGTCATGTCGCTGGTTAACTCAATTTTGGTCGTCATTTTGTGGGGTTATCTGGCTGGGCTTCAGGCGCAGCCTATGGATCACTTGAGAGTGGGCGTGGTGGAGGGAACGCCTTATGGAAGCATCTTAATCGAGTCGCAAGAGGTTCACGCCGTTGTGTTTGCGAATGCAGAAGAAGCCAGGCAAGCCGTCTTAGATGGTGAGGTGGTTGCTTCGGTCTTCACGCCTGCCGGCGAAACCAGGCTTACCGTGCTGCTTGATGATACAAAAGGCGCCGCCGCCCGGGCAGCACTCGCCAACATTGCCGCAGCGCTGTTACGAGCCCTCCCCGGCGGACAGGAAGCGCCCGGCGCGCAAGCAAACGAAGCCGCGGCAGCATTTTCAATACAGGAAGCCTGGGGACTTGACATGGATGACCCCGGCTATCTGATCAGGCTGCTTGGAGCGGGGTTGGCGCCGATGGTCGTTTTATCGAATGCTTTTGTGTTCAGTGGCTTCACCCTGATTTCAGAAAAAACAACGGGTACGATCTACTTTCTGGCATTAGCCCCGATAAGCCGCTTATGGATTATCGTCGGTAAGATCATCGCCAACACCCTGCTGATAGCGGTTTCAACGACGGTGACTATTCTGATGGCGATATACCTTTTTGGCGTGATCCCTACCGGTTCGCTCTGGATTTTATGGCTGGCTGCCGTGCTAACCGGCATTGGTCTGATGGGGCTGTGCTACGCGATGAGCGCCTATATCAAAGACGAAAGAACCTTTCGGGTGGTGGCAGGGCTTCCACTGATGGTGCCGATGATGTTTCTTTCAGGAATCATGTACCCGATAGCCATTTTCCCTCACTGGCTGCAGTCGTTGAGCCATGTCCTCCCGCTAACCTGGATGGTGGAAATTGCCCATGCCGTATTTTTCAAGGGCGGGGTAATGGCGGATGTCTGGCAGTCTGTGCTGTATTTGGGGATCTTCTCGGCTGCCATGCTGCTGTTCGGCGCAGCCTCGCTATCCCGGTTAATGCGAATCCAATGAGGTGCTCCGCATAATGAATACGCAATCTGATCTCCCCCCAACCAGGAAACCCACAACGGTAACCGCGGGCATTCTCGCCCGATTTCGGCAGGTTGCCACCCTGCTCGTGGTTCAAGCGGCAATTCTCTTTCTTGCCGCCGGGACGTTCGATTGGACATGGGCATGGGTTTTTTTGGGCATCTCTCTCGTAAGCGCGTTCATTAACGGCGTATTCCTGCTGCGCACCAGCCCGGAAACCATCGCGGAACGTGGGCAAGCCAGGGAGATGAAGGATTGGGATAAGATCGTTGCTGGTTTGTGGAGCCTGGCTCAGTTCCTCGCCCTTCCGCTGGCGGCTGGTTTGGATGCTCGTTTCGGAACGACGCCGGAGTTCGCCAATTCCGTGCATATTGCCGGTGCTTTCCTGTTTGCAGCCGGATTGGGATTGTTTGGCTGGGCGATGATCACCAACGCCTACTTCTCAACCATAGTGCGCATTCAGAGCGAGCGCGGACACAAGGTGTGCCGCAGCGGACCCTATCGTTTCGTCCGGCATCCGGGGTATGTAGGCGCTCTTTTCCAATCCTTTGGCGTTCCTCTGCTGTTGGGTTCGTTATGGGCGCTGATTCCTGGCATCCTGGCAGCGACGGCTATGGTCATCCGAACATCCTTAGAAGATCGTACCCTCCAATCCGAGTTGCCTGGTTACCTCGAATACACCCAGGATGTCCGTTACCGCCTTTTCCCCGGCATTTGGTAAGGATACGCCGGAGGCTGCTCGATCCCGGGCTGCGCTGGCGCGGATGGCGCATAAAAACAGACCTCTTTGGTCTCGAAGCCGAAAAAATGAGATATGATAGGATTCATCCTGATCCTTGCGCTTTATCTCTTGGAAAGGATTGTGCCGGTTGCTAACCAACAATTCGTTTACGCATCTTGACCGCGACAAACAGGAAGCCATACGCAACGCCTGCCTTGAGGAATTTGTCCACGCCGGATACAGCGGCGCATCCACCAATGTGATGTGCAAAAAGGCAGGGATATCGAAAGGCTTGCTGTTTTATTACTTCGGGAACAAAAAAGAGTTATTCCTTTATCTTACCGACTATTGCACAAACCTGCTGAGCGATCGTTTTTTCGACGGGATCGAGTATCCGCGGGAAAGCATCATTGAGCGCGTGATCAACCTGACCATGCGCAAGTGGGCTTTGTACGAGCAATATCCTCTGCCATACACTTTTCTGGCGAAGCAGCTGCTCGACTGCCCGCCCGACGTCGAACAAAAAATTATGCAGGCAAAGAGGGAAAACAGGGAACGCGGCATGCAAGCCTTCATGCAAAATCTTGACTTGTCGGATTTGAGGGCGGATATTGACCGGGCAAAGGCAATCGAGATGGTGTTGTTCGTCGTCGAAGGCTTCAGAGCCAAAAACATCGAAAAATACCGCCAGAATCCTCGTCCGCTGAGTGAACTGCATGACGAAATTATGCTGGAGATGAAAGAATATTTAAATCTGTGCCGGATTGGAATTTGTAAACCGTAATTGGGGGCATCGAATTTTCTGGAAAGCGGAAAGGTGCTTCCCGCTCTTTCGCCCATAGCGGATCCTCTTCCCGCCTCCGGTAAACTGGCTATAATGAATCTACTTTTTCAATCCAACCGACACCGGAGGTAACCCCATGCCCGCAGCCGCCATCCGCGCCGAAAACCTGACCTATTGCTACGGCGACCTGGTCGCCGTTGATCACATCAACTTCGAGGTAAGCGAGGGCGAAATCCTCGGCTTCCTCGGTCCCAACGGCGCCGGCAAGACCACCACGGTCAAGCTGCTGACCGGGCAGATGCGCCCCAAAGAGGGCAAAGCCAGCCTGCTGGGGATGGACATCACCCGGCAGACCGAAAAAATCCAGGCGCAGATTGGGGTGTGCTTCGAGATCGCCAACCTGTACGAGGCGATGACCGGCGTGGAAAATCTGAAGTTGTTTGCCGAGTTGTTCGGCGTGAAGGAATTCGACCCGCGCGCGCTGCTCCGGCGGGTTGGACTGGGCGAGCGCGGCAAAGACCGCGTGGAGGGCTACTCCAAGGGCATGAAGCAGCGCTTGATGGTCGCCCGCGCGCTGGTCAACCAGCCGCGCATCCTCTTCCTCGACGAGCCGACCGAAGGGCTCGACCCGGTCTCAGCCGAATCGATCCGCAGCCTGATCCTGGCTGAAGCGGAGAAAGGCGTGACCGTCTTTCTGACCACCCACGATATGCTCGAAGCCGATAAACTATGCCACCGGGTGGCGTTCATCAACCAGGGCAAAATCGCCGCGCTGGACACGCCGCACAACCTCAAGCAGCAGTACGGCAAACGGATGGTCAAAGCCCAGGTGACCGGCGCGGACGGAAGGCTGGAAAACCGCGAGATCATGCTCGACACCAGCCAGACCGCCGCCGACTTGCAGCACTTGTTCAGCGTTGAAAAAGTGATCACCATCCACAGCGAGGAAGCCACCCTGGAGGACATATTCATTAAAGTAACCGGGCGAGGGCTGGTCTAAATGAACTGGCGAACCATCCCCCCGCTGATCCGCAAGGACCTGACCATCTTTTTCCGCAACCGGTTTTATGCGTTCATTTCCATCTTTGCGTTGGCTGCCTACACCGGGTTTTATTACCTGATGCCCCAGCAAGTGGACGAGGTGATCGAGGTCGGGTTGCACGCGCCCGCATCCGCTGCCGACGCCGTGCAGCTGCTCGGCGCGGATGGGCTTTACTTCCGCCGGTTCGCCAGTCTGGCGGAGATGCAGCGCGCCGTAGAGGACAGGCAGATCACCGCCGGCATTGCCTTCCCGGAAAACCTGACCGCCGACCTGCGCGCGGGCAAAAAACCAACCCTTGATATTTACGTTTTGTCGGATCTTGACCGCAACACGCGCGAGGCGATGCAGATTGCCGTCGAAGCCTTGTCGCTCGGCATGACCGGGCAGACCCTGAACATCGAAACCAATGATATCCTCCTGGGACGCGACATGGCGGGCATGCAAGTCCCGCCGCGCGACCGCATCCTCCCGCTGTTTATTTTGGTATTGCTGATGTTCGAGACAATGGGCTTGGCAAGCCTGCTGGCGGAGGAAATCCAGACCGGCACCATCCGCGCGCTGCTGGTTTCGCCGATGAGCGCCGCTGACCTTTTCTTCGCCAAGGGCTTGGTCAGCGTTGGGCTGGTGATGTTCCAGGCGGTGGTGATCACCACTGCCACCGGCGCGCTGTTCGCCGCGCCGCTGTTGCTGCTCGTCACCCTGCTGCTTGGCGCGCTGCTGGTAACCGCAATCGGTTTTCTGATCGGCGCAGCGGGCAAGGACATGCTTTCGGTGATGTCGTGGGGGGTGTTGGTGCTTGTCCTGCTCGGCATTCCCGCTTTTGGGGTGCTCTTCCCCGGCATGTTGACTGGCTGGTCCAGGCTGCTCCCCTCGCATTACCTGGCGGATACCATACACCAGGTAATCAACTTCGGCGCCAGCTGGCAGCAGGTTTACAACAATCTGCTGATTCTGCTTGCCTGGAATGCCGCGCTGCTGCTGGCGGGCGTTCTGGTGTTGAAAAGGAAGTTCACATGAACCCGAGGCGCGTTTTCATCCTGATCAAGAAAGAATTCATTCACGGCTCTAAAAATTTTATCTTCATCATGGCTGTCGTCATGCCGGTTGTGTTGACCCTGGTGATCTCGCTACTGGTCGGCACGCTATTCGCGGACAAGCCGCGCCTGGGCATCGTTGACCTGGGCGGGTCGCAATTGACCGCCCAACTCGTCCGGCTGGAGTTTTTGAACACCCAGATCTACACGGCGGTGGATGCGCTGCGCAGCGACGTGGAGCGCGGCGCGCTGGATATGGGCGTGGTGCTGCCCGATGATTTCGATATCCGCCTGCGGGCAGCCGAAAGCACCCGCGTGGATGTTTTCATCTGGGGTGAGAGCCTGCTCAAGCACCGCAGCGTGCTTGGGGTCTCACTGGCGCGCCAGGTGCTCGCTGTTGCCGGGCGCGAGATTCCGGTCAACACCCGCCTGGTGACGCTGGGCGAGGCAGCCAACATCCCCTGGGACGCGCGCCTGTTTCCATTCGTGGTTATCGTCACCATTTTGCTGGGCGGGATGATGGTGCCGGCGACTTCGCTGGTGGAGGAAAAAGTCAAGCGCACCTACCGCGCCTTGTTAACCACCCCCGCCACGCTGGGGGATGTGCTTGCCGCCAAGGCTCTCACGGGCATCCTGCTGGCAATGTTCAGCGGGCTGCTGATTTTGCTGCTCAATAATGCCTTTGGCGCGCAGCCCGCCGCGCTGATCGCCGTACTAACCGCCAGCGGGGTGTTTGCCGCGGCGCTGGGCATCATTCTGGGTGTGCTGGTCAAGGACATCAACACCTTGTTTACCATCATCAAAAGCCTGGGAATCTTTCTGTACGCCCCGGCAATCGTGTTCGTGTTCCCCGAACTGCCGCAGTGGATTGCGCAAATCTTTCCGACCTATTATATGCTCAACCCGATCCTCGAACTGTCCCTTCACAACGCCGCCTGGGCGGATATTGCCGTGGATGTGTACATTCTGCTGGCGCTGACCGCCGCGCTGGTCGCGGCGGCGGGCTTGCTCGCCCGGCGCGCGCTGGACGCGGACGCGTGAGGGGGGACGAATCCCCGCCTCAGTGCGTGAAAGCCCTGGCGGGCTGGTGGGATGGTACGGCGGGGTATGGCGGGGGATGAATCCCCGCCTCAGTACGTGAAAGCCCTGGCGGGCTGGCGGGATGGCGCGGCGGGGTACGGCGGGGGATGAATCCCCGCCTCAGTACGTGAAAGCCCTGGCGGGCTGGCGGGATGGCGCGGCGGGGTACGGCGGGGGATGAATCCCCGCCTTAGTACGTGGAAGCCCTTCGGCAAGCGGCTGGCGAGCCTGCCGAGCCACAGGGCAAGCCCTGACGGGCTGGCGCGGCGGGGGATGAATCCCCGCCTCAGTAGGTGAAAGCCCTGGCGGGCTGGCGGGTTGTTTGGAAATGCGTCAGCATGGAAGGGAAAGGAAAACGCCCATGACCTATTGGCGATTGCATTATCATCTGATCTGGTCAACGCGCGACCGCCAGCCCAGCCTGACGGCGGAGCGCGAGAACCTGTTGTACGGCGTGTTGTACCGCAAGGCGGAGCAGCTGGGATTGAAAATCCATGCGGCGGGAAACGTGGACGACCACGTTCACCTTGTGGTTTCCATTCCCCCAAAATTGTCGGTGGCGGATTGCGTCCGCCATTTGAAGGGCGCCAGCGCCTGCGCGATCAACAAAATGGCTGGCAGCGATGGGCAATTCCAATGGCAAAGCGGCTACGGCGTGCTGAGCATTGGCGAAAGGTCGTTGGAAACCGTCATGGCGTATGCCGCCAAGCAAAAAGAACACCACCGGGATGGCAGGGTCATCCCCGTTTACGAGAAAACAGCGGACGAAGCCAATGGCGAGTTGTCTTAAGACGACTTTCACGACCTGAGGGAGGGATGTATCCCTCCCGATCGTAGGCAGGCCGCAAGGAACAGGGATGTATCCCTCCCGATAGGAAAGCAGGATAGTAAGGAACAGGGATGTATCCCTCCCGATAGGAAAGCAGGATAGTAAGGAACAGGGATGTATCCCTCCCGATTGAAAAACCGAGTAATGTGGAACAGGGATGTATCCCTCCCGATTGAAAAACCGAGTAATGTGGAACAGGGATGTATCCCTCCCGATTGCAATTCCCTGAATGTTTTCGGTATTTTTACGGTTTACTTTTTCGCGACAATCCTGTACAATACGAGCGCAGCGACAGGTTCGCACTGTTTCCGATAATTTTTTCCCCGCCTTCTCTTCAAAATAATTGTTTTCTACCGGTTGAGCCACTGTCAAAATCTAATTTTGTCTGGAGGTTCTGCCATGAAATCATTCGTTTTCGTGCCCGCCCGACCCATTTTCTTCGATCGTCTCGTTCGAAAGATTTTGCACTTCCTTTCGTTCTGCTTGAACATACTCTTGATTACTGCCATTTTATGCACTTCATCCATCCCTTACCAAAACGTCCAAGCATCCGCTGATCAAACTATCAATACAGTTGAAAAGATCAGCAAAGAATCACCGATTTACAGGTCTGTTAGCCAGAGTGAAACAGACAACTTAATACTAATCGAATCATTATCGTCCTCCTCAAACGAACCGACTTTTTATCTATCACCTGCGTTGCCTGTTTCCCTTAGGATAGAACGCCCGCAAGGCACATGGGAAAAACGCGATTTTCTTGTGTCAAGTTCGGACAAACAGGTTGTTGGTATAGTTTTCGATTACTCAGCCAGCGATTTCGGCACAGGCAGCCGGCGTAATGCTCTTAATTGGAATCCACCACCGGCAGTACCAGACCCAAAAAGAAGTCCCTGGAATGACTCGACTGATCTATGGGGGGTCTTAAGCGCAAAAGGCTATCCTGCTCAAGGCAGTCATTGCTCGGTATTTTTCTACGATAACCAGCCCAGTCAAAATTATTTATTACCTCATCAGATTTGCCAGCTGGTAGCGCCCGGTTCGGTTGGAGCGAACGATGGTGCTCAACCCGCTATCGCTGCCAATACAAATATCGTCATGGGCTTTGCCGCGGTGTGCAGTGATCGCATAACCCCTGGATGCCCTAACCAAATCGGGGGCTCGACGTTAACCATCTCCAATATTCGCTTCATCCATTACGGTATTCCGCCCGTCTATCTGAATAACCGCTCCATCCTCTCCTCCAACCAACCCAAGAACGGCCCGGGCGACCCGCGCGAGTGCGTGGTCAGCGCCTGCGGGGACGCCACCGCCACCGCCGGCGACCCGATCGATACCCGCACCGGCAACTTCGATTACAGCCTGGTGGACCTCTCCATCCAGACCGTTGCCGGTCCGCTGACCTTGCAGCGCTCCTACGCCTCCCAGGCATTGGATACCAACCTCTACCCGACCGATCTCAGCCCGGGCTGGAGTCACAACCAGGACGTGCGCCTGATCTTCGAGAGCGGCACGGTCTGGTTCAAGGGACACACCCTCAACCAGTATCAATTCACCGCCAACGGCGATGGCAGTTTCACCCCGTATGCCGGGGTACTGGCAGAATTGACCTGCGACGATCTGACGGCAGCCTGCCAGCTCACTGCGCCGGATCAATCCTTATACCAGTTTGACTCCGGCGGCAGGCTGCAATCGTGGCGCAATGACCGCGGCTTTGGCTTCGATTACACCTACACCGACAACCGTTTGAGCCGGGTAACCGAACCGGTCAGCGGGCGATTCCTGCAATTCGATTATCAATCCGGCCGCCTGGCGTCCGTGACCGATTCGGCTAACCGTCAGGTGAATTTCGGCTACGATGCCCATGGCGATCTGACCACCTTCAGCGATGCGCGCGGAGAAACCTGGCAGTACGCCTACCAGGATCACCGCCTGACCACCGTCTTTGCCCCCGGCAATCCCCCGCAGGTTGATCTGGTCACCCATTACGATACACATGGGCGCGCTTACGAACAATTCAACGGGGCAAACGAACGCATCGTCAAACTGATCTTCAACCCCGACGGCAGCACGACCGTGTTGGATGCGCTCGACCGCCAGCGGAGCGACGGCTACGATCAGCGCAACACCCACACCGCCCAGACCGATCCGAGCGGCTATCAAATCCAAAAGAACTACGACGCCAACTTTCGCCCGATCGAGGTGCGCGACCAAGACAACCGCGCCGTTCACTACCAATGGAGCGCGGACGGCGCCAACCTGACCTATGTGCGCGACGCGGCTGGCAGCGAGACCCACTTGCAATACGACGCCCACAACCGCCTCGTCCAGCTGACCGACCCACGCAGCCGCCTGACCACCTTCGACTATTCCGGCGCGCTGCTCAATTCCACCACCCTGCACACCTCCGCCGGCGGCATCACCACCACCTATACCTACACCACCGCCGCCGACGCCCCGCAGCCGCCCGGTCTGCTCAAAACCATCACCAACGCGCTCGGTCAAACAACCACCTTGACCTATGACGCGCTCGGGCAGTTGACCGGCATGGAAGACGCAGCCCACAACCGCACCGCCTACGCCTACGACGCCGCCGGGCGGCTGATTCAGGTGACCGACCCGCTGGGAGGAATCACGCGCTTGACCTACGACCCGGCCGGCAGCCTGCTGCAGGTGGTGCACAACTACGACCCCGCCAAAGCCCAAAACCAGGACAACGTCTTCAACCTGACCGAGACCTTTTCCTACGATGCGCGCGGGCGGCTGAGCCAGACGACCAATACGCTGGGACATACCACCGCCTACGCCTACGATGCCGCCGGGCGGCTGGCTCAGGTTACCGACCCGCTGGGCAATTCGGTTCACTTCGCCTACAATGCCGCCGGGCAGTTGATCTCCCAAACCGACCGGCTGGGACATACCACCGCCTACGAGTACGACGCCGCCGGCCGCTTGTGGAAGGTGCGCAATGCCCTGAACCAGGTCGTGATAACCTATGCCTACAACCCCGACGGCACGCTTGCCAGCCAGAGCCGCCCCTCGACAGGCGCGGGGCAGCCCCCCGCGCCGGACGGGGATTACATTATCTTCTACGAGAGTTACGATGCGCTGCGCCGCCCGCTGCGCATTGCCGACAACGCCGGGCACTGGCTGGAAACGACCTACGACGAGTACGGGCAGGTCACCTCGCGCACCGATGCGCTGGGGCGGGTGACCGCCTATGAATACAACGAATTGGGGCTGCTCGCCGCCGTCGTCCAGAATCACGTTCCCGGTGCGGACCCCGGCGCAGACGTCAACGTGCGCAGCGTGTACGAATACGACCCCTTGGGCAGCCTGACCCGCATCACCGATGCCAACGGGCACAGCACCACCTTCGCCTATGATGTTCTCAACCGCCTGAGCCGGGTCACCAACCCGCTCGGCAAGGTGAGCGAGTTCGACTACGACGCGCTCGGCAGGCGCACCGTGCTGCGCGACCCAAACGGCAGCACTATTCTCTACCGGTACGATGCCGCCGGCCGCCTGCAGGCAATTGATTACCCCGCCGGCACCGCTGACGCAGCCTTTGCCTACGACCCGCTCGGGCGGCTCACCGCGATGAACGACGGGCTGGGGCAAACGACCTGGTGGTATGACGCGCTCGACCGCATCACCGCCATCAGCGACCCGTTCGGCAGGAGTCTGGCTTATGGCTACGACGCCGAAGGCAGGCGCACCCGCCTGACCTACCCGCCGGAGACGGGCAAGACGCTCAACTACCAGTACGATCCGCTCGGCCGGCTGGTGGAAGTGCGCGACGGAAGCGACCTGCTGGCGCAGTACGCTTACGACAGCGCCGGGCGGCTGAGCCAGCGCAGCCTGGCAAACGGGGTGAGCAGCGATTACACCTACGATCTGAGCGGGCAGTTGACCGGGCTGCGCCACCAGGCCGGTGAGGAAATCATCGCCTATGCCTATGAATACGACGCGGCTGGCAACCTCACCCTGAGCGAGGAAAGCCGCCAGGCGCGGGCTACAGCCACCCCCACGGTGACCGCCACCGCCACCCGCACAGCCACGTTCACACCCACCGCCACCTTCACCGCAACCCCCACCCACACCGCCACCTTCACCCGCACGCCCACCCGCACCCCCACCCGCACCGCCACCTTCACCCGCACGCCGACCCGCACGCCGACCGCCACGCCAACCCCGCCGCCGCGCAGGGTGTACCTGCCGCACATCTGTCAAGCGTGCGGCGGGAATAGCATCTCCGCCTACCCGCCGCCGCAGTCCGCCGGCGGGATGGAAGCCCAGCAGCACAGCCAGCCGCTGGAAGCCTACCCGCCGCCCGGCGGCGGGGAAACCACCCCCACCTCTACCCCGTGGAACCCGCTGGATTGGCTGCAGCCGCTAATGGATTTCTTCGCCGGTATGCTGGCAAAGATCGAGACCCGCCTGCTGCAGGCAGGCAGCGGCAAAGGGCTGGCTGTTCCACCGGAAGCGCATCTTCCGCAAACGAGCGCCGGCATCCTCCAGATTGCCTACACCTACGACGCGCTCGACCGGCTGACCGGCGCCGGCTACAGCAGCGGAGAGAGCTTCGCCTACACCTACGACGCGGCCGGCAGCCGGCTGAGCCAGACGGTGAACGGGGCGTCCACCGCCTACGCCTACGACGCCGCCGGGCGGCTGCTGAGCGCGGGCGGGCTTGCCTACGCCTGGGACGACAACGGCAACCTGCTTTCCGACGGGGTTTATTCCTACACGTACGACCACGCCAACCGCCTGAGCGGGCTGAGCAGCGCCGGCGGCGCCTACACCTTTGCCTACGACGGGCTGGGCAGCCGTTACCAGACCAGTATCAACGGCAGCAGCACCACCTTCACCCTCGACCTTGCCGCCGGGTTGAGCCAGGTGCTTGCCGACGGCAGCCAATTGTATTATTATGGATTGGAGCGGATTGCGCAGCAGCCCCGCACGACTGCGGGGCATAGCAGCGGCGGGCAGCCGGCTTACTTCCTCACCGACCAGCTCGGCTCGGCGCGCCACCTGGCGGATGCGGGCGGCAGCATCGTGCGCAGCCAATCCTTCGACCCGTTCGGCAATCTGCTTTCCGCCGGCGGCAGCACGTTAACAAATTACGGCTTTGCCGGGGAGTGGCACGATCTTCCTGGATTAATCCACCTGCGCGCCAGGTACTACGCCCCGCAATGGGGGCAGTTCCTCACCCGCGACCCGTTCCCCGGACTGCTGAGCCACCCGGCTACACAGGCGCCTTACCCCTACGCGCTCAACAACCCGCTGCGCTACACGGATCCGAGCGGGGAGTTCGTCGAAACGCTGTTCGACCTGGCGATGGTCGGGTACAGTGTCTATACCATCGGGGACAAACTCCAGCGCGGCTGTGCCGTCCCGTGGACGGAATGGGCTGCGCTGGGGCTGGACGCGCTCAGCCTGGTGCTGCCGTTCGTGCCGGCCGGCGGCATGGCGATCCGTCTGGCTGCCCACGCCGATGATTTTGGGGATGTTTCTAGAACCCTCGATAATTTATCAAACACCCTGAAATTTCTCCCTGCTCCAAATAGAGCAAATTTTCCATACCACCACATTTTTCCTCAAAGAAAAGACTTATCTCAGATTTTTGTTCAGCGAGGTATTGATATAAGCCAACACCTAATGGAATTGCCTGTTGAGGTTCATAGAAAAATTCACTCGGGTGGTCCCGGAGGGGGTCTTTGGAATTCTGCATGGCAAGCCTTTTTTGAAGCTAATCCCAATGCCACAATAGTTGATATTTATAAACATGCTGGTTGGTTGATACATGAATTCGGTTTGGATAAAGTGGGCCGTATAGTTCCTTGAGTTAAGGAGATTAACACCAATGAACCTGTACCGGGTAAAACCAGATGTTAAAAATTGGGGTGTTCAATATAAATATGGCATCAATGCTACCCACGAATGGGGATTGCCGGGTGTACATTGCTCGACGTGTGGAAATTCATGGTCTACGACAGGGGTAATTTACCCTGTTGTGGATCTGTCAATATTGCCCATGGCTGATCGGTTTAGAGATGTCCGACCTGTAAGCGTTGAAGAATTCAGAATTTTAAAAAACTTTGTTTCGCCCTTATTGCCTGACCATTCATCCTTACCTCCGGGAACCGAATTGGGGAAACTGGTTGGCAATGCCTGGGGTAAGTTTGGCGATTTTGCTTGGGTTAATCCCTGGACAATGCTTATCCAAAGTGACACGCATGAAAAATTTTTCCAATCTGGAATTGAATTGCCAGTGAGTGCAAAGCCAGACCTGAAATATCGCTCCAGGACACACCCTGACCTAATAGAACTTCAAATTGAACCAGTAATTGAATTAGTAAAAGCATCTTTCTCTCCTCGCGACTCTATCCCCTGTCCTTCGTGCGGGTATAATTCGCACAAATTACAGCAATTGATTATTGATAAATCTTCAATTCCTCAAAAAACAAATTTATTTCGTCCTCGAGGACACCCTACTCATATCATAGCCACTGAAGAATTTATCGAAATGGTCAAAGCCGAGGAAATGAAGGATATATCTTTTATTGAGGTCTTAGTGGAGTGAGAATTTTAAGCGCAATTACTCCTCCGTTTTACTGTTTTCCTGAGACTCCAACGACAGCACCTTAACAAACTACGGCTATGCCCCACCGAAGGGCGGGGTTGCCGGGGAGTGGTCTGACACTTCGGCTTCGCTCAGCGCAGGCCCCACCGGATTACTCTACCTGCGGGCAAGGTATTACGCCCCGCAATGGGGGCAGTTCCTCACCCGCGACCCGTTTCCGGGCCTGCTCACCCACCCCGCTACACAGGCGCCCTACCCCTACGCGCTCAACAACCCGCTGCGCTACACGGATCCGAGCGGGGAGTTTGTCGAAACGCTGTTCGACCTGGCGATGGTCGGGTACAGTGTCTATACCATCGGGGACAAACTTCAGCGCGGCTGTGCCGTTCCGTGGACGGAATGGGCTGCGCTGGGGCTGGACGCGCTCAGCCTGGCGCTGCCGTTCGTCCCAGCCGGCGGCATGGCGATCCGTCTGGCTGCCCGCGCCGATGATTTTGGGGATGCGGCAAGGCTGGTGAATAAAACCGGCTCCACCTATGATGGTGTTCGTTCTGCTTCAGCATATCTTCAAAAGATGGGAGTTCCGCGATCACTTAGAAAGCAGATCATCGAATCCTTTGATATTCCTACCATTAAGGTAAAGAAGGCGAATTTTGCTGAATATGGAATTAGATACTATGACAACATTAATGCGTTTGAAAAAGGTCGCTATTTGTTCGAGACTTTTCCTGCATCCCGGCAAAGCTTGGCTATTAAGTGGGAATGGAATCAAATGACCCGATTCAGACAGTGGCAGATCCGACCTGGTACAACGATCATCGAGGGTCGGGTAGCTGCGCAAGGACAGTTTTTGCCCGGAGGGCAATTTCAAAAGTTCATCTTGAATTTAGAGGACTTATTACCATGAAAAGAGAAGAAGCGGAAACAACAATTTGTGAAGCTCTTTCTGCTTTGGAAGATTATCTTCCGTCCAGCACGATACCCGAATCTGGCCCTTTGTCCGTTTCTCAATTATTATTTTTTCGTGAACAGCTAAAAGAAATGTTGCGGAGCATCCATGAAAATCTTTATATAACTGCGCATAAAGGAACAATGGGTAGACTAATTACCGATTCATGGCCGCTTGATTCGACGCTTGGAGAGAAAATAATCCGAGCTGAGCAAAAATATCGGGAATACCATGAGTCCATAACCAAAAATACCTCTTGATCGCTTCCAATTTCTATGAAGCTTGTACCTTAACAAACAACAAACTACGGCTATGTCCCACCGAAGGGCGGGGCTGCCGGGGAGTGGACTGACCCCTCCGGGCTGGTGCACCTGCGCCCCTAATCGCTGCGCTCAGGGGTGCTTCGCAACGCCAGGTATTACGCCCCGCAATGGGGGCAGTTCCTCACCCGCGACCCGTTCCCCGGACTGCTGAGCCACCCGGCCACACAGGCGCCCTACCCCTACGCGCTCAATAACCCGCTGCGCTACACGGATCCGAGCGGGGAGTTTGTTGAAACGCTGTTCGACCTGGCGATGGTCGGGTACAGCGTCTATACCATCGGGGACAAACTTCAGCGCGGCTGTGCCGTTCCGTGGACGGATTGGGCCGCGCTGGGGCTGGACGCGCTCAGCCTGGTGCTGCCGTTCGTGCCAGCCGGCGGCATGGTCATCCGCCTGGCTGCCCACGCCGATGACCTGGGGGATGCGGCAAGGCTAATCCACAAATCCGATAACATCTTCAGGATTGGTAAGCAACTCCCACTTCCAGGAATGGAACAATATGTTAAAGATGTTCCAAGCCAACTCCATCACTTAATCACTAACAAAGGTAAGTATTGGCCAGAAATAATGAGGAAGATGACTGATAAATACAAGCTGGATCTTGATGATGATTGGAACAAAGTGGCTCTACCTGGTCACAGTGGAAGCCATACGAATTGGTATCATCAATGGGTACATAAGAGACTCCAGGAAATTGATGCAATAGCAAAAGGCGACAAAGATCTCTTCTTAGATTTATTTACCGAGTTTGTAAAAAAGCCTGTACTTGATAATCCAAGGCTGCCGTATCAAAAATAGACCTCAAAAGGATAACGTATGGTAGGAACGCCATATTACAACCTGACTTTTCGTGAAGTTGAAGAAAGCATGATTGTCTATCAGGATGATTTTCGGGGATTTGATCAAAACCTGCTTTCTAATGGTGTTCCAATCACTGATTGGCCGTCTGACGTTAGCTTGTATGTAAAGGGAAAAAATCCCACGGACTATCTTTTTTATCCCCTGGCGTCTTGGTTTACGATCTCTAAAAAAGCACGAATTGCACTAGAGGAAGCGCATATCGGTGGGCTTCAATTTTTGCCTGTACACGTTTTTCACAAAAGCGGAATTGAACTGCCCGGATACGTCATCGTTAATGTAAAAATAATTGTTTCAGCCCTCGATTACGAACACACGATTTGGCTGACACCAGAACGGGAGCATGTTATTTATCCCCAGTTAAATCTATTCAAGGAGGCATTATCGCAAAAAAACATTAATGGGCTTGATATTTTCAGGTTATCAGAGTTAAAGACACAAATCTATGTCTCAAGATATTTCAAGGAGTGTTTGGAGAGAAAAAATGTGTCTACCGGCTTTGGGTTTATGCCTGTCTCAGCATATGGTTGATAGCATTCTGTTGAATAGTAATCGAAACCAGCCTAAGCCAGTCGCGGCTGTGCCGTCCCGTGGACGGAATGGGCTGCGCTGGGGCTGGACGCGCTCAGCCTGGCGCTGCCGTTCGTGCCGGCCGGCGGCATGGCGATCCGCCTGGCTGCCCGCTCCGATAATGCCGATATTGTCTATCGCGTAATGCGTGCCGAGCAGCACCCCGCTGCTTTGGTCGAGGGAATTTGGGCGAAGAACCCGTTAGCGAATTATTTGCCGCAGACTCACGTTGCTAAAGGTAATATATTAGAAACCAATTGGATATCTACTACTCGCGACTTGGAATGGGCAAAGAATTTTCAGAGTGATAATCCTATTTATGTGATAGATCTGAAAAAAACTTTCACGCAAATAGTTGATACCAATGTCCAAGGCGCAATGACCGGGTGGCATTTTATACCAAGAGACCTGGCAAAAAGAGCTTCGGAAGTACTTGTTGAGAAATGGATTCCACCTGAAGCGATTATTAGTGTGATATTGAAAAAATAGGATGAATGATGAATCGACAACAGTGCATTGAAGTAATTATGTTCGAATGTATAGCCATGAAAGGTTTTCTAATTAATCTGCGAAGTAGACTCTTTTTGCATGAACGTTTCAAGAGATTAAAACAAGCCTTAATGGAATACCAAGATTTGATAAAGGAGGAGGAACTTATAGAGCGAAAAGTAGCTTATTGCCTTCATTTTTTAGATATCGAATTATTATCAGCGACGAAATATTATCCGAAAACGGAAGCAGAAAAACGCATGATTAATGAGGTCTATTCGGAAGTGTCTGAAATTATCGAGGGGATCATAATACCCGAAAGTATGAGGGGTCCTCTACCTGATGAATATACGTAATGTCTAATCTAATAGGCAAGACTTTATCCGACACTCGTGAGATATAAAGTTGGTGCCTACCCAAGTTCAGCACCTTAACAAACTACGGCTATGCCCCACCGAAGGGCGGGGCTGCCGGGGAGTGGCACGATCTTCCTGGAGTAATCCACCTGCGCCCCTAATCGCTGCGCTCAGGGGTGCTTCGCAACGCCAGGTATTACGCCCCACAATGGGGGCAGTTCCTCACCCGCGACCCGTTCCCCGGACTGCTCACCCACCCGGCCACACAGGCGCCCTACCCCTACGCGCTCAACAACCCGCTGCGCTACACGGATCCGAGCGGGGAGTTTGTCGAAACGCTGTTCGACCTGGCGATGGTCGGGTACAGTGTCTATACCATCGGGGACAAACTTCAGCGCGGCTGTGCCGTTCCGTGGACGGATTGGGCTGCGCTGGGGCTGGACGCGCTCAGCCTGGCGCTGCCGTTCGTGCCGGCCGGCGGCATGGCGATCCGTCTGGCTGCCCACGCCGATGACCTGGGGGATGTTGCGCGGTTGGCTGCCCGCTCCGATAATGCCGATATTGTCTATCGCGTAATGCGTGCCGAGCAGCATCCCGCTGCTTTGGTCGAGGGAATTTGGGCGAAGAACCCGCTTAAAAATTATAAAGCCCAGTATCATGTCATGCAGGGTAACAATGTAGATACAAACTGGATTTCTACAACTCGAAACCTGGACTGGGCGCGTAGATATGAGACTCCTGATAAACCCATCTATGCGATCGACCTTAATAAAATTAAATCTACAATTGTGGACACTACACTACCAAATATAATGGATGGCTGGTACTATCAAGCAAAAACTCTTGCTCGTAGGTCAGCAGAAGTATTAATTGATAAACACATTCCACCAGAAGCCATCATTGGTATAGTCAGATAGGAGATTGGTGATGATTCGTCGTGAATTAATTGCAAAGATTATTTACGAGTTTACTGCAGACGAAGGATTCCTGGCAGAATTACGAGCTAGAAATTTTTCTCCACGGAAATTTGAAGATATCATCCTAACACTTCAAAAATACAAAGAACTTATTCAAGGTGAAGAATTTATCGAACGTTCGGTTGCCTACGCTGTATTCAATTTATTCTTTGAATTACTTGGTGCGGTCAAATATTATCCTCAGAACGAACAGGAGCGATCGATGATAGAAAATGCTCTGGAGCAATTCTTACCCCTAGCTCACGAAATTCTTGCCCCCGAATGGATGACGGGACCCTTACCAGATGAGTACAAATAGATCGTGTATAATTAATCTTGACCATCCTTATTCGTATTTATCGGCAGAACATTGACCCTTAACAACCTGCCACTTCGCCGTCTTCAGCGGGATGACAGCCCTGCTTGGTACGGGGCTGCTGGCACAAGTGGCTGCCGGTTCGCTGGCAGGAATGACCGCCGGGCAGTATGGGCGGCTGAGCGGGGTGGGCGGGGCGGCTGCGGCGGCATCATTGGCGGTGCTTACCGTGAGCAGCGTTGGGTTGGTGGGGATGGGGCTGCAAGGGGTTGGGCTAGGACTGTCCGGGCTGGGGGCATCGTCTTCGTTGGCGACCCAGTTGTTCATGGCTGGGACCTCAACTGCCGGGTGGTCGGCGAGTGCTGCGGTTTGGTTGGCGGGAGTGAAAATCCCTGGTCCACAAACCTTACCGAATCAAGGTAGGGTGACCAATCCCGGACGATTGGGGGGTCAGGCTCATCAAGCAGGAATTGCTACAATTGAGAAGCAAATCAAAAAACAGGGATACATACCTAAAACCGAGTATAGGGTGCTTACTCAAGGAGGCACAAAACCTTATAGGTATGTGGATGTGGCAGCTTTAGATGTAAATAATAGACCCGTTGCTTTTTATCAGGTGGGAAGATCAACCGCCGGTAACATCCCGATAATTCGCGAAAGGCGCGCGATTTTCGATGTTTATGAGTTTGGTGGATATGACGTTCCGATTATATTCATCCCGTACTGGTAAATGGGGGTAATGATGGGAAGACAAGTCCGGTTTTATACTTTTCCTTCGGATGAAATTTCATTGATCGATTTTGTGTTTTCTATCCCGGCAACTCATTTTATAATGAGTAAGACCTCCCAACCAGTAATAGAGACAGTGGATCGAAATACTCTGTTAAGCGGAGATGATCCTAACTTTCGTCATTTATATATTTGGTCTAATAAAATGTTGATCCCTAAAAATGAAATTGTTGAACTAAGGATGGTGACTTATAACGAAGAGTTGATGGACTTCGTGGAAACAGGCGAAATTATGTTTTCTGTTTCCACACATGCACCCGTTGTCGAATTCAGCCGATCATTTCTAAGGGATGACAATAAACTTGTCCAGGGAAGAATATGGTGTGAGTTTTATCGTCTCAATGATGATCGGTTGGAATACAAGGGGGATGATTTTACGAATTTCTATGAACAGATTGCCAACTGGATCAGGAAGAACTTCAAGAAGTTGAAAGGTATAGATGGTTACTTTGGTAAAGAGGCTTTGGAATGGTATAAATCAGGAGGTGAATTATTTCCATAAAAAATCAATAATCCGTTCGGCATTCTCTTTTCTGCAAGCAGTACCTTAACACCCTGATTTCACCGGTGAATGGCACGACGCGCTCAGCCTGGTGCTGCCGTTCGTGCCGGCCGGCGGCATGGCGATCCGCCTGGCTACCCGCTCCGATGACCTGGGGGGCGTCATAAAAGCCGTTGATAAAATCACTACAGTAACGAAACAAGCGGATAAGACTTATACGGTCTACCGGTCAATTGTCGATGGCACCACGGAATATGTGGGAATTACCAATAATTTTTTTAGAAGAGCAAGTGAGCATTATAGAGAAACCAATAAAATTATTAGTAAATTCCCAGGTTTAGAAGGTCTATCTCAGCAAGATGCCAGAGCAGTCGAACAAGTCTTAATCGAACAATTTAAAATGAGCAAACACGGTGGTTCGTTGAGTAATCTGATCAACAGTATATCACCAAGACGAGGAGAATTCTATAAAAATGCGATTGCTAGGGGTACAAAATTATTAGAGGATATAGATCTTTATTGGAGGTTGTGGAAATGAGGATCTCCAAGCTTCGTGTGGGTAGTGTTTTTGAAATTCCTCTTGGTGGAAACCGTAAGGCATTTGGCCGATATCTTCACAAAGACCTCCAAAGCGGTCCGATTATTCATATCTTTAACACCATCTTGGATAATACGCAAGAAATTAATATTTCAAAGCTTCCAGACTTCGGTAATATGTTTCCACCCGTATTCGTTGGGCTGCATGCAGCAATTCGTGAAGGTTATTGGAAAATCGTTGGATTTATACCTGTCAAAAATTTCCACTACCCTGGTTTTATTACTGCTCATTGGGGGGGAGATCCTCCAAAAATCCATCAATGGCTCTTATGGGATGGAAAACAATATAGATCATTAGGGTCAAAACTTCCGGAAAAGTATAAGAATTTTGAGTTCTACGGAGTTTATACAGCATATGATATAACCAAACGGATCGAAACAGGAGAAGGATCATTTTTGAAAACTTTGCTTTCCTGGGAATTAGAGTAGAGGGATTAAGTATAATTATCGATAGTTCAGTACCTTAACAACTTGCGGCTTTGCCAACGCGACGCGCTCGACCGGCTGACTGGCGCCGGCTACAGCAGCGGAGAGAGCTTCGCCTACAGTTATGATCCAGTCGGCAGCCGCCTGAGCCAGACGGTGAACGGGGTGACCACCACCTACGCCTACGACACCGCCGGGCGGCTGCTGAGCGCGGGCGGGCTTGCCTACGCCTGGGACGACAACGGCAATCTGCTGTGGGATGGGATAAACACCTACACTTACGATCATGCCAACCGGTTGACGGGGATCAGTGATTCGTTATCCGTAAGCAGTTACCAGTATAATGGTTTAGGTGACCGCCTGAGCCAGACGGTGAACGGGGTGACAACGCACTACACTCTCGATTTAGCCGCCGGGTTGAGCCAGGTGCTTGCCGATGGCAGCCAATTGTATTATTATGGATTGGAGCGGATTGCGCAGCAACCCCGCACGGCTGCGGGGCATAGCAGCGGCGGGCAGCCGGCTTACTTCCTCGCCGACCAGCTCGGCTCGGCGCGCCACCTGGCGGATGCGGGCGGCAGCATCGTGCGCAGCCAATCCTTCGACCCGTTCGGCAATCTGCTTTCCGCCGGCGGCAGCACCTTAACAAACTACGGCTATGCCCCACCGAAGGGCGGGGCTGCCGGGGAGTGGTCTGACACTTCGGCTTCGCTCAGCGCAGGCCCCACCGGATTACTCTACCTGCGGGCAAGGTACTACGCCCCGCAATGGGGGCAGTTCCTCACCCGCGACCCGTTCCCCGGACCTGCCGCCCCACCCGGCCACACAGGCGCCCTACCCCTACGCGCTCAACAACCCGCTGCGCTACACGGATCCGAGCGGGGAGTTCGTCGAAACGCTGTTCGACCTGGCGATGGTCGGGTACAGTGTCTATACCATCGGGGACAAACTCCAGCGCGGCTGTGCCGTCCCGTGGACGGAATGGGCTGCGCTGGGGCTGGACGCGCTCAGCCTGGTGCTGCCGTTCGTGCCGGCCGGCGGCATGGCGATCCGTCTGGCTGCCCGCTCCGATGATTTTGGGGATGCGGCGCGGTTGACAGGCAAACTTGCTCCAACAACTTTCAAATCCTTCATTGCCCGCAACTTCCGTGAGAACTTGCGCCGGTTGACAGGCAAAAGCCTGGATGAGATTGTCGGGCTGGAGGCGCATCATGTTTTGCCACGAAAGTTCGCTCGGGATTTTACAGAAGTAGGTATCAACATCCATGATCCACTGTTTGGCAGTTGGGTGAATCCAAAAGCCCATCGACAATGGAGTTATGCCTATAACCAACGCTGGATAGACTTCTTGGATAGAAAACCCACGCAACAGGAAGTCTTGAACTTTGTTCACAAGTTAGCACAGGAGTATGGTTTTGATGTCTACCTCCCAATCCCTTAATTACAATGAGTTGTATCGCTTGGGCGATCCACTGGCGTCAAGACCTCTCCGGTTGAGTGACGAAGGCTATAGTGACTGGCTGACCAAAGAACAAGCGATAGAATTATTTCACGGAAGGCTAAAACTAGATACCCCCTTGAGATTGGGTGCTTATATGGGGGGACAGGCCACCGATTTTTTATGGGCAGGTCTTATACCATTGGTCTGCATATCAGACAGGGTTGTACAACTCCTGCAAACAAATAACATCACCGGCTGGACGACCTATCCGGTGGAAGTATATGACAGAAAAGGTGAAGCCATCCCCAACTATCACGGTTTTGCCGTGACCGGTGGAGAATGCCGCCGCGACCGCAGCCGCAGTCCAATCATCACCAAACAGGCTGTGCCGGGGGGTAAACCTTTCGAGGTTTATAAAGGACTGTACTTCTACGAAGAGGAGTGGGATAATAATGATATATTTCTAGTGCGCAGCCCTACCGTGATCGTTGTGACCGACAAGGTGTACTTTCTCGTCAAGAAGTTCAAAATCAAGAATGTGATTTTGACACCCTTACCTGAGGTAGAAATTGACGTTTATCTGGACAAATTCGACCATGGAAGTTAATCATTCGCTTCCATAGGGCCTTGGCGGCCTGTTTTCCGCCGGCGGCAGCACGTTAACAAATTACGGCTTTGCCGGGGAGTGGACTGATCCCTCCGGGCTGGTGCACCTGCGCCCCTAATCGCTGCGCTCAGGGGTGCTTCGCAACGCCAGGTACTACGCCCCGCAATGGGGGCAGTTCCTCACCCGCGACCCGTTCCCCGGACTGCTGAGCCACCCCGCCACACAGGCGCCCTACCCCTACGCGCTCAACAACCCGCTGCGCTACACGGATCCGAGCGGTGAGTTCGTCGAAACGCTGTTCGACCTGGCGATGGTCGGGTACAGTGTCTATACCATCGGGGACAAACTTCAGCGCGGCTGTGCCGTTCCGTGGACGGAATGGGCTGCGCTGGGGCTGGACGCGCTCAGCCTGGCGCTGCCGTTCGTCCCAGCCGGCGGCATGGCGATCCGTCTGGCTGCCCACGCCGATGACCTGGGGGATGTTGCGCGGTTGGTTGCCCGCTCCGATAATGCCGATATTGTCTATCGCGTAATGCGTGCCGAGCAGCACCCCGCTGCTTTGGTCGAGGGAATTTGGGCGAAGAACCCGTTAAAGAATTATGAACCACAGTATCATGTTATGCAAGGGAACAAGAAATCCACAAACTGGATATCCACTACACGAGACATTGAATGGGCAAGGCAATTCTCAACACCCACAAAACCAATTTATGCAATTGATCTAAATAAAGTGACTTCAACTGTCATTGATACGACCAAACCCGGAGTTATGGAGAATTGGTACTTCAAAGCCAGGGTCTTGGCTGGTCGGGCATCGGAAGTGTTGGTGGATAAATATATACCTCCAGAGGCAATTTTAGGGATTGTTCGTTAGGAGATTTGCGATGAGCAAAGATGAAATTATTCAAAAGATTATGTTTGAATGTATCGCAGGTGAAGGATTCCTCACCCAACTGCGTGCCAGAAAATTTCAAAAAGAGAAATTCATGGAGTTAGTGCGGGCTTTAATGGATTACAGAGAATTAATTCGAGACGCTAACTTAATCGATAGAAGCATAGCCTATTGTGTATATGTAATAGACAACGAAATGTCTGCGGCTCTTGTTTATTTTCCACACGATGATAACGAAAAATTGGAAATCGAAACCGCAGTTGAAATTTGCACCCCATTGATTCACGAAATTCTTGCCCCCGAATGGATGACGGGACCCTTACCAGATGAGTACAAATAGATCGTGTATAATTAATCTTGACCATCCTTATTCGTATTTATCGGCAGAACATTGACCCTTAACAACCTGCCACTTCGCCGTCTTCAGCGGGATGACAGCCCTGCTTGGTACGGGGCTGCTGGCACAAGTGGCTGCCGGTTCGCTGGCAGGAATGACCGCCGGGCAGTATGGGCGGCTGAGCGGGGTGGGCGGGGCGGCTGCGGCGGCATCATTGGCGGTGCTTACCGTGAGCAGCGTTGGGTTGGTGGGGATGGGGCTGCAAGGGGTTGGGCTAGGACTGTCCGGGCTGGGGGCATCGTCTTCGTTGGCGACCCAGTTGTTCATGGCTGGGACCTCAACTGCCGGGTGGTCAAGTCTTGGCATGGCTTGGTTGATGGGTGATTCGATAACATCCCCTCGTCAAACATCTGTCTGGGTGGATAAAGCGGGAAATATTAGATGGCCTCCAAATGATGGTTTTCTCGGAAAGCCAGAGAGAGTGACTCTTCAACCGGGTACATTGATTGATAGATACGGATACGAAAGTGGGAGGTTTGTTTCTCCGCAGGGTGTTCCGATTCAGATGCGATCCTTGGCTCCCGGAACAGAAAACAAGCCTTATAATATTTACGAGGTTATTAAACCGATCGAAGGTCTTAGAGGAACGACAAATCCATGGTTTGATCAAGTTGGTGGTGGCATACAGTACAAATTAGATATGACTATTCAAGAATTGTTGGCCGGCGGCTTTATTAGAAGAACAGGTCCATGATGAAAATACAAGATCTTCAAAACCAATTAGATTTTTATAAAGTGCCCAAGGATGCATATTCTCTCCGTGGAGGATTACCAAATGAAGCCTTTTGCATAGATTTCAGGGACGGTCAGTGGGAAGTCTATTACAGTGAACGAGGTAGTAAAACAGGGCTTGTTAGTTTCAAGATGGAAGAGGAAGCCTGTGCATACTTCTTTGAGTGGATTATAGATACCTTAAAACGAATGAGAATTTTGGAATAAGAGTAAGACAGAGATAGCACTTCCTTTTTGGGGAGTCCGATATTCCAATAACTTTTATTCCTTACTGGAATTCGAGGTGAGATTATGGGCAAACAGGTTAGATTTTATGCCTTGCCAAAAGATGGGGTGTTGTTTCTGGAATTTGTTCGCTCGATTCCTGAAGCTTACTGCATTTCCTCAAAATTACCTATCTCGTCAATTGCCGAATTTCTTTATGCCTTGGGATGAAGAAATGCCAGAACCAATCTTTAGAGAGTATTATCTTGGTAAATGAGATATAAAAATGTAGTGGTGAGGTAGTTCAGATGGGAAAGAAGCAAATGGAAAAAATTTTTGATGGGAATTTTCTGACTCTATACAGTCAGATTGGATTGTATGATACTGAAGACCCAAGCTCGTATCCTTCTTGGGAAACCGGGACGGAAGCACTTGTATTCAGTGACAAAGGCGTGGCAGTTGCAACGAAGGGCGATCATTTAATCCATGTTTTGGTCTTTGATAATCCAATTGAAACCGGTACATTGTTTTTTTTAGGGAGGGGTAAAAGAAGGGTGGGAAATCGGGGATTAACTATCGGAAATGAAATCGCAGCAAGCAGTGATCATTTGGATTGGAATGAGGGTTTAACTCAGGTAGAAATATATGGAAATAGCCCAAATGGTGAAGCAACTGAGGTGATTTACGTTCTAAAATATTTAGGATGAGAGGATCTAACCGCTCTGGTTGTGGAATTTATAAGCAGCCGCCAGCGGCAGCACCTTAACAAACTACGGCTATGCCCCACCGAAGGGCGGGGTTGCCGGGGAGTGGCACGATCTTCCTGGATTAATCCACCTGCGCGCCAGGTATTACGCCCCACAATGGGGGCAGTTCCTCACCCGCGACCCGTTTCCGGGTCTGCTCACCCACCCGGCCACGCAGGCGCCCTACCCCTACGCGCTCAACAACCCGCTGCGCTACACGGATCCGAGCGGGGAGTTTGTCGAAACGCTGTTCGACCTGGCGATGGTCGGGTACAGTGTCTATACCATCGGGGACAAACTCCAGCGCGGCTGTGCCGTCCCGTGGACGGATTGGGCTGCGCTGGGGCTGGACGCGCTCAGCCTGGCGCTGCCGTTCGTGCCGGCCGGCGGCATGGCGATCCGCCTGGCTGCCCACGCCGATGACCTGGGGGATGTACTCAAACTTGTCAATCGCCCAGCGGATATTGTTCACAATGCCAAAGTTGTGGATCAGGCATTGGGCGGCGGTGAGGAAGTCATTGAGGCAATCGCGCGCGGAGGAACGTACAGGCTGCTGGATCCATTAACCGGCGAAGTACAGTATGTAGGACATACCAAAAATCTTGTTCGACGATTGGTAGAACATCGAAGAGATCCTATAAAAGGACGATTGGAGTTTGATGTGGATTGGAGAACCGACGACTACGGCATCCAGCGAGGGCGAGAACAGATGCTTTACGACTTATATCATCCTCTTCTGAATCACATCCAACCGATCAGCCTAAAAAATCCAAGGATTAGAGAATATCTGAATGCGGCTCGCCGGTACGGAGAAGAACTCATGCGTTTGCGATAGGAGAAACATGGAAACGAAGAAAACGCGCAGGCAACATATCAAGTATTCTGAAGGGCAATGGTTTGCGGTACCTTTGAAGAATGGTGGGTATGCACTTGGCATCATTGTAAGAGGGAACTATAAGACCAAAGGAGGTTTGGGCTACTTCTTTGCTCCCCGCTATGAGAGTATTCCTGATAATCAGGATACCTGGCAGAAGCAACCTTCGGATGCAATCATGATTGCCTGGTTTGGTGATTTAGGTCTAATTTGGGGAACCTGGCCGCTGATTCCCACAACCCGCCCATTTCGACGGCAGGATTGGACCGTGCCGAAATTCCAACGAATAGACGCATTGGACCCTAGCAGAGGGTGGCTGGTTGAATATGATCAGGAAACCAGTGGACTGGATATGCCGCTCAGAGAAAAATACCTGGATGCCGTGGAGTTGGCTGGGCTACCTAAAGATAGTCTTTTAGGATATGAAGCCGTTGAGCTCGTCTTAACGAAACTCCTATCGAATGGCTAGCATTTTTTCCATGCCTACGACGGGCTGGGCAGCCGCTACCAGTCCGGCACCAACGGCAGTACCTTAACAAATTACGGCTATACCCCACCGAAGGACGGGGTTGCCGGGGAGTGGACTGATCCCTCCGGGCTGGTGCACCTGCGCCCCTAATCGCTGCGCTCAGGGGCGCTTCGCAACGCCAGGTACTACGCCCCGCAATGGGGGCAGTTCCTCACCCGCGACCCGTTCCCCGGCCTGCTCACCCACCCCGCCACACAGGCGCCCTACCCCTACGCGCTCAACAACCCGCTGCGCTACACGGATCCGAGCGGGGAGTTTGTTGAAACGCTGTTCGACCTGGCGATGGTGGGGAACTGCTCGCAGCGCTCAAATCCATCCTGGCTGAATGCTGACCGGAACCCTTGCGCCGCGCTATTATTGACTGATATAATCAAGATATGGCATCCCCTACCCGCTCTCCCGCCGTGCGTACTGTCCTCACCCGGCTGAAACTGCCCCTCCTCTTTAGCGCGCTGATGGCGCTGCCCTGGCTGATCCTCGAATGGGTCAACCGCCGCGCGTATGCCGAGCCGTTCCCGCTGGCGCTGTTCATCTTCCTCGGACTGCTGCCGCTGCTGTTCGCCTTTATCCTGCAGTCCCTGGCAGGGCAGCTCCGCGCTGGCGGCGCCACCCGCCAGCCGGTGCGCCTTTTGCTTGGCTTGACCGCGTTGATATTGATTGCCTGGGTGTGGCTGCAGGTGCTGCGCGACCAGCTGCCCTGCTTCCTCGGCATACTTGCCTGCGATTGACGGCTGACGCTCCGGCGGGTGGAGCATGGCGGATGCCCAAATCACCGGCGCGCGGCAATTCCCGCGCACCGGCTTCGACAAGGAGGTAAACTATGCGGGAACTGATCGCGGCTGAATTCATCACCCTGGATGGCGTGATTCAGGCGCCCGGCGGCGCGGACGAGGACACCGAGGGTGGTTTTGCGCACGGCGGCTGGACGCACCCCTACTGGCACGACGACATCGGGCTGCATTTCCACCAAACCATGTCGCAGGCGGACGCGCTGCTGCTCGGCAGGAAGACCTGGCAGATCCACGGCGGCGCGTTCGAAGCCATGGCGGGCGACCCGTTTGCGGATGCGCTCAATGCCATCCACAAGTACGTGGTCTCCACCACGCTGCCAACCGCCGCCGCCTGGCGCAACTCGACCCTCATCCGCGAGAATGTGGTCGAGAGCGTGCGCCAGCTCAAGCAGCAGCCGGGCAAGCACATCCTCAGCGACGGCAGCAGCGTGCTGCTGCAAACGCTGGCGCAGCACGACCTGATTGACGAGTACCGCTTGCACGTCTATCCGCTGGTGCTGGGCGGCGGCAAGCGCCTGTTCCCGCCCGGCAAGCGCCTCGACCTGACCCTGGTGGAGGTCAAGTCGCTGCCCAGCGGGGTGGTCTATATGCGCTACCGCCGGGCTGCGGCATGAACGGGCGAGTTTCGAACATCAGGACGTGCGGGCGCTTTGTTGGCTGCCGGATGACCCGCGGATAGCGTACCGAGACACGCTCGCAGTCGCCGCGCACGCGGGCCGCGAAATTGGCTCGAAGCCCCTCTTCACCGCATTGGGTTTGTCTGGTATAACCAGCCTGTCCGCCGGTCAAATCCCCAGCCCAAGCCAAGGAGACAGCCCGTCATGCCAACCCTGTTCAGCCGCGCCAGCCGTTCCGCGCGCGCCTTCGTCCGCGCGGTGGTCTTTCTGCTCAAAGTCTTCCCGATGATCCCGTCCCGCCTGGTGGATTGGCTCACCCCCACCCCGCAGGTGGAGACGGTGCGCTACCCGACCCGCAATGGTGAGGTGCAAGGCGAGGTGTACCGCCCGCCGGGTGAGGGAGCCCACCCCGGCATCCTGGTCTGCCTGGGCGTGGTGCCCTTCGAGGTCGATCACCCGCAGGTGCCGGTGCTGGGCAGGGCGCTTGCCCGGGCTGGCTTTGCCGCCTTGCTATACTGGTCGCCGGCTATGCGCGATTTCCGCCTCGACCCGCAGGACATTGACAATATTGCCCTGGCGTACGACTGGTTAACCCGCCAGCCCTGGGTGGATGCGGCGCGCAGCGGTTTGCTGGGCACCTGCGTGGGCGGCTCCTTCGCGTTGATGGCAGCTGCTCACCCGCTCATCCGCGAGCGGGCGGCGTTCCTCAGCGCGTATGCGCCGTTTTCCTCGATGCGGACGCTGGCGTGCGACATTGCCAGCGCCAGCGTCGCCAGCGGGGAGGAGCGCACCGCCTGGCAGGTGGACCAGCTCACCCGCCGGGTGTTCGTCCACTCGCTGACCGCCGGACTGCCGCCCGCCGAAGCCGCGCAGCTGCGCGCCGCGTACACCCCGCCGGGCGAGCCGCTCGACCCGGCAGCCGGGTTGTCGGCGGCGGCTCAGGCGGTGAAGAGCGTGCTGGACGCGCCGGACGCGGCGGGCGCCGAAAGCGCGCTGCGCCGCCTGCCGGCGGAATGGCAGGCGCGGCTGGATGCGCTTTCACCGCTGAATCACTTGGACGGGCTGCGCGCGCCGGTCATCGCCCTGTTGCACGACCGCGGCGACCAGCTCATCCCGGTCGGCGAGTCGCGCCGCCTGGTTGCTGCCCTGGCGAGCAGGGCGGGCGTGCAGTACACCGAAATGGGCTTTGCGCATCTCGATCCGGTCAAGGGACGGCTGCCCTTTCCGCGCCTGCTGCGCGAGTTTGCCCGCTTCTTCGCCGCATTGCAGCCGGTCTTCCGCCAGTCGGTCGGGTGGGAAGATGTGCGGTTTTCAGCCTCAAAAATCGCGCGGTAAGCCGGGCAGCCAGGGTCACGCGGTGACCCGCGTCCTGCAAGCCCACCGCCAACGCCAAAAAAGGCTGCACATCGCCGCGCGAGCCGTAAGTCAACAGGGTGATCTTCATGGCGTGGCGAAAATGCTCACAACCTGCCCTTCAGGCGGGCGGCTCAATAACTGCGCTGCAGAATATCAATGACATCCTTATGACCCACCACGCGCGGATTGGTCTGCAGGGTCGGGTCTTCCAGCGCCTGGTTCGCCATGCCGGGGAAATCATCCGGGATGGCGCCAATCTGCTGCAGGCGCGTTGGCAGCCCAACCGAAGCACGCAGATCGCGCACGGCGTCAATTGCCCGCATCGCCGCCGCCTTGGTGTCCAGGTTTTCGATGCGCAGGTTGAACGCGTGGGCAATCTCCTTGAGCGATTCCTGGCGCACCAGCATATTGAAGCACATCACCTCCGGCAGAATCAGTGCATTGGCGACCCCGTGGGGCACCTTGTAGCGCGCGCCAATCTGGTGAGCAATTGCATGGCATACCCCCAGCCCGGCGTTGGAGAACGACATGCCCGCCATGTAGGAAGCCTCCGCCATTTTGCGGCGCGCGAACAGATCTCTGCCGTTGCCCACCGCCAGCGGCAGGTAGGCTGCCACCAGTTGGATGGCGCTGTACGAAAGCGCCTGCCCCAGCGTGCACACCCCGCGCGCCAGGTACGACTCCACCGCGTGGGTCAGCACGTCCATACCGGTGGCAGCGGTGATGGCTGGCGGGATGCCCAGCGTCAGCGTTGGGTCAATCAACGCCATATCCGGGATGAAGTACTGGTGCTGGTGAGGGATTTTAATTTGATTGCGCGCGTTGGTGATCACGGTGATATCGGTCACCTCCGAGCCGGTGCCGGCGGTGGTGGGCACCGCCACCAGGGTGATGCGCGGTTTGAGTTTGCTGGCGTTGGTGATCGGTTCATCGGAGAGCATCGGGTTGGCGCAAAAGACCGCCATGGCTTTGCCCGCGTCAATCACCGAGCCGCCGCCAAAGGTCAGCACCGAATCGCAGCCGCAGCCGCGCAACGCTTCGACCCCCTTGGCTACCATTTCGTCGGTCGGGTCGGGCAGCACCTCATCAAATATTTGAAAATCAATCTTGCGCCGGCGCAGCGAGCGCAGCATGGGATCCATCAGTCCCAGGCTGACAATTTGTTTGTCGGTGACGATGAATACTTTGCGCGCGTCGAGCTCGTCCAGGTACTCCCCCATCTTGACGGCGATGCCATCTCCCACCAACGTGGTCGGCGGGACTCGAAAATGATAATTATTGGCTACGCTCATCTGATCAGCGGTGTAGGTTACCGCTTCTTCAAGCATCGCTTGATCCATGTTCATTCTCCTTGTCCGTAATGATGCTGCCCGCCAGGAAAATAACGACTGCTTTGTTCGATTTCCAGGTAAGGCGCTGGACATAATGCCAGTTCGGGACCGCCACTACAACCACCGCCGCCCCAATCCGTATCCTCGGCGGCGGCAGCCGCGAAAACCACGCCCCGGCTTGATGCCCAACGACCATCCGTGCGGAATTGAAAATCTGGATTACCGATTTTTCACCGCCGGGATTTAACAACTGCGCCGCGCGCGAAGCGCCTGGGAGGTTTTTTCTTCAATTCTCAAAGACTACCTTATTATACGGTAAACAAGGTGATTTTTTATCCCTCCAATTTTGAAATGCAGCCCGATGTTTTTCGCGCGGCGAAAGCAAATCAAATCTGTTATGTAAAGCCCCCTTGACATGTAAAGCGAACTTTACTATAATGGAGATAATCTTATCACCACAGGAGCGGCTATGGAGAATCGCCTGGAAGAATTGCGTCAAAAGAAGGGCTGGACTCAGCAGGAACTGGCTGACCGCGTGCTGGTCTCGCGCCAGACGATCATCTCGCTGGAAAACGGGCGCTACAATCCGTCCATCCTGCTCGCTTTCCGTCTGGCGCGGGTGTTTGGTATGCAAATCGAGGACATCTTTATCTACTCCGACAACGAGGTGGAGCATGAGTAATTCAACCAACTGGATCGCTGCCCGGGTTCGCCTGGGCTGGATTATGCTGGCGGCTGGTTTGCTGACCGGCTTTACCGGGGCGTGGGCGCCGGCGCAGTTCGCCGGTCTGCCGTTCAACTTCCGCATCATCACCGGGGTGGGTATTTTTCTGGTGGGGATGGGCGCCGCCAACATCGTCCGCTACCGCGCGGCGCTGAAGGATGAGCGCTCGGCGCGGCGCATCACCATCGAAGAGCACGACGAGCGCAGCCTGCTCATCCGCCACCGGGCTGGCTATCGTGCTTTTTGGGCGGCATTTGTCCTGGTTTACAGCGGGCTGATGTGGGTTTCGTTTGCGGCTGACGGCAGCCTGCCCGAAATGAGCGCCGACGCTTTGTGGTATTTCCTTGCCGCCAGCGCGCTGATTCCGATGGGGGTATACATCCTCAGCATGGTGGTGGACGAGCGCAACCTGTGAGCCTGACCCGTGTAGTTCGGCAGGTTCAGCCTGCGAATGGGCGCGCTGGAAGCGGCCGGGCTGACCTGGTGGATCGAGGGGTTGTGGGGTTTGGACGAAGCGAGCGCCGCCGGCTGAGCGCGGTTACATCACCTCATCCAGAGCGAGCCAGTCAATCCCGCATATCTCCCGCGAAGCCAGGAACAACGAAGAGCCGACGATCTGAGCGTGTCCGGTCAGGCACGGTTGGATTGGCAAGACCGCCTTCTCCGCCAGAGATGCGCGATCCCAAAGTTTGATTTCCCCGCAGGCGAAGCTGGCGGTCAACAGGTAGTCCCGCCATTCACCGATGATCATAAAGGCTTTACGGTGCGTGTTCTTGCGCAGTTGCCGGCATTCACCGCTGCGCCAATCCCACAGCGCCAGTGCTTTGTCCTGCCCGGCGGTGGCAATGACGCCGCCGGACAGGTGCAGGCTTTTCAAATTCTGGCGGTGGGCATGAATCTGGCGTTCCACGCTCATCGTCGCGGTATCCAGGATCAGCAGCTGCCCGGCAACAGTGCCGGCAAAGAGGCTGCCTGGGGCGGCGATCATCGCCCAACTGCTGGTGGTGGAGAGCGGAAAATATTCCACCGGCTGCCAGTTGCAGCGGGGAATGCGCGCAACGGCACCGTTGCGCATTGCCGCGTAAACATACCCCCCTTCCTCGACAACAGCGGCGCAGATATCGGAGCGCAAGTCTTCGCCCAACCGTAAGCGGGCAACCGTTTGCAGCGAGTGTTTATCCAGGATATACAGGTGGATAAAATCGCTGCAATAGATGTGCTCGGCGCCGACCGTGAGCGAACGCGCCAGCCCGTCCTTCTCGAACAGACGCGCCTGGCTGGTTTTTTCCAGCGTCGCCGGATCATAGACCTGGATGTGGTTATCGCAAAGCAGGGTCAACTGCTCATCCAAATGAAAACTGTGCACAAACGCAGAAGTCCGCAGCAATGGTTTGAACATGAGACTTCCCTCCCCGGGCAGGCTGCCCGCCCCAGTCCGCCGGCGCGCGGCGGCAACCTTTGGATTATTTATGGTATTATACTGCGGTCAAAGAGAAAAAATTGCTTTTGCCTGACCGCCGGGCAAAGCGCCCATCCGCAAGCGGGTTTAGCGGGTGATTGGCTGCCTGTCCGCCGCCATCCTGACCCAGCGAGGCATTCCCCATGGAGAGCAACCGAAATCTGGTCTTCGTCGAAGTCGGCATTGTCTATTTCCTGATGATTTACGTCTTCCGCGCGGTGCTGGAAATGCCTCTGGCGCAGCAGATCAGCGCCGGGTTGAACGGGCATCTCTTCCCCGCCTACGCCGCGCTGATGGCGGCGGCTTTCGTGGTGTACAACATCCGCGCTTATGCGCAATTGCGCCTGCCAACCCCCGATAAACGCCGCCACCAGCTGGCAATTGCCGGGGTGGGCTTCCTGCCGGCTTTCCTGTTCAGCGCGCTGCTCAGCTGGGTGGACTGGCAGCAGTGGCGCGGCGCGCTGCTGCTGGTGGCGGCGCTGATTGTCATGCTGGTCTGGTTTGGCTGGGCGGCGCGCAAGAAACCCTCCTGGCAGCAGGCGGGCATGGCGGGCGGGCTGCTGCTGCTCCCGCTGGCGGCGCCGCTGCTGCCGCGCATTGGCGATGTACTGCTGGCGGTGGTGTATTTCTATTTCTTTGTCGCGCTCAGCGAGGAAACCCTCTTTCGCGGCTACATCCAGGTGCGCCTGAACAGCGTGCTGGGGCGCCCGTTCCGCTTCTTCGGCATTCCGTGGGGCTGGGGGCTGGTCGTCTCATCGCTGCTGTTCGGCTTGTGGCACTGGGGCTGGCTGCCGGGCGAGATTCATTGGACGCAGGTTGTGTGGACGATCTTTGCCGGGCTGTTCTTCGGCATCGTGCGCGAGAAGAGCGAAGGGGTGATCGCCCCAGCCATCCTGCACGGGGTGGTCAATTACGGTCCGCAGGCGGCGCTGCTTTACCTGTTGTGGCGTTGAGCCGGGCTGGGGTACAATGAAGGCAAGGGAGGTAACCATGCACACCCACCCCCAACTGGAACGACTGGAACAGATTGCCCGCTCACTGCAAACGCAGCGCGGCGCGCTGGCGTTGATCGGACTGGGTTCGTGCGGCGTGGAAATCGCGCGCATGGACGCCTGGTCAGACCTGGATTTCTTCGTCCTGGTCGAGCGCGGCTTCAAGTCCGCCTACCTGGACGACCTGGGCTGGCTGAGCAGCCTGTGCCCGCTGGCGTATGCCTTTGCCAACACCCGCGACGGCTACAAAGTGCTCTTTGCCGACGGTATTTTTTGCGAATTTGGCGTCTTCGAGCCGGGTGAATTGAGCGAAATTCCCTACGCGGCGGGGCGCATGGTGTGGAAACGCCCCGAAGTGCCCGATGCCCTGCGCCAGCCGGCGGCGCCGCCCGTGCCCCCGCTGGCGCGCGACGCGGACTGGCTGCTCGGCGAGGCGCTGACCAACCTGCTGGTCGGGCTGGGGCGCGAACAGCGCGGCGAACGCCTGTCGGCGGCGCGCTTCATCCAGGGTTACGCGGTGGAGCGCGTGCTGGAACTGATCGAGGCGGGCGGCAGCGCGCCTGCCGCCGCGCCGCTGGATGTCTTCGACCCGCCGCGGCGCTTCGAGCAGCGCCACCCCGCCGCGGCAGCGGAACTGGGCAGCTGGATGCAGGGCTACGCGCGCAACCGCCAATCGGCGCTGTGCCTGCTGGACTGGCTGGAGCGGCGCTACCCGGTCAACCCGGCACTGGCGGCGCGCATCCGCGCCCTGGCTGCCGCGCCGTGAGGGGGAACGGATGAAGGCGATTAATACGATGCCGTTGCATTGATTATCCATTGATCAGGGAGAGACCATGCCGATTTTGCACTGGTTGAACGATGAAGAAGCCCGCAAAACTGCCAGCCGCGTGCCGTACCGCCTGTTGGAAGCCGTGCCCGACCTGTCGTTTGGCGATTCGAGCGCGGGGAACATTTTACATTGACCCGCCCTGCAACACCCACAGCGCGTTTGAGCATTACGACGACAATTTAGAACATTCCATCCGGCTTTCGACCATCTACCCGCGTTTGGAACTGCTGCGCCAGTTGTTGCGCGAAGACGGCTCGATTTGGGTTAGTAAGACGACGTGGAATTTACTTATCCTACCGATCCCTGCCAACCGGTATTACCAGGGCCGGTTTATCTGGAACAAACACTATTACCCGCTGGTCGGAGAACTGGAATCGGAGGGCGAAGAATTTGAATGCGCCCAAGCCATAGACCGGAATATGGCGGTGCGCTGCTGGGTGAGGAATCTCGCCGAGCAGAAACATTCCTTCCGGCTGCCCACCGCCAGCGATTATTTTTATCCCGATTTTGTCGCTTTGCACAATGATGGGCGCGTATTGTTCCTTTTTGCCGTCCGACGGGACGCCAAAGGACTGGATGTGTATCGGCAACTTGAAGAGAAAATCAACGCCAAGGTTTGATGGCGATTATGGGTTAATACGCCCACTTGTGTGCGCCTGCCTGCCGAAGGGTTATCGAGGTGTACGGGCGGGGCGGTTGGTGAGCTGGTGAGTTCGGCGGGAGATAAATCCCCGCCTCAGTGCGTGGAAACCTTGCGGGCTGGCGGCTGGGCTGCACCAGTCCGCAGGGCTTGCCCTGAGCCTGCACTGAGCTGGTTGGTGAGCCTGTCGAACCAGCCGAAGTGCCTGTCGAAGGGCTTGCCCTGTGGAGATGTGCGGACGCGCGCTAAACGTAGGCGAGCGCCTGCTCCAGGTCTGCCAGAATGTCCTCCACATTTTCCACCCCAACCGAAAGGCGCACCAGTCCATCGGTCAGCCCAATCTTCAGGCGTTCCGCGCGCGGGACGTTGGCGTGAGTCATGCTGGCGGGGTGCTGGATGAGGGTATCGGTGTTGCCCAGCGAGACCGCCAGCGTCATCAGGCGCACGTGGTTGAGCAGCGCCTCGCCGGCTGCCAGCCCGCCCTTCAACTCGAAGGAGATCATCCCGCCGTACGCCGACATCTGCCGCTGCGCCAGGTGGTGATCGGGGTGCGATTCCAGTCCGGGGTAAAAGACTTGCGCCACCTTGGGGTGGAATTCCAGATAATTGGCGACCCGCGCGGCATTTTCGCAATGGCGCTGCATACGCAGTTCGAAGGTGCGCAAGCCCAGGCTGGTCAGCCAGCAATCGAAAGGCGCGGCGGAGCCGCCCAACGTCTTGAGCATGCTGGTCAGTTTGCCGGTTACCCACTCCACATGATTGCTTGCCGCTGCTCCGCCGACCAGCGTACCATGCCCGGAAAGGTACTTGGTGGTGGAATGCAGCACCACGTCCACCCCCAGCGTGAGCGGTCGCTGAGCATACGGGCTGGCGAAGGTGTTGTCCACCATCACCCAGGCGTTGTGGCGGTGGGCAATTTCCGCCAGCGCAGCGAGATCAACAATCGCCATGGTCGGGTTGGCGGGCGTTTCGGCATACGCCAGCACCGCGCCGGGGTGAGCGCGGAAAGCGTCCTGCCAGGCTTGCGGGTGCAGGTCGTGCAGCCAGACGACGCGGATGCCGTACTGCGGGGCGATCTGGTCGAGGAAGGTGAAGGTTGCGGCGTAGAGCGCCTCTTGGGCGATGATCGTATCGCCTGCTTTGACCCGCGAGAGGATGGCGGTGGTGATGGCTGCCATGCCGGTGGCAAACATCTGACCGGCGACCACTTCGCCGGGCTGTTTGTCCGGCTGGGCGCGCAGCAGGTCTAAGCCTTCCAGCGCGGCAATCTTGGCTGCCAGCTGCACCTGGTTGGGATTTTTGATGCGGGTGTAGGCGTAGCCGGGGTCTTCCCCCTTGAAGATGGCGGCGCCGGTGGCTACATCCGGGAAGCCAAAGGTCGAGGTCTGGTAGATGGGCGATACGTGCGCATGATGAGGGTGCTCGCCCTCGCCCAGGTGGTTGACCAGCGTGCCGATGCCTTGTCTGGAATCGAAGTTCCCCATTCGTCTCTCCTGTGGTGGTGTATGCTCTAATTATATCTCCGACTGGCGGTGGCGAGGCTGTCAGTGACGGTGATATAAGTCCAAGGTGTCTAGTTGTTAACCAGGATGTAGATTCCCGCTACGACAACAGCATAAAAAAACCGCCGTTCGAAAACAGCCTGTGAAATTGGAATTTTCCTCCCAAAATATTCGGAAGAATCGAAAAAGCGCAAAGAAAAAATCTCTGCGCTTTTTCGGGTATTACCGGGTGTGGGTTGGTTTTAAATCAATCCATGTCCTTTAAGGAATGTGGAAAACAGGGTCTGCCAGTACCGCTCTTTGAAGGTCTGATTATTCCGCAGCCAAACCAGTTCGCACTTTTTAAGAATCTCTGAACGATGACTGTCATACGTTGTAACGCTGATGCTAAATTGGTCGGCAATTTCTTGACGGTCTAATCCTGCGGATAAGGCGCGCAGGATTTCTCGCTGGCGAAGGGTAAGCGATTCCCACACCTGTTGGCAGCGTTGGCGGTGCTCGTCCTCCAACAGGTTGAAGTGATTGCTCAGCGCTTCCTGGTTTGGAGAGAAGCGAAGCGGTGGTTCGCAGTGCCTGAAGAAATCAAAATAGCACTTTGATAGCACTTAGGATTCATGACGGCTCACGCACCAGCGAGTATCCTATGGACAGAAAGCAAAAATCAACCCGATAAGGGAATTTTAGATTGGAGAATATAACCTATGTTAGAAAGATTTTCTCGTAACTGGTGGCTGTACGCAGTGCGTGGCGTAGTTGCCATCATTCTCGGTGTCGTGGCATTTACCCGACCCGAACAAGCGCTGCAAGCCCTGGTTCTGGTGTTTGGCGCTTATGCGTTGGTGGACGGCATTTTTGCCATGGCCGCCGGCATCACTTCCTCTCGATACTTCGAACGATGGTGGGCATTGTTGCTGGAGGGTGCGGCAGGAGTCGTTATTGGGTTGTTGACCTTCTTCTGGCCTAACATCACCGGACTGGTCCTGTTGTATTTCATTGGCGTCTGGGCGCTCATCACGGGCATTTTCGAGATCGTGGCTGCGATCCAGCTCCGGCGGGTGATCTCGGGCGAATGGATGCTTATCCTCGGCGGTCTGCTCTCGATCCTCTTCGGTGTCCTGCTGTTTGTTTTTCCAGCAGCGGGTGCTGTGAGCGTGATTTGGGTGATTGGGATTTACGCTGTCGCTTTCGGAATCTCGGAGATTATCTTCGCCTTCCGCCTGCACAGCCTGCGGCGTGAGTTCAAGAAAGCCATCGAATCTGGTCTAAGATGACTGCCCACTGAGGCGTTCAAGGGATGCATTCCTGAGCGCCAGACCGTAGGACAGGCGAAAGATATCGAGTGAGAGGTTAGAATGATCGATCTTTCTACAAAAGCTGAAGTGTATTGTTCGGATGGAGCGGTTGGTCTCTCTACGTACGTCATCGTCAACCCAATCAACCACCAGATAACGCATCTGGTAGTTAAAAGCCTGCTCTCGCCGTTTTGCGAAGTTATCGTTCCTGTTGACCTGGTTGAAGAAACCACACCCGACCTGATCCGGTTGAAGTGCACGCAAAATGATCTGCGCAAGATGGAACCGTTTGAACGTGAGGAATATATTCGTACTGAGATACCCGACTATCTATCCTGGCCGTATGTTCTTCCTGTGGGGTTTTATCCGGAAGTGACCGTTAAGTATATTCCTGTGAAACACCAGAACATAGGGTTGGGAGAAGTCGCCGTGCGCCGCGGGGCGCAGATTGAAGCAACCGATGGTTACGTCGGGCTGGTTGACGAACTACTGATCAACTCAAACAACATGCAGATCACGCACCTTGTACTGGTTAAGAGGCACATATTCAAAAATCGGGAAATTACGATTCCCGTGACGCAAATTGACCATGTTGATGAACACACGGTGTATCTAAAACTGGACCGGCAAAGTGTCGAACTGCTGCCAACCACACCTATACAGCGTTGGCCGCTTAATGAAAAAGATTCTAGATTCAAAAGGAGAATAATGATGGACAAGATGATTGTAGTTGTATTCGATAGTGAGCTTAAAGCCTATGATGGCTCAAGGGCTCTCCTGGAGCTGCAAAATGAAGGCAGCATCAACCTCTACGCAAAGGCTGTGATCGCAAGGGACGCCAGCGGCAGGGTGACTGTCAAGCAACAGGGCGATATGGGTCCGGTCGGGACGGCCGTGGGGCTGTTCACCGGTAGTTTGATTGGTCTGATTGGCGGGCCGGTCGGTGTTGCCATTGGGGCTGGCGTCGGGATGTCCGGGGGCGTGCTGTACGACCTGGTACACCTGGGAGTCAGTGAGGATTTCCTGTCCGAGGTCGAAAAATCCTTGCTGCCGGGTAAGGCTGCCGTCGTGGCCGAAGTTTGGGAGGAGTGGACGCTGCCGGTTGATACCCGTATGGAAGCCCTAGGCGGTGTCGTCTTCCGCCGCGCAAGCGTGGATGTGGTGGACGAACAAATCGAACGGGACGTTCAGGCGCTGCATGCCGAGCTTGCCGAGCTGAAAGCTGAACGTGATCAGGTGACCGGGGAGGCTCGCGCAAAACTTCAATCAAAAGTGGAAGCGGCAAAAGCCAAAATGAAAGCCCAACAGGACGCCATCCAGGCGAGAATCGAGTCCAGCCAGGAAGAGATGGAAGCGAAAATCAAGTCCCTGGAGGAACAGGCAGCCAAGGAAAGCGGCGCACGAAAAGCCAAGCGCGAGGCGCGGATTGCCGAGCTCAAGGCTGATCAAAAGCGGCGCAGCGAGCTGCTCCGGCAGGCTTGGGAACTCACCAAAGAAGCTTTGTCATAACGACCCGGCCCGACACAAATAACGCAGCGAGCGGTGAAAATTGCCGCTCGCTGCTTGTTTATTAACCGTTCATTGATAAGCAGGAGTTCCGTTGGTGAAAGAATGACACTTTTATAGCACTTTAGATTCATGACTGCCTTTCTCCGAATGGGTATGCTTGCATCATCGCCGAGGTGGTTTTTCGTGGATAGGCAGCGGCTAGCCCAGAACCAGTACCGCGGTGAAAATCATGAAATGTAAATCATTAAGAGAGGTGCAACATGCGTAATCCAAAAACGCCAATTGGAGATGGTAAAGGCAACAAAGATGATAAACAAATCCAGGAATGGCTGCAGAAGCAAATCCCTTCTGCAATCAGTTTCCTGGTTGTCAATTTGATCGGTTTGTGGCTGTTTCAGCAGTTTATTCTGACGCCCTTGTTGATCCAAGAAACGCAAATCCCGTACAGCGAGTTTAAATCCAGGATCGCGTCAGGAGAAATCGTCGAGGTGACCCTGGGGCAGGAACGGATCGTGGGAACGATGAACAACCCGAACGCAACGGATACGAAAAATCCGACGATTCCATTCACGACCAACTCGATTCCTGAGGGCGACCCGACCTTAATCCCTGCCCTGGACCAGGCCGGCGTCAAATACAGCGTTAGCGAGCCGCCCAGTCCATTGGGGAACTTTCTACTGGCATATGGTCTCCCGCTGGTAGTAATCGGAAGCATCTGGTACATGGGCTCCCGCCAGATGACCAAAGGCGGAATGGGCACCGGGATGTTCGGGGTGGGCAAGAGCAAAGCCACCGAGGTCAAACCAGAATCGATCGGCATCACCTTCAAGGACGTGGGTGGCGCTGATGAGGTGATTGCTGAGTTACAGGAAATTATCCAATTTCTTAAAGTGCCGGAGCAGTTTGCCCACCTGGGAGGACGCATCCCGAAAGGTATCCTGTTAGTCGGGCCTCCCGGCACTGGAAAAACGCTGTTGGCGAAGGCTACGGCCGGTGAGGCGGGCGTCTCCTTCTTTGAAACCAGCGGCTCTGAGTTTATTGAGATGTTTGTGGGTGTAGGCGCGGCGCGGGTGCGCGACCTGTTCGAACAGGCACGCCAGGCTGCTCCAGCGATCATCTTCATTGACGAAATTGATGCAATCGGCCAATCCCGCGGCGGATCCGTTCGCATGGGTGGCAACGATGAGCGCGAGCAGACCCTCAACCAGCTGCTGGCAGAAATCGATGGGTTCCACACCGAGCAGGACAAGCCAGTTATCATCATGGCTGCTTCCAACCGGCCCGAGGTGCTCGATCCCGCGCTGCTGCGCGCCGGGCGCTTCGACCGCCAGATCACCGTATCCGCCCCGGACCTGACCGGCCGGTTGCAAATCCTGCGCATTCATAGCAAGAACATCAAACTCGTGCCGGATTTCGACCTGGACCGAGCAGCCCGCATCACTCCGGGCTTCAGCGGGGCTGATTTAGCCAACGTGATGAATGAAGCTGCCTTGCTGGCAGCCCGCCGCAGTGCAGAGGCAGTCACCATGCAGGACTTCGAAGCCGCTATTGAACGGGTGGTAGCGGGTTTGGAGCAGAAGTCGCGCGTTATGAACGACAAAGTTCGAACCACTGTAGCATATCACGAAAGTGGTCACGCGCTGGTGGCGGAACTGGTGCCACACGCCGACCCGGTCGCCAAGGTTAGCATTGTGCCACGTGGTCGCGGGGCGCTGGGCTACACCATGCAAATGCCCATCGAGGACCGCTACCTGCTGACGCGTGAAGAACTCGAGGATCGCCTGGCGGTCATGCTGGGTGGGCGGGCTGCCGAACAGATCGTGTGCGGAACCGTCAGCACCGGCGCGAGCGACGATATCAACCGAGCCAGTGAGCTGGCTCGTCGGATGGTGACGGAGTTTGGCATGAGCAATAAGCTGGGAACCGTGCGCTACGCAACACAACAGTACCAGTTCCTTTCCGGCGAAACGACCACCAATGCCAGCCCTGATACCTTGAAGGTTATTGACGAAGAAGTCCAGCGGATTATTGGTGAGCAGTATGAGCGAGCCCAACAATTATTAAAGGAGCACCGCTCAGCCCTGGAGTCCCTGACGCGGCAACTGCTAGAAACCGAAACCGTGGATGGCGCGGCCGTCAAGCACGCCCTGCAAGGCGCAGTAAAAGCCTAAGAGCAGGTCAGGTGCGACGCGCGGTGAAAGGTGTGTTCGTTACACCCGCGCGTCGCACCTCCCTCACCAAAAAATTTAAACCAAAATTGGCGGAACCCCTATGATCCCTATTCGAGATGGAATTCCTACCCGGGAAACCCCGGTGGTCAACAACTTGCTCATCGCCGTAAATAGCATCGTATTCCTGTTTATGTTTTTATTGCCTGGTTCGGCAGTGGATACCTTGTTTGCCACGTTCGCGATGGTTCCAGCGCATTTTACGGATGGAGTGAGCCTTGGAGATATCTTAACCATTTTCACCAGCATGTTCATGCATGCTGGGTTAGCCCATATCGTCGGAAACATGATCTATTTGTGGATCTTTGGCGACAATGTGGAAGACCGCCTGGGTCATGGCCGGTATCTGGCATTTTACCTGGTGGGGGGTGTGGTCGCTTCATTGACCCACCTGGCGACCAACGGAGGTTCAGAGATACCAACTGTTGGAGCTAGCGGCGCAATTGCGGCAGTGCTTGGCGCTTACATGGTGCTTTTCCCAGCCAGCCGGATCGCGACATTCGTTCCATTAGGATTTTTCTCTCGACTGACTGTCCTTCCAGCGGCGGTTGTCCTGGGCTTTTGGTTCGTCTTGCAGTTATTTGACGGCGTGGCAGCCCTGGGCGGAGCAGATGTTGGCGGGGTAGCCGTTTGGGCTCACATTGGCGGGTTCGTTGCGGGCATGGTGATAGCCAGGCTGCTGCCTGCACAACGTAGATCAAGGACCCCCATAGCCTGGTAACCCGTTGCTTGGATGACAAGTTTCATAGCGGCCGGTCATTGTGAACCTGGATCGGGCAATTCTACCAATGGCACTTTGTAGAAGGTCGAAGCATCTACCCAGAGATTAAAAGCGGAAGCCGAAGCCGAGCGAGCATCATTCACCGCAAATCTCATGAAAAGCCAGACATCTACCGCTGCGCAGTGGAAAGACCTTCAGGAAACCTATAACCAGAAGATGCAGCAGATTAATAGCAAGATTGTGACTGGGAAAGAAACTCGCGAGATCAAGAAAGCGAACAAACGGGCTGAAGTTGCGGTGTTGTACGCGGAGGCTGCCATCTACTTTGCTGCCATCGCAACCGATGAGGCTGAGATCGCTGTATTGGAGGCGATTGCCGCCCAGGTTTACGCCGATCCTTTAAGCAAATAACCCAACTGAGTGCCTGAGATCAGCGTTCATTATTTGACTGGTCGCCTGTTTTAACCATCAGTTGTACCAGGCATTCCAACAACAATTAACCCTTTACCGATTTGGCATTAAAAATTATTCACGACGAATCGTAAACCCCTCTATAAACCCTACAGGCGCAGTGTCAAAATCAAAGCAGGCTGCGCCGTCATCCACTACACGCTGTGTTGGGTGGATTTTGACAGAATCACTGCCCCTGGCTCGGCAGTACATCCACGACGTATTGATCGAAATCCAGTTCACCAGGCGACTGCCCGTACCCTGTCAACATCGCCGCCGCCTCGCTCCGATGGTGTGTTAAGTCATTTATCACGTGCATGATCGTTTGCCAACGGGTTCTTTTGCTTTCTCCTTGCGACCACCAAACAGCATTCAACTCGTCATCCGTCAGTTTTGTGACATAGTCTATCCACGCTTCCCGCTCAGCTTCCCATCGCGTTTTTAGGCTTGTCGCATTGGCGAAATTACTCTCGGCGATCACGCCTGTGTCTTCAAGTTTTTGCAGCGCCGTCCGCCAACCGTATGCGGTGTCCAACGCATGCACCAGCGTTCCACGCAAACTGTGCCAACCTGGATCGGGCGAAGCTGCACGGACAAAGTCTTCTGGTGACACTTTCTCACAAGCGTTCAGAACGCGCATATCTGCCCAAAATGTGTAAGAAACCAGTGTCACGACATCTAATTTGTGCATGATTTGAGTATATCACAGCCAGTTTTGCGCCGTGTAGAGCATGGCGCAAATCGTCATAGATTTCCGGTTGTGATTGTGCCTGCGCGCTCGTAATTGACGACCATCACGCCATTCGGGGTGACTGCGCTTTCCGTCACCTTGAGCGCCGCCGGGAGCGTGCCATCCGCAAACAACCGCTTTCCAGCGCCCAACGTTAGCGGATAGATCATCAGCCAGAACGCATCCACCACATCCTGCTGGATAAGCATCTGAAGAAGATTACCGCTTCCCCAAACGTGCAAATCCGGTCCTGGCTGCTGCTTGATTTTGACGACTTTTTCTGCAATATCTCCATCCAAAAACACGGATGGCTGCCATTTGCTGGAAGTCCTGGTATTCGAAGCGACGTACTTGGTTGCCGTGTTGACGCCCGGCCATGCGTCTGCATGTTGCGGCCAATACGACTCCCAAATTTCAAAGGTCTTGCGCCCTAACAACAGGTCGAACGGCAGATTCATCTGCCTTCTCAGGGCAGTTCCGAGAATCGCGTCGGAATATGGCGCTACCCATCCGCCATGCGCGAAGCCGCCGCTGGTATCTTCATTTTGCCCGCCTGGGGATTGTATGACCCCATCCAGGGAGATATGTTCAAGCACAATCACTTTTCTCATGATTGAGTTCCTCTATTTTGGCTATGTTGACCATTAATATCATGAATAAATTATAGAATATACATTCTATTGTGTCAAGTAAGTTCTCAAAAAACTTCAAAATTGCCCGTTGACAACATAGAAAACAAATTCTATAATGAACAAAATCTATCAAATTATTGTCGCTCGACCACACAAGGAGTGTGCCGCATGTCCCTGTTCAAGAACGTGAATGTGGTTTATGTGTATGTGCAGGACTGGGAAGCTGCCAAGAAATTCTATACGGCACGTTCTACGACCCGGAAGGCAACCGCCTGCAGATGGCATCCAACCCGCGCTGAGGAAGGCTGTCATGGCTGAGCTCAAAACCAGGCTGACCGATAAAAACCCGCTGGACTTCCTCAACGCGGTTGCCGACGAGAAAAAACGCCAGGATTCGTTCGCCATTCTGCGCCTGATGGAGGACGCGACCGGCTTCCCGGCGCAGATGTGGGGAGACAACATCGTCGGCTTCGGCAAATACCGCTACCGCTACGCATCCGGGCACGCCGGCGAATGGCCGCTGGCGGCTTTTTCCCCGCGCAAGCAAAACCTGACCCTGTACATCATGGCTGGATTCGAGCAATACGAAACGCTGATGACCCGGCTGGGCAAACACAAGACCGGCAAATCCTGCCTGTACATCAACAAGATCGAGGATATTGACCTGAACGTGCTGCGCGAACTGGTGCGCGCATCCGTGGCGCACATGATCGCCACCAACCCGTAGCGCGCCTGACGTGTCGGACACAATCCGAAGGATTCCGCATGAACGATACCGAAACCTACCGCAAGCGCTGCCTGACCCAGCAGAGCGAACTGCGCCGCCAGATGGAAGATGAGGCTGGCTTCGAGCTGGCGCTGCGCCTGTTCTTGGCGCAACATGCCTGGCTGCATTCCGCCCGCCTGGAGGACGGGGCGGACTGGTCGTTCGAAGACGAGGTGTTCCGCGACTTGGACGAGGCGGACGCCCGCTGCATCCCGCGCGGCGAGGAACACTCCATCGCCTGGCTGATCTGGCACATTGCCCGCTGCGAGGATATCACCCTCAATCTGCTGGTGGCAGGCAGCCCGCAGGTGCTCCACCAACACGGCTGGCTGGAGCGGGTCAACAGCCCGCTTGTCCACACCGGCAACGCGATGATCCCCGATGAGGTCGAGGCGTTCAGCCGCGCGGTACAGCTGGACAATCTGCGCGCCTACCGGTTGGCGGTCGGGCGGCGCACGCGCCAGATCGTCCGCCAACTCCAACCCGCCGACCTGCGCCGCCGGGTGGATGCGGCCCGGCTGGAGCAGGTGCGCGCCCAAGGCGCGGTGCTGGACGCGGCATGGGGCATCGCCGAGTACTGGGGCAGGCGCGATGCCGCCGGTCTGCTGCTGATGCCCGCCACCCGTCACCCGCTGGTGCACCTCAACCAAGCCTTGCAGGTCAAACGCCGCCTGCGCACAGCCTGAATCACACGCCGCGTCACTCGACCGCCCGACGGTAACAGCACGGGTTCTTTGCTCAACGACCCGCCTGCCAGCGGTGTTCGACCCGTTGCTGGCAGGGATGACGCGGGTATAATTAAAAGGCGCGCTCAAAGGAAAATACCGCCTGCTTCCAGGAATATCCGCTAACGATTTCGCTTTATTAACCAACATGCATTCCGGTAACGCCAGCATCATCCCGGTTTTCGTCCCCTCAGAATATGCCGCCTTAAAAAGGGTGGTGATGTGTCTTGCCAATCCTATGTCCGTTTTTTCCTTCCTCCGTCAAGGCGGATTTGACGCTGCCACCCTCTACCAGCTTTGGCATAACCGCTGGGCTTTGCGGCACGACTATCGGCGCGTGCGCCAGCAGCAAAGGGCGTTCATCAACGTCCTGGAAGCAAACGGCGTTCAAGTGTTGTACGCCGAAGCGCTGCCCGGCAGCCTCACGCAGCATTACACGCGGGATATTGGTTTTGCGATTGACGACACGTTTTTCTGCGCCAATCCCCGCCGCCGACAGCGACAACAGGAACGCGCCGGGCTGCGGAATCTGCTCCCCCGCTTTTCCCGGGTTGCGCATCTGGAAAGCGGATCCATCGAGGGCGGCGATGTGCTGGTTGACGAGCAACACGTCATCATCGGTCTTGGCGAGGAGACCAACCCGGAAGGCATCCATTGCTTGAAACGAAAACTCAAAGAGCTGCGCCTGGATAGAGAGATCGTCACTGTCGAGTTTAGCCACAGGGGTATCATCCATTTGGATACAAAATTCAACCTTGCTTCCAAAGGGATTGGCTTGATCCACCCCAAGAGTTTTACGCCGCGCAGCCTCAAATGGCTGGAAAAACAATATGACCTGATCGAAGTCAGCGATGATGAAGCCGCCAATGTGGAAATCAACGCCTTCGCGCTATCACCGCAAAAAGTGATCCTGCGGGAAAGGAGTCACCGCCTGGCATCCATCCTGGAAACAAAAGGCATCCAGCCGGTTTTGATTGACTATTCGGAAGTAACCAAATTACCCGGCTCATTTCGCTGCACCACTTTGCCAATCGAAAGGGAACAGCGCGCGCGGGTTGACCCGCGCCGGGGAGGAATGCCGGACGGCGCTGTTTGACCTGGCGCGCAACCGTACCCTGATGGCTGCAATGGGCGCGGCGATTGCCCCGCGTTGACCGGGCGCTATGCCATGCCCGCCAATTGCTACCGGAGTGAGAGATGAACAACCAAACCGTTATTCAAGTTGTGCTTGCCTTCAACCAGGCGCTCAATGCCCACGATCTGGACGCCATGCTGGCGCTGCTGACGGAAGACAGCGTGTTCGAGAACACCGCTCCCGCCCCGGACGGGACGCGCTACACCGGTAAAGCCGCGCTGCGCGCCTTTTGGGCGGAATTTTTCCGCGCCGCGCGCGATCAGCGTATCGAGATCGAGGAGATCTTTTCGCACGGCAGGCGCTGCGTCATGCGCTGGACGTATCACTGGCGCGACGCCGGCGGGCAGGAGAGCCGCGCGCGCGGGGTGGACGTGTACCGCCTGCGCGGCGGGTTAATCGCCGAGAAATTATCCTATGTCAAAGGTTGACCGGCTTCTTCGAAGGCTGGAAAAACCCGCCCGCGCCGGCTGGCGAACGGCGCGGGGGTTGTGCTGGCGGTGGAGGAACCGGGCGGCAGGGTGGCGGGGTTCATCAATGCCTTGAGCGATGGCGTGCTCAGCGCCTACATCCCGCTGCTGGAAGCGCTGCCCGCCTGCGGAATGTTGAAGCGCAATTGCGCCGTCCAAAGCGGCAAAAGCGTTTCAAATGCGTTGTAATTGGCGCGGCGTGGATCATTATTCGGCGCGGCATATTGTTCATTGATTTTATTTATGGTATCCTTATTAAACAATTTTTGTTGCAGCTGAATGCCCCTCCCCGCTGGGGGGCGCCGGGAAGAGGCAGGGAAAAATTATCCCAAACCTGCAATTCAAAAGCAACCTCACGGGGTATTTCTAATGAGCCGCGCGGATATTCTTGCAGCCATCCACCAGCCGTTGATTGTGCTGGATAGCCAATTGCGCGTGGCGTATGCCAACCCGGCCTTTTACCGCGCCTTTCAGACCACCCCGGCGGAAACCGAGCGGCGCCCGTTGTTCGAACTGGGCAGCGGACAGTGGAACGTCCCCGAGCTGCGCCAGCGGCTGGAGCAAATCCTGTCGAATAACGCCGAGATGCGCGGCTGCGAAATCCGGTTCACATTGCCTGCCGGCGGGCGGGTCATGCGGCTCGACGCGCGGCAAATCCTGCGCAAAGAAGCCCAAACAGGCTTCATCCTGCTCGCCTGCACCGACGTTACCGAACCGCAGCAGGCGGAGCAGGCGCTGCGGCAGAGCGAGCAGCGTTACCGCATCATCACCGAAATGATATCGAATTACGCCTACGAATTCCAACTCGCCGCGGATGGCAGCCTGGACGCGCAATGGCTGGGGGGCGATTTTAGCGGCGTCACCGGCTTCACCCTGCAGGAATCGCAAGCGCGCGGCGGCTGGACGGCATTGATTCACCCGGATGATCTGCCGCTGGCGCTGGCACGCCAGCGCAGGCTGCGCGCCGGTGAAGTGGACGTGAGTGAATTCCGCCTGATTTGCAAGGACGGTTCGATCCGCTGGATTCGGGATTATGGTTATCCGCAGTGGGACGAGCAGCAGAACCGGGTGGCGCGCATCTTCGGCGCCGCTGTTGACATCAGCGAGGAAAAACGCGGCAGACGCGCCGTAGAAGCCCAGGCGCTGATCAGCCAGGCGTTGCAGGAAGGAGTGGGGTTTCAGGAACTGCTGGAGCAATTGCTGCGCGCCGCGCAGCACGCCGTTCCCGCGGCGGACAAAGGCTCCATCCTGCTGGCGGACGAACACGGCAGCCTGCGCATCCAGGCGCTGTTTGGCTATGCTGACCCGCGCGTGCCAACGGTCAGTTTTTATTCGCACGAAGGATACGCCGGCCGGTCGTTTAGCGAAGCCCGCCCGCTCAACATCCCCGATGCGCGAAGCGATCCATCCATCCGTCACGGAGACGAAATTGCGGAGATGCAGGCTGTGCAAAGCGCCATCGTCACCCCGCTGATCGTCAATGGCAGCCCGATCGGCGTGCTGGCGCTGGACAGCACCCATCAAACCGCCGCATTCTCGGATCGCGATCTGGAATTGCTGTCCGGATTCGGCTCAACCGCCGCTTTGATCCTCGAACATGCTCACATGGTCGAGGATATCAGGCAGCGCCTGCGCGAATTGCAAGCCCTTCAGCAGGTATCCTCCGCCCTTTCGCAAGCCAGCAGCATCGAGACGATGTCCCGCGCGTTTATCGAGAACGCCGTCCGCGCGGTGGGGGCAGCCGCCGGTTCGATCTACTTGCTCGAAGAAAGCAGCGGCGACCTGGTGGCGCGCGGCTGGTTCAACCCGCAAGGAAACTGGGTGAGTGGCATCCATGACGCCCTCCGCCACCCGCCGGGCGAAGGCGTGACCGGTCGCGTCGCGGCGAGCGGCGAAATTTACGCTTTCGCCGACTGGCGCAGCGACCCGCTCACGGTGATCAAACCGGGCGAAGAGGAACTGCTCTCGCCGCTGCGCGGTGGCATTGCATTGCCCCTGCGCGCCGGCGAGCAGATCATCGGGGTGATGAACATCTGGTATGACAGGGTTTACACGCCTGGCGACGCCGAAAAACGCCTGCTGGCTGCCATTGCCGATATGGCGGGCAACGCGCTGCAACGCGCCTGGCTGGACGAGCGTACCCGCCAGCGGTTGGAAGAGCTGAGCGTGCTGCACGCTGCCAGCCAGAGGCTGCTGACCACCGGACTGGAAGCCGACGCGGTGCACACCGCCGTTCACCGCGCCATTGAAAAGGTGATGCCGTGCGAAGCCTTCGTCATCGTGCTGGAAGACCCGCTTTCGCAGGATTACGATGCCATTTATTTGTTCGACCGCGGCGGACGCTATCCGGGGACGCGCATCCCGCGCGGCGCCGGCTTGAGCGGGCAGGTGATCGAAACAGGCGAAACGATATTAATTCCCGACCTGGTGCAATCCAATACCAATCGCATCCATTTTGGCGATCCGCAAAGTGTCCGTTCGGTGCTGGCGGTGCCGCTGCGCCAGGGTGAGCATGTCTTTGGAATGATTTCGGCTCAATCCTACCAGCCGGATATGTATCACGAGGGTCACCGCAGCCTGCTCGAGACGCTGGCGGCGCAATTTTCGACCACGCTTGCCAATGCGCGCCTGTTCGAGGAAACCCAGCAGCGGCTGCGCGAACTGGAACTGATTGCCAGCCTGAGCGCCACCCTGCGCAGCGCGGTAACCCGCGCGGAATTGATCCGCGCGCTGTTGAAGCAATTGATAAGCCAAATGGGCGCCGACGGGGCTACCTTCGAGGTGGTTGACCCGTTCAGCGGCAGCGTGATGATCGAGCAGGCGGCGGGCGTCTGGCAGCCGCTTGCCGGAATCGTCATTCCGGCGGGAAAAGGGTTAAGCGCGGTGATATTGCGCAGCGGGCAGCCATTTTTGACCAACCATGTTCAAGTGGATGAACATGTGTACGCGCCGCGCGCGCTGGACGGATGCAATGCTGCGATTGGCGTGCCCCTGCGTTCGGACCACCAGATCACCGCCATGCTGTGGATCGGCTCCAGCCGCGCGTTGAGCAATGACGATATGCGCCTGTTGACTTCGGTGGCGGATATGCTGGTCAACGCCTTGCTGCGCATCTCGTTATTCGAAGAGACCCGCCGCCGGGTAGAGCAGTTGCAGGTGTTGCAAACCATTGACCGCATCATCACCACCAGCCTTGACCTGCGCTCTTCGCTGGATGCGCTGCTCGAAGAGACCATTGCCCATCTGAAAGTGGACGCCGCCGGGGTGCTGCTGTATAACCCGCGCACGCTGTCGCTGGAATATGCTGCCGGACAGGGTTTTCATACCCACGTCTACCAAAACAGCCGCGTGCGCGTCGGAAGCGGGCAGGCGGGCACCGCCGCCCTGGAGCGGCGGGTGTTATATACCAACGATTTTGCCTCCGCCAGACCGGCATTCACCCGTATGCCGTTGGTCAGGAACGAGAATTTTGTCTCGTACTGCGGCGCGCCGCTGATTGCCAAAGGGCAGATCAAAGGCGTCCTGGAGATCTTCCAGCGCTCCTCGTTTCACCCGGACGCCGACTGGCTCAACTTCTTCGAGGCGCTCACCCACCAGGCAGCCATCGCGATTGATAACGCGCAACTGTTCGAACGCGCGCAGCAGTCCAACCTGGAGTTGACCCTGGCATACGATGATACCATCGAAGGCTGGTCGCGCGCGCTCGATCTGCGCGACCGCGAGACCGAAGGGCACACTCAGCGGGTGACCGACCTGACCCTGCGCATGGCGCAGCGGATGGGGATGGACGAGCAGCAACTGACGCACCTGAGGCGCGGCGCGCTATTGCATGATATTGGCAAAATGGGCATTCCGGACAGCATCCTGCTCAAACCGGGCAGCCTGGACGACGCAGAGTGGGAGATCATGCGCAAACACCCGCAGTACGCCTACGACATGCTCTACCCAATCCTGTATCTGCGCCCGGCGTTGGAGATTCCCTATTACCATCACGAAAAATGGGATGGCTGCGGCTACCCGCACGGTTTGAGCGGCGAGCGCATCCCGCTGGCGGCGCGCGTGTTCGCCGTCGCCGACGTGTGGGACGCGCTGACCAGCGACCGCCCCTACCGCCCGGCATGGTCAAAGGAAAAAGCGCTGGAATACATCCGCAGCCAGGCAGGCAGCCACTTTGACCCGCAAGTGGTGAAAATATTTTTCGAGATTATTCCGCAATACCTCAACGAACAACAGCAAGAATGAAGCGCCGCCTGCGCAGGCTGGAGCGCATCGAGGAATCACCCCTGCCGCTATCGGCGGGGTGATTAAAAATATCCTCCTTGCAAATCCGCCGGGATTGGCTATGATGGTATTTAATGATACTGCCTGGCGGCATCACGGCGCGGGTGGTATTTTTGATGAACATTCACAAGGAGAGGATTAAAAAATGAAACGCCCCAAATTGGCTGTATGGATCGCCCTGATAGTATTGGTGTTTGCGGCAGTTGCCTGTGAATTTAGCGCCACCACTGCCAACATCGGCGACGCCTGGCTTTCGAGCAGTGAGGACGGCAGCGACCGGGTCACCCGTTACGCGCCGGACGCGGTATTTTACGCCCAGGTGGACTTGAAAAACGCGCCGGATGACACTGTTCTCAAAGCGGTGTGGAGTGCCGTGGAGGTGGAAGGGGTCGAAGCCAATACCATGATCACCGAGACCGAAATCACCACCGGCAGCGGGCTGGTGCACTTCAACCTGAGCAACGACAATCCCTGGCCGGCGGGCAAATACAAGGTCGAAATTTTCATGAACGGCGAATCAGCCGCCACGATGGAATTCGAAGTGCAGTGAAATCCGGCACAACGAGGGTATGGAATCTCTGGCGCATCCCGTTCTTGAGCGCATGCAGGCGCTGGTGCTGCAATGGCGGCGGCTGGCAGACCAGCGGGCGGTGTTTCTGGATTGTTACCGGTTGATGACCGCCAACATGCTGCAAGCCATTGACCGCCGCGAGTTCAACGACCCGGCATGGGTGGATCATCTGCTGCGCCGCTTTGCCGACTACTATTTTGTCGCGCTGGATGCCTACCAACGGGACGCCGCCGCTGCCCCGCGCGTCTGGCAGGCAGCCTTTGAAGCCGCGCAGGGCGGGCGCCTGCTGCCGGCGCAGAATCTGCTGCTGGGCGTCAATGCCCACATCAATTACGACCTGGTGCTGACCCTGGAGGAACTGCTCCAGCCCGAATGGCAGCAGTTGGACGAAGTCCGCCGCCAGGCGCGCTTTGCCGATCACTGCCGGGTCAATGAGATCATCGCGGCAACCATAGACGCCGTGCAGGATCAGGTGCTCGAGCCTGCCATGCCGGCGCTGCAGGTGTTCGACGCGCTGCTGGGCAGGCTGGACGAGCATATAATCTCGCGGCTGATCGCCGGCTGGCGCGGCAATGTCTGGCAGCATGCGCTGGAACTGGTTGAAGCGCCCGGCGCAGACGAACGCGCCGCGCTAACCCGCCAGGTGGAAACCGAAGCGCTGCAGATGGCAAAATGGATAGGCTGGCAGGAAGATTAACGCTTGACAACCGCCAAAAAAACCGGTATATTTAGATTTGATAATATTCAACATTGAAAGATTTAACCATGCCAACCCACTATCAAGACGAAGCCGACGTTGTCAATGCGCTCGATGCGTGGATCAAGTTGACCCGCGCGGCGGATTCAGTCACCAGCCGGCTGCACCAGCGCAACAGCATGGGTGATCTGACCGACAGTCAGTTCGGCGTGCTGGAAGTCCTGCGCCACCTGGGTTCTATGCCGCAGTGTGTCCTTGCCAGCAAGCTGCTTAAAAGCAGCGGCAATATCACTCTGGTGATTGACAACCTGGAAAAACGCGGGCTGGTGCGCCGCGCGGCGGACGCGCATGACCGGCGCGTCAGCCGGGTGGAATTAACCACGGCCGGCGCGCAGTTGATTGATGAGCTTTTTCCGCTCCACGCCCGGGCAGTGGCGGATGAGTTCTCGGTGCTCAGCCAGCAAGAGCAGCGCCAGTTGGGCGACCTGCTGCGTAAACTGGGCAAAAAGGAAGGTTGAAAGCGCTGTCCATTTTTTTTTCTTAAAATACTTTAATGTTAAATTATCATTATTGAAGTTATAATAAGTCAAATTATCATAATTCAACATAAAAGGAGTGCCTGAAATGCCCTGGAAAATTGATCAAGCCCATACTGAAATCACCTTCTCGGTGCGCCACATGATGGTAACCAACGTGCGTGGACGTTTCGAGAAATTTGATGTCGAGGTTCATTTCGATGAAGAAAACCCGCAAAATTCCTTTGTCGAGGTCGAAATCGAAGCCGCCAGCATCAACACCCGCGAACCCCAGCGCGACGCTCACCTGCGCTCGCCGGACTTCTTGAACGCCGGTCAATTCCCCTACCTGACCTTCAAAAGCAAGCGCATCGAGGTGCTTGGCGAGAATCGCGGGCGCATCATCGGCGACCTGACCATCCGCGGCATCTCCCGCGAGGTAGCGCTGGACGCGACCTTCAACGGCAAGTTGAAGAACCCGTTTGGCGGCGTTTCCGCCGGTTTCAGCGCGGCAACCAGGATCAACCGCAAGGACTGGAACCTGGTCTGGAATGTTGCCCTGGAGACTGGCGGCGTGCTGGTGGGCGACGAGGTTGCCATCCACATCGAGCTGGAACTGGTCAAAACCGCCGAGGCGGAAAAAGCCGCCGCCTGAAAGCGGTGTGGAAACATTCCTGCCCCGCGGGCAGGCACAGCGCTGGCGGGCGAAAAGCCCGCCAGTATTCTTGCGCGATGCCAGGCGTCAACCGCGCCAGGAGCATCTGAGCAGATAAAGCCGGTGCGAAAACCTCCATCATCGTGTATGATTAAGGATGAAACGGGCGCATGTTCCGTTGCTTAATGCAAATAATTTTTTGGTGCTGGTCCTCTCCCGAGCATGTTGTAATGGAACCGTTAAGTTTCGAAACGAGGAGCATATCATGACATCACTGAGTAAAGTCGAAGGGATTGGCGAAAAATACGCCGCAAAACTGCAGGCAGCCGGGGTAACCTCGCTGGAAAGCCTGCTCGAAACAGGCAAAACCCCGCAGGGACGCAAGCGCCTGGCAGAAACTGTCGAAGTAAGCGAGAAATTGATTCTCGAATGGATCAACCACGCCGACCTGTTCCGCATCAACGGCATCGGCGAAGAATATTCCGACCTGCTGGAAGAAGCCGGGGTGGATACGGTGGTCGAACTGGCGCAGCGCAACCCGGAAAACCTGCTGGCGAAGATGAGCGAGGTCAATGCGCAGAAGAACCTGGTGCGCCGCCTGCCGGTGCTCAGCCAGGTGCAGGACTGGGTGGATCAGGCGAAGAAACTGCCGCGGGTGATCGAATACTAAACCGCGCCGGAAAATTGACGCTGCTTGATTGACGCGTGTCAAATCCGCCGTCCGGGTTTCGCGGTATGCTTGGGGCAAGGAGCTGGATCCCATGAAAAATACAACAACCGAAATTTGGACGACGAGTGAGTTGATTGCCGCGCAGCCGCAGGCGGTGGTCAGCCGCACGCTGGTGCAGAACAAGAGCGGCACGGTCACCCTGTTTGCCTTCGACGGCGGGCAGGGGCTGAGCGAGCACACCGCGCCGTACGATGCGCTGGTGCATCTCATTGAGGGCGAGATGGAAATCACCGTCGCAGGAGCGCCCTTCCGCTTGAGCGCGGGGCAGATGATCCTGATGCCCGGCGGTCAACCCCACGCCCTGCATGCCCACAGTCCGTGCAAAATGCTGCTGACGATGATTCGGGCGTGATAGCCGATTAGCCTTCGGGCGGGGGTTCAGGCGATGGCGGATTTGGCTGCCAGTTGATCCGCCAGGTTTATAAAATCGTCCAGCCGCCAGATTTTGCCGGTCTTGAGCGGGTATTCGCCGCGCAGGGCGTTTTTCCAGTCCGGCGGAATGGCTTTCAAGCCATAAGCAGCACCCGCCAGCGCCCCGGTGACCGCGCCGGTGGTATCGGTATCGGCGCCCAGGTTGATCACCTGCACCAGTGCATCCTCGAAGGAATCGGTGGTCAGTAAACCCCACACCGCGCTTTCCAGGGTATGGCGCACCCAGCCGGTGTTGCGCAGTTCCTCGCGCTTGCGGCGCGGGGCAAGCAGCACCGCGGTACGCAACCCTTCCGGCAGTTCGGTTTGACCATGACCGGGTTGGGATTGATCGAGCGCCTGCTGGTACGCCTGGCGCGGCGGGCTGGCATGGATGAGGTGAAAAATCATTGCATTGACGAATACGCAGGCTGCCTGGCAGTCCTCGTGCGGGTGGGTGACCTGGCTTTGCAGGCAGGATTGCTCGACCAGCGCGTCCAGGTCGTTCCAGCAGGCGGCAGCCACCGGGTAACAGCGCATCAGCGAACCGTTGCCGGCGTTGTGCGGGTGTGCCAGCTGGACCTCTTTGACCACCTGCTGCCAGGGCTCGCCGCGGCTGACGCGCTGGAGAACGTTGGCGGTGTGAATGCCAACATCCGGCGGGTTGCTGCGGTACCAGGCGGCAAAGCGCTGCACCAGGTCATCGCCGTCGAGACGAAAGTTGTGCAGCAAGCTTTCGGACAGGGCAAGCGCCATCTCGGTATCGTCGGTGAAGGAGCCAGCCGGCAGCCGCCCGGAGCGCATGGTGCGGATCATCCGTTCCACTGGGGCGGCGCTGCCAAATTCGAGCGGCATTCCCAGCGCGTCCCCCACTGCGGCGCCAACGATAATCCCACGAATGCGGTCGCGAATCGTTTCGTTCATGGCTGGATGTACCTCCTTCTTGATGAAAACAACTCGTTTGCCGCAGCGAGCCAATCTCCCTGTGCGGCGCGGCGCTGGGGCAGTCTGCGGGCGAGCCAGAGGACAGTTGAATGGTTTAAGTATACTGAATTTTTAAAATTGGAGCGAATCAGACGCGGATCAACTGACGGTAGAAGGTGTCCAGGCGCGGGCGCACGCGGGCAACTTCGGCGCGCTCTTCCACCAGGCGCAGGTTGAATGTGGCAGCCCGCGAGCGCAGATCGGGCTGGTCGAGCGCGTCCAGCACCGCCGCGGCGACGGCTTGCGGCTCGCCCGCTTCAACCAGCAGCCCGTTGACGCCGGGAGTGATCCACTCGCGCAGGCTTTCCAGGTCGCCGGCGACGGGAAAACTGCCGCACGCCATGGCTTCGAGCAGGGTGTTGGGCGTGCCGTCGTGGGTGGTGAGCGAGACGGATACCTGGCTGCGGGCAAACAGCGACCACAGCTGCCCCTGGGGTAAAGCCGGCAGAAGCGTCACCCGCTGGTCGAGGCGCAGGCGCTGCTGCCAGGTTTCGGCTTCGCGCTCGCCTGCCATGCCCGGACAGACAAACGCCACCTGCGGGCGGCGTTCCAAAATCAGCGGGATGGACTGGAAGAAGGCGGCGGTGCAGGTATAGGCGCGCACGCCGCGCGGATTGATCACCAGCGGCAAGCCGGGCGGGATGCGGCTTTCCAGTTCGGCGGGCAGCGGCTGGCGCTCGCTTTGCATACGGCGCAGGTCAATGCCGCCGTTGGTGGGGATGACCAGTGAAGGGCGGCTGGCGGGGAAGCCCCAGGCGTATGCCAGGTTGAGGTCGCGCAGCGCGTCCACGTGCAGCCCGTCGGCGCGCGTCAGCGCGGCGCGGGTCAGGCGCGCCATGGCGTGGCTCTGCGCGGCGTGCAAGGTCAGGTCGTTGCCCCAAATGGAGAGCGCGAGCGGGAATTCGGGTGGGGTGGCGGCAGCCAACATGCCCTCGAAGGGGATGCGCAGGGCGTGCACCAGGTCGGGCTGGACGCGCTCCAGCAGCGCGCGGTAACGGCGGGCGGGCAGGTCGAGCGGCGCCAGCCGGTAACGGACTGCCAGCAGCGCGGCGCGGAAGGTGCTTACCAGGCGGCGTTTGATGCCGGGCGGGCGTGCCGGGCTGGCATGGCCTGCCGCGCGGCGCGGCAGCGCGCCTGCCCAGCCGCTAAACGCCACCGGCAGGTAGAAGAAGTCCGCCATGCCTTCCGGCGGGTTGCAGGGAAAGGATGAAATCAACGAAACCCGGTAGTCCAGCGCGCGCAGACTGTCCAGCCAGCGCAGGGTAATCGGGCTGCGCCCGTCGGCGACCAGCAGAATGCGCATCCTCAGGCTTCTCCATCGGGGGGTGGCACGAGCGGGGGAGCCAGTCCAGCGCGGCGGGCGGCGCAATGGATGGCGCGGGCAAAGGCTGCCAGCATGGTTTCCAGGTTGACCTGCTCGCGGACCATGCGGTACGATTCCAGCCCCATGCGGCGCAGGCGGGCGGGGTCAGTCAGGGCTTGCTGCAGGGCGTCAGTCAGGGCGGGCAGGTCGCCGGGCGGGAGCAGCCAGCCGTTTTGCCCCCCCGCCAGGTTGGACTGGGTGCCGTCGGCTTCGGCGACGATCACCGGCAGGGCAAAGGACATGGCTTGCTGCACCGCCAGCCCGCCGCTGCCCGGCAAGACGAACAGGTCGGCTTGGGCGAAGTACGGATCGAGTTGCGCGCCGTAGCGCGTGCCCAGGAAGCGCGCCGCGGGGTACAGCCCGGCTGCCAGTTGCTCTAAATCGCGGCGGGCGGGTCCGTCGCCAACAATCCACAAGTCAGGCTGGAGCGGGGCGGGCAGGGCAGCGCAGGCGCGCAGCAGCAGGTCAATGCGTTTGCGGGCTTGCAGCCTGCCGACGTACAACACCCGGGCGCGGTCTGCCGGAAAACCGGGCGGGCGTTCAGGTGGCGGCTGGATGGGGCGGGCGGCGACGGCGTTGGGGGCGACGAAAATGCGCGCCGGGTCGAAGCCCAGCCGGGCGTATTGGTCGGCGCCCTGGCGGGAATAGACCAGCAGTGCATCGAAGCGTGCCAGAAAGCGGCGCCACGCCGCGCGCTGAACGGCAGCCAGCGCGCCGCCGGTTGGCGCGCCAAGCCCCCAGCCAACCAGCGCGCGGTGGCGGGCGCGCATCCAATCCATCAGGCGCGGGCTGCTCAGGTAGCGCGGGTTGGCTTCCATCACCAGCACCTCGGGCTGCCAGTCGTTTAGCCAGGCGCGCCAGCCGCGCTGCCAGCACAGGTAGAGCGCGCCGCGCAGCAGGTGCTGGTTGCCGGCACGGTACAGGTGGGCGTTTTCCAGGTGGGGGTGCGCTTCCACTGCCTCGCTGGGGCGGGGCAGCCCGGCAAAGACCGCCAGTCCGCGCGGGCAGGCTGCGCCGAGGGCTTCGAAAAACGGAGCGCGGTAATTGGGCAGAATGCGCTGCTGGACGCCCAGCCGGTAGGGGATGGCGGGTAGCCCGCCGTTTGGCGCGTTCATGCCACCATCACCCGCGCCGCCGAGCCGCGGGCGTTCTTTTCCACCTCGATACGGGCAGGGAAGGCGTCCTTGAGCTCTTCCAGGTGGGTAATGACCAGGATTTTGGCAAAATCGGCGCGCACCGCGTTGATCGCCTCGATCAGCCGCTGGCGGCCCTCGGCGTCCTGGCTGCCAAAACCTTCGTCAATGAACAGGGTTTGCAGGCGGGCGCCGGCGCGGTGCGCCAGCACGCGCGAGAGGGCAAGGCGGATGGCAAAATTGACCCGAAAGGCTTCGCCGCCGGAGTACATCTCGTATTCGCGTTGACCGGCGGCGTCGCTGATGATGATATCGAGGGTTTCCTTCTTGTCCTCGCGGTGTTTGGCTTTGTACTCGCGCTGGGTTTCGAAGCGCACCGCCATGCTGCCGTTGGACAACTGGTCGAGGATCTGGTTTGCCTGGGCTTCGATCTCCGGCAGCGCCTGTTCGATCAGCAAGGCGGGAATACCGTCCTTGCCAAAGGCGCGCTCCAGAGTTTTGAGGCGCGTCGCCAGGCTGGTCAGTTCCGCGCTGCGCGCCTTGTTGGCTGCCAGCTGGCGGCGCACGTTTTCCAGTACCTCCACGTCCTGGCGGGCTGCGCCTGCCTGGCGGTGAAGGTTGTTTTCGTTGATCTTGATTTCGTTCAACTCGCGCTCGGCTGCGGCTACATCCGGCAGGTGCTGCGCCTGGCGGCGGTAATCGGTTTCAGTTTTTTGATATTCGTCCTGCAAAGCGGCGATTTCGGCGGCATCGCCCGCCAGGCTGCGCTCCGCCGCGCTGATTTCCTCGCCGAGCGGTTTGAGTTCGGCGCGGGCGGCTTGCAGCAGGCGCATGTCCTCCTCGGCGGCGCGGGCTTGCTGTTCGGCCTGGCGGGCGCGGCGATGTTCCTCTGCATCGTACCCCAGCGCTTGCTGGGCAAGATCAATTTGCGAGCATTGGGCGCGCTCGGCATGGGCAAAATCTTCGCCGGCAAGGATTCTTTCCAGTTCCAGCAGGCGCGGCTCGTCGTGCTGCTGCCATGCGCTGATGCTGTTTTGCGTGCTTTCCTGGCGCTCGTCCAGGGCGGCTAACTGGCGGTTTAACCCGTGCAAATCGCTGTCGTAGGCGGCGGCAGCGTTGATTTGGTGTTCCATGCGTTGGTGCTCGCGCTGCAAAGCGAGAAAATCCTCCCTGTGGGCGGAAATCTCAGCCCCGACACCGCCGGATTCGATTTCCAGGTCCGCCAGCAGGGCGGCGCGGCTGGAGTCATCCAATGGCTGCCCGCACAGCGGGCAGGTTTCGGTCTCGGCGGTTTGCAGGCGGCGGATGCGTTCCTGAAGGGCGTCCATTTTATCCTGCAAGCGGCGGATTTCCGCGTTCTGGCTTGCCATCTGCTCTTTGAGGGCGGTCTTTTGCTGCGCAAGTTGTTCGCGCTGCTGGATGTTCACCTCGAGCGCAGCGATGCGCGAGCGCAGTTCGGCAAGTTTTTGCTGCATATCCGGCAAGCCTGCCTGCTGCTGGCGGATTTTACCGCGCTGCTGGTCGAGCATACGCAGTTCCTGTTCCAGGCGGGCGCGCTCGTTCTGAATGGCAGTCTGGAGCTGGCTGCGCTGCTCTTGCAACGGGTGATAGCGGCTGGCTAACTGATCCTGGCGTTCCAATTCGGCGCGCAGGTCTTTCCAGGCGGCGTAGGCAGCCTCGATCTCGGCGGCGCGGGTCATTTCATCCTGCAGCTGGCGCTGGCGGTCGCGGCGGTCTTCCAGGTAGCGGGCGCGCTGGTCATGGCGCTGCTGTTCGGCGCGCAAACGCTGCGCCAGAGTCTCGACAATCTTGCGCTGACCCTCCAGCGAGGCAGCCAGGCGCTTGAGATGGTCGAGGGCTTCTTCGCGCGATTTACGCAGGCTGGCAAACGAATTCAGCTGTGCTTCCAGGGATTCCAGCCGGCGGCGGCGCTCGCCTTCCTCTGCCAGTTCGCTTTCGTTTTCCTCGATGATCCGCCTGACAAGCGCCGCGTCCATTTCCACCTGTTTGCGGCGTCCGGCGGTTGCCTCGCGGTAGGTTTCCCAAACCTCCAGCCCGAGGATCGTGGAAAGAATGCGCTTGCGGTCGGCGGGCTTTTGCTGGGCGAACAGATCGGCTTTGCCTTGCAGAAAAAAAGAAGCATTGCTGAAGGTTTCAAAGTCCATGCGCAGCACCGAGCGGATGCGTTCTTCGGTTTCGCGCAGCGAGTGCTCGGTCAACTGCCGCCAGGCGCCTTCGGCGGTCAGGATGTGAAATTCGAGCAGACTGGTCTTGCCGCGCGGCTTGGTGCGCTGGACGCGGCAGCGGTTGGCTTCGTAGTCAAATTCGAAGACGACCTCGGCGGCGGATTCGAGGTTGTTGATCAGCGCATCGTCGCGGCGGCGGGCTTCGCCAAACAACGCCCAGGTGATGGCGTCCAGCAGGGTGGATTTGCCTGCCCCGTTGTGACCGGTAATGCACGCCAGGTCGAAGGCGGTGAAGTCAATTTCGACCGGCTCGCGGTAGGACAAAAAACCTTGAATTTGCAGCCGGATGGGAATCATGCGCTTAGCCCTGTGGTTGCACCGGCAGGCGGGTGACCAGCACCTTGTCAATCCGCCGCCCGTCCATGTCAATGATTTCGAAGCGGTAATCGTTCCACGCCAGCGACTGCCCGGCGGAAGGGATGCTGCCTAATTGGTTGAAAATGAAGCCGCCTACAGTCTGGTAGCCGATGCGGTCTTCCTCCGGAAGTTCCTCCACATCGAGCAATTCCTTGAGGTCGTCCACCGAGAGCAGTCCATCCACCAGCCAGGAGCCGTCCTCGCGCTGGATGATCTGTGGTTCGCCGTTGGCGCCGCTGCCGGGCAGTTCGCCGACGATGGCGCGGAGAACATCGTACAGGGTCACCATGCCCAGCAGCCCGCCGTACTCGTCGAGCACCAGGGCTTCATGCACGCCGGCGGCGCGGATCATCTCCAGTACTTTCAGCGCCGACATGCTGTCCGGGACGAACAGCGGCGGCTGGAGCAGGGTTTGGATATCGAACGCCTGACCGGCGTACATTTTGCTGAGAAAATCCTTGGCAGGCAGAATGCCAACCACGTTATCCAGGTTGTCGTGCGCGGCGGGGAAGCGGCTGTGTTTGCTGCGTATGACCTCCGCCAGGATTTCCGCCGGGCTTTCGTCGAGGTCAAGCCATTCGATTTCGGTGCGCGGGGTCATGATCGCGTCAATGTAGCGGTCGCTCAGGCGGAATACGCTCGCGACCATGTCCTGCTCGGCTTCTTCGAAGATGCCAACCTGGGTGCCCTGTTCCATGAGGACTTTAATTTCCTCCTCGGTGACCGGCGGTTCGGTGGAAGGGCGGATGCCGAGGATGCGCAGCCCAAGCTCGGTGGAAGCGCTGAGTAAGCGCACTAGCGGAGAGGTCAGGTTGGAGAGCAGGCGCATGGGGCGGGAAATGGCGGTGGCGACGGATTCGGGGTTGTTCAACGCCAGGCGTTTGGGAATTAATTCGCCAATCACCAGAGTGAAATAGGTCAACAGGATGACCACCACCGCCAGAGCGATTCCTTCACTGTACGGGGCAAGCAGGGGAATGGTCGCGACCAACCCTGCCAGCCATTCCGCAATGGTTGCGCCGCTGAGCGCGCCTGCCAGGATGCCAATCAAGGTGATGCCGATCTGGACGGTGGACAGAAAACGGTTGGGGGTTTCTGCCAATTCGATCGCGGCGACAGCCGCCGGATCACCGTCATCCGCCTTTTGCTGCAGGCGGGCTTTGCGCGATGAAACCATGGCGATTTCCGACATGGCAAAAACACCGTTAGCGATCAGCAGGAGAAAAATAAAAAGGATTTCAAGGAAGGGATCATTCATGTCGGGCGCGGTTTTTTACCTCAGGACTCGGCTGCGGAATCGATTGGGTGGGTTTCGGCAGAGGTGATGATTTCGGCTGCCAGACGGTTGAGTTGTTCGGCATCCTGCGGGTTGGTTTTGAGGGTTTTCCAGTAAATGTCCAATAATTCCAACGGGGAGGCAGAGGCGATGGTTTCACTTTCCCCCAGGCGGATGCGACCTTCGATGAGCGGACGGCGGACGAGGTGAAAGTCGAAGCAGTTTTCGGCGTAACGGCGCAGCGCGGCTTCGTCAATCAGCCGTTCCCAGTCGCGCGGGTAATCAATCACCAGGCGGATAATGGCATCCTTCATCTGATCCGCATTGGGCAGGGCAGCAAGGATTTTTGCGAGCACCGCGCCGGGTTCGGGCAGGGTATCCTTGTGCGCGCTTCCCAGGTTGACCTGGCAATCCAGGAAGCGCCGTCCGTCCAGTTTGCGCCAATCCAGAACGGTCTTGCCGCGCTCGACCGCGGCAATCACGAAGAATTTGTCATCGCGCGCTTCGCCGAAATCAACCCGCTCGATCGAGCCGGAGTAGACCACCGGCGGGTGTCCCTTGGGATTGAGGTTTTGAGATTTATGGATGTGTCCGAGGGCAACGTAATCGAGGCGCGGATTGCGCACCAGCGAACCGGGCAGCACCAGGTCATTGCCGAGCATCACGCTGCGCTCGCCGCCGTACACGGCGCCCTGAACGCTGCCGTGCGCGGTCAGCACGACCGGCAGATGTTCATTGATTTGTTCGAACCAGGCGGAGATGATCGAATTGAGCCGGTTTTCAATTTCCTCGTGCAGTTTTTCGATTGCGGCGCCGCTCAATTGCAGCAGCGCCATCAGCGTTGAGCGCGACACCCAGGGAATCGCCATGATTTGCAGCGGCAGATTGTTTAAATCGGCGGGCAGCAGCAGGCGCGGGCGATCAACGACATGGACATTGTCCACCTGAAGGGTCTGGTACTCTTGCAGGGCGTGGGCTCTGCCGGCTGCCGGGGAAAGGTCGTGATTGCCGACCAGCAGCAGGGTGGGAATGCCAGCCCGCGACAGGCGGATGATGCGCTTGCCCCACTCGCGCTGGAAGGTTGGCGCTGGGGTGCGGTCTTTGTAGGCATCGCCGGCAAAGAGAACCAGGTCAACTTTTTCCGCGATGGCAGTATCCACGATCGTGTCGAGCGCTTTGAGAAAGTCGAGCACGCGCAACGGCAGACCGCTGGCGGGGTCGTGCCGGCCGTAATTGGCGATATCAATATGAGCGTCGGCAAAGTGCAGAATGCGCAGCATGGATCAGGTCAGGGTTGAATGCCAAGGAAGGATGCCAGTTCAACCGCGGGATCAAAGCCGGGATGGTATTCCAAACTCCTGCGCACATCCTCGATGGCTCCGGCGCGGTTTCCCAGAGCGATGCGCGCGCGCGCGCGCCAGACAAAACTTTCTTCCAGATACGGCTCGGCAGCCACATCCAGGGTGGTAGTGGCAAGATTTTCAACATCCTGATAGCGACCGGTAAAGTAGTAAGCAAAATACGGTCCGGTCTGGTACCACATCATCCGCCAGGGGCGATCGTTTTCCGGCAGGGCAGCCATCAGGGTGAATGCCTGATCGTAGGTGCGGGCGGCGCCGGCATAATCCAGGAGATTGACCAGGCTGGTGCCGCGGTTAAAATAGGCAAAGAACTGCTGCAAACCACTCAGCGAGACGGCTTCCTCGGCGGCGGTGTCGGCGGCAATCTGAAAGGCGGTGGTTGCGTTGGCGTAATCTCCGAGCAGGTCGAGCAGTTCGCCCTCGCGCTCCGGCGGATAGATGACCAAAAAAACGTAATTGAAGGAGCGCCACTGACCGATCAGGTCAGTGTAGGAGACTTTGAAATCCGGTTCGAAGTACGAATCCTGGGTGATGAAGACTTGCTGTTGGTCGTCGTAACCCGTGATGGTGGAATAATGCCCCATCCATCCGAGCCGGCCGTTGAAATCGCGAATAACGATGCCCTTTTCGATGATCGGCACAAACCCATTGGCAATCATGGATTTCAAAAGGTCAAGCGTGCCGCCGTGACGCACCAACGCGCGCAGGTTGGTTTGGGTGTTGACATAGTCCGCCATTTCGTAAGGCATGACGTTCTTATCCTTATCGAAAGGCTTAAGCGCAGGTCCGACATCGGTACGCTCACCCTCCCATCCCCAAAAAGACAAGCCCATAGCCAGGTTGGCGGGGGCGCAGTAGTTCCACAATCCGTGCTGAGACTGGTAGCGCACGCCTTCCAGTACCACCCTGGCGGGCAGCGGGGTGGGGGTAGGCGTGGGGGTTGGCGAAAGTTCGGGAGTGGGGGTGGCGGTGTGGACAAGTGTCATCGTGGGGGTGGGGGTTTCGGTGTGGTTAAAGGCTCGCATGGTAGCATCCACGATGGCAGCAATGGATGCTTCGGGAACAAAGACCGCCTGTTGGGGTGGGTTGAGGGCGTAATGCGCCTGGACACGGAGTTCATTCAGGTTGGAAAAAACACGTTCACGTAACGATGGGACCGCCAGCAGGAATACGGCAGCCAGCATCACCCCCAACAACAGATAGGGGAAAATAGATTTTCTTTTTGACATACTGAAATTATAACATTTCGTACCGGCGGGGTGGCTGATCCAATCGAAATGACCTATAAGTTTGAGTCGCCGCGGCGGATAAAATTGGCGGAAATTGCGTGGTATAATCCCCCGCTGTTGTATTTTCTAATATAATGAGGTTTGAAATATCTGGTATAAAGGGTCAGCAACCAAGAATTTATTTTTACCCATTAATCCGGTCGGGACTGTTGTTTAACGGACCGTATTCTAAAAAATGCGAGTAAATTTATGAATGCACTAATCAATCGGGAAACTCCCAATCATTTCAGCCTGCCCCGGCGGATCAGCCGGTTAAGCCAGTTGGCATACAACCTGTGGTGGGTATGGAACCCGGAGGCGCAGCAGCTTTTCCGGCAGATCAAATTACGCCTGTGGGATGAGGTAGATCACAATCCGGTTGCGTTTCTTAAGCAAGTTGAACGCAGCCTGTTGAATGCGGCTGCCAATGACCCGTATTACCTCGATTCGTACGACCGGGTGATGAAGAAGTTCGATGCCTACCTGCGCGCCGAGGACGCCTGGTTCAAACAGGAGTATCCTCACCTGGTGGATAAGCAGATTGCCTATTTCTCCTTTGAGTTTGGTCTGCACGAATCGCTGCCAGTGTACGCTGGCGGTCTGGGTATCCTGGCGGGTGACCACTTAAAAGAAGCCAGCGACCTGGGTTTGCCGCTGGTGGGGGTGGGTTTCATTTACAACCAGGGCTACTTCACCCAGGTGATTACCGAGGATGGCTGGCAGGAAACGCACACCAAGCACCTGGTATTGGAAGATGCGCCAATCGCGCTGCTGAAGGACAGCCAGGGCAACCCGGTTACCATCTCGGTGGAATTGCCCGGAAGAGAAGTGGTGGCGCGTATTTGGGAGGTGCGGGTTGGCAGGGTTCCACTTTTCCTGTTGGACAGCAACCTGGAAACCAACAGTGACAGCGACCGCCAACTGACCGCCCGCTTGTACAGTAATGACCTGGAAGTGCGCGTCTCGCAGGAAATCCTGCTCGGCATGGGCGGGGTTCGCGCGCTGCGAAAATTGGGCTACCAGCCGCAAGTCTGGCACATGAACGAGGGGCACTCGGCGTTCCTGGCGGTGGAACGCGCGCTCGAGCTTGTCCGCCAGGGCAAAACCTTTGCTCAGGCAACCCAGGAGGTGCGCAGAAGCAATGTCTTCACCACCCACACCCCGGTACCCGCAGGCAACGATCAATTCCCGCTCTGGCTGGTGGATAAGTATTTCTCGCAGGTCTGGCCTGAACTAGGGCTGTCCCGCGACCAATTTGTTGATTTCGGGCGGCAAGCCACGCCCTGGGGTGAGAGTTTCTGTATGCCGGTGTTGGCGCTGCGGCTTTCGGGGTATGCCAATGCGGTGTCCGAGCTGCACGGTCAGGTTTCGCGGCGGATGTGGAGCTTCTTGTGGCAGGATCGCTCGGTGGATGATGTTCCGATCATCCATATCACCAACGGCGTGCATACCGCTACCTGGCTGGCGCGGCGGCTGCGGCTGTTGTTCGACCGCTATCTGGGCGCGGATTGGATGAAACGAATTGACGATCCGTTAATGTGGTCGCAGGTCGAAAATATCCCCGATGGGGAATTATGGGCAGTGCGCCAGCATTTGAAGCGCAAATTGGTTCTGTACATTAATAACCGCACTCGCCTGCGCTGGCAGCAGGGCGGTTATTATCCTGCCCAAGCCCTGGCAAGCGGAGTGTTCCTGGAGCCGTATTCGCTGACGATTGGCTTTGCGCGCCGTTTTGCCACCTACAAACGCGGCGGATTGTTGCTGCGCGATTACGACCGGCTGATGAGGCTGATTACCAACCTGGATATGCCGGTGCAAATCATTTTTGCCGGAAAGGCTCATCCGGCGGACGAGCCGGGCAAGCTGCTCATTCAGCAAGTTTACCGCGCCATCAAGGACGCGCGCATGGGGGGCAGGATGGTTTTCCTGGAAGATTACGATATGAACATGGCGCGCTACCTGGTGCAAGGGGTGGATGTATGGCTGAACACCCCGCGCCGCCCCAACGAGGCTTCAGGCACATCTGGAATGAAAGCCGCGTTAAACGGAGTGATGAATCTGTCGGTGATGGATGGCTGGTGGCGCGAGGGGTATAACGGCGCCAATGGCTGGGCGATTGGTGAAGACGCCGATCCGGTGGATGCCAACCAGCAGGATGAAATGGACGCGCGCAGCCTGTACGAACGGCTTGAAAAGGAGATCATCCCTTTGTATTACACCAACCGCTCAGTGGATAATATCCCTACCGGCTGGGTGGCGCGGATGAAAGAAACCATCCGCACGCTGGCGCCGCAGTTCAGCACCCGGCGAATGGTCAAGGAGTATTTGAGTGAAATGTACCTTGCCTGCCTGAACGTGTTGGAAGAAGAAACCGTTTCTTGAGAGGGATGGAAAATGCAGCTTGATTTTAGCGCAGCCGCCTTTTTAATTGCCCTGGGTATTTTCGCGCTGCGGGTGTGCGATATGTCCCTGGATACCATCCGGGTGTTGTTTGTCGTGCGCGGCAAAAAGAAACTTGCCTGGGTGTTGGGCTTTTTCCAATCGCTCGTTTTTGTGATTGCAATTAGCACCGTGCTATCCAACCTGACCAGCCCCTTAAGCGTGATTGGCTACGCCGCAGGGTTTGCAACCGGCAACGTGGTTGGGATGTATATTGAAGAACGGCTGGCGATTGGGCACATCCACCTGACCATTGTCAGCCCTTCGCGCGGGGCAGCGGTGGCGGAAATCCTTCGCCAGAACGGCTACGCGGTGACAGAGATTTCCGGGCGTGGAATGTCCGGCATGGTCACCTTGCTGCATGTGGACGTGGTGCGGCGTAAACTGGACGAAGTCGAAACGCTGATCCTGGAAGCCGACCGCGAGGCATTCGTCACTGCCGAGGACGTGCGCCCAATCCGGCGCGGTTTCTGGCGGGCGTAATAGCGCAGCAGAAACAGGCAGGGGTTAATGTTAATGGACGCGGCGCACTTTGACCCGCAGCCCTTCGACGTTGACCACCTCGACTCGCGCGCCTTCGGGAATGCTATCCTGCTCGTCGAGCGATTCCGCGCTCCATAATTCACCCGCCACTTGCACCATGCCGTGCGGCTCTATGGCGTTGGTGACGGTGCCAATCTGCCCAATGAGAGCCTCCTTTCCCATCGCAATTGGGGTGCGCAGCGCGCCCAGCGCGAAGGTCATGAAGGCTACAAAGGTCAGCGCGAGGATCGCGCTGGCGCCGATTACGAGTGGGATGGAGAGGGCGGGAAAACCAGGCAGGCGAACTGTGTTGAACAGCACCAAGGCGCCGGCAATAAACGAGGCAACGGCTGCAACGGTCAACCCGCCGGTGGTGGGTGTTTGTAATTCGAGCACAAAGAGAATCACCGCCAGGACGATGAAGATCATCCCAAACAAGTTAACCGGGATGATGCCAAAACTGTAAAAGACCAACGCCAGGGAAACCACGCCAATGAATCCCGCCACCCAGCCGCCCGGATTGGACAATTCAATGAGGATAGCCTGCACGCCGATGGTGAGCAGCAGGAAAACAATGTTAGGATCGGTCAACAGGCGCAGCGCGTCCTCTACCAGGGTGGGGGGGATTTCGCGCGTGGCGGCGAACTGGGTGGACAGGATGCGAGGCTGATCGAGCACGTACACTTCAAAGCCATCCAACTGGCGCAGCAGGTCGGGAACATCAATCGCGATGAAATCCACCAGCCCAACCTGGTAGGCTTCTTCGGCGGAAACGGCTTTGGCGGTTTCGATCGTATCTTCCGCCAGCGCAATTGCCTCGGGCGAGCGTCTGGCAGCCAGGGTACGCACTGTGGCGCGCAGCAGTTCCTTCTCTTTGGCGGCAATGGTATCACCAACATCCTCGCCTTGCATACCGACCGGGCTGGCAGCGCCGATGGTGGTTTCCGGCGCCATTGCGCCGGCGTGACCTGCCAGGGTGATCAGCGTGCCGGCGCTGCCAGCCATGGCGCCGCGCGGAGCAACGTAAACCACAACCGGAATCTCGCTGGAGCGGATGTTGCGAATGATTTCGTTCATAATAGTGATCGCCCCGCCAGGCGTGTCAAGTTGGAGAATGACCAGATCAGCGCCGTCGCTTAAGGCAATTTCCAGCCCGCGTTGAATGTATCCTTGCATTACCGATGTTACTGGTCCTCGAGCGGTAAGCACCTTTACCAGCGGCGTGTCATTGTTTTGCTGGGCAGCCGCCGGATAGACGATGTTGAGCGCGATCAGGATCAATCCCAACACTGCGAGGATTAATCGAAAGGTGCGAATCATGCAAAAACCTCCTTTGTGGCAGCCCGTTCCAGACCGGTGGAACACAGAAAACCAATAATGGCTGCCACTTCTATTATATCCGTTCCAAGCCGGTTTTTCACGCTCAATGTGTTTTTGCATAAGCCGCAGGTTAATACGATTCCTACACAGTGTTAATACGATTATTGCATTGCGGAGGTATTCTAGTGAGCGTGCCCCACCGGATTCGCAGGCAATGGGTCTGCCAACGGCAGGAGCAGCGACTTTCCGAATTTTTTGATTTATTTATGAAGGGAGAAGGCAGCGATGTCCAAAATTATCGGCATTGATCTGGGAACAACCAACAGTGTTGTGGCGGTGATGGAAGGCGGCGACGCGGCGGTGATCACCACCGCGGAAGGTTCGCGGCTGTGTCCTTCGGTAGTCGCTTTCAGTAAAAACAATGAACGACTGGTCGGACAGACGGCAAAACGCCAGGCGGTGGTTAACCCGGAGAATACGGTTTATTCAATCAAACGCTTTATGGGGCGCCGTTACGACGAAGTCGAAGAAGAGCGCAAGATCGTTTCGTACCAGGTGGTGCGCGGTCCGGCGGGCGATGCGCGGGTGAAAATCCCGCTGAGCAACCGTGACTACGCCCCGCAGGAGATCTCGGCGATGATTCTGGCGAAACTGAAAGCAGATGCCGAAGCCTACCTGGGCGAAACCGTGACCCAGGCGGTCATCACCGTGCCGGCGTATTTTAACGACAGCCAGCGGCAGGCGACCAAGGACGCCGGCAAGATTGCCGGACTGGAGGTGCTGCGCATCATCAACGAGCCGACTGCTTCGGCTTTGGCGTATGGCTTGGACAAGAAGAAAAACGAGAAAATCCTGGTCTTTGATCTTGGCGGCGGCACTTTCGATGTATCCATCCTTGAAGTTGGCGATGGCGTATTCGAAGTGAAATCAACCAGCGGCGACACCCACCTGGGCGGCGACGACTGGGACCAGCGCATCGTCACCTGGATCGTGGATGAATTCAAGAAGGACTACGGCATTGATCTTAAGAATGATCGCCAGGCATTGCAGCGGCTGCGCGAGGCGGCAGAAAAAGCCAAAATCGAACTTTCCACCATGCTGGAAACGGAGATTAACCTGCCCTATATCACCGCCGATGCCAATGGTCCAAAACACCTGCAAATGCGCCTGAACCGCTCGCGCTTTGAGCAAATGACCAGCGACCTGCTGGATCGCTGCCGCGCGCCGTTTGAGGCAGCATTGCGCGACGCCGGGCTGAAAGCCAATCAGATTGACGAGGTAGTTCTGGTGGGCGGCTCCACCCGCATGCCCATGGTTCAAAGCATGGTGCGCCAGTTGACCGGCAAGGAGCCCAACAAGAGCGTCAACCCGGATGAGGTGGTGGCGGTTGGGGCTGCCATTCAAGCCGGCGTGCTCGGCGGCGAGGTCAAGGATGTGCTGCTGCTGGATGTCACCCCGCTGACGCTGGGCGTGGAAACGATGGGCGGGGTGATGACCGCGCTAATCGAACGCAACACCACCATCCCGGCGCGCCGCTCGCAAACCTTTTCGACCGCGGAAGACAATCAGACCGCGGTGGATATTCACGTGCTGCAAGGAGAGCGCACCATTGCCAGCGACAACATTACCCTGGGGCGCTTCCGCCTGGATGGAATCCCACCCGCGCCGCGCGGCATCCCGCAGGTTGAAGTGACCTTCGACATTGACGCAAACGGCATCCTCAACGTGACCGCTAAAGATAAAGCCTCTGGCAAGGAGCAGCGCGTGGTGATTACCGCTTCGACCAACCTGAACAAGGCGGATATCGAACGGATGGTTGAGGAAAGCAAGCGGCATGAAAGTGAAGACCGCCGCCGGCGCGAGATCATCGAAGCCCGCAATGCTGCCGATAACCAGATCTACCAGGTTGAAAAGGCGCTGAAGGAACAGGGCGACAAGGTTGCGGCGGAACTGCGCCAGGAAGCCGAAGCCAAAATTGGCGAACTGCGCCAGGCGATGAACGGTGAAGACGACCAGCGTATGCGCAGCCTGGGCGAACAGCTGCAGCAAATCTATGGGCGCATGTTGCAAAGTGCGACGCCGCAGCCCAACCAGCCTGGAGATAACGGTCGCCACACCAGCGGAGACAGCCGGCAAGGCGATGTGTTCGAGGGTGAATTCAAAGAAGCGTAAAGTAAACCAAAACAGCGCACCCCGGTAAGCCGGCAGATGCGCTGTTTTTAATTCCAGTTGGTTAACCTTCGACCAGGGTGCCTTTCATTTCGCCCAGCAGCGAGAGGCGCAGAGCATCCGGGTCCCACAGGTTGAGCACCAGGATGGGCAATTTGTTCTCCATGCACAGTGAGATGGCGGTGCTGTCCATCACTTCCAGGCGGCGGTTGAGGGTTTCGATATAGGAAATGCGGTCGAATTTGACCGCGGAGGGGTTGCGCTGCGGGTCGCTGTCGTACACGCCGTCCACCTTGGTGGCTTTGATCAGCACATCGGCGTCAATTTCACAGGCGCGCAGGGCAGCGGCAGTGTCGGTGGAAAAGTAGGGGTTGCCGGTGCCTCCGCCGAAGATGACCACGCGCCCTTTTTCCAGGTGACGGATGGCGCGGCGGCGGATGTACGGCTCGGCGACGGAGCGCATCTCAATTGCCGACTGGACGCGGGTGACCACGCCGCACGATTCGAGCGCATCCATCAACGCCAGGGCATTCATCACCGTGGCGAGCATGCCCATGTAGTCCGCCGTGGCGCGGTCCATGCCCAGATCCAGCCCGGCTTTGCCCCGCCACAGGTTGCCCGCGCCAATGACGATGGCGACATCCACCCCCATTTCGCGCACCTCGCGCACCCGCAGGGCAATATCGCGGGCTTCCTTGGGGTCAATGCCGCTGCCCTGTGGACTGGAGAGCGCCTCGCCGCCCAGTTTGAGTAAAATGCGACGGTATTTTAATTTGTCCATGCCGCTCCTTTCTGCAAAAAAGCCAACCTCGCGGGTTGGCTTTTCTGTAACTTACGATTCCTGTGATGTTTCTCCCAGCGCCCAACGGACAAAACGCCGGAGGATGATGTTCTCGCCGGTTGAGACAATCGTCTCATTGAGCAGGTCTTTGATGGTTTTGCTCTCGTCGCGAATGTATTTTTGGCGCATGAGCACAAATTCGTCCTTAAATTTGGTCAGCGAGCCTTCGACGATGCGCGGTAGAATGGCTTCGGGTTTGCCTTCTTCGCGCGCCTTGGCGGCGGCGATGGCGGCTTCTCGATCGAGAACTGACTGCGGGATGTCTTCTTCGCCGATGTATTGCGGGGAAGCGGCAGCAATTTGGAGAGCAATCTCGTGCGCGAAATTGCGGAACAACTCGCTGCGCCCAACAAAATCGGTTTCGCAGTTGACCTCGACCATGACGCATACCCGCCCGTTGCCGTGCGAGTACACATCAATCACGCCTTCGGAGGCTGTGCGGCTGGCGCGTTTGGCGGCGGTCGCCAAGCCTTTTTCACGCAAGAAATCAACGGCTTTATCGTAATCGCCCTCGGCGGCTTCGAGCGCTTTGCGGCAATCTAAAATGCCGGCGCTGGTGGCTTCGCGCAATTTTTTGATCATGTCGGTAGTGATCGTTGTCATCATAAATCCTCAGGTTTTTGACTTATATCAGAGTGTCTCGTCGCTGGACGCATGTCCGCAGTATGCATTCCTTTTCAAAGCGTGAGAAGAGAATTGCATCGTAGAAACCGCGATCCATGACATCCGCATTGTTATTCAACTGGTGACCCACTGGTCCCAGCGCAGCGGAACGAATTAATTCTCTGCCTCGGCTTCTTCGTCAACTTCTTCTTCAGCGGCAGCGCGCGGATTCATTTTTGCCAGGGTGGCAGCGCCGAGCAGTACTTCGTCGTCCAGCTCTTCTTCCTCGAGTATCTGCGGGCGCGGACCGCGAGTGGCGGGGGTGACCGCTGGAGCCGCCTCTTCAAATTTATCGGCGGAGTCCTTGCGCATGGCTTTGCCTTCCAACACGGCGTCGGCAACTTTACCGACCAGCAATTTGATGGCGCGAATGGCATCGTCGTTGGAGGGAATCACGTAATCAACGCCGCGCGGGTCGCAATTGGTATCCACCAGGGCGATGATCGGAATTTGCTTGAGGTTCGCCTCGTGAACGGCGGTGGCTTCGCGAGTGACGTCAATGATGAAGATCAATTCCGGCGGGCGGGTCATCTTGCGGATGCCGCTCAAGCGGCTTTCGAGGCGCTTAATCTCGCGCTCGATCATCAGGATTTCCTTCTTGGTCAGGCGGTTGATTTCGCCGCTGTCGCGCATGCGTTCGAGCCGCTCCAGTTCCTGAATGCGGTCGAAAATCGTCACCCAGTTGGTCAGGGTGCCGGGCAGCCAGCGCTCGGTAACGTAGGGCATACCGCAGCGGGTGGCTTCGTCCTGAATGGTTTCCTGCGCCTGGCGCTTGGTGCCAACAAAGAGGATGGTGCCCCCTTCGGCAACGGTTTTGCTGATCACCTGGTACGCCTGGGTAAGCGACTTGACGGTCTGCTGCAAGTCTATGATATGAATGCCATTGCGCTCGGTGAAAATGAACGGGCGCATGGACGGGTTCCATTTGTTGGTGCGGTGTCCGAAGTGCACGCCGCTTTCCAACAGGGCTTTCATGGAAATGATGGAAGCCATTGTGAATCTATTCTCCTTTTGCGTTATTCCTCCGCTCCCTTCTTCCCAGTCCTGAACTGCGCGGGGCAGCACGCCAGGCATGGTCGGGGAGCGTGCGGGATGAAAGTGTACTGTTCTGCGCGAACAGCCGCCGAAGTATACCACGCCAGCCGCGATTCGTCCAGAAAAAGTGGAACGGTCACAGGCGAAAACCAGTAACAACAGACTGACCATTTTCTCCATAATAGACTTGCTGCTTATTCATGAGCCTGGTCAAACCCAGCAGGCTCTTGAGGTCGCGGTAAGTTTCCTCTAGCCGCAACGAGCGCACCTCAAGAATTGCCGCCCCGATTTCTCCTGCCCGTTCTACCGGTTCAGCATCGTCAAACAATTCCACCATAGATTCTTGATTGTTGATAAACTTGTCCATGAAAGCCTCCGGAACGATAGAGATGGTCTAGGAAAACCTGGTTTATCGCCCTTAAGGCTTTTCGTTTTTCCCTGATGTCCGATCTTTTGTCCAGACATCAGATTTTGTCGCTCCGTCCATCTTTGCGGCAGACTCAGGCATGTTCTGCCCGAACCATTTTTGGACATTGTGCGCCGCCTTTCACCTTTGGGATAGCGGTTATTTATGGTATTTTTCCCAAATTTGCGGTATCCTTAACAGGTAATCATCCATTACTTCATTTCCACCTCATCACAAAAGGAGGCCGCAATGATCAAAGAAACCGTTAAAGATGCTGAAAATCGAATGAAAGGCGCGATTCAAAGTCTCGAAGATGATCTTGCTGGCATAAGAACCGGTCGGGCGACTCCAGCGCTGATTGAAAAATTGCCGGTTGAATATTACGGCGTCAACACTCCGCTCATGCAGTTGGCAACCATCAGCGTACCGGATGCGCGCACATTGCTCATCAAACCGTTTGATTCAACCGGACTGAAAGGTATCGAACGGGCAATCATCACCTCGAATATTGGTTTAACCCCCAACAACGATGGGAAGACCATCCGGTTAAACCTCCCCCCCCTAACAGAAGAACGCCGCCGCGATCTGGTTAAACTGGTCAACCAACGCCTGGAAGAAGGAAAAGTTGCCATCCGTAACGTGCGCCGCGACATCATTAAAGACCTGCGCGACTTCGAAAAAGAAAAACTTATTTCCGAAGACGAGCTTAAAAAAGGCGAGGAAGAATTACAAAAATTAACGGACCGGTATATTGTCGAAACCGAACGGATTGGGGAAGTAAAACAAAAAGAAATCATGGAGTTTTAATTCCACCGAATGAATGATTCTCACATTGCGACTCCCTCAGTGCTCACCAAAATCCCAGTCCATGTTGCCATTATTATGGATGGCAACGGGAGATGGGCAAATTCACGCGGATTACCGCGTTTGGCTGGTCACCGAGCCGGAACTGAAAATTTGCGCACCATAATCCGCGCCTGTGTCGAATTCAACGTAAAAATTCTGACCATTTATGCCTTTTCCACAGAAAATTGGGCACGCCCAGCGGATGAGGTGGAAGGCTTGATGATGATTCTCGAAGATGTCATTGATCGGGAATTAGCCGAGTTGCACGAAGAGGGCGTACAACTACACCATCTTGGCCATCTCGACCGGTTGCCAAAACGCTTGCAGGACAAGGTAAAACAGGCGATGGAAATTACCAAAGACAATTCCCGGCTGATGCTCAATATTGCCTGGAATTATGGCGGACGGGACGAAATTGTCTGCGCGATTCGCGCGATCCTCTCCGATGGCGTGCCGGTCAATCAAGTAACCGATGAACTGGTCAGCCAGTACCTTTTTACTGCCGGGATACCGGATCCAGACCTCATTATTCGAACCTCTGGCGAAATGCGCATTTCCAACTTCCTCATCTGGCAATCCGCCTACGCCGAATGGTACATCACCGAAACCTTGTGGCCAGATTTTAACCGCGAGGAATTTTTCAAAGCCCTTCAAGAATTCAACAACCGCGACCGGCGGTTCGGCAAATTATCCAACCAGGTTTGCGTCTAAGGGCTGAGGGGGGATGCTCCGCAACCGGCTGCTTGTCGCCATCCTGCTCATCCCGATTGGCGTAAGCTTTGTAGCCCTCGGCGGTGAAGCGTACGCCACCTTCATCACTTTTTTTCTGGGCATAGCCGCCTGGGAGTACTGGCGTTTGTTTTCTAAGAGCGGCGGTTATTCGCCCTCCGTTCTGATTCTGGTCGGCGGAGTCATCCTGCTTGCGTTGAGCCGCTTCTGGTTTGGGTTCGAGCACAGCCACCTTCTCCTTTCCTTATTAATTCTCGGCAGCATGGCAGCCCACATTTTGAACTGCAAACGCGAATGCCCAACCGCTGCGTTGGATTTCACCATTTCCCTGGCTGGCGTCTTATACATTGGCTGGATGGGCGCCTACCTCATCTCACTGCGTGCTTTACCGGACGGACTCTGGTGGACGATGCTTGCCCTGCCAACAGTGTCGGTCGGTGATGCCGGCGCGTTTTTCATCGGTCGAAGTTTTGGCAAACACAAACTTGCCCCCAACATCAGCCCCAACAAAACCATAGAGGGTTATTTGGGCGGGGTATTTTTTGCCGTGCTGGGCGGGTTGCTCTTTTCGTATCTGTGGGGACTGCGCACTTCCCTGATCACGCCGCTGCATGGACTCATCCTTGGCGCCGTTCTCGGAGTGCTTACTCCGCTGGGCGACCTGGGCGAAAGCATGCTCAAACGCCAATTCAACATCAAAGATACCGGTCGTTTGCTGCCGGGGCATGGCGGCGTTCTCGACCGGATGGACTCCTGGTTGTGGGGGGCAGCCATCAGTTACTATCTCATCCTGTGGCTGGGGTAGATTTCATCCGCCGGCATGTTTCCGGCGTTGCGTTCCTTACCAATCTTAATCTCAAAAAAGGAGGAGCAGAGAAATGATCGATTCCAAGCCTACCCGTAACCTGGCAATGGAGCTGGTCCGTGTGACCGAAGCAGCCGCCCTGGCGGCCGGTCGTTTTGTCGGGCGGGGCGATAAATACGCCGCAGACAGCGCCGCGGTGGATGCCATGCGCCTTGTTCTCAACACGATTCAGATGAATGGCGTAATTGTCATTGGCGAGGGCGAAAAGGATGAAGCCCCCATGCTGTACAACGGCGAAACCCTCGGCACTGGCGAATCACCCAATGTTGACATTGCCGTTGACCCAATTGACGGCACCCGCCCCACCGCCCTCGGACTGCATAATGCCATTGCCACCGTTGCCCTTGCCCCGCGCGGCAGCATGTTTAACCCCGGTCCGATCGTTTATATGCACAAGATCGCCGTCGGAGCGGATGCCCGCGATGTTGTTGATATTGAAGCACCCGTGGAAGAAAATTTGCGGAAAATTGCCAGGGTAAAAGGGGGCAATGTTGGCGATCTGACTGCTGTAATTCTCGACCGACCGCGCCACGAAAATCTGATCGCCCGCGTGCGCCGCGTTGGCACCCGCATTATGTTGATTCCCGACGGCGATGTAGCGGGCGCGCTGATGACGGCACTGCCCGAAACCGGTATTGACGTATTGCTCGGCATTGGTGGCACTCCTGAAGGCGTATTGGCAGCCTGCGCGCTGCGCTGTACCGGCGGAATGATCCAGGGAAAATTGTACCCGCGCAGCGAGGAGGAAAAACGCAAAGGGGAAGCGTTGGGCTTTGATTTCGAAAAGGTGCTGACAATTGACGACCTGGTCTCCTCCGAGGATGTCTTTTTTGCTGCCACTGGCATCACCAACGGCGAGCTGCTCAAAGGCGTTGATTATTTTCCCGGCGGCGCCACTACGGACAGCATTGTCCTGCGCGGTCTGACCGGCACCAGCCGGCGGGTCATTTCCACTCACCGCCTGACCAAGTTGTCCAAAATCAGCGCCATTCATTACTAAGATCGAATTCCCATTAACTATCAAAAAACCCCCGTTGCGCGGGGGTTTTTTGTTTTCGGTTGCTTGTTACTTGATCGCGTAACTCAGGTTGGCATCCGCCTGAATGACCAGTTGTCCGGCGGCAATCGGCACCGTGGCTTGGGCAGCGAAGCCGCCCTTGGCTTCATACACCGGCATGGGTCCACCGCTGGAATACACATTGATGCTTTGGAGTTCACCCAGGGTTACCCCCGCCAAGCCGGCAAGTTCGGATGCTTTGGCTTTGGCGTCTTCCACCGCCAGGCGGCGCGCTTCCGCTTCAGCGCTTGCGCGGTCGGCAATATCGAAACTAATCCCGTTGATGGTATTGGCGCCGCCCTGCACCGCAGCGTTCAGAATTTCACCCAAACCCTGCAATTCGCGCACCTTCACATATACGGTATTCTCAACCACGTAGATGATCCTTCCAGGAATGCCTTCGGGAGTAAACTCCTGCTGAGGATATACATTGAAAGCGGTTGTCTGAATATCTTCGGCGGCGATGCCGCGTTCTTTTAACGCATCGGCAATGTTCTGAGCCTGGCGGTTATTCTGCGCCAGCGCAGTCGCCACATCATCTGCCTGGGAACGGACGCCGATATAGATATAGGCAATATCGGGCACCAGATACACTTTTCCTGTACCGGTAACATTGATCTGGCGGACAGGTTGGTCGCTCGGCGAAGCCGCCCCCTGGCAGGCGACAAGCAGACTGGCAATCAGAATTACGCTAATAACGACAAGAATTCGGTTTTTCATGGTTTCTCCTTATTGAACCGTAGGGACGTTTTTTCTATTGCATAGACGCCTGCCTGAAAAAAAAGTTCCACAAATATAAAGAGAGTGCCGGTTTTACGGCACTCTCTCAAACATGTGCTCAATTCACGTCTTTTTCAAGGAACCAGGCGCACGTTGAGGATACCCATGGGTTGTTCCAATCGCAGGCGGATGCGCGCGTTGTTTTGGGTGGCGCCAGGCGAATACAGATAATCTCCCGTCACCTGGAATTCACGATCAATGTTGCGCTGGGTAATGGCGGTATCAACCTGAATTTCCACCAGCGCCCCGCGCGGCACGTTGACCGTCAGGCTGCCAATCGGGTTGGTCAACTGACCGTTGAAGGCGTCATCCTGCGGCAGGGTAACGATTAACTGCCCAACCGCAACCGTGGCATTCAGTGTCGTCAGATCCAACCCGCGCAGGTCAAGCATCTGATCGCCCGCGCCTGTGCTGGTTTCCAGCGTGACCGGCAGGCTGTCGTTCAAACTCAACCGCCAGGAAGGTGACTGAAATCCCGCCGACCAGGGCAAAAAAACCGCTCCAGAACTTCCCAGCGAATAACTTCCCAGCCCATCCTCCACCCGGTAGCGCGTGTCCAGGGTTTGCTGGCGAGCCAGGTGGATCTCACCCTCCACCAGCAGATCAGCAGCAGCCGAAGCGCGCACATCCAGCCCGCTCGCCGGGTTGGACAGCCGCACAATAGCCCGCTCGGCGCCATCCAGCGACTGCGCGATTGGGATGGACTTGCCTGCCAGTCCGCCCGTGTTTGCCAGCGCAAACCAGAAGATGCCTGCCACAATTGCCAGGATCACCACCACCGCCGCGCCGGTAACCAGCAGGGATTTCCCGCGCAGGATGATATCCAACCCAATGGCAATCAGGATGAGCGGCCAGAAGCGCAGCAACATGTTGAAAGCATCACCCGGAAAGTAGCCAAAATTGCTCAGCAGGAACACCGCGCCGAAGGCAATTGAAAGCATCCCCCACACCCAGCCCTCGCCGCGCAGGATATGGTCAATTCCGCCGATCAAGAAGAGCAGCGGCCAGAGTTTGACCAGCAGACTCCACGCATCCCCGGTCAACACGCCCAGGGTATTCAACAGCAGCACCACGCCGACCGTGATCAGCATCAAGGGCCAGAAGATGCTGTGTCTTTCTCGATTAGGACGCAACTCACTCATCTGCTCAACTCCTCAACTCCGCCGCAACGCGCGCAACACCAACGCGCCACCCAACAGGATCATTATAATCGGCACCAGGTAACCTGCCCACTGCACGCTGGCGACCATAACAATCAGGGATAGAACGATCATCGCGCCGGCTGGCCAGATTGCCCATTCCATCTTTTCGCCATTCGGTCCTGGAATCAAGTAAACCGCCCCGAAGGTCAGCCCCAACCCAAGCAGAAACAGCCAGGCTGCCGAGTCGCTTACCAGCGGTTCGACCAGGATCATCACCACCAGGCTTGCCATCACGCCCGCAGGGATTAATGCCCACCAGAATTCGCGGCGCAGCAGGTAAACTACTACGAAACTCATCCCGATGCCACCCAACACCAACGCCCCGCCAACCTGGGCGACGCCGGGTATCAATTCGCTCAAGCCAATCAGCGCACCAATGCCCAGCAAAGTAAAACCGGGAAACGATGCCCACCACTGGTTGCGGTCGTTGACCAGTACAGCCACGAAAGCCCCGCCTGCCAGAATAAAAAGAACTGACCACAAATACGCGCCCAGGTTGACGCTGAAAACATTATCCAGCAGCGCAAGAATACCCAGCGCAATCAAGCCCACACCAACCAGATACCGCCAATTCAGTTTCATCTTCACCCACTCCTTGAATTAATCGCTGATCACTTCGATGGAACCCGCTCCGGCTTCCACTTTGATTTCCACCCGCTTTTCGGCGCTGGCGTATCCGGGGGTTTCGTATTGCGAACCAATACGCGGGAAGCGCTGCGGGTCAATCTTGGTGCCCACTAACCCGCTGTCAAGGACAATCCGCCCTGCCACGCCCGCTGGCACGCGCAACACCACCGATGCAGCCCCAGCGTGGACATCCACGCGGGTATACGGCGTGTTTGCTGGCAGGATAATTTCGGTTGAACTCGCCCCCGTTTCCAACAGCACCTTCTGCGCATTCACGTCACGCAGGTTGATCTTGCCTTCGCCCGCGCCGGTGTGGAAGGTTAGATCGAGCGGCAAACCATTAGCCAGGCGCACGTCCCAACGCAGCCCTTCTTCACCTCCAAGCCAGGGAATATCCAACGGGGTGATAACCGGGTCGGCGCTCAGTTTAAGGTTCACTTTGCCGGCTTCACGCCGTACGGCATGGCGCACCCCGCCTACAAAGGAGCCTTCCATCAGATTTGCCGGCGCTGCCCCCCCGCTCACCAGCAAACGTCCCGCGCCGTGATTAAACTCGATGACGCCTTCCTGCCCATTTTCCAAGGGGATGTTCAGGTTTTGTACCTCAGCCTGCGCTCTGCCGCCCAGGCGTGGACGCAGCAATACCCACGCGCCCAGCAGGATCAGAAACAGCGGCCAAAAGTATGCCCAGGCGTTCCACGGAAGCAGCCCCAGGGTTTGCATCAGAAACAAACCGCCCAATAAGATAAGAACAAAACCCCAGAATATTCTATTGTTACGCATTGCGGATACTCCTTTGACGACCAAAATTCAAACCCATCCAGCCGCGCGCAACCCATGATTGCCTCTCGCGGATGAAAAAATGTTGCGCGCGGAAATCCTTTTTGAAGCCATTCCATTAATAGATACGTAAAAATAACCTTTCCGTTGCAATCAAGTTAGAAAAGGCTGTATGGCTTATTCAAGAAAGTTTGACAGGCAGACAATAAGACCCTTCTCGGCTTATTCGCAACTTTGAGAAAGCCATCGGTTACCGAAGCGTAACCCTTGACCGCTTTCCTGCTGGGGTTTATAATTCAACGATTGAATATTAGATTATGACCAACACTTCCTCCGAATCAACGCGCGATCTTGTTATCCTTGAAAAAATCGAACAGGACCCCAACGCTACCCAGGCTTCCCTGGCGGCTCAGTTGGGCGTTGCGGTTGGGACGATCAATTGGCACCTGAAACGGCTGATCGCCAAAGGGTACGTCAAGGCGCGGCGCGCCGAACGGCGTAAATTGCGCTACATCATCACCCCCGACGGTCTGGCGCTGCGCGCCCGCCTGACTCTGGATTACATTCACAGTTCGTTTCAACTTTACCGGCTGGTGCGCTCGCGGGTCATCCATGCTCTGGCGGAGGCGCGCCGCTCGGGCCATGCCGCCATCCGTTTGCAGGGGGATGGCGATGTCGCCGATATTTGCCGGTTGACCTGCCTGGAACAGGGCTTTACGGTTGTCGCGGATGCCAGCGCGCCGCTGCTGACGATCCAGGGATTGAAAGTGTTTATCGAACACCAGGAGGATAAAGCCGCTTGAGCGCCAACCCCGATTCTTACTGGAAGTCACGCCGCGTATGCGTTACCGGCGGCGCGGGTTTTCTCGGCTCGTTTGTGACCGAAAAACTGCGCCAGCGCGGCGCCAAGGATATTTTTATCCCGTTGTACGAACAGTACGACCTGGTCAAGCCGCAGGATATTGACCGCCTGCTGGACGACGCCCGCCCGGATGTGATCATCCACCTGGCGGCGCACGTCGGCGGGATCGGAGCGAACCGTCTGCGCCCGGCGGAATTCTTCTACGACAACCTGATGATGGGCGTGCAGTTGATGCACCAGGCGTGGAAGCGCGGGGTGGAGAAGTTCGTTGCTTTGGGGACGGTGTGCGCTTACCCCAAATTCACGCCGCTGCCCTTCCGCGAAGACGACCTGTGGAACGGCTACCCCGAAGAAACCAACGCGCCCTACGGGCTCGCCAAGAAGATGCTGCTGGTGCAGGCGCAGGCGTACCGCCAGCAGTACGGCTTCAATGCCATCTTCCTGCTGCCGGTCAACCTGTACGGACCGCGCGACAATTTCGATTTGCAGTCTTCGCACGTCATCCCGGCGCTGATCCGCAAGTGCATCGAGGCGCAGGAAACCGGTCAACCAAGCGTGGAAGTGTGGGGCGACGGCTCGCCGACGCGCGAATTTCTGTACGTGGAAGACGCCGCGCAGGGCATTCTGCTGGCGAGCGAGCGTTACGACCGTGCCGAGCCGGTCAACCTGGGTTCGGGCTGTGAGATCAGCATCCGCGACCTGGCGGAATTGATCCGGCGGCTGACCGGCTACGAGGGCAGCCTGGTGTGGAACACGGATCAGCCCAACGGGCAGCCGCGCCGCGCGCTGGATACCCGCCGGGCAGAACAGTATTTTGGCTTCAAAGCCAGCACCGATTTCGAAGAAGGATTGCGCCGCACGATTGACTGGTACCGCCAGCGGCGCAGCAACACATCCTGAATCCGGCGGCGCAGCGAAAAGAGTTGAATGACCGAACGAGCGCAAACCAACGTCACCTTTATCCGCCCGGCGCGTGGATGGACCGCCATCAACCTGCGCGATATGTGGCTATACCGCGAGTTGATCTATTTCCTCACCTGGCGGGATATCAAGGTGCGTTACAAACAGGCGCTGTTGGGCATTGCCTGGGCGATTTTGCAGCCCATCCTGAGCATGGTTATCTTCACGGTGATCTTCAACCGCTTTCTGGAAGTCCGTCCGGACGCCGGCATCCCGGATGAACTGTATCCTGTCTTCGGGTTCGCCGCGCTGCTGCCCTGGCAGTTCTTCCAGGGAGCCTTGCAGCGCGCCGGCGTCAGCCTGGTGACCAATGCCAACCTGCTGACCAAGGTGTACTTCCCGCGCCTGATCATTCCCTTTTCGGCGGTGGCAGCCGGGCTGGTGGATTTCTTCTTCTCGTTCGTGGTGCTGGCGGGTTTGATGGTTGCCTATGGGCTGCCGTTCACTCTGCGCCTGCTGTGGCTGCCGCTCTTCCTGCTGCTGGCGCTGTTGGCGGCGCTGGCGGTGGCGTTGTGGCTGGCGGCGCTCAATGTGCAGTACCGCGATGTGCAGCACATGCTGCCCTTCCTGCTCATGGCGTGGATGTACGCCTCGCCGGTGGTGTATTCGGCGGAAGCCATCACCGTTTCGCCTTTTTGGCAGGCGGTGTACGCGCTCAACCCGATGGTCGGGGTGATCCAGGGCTTTCGCTGGGCGTTGTTCGGCACCAATCCGCCGGGCACCGCCATGCTGATCTCCGCGGCGGTGGTGCTGGCGTTGTTTGTTTCGGGGCTGTTTTACTTCCGGCGGATGGAGCGCATTTTTGCGGACATGATATGAGCGAATTTGCCATTCGAGCCGCCCGTCTTGGAAAACAATACCGCCTCGGCGCAATGCACGAGTCGCGCTACCGCACGCTGCGCGAATCGTTCAGCGGGTTGTTCAACCCGGCTCAGCGCGCCCCGCAGGAGACGATCTGGGCGCTGCGTGACGTGTCCTTCGAAGTCCAGCAGGGGCAGGTGCTGGGCGTGATCGGACGCAACGGGGCGGGCAAGAGCACGCTGCTCAAACTGCTCTCGCGGGTCACCGAGCCAACCGAAGGGGAAGCCGAAATCCGCGGGCGGGTTGGGTCGCTGCTGGAAGTGGGCACCGGTTTTCATCCCGAACTGACCGGGCGGGAGAACATCTACCTAAACGGCGCCATTTTGGGCATGCGCCGGACGGAGATCGAGCGTAAGTTTGACGAGATCGTTGCCTTTGCCGAGGTGGAGCAGTTTATTGATACGCCGGTCAAGCGCTATTCGAGCGGGATGTACCTGCGCCTGGCGTTTGCGGTCGCCGCCCACCTGGAGCCGGAGATTCTGGTGGTGGACGAAGTGCTGGCGGTGGGCGACGCGGAATTTCAGCGCAAGTGCCTGGGCAAGATGGGCGATGTTGCCCGCGAAGGACGCACAGTGCTATTCGTCAGCCATAACATGTCGGCGGTTTTACGCCTGACCGAGGAAACGCTGGTCATCGAAAAGGGCAAACTGGCGCTGCGCGCCCCGACTCCCGAAGCGGTGGATTATTACCTGGCAAATGGCTATGCCCGCGAGGGCGAGCGCATTTGGGATGCCGGAGAGGTGCCCGCCAGCGCGGCGCCGTTCCGCCCGCTGGCGGCGCGCATCCGCAACCCGCAGCAAAAAGTGGTCAATTCGGTGCGCTCGTCGGAGGAAAATATAATCGAGGTGGAATACTGCCTGGACGCGCCCATCACCGGTCTGCGGGTGGGCATTTATATGTTGAGCATGCGCGGCGAAATGGTGTTCACCTCCTTTGATACCGACGACCCGCGCCTGTTCGATCAGCAATCGGTGCGACCGGCAGGGCATTACTTCAGCCGCTGCACCCTGCCGGCAGATTTGCTCAATGAAGGTCGCTTCGTGATTGGCATCAACGCCAGCGCGTATCGCGTGCGCCGCTATTTTCAAGATGAGCAGGCGTTGACCTTCAGTGTGGACGCAACCGGCGCGCCAGGCACGCAGTGGCCCGAGCCGCGCCTGGGCGCGGTGCGGCCGCGCCTTGAATGGAAGATTGAGGCAATTTAAACTTATGACCCCATCCGGAAAAGACACCATCAAACGTATCCTGGGGAACATCCCCTTCACGGCAGAATTGTACTGGCTGGTGCGGCAGCGCGGCAAACCGCTGCGCTCGCGCTTTTCGCTGCGCAATCTCCAATCCGAATTACCGGAGATGACCCGCCAGGCAGCGGAATTGCAGCGCGGCGCCAGCGGTGGAAAAAAAATTTTTATTTTTGCGACACTGCATTACTGGATCGAACACGCCGCCTTGGTGGGCATGGCGCTGGCAGCGCAAGGGCATAAGATCACCCTGGGCTACCTGCCCTACGCCGACTGGCAAAACGAAATCAACCGCTTCGACCTGCGCCGCCAGAACGCCTACGCGCGCAAAGTGCTGGATGAAGCCCGCCCGCTGATGGAGTCGATCTCCTTCGTCAGCCAGCGCGCCCCGTACACGCCGCTGCCGGCAGACCTGGCGGAGGCAGTGCGCGAGGTGAGCACCTACGACGCGCAATACACCCTGCAAGCCGAGGACATTGACCCGCAATCCGATATTTATAAACTGCGCTCCAACCGCAACCGCGAGATCGCCCAATCCACCCTGGCATACCTGCGCCAGAACCGCCCGAACACGGTCATCATTCCCAACGGAACCATCCAGGAGTTGGGGGTGGTTTACCGGGTGGCGCGCCATTTGAAACTGCCGGTGGTCACGTACGAATTCAGCGACCAGCGTCAGCGCATCTGGCTGGCGCACAACAGCGAGGTGATGCGCCAGGATACCGGCAAATTGTGGGAAGCCAGCAAAGACCAACCGCTGCGCGATGACCAGTTGGAGCGCATGCGCAGCCTGATGATGGCGCGCCAGCGCGCCTCGATGTGGGAAAATTTTGCCCGCCTGTGGCAGGGTAAACCCGCGCAAGGCGGCGAGCAGGCGCGCAAAAACCTCGGTCTGGACGCGCGCCCGGTAGTATTGCTGGCGACGAATGTGCTGGGAGACAGCCTGACCCTTGGGCGGCAGGTGTTTTCCAAAACGATGGCGGATTGGATCAGCCGCACGGTGCAGTATTTCATCGGTCGCCCGGATGTGCAACTGATCATCCGCATCCATCCCGGCGAGGTGCTGACTCACGGGCAGTCCATGGCGGAGGTGGTGCAGCAAGTGCTGCCGCGCCTGCCCGAAAACATCCGCCTGATCCGCGCCCAGGACGAGGTCAACACCTACGACCTGATCGAAGTGGCGGATGTCGGGCTGGTATATACCACCACCGTTGGGCTGGAGATGGCAATGGTCGGGCTGCCGGTGGTGGTTGCTGGTCAAACGCATTACCGCGATCGCGGCTTCACTTGCGACCCGGATTCGTGGGTGACGTATTTCAAGCTGCTTGGGCATATCCTCGAAAATCCGCGCCAGTACCGGTTGAGCAAAGAGCAGGTCAACCAGGCGTGGCAGTACGCCTACCGTTTCTTCTTCGATTATCCCCAACCGTTCCCCTGGCACCTGGTGCGGGCATGGGAGGATTACAAGAATACCAACCTGACCGCCGCGTTAACCGGCAGGGATAGCGAGGCATACCGGCGCACATTTGCCTACCTGGCGGGCAGCCCAATCAATTGGGATTACATCAAAAACAACGGCGATCACGGGTAGAGCGGGCGAAAGGGCAAATCGGAGCGATGAGCGAAGGGCGCGTTAAGCGGCAGGTGCGGGAATTTTACGACCAGATCGGCTGGCAGGAGGTGGGCAGCGGGCTGTATCAGAACGCCCGTTACGAAGACCTGCGCCCGGTCTCGCGCGAGTACATCCACCGCTGCCATCTGCGGGTAGGGCGGCACCTTGCGCCAGAGGGACGCTTTTTGCTGGACGCCGGTTCCGGACCGGTGCAGTATCCCGAATACCTCACGTATTCGCAGGGTTACCGCTACCGGGTATGCGCGGATCTTTCCATCGTTGCCCTGCGCGAAGCGCGCAAACGGCTGGCGCAGCGCGGCTTGTGCGTGGTGGCGGATGTCGCCAATTTGCCCTTCCGAGCCGATGTTTTCGGCGGGGTGGTTTCGCTGCACACGCTGCACCACCTGCCGCTGGCGGAACAAAAAAAAGCCTACGGCGAACTGCACCGCGTGTTGCAGCCCGGACACAGCGCCGCCGTGGTCAATGGCTGGACCGATTCGCCGCTGATGCGCCGCCTGGACTGGCTGACGCGCTTGATGGAAGGCATTGGCAGGCAGGTTGCCCGTCTGCGCCGGCGCAAGGCGGAGATTCCGGCGGAAAGGGCGGGGCAAAACGCAGCCGGCAACCCGTCCGCCCAACCGACCGGCACATTCGTCGAAAAACTGAACGCCGCCTGGCTGCGCCGCGAACTGGCGCATTTACAGCCGGAAATCCGCGTGTGGCGCAGCGTGAACGTGCGCTTTTTGCGCGCGGTGATTCACAGCGCGCTGGGCGGAAAAGTATGGCTGCGGCTGCTGTTTGCGCTGGAGGAGCGTTTTTCGGGTTTCTTCGGTGAAAAGGGACAATATCCCCTGATCGTGATTCGCAAAAAAGGATGAGCCCGGCAGCGGGATGCAGGGCAACCGGGCAGTGTCATCTACTCAGGAGGAAACAGGCATGGATTGGAGCGATAAAGTTGTGCTGGTGACCGGCGGAAGCGGTTCCTTCGGCAAAAAGTTTATTCAAATCTTGCTGCGGGAATACCGTCCGGTAAAAGTGATTGTGTTCAGCCGGGACGAACTGAAACAGCACGAGATGCGCCAGGCGGGGTTCGATGACCGGCGGCTGCGCTATTTTATCGGCGACGTGCGCGATAAAGACCGTTTGCGCAGAGCCTTCAACGGGGTGGATGTGGTGGTGCACGCCGCGGCGCTCAAACAGGTGCCGGCTTGCGAGTATAACCCGATGGAGGCGATCAAAACCAACATCCTGGGCAGCGGCAACGTGATTGACGCCGCGCTGGACGCCGGCGTCAACCGGGTGATTGCATTGAGCACCGACAAAGCGGTCAACCCGGTCAACCTGTACGGCGCGACCAAACTGGCAGCCGAGAAATTGTTCGTTCAATCCAACAGTTACGCCGGCGGCATGGCGACCCGTTTTTCCTGCGTGCGCTACGGCAACGTGGTCGGCAGCCGCGGCAGCGTGGTGCCGGTGTTCCTCAAGCAGCGCGAGAACGGCGCCATCACGATAACCGATGAGCGCATGACTCGCTTCTGGATTTCGCTGGAGCAGGGGGTGCGTTTTGTCATCCGCTGCGCCGAAGAAATGCTGGGCGGCGAAGTGTTTGTGCCGAAAATCCCGTCCATGAAAGTGGTGGACCTTGCCAGAGCGGTTGCGCCGCGCGCGAATATCGAGACGATTGGCATCCGCCCGGGCGAAAAACTGCACGAGGTGCTGATCTCGGACGACGAATCGCGCATCACGGTCGAACTGGCGGATATGTACGTGGTGCAGCCAGCCGAATCGCTGTGGTTTGGGCGCGAGTGGGAAAAACGCGGTAAAAACCTGCCGGATGGTTTCCGCTATGCGAGCAACACCAATACCGACTGGCTGACCATCGAAAAAATTCGCGAGATCGTCCGCCCGATTGAAGAGGCGTACAAGCAGGGCACGCTGGAATGATGAAAATCCTGGTCACCGGCGCCAGCGGACTGCTGGGCTTGAATTTTGCGCTGCAATTTCATGCCGTGCACCAGATCAGCGGGGTCGTCCACCATAACCCGCTCAAACAGGCGCCTTTCGAGCAGATTACTGCCGATTTAAGCGATGCGGATGCGCTGGCTCGCGTTTTGCAGCAAACCCAGCCGGAGGTGGTGCTGCACTGCGCCGCGCTGGCAAATGTGGACGCCTGCGAGCGCCAACCGGAATACGCCATGCGAGTCAACCGCGACCTGCCCGCCGCGTTGGCAAAAGCCGCCCTGCGGGATGGCTTCCACCTGGTACACCTATCCACCGACGCGGTCTTCGACGGGCAGCGCGGCGATTACCGCGAGGACGACCTGCCCAACCCGTTGGGCGCGTACGCGCGCAGCAAACTGGCCGCCGAACAAGCGGTGCTGGAAGCCTGCCCGCAGGCGCTGGTGGCGCGGGTCAATTTTTACGGCTGGAGTCTTTCCGGGCGGCGCAGCCTGGGCGAATTTTTCTATACCAACCTGAAGAACAGCCAGCCGGTCAAGGGCTTTAGCGACGTGTTCTTTTGCCCGCTGGAGGCAACCCTGCTGGCCGAGGTGCTGCTGCGCCTGGCGGAACTGCGCGCAAGCGGCATCTATCACGTCGTCAGCAGCCAATGCCTGTCGAAATATGAGTTTGGGCTGGCTATTGCGCGCGCGTTCGGGCTGGATGGCGACTTGATCGCGCCGGTTTCGGTGCGCGAAGGCGGACTGGTGGCGCAGCGCTCGCCCAATTTGCGTCTGCGCACCGACAAATTGCGCGCCGCGCTCGGTCAGCCCGCACCGGATCAGGCAGCCGGGCTGGAGCGTTTTCATCAATTGTTCATTTCCGGTCATCCGCAGCGCATTCAGGTGATGGCGGATCGCCGGGTATCCTGATCCGTCTGATCTCTTGGAATTTGAGAAGGAGACAACCCCATGTCAAATGAAATCACCATTGGCAGCCGCCGGATCGGCGACAACCAGCCGACCTATTTTGTGGCCGACATCGCCGCCAACCACGATGGCTCCCTGGAACGCGCCAGATACCTGATCAAACTGGCTAAGCAGGCTGGCGCGGATGCCGCCAAATTCCAAAACTTTTCGGCTCCAAAAATTGTCTCAGACGCGGGTTTCAAATCGCTTGGCTCGCAGCAATCCCACCAGGCAAACTGGAAAAAGTCGGTCTTCGAAGTGTACCAGTCCGCCTCGATTCCGTTCGAGTGGACTTATGAATTGAAGGAAACCTGCGACCAGGTGGGCATGGACTATTTCTCCGCCCCGTATGACTTCGAGGCGATTGATTTTCTGGACGAGCACATGCCGGTCTATAAGATCGGCTCAGGCGACGTTGACTGGCTGGAAGCCATCGAGCGCATTGCCAAAAAAGGCAAACCGGTTTTGCTGGCAACCGGCGCGGCGAACATCGGCGAGGTGCAGCGGGCGGCGCACACCGTGCTGGCGCATAATCCGCAATTGGTGCTGATGCAGTGCAACACCAATTACACCGGCAGCATCGAAAACTTCAAGCATGTTCACCTGAACGTGCTCAAGACCTACCGGGCAATGTTCCCCCAGGTGGTGTTGGGCTTGTCCGATCACACCCCCGGCCATGCCGCAGTTTTGGGCGCGGTGACGCTGGGGGCGCGGGTGGTGGAGAAACACTTCACCGATGACAATTTCCGCGAGGGACCCGACCATGCCTTCGCGCTCGACCCAATCGCATGGGAGGAGATGGTCAAGCGCACCCGCGAACTGGAAATGGCGCTCGGTTCGGGCGATAAGCGCGTTGCGGACAACGAGCAGGAGACGGTCATTTTGCAGCGGCGCTGCCTGCGCGCGGCGTGCGATATCCGCGCCGGGGAGATTGTGCGCCGCGAGATGCTGGATGTGCTCCGCCCGGCTACGCCGGGGGCAATTCTGCCGCCGGACATCGAGCGGGTGATTGGCACCACCGCGCTGCGCGACCTGCCAAAAGGCAAGGAAATTCGCTGGACGGACTTGGGCGCTTGAAAATCCTCTATTTCTCACGCGATTACACCCCGCACGATCATCGTTTCCTCAGCGCGCTGGCGGAGACGGCGCATTCGGTATACTTCTTGCGCTTGGAGCGGCAAAAACGGCAATTGGAAAGCCGCCCGCTGCCTGCCCGGGTGGAACAGGTGGCTTGGGGGGGCGGGCAAGCGCCGGCTGGCTGGCGCGACTACCCGCGCCTGCTGCGCGGCGCGCGGCGGGTGATTCGCAAGATCAAACCGGACGTGATCCACGCCGGTCCGGTGCAATCGGCGGGGTTTCTGGCGGCGCTGAGCGGATTCCGACCGCTGGTGACCATGTCGTGGGGTTCGGACCTGCTGATGGACGCCGACCGCTCGGCGTGGATGCGCTGGGTGACGCGCTACACCCTGGCGCGCAGCACGGTGCTGGCAGGCGACTGCCGGGCGGTGCAGGATAAAGCCGCGGCGTTCGGTTTCCCGCCCGAACGAGTGGTATTGTTCCCCTGGGGCGTGGATTTGCAGCGCTTTCAACCGGGCAGAGCGGCGGATTTGCGCGCCCGCCTGGGTTGGCAGGATGCCTTTGTGGTGCTTTCACTGCGCACCTGGGAACCGCTGTACGGGGTGGATGTGCTGGTGCGCGGATTCGCCCGCGCGGCGCGCCAGCGTCCGCAATTGCGCTTGCTGCTGCTGGGCGGCGGTTCGCAAGCCGGGCTGCTGCGCTCTATTTTGCAGCAGCAAGGCGTGCTGGAACAGGTGTATTTTGGCGGGCAGATCAACGGGGACGAACTGCCGGTGTATTACCAGGCGGCGGATGTGTATGTCAGCGCGTCGCACAGTGACGGCTCCTCGGTATCGTTAATGGAAGCGCTGGCGAGCGGACTGCCGGCTTTGGTTTCGGACATTCCCGGCAACCGCGAATGGATCACCACCGGGCAGGATGGCTGGCTGTTTCCAGATGGCGACGACCAGGCAATCACGGCGGGCATTCTGCGCGCGCTGGACCTGGGCAGGCAGCTGGCGGAAGTGCGCTCAGCCGCGCGGGCGCTGGCGGAACAGCGCGCCAACTGGCAGATCAACTTCCAGCGCCTGCTGGCAGCCTACGACCTGGCGCTTTCGTTGCAGCGGTCGGCGGGTAAAACCGCGCCGCAATCTTCGTAGAGGATATCAATCATGTCCAATCCGACTCAACCGCGCGTTATCGCCATCATCCAGGGGCGGATGGGTTCCAGCCGGCTGCCAGGCAAGATTCTCAAACAACTGGGCGGCAAACCGATGCTGGCGCATGTCGTCGAACGGGTGCAACAGGCGCGAACCGTCCACCAAGTAGTGGTGGCGACCACCAGCGATGGGAGTGACAACGAGGTGGCGCAATTCTGCCGCCAACAGAATATCGAGTGTTACCGCGGCAGCCTGTACGATGTGCTCGACCGCTTCTATCAGGCTGCCCGAGCCTGCCGGGCGGACGTAATAGTGCGCATCACCGCCGACTGCCCGCTGATTGATCCGGCGGTGATTGACCGGACGGTGGACGCCTTCTTCGCCAGCGGGGCGGATTTTGCCGCCAACCGCCTGCCGCCGCCGTGGAAGCGCACCTTCCCGATCGGCTTGGATACCGAGGTGTGCAGTTTTGCCGCGCTGGAACGCGCCTGGCGTGAAGCCACCCTGCCGCACGACCGCGAGCATGTCATGCCCTACCTGTACGAGGAAGAGGGGCGTTTTAAGGTCGAGGTGGTGGATGCAGCGCAGGATCAGGGTCATTTACGTTGGACGGTGGACACCGCCGAAGACCTTGCCGCCATGCGGGCGTTGTTCGCGCTGCTGGATGACAACCCGCCGCTTTCCTGGCTGGATGTGCTGGCGGTCTGGCAGCAGCACCCGGAAATCCACCCGATCAACGCGCGGGTCAAGCATCACTGGTTCAACGAGTATGACGAGAGGTTTAAGTCATGATTGCCCGGCAGTTCGACAGGCTGAGTCCAGGCGCTCGAAACTGGCTGGTGCCGGGCATAATCCTGGCGTTGTATGGGCTGGCGTTTGGATGGTTTCTGCCGCATTTGGGCTTTTACCTGGATGATTGGCCGCACCTCTATTACCATAAATTAGGGGGCGAAGAAGCCACCCGCCTGTTTCACGCATACGATGGCCGTCCGCTGTTAAGTTGGTTTTACGTTCTCTCAGCGCAATTATTTGGATTCGAACCGCTTCCGCGACAACTATTTTCACTCGGTTTGCGGTTTGTGACCGTGTTGTTGGCATGGGTAAGTTTACGGATGTTGTGGCCCAAAGCAACCTGGCAGGTGGATACTTCGGCAATCCTTTTCGCGGTATATCCAATCTTCGCGCAACAACCCATCGCGGTTAGTTTTAGTTCACATTGGGCAGCCTCATTGTGCTTGATGGCGTCCACTTTCTTGATGCTAGCGGCAATTCGAAGTAAAAAATGGTTTGTTCCCTTAACCATTGCCGGCGTTGCCCTCAGCGCGACCAGTTTCACCCTGTCTGAATATTTTTATTCGCTTGAAATGCTGCGCCCGGTGCTGTTGTGGTTTTTGGCGATCAATTTGTCACTGCGGGGACGTGAGCGGTTGTTATTTGTGGCTCGCCACGCCTCGCCTTACCTGGTCGTTTGGGGCGGCTTCATCGTTTGGCGGTTGTTTTTTATCAACCTGCCCACCGCGGACCGTATTGAGCCAGTTATCCTGAGGCAGGTTTTCGAACAGCCCGTACCCACGATCCTGCAATTGACAAGCTGGGCGGCGCAGGATTTCATGACCAACATCATCACTGCCTGGCATAAAACCTTCACGACAGATATGTTCGATATTCAAAGCAGATCCAACCTGATTTTCCTGGCGATGAGCCTGGCGAGCTGGCTGCTTGTAGGCTTTTATCTGTTCTGGTTGCAGCGGCGCGATGAGGAAAACGAAGGTTCGCAGTGGTGGCCACAAGGATTGGTTATTGGGCTGTTGTATACATTCGTTGCGCCGTTGCCTGCCTGGTTAACTGGACGGTCTGCCAGCGAATCCATAGGACCAATGAGTGACCGGTTAAGCATGGCGGCGATGTTTGGCGCGGCAATTCTGCTCACTGCCATGATGGAGGCAGTCATCAGCAAGCCACGAATGCGATGCGTCGGGTTGGCATTGCTGATCGGTCTCGCTACTGGCTGGCAGGCTCGCAATAGTAATGATTTTCGCTGGTCGTGGACATTTCAAACCAGGTTTTTCCACCAACTTGCTCTGCGGGTCCCAAGCCTTCAATCAGGTACGCTGCTTGCGTCGGAGCAGGAATTTCTGCCCAAAGTTGGTGTCTATCCGCTCAGTTACGCGATTAATCTTCTGTATCCCAAAACAACCACCACCGATCAGTTTGAATATTATTATGTCAATTTGGGAAGAGATTATCTCAAAAATATTGAAGATTTTTCCAGAGGAGAACGGTACGAACGGCGGCGCTGGCAATCTCAATTCATTGGCAATACCAATGCAGCCATTGTGATCGAATACCGCCCCGAAGATCAAACCTGCTTGTGGGTGGTGGATGAGGCAGATTACCTCAATCCACTCCTTCCTGAACGAACGAGGGACGCGCTGCCTGCTTCGGATTTATCGCGAATTTCTCTCGACCGCGCCGAAGGATACCCGTTTACGGATGTCTTTGGAAGCCTGGCTGCTGATTCGTGGTGCGCCTATTACCAACAAGCCTCTTTGGCTGCTCAATTCCAGGATTGGGACGCGGTTGTGAGATTGTGGGCTGAATCCGAACCGTTTCACCATCAGGTAAATGCGGCGGTTGAATTTACGCCTTTTATCGCCGGTTTTATTCATAGCGGAGATTTGGACAAAGCGATGCTTGTGAGTGAATTGATTGATCAGGGTGTGCCTGGAGGCGCCAAGCCTTATTTGTGTTCGATCTGGCAGCGCAATTTGGTTAAAGATCAGTACAACCTTGCGCTGACGAAACTGGAAAAATTGCATTGCGATTTGGAAATTAACCGATGAGGAAAACGAACCGCCAATGCCGTTGATTACCCTGTTTACCACCCCCAAACCGTTCACCACTCCGCACATCGCGCTCATCCAGCGCAACGCGCTGCGTTCCTGGCTGGCGCTGGGCAGCCAGGTTGAGGTGCTGCTGATTGGCGAGGAGGACGGCATGGCGCAGGTTGCGCAGGAAATGGGCATCCGTCAGTTGACGCAGGTTGAGCGCAATGCTCATGGCACCCCGCTGATCCGCTCGATCTTCGATCTGGCGCGCCAGAACGGCACGGGCAGGCTGCTGGCGTATGTCAATGCGGATATCCTCTTGCTGCCGGATTTTGTCCGCGCGGCGCAGCAGATCATGCAACAGGCGCAGCGTTTTCTGGTGGTCGGGCAGCGCTGGGATTTGGATGTGCGCCAGGAGATTGACTTTTCAAGCGGGTGGGATGCGCGCCTGCGCGAGTGGGTTGCGCGGGAAGGTAAACTGCACCCGCCTATGGGCAGCGATTATTTTATTTTCCCGCCGGAATGTTTCCAAAACCTGCCACCCATGGCGGTTGGACGGGCTGGGTGGGATAACTGGATGCTTTATGAGGGCAGGCGCAATGGTTGGGCGGTGGTGGACGCCAGTCAGGATGTGCTGATTATCCACCAGAACCACGATTATTCCCACCTGACAAATGGTCAGCCGCACTACCGCCTGCCGGAAACGGATGAAAATGTGCGCCTGGGCGGCGGAAAACTGACCATCTTTACCCTGCGCGATGTCTCGCGCCGGCTGAGCGGGGGCAAGCTGGCGAGAATGTCGCCCGGCTGGAAGCGTTTCTGGCGCGAGGTGGAAATATTCCCGCTGGTGCGGCTGAATTCCAAGCCGTTGGGATGGTTATTTTTTGCCTTTTTTCATCCCTATAAGGCATACGGCTTGCTGCGCAGGCGATTGGTCAAACAAAATACGGAAGGATCAGGATAGACGCGAATGAGAGTTGGACAAAACCCGGCTAAGTTTGTCAAGGAAGTTGCCAAACCGGAACGGATCACCGTGGCGGTGTTGAGTTACATCCCATTTCTGAGTGGTTTCTATGCGGAATCTTTGGAGGTGCTCAAAGTATGCCTTCGATCAACGCAGGATGAACCCGGACTACCGTTCGATTTGATGGTGTTCGATAACGGTTCCTGCGCCGAAGTGCAGGACTGGCTGCTGGAGGAGCAGCGCGCCGAGCGCATCCAATATTTAATCCTGTCAAAAAAGAACCTGGGCAAGGGCGGAGCATGGAATATGATGTTGAGCGGCGCGCCGGGCGAATACATTGTGTACGCGGACAGCGACGTGCTCTTCCGCCCCGGCTGGTTGAAACGCTGCGTTGATATTCTGGAGACCTTCCCCAACGTCGGCATGGTGACAGCCCGTCCTTACCGGACATCGCCGGATTTTTACGCCAGCACGGTAGCCTGGGGCGAAGCCGATGCGGAGGCATCTGTCGAGCGCGGGCACTTCATACCTTACGAGGTGTTTCGCGAGTTCGACCTCAGCCTGGGACAGACTAAGGAAGAAATCCGCCAGCGTTACGATAGCAGCGAAGATGTGCGCCTGACCTACCGCGGGGTGCAGGCGATAGCGGGAGCCTCGCACTGGCAATTTCTGGCGCGCAAAGATACCCTGGCGCAGTTTTTGCCGTTCAACATGCAGCGCCCGATGGGGCAGGTGCGCCAGCTCGACCAGCGCGTCAACGATGCCGGGCTGCTGCGGTTGATGCCGACCGAACCCCTGGCAATGAACATGAGCAATACCCTGCGCGGATTGAACCAAACCCCCCGGCAGGTGACCGGTGCAGCGCGGCGCAGCCGGCTGCTCGACCTGCCGCCGGTGAGGCGGCTGTTGTTGACCCTGTACGATTCGATTTTCCGCTGGTATTATGACCGCCGTTGAGGACGGTTTAACCGGTATGGCAACCCGACGAATTTTCATCAGCGCTGATCACGGTCTGGCAATCGTTTACTTCCTGCAAAGTGACGTGCTGCCCACCCTGCTGGCTGGCGGGGTGGAGGTGGTGCTGCTGACCGATGACGGGCTGGTGGAGCAAATCCAGCGCCGTTTTGGGCAGCCAGGTTTGACCATCGAAGGGCTGCGCCTGAAAGAAGCGCGCCGCTATTTCGAGAGCCGCGATCGCAGTTTGCAATACTGGCTGCACTTTTTGCGCTGGATGGGCGGCTCGTCGCGGATCAACACCAACGCGATGGACGGCCACCTGCGCCAGATGGCTCACGAGGCTTCGCGCGGCGGCAAACTGCTGATGCCATTCATCAAGACTGCCACGGCGCTGCTGCGCCGCTCGGCGGCGGCGCGGCGGCTGCTTCTGCGGGCGCAATTGCGTTACTCGCCGGCGCTGTATGCTGACCTGTTCGAAAAATACCAACCCAGCCTGGTGATTGCCAGTACTCCCGGCTGGCGGTTGGACCGCTACCTGCTGCGCGAGGCTGCCCGGCGCGGCGCGCGCACCGCGACGGCGGTCATCGGCTGGGATAACCCCAGCAGTTACCGCCTGCCCGGCGCAGCGGTGGATTACGCCAACTGCTGGTCGCAGATCCAGAAAGAGGAGCTGGTGTTGGGCGCGGATTGGCAGCCGGAACGGGTGAACATTGGCGGCATACCCACCTACGATGGCTACTTCCGCAAGCAGTGGCAGATGAGCCGCGAGGAATACTTCCGCCTGCACGGGTTGGATGCGCAGCGTAAATTGCTGGCGTATGCCTCCAGTTTCGTGACTTTTGCGCCGAATTACCCCAATATCGAGGCGCTGGCGCGGCTGGTCGCGGAAGAGCGCCTGGCGCAGCCGTGCCAGTTGCTCATCCGCTTGCATCCCAATCACTTCATGCCCGGTTCGCTCTACGAGCAGGAAGCCGCGCGGGTGCGACGCCTGGTCGCGGAATTGCCGCACGTTTACCTGGTCGAGCCGCTGCCGCTGGGCGGCGAATTGGGGTATTATTCGGGGGAGGACATGCCGGAAAAGTCATCCATGATGGCACACGCGGATGTGTTTTTAACCGTGTACTCGACCATGGTGGTCGAGACGGCGATTCACGACCGCCCGATTGTCAGCGTGTGCATAGACACGCCGGGCGGCTGGAATAAACCGGGTAAATTCTCGCTGGCGCTCGCCGAGATTGCCGAATGGCCCACCCACCAGCGCTTTCGCCAAGCCGGCGCGGGCAGGGTGGCGTTCAACCCCGAACAGGTGTGCGCGGCGGTCAATGCTTACCTGCTGCAACCCCAGGCAGACCGCCAGGCGCGCCGCCAGTTCGTTGAACGAGAGGTAACCTATACCGACGGATCAGCCGGCAGGCGCACCGGCGAGTATTTCCTTTCGCTGGTCAAGGAGACGGGATGAAATTCTTAATTGCCGGGTATGGTTCCATCGGGCGCAGGCATCTGCGCAACCTGATCGCATTGGGTGAGCGGGATGTGCTGCTTTACCGCACACGCCGGTCCACCCTGCCAACCGACGAGATCGCCGATCTGGTCACTGAAACCGACCTGGAAGCGGCATTGGCGCGCCGTCCCGACGCGGTCATCATCGCCAATCCAACCGCGCTGCATCTCGCCGTTGCCATCCCTGCGGCGCGCCAGGGCTGCCATATTTTGATGGAAAAACCGCTCTCGCATTCAATGGACGGAATCGCGGAATTGGAGCGCGCGCTGGAGCAGGGCGGCGGCAGGTTGTTGATGGGCTACCAGTTCCGTTTCCATCCCACCTTGCGCCGCGCTGCCGGGGTGATCGCTTCCGGTGAAATCGGCAGACCTGTGGCGGCGCGGGTGCACTGGGGTGAATACCTCCCCGACTGGCACCCGTGGGAGGATTACCGCCAGAGTTATGCTGCCCGGCCGGATTTGGGCGGCGGGGTGGTGCTGACGCTGTGCCACCCGCTGGATTACCTGCGCATGATGCTGGGCGAGGTGAGCGCAGTCAGCGCGATGACGGCGGCGCTGCCGGAACTCGAGCTGAACCTGGACGCAGCCGCGGACATCCTGCTGCGCTTTGAAAACGATGCCATTGCCAGCCTGCACCTGAACTACATCCAGCAGCCGGCGCAGCACACCTTGCAGGTCATTGGTACGCAAGGCAGCCTATACTGGGACAACGCCAGTGGATGTTTGAACTGGCAGCGCGCCGGCGAAACCGGTTTCCATACCGTCCAGCCGGATGCGGATTTCGAGCGCAACTGGATGTTCATGGAACAAATGCGTCACTTCATTGCTGTGGCGCGCGGTGAAGCGCAGCCGGTTTGCACGGTGCAGGATGGCGCGCGCGCGCTGCGTCTGGCGCTGGCGGCGCTGGAATCCGCCGCGAATGGCTGCCAGGCGCGGGTTTGAAGCGGACAAATCGAGACGGGAAGGACGAGCTGATGATCCTCAAACTTCGCACGGAACGAACAAGTTTTTATTCATTAGCGCTGCTGGCCAGCCTGATGATGGGCGGGATGCTGCTGGCTGCCTGCCAGCCTGCTGCGGCGCAGCCTTCCAGCGCGCAATTGACCGATACGGCTGCCGCGCTGCCAGCCACGCCCGCCGAGCCAACTGTCACCGCAACCCTAACCCCGCTTCCGGCTACGGCAACCCCAACCGGCACGCCCACTCAAACCGGTACCCCGACCGAAACCCCAACCCCCGCGCCGGATTTCTCCAGCCTGCGCTTTATCGGCGTGACAGCCAGCGCCAACGGGGTCAGCATCATCATTGAAATCCCCAACCTGAAGCAGGTGTACGACCTGAACATCAACGGGGTGGATTACATTTGCCAGCAGGTGGAGGAAGTGGTTGACCGGCTGTTTTGCAATGGGCTGGTAAAACCGCCCTTCGACCGATCGGTGCGGGTGCTGCTGCGCGAGCCGGAGACCAAGACCATCCTCTACGATACCTTCACCTCGATCGCGGGCGGCCTGTTGACCACGCCGGCGCCGCGTGGCTATTACGATCCCAATTGCCCGCAGCGCGGTCTGGATGTCAAATGCGAGATGGAGTGCCGCATCCCGCCGGAGGGCAGCCCGTGCGTGGTTGCCAGCTGCTACGATTCGTGCGGATTGTATTTCTCGGTGCATACCTGCCCCGAAAACGTGGACTATTACCCCAACCAGTGTTCTGCGGAGCAATGGGCGGAAATGAAAGCCCGTCACAGTATTCCCTGATGGGTTGTGGATGAGAATCAAACCCCTGATTCCAAAAGAGGTGCAATGAGCCAGATTTTTGACAAATTCCGCATGGACGGACAGGTGGCGGTGGTGACCGGCGCAGCCGGGCTGCTCGGCAAGCAGTTCTGCCGCACGCTGGCGCAAGCCGGCGCGGCGGTGGTGGCGGCGGACATCAACCGGATGACCGCGATCACGATCGCCGAAAACCTGCAAAAGGACGGTCACACCGCCATCGGCAGCGGCGTGGATGTGACCGACCCGGTTTCGGTGGAGGATTTGACCGCGGCGGCGCTCAACCATTTTGGCCGCCTGGATGTGCTGGTGTGCAGCGCGGCGATGGATCCGAAGTTTGACGCTGACCATCAGGAGAAGCAGCAAGGCAATGCTTTTGAATCCTACCCGCTGGATGCCTGGCGGCAGGCGTTGGATGTCAACCTGACCGGCATGTTTCTGTGCGCTCAATCAGCCGTAAAGCCGATGCTGGCGCAGGATCACGGCGTGATCATCAACATTTGCTCAACGTATGGGTTGGTGGGTCCGGATCAGCGGATTTATCAGCGACCGGGTCAACCGCAGCAATTCAAGCCGGTGTTTTATTCGGTGACCAAGGCGGGCGTGCTTGGCTTGACCCGTTATCTGGCTACGTATTACGCCGGCAGGAATATCCGCGTCAATGCGCTGACGCCGGGCGGGGTGTATAACAATCACGACCCGCTGTTTGTGCAAAACTACACCTATCGGGCGGTGATGGGACGCATGGCGGAGCAGGATGAAATGAACGGCGCGTTGCTGTTCCTGGCATCGGATGCCTCCAGTTACATGACCGGCGCCAACCTGGTGGTGGATGGAGGCTGGACAGCATGGTAAAGCGCAAACCGGAAGTTCTTGCAATCATCCCGGCGCGGGGCGGGTCGAAGGGCATCCCGCGTAAGAACATCCGCGATTTTGCCGGTCATCCGCTGATTGCGTATAGTATTGCTGCGGGTTTGCAGGCGCAGCAGGTGACGCGGGTGGTCGTTTCAACCGACGACGAGGAGATTGCGCAAGTGGCGCGCCATTACGGCGCCGAGACGCCCTTCCTGCGCCCGGCAGAACTGGCGCAGGATTCTACCCTGGATTTGCCTGTTTTTCAGCACGCGCTTGCCTGGCTGACCGCCAACGAAGCCTACGCCCCGGATGTGGTCGTGCAGCTGCGCCCAACCTCGCCGGTGCGCCCGGTGGGATTGGTGGATGCAGGCGTGCAGATTCTGCTCGAGCACCCGGAAGCCGATTCGGTGCGCGGGGTGGTGCCTGCCGGGCAAAACCCGCACAAAATGTGGCGGATTGATTTATCCAGCGGTCAGATGAACAACCTGCTGGATGTGCCCGGCGTGGAGGAACCGTACAATGCCCCGCGCCAGATGCTGCCTCCGGTATATTGGCAAACCGGTCATCTGGATGTGATTCGCCCGGCAACGATTCTGGAACGCAACTCGATGAGCGGCGGGGTAATTCTGCCGGTGATGATTGACGCGCGCTACACGGTGGATATTGACTCGCAATCGGATTGGGCGCGATCCGAGTGGCTGGTCTGGCATGGCGGTCTGAACATGGTGCATCCCGGGCGGATGCGCCGTCCGCTGCCTGCGGAGGTGCGCCTGGTGGTGTTCGATTTCGACGGCGTGCTGACCGATAACCGCGTGTGGGTGGATGCCGAGGGGCATGAATTCATCGCGGCGTACCGCTCGGATAGCCTGGGCATTCAGGCGCTGCAGCGGGTTGGCGTGAAAACGCTGGTTCTGTCAACCGAAACCGATGGTTCGGTTGCCGCCCGCTGCCGAAAAATTGGGCTGACGGTTATTCAGGGCGTGCGCGAAAAAGCAACCCGCCTGACGACCTACCTGCGCGAAGAAAATATTGACCCGGCGGCGGTTGTGTACGTCGGCAACGACGTCAACGACCTGGTATGTTTCGACCTGGTTGGCTGCGCGGTGGCGGTGGCGGATGCTCATGTAGAGGTGTTGCGCCAGGCGGACCTGGTGTTGAGCAAGCCCGGCGGACACGGGGCGGTGCGTGAATTATGCGACCTGCTGGTAAGGCGCGCATAGACGAAATGAAAAAACCTGAATTTTCAGTTCGAAAGAATAAGGAGTTGCGCAATGGCTAAGGCTGTAAAAGTTGGCGATCGGTGGATCGGCGAAGGGCACCCTACGTACATTGTTGCGGAAATCGGCATCAACCACAACGGCGACATTGAAATTGCCAGGCGGCTGATGGACGCCGCCAAACATGCCGGGGTGGATGCGGTCAAATTCCAGAAACGCACGCCGGAATTGTGTACTCCGCCGGATCAGCGTAACGTGATGCGCGAAACGCCGTGGGGGTACATCACCTACCTGGATTACCGCTACAAGATCGAATTCAACGAGGAGCAATACCGCGAGGTTGACCGTTACGCGCGCGAAATTGGCATCACCTGGTTTGTTTCGGCGTGGGATGAGCCCTCGGTGGACTTCATCGAGGCGTATAACCCGGTGGCATACAAAGTGCCTTCTGCCGGGCTGACCGACCATGACTTGCTGAAAAAACTGCGCTCAACCGGGCGTCCGGTCATCCTCTCGACGGGTATGTCCACCGTTGAGCAGATCAAATCGGCGGTGAATTTTTTGGATATGGACAATCTGGTGATCTGCCATACCACCAGCGCTTATCCCTGCCCGCCGGAAGAACTCAATCTGCGCATGGTGCAGACGCTTAAGCAGACCTACGCCTGCCCGATCGGTTACTCCGGGCACGAGGTTGGCTTGATTCCCTCGGTTGTGGCGGTATCGCTGGGCGCCTGCCTGGTAGAACGGCACATTACTCTCGACCGGGCGATGTGGGGCTCCGACCAGGCAGCCTCGGTGGAACCGGGCGGATTCGAGCGGCTGGTCAAATACATTCGGGTAACCGAATTATCGTTGGGCGATGGGGTCAAGCGCGTGTATGACAGCGAATTACCGTCGCTCAAGAAACTGCGCCGGGTGTTTAATTAATGCATGAAGTGGACGATTAAGCGCATCCAACAGGGCGCGCAGCGGCGTTGGCTGCAAGCGCGCAATAACCGCGAGATTGCCCGCCTGGCGGCGGAGATCGAACGGCAGGCGCCGGCGGCGGACGATCCGCGCCCGGTGGCGTTTTTCAACGCCTCCAGCCGGCTGGCGTGGATGAGTCAGAATGCCGCTTTCAGCCTGTTGAGCAGCTGGGGGCTGCGCCTGGCAGGCGCGCCGGTGGTGCATTTCGTCTGCACGGCGGGCATGAGCCGCTGCCAGTTGGGCACAAACCCGGATGCGCCCCACCAGCCGCCGCCGTGCGCGGCGTGCGTCCGCCAGTCGCACAATTTATACCGCGGCGCGGCGGTGCGCTGGTTCGATTACCGCCCGGATGCCGACCTGGAACGCGCCCTGGATGGGAAAGGGCTAGCGGAGTTAATGCAGGTCGCGTGGCGCGGGCTGCCGCTGGCTGAACTGGTGCTGCCTTCGCTGCGCTGGTCGCTGCGCCGCCACGATCTGCTGGATGATGAGTCCACCCGGTTTTTACTGCGCCAATTGATCCTCTCCGCGGCGCGCGCGGCGGAGGAGTTCTCCCGCTTTCTGGAAGATACCAACCCGCGCGGTGTGGTGGTGTTCAACGGGGTGTCCTTTCCAGAGGCGGTTGCCCGCCAGGCGGCAATACAGCGCGGGCTGTGGGTGGTCACCCACGAAGTCGGGCTGCGACCTTTCAGTGGTTTTTTTACCCGCGGGCACGCCACCGCCTACCCGATTGACGTCCCCGCAGATTTCGATCTGGATGCGCAGCGGCAGGCGCGTTTGAACGATTACCTCGAAAAGCGCTTCGAGGGGCAGTTCAGCATGGCGGGTATCCGTTTCTGGCAGGAGATGCGCCGCCTGGATGAAGGGCTGCTGGCGAAAATCGCTGCTTTCCGCCAGGTGGTGCCGGTCTTCACCAACGTGATTTTTGATACCAGCCAGATTCACGCCAACGTAATTTTCAGCGACATGTTCGCCTGGCTGGACGAGGTGCTGGCAGTGATCCGCGCCCATGCGGACACGTTGTTCGTGCTGCGCGCGCATCCGGATGAAGATCGTCCGGGTAAACAGGCGCGTCAAAGCGTGGCGGGCTGGGTCGAATCCCACCGGGTGGCAGAATTGCCCAACGTGGTCTTCATTCCTTCGCGCGAGTATGTGAGTTCGTATGAATTGATCCAGCGCTCCAAATTTGTGATGGTGTACAATTCGACCATTGGGTTGGAGGCGGCGATTTTGGGCGTGCCGGTGCTGTGCGCCGGAAAGGCGCGCTATACCCAGCTGCCGACAGTGTTCCTGCCCGCTTCGGCGGAAGATTTCCAGCGCGCGGCGCAGGCTTTCTTGTCCGCGCAGTGCATCGAGACGCCGGCGGAGTTTCAACCCAACGCGCGCCGCTTTTTGTACTACCAGTTGTTCAAAGCCTCGCTGCCCTTCGATGCTTTTCTGGAAGGGGATCTGACGCCGGGCTTCGTGCGCCTGCGGCAGGGTTTGCGCTGGCAGGATTTTTCCCCGCAGCGCTCGGCGACCCTGCGGGTAATCAGCGATGGTTTACTGCACGGGCAGCCTTTTCTGCTCGCGGATGGAGATTGAACCGTGAATCAGCCGGTTTGTTCGATTGTCATACGCGCGTACAACGAGGAGAAACACATCTCCCGCCTGTTGAGCGGTATCCTTGAGCAGACTGTGCGCGAGGCGCAGATCATCCTGGTCGATTCCGGCTCAACCGATGGCACTCTGGCAGCCGCTTCGCGTTTCCCGGTCGAGGTGGTTCACATCCGCCCGCAGGAATTTACCTTTGGGCGCTCGCTGAATATGGGAATTGCCAGCGCGCGCTCGGATCAGGTGGTGATCGTCTCGGCGCATGTTTATCCGGTCTATCCGGATTGGCTGGAGCGGCTGCTGGAACCATTGGCAGACAGCCAGGTGGCGCTGGTATACGGCAAGCAGCGCGGTGCTGCGACCTCCAAATATTCCGAACATCAGGTGTTCCGGCGCTGGTTTTCCGACCAGTCCTGCCTGCGCCAGCCGCACCCGTTCTGTAACAATGCCAATGCTGCCATCCGCCGCGGGTTGTGGGAGCAGCACGCCTACGACGAACTGCTCACCGGGCTGGAAGACCTGGCGTGGGCGCGCTGGGCGCAGAGCCAGGGTTACGGGGTGGCGTATGTGGCGGAAGCCGAGGTGGTGCATGTGCATAACGAGACCTGGCGCGGGATTTACAACCGCTACCGCCGCGAGGGTATGGCGTTTAAGCAAATCCATCCCCAAGAGCACTTCCGCTTTGCGGACTTTTTGCGTTTGTGGGTGGGAAATGTGTACAGCGACTGGCGCGCGGCGGCGGCGGAAAAGGCGCTTGCGCGCGAATGGGCGAACATCATCCGCTTTCGCTTGATGCAGTTTTGGGGAACCTACCAGGGCTACCGCCAGTCGGGACCGCTGACCTGGCAATTGAAGCAAACCTTTTATTATCCCAACCTGAACGGCGCGGCGGTCGAGCCTGTTCCCCAGCGTGATGTGCAGCCAATCCGTTACAAAGAGAGCGGCGAATGAACCGCATTCTGATCCGCAGGAAGGTGCCATGACCAACAAAAACCCAACCATTGTCGCGCTGCTGCCAATGCGCCATTACTCGGTGCGCGTGGCGGGTAAGAATTACCGCCCGCTGGCGGGCAAGCCGCTGTACCAGCACATACTAAACACCCTGCTGGAAACTCCCGAAATCAGCCGGGTGGTGGTGGACACCGACTCGCCGGTTCTGATGGAAGGAATCGGACAGCATTTTCCGCAGGTGATGGTCATCCCGCGCCCGGCGCATCTGACCGCCGACACGGTGCCGATGAACGAAATCCTCATGCACGATTGCGCCCAGGTGGAAGCCGATTTTTACCTGCAAACCCATTCGACCAACCCGCTGCTGCGCTCGCGGACGATCTCGGCAGCCATCCAGACTTTTGTGAATCATTACCCGGCATACGACTCGCTGTTTTCGGTCACCCGGCTGCAAACCCGTTTGTGGGATGGGCTGGCGCGCCCGCTCAATCACAACCCGGCGATTTTGCTGCGCACCCAGGACCTGCCGCCGGTGTATGAGGAAAATTCATGCCTGTACCTGTTTACCCGCGCTATTCTGGCGCAGCGGCGCAACCGGATCGGTGAACGCCCTTACCTGTTCGAACTGGACCCGCTCGAAGCGCGCGACATAGACGAGGAATTCGATTTCACCATCGCCGATCTGCTCATGCAGCAACGCCTGAAGCAGGAAGAAGATGGGGAGGGAAAATGATCACCGTATTGCTAACTGCCCCGTATATGCTTCCCTTCGTGGAGCGATTCCGCCCGGTGTTCGAATACTATCAACTGAAGGTCATTGTGCCGGAGGTACGCGAGCGGCTTTCGGAGGAGGAAATTCTAGCCTACGCCGGGCAGTTCGATGGCGCGTTGTGCGGGGATGACCGCTACAGCGAACGAGTGCTGCAAGCCTGCACGCCGCGCCTGAAAGTCATCTCCAAGTGGGGCACGGGCATTGACGCGATTGACCGGGCAGCCGCGGCGCGGCTGGGAATCCAGGTGCGCAACACGCCGAACGCCTTCACGCTGCCGGTATCGGACAGCGTGCTGGGGTACATCCTGGCGTTTGCCCGCCAGATTGGGTGGATGGACCGCGCGATGAAGGCTGGTCAATGGGTGAAACTGCCTGGCCGCTCGTTGAGCGAGTGCACCCTGGGCGTGGTTGGCGTGGGCAATATCGGCAAGGCAGTGCTGCGCCGGGCGCGCGCGTTCGGGATGCGCTTGCTCGGCAATGACATTGTGCCCATTGCGCCGGATTTCATTCTCGAAAACGGGGTGGAAATGACCGGGCTGCACGAGCTGCTCGAGCGGGCGGATTTCGTCAGCCTGAACTGCGACCTCAACCCGACCAGTCATCACCTGATCAACGCGCAGACGCTGGCCTGGATGAAACCCGGCGCGGTGCTGATCAATACTGCACGCGGCGCGGTGGTGGATGAACCCGCGTTGATTGCGGCGCTGCAAGCCGGCCGCCTGGCAGGGGCGGGGCTGGATGTGTTCGAAACCGAGCCGCTGCCCAAAAATTCCCCCCTGCTGGGGATGGATAACGTCATGCTGGCGGCGCACAATTCCAATTCCAGCCCGGCGGCTTGGGAGCGGGTGCACTGGAGCACGATCCGCAACCTGCTGGATGGACTTGGAATTGACTACGCTGGACTGGACGCGCTGCAAAGCCCTGAGACCGTTATGGAATAATCGAGGATGATGAAAAAGTTCGAACGGATTGTTTGGTTGTTGCTGTTCGCCGCCTACACGGCTTACGCCGCGCTGTTTATCGCCCGCACCATTTTTTACGTTAACGGCATTCCCTATGCGGCGCTGTTCGATGACATGATGATCTCGATGACCTACGCCCGCAACCTGGCGCAAGGACACGGGCTGGTGTGGAACCCCGGCGGGGAGCGGGTGGAGGGTTTCAGCAATCCGCTGTGGGTGGGGCTGATGGCGTTGTTTCACCTGCTGCCGATTGCGGAAAACTGGATCAGCCTGGCGGTGCAGATCAGCGGGGGCATCTTTTTCATCGCCAGCCTGTTGGTGCTGCGCAAGGTGGCGCAGCAGGTTGCGCCGGGCGCGGCGCGGGTGGCGCTGCTGGCGGTGTTGCTGACCGCCTTCTATTACCCGCTGAGCAACTGGTCGCTCTTGGGGCTGGAAGTCAGCCTGCTGCTGTTGATGGTCAACGCGGCGATGTGGCTGGCGCTGCGCGTGTTGGAAAGCGGGCGTTTTTCGCGCGGGTTGTACCTGCTGATGGGCGTTGCCACCCTGGTGCGGGTGGACGCGGCGGTGACTTACCTGACCATTTGGGGACTGCTGGTGTGGTTCGACAAAGCCAACCGCCGCCGTCACTTGCTGGAAGGCGGGCTGCTGCTGGGGTTGTTCATCGGCGGGCAGACGCTGGCGCGAAAACTGTATTACGGCGAGTGGGTGCCCAATACCTATACCCTGAAAGTGGAAGGGCTGCCGCTGTGGGCGCTGCTGCGGCGCGGGGTGATCGTGTTGTGGAATTTCCTCAAGGCAATGTTCCTGCCTCTGGCGGTGTTCCCGCTAACCGTGCTGCTCTTCCGCCGCGACCGCAAGGTGCTGCTGGTCGGGCTGGTTTTCCTGGCGCAGGTCGCCTACAATGTATACGTGGGCGGCGATGCCTGGGAGCACCGCGGCGGCGCCAACCGCTTCATAGCGCTGGGCATGCCGGCGTTCATGCTGCTATTCTCACTGGCAGCCTGGCACTGGTACGATGCGCTGACCGCCTGGCTGGTCAAGCGCCTGCCGGGCGCGGCTGGCGCAATCCGTATTTTGGCAGTGACGGGCATGGTTGGGTTTGTGATTTTGAGCATGTTGATGTGGAACCGCTTTCCGGGCAATTACGGCATTGTCACCAGCCTGCGCCAGCCAGCAGAGGGCGAACTGCGCTTCTTCTTTTTGCTTGACCGCTCGATCTACGTTCCCGGCAACGAACGCTACACCCGCGATGCGCTGCTGATTCGCCAGGTCACCAAGCCCGAAGCCAGCGTGGCGATGGTGGCAGCGGGCAACATTTGTTATTTTTCACACCGCACCTGCATTGATCTGCTCGGCAAGAGCGATCCGGTTGTCGCGCGGGCGGGCGTGCAAGTGCCGTTCGACGCGGACTGGAAGGTCTTGCGCCCCGGTCACATCAAATTCAATTACGCTTATTCGATCAGCCAATTAAAGCCGGATGTCATCGTGGAGGTGTTGGTCAGCACCGGGGATGTCGCCGAACCGCATTTGCGGAACTACAAGCGGGTGATGCTCAACCGCCACCCAACCTTCTTTTTGAAAGAATCTCCATTCGTGGATTGGGAGAAATTGGAATATGTCCGAGAAGACTGAAGATCGAATGGTGTTGATCACCGGCGCGGCGGGTGGAATTGGGCGCGCTACGGTGCAGTTGTTTGCCGAGTCCGGCTGGCGGGTGATCGGCGTTGACCGCCAGCCGTTTGGCGATGCCTTTCCCGCGGCCGGCTTGTTCATCCAGGCGGACATTTCCGACCCGGCGCAGTTGGAATCGATCTACGCGCGCACCCGCGCCTATACCCCCACGCTGGACGCGGTGGTGTACAACGCGGCGATGCAGATTGCCAAGCCGTTGATCGAGACCTCCGCCGAGGAGTGGGACGCGGTGATGGCATCCAACCTGCGCTCGGTTTTTCTGGGCGCCAAACTGGCACACCCACTGCTCAAGGCGGGCGGAGGCGGCGCGATTGTCAACGTCTCGTCGGTGCACGCGGTGGCAACCTCCGCTAATATTGCCGCCTACGCCGCCAGCAAGGGCGGGCTGCTGGCGCTGACCCGCGCCATGGCAATCGAGTTTGCGCCGGACAATATCCGCGTCAACGCTATCCTGCCCGGCGCGGTGGATACGCCCATGCTGCGGGCGGGGTTGAATCGCGGGCACGTTGGCGCCGGGACGATTTACGACCGCCTGGAAAACCTGGCGCGCAAGACGGTCAACGGGCGCGTCGGGCAGCCGGAGGAAATTGCCCACGCGATTTATTTCCTGGCGGACAACCGCCAATCCTCGTTCATGACCGGGCAGGCGCTGATTGTGGACGGCGGCGCGACGGCGAGGTTGAGCACGGAATGAAAGCAGCCAAGGATTTTCTCAAAACCAACCTGCCAGCGCCGGTCTTTAACGTGCTGCGCGAAAGCCGCGACGCGCTTTACCGCGCCAGCCTGTGGCCCGCGGCGGCTTTTCATCCCTGGCGGCGCGACACGGTGGCGCGGCTTGCCCGTTTCAAGGACATCCACAAGGGGCAGCGCTGTTTCATTATTGGCAACGGTCCCAGTCTCAAACAGACTGACCTCACCCGCTTGCAGAGCGAATTTACCCTCGGTCAAAACCGCATCTACCTGGCGTTCGCGGAGATGGGCTTCGAGACCCGTTACTACCTCTCGATCAACGATCTGGTCATCGAACAATGCGCCGCCGAAATCCAGGCATTGAACATGCCGCGCTTCGTCTCCTGGCGGGCGCGTCAATGGCTTCGACCCCAGGAAAACCTGTTTTTCATCCATACCACCTACACCGGCGAAAAATTTGCCACCGATATCCGCGGGCGGGTGTGGGAAGGCGGTACGGTGACCTACACCGCCCTGCAGGTGGCGTATTTTCTGGGTTTCTCGCAGGTGATTTTGGTCGGTGTTGACCACAATTACGTCACCCATGGCAAACCCAATGAAACCGTCGTTTCGCAGGGCGATGACCCAAACCATTTTCACCCCGGCTATTTTGGTAAAGGCTTCCGCTGGCAATTGCCCGATTTACTCCAGTGGGAAGAAGCCTACCGGCTTGCCCGGCGTATCTTCGAAGCCGATGGCAGACAGGTGCTGGATGCCACCATCGGCGGTAAACTGACCGTTTTCCCGAAAGCGGATTACGACTCGCTGTTTTGAAACCCTGAACGTGAATGCTCCGCTGGTTTCCATTGTTACCCCCTCGTTTAATCAGGCTGCTTACCTGGAGCAGACCATGCTCTCGGTGTTGCAGCAGGGCTATCCGAACATCGAGTATATCGTCGTGGACGGCGGCTCGACCGACGGCAGCCCGGCGCTGATCGAACGCTACCACCACCGGCTGGGTTGGTGGGTGAGCGAGAAAGACCAGGGGCAGGCGGACGGGATCAACAAAGGGCTGCGCCGCGCGCGCGGCGAGATCGTTGCCTGGCTTAATTCGGACGATGTTTACCTGCCGGGCGCGATCGGGCAGGCGGTGGAAGCGCTGCGCATTCACCCGGAAGCCGGACTGGTGTTCAGCGATGTTGAGTCGCGCGACGCGGACGGCAATCTGATCAACATTATGCGCTTCGGCGAGCGCAGCCTGGAAGACCTGATGGCGTTCGAGATCATCAGCCAGCCGGGTGTGTTCATGCGCCGCGTGGTGATGGAGCAAGCCGGCTGGCTTGACCCGGCTTATCATTACCTGCTCGACCATCACCTGTGGCTGCGCATGGCGCTGATTGCCCCGCTGCGCTACGCTGCCGGCGCGCGCTGGGCGGCGGCGCGTTTTCACCCGGCGGCGAAGAATGTTGCCCAAGCTGGCGCATTTGGGCGCGAGGCGCTGCACCTGGCGGAATGGATGGAGGGAGCGGCGCCTTTTCAGCCTTACCTGGCGCGGGCGCGGCGGCGCATGTGGGCAGGCGCGCACCGCCTGGACGCATTTTATCAGCTGGACGCAGGCGACGCGGCGGCAGCCTTGCGCGCTTACCGGCGCGCGCTGCGCTTTTCCGCGCGGGCGGTATTGCGCGACTGGCGGCGGGTGTTGTTTGCGCTGGTCAGTCCGTTTGGCTTGGGCTGGCTGCGCCAATTCTACCTGGAACGCCGCAGCCAGCAATTGCAGAGTAAAAAAGGACGTTGACATGCGACCGGCAGAGACAGCGAATGGGCGCGATGAAATATTTTTGTCCGCAAAGTTGCGCTGGCTGCACGGCTTGCTATTGGCGCTGTTGATGTTGGGCGGAGCCTTGTTCCGCCTGTCTGACCTGACCGATGCGCCGCTCGATTTTCACCCAACCCGGCAAATACGCTCGGCGATCATTGCGCGGGGCATGTACTACCAAAACCTGCCCGGCGTACCCGAATGGCAACGCGAGTATGCCATCCGGCAATGGCAGGCGCAGGAGTTGATCGAACCGGCAATTATTGAGACACTGAGCGCGGCAACTTACGTTCTGGCGGGCGGGGAGTATCCCTGGATCGGGCGGCTGTATTCCATTCTATTCTGGCTGTTGGGCGGGGTGGGTTTGTACCTGCTTGCCCGGCGGCTGATGGATACCGATAGCGCGTTGATTGCGCTGGCGTTGTATCTGGGCTGGCAGTACGCCATTATCGCCTCGCGTTCCTTTCAGCCTGACCCGCTGATGGTCGCGGCGGTGGTTTGGGCATTGTGGGGGCTGGTAGAATGGCAGCGCCAGCCGGGCTGGGGGCGGGCAATGGTAGCGGGTTTGCTGGGTGGGCTGGCGTTGTATATCAAGTTCACGGCTGTTTTTTTTATTGCCGGAGGCTGGCTGGGGGTGATTGTAGCGGGCGGTAACTGGAAGGGCTGGCTGCGTAATCGCCAGTTTTGGCTGGCTGCCGGGTTGATTGCGCTGCTGCCGCTGATGTATTCACTATACGCGACGCTGGTGTTGGGCTCGCTGCAAAGTCAATTTAGTTTGCGCTTTTTTCCTGCCATGTGGATAGATGCGGTCACCTATTTGCGCTGGTGGAACCGCTTGATTGGCGTCATCGCCATGCCCTGGCTGGCGGTTGCCGCGCTGGGTTTTTTTACGCTGCGCGAACGCTCCAACCGGGGTTTGCTGCTGGGTTGGGGCGCCGGTTACCTGATCTATGGTTTGCTGTTTTCATACTACACGGCTACCCACGATTACTATCACCTGCCGCTGCTGCCGCTGGCGGCGCTGGGAGCGGGGGCGGCGCTGCGCGCGTTGTTCCACCGGATGAGCGGCAACCAGCGCTGGCTGTGCCTGGTGGTTGCGCTGGTGGTTGCGCTGATTTTTCTTTCCGAGGGTTGGGCAGCGCGCACCCTGCTCAGGCGGGTAAACTACCGCGCCGAAGTGGCGCGTATCGAGCAGATTGCGGCGCAATTTTCGCCTCAAGATCACCTGGTCAGCATGGCAGAGCACTACAGCCTGCCGCTGGTCTATTGGGGCTGGTTGAGAACCACTCACTGGTTTGGGGCAGGGGATTTCGCGCTGCGCGAGGCTGCCGGGCAGCCCATTGATCTGCAGGCGTATTTCCAGGCGCAATTGTCCGGGCGGGACTTCTTTCTGATTACCGATTTTGAGGAACTGGATCGCCAGCCGCAGGTGGAGGAATGGTTGAACGCGCACTTTCCTGTTTTTGCGCAGGGTGAAGGCTATCGGGTGTATGATATCCGTCAGCAGAAAGAATCGGAATAATGGCTTGGTTACGGGAACGATTTCGTTGGACATACCTGTTTGCGCCGGTATGCGGGCTGGGATTTGCCCTTGCGCTGGCGGCAACTGCCTACGCGGGCACTTTTACCCGTCTGTGGGCGGATGATTACTGCTACTCAGCCGTTGCGCAGCGCGATGGGCTGCTGTACGGAGCGCAGTACTGGTATCAAAACGGCGGCAACCGCTACGCGGCATTCCTGGGCGTGGCAGTCAGCGATTGGTTTGGCGCTGGGGTTGTGACGGCGCTGCCCGGGCTGCTGGCGGCAACGCTCGCCGCCAGCCTGGCTTATGCCCTCTCCGGGCTTGCCCGCCTGGGAGATTTTCGCGTTGGTGGCGGGTGGTTCTGGCTGGCTGGGCTTGGCTGGTCTTTTTTCATTGTGTGGACTTCGCCAGACAGGCTGCAAACGCTCTACTGGCGGATGGGGTTGCTGCATTACTCGCTGCCGCTCGCGCTCTGGCTGCTGCAAATCGGGCTGCTGGCGCGGCGCGGGCTGGATGGAGCCAAACCCCCGCCGGCAGCGTGGGTTGCCGGTTTTGCGCTACTGGCGTTCTTCACTGCCGGGCTGTCTGAGACGGCAGCCGCAATGCAGACCACCGCCTGCTTGCTGGCAGCCGGGCTGATCGGGTTGTTGCAGCGCGATCCCGCCAGGCGCAGCGCGAGCCTGCTGCGTCTGAGCGGCGGGATGGCGGCTTCGCTGCTGGCGCTGGTGGTGATGGCGCTCTCGCCTTCAAACGCATGGCGGCAGGCATTGCTGCCGCCGCCCGCCAGCCTCGATCTGCTGGCGGAATATACCCTGCGTTATTCGTTTGACTTTGTGGTGGACAGCCTGAAGACCCTGCCGCTGCCACTGGCAATGCTGGCGCTCTTCAATGCCGGATTGGCGCTGGCACTGCCGGGTTGGGAAAAGCAGCGCGCCGGGTTGATAAAGGCGCTGCTGGCGCTGGCGGTTGGGCTGGTCTTGATGAGCGCGGCGATAGCGCCTTCTGTATATGCCGGATTGCAGTACCCTTCGGGGCGGGCGCTGATGACCGCCCGCTTTGGACTGCTGGCAGGGGTCGGCGCGGCGGCTTTCCTGGTTGCCGGCTGGCTGCGTGCCCGCATGGGTGCGGGCGGCGCCCGGCTGGCGCTGGTGGCTGGCATGGCAGCCTTGTTGTTGAGCGGCTTGTACGCGCTGCGCTCGGTCAGTCTGCCGCTGAACGAGGCGCAGGTCATGCAGGTCAAAGCCGCGCGCTGGGACGCGCGCCAGGCGCAAATCCTCGCCCAGCGCGACGCCGGGCTGGAGGAGATCCGCGTCCGCGAGGCGGATGTGGTCTCGACGCTGGAGGATTTCCGCCCGGACGCAGCCTATTGGGTAAACGGCTGTGCCGCGGATTATTATCAGGTGGAACGGATTATTGCTGAAAGATAAAAATGGAGGCGAGGTGCTGGTTTCGATTGTAACTCCTTCGTATAATCAGGCGCGTTTTTTGGAAATCACCATGCGTTCGGTGTTGGAGCAGGACTATGCGCATATTGAGTATATTGTGGTTGACGGCGGCTCAACTGATGGCAGCCGCGACCTGTTGGAAAAGTATTCGCGCCGCCTGTCGTGGTGGGTTTCGGAGAAGGATCGCGGGCAGACTGACGCGATCAACAAGGGGTTCGCCCGCGCGCGCGGGGATGTGCTGGCTTGGTTGAATTCGGATGATACTTACCAGCCCGGAGCGGTGCGCGAGGCGGTGGATTTTCTCCAGGCTAACCCCCAAGTTGGATTGGTGTACGGAGACGCCAGTTACATTGATGAGAATGGGCGGGTGATCGGGCGCTTCCCGGCAGCCCAGACCGATTACCGCCGCCTGCGAGAGGGGTATGTTCACATCCCGCAGCAGTCGGCGTTTTTCCGCGCCAACTTGTGGCGCAAGGTTGGACCGCTGGACGCATCGTTTTATTTCGCCATGGATTACGACCTGTGGGTGCGGCTGGCGCGCGAAGCCCCGCTGGTCTATCATCCGCGCTTGTGGGCTAACTTTCGCCTGCATTCGGATGCCAAGACCATCGCGGCAGATGATCGCTGCTGGCCCGAAATGCTGCGGGTACATTACCGTGATGGCGGTTCGCGCATCGCGCCGATTGTGCTTAAATATTGGATTAGAAAACTGGCAGCGCCTTATATAAATTGGAGACGCCGCCGTTTGTTCCGGCTATAATCAAAAATGGAGGTGGCTTATGGATAAGCAAAATTCATCCCCAATGCAGCCGTATTCTCCCGGATTTTTTGGCGAGATCGTTCTGCGGATTAAACTGGTGCTGCGCTTGCTGGCTGACCCGCGGGTGAATATTTTACTCAAACTGTTGCCGTTCACCTCCCTGATTTACTTCTTCTTTCCGGATCTGCTGATCGGTCCGCTGGATGATGCAGCCGTACTGGGAATTGTGTTCAGTCTGTTCGTGGAATTGAGTCCAGCGGAAGTGGTGGAGGAGCACATGCGCATTTTGCGGATGGAAGCCCAAAAGCGCGCCAGCGGCAACCCAACTGCCAGCCTGCGCCGCGAGGATAACGTGATTGATGGCGAGTTCTACGAAATCAAAGATGTTTCGGTGCATGAAAACGGACGCAAAGAGGAGAAGGAGAAACGATGAACACCATTCGCCGACCTGCGCGCAGCGGATTGCTCGCTGGGTTGATTTTAATCCTGATTTTGACTTCATGCAGCCCGCCAGGCGAGCAGGAAACCCCCGCGCCGCTGCTGCCTACTTCGCCGCCGCCAACGCTGCCGCCTGCTACGCCGGAAGCAACCCTGCCCCCGGCAGCAGCCGAAAGCCCGACCGTCCCGCAGCCGACTCCGACGGAGGTGGCAACTGCGGCTGGTTTTCCTGACCCGGCTGGCTTCGAATGGCGGCTGGTGGCGGAGGGCTTGCGCCGACCCACCGACATGGCAGACCCGGCGGATGGCAGCGGCGCGCTATTGGCGCTGGAACAACCGGGATTGATCCGGGTGATTATTGACGGCGTTGTGCAGGAACGTCCCTTTCTGAACCTTACCGACCGGGTGGGCGCTACTTCCTCTGAGCAAGGACTGCTCGGCATTGCGCTCGACCCGGAGTACGCCGAAAATGGAATTTTTTACTTGAATTACACCGACTTGGGTGGGAATTCAGTCATCTCGCGCTTCCGCCGCGCGGCGGATGGGATGAGTGGCGACCCGCAGTCCGAGCAGGTGCTGCTGTCCATCGAACAACCCTACGCCAACCACAACGGCGGCGACCTGGAGTTTGGACCGGATAGTTTTTTGTACATCGGGTTAGGCGATGGCGGCTCAGCCGGTGACCCGCAGCGCCGGGCGCAGAATAATCAGACCCTGCTGGGCAAGATGTTGCGCATAGATGTGCGCAATCGCGAGACCTACACCATCCCGCCGGACAACCCGTTTGCCGGTGGACAGGGCGGGCGGCAGGAGATTTGGGCAAACGGTCTGCGCAACCCGTGGCGCTACACCTTTGACCGGTTAACTGGCGACCTGTATATTGCCGATGTGGGTCAGAACCGCTTGGAGGAGATCAATTTCGTGCCGGCAGGCACGCCGCCGGGATTAAATTTTGGCTGGCATTATCGCGAGGGCACGCAACCCTTTGTGGACACGCCCTCCGCTGACCTGGCGCTGCATGATCCGGTCTTTGAGTATGGGCGCGACCAGGGTTGTTCGGTGACCGGCGGATATGTCTATCGCGGCAGCGCTCTGCCTGAATTTTACGGCATCTACCTGTTTGGCGATTACTGCAATGGTTTTGTGTGGGGCATGCTGCCCGGCGCGGACGGCGGTTGGCAGGTCGAGCGCTTGTTCCAGGTGGGCGGCAACATCAGCTCGTTCGGTCAGGACGCAGCCGGAGAACTATACCTGTTCGACCATAGCGGTGGCGGGTTGTACAAACTCACCCGTAGGTAGTGACAGAAAATAAGGAGGAAAATCAGGCAGATTGGATGAAAATCATCCTGTTCAAGGTCGAATTTTTACGCTATGCTGATAGACGACCATCCGAATGGAAGTGTTTATCCGTGCTCGCCTGATTCGACAAGATTTTCGCTGTATAGCGGAGGTGGATTGTGGCTGAAAAACACTGGGAAACAATAAAAGTTCAATTTTGTGATCGCGTGGGTTGCGAAGTGCGTCTGGAAACCGAACTGGTTTTCCCGGCGGAATTTCTGCCCGACCAGCCGCCGCGCCTGGTATCCAAACGCTGTTCGCGCGGGCTGGAATGCAATATGTGGAACAACATGACCTGCGTGTGGTCGGGCACCAACCCGATGTACGATCCGTTCGAGCGCAAATAACCCAATCGTCTCAAAAGCAGATCCCGCTAGAACAACCATACGGCGCTGCGCCATTGTGTCCTGAATGCCAGGGTCCTATGAGCGGCGCCGTTTTCTGTTTGTCTGCGCCTGGTTTGAGTGCTGGAGAAACCTTGTACGCGGCGGCTGTTTGCACTGCCGGGTGCAGTACAATCGAAACGTCGGATTAATTGTTGCACGGGAGTGATGGAAATGAAAATAGTACGGCGGATTGGACTGGCGTTGGTCGCTCTGCTGGGGGTGTTGGTGCTGTTTGTGGTCGGATCGGTGCTGGTGGACATGGCGGTGGGCGGTGACCGCCTGGCGCAGGTAACCAATACCGCCATTCCCGGTTTTGCGGGCAGCCCGGATGTGCGCGCTTTTGTAGCAACACCGCCGGGGGAAGGTCCCTTTCCGGCGGTGATCATGATTCACGAGTTTTACGGATTAAACGGGAGCATAGTCGGCAAGGCACAAGGACTGGCGCAGGAAGGCTATGTTGTGGCTGCACCGGATACCTTCCGCGGCTCGACTACCGCCTGGATCCCGCGCGCAATTTTTCAAGTGATTACCAGTGATGCACAACAAGTCAACCAGGACCTGGACAGCGTTTTTGCCTGGCTGCAAACCCGCCCGGACGTGCAGGCGGATCGCATCGCGGTGATGGGTTTTTGTTATGGTGGGCGCACCTCGTTAATCTACAGTTTGCACAACCCCGCCCTGGCAGCCACGGCGATCTTCTATGGTTCTGTCGAGAGCGACCCGAATGTGCTCGCAAAAATGCCCGCTCCAGTGTTGGGTATTTTCGGCGGGGCGGATCAATCCATCCCGCTGGATGAAGTGCGCGCCTTCGAGGCGGGGTTAAATCAGGCTGGTATTCCCAATGAAATCAGCATTTACGACAGTCAACCACATGCCTTCGTGACCAGCATGGAGGCAATCCGCGCGGGCGGCGTGCAAGGACAGGCCTGGGCGCAGTTGCTCAATTTCCTGGAGCGAACCCTCAAGCAGGGGGGCACGACTGGCGGCGACGCTGCTGTTTCGTATGCGCCCGGATTCGACTGGCGCTACTACCTGATGCTGGTTTACGAACACGCCTTCGGCAGCGCCAGCCACGCGCATTAGCAGGGTACTGCCCGGTTGAGCAGTGCTCAACGTGAGCGTAATCGGTAAAACAATGATGACCCGCTTCGATCTGTGATTGCCGCCGGGCAGGCAAAACCAACAAGCGACTGGGCGGGTTCGATCATGCCCGGGCTCGGTTGTTATCGGCTATAATACCTGCACGCGCTGCCGGGTAACCAGCGCCGCCATTAAAATCCAACCAATTTCATCCCTTGAATGACTTCCCAGACTTCATTATGCAAAATTGTTTTTCAGCCCGCCGGACGCAGCGGGCTAGTTTCGCCGGGCAGCACCATCCTGGAGGCAGCCCGAAAGCTTGGGATGGGTATTGAGGCGATGTGCGGCGGTCAACGCACCTGCGGCAAATGCGCGGTGGTGATCGCGGAGGGTGAGTTTGCCCGTCACGGGTTGATCTCCAGCCGCGCGCACCTGTCCGCGCCGGATGATGACGAATTGAATCAACTGAGCATGCGCGCATTGCCTGCCGAAACGCGCCTGGCGTGCGTGGCGCGAGTGTGCGGCGACCTGTTGGTCAACGTGCCGCCTGAAGCGCAGTTGCAAAAGCAGGTCATCCATAAGACCGCCGGGGTGCGCCAGATTGAATTGGATCCAATCGTGCGGCTGTGCCTGGCGCGGCTGGCAAAACCGGACGAAGAAACCGGCTCGCTGCGCGCGGAAGTGCTGCGCCAAGTGGAATTCCGCTTTGGTTTGCGCGGGGTGGAATTTGAATTGCCTGCCCTGCAGGAACTGCCCGGCGCTGTGCAGGCGGGCGGCGGCGAGATCACCCTGACCGTGTGGGATGACCGGCGCATCCTGCGCGTCCAGCCGGGTTTGCAGGAGCGCGCCCTTGGGTTGGCGGTGGACATCGGCAGCACCACCCTGGCGGTCTACCTGTGCGACCTGCGCAGCGGCGAACTGCTGGCAAGCGCAGCGGGGATGAACCCGCAGGCGGCTTATGGGGATGACATCCTGGCGCGAATTTCCTACTGCGCGGCGCAAACGGATGGATTGGAACGCTTGCAGCGGCTGGTGGTCGAGGCGATCACTGAGCTGGGTGAACAGACTGCTGAACAGGCTGGCGCCGCCGCAAGCGACATTGTTGATTGCGTGTGGGTAGGCAACAGCGTAATGATGCACCTGGCGCTGGGCATCACCCCGGCATCGCTCGGCGAGACTCCTTTTATGCCGGTCTTCTCAACGGCATTGGATTTACCTGCCGCGCAGGTGGGGCTTGGCTTTCATCCTGCGGCGCGGCTGCACGCGCTGCCCCTGATTGCCGGTTACGTCGGAGCGGATTGCGTGGCGGCGATCCTGGCGGAGGATGTGCACCACCGCGTAGAATTAACGCTGCTGGTGGATGCCGGAACGAACGGCGAGATTGTGCTGGGTAACCGCGAGGGATTGATCTGCACCTCCAGCCCGACCGGTCCGGCGTTCGAAGGCGCGCAGATCGCCTACGGGATGCGCGCTGCCCCGGGCGGCATCGAGCGGGTGCGGGTGGACGAGCAAACCCTGGAGGTGGATTTTCAGGTAATCGGCAGCCCGCTGTGGAGCCGCGCGGCGGGGGAAGGCGCCATCCGCGCGCGCGGGATTTGCGGTTCGGGTATCCTCGAAGCAGTCGCCGAACTGTACCGCGCCGGCGTGCTGCTGCCCGGCGGGCGCTTCGACCCGCAGTGCCGCTCCAGGCGGTTGGTGCGCGCCGAGGACGGGCAGTGGGGCTTTGTGCTGGCGGTCGGCGAACAAAGCGCCAGCGGTAACCCGATTCTGGTGACCCAGGCGGACGTACGCGCGGTGCAGCTGGCAAAAGCAGCGCTGTTCAGCGGGGCGAATTACTTGCTGCGCCACAGCGGGGTCGAACAAATTGAGCAGGTTGTGCTGGCGGGCGGCTTTGGCAGCCTGCTGGATGCCGGACGCGCGATGCTGATTGGCATGATTCCATCGTGCCCGCCGGAACGAGTGCGGGCGGCAGGCAATGCCGCCGGGGATGGAGCGCGCATCGCGCTGCTCAACCGCGCCAAACGCAGGGAGGCGGAATGGATCGCCGAAAATGCACGTCACGTGGTCATGCCACAGCAGGCGTTGTTTCAGGAGCAGTTCGTCGCCGCGCTGGCATTTCCGCCGCGCGAAGGCGGGCAAACCTTAATTGACCGGTGGTCAGAAAGCGGAGGGACAAAATGACAAAATCGTTCCTGGAACGCATCCAAAGCGGCGAAATTTTAACCGCCGATGGGGCAACCGGCACTAATTTGCAGCAGCGTGGTTTGCCGCCCGGACAGCCGGGCGAGGTGTTTCTGCTGCACAACCCAGCCGCTATCGAAGGCTTGGCGCGGGATTTTATCGCCGCGGGGGCGCAAATTCTCCTGACCTGCACCTTCGGTGCCAGCCGGCTGCGCTTGCGCCACACCGGTCTGGAAGCGCATTTCGTTGAAATCAATCGCGCCGCCGTTGATCTGGCGCGTGAGGCGGCTGCCGGCAGCCAGGTGCTGCTGGCAGCCTCGATAGGTCCGACCGGGATGATGATGCAGCCGTTCGGCGAATTGACCGTTGAGGCTGCCCGCGAGAATTTCCGCGAGCAGGTTAGCCTGTTGGCAGCGTGTGGGGTGGATCTGATTGTAATTGAGACGATGTACGACCTGGACGAAGCCGCGGCTGCTGCGCAGGGCGCGCAGGAGGCAGCGCAACTGCCGCTGGTGTGTTCCTTTAGTTATGACCGCGGCAGGAAATCCATGATGGGCGTCAGCCCTGCCCGCGCCGCGCAGGGGCTGGAGGGTTCGGGGGTTGATCTGATCGGAATCAATTGCGGGCGAAGCCTGGAGGAAAACCTTGCAAACCTGCGCGAACTGCGCGGCGCAACCCGTTTGCCAATCTGGTTCAAGCCCAACGCCGGGCTGCCGGTCACGGATGCGGCGGGTAGGCTGATTTACTCGGTCACAGCAGAGGACATGGGGCGCAGCGCGGCAGCCTGGATCGAAGCCGGCGCGCAGGTGGTGGGTGGTTGCTGCGGCGCCAGCCCGGAGCATGTGCGGGCAATTGCCGCTGCCGCCCGGCAGATGAAAGGATGACAGCCTAAATGGCGGCAGCGCTGGGCTTTGCATTATTGTTCTTTGTCTTGTGTTGGTTGTATGGTTGGGCGTTCTTTGCTTTTTGTAAACGCTGGTTGAATTTATCGCCCGGCGGCGAATCGCCGCTGCAGGTGCTGCTGGCGGGGATGATCGTGCTGACGACGCTGGCGGCAGCGCTTTCGCTGACCTTGCCGCTCGATTGGCGCTCGCTCGGTATTATCTTGCTGGGCGGGGCAGCCATTTTCTTTGCCCTTTCCCGCCAGGGACGCATCCGTCTGCGCCTACCGGACTGGCGCGCTTGGGGCTGGCTTCAGATTGCAGCGGGATTCCTGCTGGCTTTAGCGCTGCTGACGGTGCTGGAAAACTCCACCCGCGCGGTCGCCAACCCGGATACGGGGATTTACCATGCCCAGGCGATCCGCTGGATGGAGGAATATCCGGCGGTGCCCGGGCTGGGCAATTTGCACACCCGCTTTGCTTATAACTCGCACTGGCTGGTGCTGAATGCGGTATTCAGCCTGGCTTTTCTGGGCGGGCGCTCGCTGCATCTGGCAGGGGCGATGCTGTTCGCGCTGGCGGTGGTAGATTTCTGGAACGGGGTGCGTAACTGGACCAGCGGAAAGCGCACCGCAGCCCATGCCCTGCGGCTGATGTTGCTGCCGCTGGCGTTTTATGTGCTGGGTTCGCAAATTTCATCGCCTGGCACCGACCTGCCGGTGGTCTTGTTCTTGTGGATGCTGGCGGCTCAGTGGTTGGATGGGCGCAGTTCCAGTGGCAATTTGATGATATTCACCGGAGCGATTTTCCTGGTGACAGTAAAGTTATCCGCGGCGCCGTTCGCTCTTTTGGCGGTTTGGATAGCGCTGCGTGATAGTCACCGCCAGCCGGGACGGTTGACCGGTTGGATCATGCTTGGCGCTGCCTTGCTGCTGCCCTGGCTGGCGCGTAACGTGGTGCTTTCCGGTTATTTGATCTATCCGCTTCCGGCGCTCGACCTGTTCCTGGTTGATTGGAAAATTCCAGCCGCGATTGCGGCGCGTGAGGCGGAGGTGATTCGCGCCTGGGCGCGGCTGCCAGGCGAGGAAATCGAACGAGTGCTGGCAATGCCGCTGGCGGTGTGGGCACGCGAATGGCTCTCCAACCTGACATTCAACCAGCGCGGGATCGTCCTGGCGGCAGCGGCTTCGCCGCTGGCTGCGGCGGGGATGGCGCTCTTCCTGCACTTAAAAAAAGCCTCAATAAGCCTTGAAGAAAACCGATTGCTGGGGTTGTACGCAGTCGCGCTGGCGGGAGGAGTCTATTGGTTCAATAGCGCGCCGGATTTGCGCTTTGGGTTTGGCTGGCTGCTATTGTTAATTTTATTGCCGGTGTGCTGGGCGTTGGCGAGACTGACGCACACCCGCCTGGCGCGCTTGCGACTGGTCAGCCTGGCGCTGCTGGCAGGGCTGATCTTCATCCAGGCTTGGTTTTTGGCGGCGTCCTTCGAGGGGCGCACCTTCGCGCAGCGCTGGCTGTTGCCGGTGGATTACCCTCACCATGCCAGCGAGCCTTGCCCGATCGAAAACGCTACCGTGTTATGCGCCGCTGAAAGCAGTTATACCCAATGCTATTATTACCCGTTTCCATGTATTCCCAAGCCCGTGACGGGAGTCGAGGCGCGCGGGACGGACTGGCGCGACGGCTTTCGATCGGTGGAAGGCAGGGATTGATTCGTTAAGGTTATGGGGCAAGAACATCCAAAGGATCAACGTTGCTGCCGATGCGCTTGTCGAAAATGTTGAGATGGGTGTGATAGCCGCAATCTCGCCCGCGGCAGGATTGCCCGCGCCAATCAACCGTGTAACCATGATTGCTTTCGGCGCCTACCGGCTGCCCGATGGTTACCACCTGTTCGACCTCAACGGAATAATCGCCGTGCAGCATGAGTACCTGCCAGACTTCGTTTTCGATAATCAGGGTTGTGTTGCCGTATTGATCCATGTAATGGGCAGTAACGATCCCATTAATCGGGGAGAGGATTGCCGCGCCTTTGCCGGCGGTCAGGTCAATGGCGTAATGCCCGTAAGACTGCCCGTGAGGACCCTGAGTGAGGATGTACTCCTCGTATGGGGCGCGGATGGCGAGCGGGTCGGGCGGGGTGGGAGAGGGCTGAGGTTCAGCGGTCGGGACGAGCAGGGGATACTCCGCCGGCTCGGTTGGAATGGCGTTGGCGTTGGCTTGATCGTTGAACAGGTTGAATAACAAAAACGCCAGCACCACCAGCGCGAGCAGTGAAGTGCTGTTGGAAGAGCGTTCGGTCATATTCGCCTCCGCATAGAAAGTTTGTTCTATTTTATTGTACCATAAACGGGCAGAACCCGGCGCAAATCACCAAAAGATCGCCCATTAATCCTGCGCGCGCCAAGAGCAGGAGTGGCGCGAGACCGATCAACGGTGGTTTAGATGGCGCATGATAAAGCAAAAAAAAACAGGTTGACAAAAAATTAAAACGCGCTATAATTGATTGTATCGTTAAAAATTATTTTTGCGCACAGGAAAAATTTGATGAAAAAATCGCCTTCCGCTGCTTTTCTCATCCGGGATATGGAAACCCTGCGGGTTATCTCCGAACCGACCCGAGCGCAGGTGTTCGATATCCTGGCTGGCGAGCCGCAAACCGTGCGCCAGGTGGCGCAAAAAATGGGGCTGGCAGCCAGTAAACTGTATTATCACTTCAACCTGCTCGAAAAACATGGTCTGATTCAGGTTCACGAGACCCGCCAGGTGGCTAACCTGATCGAAAAGGTGTACCGCGCGGTGGCGGCGGAAATTGATGTTGACCCGGAGATATTTTCCTCTCAATCCGGTGACCGTAACGAAAACCTGATGGCAATTGTGCGGGCAACAATTGACGCGACTCGCGAGGACCTGATCCGCAGTTTGCAGGCGCGTTTTCTTGCCTTGGAACAGGACAGCCCGAAAAAAGAACGCCATCTGGTGATCAGCCGCAACCAGGCGTACATCAGCGACGAGCAGGCGGAATACTTCCGGCAAAAAGTTCACGACCTGCTCAAAGAGCTGGAACAGGCGGATTTGGGCGCGCATAGCGGGCGCGAGGACGTTCAACTGTACGCGCTGATGGCGGCGTATTATCCCAATTTCTACTTCGGGGAAACCGAGACGGCTTCCTCAGTAAAGGATGACGAATGAACGCAACGCCACAACCTGGTAACATGCGCACCTTTCTGGTCATCTGGATGGGGCAGTTGATTTCCATTCTCGGCTCGGGTTTGACCAGTTTTGCTTTGGGGGTGTGGATCTTTCAAGAAACCGGGCAGGCAACGCCATTTGCCATCACCGTCCTGTTCGGCACCGTGCCGCGCATCTTGCTTTCCCCGCTGGCGGGATCGCTGGCAGATCGCTGGAACCGGCGCAGGTTGATGATTCTGTCGGATAGCGGCAACGCGCTGGTCACGCTGGTCGTGGTGCTCCTGGTGTATACTGATTCGCTGCAAATCTGGAATATCTATCTGGTCGCGTTAGCCGGTTCGCTGTGCGCTGCCTTCCAGGAGCCAGCCTACACCGCCTCGATAACGATGTTAGTGCCTAAAAAAGATTTGGCGCGGGCGAGCGGCTTGATGCAAATTGCCCAGTCCATGGAACTGCTGGTTGCGCCGCTGCTGGCAGGGGTGCTGTTTGGTTTCATTGGGTTGGGCGGGATTGTTTTGATTGATTTCATCACCTACTTCTTTGCGGTTGGCGCGCTGCTGATCGTGCGCATTCCGCAGCCGAAACTGACCAGTCAGCCGGAAGGCAGCGGAAAAAACAAAACCTGGCAGGATGCGCAATTCGGCTGGAAATACCTGCGCCAGCGCGCCGGTCTGTTTGGACTATTGCTATACTTTGCGCTGGTCAACTTCCTGGTTAACCTGGGCGGCGTGCTGACGGCTCCGTTGCTGCTCTCCTTTACCAATCCTACCGTGCTGGGGGCGGTTCAAACCGTATCTGGGGTGGGTATGCTGGCGGGCAGTCTCATTTTGGGCGCATGGGGAGGTCCCAAACAGCGCATCCGCGGGGTATTGGCTTTCATTGGACTGGCTTCGCTCGGCGTGATGCTGGTTGGTATACGAGCAGATGCACTGTGGATCGGGGCTGGTTATTTCGTGCTGCTGTTCTGCGTTCCGCTGGCATCCGGTACCAGCCAGGCGGTCTTTCAAACCAAAATAGCGGCGGATGTGCAGGGACGGGTGTTCGCCATTCGCGCGATGATCTCGCGCTCGATGATGCCGGTGGCGTTCCTCTTGGCAGGACCATTGGCAGATTCGATCTTCGAGCCGGCAATGCGTCCCGGCGGATTGCTGGCGCAAACTGCGCTGGGCAACCTGTTGGGGGTGGGGGCCGGGCGCGGGATCGGGTTGATCTTCGTCAGCGCGGGGCTGGTGATGGCGGTTTCAACGCTGGCGGCTTACCTTAATCCGCGTATTCGCAACATCGAAAATGAACTGCCGGATGCATTGCCAGTCGAGCCGGTGGTTGATGCTGGCGGGGAGCAGCCTGCGGCTGAACCGGCGTAATTTTGATCAATTTGAGACAAGATTATCCGTCTTTGCGTGGTGGTTCAACCAGCGTTTGCTGCTCAATGCGGGTTGGCGGGGTGCGCAGGTGCCAGTCGCTGTTCTGCTGGTAAATGTGCGCTGCCTGAAAGAGTACATCTTCGCGAAAGTGAGCGCCCATCAGCTGCATTCCGACCGGCATGCCCGCCCGGTCGAATCCGACCGGGAACGCCAGACCCGGCACGCCAGCCAGGTTGGTTGGCAGGGTGAAGACATCCTCCAGGTACATTGCCAGCGGGTCTTCGCTGTGCTCGCCGGAGCGGAAGGCGGTCGAGGGGGCAACCGGCGTAGCGATCAGGTCAACCGAATCGAATGCCTGCTCGAAATCGCGCCGGATCAGTGTGCGCACTTTTTGCGCCTGCGCGTAATAGGCGTCATAGTATCCGGCAGAGAGGGCGTAACTGCCCAGCATGATGCGCCGTTTGACCTCGGCGCCGAACCCGGTTGCCCGCGAGCGGGTGAACATTTCCTCCAGCGTATCGGCGGGAGCGCGCAGCCCATAGCGCACGCCGTCGTATCGCGCCAGGTTGGCGGATGCTTCGGCAGGCGCAATCAGGTAATAAACCGGCAGAGCGTATTCGGTGTGCGGCAGGCTGATCTCGCGGATGCTTGCCCCCAGCCCCGCCAGCGCCTGGATGGCGCCGCGCACGGCCTGCTCGACCTCCGGCTGGATGCCGGCGATGAAGTATTCGCGCGGCACGCCGATGCGCAGCCCGGTGAGCGTGTCGCGCGCTTTTAAGTTGATCTCCGCGACGGGCAGGTCAAGGGTGGTCGCATCCAGAGGGTCGTAGCCTGCCATGAGCGCGAACAACAGGGCGGCATCCTCGGCGCTGCGCGCCAGCACCCCGGCGGAATCCAGCGAGGAACCGAACGCCACCAGCCCGTAGCGCGAAACCCGCCCGTAGGTGGGCTTGATGCCGGTCACCCCGCAGTATGCCGCCGGCTGGCGGACGCTGCCGCCGGTATCGGTGCCCAGCGCGGCGGGCACCATGCGCGCCGCGACTGCCGCGGCGCTGCCGCCACTGGAGCCGCCGGGCACCCGCTGCAGGTCCCACGGATTGCGGGTTGCGCCGTAGGCGGAGGTTTCGGTTGACGAGCCCATTGCAAATTCGTCGGTGTTGGTCTTGCCGAGCACCACCACCCCGGCGTCCAGCAGGCGCTGCACAGCCGTGGCGGTGAATGGGGGGACAAAATTTTCCAGGATGCGCGAGCCGCAAGTGCAGCGCACGCCTGCCAGGGTGAGCAGGTCCTTGACTGCCAGCGGCAGCCCGAGCAGGGCGGGCAGGGCTTCGTCGGGGTGGCGGCGGGCGGCGGCGCGGCGCTGGTCGGCTGCCCGCGCCTGTTGGATGGCTTGTTCGCCGGTCAGGGTAATGAAGGCGTTCAGCTGGCTTTCCAGGCGCTCAATCTGCGCCAGGCAGGCGCGGGTCAATTCTTCGCTGGAAATCTGCCCGGATTGAAGCGCGTCCAGCGCCTGGCGCGCGCTCCAGGTATGCAAACCGGCGGCTGTGTTCATTCCAGCACCGGCGGAACTTGAAATTGATCGTCCCGCTGCTGCGGGGCATTGGCGAGCACTGCCTCGCGCGGCAACGATGAAAGCGGGTCATCGTCGCGCAGGCGGCTGTGAGCGGGCAGCACACTGGAGGTCGGCGGGATGCCGCTGGTATCCACCTGCTGCAAGCGGGCGGCGTATTCGAGAATATCCGATAACTGGCGGCGAAAGCGTTCCTTCTCCGCCGGGGTCAATTCCAGGCGCGCCAGTTGAGCAATATGTTCGACTTCATCTATGGTCAGAGTCATGCCGGGTATTATAATAGAGAGCATGAATTCTTCGCAACAAAGGCGCGAAAATCTTTACGCGGTGCTACTGTGTCTGATCCTGATTGCCGTGTTTATCATGACCGCAGATACTGCTCCGCTGTGGATTTACCAGGGTTTTTAATGGGTATTGATCAGATCCTGATTACCGGGGGATTGATTTTAATTTACCGCCTGTTATTTGGTTCGCGTGGGCGCGGTTGGATTTTGTTCATTGCCAGCCTGCTGGCGGTATTCTGGTTGCAGCCCCCACTGCCGGTGCGCGGTTTGGATTTCTGGCTGCCGCTGGCAACGCTGATGCTTGGGCTGGCGGGCTGGCTGCTGACTCAGCCGCCTGGTGAACGCGGCGGGCGCGAGAATTGGATGGCTGCGCTGGCAGTGGCTGGGGTGGTCATTGCGCTGGGGTTGACCCGTTACCTGGGCAGCCAACCCTGGATTACCGCCAGCCGCCCGCCAGGTATGGAACAGGTGCTGCCAGGGCTGGCAGCGGCCGGGCTGGTTGGGCTGGTGTTGGCGCGATTCAGCCGCCCCCTGCCGAGCGTGCTCGCAGCGGGTTTGGCTGTATTGATTCTTATCTTCGTGGTGCTCAAGGCGCCTCCGCTGATCCAGACTGCCAGCGAAATGCTGCGCGTCTGGAGCGGGCAGGCGGTAGAGCGCGCCAGCGTGTTGGATATCCGTTGGCTGGGTTTTTCGTACATTGCCTTCCGGTTGATTGCCACCCTGCGCGACCGCCAGGCAGGCAGGCTGCCGCACTTCAACCTGCGCGAATACATGACCTACCTGGTGTTCTTCCCCGCCCTGACGGCTGGTCCGATTGACCGTCCGGAGCGGTTCGTCAAAGACCTGCGCGCCGAAGCGCCCTTCAACGCCGCCGAGGCGGCCGCGGGCGGTGAGCGGCTGGCGGTCGGGTTGTTGCGCAAGTTCGTCATTGCCGACGGGCTGGCGTTCTTCGCGCTCGATCCATCCAACGTTGCCGCAATCCGCGGGGCGGGTTGGCTGTGGCTGGCGTTGTTTGCCTATTCGTTGCGCATTTATTTCGACTTCGCCGGTTATACCGATATTGCCATTGGTCTGGCGCGCTGGCTGGGCGTGCGCCTGCCGGAAAATTTCAACCGCCCTTACCTTAAACCCAACCTGACCCAGTTCTGGAACAATTGGCATATCACATTGACCCAGTGGTTCCGTGCGTATTACTTCAACCCGCTTACCCGCGCACTGCGCGGGCGCAAACCACCCCTGGCTGCCCCGCTGGTGATTTTGATCACCCAGTTGACGACCATGCTTTTGATCGGCTTGTGGCACGGCATCACCTGGAATTTTGTCCTGTGGGGCGCCTGGCATGGGCTGGGTTTATACCTGCACAACCGCTATGCGGAAGCCTCGCGCGGCTGGTTGACCCGGTTGGAGCAGCGTCCGCAACTGAAGCGGGGTTACACCTTCGCTGGAGGCGGGCTGACCTTTGTGTTCGTCAGCCTGGGCTGGGTGTGGTTTGTTCTTCCAGACACGCCGGCAGCCTGGAGCGTGCTTACACGCCTGTTCGGTCTGGGCTGAAATGGCAGGAGGCGGTTAAAATGGGTTGGATGCGAATTGAAAGACAAGGAGACGGCATGAATACAAAAAATCACTGGGGCTGGGCTATTCTGCTGCTGTTTTCGCTTGCCCTGGCGGGCTGTGCCGCTGGCGGCAAGGACGGCGCAGCCGCGGCGGTTGAGGATTACCTGACTGCGATGGTATCCAAAGACGGCGACCATCTCGCCGCGCTTTCGTGCGCCGAATGGGAAACACAGGCGATCCTGGACATGGATTCGTTCGAGGCGGTCGCGCCCAGACTGGAGGGCGTGTCCTGCGCGGAAAGCGGCAGCGACGGCGACCGCACCCTGGTCACCTGCGCGGGCAGGATTATTACCACGTATGATAATGAAGAGACTGAACTGGAGTTGAGCCGCTGGACCTACGAGGTGGTGCAGCAGGGCGGCGACTGGCTGGTGTGCGGCTACAAGTAAGCGCAATTTATGGAAAGTCGTTTTCTGCGCAACGTGCTGATCAAAGCGCTGATGCTGTTCCTGGCGCTCAACCTGGCGCTGGCAGCCGCTTACCCCTTGGAATGGCTGGGCAGTCTTTCGCTGTACAACCGGCTTTTCACCGGGCGTGAGCGCTTTCCGTTCGGCGAAAACCCGCGCGAAACCTACTCGTTCAGCCTGTTTAACCTGGAAGCGATGCTCTACTCGCTGCGCTTGCACGGTCAGCCGAAAGGCGCGGACGAGTTTCGCGTGCTGGTGCTGGGCGATTCCTCGATCTGGGGCACGCTGCTCCAACCGGAGGAAACGCTTGCCGGGCAGTTGAACCGCCTCAACCTGACCCATTGCGACGGGCGCAGGGTGCGCGCCTATAACCTCGGCTACCCGACCCTCTCGCTGGTCAAGGATGTAATGATCCTCGACGCTGCCATGCGCTACCAGCCGGATTGGATCGTTTGGGGTGTGACCTTGCAATCGTTTCCGCTTGACCGGCAGGTAGTATCGCCCATTGTTGCCAATAACCCGGCGCGGGTAGGCGCGCTGGCGCAGAAATATGGACTGGGCATTGCCGCCGGATTACCCTTGCCTGACTTTTGGCAGCGCACTCTGCTTGGACAGCGCCGCGCCCTGGCGGACTGGCTGCGGCTGCAATTGTACGGCTTTTTGTGGAGCGCAACCGGCATTGACCAGGCATACCCCACGGATTACCAACCAGCTGTCCGCGACCTGGAGAACGACCCGGCTTTCAACGGCTGGCAGGGTCCCGATTTCCCGCCGGACAGCCTGGCGTGGGAGGCACTTGATGCGGGCATCCAGGCGGCTGGTGCAACCCCGCTTTTGCTGGTCAACGAGCCGGTGATGATTAGCAGCGGGCTTAACAGCCATGTGCGCTACAACTATTATTACCCGCGTTGGGCGTATGATTCCTACCGTCAGCGCCTGGCGCACCTCAGCGGCGCCAACGGCTGGGCATACCTGGACCTGTGGGATATGGCAGGGGAGGACGAATTCACCAACAGCGCGATTCACTTAAAACCTGCTGCGGTCAAACGCATGGCGCAGGCAGTCGCGGCGCAACTGTGCGTACAGCCGTAGGGGTGGATTATTCTGCTGCGGGCAGGTGTTGAACGGCTTTGCGGAAGGCGTCCAGGGTCTGCAAACCGGTGAACGAGCGCATGTTCCAGGCTGCCACGCTGATGTGAAAACCATCGTCGCGTTCGGCGTCCATGCCGCGGTTGGGCAGCGACTGCGCCGCCAGCCAGAAATTCCACAGCGGGATGTCGTACTCATACGCCAGTTGGGCTGTGGCGCGATTGATCGAGTGGTCGCCTTCGACATTGTCGGCTTTGGTGATCAGGATCGGTACCGCGCCGTATTCAATGGAGATTTCAATAATCTGACGCAGGTATTGCGAGTAGGATTCGGGGGTGCGTCCCTTGAACCAAAATTCCAGACCAATTAATACCACGCTGGGCTTGTTGCGGCGCAACTCGCAGGTGAGAGGGGTTTCGCCTTTTTCGCACAGGCTCGGATCCGCCCACATTGGGTTAAGGATCGCCGGGGCGACGAAACCGCCGCTGACCGCCGCGCTGATCCTGCCAAACATGCCGTCGTAATAATCAATGGCGTCCTGGAGATTTTCGTAGCCGTCCGGGAAGCCATAACGACCCGGCAGGGCGTAAATGCCGAAGAAGGCTTCGTTGATCATCTGGCAATCGCCGATTTTCGAGAAAGCGCGCGGGTTGTTGCCTAGCGCCAGCCCGCGTTGGTAGATTTGCATGGCGCGCGCGCTGACGGTCGGCACGACCGGCCAGTTCTGCCAGTCCTCCGGGTTGAGGCGCAGGTCGGGCGTTGGGGAGGGGGCTTCGGTCGGCGGCGGGGTCGGGCTGGCAGCTTGCCGGGTGGGCGGTGGCAGCAGCGCGGTGGCGGAGGGCGCGGCGGCTGCCGCTGCCGGCGGGCTGCCAGCCGGGCTGGCTTCCTGCCCGCTCGAGGCTGCCTGTCCCACGCTCTGGCAGGCGGAGAGGAGCAACGCAAACAAGATCAGTAGGAGCAACCAGCGGGTGAATGGTTTCATTGTTAGGGATTGCGCGTTTGATCGAGCCGGGTTTGGTGAGGATATGGCGGCATTATACCTGTTTTGTCAAGATTCGGGAGATGATCTTTTTGCGTGAATGCCTGGCTTGACCGATCTTTTATCCACAGGTACACTTTGTTTTATGCCATTCTGAGCGCGGCTGGGTACACCAACACTTCTTCGAGAGATGTAGTTGATGACAACATTTTCTCATGCGTTGAAACACAAATATCTCCAAAACCGTACCAAAACCGTACTGGTTTTGCAGCAAGCCGGCAAGGCTGATCTGGAAATGACCAGCGAGGATATTCTGCACGGCGCGGCGGGTTACGCGCGCCTGTTGGAACAAGCCGGCATCCAACCAGGCGAGGTGGTTATTCTCATCCTGCAGCACGGCGTGGAGCACGTGTGCGCCTATTTTGGCGCCATCCTGCACGGAGCCATCCCTTCGATCATGCCGTTTTTAACCGAGAAATTGCTACCCGAGCGTTACCGAGCGGATCTGGCAGCCCTGCTGGAGGTCACCCGCCCGGCAGCCATCCTAACTTACGCGGAGTTCACCGCCGAGGTCAATGGGGCGGTGCCGCCAGATAGCAGCGTGCGGCGGGTGCTGTTGATCAACGACGCACCGCCGCCGCAGCCACCTGATTTTGAACGGCTGGCGGGTTTTCGGCGCAGCCCGGAAGATGTCGTCCTGTTGCAGCATTCTTCCGGCACGACCGGGCTGCAGAAGGGGGTTGCGCTTTCACACCGCGCGGTGCTTAACCAGTTGGAGAGTTATGCCCGCGCGCTCGACCTGCGCGAAGACGACGTGGTGGTATCGTGGCTGCCGCTGTATCACGATATGGGCTTGATTGCCGGTTTTCTCATGCCGCTGCTGTTGGGCATTCCGCTGGTGCTCCTGTCGCCGTTCGACTGGGTGCGCGCCCCGGCGCGGCTGCTGCAGGCGGTTTCGCGCTACCGCGGAACGCTGTCCTGGCTGCCCAATTTTGCCTACACCTTTTGCGCCCAGAAGATCCGCGAGCGGGATTTGCAAGGCGTTGACCTGTCCTCCTGGCGGGCGGTATCCAACTGCTCCGAGCCGATGCGCCTCGAATCCCACCAGGCGTTTTACCAGCGTTTTGCCCCATACGGCTTACGTTACCAGGCGCTGACTACTTGTTACGCCATGGCGGAAAATGTCTTTGCCGTCACTCAGGGCGGCATCCGCTCGCCGGTGACGGTGGAGCGGATTGACCGCGAGGGGATGCAAAGCGAATGGCTCGCCCGACCGGCAGCCGAGGGACGCGAGGCGGTGGTGATGCTCTCGGCGGGCAAACCGATCGAAAATGTAGAGGTCAAGATCGTTGATGGCGAAGGACGGAAATTAGCCGAACGGCAGATTGGGGAAATTGCCCTGCGCAGCAACTGCATGTTGAGCAGTTATTACAACCGCCCGGACGCGACCGCCAAAGCCTTTCTGGACGGCTGGTATCTGACCGGGGATTACGGATACCTTGCCGCGGGCGAGGTCTACATCACCGGGCGTAAAAAGGACTTAATCATTGTGGGGGGCAAGAACGTCTATCCGCAGGATATCGAGGCGCTGGCGATGAGCGTCGCAGGCGTTCATCCGGGGCGGGTGGTGGCATTTGGCGTGTACAATGAAAGCCTCGGCACCGAGGAGGTTTACATCGTCGCTGAGGTGGAAAGCGGGCAGCCTGCCGATCAGGAGCGAATTGCCGATACGATCCGCCTGGTGGTCAACCAGGGCTGCGCCATTGCCGTGCGGCAGGTGCATCTGGTTGCGCCGGGCTGGTTGATTAAAACCAGCAGCGGAAAGACGGCGCGGGGCGCCAATCGAGAGAAGTACCTCAAGCAGCAAGAAAAAATCTGAAGGGAGGGATGTGATGAAGGAACCGTTGTCGAAGGAATTAAGCGAGCGGTTACGCCGGTACTTTAAGGAAGGCAACCGTTTCATGGTGGAACTGTGGCGGTTGGGTCTGGGTAAACTGGTCAACCTGTCGCCCAAGTATGGCGGGCAGATCATGGTGCTGGAGCATACCGGGCGCAAAAGCGGCAAGCGCTACCGCACGCCGGTCAACTATGCTGTGGTTAATGATGAAATTTACTGCACGGCTGGTTTTGGGCAGATTTCTGACTGGTACCGCAACATCCTTGCCAATCCGCAGGTTGAAGTCTGGCTGCCGGACAGTTGGTGGGCGGGAATTGCCGAGGAAGTGCTTGACCCGAAACTGCGCAAGCCAATCCTGCGCCAGGTGTTGATCGCCAGCGGTTTTGCCGCCAAACTTTTCGGCGTTGACCCGCGCAAATTGAGCGATGAGGAATTGGACAAGTTAACCCACGATTACCGCGTCATTCGCGTCCGCCGCACGATTGCCCGGACCGGCAGCGGCGGACCGGGTGAACTGGCCTGGATCTGGCCATTGACCACCTTTTTCCTATTGTTTGTTCTGCTCACCCGCCGCCGCCGCTGAGGCTGAAGGGCAGCCGGGTGACCAACCAGCGAGGCAGTTCATTGAGTGACAGCGAAGTCCCGTTTTGGAAGCGCAAGCGGCTTGAAGAAACCTCCCTCTCTGAATGGGAGTCGTTGTGCGATGGGTGTGCCTGGTGCTGCCTGTACCGCCTGCAGGATGACGACAGCGGCGAGGTGTTCACCACCTCGGTGGCTTGCCGCCTGCTGGATTTGAAAACCTGCCGCTGCCAGGATTATTCCCGCCGCTTCGAAAAAATCAGCACCTGCGTCAAAATAACCCCCCAGACGGCGCGCGCCTTTACCTGGCTGCCGTCCACCTGCGCTTACCGCTGCCTGGCGGAGGGCAGGGATTTGCCCGACTGGCACCCGCTGATCAGCGGCGACCCGCGCAGCGTTCATCGCGCTGGCATGTCCGCACTTGGGCGGGCGATTTCGGAATTGTGGATCAATCTGGAAGACTTGGAAGATTATTTGATTTGCGAAAATCAAGAGGATTGAAATGGAATCACGATTGCCCTCTTTTTTGGTGGAAGCCAAACGCAGCACCTATGCCGCCGGGTCCGCCGCGCGGGTCGAATGCGCGTTGCCGGGCGGGATTCAACTGGAATACCGCTCTGGAGACTGGTTCTATCGCGACATCTATTTTGGGGAGGATTTTTTAGCGGGTCAGGAATTGGTCTATTACCGCAACCGCCCGTGGTGGACGATGGTCTATTCCGGCGGGATCAAACTGGAGCAACCCCCGGCGGAGAAAATTTACGCTTTTCTCCAATCCGCGCTCTTGCAGGTTACCACAGACGCGCCTTTCCGCGGACCAGAGTTGTTTGTGGAGGGGGATTACCGCTACGCCTGCGCTTCACGAGGCAGTGTCGAATGGGTCGAGGGCATGGAGGTCATCTTTCATCGCGAAAGGATCGCCTACCAGTTGACCTTTAGCGGAGGCATGATCAACTGAAGCGCGGCGTGATTGTGCGTTTGCTTGGGGCGCTCACCGCGATGCTGGGCGCCGCCGGGGTGCTGCTCGCACTGGCGGGGTATGCGCCGGTTCGCGCCTTGCTCAATCCGCTTGCTCCTGATGGCAGCCTGGAGTGGCTGACCGTGGCGCGTTACAACTGGCTGCGCCCGGCGCTTGCCGGCGCGGGTTTTCTGCTGGCAGGGTTGGGCTGGGTAACCGGATGGCACCGCGGCTGGCTGCGGGTGGGTTGGGATCAAATGCGCGGCGCGGTGGCGGCATTGCGGCGCGACTTCCGCCCTGCCTGGCAGGAGCGGGGGGAGTGGCGGGCACTGCTTGCCCTGACCGGGCTGGCAGCCGTGCTGCGCCTGTTCTTTCTTGACCAACCGCTGGGACACGACGAAGCCTATACCTACATCGGCTTTGCCCGCCGTTCGCTGGCAGCGGTGATCAGCGATTATCACCTGCCCAACAACCACGTTTTTCACACCCTGCTGGCGCATTTCTCCACTCGCCTGCTGGGTGATGCGCCCTGGGCGCTGCGGCTGCCCGCGTTTGTGGCGGGGGTGTTGACAATCCCGGCAGGCTATGCGCTGGGCAGGCTGTGGTTTAACCGCCGGGCGGGCTGGCTGGCGGGTGGTCTGCTGGCGGCGATGCCGCTATTGGTGGGCGGTTCGGCGGACGCGCGCGGCTATACCCTGCTGGTGCTGATCAGCCTGCTGTGCTGGCTATTGGGTAGTTACCTGAAAACCCATCCGCTTCCCGCCGGCTGGGTGCTGCTCGGATTGCTGGGCGGGCTGGGGTTCTACACCGTGCCGGTCATGCTCTACCCGCTGGGCAGCCTGTACGCCTGGTTGTTCGTCTCTATATGGTTCGAACCGGAAACGGAACAGGCGCACCGCGGGCGCGCCCGCTACCTGCTTGCCCTGACTGCCAGCGGGTTGTGGTGCGGAGCGCTGGCGTACCTGCTCTACCTGCCGGTGCTGCTGGTCAGCGGCAGCGCGGCGCTGTTTGATAATCCTTTCGTTCAACCCGTGCCGTGGTTGGAATTTCCTGCCACCCTGGCATCGCGCCTGGGGGAAACCTGGCGCGAATGGCAGATGGACCTGCACCCGCTGCTAACTGCCTGGGCTGTAGCCGGCGTCGGGCTGAGTATTGCCCTGCACAGCCGCGCCAGCCGTTCGCGCGTGCCGGTGCTGCTGACGACCGGCGCCTGGATGGCGTTGGTGCTGCTGGCGCAGCGTCCCAATGCCTGGCGCAAAACCTGGATCTGGCTGCTGGTGTTGCTGCTGGTGCTGGCAGCCGCCGGTTGGGCAGCGCTGCTGGATGCGCTGCGAAAAAAGTACGCCTGGAAACCGGAATTGCCCGCGCGGATAGCGCGATCCGGGCTGATTTGTCTGGCGTTGCTGGCGCTGCCCTGGGCGGCGCAGCGCGGATTGGCGCTCGCGCAGCCCGGTTCGGCTGAACAGAGCGCGGCGTTCATCGCTGCGCGGATGGATGCCGACGGCATTGTGCTGGCGGACGGCATGGACGCCCCGCCAATTTGGTATTATCTGCTGCGCAGCGGCGGCAGCCCGGCGTGGTTCGAGCGATTGACCGAGCGCGAGGCGTACAGCCAGGCGTATGTGATTGTGGATGGCTCTAACCCGGCGCAAAGCCTGGCGAGCGTGATTGCCTCGCCAGGGGAAATGCGCCGCCCGCTCGACGCGCAAACCTGCCGCTGGGTGGCAGAGATACAGCCCTATCTGATCTATCGCTGCGCGCCGCGATAGGTTGCCTGCCGGCTAGAAATACAGGTCCTTGACCTGCTGCGGTTCCATGCGCTGATACGCTTGTTGGTCGAGCTCCCGAAGGATATTGGCCTTGCGGCGGGCGATATAGTTCTCCAGCCAGCGGGCTTGATCTTGCGTTGGGTAGATACGCACGCCCAAGTAGAGTATGGCAGTACCAACGCGCTTGCGGCACACAACTCGACCATGCAGGGACAGGCGCGTTTGTGGGCTGAGTTCGAGGCGCAGATCGAGCGGGGTATTCACCAGAAGTTCCAGCTCGGGTTGGTCGCCTACATAAAGCATCAAGCCTGCGCCGTGGTGGGAAATATCCTTCAGCGTGGCGCTGTAGACGGATTTGTGAACTGTCAGCAGGGTGGGAATTGGACGTTCCGGCTGAACGCGCTGCTCTAAACGGTCGAACCACAGGTTACCATTGAAGGTGAAATCGGTCAGCCGCAATTCCATTGCCGTACAGTTGATCATTTGCGGGCTGGCGCGCACGGTTTCGGGCAGGACCCGGCTGTAAAGGTAAACCGGGTTGCGCAGCGTGGCGCAGACCTGCAACCTCGGCGCGCGGAACACGACCGTATCCACTCCAATCTTGAGCGGTTCGATTTTTTCAATGAAATGCAATCCTTTGAAATTACCGACCAGGTTCAGGGGCAGTCGTTGAAAGGCGAGGGACTTTACGGCTTGTAAGGCATCGTGCGGGTAGGGATACATCATCATAACGCCTCCTTTCAGAGGGCTAAATTGTGTAAATAAAATGACCCTTGCGAATGCAGGGGTCACCGGTGGTGATGTATGAGGATACAGCCTGCGTTCAGGCGACCCAAAAACGAGCGCGGTTAAGCGGTATACGAAACGTTAAGAGACAGAGTGGTTTAGACAACTTGTCGCCCACGATTCAAGTATAGCAAAGTTGGCGCGAAATTTCTACTGGCGGCGAAAAAATTTAAGGTTAGAGAATCTTAATATCCAACCGAAAGCCGCCTGGCTGCCAGCCGAAACCTGCTTGCAACCGTTTAACCGAGCCTTAGCCAATTGATAACGCACCGTTATTCAGAAATTGAACTGGCTTTAAGCGCAGTGCCGATACTTAAAAGGGAGGAAATCTTTACATCCGCTATATTACCGGAGTGCGCGCTGATATGCGAAAAAATATTCTCTTCATTTGCGGATCGTTGAACCAGACTCAGATGATGCACCAGATTGCGCGAAGGATGCCAGAACATCACTGCACATTTACCCCCTTCTATGCCGAAGGATTCATGGGCTGGATGGCGCAGCGCGGTATGCTGGAGTACACCATCCTGGGCGGCAGGCAACGCCGCTTAACCGAAACCTACCTTGGGGATCATCATCTGCCGGTGGATTTCGGCGCATCCAGAGGCGAATATGACTTGGTCGTCACCTGCACCGATCTGATCATCCAGGGCAACATCCGCCGCAAGCCGATAGTTCTGGTTCAGGAAGGCATGACGGAAGCGGAAGGGCTGCGCTATCAGCTGGTGCGGTTGCTGGGGCTGCCGCGCTGGCTGGCAAACACGGCTGCCAGCGGCTTGTCGGATGCCTACGATGCCTTTTGCGTGGCGTCGCCGGGTTACCGCGACCTGTTCATTCGCAAGGGTATCCGGGCGGAAAAACTGTTCGTCACTGGCATTCCCAACTTCGACAATGCGCGGCAGTACCTGGAGAATGATTTTCCCCAGCGCGGTTTTGTCCTTGCGGCGACTTCCGCCAGCCGTGAATCCGGAAAATTGCACAACCGGATTGCCTTTCTGCAAAAAGCCGTTCAAGTGGCTGGCAGCCGGCCTCTGGTGATTAAATTGCACCCGAACGAAAATATCGAACTGGCGAGCATGGAAATCAAGATGGTTGCGCCGGCAGCGCGCATCCTCACCGATGGAAATGTCCACCACATGATTGCCAACAGTGAGGCGTTGGTGGCTGAAAATTCGAGCGTGATTTACACCGCGCTGGCGCTGGGCAAGCCGGTGTTCGCGGATGTGGATGTTGACGCGCTGCGCCATTTGATGCCGATACAGAACCGCGGCGCTTCAGCGCAGAACATTGCCAACGTGTGCCGCTACACCTTAACGCTGCCGGAGCGTAAACGCCGCCGGGTGATGCGCCGTTACCGCGGGATGCTTTCACGGCAGGCGAGCAGCGGTTAAGCTATGGTGACCCGGGAATTTCCGCTTGCCCCAACCCTGCGCTTGGGCGTAGATCAACTCCATGCCGCGCTGGAAGATGAAATTTTTCGCCTGTCCGGTTGGGCGCGCCGCGACCCGCGCCGGAGGTTGATTCAAGCGCTGATCTCCAAGCCGCTGAGCCGGTTTGCCGGGCGGCTGTCCCGGCTGGATGAGGATATTCACGCCGGCGGGCTGCAAATGGGGCTGGAGCGTCTCTTGACGGACTTTGTCAGCCGCATCCATTTCCAGCCATTGGAAGCCTTCCCGCGCAGCGGGGGAGTGATTGTGGCGTGCAACCATCCCGGCACGTTCGATGGATTCGTTCTGGCGAATCTGATCCAGCGCGAGGATGTGCGCGTCATTGCCCGCGATATGCCGCTGCTGCGCGGGTTGCCGGCAATCAGCAGGCATGTGATCTTCTCGACCCGCGACATGGCGCAGCGCTCCGAGGTGCTGCGCAAAGGGATTGCCCACCTGAACAACGGCGGCGCGCTGCTCACCTTTCCGCGCGGGACAATCGAGCCGGACCCAGCCAATCAAACCGGCGCGATGAGTGAGGTCAGGCATTGGCTTCCCAGCCTGGAATTCTGGCTGCGCAAAGCGCCCCACGCGCGGCTGGTGATCGGAACAATCAGCGGCATCGTTTCGCCAACCGCGTTGAAAATGGCCGGTTTGCTGTTCCGGGGGGCGTGGAACGCCCAGGTGGCAGCCGAAATTGGGCAGGTGATCGTTCAGGTGCTGGCGCCGCAGTGGTGGAAGATCGAGCCGCAGGTTACTTTTTCAGCCCCGCTAAGCCTGCCGCGTTTACAAGCCGAGTCAATGGAAAAACGCCTGTTTCCGGTGATCCAGGCGCACGTATTGCGCAACATGGTCGAGCATCTGCGCCATTTTCACAGCCCGACGTTACCGTATTGAACCGTCCGGAGAAAAGGTGAACCGCCAGGGCATCGAGCGCCAGGGCTCGGCAACACTTTGGATGCCGACCCGCGGCGAGGCGCAGATTTTGGATGGGTCAATCGGGCTGGCGTCTTCGATCCACAAGCCGGCTGCCGGGTTGGTCAGGTCGGCACCGTTAAACCTGCCGTCAATGTCCAATGCGCGGGTCAGCTTTGCCGGACCGTTGCACCATTGCGCTGGCGGCGCGGGCGCCCTGCGGCTGGCGATCTGCTGGCTGCCTTCCAGCGGGAAGATGGCGCGGATCAGCACCGCCGCCGGGTAGCCTTCTGCCATGCAGACGACATTCAGCAGCCAGTGCAAACCGTAGGTGAAATAGACATACGCCCGCCCGGGACAGCCATACATGACTTCGGTGCGCGGGGTGCGCCCGGCGCGGGCATGGCACGCCAGGTCTTCTTCGCCGCGGTAGGCTTCTGTCTCACAGATGATCCCGGATAGGCGCATTTCATGCTGCTGGCGAACCAGTTGTTTGCCCAATAGACCGCGCGCGGCGGAAATCACATCCTGTTCGTACCAGAAAGGCGGTAAAATGGACGGTACGGACATGCCATTATTGTACACGAATCTGTTGATTTCCTCTGGAGGTGGAGGATGAACCTGCGCTCTGATATAGGCTTGACTTTCGATGATGTTTTGCTGGTGCCGAAAAAATCAGCGATCCGTTCGCGCAAGGATGTATCCACCGCGACGATGCTGACGCGCGCGGTTCGCCTTAATATCCCGATCCTGTCTGCCAATATGGACACGGTTACCGAAGCCAACATGGCAATTGCAATGGCGCAGCAGGGCGGGCTGGGGATTCTGCACCGCTTTATGAGCATAGAGCGCCAGGCAGAGCAGGTGCGGCGGGTAAAACGCGCCGAGAGCCTGGTGGTTCTCAATCCGCTAACCATCAGTCCGCAAGCCAGCGTTTGCCAGGCGCGCCAAATCATGTCTGCCGAAGATGTTGGCGGGTTGGTGGTGGTTGACGAAGTCAGCCGCCTGGTGGGATTAGTCACCAGCCGGGACGTTCTGTTAGCGCCGAATGCGGACGAGGCGGTTGAAACGGTGATGACACCGCTGGAACGACTGGTTATTGCCAAAGCCGGTGAGTCGCTCGAATCGGCGCGGCAAAAACTATTCCAGGCGCGGGTCGAAAAACTGCCCCTGGTGACCGAAGACGGCCGGCTGGCGGGTCTGATTACGGTACAGGATATTGTCAAACTGCAGGAACACCCCGACGCAACCAAGGACAATCATGGGCGGTTGAAGGTGGGCGTGGCGGTGGGTGTGCGCCGTGAGGAGTTGGATCGCGCGGCTGCCTGCGTAGATGAAGGCGCGGATGTTTTGGTAGTGGATATTGCTCACGGACATTCCGAACACACCCGTGCGATGGTCACTCAGTTGAAGAAAACCTTTCCGACGGTTGCCTTGATTGCCGGTAATGTGGCAACCGCGGAAGGAGTGCGCGAACTGGTGGATGCCGGGGCGGATGCGGTCAAGGTGGGCGTGGGGGCTGGCTCAATCTGTATCACCCGCGTGGTTACGGGTTTTGGCGTGCCGCAGCTCACCACCGTAGCGGACTGCGCCGAGGAAGGTCACCGCCTGAATATCCCGATCATTGCCGATGGCGGCATGCGCACCTCCGGCGATGTGACCAAAGCGCTGGCTGCTGGGGCAAGCGCGGTGATGCTTGGCTCAATGCTGGCGGGCACGGAAGAAGCCCCCGGGGCGGAAATCATCCGTCAGGGAAGGCGTTACAAAGTGGTGCGTGGGATGGCGTCACTGTCTGCTAATGTTGAGCGGCGCAAACTCGACCAACCGGTTACGAAGGAGGAAGAATACTCCGAGGAATTATGGAGCGAAGTGATCCCGGAAGGAGTTGAGGCGTTGGTGCCCTACCGCGGAGAGGTGGGTGATATTCTCCACCAGTTGGTAGGCGGCGTCCGCTCCGGAATGAGTTATGCTGGTGCGCGGACCCTGGTAGAATTGTGGGCAAATGCGGAGTTTATCCGCATAACCCCCGCCGGGCAGAAGGAATCCGGCGCGCACGATGTAGATTTGATTTAATCGGTTTATCAGTTGTGAAAGGATGATACGGTGTTTAGGTCTTTATTTCTGTTGGTGATCCTGAGTGTGATCGCGGCGGCATGCGCGCCGGCTGCGGAGGCTTTGGTTGAACCTACACCAACCGCCGTGCCGCTTCCGCTTGCTACGCCAACCACCGAGCCGGTGGTTATAACCCCGCAACTGTTGGGAAACTTGAAGTACACCCTGCCTGATGTGGAAGACCGTGATTACACTTTCCAATTGAAGGACGGGTTGTACCAATCGGGCAGCGATCCGGCTGCGGCTGATTATGTCAGCGTTACGATGGATCAAACCCTGACGATAGGTGATATCAACGGCGACTTGCTCGAAGATGCGGCTGTCTTATTGACGATGAACCGTGCCGATATGGGACCGTTCGTTTGGCTGGTGGCGTTGCTCAATGTGAATGGCAGCGTTCAACAGGCGGCGTACTTTCCGGTGGACGACCGCCCGCTTATCAACCGTTTCGTTATCGAAAATGGAGAGATCTTCCTGGACGCGGTGGCGCACGGATTTCAAGATGAGGGCGGCTACCCGGAACTGCCGGTGCAATACCGGCTGCGATTAACCCCCGGCGGCTTGATACTGATCTCCGCGGCGACCAAGCCGGGCGATCGATGGCGGGAGATCGCCATTGACTTCCCGTTGGAAGACAACCGGGTGAGCGGCAGCGTGGAAGCGCGCGGCGGAGTGTCGGTGATGCCTTTCGAAGCCAACCTAAACTACCGGATTTTTTCCGAGCAGGGAGAGGAGTACCGGCTGAGTTTTCTAATGGTCGAGGCGCCGGACTGGGATCAGCCGGGCACATTTGTCGAAACGATTGATCTGGCAGACATCCCCGCTGGGACAATTTACCTGGAGTTCGTTGAATACAGTGCCGCAGATGGCAGTATCCTGGCGCTTAAGGCGGTACGGCTGATTGTAGAGTGACTCAAAGCACTTGCAGCCACCCGGTAATTTCGCGGAGGTAGAATGCCAGTTCCTGTGATTGTTGATGCGATTCGAACCCCGATAGGCAACATTGGCGGCGCGCTGGCTGGCGTGCGCCCGGACGACCTGGCGGCGATCGTGCTGCGCGTGCTGGTCGAGCGCAACCGGCTTGATCCGGCATTGATCGAAGAGGTGTACCTTGGCTGCGCCAACCAGGCAGGCGAGGACAGCCGCAATGTGGCGCGTATGGCGGTGCTGCTGGCGGGTTTGCCGGTCGAGGTGCCGGCGGTGACGGTCAACCGGTTATGCGCCTCCGGCTTGACCGCCGTCAACCTGGCGGCGCGCGGCATCCGCGCCGGAGACGGCGAGGCGTACCTTGCTGGCGGCGTGGAAAGCATGTCGCGCGCGCCGTACGCCCTGCCCAAAGCCGAAAAGGGCTACCCGTTTGGCAACCTGACCGCCTGGGATACCTCGCTGGGCTGGCGTTTCCCCAACCCCCAAATGGAGGCTCAATACGGCATCGAGGCAATGGGCGAGACCGCCGAAAATGTAGCCGATCTAACCGGCGTAACCCGCGCCGAGCAGGATGCCTATGCTTTGCAGAGCCACCACCGCGCGGTGGCAGCCCAGGACGACGGGCGTCTGGCGGAGGAAATCACCCCGGTCGAGGTTCCACAGCGCAAGGGCAACCCGCTGGTGGTGCGCCTGGACGAGCGTCCGCGCCGCGATACTACCCTGGAAGCGCTCGCTGCGCTTAAGCCGGTGTTTCGCAAGGGCGGCACGGTAACCGCCGGAAATTCCTCCAGCCTGAACGATGGGGCGGCCGCGCTGCTGGTGATGAGTCAATCCGCAGCCCGCGCCCAGGGGTTTAAACCGCTGGCGCGCATCGTCGCGGCTGCCTCGGCGGGCGTCCCGCCGCGCATCATGGGCATGGGACCTGTCCCGGCAGTCCGCAAGGCGCTGGCGCGCGCCGGTCTGACGCTCGACCAGATCGGATTGGTCGAGCTCAACGAAGCCTTCGCGGCGCAGTCGCTGGCGGTCATCCGCGAATTGGGATTGTCCGAGGAGATGGTCAATGTCAACGGCGGCGCAATTGCCCTGGGCCACCCGTTAGGTTGCTCCGGCGCGCGTATTCTCACCACCCTGCTGCACGAGATGCGCCGTCGCGCGTCTTCCGCGCCGCGCCCGTTCTATGGGCTGGCGATGCTGTGCGTCGGGGTCGGGCAGGGCGAAGCCACGATTGTAGAATGGCTGGATGATTAAGCGCTGACCACAGGCGATGCTGCGGTGCATCACCGCCGCGCCAGGCGGGCGGTGCGTTCAGCCAGCGCGCGGATCGAGAGCCGCTCCTTGCCGGGCAGGTAGGTCTCCAGGGTATCTTCCAGCGGGTCAGCCCATTGCGATGGGGTGGCGCGCATCACGCCCAGCACCGAGCCGACCAGCCCGGCGTTGCAGTCCACGTCCAGTCCGGCGTGCGCCAGCCAGCGGAAGGCGGTGGTCATGTCCCCGCCGCAGTGCCACAACGCCAGCAGATCGGCTGCCAGGTTGGGGTAGGCGTGGATCCAGTTGTGCTCTTCAAAGCGCGCGTCCAGCGCGCGCCAGGCATTGGCTGGGTCGGGTTGGTTTTCGAGTAGCGTCAGGGTGTGATTCACGACTTGGGCATATTCGCTGCGCTGGGGCAGGTATCGCAACCCTTCTTTGAGCAATTCGCGCGGGTTGCTGCGCACGAATGCCAGCGCGGTCAGCACGGCGGCGTACATCCCGCCGTATACCCCGTTAGCGGCGTGCGAGACGCTGCTGTCCAGGTGCGCCAGGCGGGCTGCTTCCAGCGGGTGACCCGGGGCAAGAAAGCCGCACACCATTCCGCGCATCTGCGCGCCAATCCAGTCGTTGTACGGGTTGCGGAAGGCACCCGAATCGGGCGGCAGAATGCCTATGCCCAGGTTTTTTAATGCAATCCATTCTGCTGACCAACCAAAGGGAATCTGGCGCAGCCATTCCAGCCCGATTTCGACCGCGCTCAGGCGGCGCCCGCTGCGTTCGAACACATCCAGCAGCACCAATTCATAGATTACGTCATCATTAACCGTTTCCGGTGGGGTGATGTACGCCTCTATCACGCCGTATACTTCGGCGATGCGCTGCGAATGGTAGCCCTCGATGGCTGTGCCGAAACTGCCGCCCGCCAGCTGCCCCAGCCAGCCGTGCAGGATTTTTTCCTCCAGGTCGTTCGATGCGCCCGGCTGAGGCAAGGGGTCGGGCTGTTCCATCTCCGCCACAATATCCGTCCAGGACAGCGGGTGGCGGAACTGCCAGTAGGGATGGTCGCGCAGGCGCGGAGCGCTGTGCAGCGCGTGCAGCAGGCGCGCGGTCAGCGCGCGCAGTTCGATGGCGCGTCCTTCGGCTGCCAGTTTCAAGCCGAGCGGAAGCAATTCCTCGGCGGCGCGAACGTCGTAGCCCTGGTTATGGCGCGACTGCACCATCTCCACGTAGGGTATCTCCGGCGCTCCGGAACCGGGCACGGTCGCGTTCCAGAAAAGAGAAATCAGCGCGTCACCGGTGGGGAAAATCGTCTGACTGTTATACCAGCGGCTGGGATGTTTGCGCCGGTCGAGCGGGGCGGCATTCAGGCGGATGTAGCGGTCAATCTGCCAGGCGCGGTCGGGCAGCGGGTCAGGTAAGGCGATCATTTGATTTTTGTCCTCCGTTTTCGCGCGGCGTAGAAGTACAACGCAATCAACGTGGCGACGTACGGCACCATGGCGGTGAACTGGGCAGGCACCTGGTAGCCTTGCAGCAGCAAACCGAGACCTTCTGAAAAACCGAACAGCAGAGAGATCAGGGCGATGCCCAACGGGCTGCCGTTGACCAGGATAATCGCTGCCAGCGAAATCCAGCCGCGCCCGGCGGACATATTCTCCGCAAACAGGGTGACGTAACCGAGAGAGAGGAATGCCCCGCCCAAGCCGCACAGCACCCCGCAGGCAAGCAGCGAAAAGGCGCGCATTCGGGCGGAAGATACCCCGCTGGAATCCAGCCGGGCGGGGTTGTATCCTGCGGCGCGCAAACGCAGCCCAAAGCGGGTTTTAAAAATGAGGTAATAGGTCAACAGACTGGCAGCCAGCGCCACCCAGACGAGGACATTTTGACCCGAAACAATCGCGCCGAGAAAAGGGATCTCGCTGATCCAGGGGATATGAACCGCCGGAATGGGCTGAATGCCCGGGTTGGCAAATACGCCTTTGACGCCGAAAATCTGGCGCAGCATGTAGGTTGTCGCGCCGAGAGCAAACAGGTTGAGCGCGATTCCGGTGACGAACTCATCCGTCTTGAGCACCACTGCAAACAGGATGAAAATCAACGCCAACAGCAGCGAACCCAGCACCGCCAGGAGAATGCCCACCAGCCACGATTCGAAGTAAAACGATCCCAGCACAGCAAAGAATGCGCCGGTTAGCAGCATGCCTTCCATGGCAATGTTAAACACGCCGGCGTAATAGGTAAATGACCCGCCCAGCGCAGCCAGCAGGATGGGGGTTGCGCCGGAAATCATGCCGTTGATCAAACCGATCAGGATCTTCATGTGCGCTTCTCTCGCGCTCTGCGGCGGGCTGTAAACTGTTGCAGGTAGGTGTTAAGAATTTCGCGGCTGGCAACGATCACCAGTACCAGCACAGCCTGGAGCACCAGGGCTATTTCGCTGGGAACTTCGGTAATTAATTCCATTCCCAACGCGCCGGTTTGAATGGCGCTGAAGAACAGCCCATACAGCAGGGTGGCAATCAACCCGTTGTTGGCGACGATGGCAATCATCACTCCATCCCAGGCGTAGTTGGCGCCCAGCCCGCGAATGAAGCGGTACGGTCCGCCCATCACCACCAACCCGCCCGCCAGCCCAGCCAGCGCGCCAGTGACCAACATCACGGCGATGAAGTTGCGATTGATGTCGCAGCCACCCAACCGGGCGAAGAGCGAATTCTGTCCGGTCAGACGCCATTCGTAGCCGGCTTTCCAACGGTTGAAGATGAACCAGGTCAGGATGACCGCTATAAACATGAACAGGATCGTGGAGTTGAACACGCCCCATTCGGGCAAACGTGCGGCGGGATGGATTGGCGGGGTCATCGGTGAAAAGGCGGCCGGGTCTTTGAAAGGCGCGGTAATCGCCCAGGCGGTAAAAAAATCAGCGATCATATTGAGCATCAGGGTGACGATGAACTCGCTCATATTGAAAGCGCGGCGCAGGAATGCCGCTGCGCCCGCCCACAGCGCGCCGCCCAGCATCGCCAGAAGGATCAAGGTTGGGATCATCAGCGCGGGCGGCAGGTCGAGGTACAATCCGCCGACGGTGGCGAATAGCGCGCCCATCACCAACTGGCCGGGCTGCCCCAGGTTGATGACTCCGGAGGCGAAGGCAATGGCAGCCGCCAGTCCGGGCAGCACCAGCGGCACGGCGTTGCGCAGGGTGGTGGCAAATGGATAATAGCCAAACAGCGAAAAACGGAATAATGCCTGGTAGGTTTCGAGCGGGTTGTAACCCTGCAGCGCCAGAATCAACGCGCCAAGCCCCAGCGCAATCAGCACCCCAATCACCGCAGCCAGGATTTTTTGTTTCATGGCGTTTGCCGGCTGCCTTCCAGCATCCATGCGCCCACCTGCTGCGGGTTGGTCTGCTCAACTGGCAGGTCGGCTGCCAGCCGCCCGCGGTGCAGGACGAGGATGCGGTCGGCAAGCATGAAAATCTCCTCCAGATCGGCGGAGATCATCAGCACCGCCCGGCCTTTGCCGCGGATGCGCAGGATCTGGTCGTGGATATATTCGATCGAACCGACATCCAGACCGCGCGTGGGTTGGTCGAGCAGGACGAACGGACTTTCCAGCAAAATCTCGCGTCCGACGATCACCTTTTGCTGGTTGCCGCCCGAAAGGGTGCGGAACGTTGCCTGAGGGGATGACAGCACGACCGAGAATCGCTTGACTAATTCGGCAGTGAACTGGCTGGCGTAGCGGTGATTAAGCAGGATGCCCTTCCAGGCAGAAAAGCGCGGATTAAGCCGGTGGTGGGTCATAATCGCATCCTCCCAAACCGGCGCGATCAGGCTGGCGCCCATCTTGCCGCGATCCTGGGGGACGAAAGAAATGCGCTTGCGTCTTTCCAGGATCGAGGCGCGGGTGATGTTCTCGCCGACGGCTTGAATTGTGCCGGCGGAGGGTTCTTGCAGCCCCATGATCACATTAACCAGTTCAAACTGACCGTTGCCCTCCACGCCAGCCACAGCGACGATTTCCCCCGCCCGCACTGTAAAATTCAGGTTGTCCAGGCGGGTGCGCCCGTGATCTTCGCGCAGGGTCAGGTTTTCAACCCGCAGCACAACCTCGCCGGGCGGTTGAGGCTCGCGCCGGCTTTTAAAGAGAACCTCCCGCCCGACCATCATGCGCGCCAGTTCTCCCCGGTTGGTGCTTGCGGCTTCGACGGTAGCCACCACTTTACCCTTGCGCATGACCGTGATGCGGTCACTCAATTCCAGCACTTCTTCCAGGCGGTGAGAGATGAACAGGATGGTATGCCCGTTATCGCGCAGGCGGTTGAGTTCGGCGAACAACTGCGGGATTTCCTGCGGGGTGAGCACCGCGGTAGGCTCATCGAGAATGAGCACCTCGACGTTGCGGTATAACAAGGTGAGGATCTCCACCTTTTGGCGGGCAGCCACGGAAATATTTTCCACGCGCGAATCCAGGTCAAGGTTGAACTGAAATTCATCTATCTTTTGCTGAACCTGGCGGCGGGCGCGCAGGCGGTCAATTTTCCCCAGCCAATTGACCGGCTCGACCCCCAGGATGATATTTTCCCACACGGTGTATTCCGGAATGAGCACGATTTCCTGGTGCACCATGCCGATTCCCGCGGCAATGGCATCGCCGGGTTGGCGGAAGTGAACCGGCTTATCCTGGTAGAAGATGTGACCCGAATTGGCATGGATCAAGCCGTAGAGCGCTTTCATTAAAGTGCTTTTCCCGGCGCCGTTCTCTCCGATCACAGCGTGGATTTCACCCTGCCGAAAAGACACGGACACATCGTCCAACGCCACAACATTGGGTGGGTAGACTTTGACCAGGCGTTCCATGCGGATCAGATCATCCATGCTGCCTCTTGGAAACAGGCTGCCCGGCGGCGAACCCGGGCAGCCTGTGGCTTACGCTTGCGTGCTTAACTTAACCTGAGTTCGAATTCACGTCAACTTAATTCCACACGTCCTGCCCGGCGTACAGCTCAACTGTAAACGCGCCGTCAATGATCTGCTGGCGCAGCGCCAACACCTGGTCAACGATGGATTGCGGCAGCACGGGCAGCTGGGCTTCCAGGGCGATATCCACGCCGCCCTGCGCAATGCCATAGGTCAACACCTGACCCGGCTGGTAGGTGCCTTCATGGATTGTCTTATACACGTCCTCGATCGCTTTGCCAACGTTTTTAATCGCGGAAGCGATCACGAAACCAGGCTCCAGGTCGTTCTGGTTGGTGTCCACGCCGATAGCGTACAACTGGCGCTCGCGCGCGGCTTGCAGCACACCGATGCCGGCAGCCGCCGCCACCTGATAGACCACGTCGGCTTTCTGATCGTACAGCAACAAAGCAGCCTGCTTGCCCTTGGCGGAATCATCCCATGCTCCGCCGAGTGATTTCTTCATCACATTAATTTCGGGGTCAATGGATTTGGCGCCGTTCTCGTAGGCAAAAACAAACGCGCTCACCACCGGATCAACATCACCACCCACCACGCCGATGACCTTATCGGCATTGATGTTGGCAATGCTGGTATCCAGCGTTGCCAGCCCGGCAACCACGCCTGCCAGGTACGAACTTTCCTCCTCAATAAAATCCACCGAGGTGATGGTATTCTTGGAATTTTCGACCACCGTATCGAGGTTGACGAATATCTTATCCGGGTAGCGGTCGGCAAATTCCTTCAGCTGGTCCTCGAAACCGTAGGAAATGACAAAAATCACGTCGGCATAATCCACCGCGGCTTGCAGCGAGGGTTCATACATGCCGGCGTCGAAGTTGCACTCGATGGTGCGTGTTTCCACGCCGTACTGGCTGCGCAGGTTGTCAATGCCTGCCTGACCGGAGTCGTAAAAGGCGTTGTCGCCGAGCGCGCCATTGATCAGGTACACCACCCGCTTTGGCTGTTCCTGAGCGGGCGCGGCAGGCGCGCAGGCTGCCAGGCTGGCAAGCATGGCAACAATCAATGCGATAAACAGACCTTTTTTCATACTTTAATCTCCTCAATTTGGGTTAAAAAATGATCGAACGGAACCTGTTGTCCGCGCGAGAACGGTGTGCGGCGTCATTTACTATCCCTTTTCTTAATACAAGGGTTTTGGATAGTGGAAATTATAACCGTTTTTTTTTTGGGGTGCGATTTATCCACTGTAGCGGGATTGATCCAGCAGTTCACGCAGTTTTTCTTCTTCGCTTTTGGCGCCAGCCAGCAGTGTGGTTTTTTCCGCTTCCCGCTCGGCGGTTTCCGCGGCGCGCAGTATATCCAGCGGAGCGCGGCGCAGCAGGCTGAATTTGAAGCAATTTTCGCAGTAATCCCAACGTCCGGCAAGCAGGTTGATGCCCCATATGTGGATGGGGGTAGGGCGATTGCACTTGGGGCAGATGGCGCCGCCGGCAAAACCGTAATGGCGTGCCTCGCCGGGCGCATACCGCCCGTTTGGTTTGCCGCGCCCCGCCAGATAACTGCCGCCTGCGCCGAGCGCGGTCACCAAGAGGACAATCCCCAGTAAAGGCACGATGATCCTTAGCATGGCTTCGGTTTGAGCATTGCCGCTGACGAACTCGAATCGCCGCGCACCGGTTTCCAGCACCGTGCCGTCCTTGAGGGTTACGCGGGCAGTAAATTCATGCACGCCTTCCGGATAATTCTGTGTGGAGAAGCGGTGACGGAATGGCGCGGCAGTCACGGTTGCCATTTCCTCGCCATCGAGAAGGAACGTCACCGCTGCTACCGCTTCCTGGTCGCCGGATAAATGGATGGTGAAATCGCCGCGGATCTGGCTGCCGGAGGAAAAACCGACGTTGCGGTCAACCCGCAGGCGGTAGCCGTCCTGGGCAAACACGGTGGACGAAAGAACAAGGGTGGCGATCATAGCGATCACCAGGGAGTGAACGATGCGGTTGTGAATGGAAAAAAGGGAGGTTTTCATGTTTCACTTCCAACGAGTGAGAATAGTCTCGCGCTGGAACAAGCGCGCGCCGAAGTAAAGCAACAGGATGTCGATAAAAATCAGAGCGACGATCACGATCAGCATGAGTTGCAGGTTAATCACCAGTAAACCAGCAAGTTGACCGAAAAGCAGCGCCAGCACCGGCACGATCAGAATGGCGGACATTTGCTCGGCGACGCGCGGGTCATTAACTCGCGAAGAGACCATGATGGCAAAATTGACTGCCACGATTGACATCAGTGGTCCTACAATCAGCACGCCCAGCAGCCAGGTTGGACCGAGAACATAGTCACGCACCTGCTGGGTGGCGCCGGTAACCGGGATGAGCATTTGAAAGACAAGGAAACACAGCCAGGTTGCGCCAATTGCCGGTATAGCCGCCGCCAACGCTTTGCCGGTCAGCAATTCTTCGGTTGAAATCGGGGTGGCCAACAGCGGTTCCAGGCTGCGGGTGGTCTTCTCGCCAACGATGCTGTATGCCGCGATGGTAATCGGAATGATCAGCGGCATCATCATGAAGAAGATTAAGAACTGATTGATCAGGTAGATTTGCATGCATGAGGTCGGTTCCATCGTCCCGCACACCGAAAGGAACAATTCGGGCACGTCGGCTGAATCACCGCCCGGGATGATGGTTTCCGCGGTTAGCGAGAGCATGATCAGCGGTAGGGCGGTGAACAGCAGAGGCAAGAGGATAATGGTGAACATCACCATTTTGTTCTTAAAGACCTCAGCCCATTCTTTGTCAATGATTGTGCGCACGTGTTTGAAAGAGAACATGGTCGTTATGCCTCCGCCTGCAGGGTTTGCAGGTAGATGTCTTCCAGCGAGTGGCGTAGTTCGCCAACGAATTGAATGTCGGCGCCGCGTTCGACCAGTGAACGAATCAGAAGCGGATTCTGGTTTTCCGGCTCGCTTAACTGGATCACCAGGCGGTTATCCACCGTCTGGATATCGTGGACAAAATCAAATTCGCGCAGGGCGGGCAGCCACTGCGGATCGAGCGTGCGCAGGTGTACCACCACCCGCCGCCCGAACAGTTTTCGGCGCAGGTTGGCAGGCGTGTCCACCGCAATCAGGCGCGATTTGAAAATGCCAATCCGGTCGCACAGCCGGTCGGCTTCGTCGAGGTTGTGGGTGCACAAAAAAATGGTGCGCCCCTCGGTCTTCAGTTCTTCGATGAAATCGCGCACCAATTTGGCAGCTTCCGGATCCAGCCCGCTGGTTGGTTCGTCCAGGAATAGAACGCGCGGTTCGTGAAGCAGCGCGCGGGCGATAGCCAATTTCTGACGCATGCCCTTGGAAAAACTGCCCACCTCGTCCATGCGACGATTCCACAAGCCCAGCATACGCAGGTATTTTTCGACCTGCCCAGGCACATCCTTTACATCGTACAAATGGGCATAGATGGTCAGGTTCTTTTCGGCACTCAGGCGTTCGTACATGCCGGGCGTCTCGGTGAGGATGCCGACCATCCGGCGGATGCTGGTATCATCCTTGCCGGTCTGCAAGGTGCCGATAAAGGCGCTCCCGTTTGTTGGGCGAATCAGGGCTGCCAACATGCGCACGGTGGTGGTCTTGCCGGCGCCATTGGGACCCAGAAAGCCGAACACCTCGCCCTCTTTGACTTCCAGGGTGAGTTCCTGGACAGCGTGAATCGGCGGTTTATTTTTGCGCATTACAAAGGTTTTTGCCAGGTTTTCAGTGCGAATCATTGAACCTATCTCCACCAGTCGTTTGCGAAGATTATCACAACCGGATTATTGTATCATTGTATCAGTAAAATATGCAAGGGAAACAGGTAACAGGCGAGGTTGATTCCCTACCAAAGCAGGGATTGCATACTGGTCAAAAGGCAAGGGTTGCGGGGGATAAGGAAATCGAATTAACCGCCGATTTCGCTCATCACCCGGTTGGTGGCAATTTCCCCCTCCGCCAGCCCGTGACCCCACGGTTTTTGCCACACTCCGTCCAGGATGATCTGGCGCAGGTCTTCCAGTGAGGCGCCGGCGCGTAGCGGGGTGAGCAGGTCGACTTCTTTTTCGCGCAGCAGGCACAGGCGCAGTTTGCCGTCGGCGGTCAGGCGGGCGCGGGTGCAGGCGGCGCAGAATGGCATCGAAACGGATGAAATAAAGCCCAGCTCGCCAGGCGCGCCCGGCAGGCGGAAGACGCGCGCCTCGCCGTCCAGTTCGCCGTTGTTGACCGGCTCGAGCGCACCCATTTCCGTCTGGATGCGGGTGATCATTTCATCGGCGGTGACCACCTGCCGGCGCTGCAATTCGGTTGCGCCGCCGAAGGGCATCATCTCGATGAAGCGGATCTGCCAGGGATGGTCGCACGACAGGCGCGCCATCGGGACGATGTCCTGCTCGTTGAAGCCGCGCACGATGACCGCGTTCAATTTGACCGGCTTCAGCCCGGCTTGTTCGGCGGCGATGATGCCCGCCCAGACCTTGTCGAAGGAGCCCCAGCGGGTAATGGCTTTGAAGCGCAGCGGGTTGAGCGTGTCCAGGCTGACATTGACGCGCTGCAGCCCGGCTTGTTGGAGCGGCAGGGCAAGTTTTTCCAGCAGCACGCCGTTGGTGGTCATCGAGAGCGAGCGCACCCCGGGTATGGCGGCAATCCCGCGCACCAGTTCGACCACGTTTGCCCGCACGGTCGGTTCGCCGCCGGTCAGGCGGAATTTATCGAAACCGAGCGAGGCAAACAGGCGCGCCAGCAGCAGGACTTCATCGTCCTGCATCAACTCCGCGTTGGGGCGGAAGACCATGTCCTCCGGCATGCAGTACACGCAGCGCAGATTGCAGTGATCGGTGAGGCTGATGCGCAAATAGTGAATATTGCGCGCAAAGCGGTCAATTGCCATGAAAGATACACCTTATAATTAGTATAATTATATCTGATTTATCTAGTTATTGGAATTGTTGCTAATTTTTATCAAAATACTGGCATATTTTAGGAAGATTGTATCCCTACCCGGTGACGGTTGACACTTCCCTCGTGCCTTAAAGATGATGATAATCAGAATGCAGTAAATAGCGCAGCGTTCTGTTTTTCTAAATTTCTGTTCAACGCATCAAAGGAGGAAAGGCTAATGCCCCCCAAGGGACGAATTCTCGTCAACGAGGCTTATTGTAAGGGTTGCGAGCTGTGTGTGGATGCCTGTCCGCAGACGGTGATTGCGCTCGATCCGGTGCGGATAACCGTAAAAGGTTATCATCCTGCCACACTGGTGCAGGAAGGCTGCACGGGTTGCGGCATCTGCGCGGTTGTCTGTCCGGAAGCCGCTATCACTGTTTACCGCGAAGCCGCAAAAGCGCGGCAGGCAGCGGCAGCCTAGGAGGCGGGCATGGCAAGAGAATTATGGAAAGGCAACAACGCGATTGCGGAAGCGGCGGTGCGGGCTGGTTTACAGGCTTATTTTGGTTATCCCATTACCCCGCAAAATGAATTACTCGAGTATCTTTCTTTGCGCATGCCGGAATTGGGGCGCGCCTTCGTCCAGGCGGAAAGCGAGCTGGGCGCAATTAATATGGTCTATGGAGCCGCCTGCACCGGCGCGCGGGTGATGACCTCATCCTCCGGTCCGGGCATCAGCCTGATGATGGAGGGAATTTCCTTCATTGCCGGTACCGAGCTGCCCTTCGTGCTGGTGGATGTTATGCGTGGTGGTCCGGGTTTGGGTAACATTGCCCCTGCGCAGGCGGATTACAACCAGATTGTGCACGGCGGTGGGCACGGCGATTATAACGCGATTGTGCTTGCGCCGGCTTCGGTGCAAGAATCGATTGACCTGATTTATGAAGCCTTCGATCTGGCGGAAAAATACCGCTCGATCACCGTTATTTTGATTGACGGCAGTATCGGACAAATGATGGAACCGGTCGAATTGCCGCCGATGCGCGCGCTCAAAAGCGAATACCCCGATTGGGCAGTGCGCGGCTGCACCGATAGCCAGCGCCACGTGCTTTCTTCAATCTACCTCGAGCCGCCAGCCGAAGAGGCTGCCAACTTGCGCATGTTGCGCCGCTGGCAGCAGGTCGAAGCCAATGAAGTGCGTTACAAGGGTTATTTCCTGGAGGATGCGCGCTATGTGGTGGTCGGTTTCGGGTCGTCGGGGCGGGTTGCCCTTTCGGCGGTGCGCGCTGCGCGCGCGGAGGGCATTCCGGTTGGCTTGCTGCGCCCGGTTACGGTTAAACCGTTTCCAATCCAAATGGTGGATCAACTTGCCGCATCGGCGGAAGCCATGCTGGTGGTGGAAATGAACGCCGGCCAGATGTTGGAGGATGTCCGCAAGGTGGTGCGTGGGCGCATTCCGGTTGAATTTTACGGGCGCATGGGTGGGATCATCCCCATGCCGGATGAAATCCTGGATGAAATTCGCCGCCTGGCGGCTGGACAGTTGACATTGGAAGGACACCCGCGTGACCGCTGGCTGGCGCGGATGCCATAAGGTATGGAGGATCGAGGACATTATGGTTACGCTCGATGAAGTAACAGTCTATGAACGACCCGATGCGCTGGCAGACCGTGTCACTCACTACTGCCCGGGCTGCACCCACGGCACCGCCCACCGGCTGATCGCTGAGGTGATTGATGAGCTGGGTATCCGCGAAAAAATGATCGGCGTGGCGTCGGTTGGCTGCTCGGTGTTTGCTTATAATTATTTCGACTTCGACTTTGTGCAGGCGCCGCACGGGCGCGCCCCTGCCATGGCAACCGGGGTTAAACGGGTACTGCCTGACCGGATGGTGATGACCTACCAGGGTGATGGCGATATGGCCTCAATCGGGATGGGTGAAATTGTCCATGCCGCGGCGCGTGGAGAAAACATCACCGTCTTTTTCTTAAACAACGCCAACTACGGCATGACCAGCGGGCAGATGGCGCCGACCACGCTGCCTGGCCAGCGCACCACCACCAGCCCCAACGGGCGCGATGTGGAAACTCAGGGGTATCCGCTGCGGGCAGCCGAACTTCTCGCCACTCTGGATGGCGCCAGTTACGTCGTCCGGCGCAGCCTGCACGATCCCAAGAACATCCGCATGGCGAAGAAAGCCATCCGCACCGCTTTCGAAGTCCAGCGGCGCGGACTGGGCTTTTCGGTCATCGAAATGCTCTCCATCTGTCCGACCAACTGGGGGTTGAATCCGGTGGAGTCGCTGCGCTGGTTGGAAGAGCACATGATCCCGTTTTACCCGATCGGCGACTACAAGGTTCACCCGGTGGTTGCCGAGCTGAAGGTCTAAGAGGAGATTGGCATGCAAACCGAGATCATCATTGCAGGGTTTGGCGGGCAGGGCATTCTGTTTGCCGGGCAGTTACTCTCTTATGGTGCAATGGACAACGGATTGGAGACGACCTGGATTCCCTCCTACGGTCCGGAAATGCGCGGCGGCACAGCCAATTGCACGGTGATCATCTCCGATGAGGAGATCGGCTCGCCGGTGGTGCGCAACCCGCAGGCGGCGATCGTGATGAACCGCCCCTCGCTGGATAAATATGAGCCGCTGGTCAAACCCGGCGGGCTGCTGGTGGTCAATTCCTCAATTGTTGACTGCGCCGCGCAACGCAACGATATCCAGGTGGTGATGGTGCCTGCCAGTGATATCGCCGAAAATTTAGGCGAAAAACGCATGGCGAACATGGTTATGGTGGGAGCCTTTCTTGCTAATATGCCGGTTATACCACTGGAAGCAATTGAGAACGCGCTGCGCAAACAGTTGCCGGAGCGTCATCATAAATTATTGCCCAAGAACTACCAGGCGCTGCGCGAAGGCGCGCGCTACCTGGCGGAAAAAGTCTGATCGTTTCGAGTGCCGGTGAAGAGGGCGGCGGGGTGTAACCCCGCCGCTTTTTTGCGATTAAAGCCGGCTCAGGGCAGCACAGCGAGCAAAAAACCAGCCTCGATCAACATTTCGGGCTCACCCTGCCCGTCCGCGGAGAGTCTCCATATAGGTGAGTCGCCGGGGCGCAGGTCGGCTTGATCGAGGAGCAGGACGGACGCATCGCGCGACCACTCGACGCGTGCCAATGGCAGGTCGAAGGATTTTTCCCAGAGTAATTTTCGATCGGCCAGACTGATGACGCTCAACGCTGCGGCTGAGTCCGCCAGGTCACGCCGCACGTGTAGGATCGCCAGCCGGTCGCCGCCTGGCGACCACGCCCAGTCTTTCAGCAGCAATGTGCTCGGTTGTTCAGAGAGGCGATGGAAAATATCGCCGCCGGACGTGCCCACTGCTGCGGACAGGGTGAGGATGGTTTCACCGTCTGCGGATATCCCCGCGAGTGGATCATCCAATTGCCGGGAACTTGCTTCCTGAGGAGAAAAAAGCTCCGCCCGATCCGCCTCGCCTTGGGAGAGAATTGCCAGCGTTTCCTGACCGGATTCCTGATCATACGTCCAGGCAAGCAGGTGACGGACATTGGTTTCGAAGGTTAGATCAGTGACGCCTGCCGGCTGGCTGTGCCCGCTTTCCGCGTCCAGCAGGAAAACTTCTGCCTGGCAGCATTCTCCGGCGATGACAGCGATGTGCTCACCGCGCGGCGACCAGAGCGCAAACAAAGCGGCATCTGAGAAGGCAGGCAGGCATTCAGTCGTACCGGCGTCAAGAGTCAACAGGCACAACCGCCCGTCCTGGATGAAAGCCAGCCGGCGCCCGTCCGGCGCCCAGGTCGGGCTGCGGATGGCATCGCTGGCAGTAAATGTTTGGAGGACTGACCGGGTCGTCCAGTCGTACATCAGCCAGCCGCCACTGCCGTCGGGCAGCATCATGCGCTGCCCGGCGGGTGAGACCTGCGGCGGCGTATACAGGCGGAATTGCAGCCAGGCATTGGCTTCGTCACCGGGCTGCGGCGCTGCCAGCGCCAGTGGCAAGGCTTCGTCCTGCTGCGCGGCGAGATCGGTCAGGCGCAGCTGCCCGTCCGGGTGCAGGTAAAGCACTTGCAGCGAGGCGGGCAGCGGTTGAACGGTGGGTACAGGGCGGGGCGTTTCCTCCGGCTGGGTGGGGGCGGGCGTGGGGGGCTGCTGACTGGAAACGGAGGCAGAGGCAGGTGTAGTTGTGGCAGCCGAGGATAGCAGGGGTGAAGCGCAAGCAGAAACGAGCAAACCTGCCGCAAGCAAGAAGCCGATAGATCGGATCATTTTCCGTTTCGTTCCGTGAGCGACTTGTTCAGTTCCTGCAAAAGTAAAATGATCTCCTTTTGCGTTTTTACATTGACTTCTGATAGCAGGTCTTTCATGTTGGAAAAATGAACGCGAAACTGCTCACATTATACACAGCCTCCATCGGTGAAGCAATCAGGGATTCCCCTTAATTCGACAAAATATATCCTGATCTTCCCAACCAAAAAACAGCAAAAGAATAGTGAGCGGGATCGGGGTTATTATCCCTTCAAATTGATAGTTGGATTGTCGCACCGGTCCGGCGGGGGCTGCCGCGCCGCCAAAGAACGGTGGTTTCCTTCGGCAAGCGGCTGGTGCATCTCGGCAAGCTCGATGACCCCGCACACTTGCACCGCGCTGCGCACGGCGCAGTGCAGGTGAGCCTGCGGGGTGACCGCCTGCCGAGCCACAGGGCAAGTCCTGCGGACTGGCGCAGCCCAGCCGGCTTTCACCACCTGAGGCAGGGCTTCAGTCCGCCTCTGCCCGTACACCGAGCCTGCCGAGGTGTATGGGCAGGCTCGCCTTGAGCCCGCCGAAGGGTTCCCACGCACTATCCCCCGCCAAACCCAGCCGGCAGGGAGACCGCCACGCTGCCGACGAACACGGCGGCTCGCAGCGACATTTCCTGTCTCGAAAAAGCCATCGCGCGCGGCGCGGTCAACTTGAAATTTACCCGGAACTGTGATATGATCGTGTCACCAAAGGTGAAAATCCCTCCAGCGGAGTGATTTTCTTTCGTTTTAACAACGCCAAAAAGGCGCGTGGGGGAAGCCTTACTCACCAGATAAAAGGACATCAATATGCCAACCTCATTCCTGACCAGAGAGGGTTTTGAGAAGTTACAGGAGGAATTGGAATATCTGCGCACCCAGCGGCGACAGGAGATAGCCCAGCGTCTTCATGAAGCCATGGAAGGGGGCGAATTGATCGAAAACGCCGAGTACGAGGCGGCAAAAAATGAACAGGCGTTCGTTGAAGGGCGCATCAAGGAGCTGGAAATTCTGCTGGCTACCGCCCGCATTGTCGAGGAGATCCCCGCGGCAGACATTGTCCAGGTAGGCTGCAAGGTTACCATCCAGGAAGAGGGCAGCGACGTGCCGGAAACCTACAGCATCGTCGGCGCCGCCGAAGCGAATCCCAGCGAGGGCAAAATCTCCAACGAATCCCCGCTGGGCAAGGCGCTGTTAAACAAGAAGCCCGGCGACAAGGCGCAGGTTGACGCGCCAGCGGGTTCGTTCTGGGTTACCATCGTCAAGGTGGATTGACTCAGGGGTTGGTTTTCCGCCCCGCCCGCTGAACAAGCCGGCGGGGCTTTTTTATGACCGATTTTCTTTCATGAGGTATCCGGCAATGGAATTGGAATTATCCGATCTGGAAAGAGTCCGTTTTGAAAAAATGAATAAATTGCGCGCGGCGGGCATCGAGCCGTACCCCACCCGCGCTCACCCCACCCATGACACCCGCGAAGCAATTGCAGTCTTCGAGCAAGCCGAAAGCGCTGCCCAAGGCGGTCAAATTGCGCCGGTGGAAGTGATTCTTGCCGGGCGCATCCGTTCAATCCGCGCGATGGGCAAAATCACCTTTGCTCACATCGAGGACGGCGCGGGACGGGTGCAACTGTTCCTGCGGGTCAACGAGCTGGGCGAAGCGCAGATGACATTCTTCGCCGAGTACTTCGACCTGGGCGATTTTGTCGAGGCGCAGGGCAAGATGTTCCGCACCCGCACCGGCGAAATCACCCTGCATGTGCATGCCTTCCGCATGTTGGCGAAAGCCATCTCGCCCCTGCCGGCAGCCAAAGACGAGGTGGTTGATGGGCAGGTGGTGCGCCACGCCACCCTGGCGGACGCCGAAGTGCGCTACCGCCAGCGCTACTCCGACCTGGCGGTCAACCCGCAGGTGCGCGAGGTGTTCCGCAAGCGGGCGGCGATTGTGCGCGCGATCCGCGATTTTCTGGACGGGCGCGGCTTTCTGGAGGTGGAAACGCCCATCCTGCAGCCCATTTACGGCGGCGCGGCGGCGCGTCCCTTCGTCACCCACCATAACCAGTTGAAACAGGATCTGTACCTGCGCATCTCCTTCGAGTTGTACCTCAAACGTCTGCTGGTTGGCGGCTTGGAGCGCGTCTATGAAATCGGGCGCGATTTCCGCAACGAGGGGGTCAGTTTCAAGCACAACCCCGAATTTACCCAGCTGGAATTTTACTGGGCGTACGCCGATTACCAGAAGGTGATGAACCTGACCGAGGAAATGGTGGCGCATATCTGCGACCAGGTGCTTGGCACGCGGGTCATCCAGTACAACGGGCACACCATTGACCTCAACCCGCCCTGGCGGCGGCTGGAATTGCGCCAGGCATTGATCAACGCGGTCGGGATTGATATTGGCGAACACAACACCACCCCAGCGCTGGCAGCGGCAATGCGGGCGCGCAGCCTGCCGGTCAACCCGGACGCGCCGTGGGGCAAATTGGTGGACGGCTTGTTGGGCGATTTCCTCGAACCCAGCCTGATCCAGCCGACCTTTTTGTACGACTACCCGCGCGACATCTCGCCGCTTGCCAAGAACCGCCCCGGCGAACCAGCCTGGGTGGAGCGTTTCGAGGGCTTCATCGGCGGGATGGAATTGTGCAACGCCTTCACCGAATTGAACGACCCGCTGGAGCAGGAAAAACGCTTCATCGAGATGGGGCGGGCATTTGAAGAGGAAGACGAAGAACGCCACCCGATGGACGAGGATTACCTGCGGGCGATGTCCTACGGCATGCCGCCCAACGGCGGGTTTGGCATGGGCATTGACCGGCTGGTGATGCTGCTCACCGACCAGCGCACGATCCGCGAGGTGATCCTCTTTCCGCATCTGCGCGAGCGCGAAGAGGGTTAGCCTGGAAAGAAGAACAGGGTCGCCTTGAAGAGCGACCCTGTTGTTTTCTCTGCGTTGCCGGTTGGGGCGGCTTACCGTTTGCGGGGCTGTGTTTCGACCGCCTGGCGGTGGATCCCGTTGAGGATCAAGCCGGCGCCGAGCAATGCCAGCCCCAGGTTGATCAGCAGAATGCTGGTAGTGCTCCACGGGGGAGGGCTGCCCAAGTCACCGCCGGTGACCGGGATGAGCACGCCAATATTATCACCGGCGGGGGGCGCCAGGGTGGCAGGGGTGGTGGCTTCTGGGTTCCCAACCGCGGTTTCGGTTACTGCCGGGGTGGATGGGGTTTCAGGCGTTGCCGTGGAAACCGGGGTGGGGGTTTTTGCCGGCGGGGTTGGCTCCTTGGTTGGAGGCGTGGTTGGCTCCTTGGTGGGTGATGGAGTCGGGGTCGGTTGCTCGGTCGGCGTTACCGTGGGTTCTTCAGTCGGTTGCTCGGTCGGCGTTACCGTGGGTTCTTCAGTCGGTTGCTCGGTCGGCGTTGCCGTGGGTTCTTCGGTCGGTTGCTCGGTCGGCGTTGCCGTGGGTTCTTCAGTCGGTTGCTCGGTCGGCGTTGCCGTGGGTTCTTCGGTCGGTTGCTCGGTCGGCGTTGCCGTGGGTTCTTCAGTCGGTTGCTCGGTCGGCGTTGCCGTGGGTTCTTCGGTCGGTTGCTCGGTCGGCGTTGCCGTGGGTTCTTCGGTCGGTT
>JAVSME010000010.1:0-351325 GCA_039666315.1 Bellilinea sp. | reverse complement strand
TGTAAAAGTGCTAAAATGTTGTTCATGGGCTTTTTGTGGTTGGTTGCTGTCTTGGTCGACCTCAACTTTACTACAAAAGCCCTTTCTGCTTATGTCATTTTTGGCGAAGGTATTGTTAATGGATAATTATAACGATGATATCCATTTTACTGGCGTTATTCTCGGCAGTATTCGGGGCGGTTGCCAACCTGCTGGCAAGAAAACTTGCCCGTCAGCAAATCCCCACCCGGGACTTGTTTGCGATAAATTTTCTGCTGATGATGTTGTTTCTTGCGCCGGCGGCGCCGGTTTTTTGGAATTTTACCTTCAGCCAATTCGCGATGCTGTTGCTGCTTGCGGCTATCAGCCTGGATGGATTGGCAAATTTTTGTTATTTCCGTTCATTTGAACAACTGGACGCAACCACAGCCAGCAGTGTGTTAGCCGTTTCGCCTATATTTGCCTTACTGCTTGCTCCGTTATTTGGCAACCTGACAGGGCGGATCGAATGCCATCAAATTTTTGCGATCATTTTGCTTGCGGCGGGAATATTGGCGGTGGTCAATGGATTTTCCCCCTTCAGGGAAGGCGTTCGGCGTGGCCGCGCAAAGGAATTTGCGTTCCCGTTGGCGGCAGCCTTTTTATTTAGTGCCAGCATGTACCCGCTGAAAATATTATTTGACACTGATGCCATCAATGCCTATACCTATTATTTGATCCGCGCCGCGATGATCGGGCTGGTTGCCGGCATGGTCTTAAAAGCGCGGTTTTCCTGGTTAAATAAAGGTTTTGCATTCCAAATTGCGGGGCGTTTGCTGTTCGTGATCGGACAGTGGCTGGCGCTGCTGACCGCTCTCCAGCTCGATCACCCGGCGGTGGTCAAAGCAGTGGCTGATCTGTCGCCGCTGTTCGTTTTGGGCTTTTCCTGGGGAATTTTGAGAGAAAAACCGGGCAAAACGCAGATATTTGGGGTGGTGATGATTGTTCTGGGGGCAGTGCTATTGACCTTGTTTGAAACCTTATAAAAGGAAAGTAGAAGGTTGGAGCGCTGATATCAATAAAAAACTGGCTTGTGATGAGACAAACCAGTTTAACAACATTCAATTTACTCAGTCGGGGCGAGAGGATTTGAACCTCCGACCTCTTGCACCCCATGCAAGCGCGCTAGCCGGACTGCGCCACGCCCCGAATGACGAGGGTTATTATAGCTTTATTCGGGAAAATCCGCAACCTTTTCATCTGAGCAGGAAGGGGGTGTTTTTCTGGGAGTAGGTCGAATAGTCCATGTCATCGCCCAGGATGTGATTGACCAGCCAGTCGCGCAGAAAGTGGATGACCGGGATGCTCAACCCAATTTCACCGCTCTTGTACTGGGTTTGAAAATCCAGCACCTGTTGAGTCAGACGCTGGTGAGCGGCTCGGTGTTCCGCGTAGCCGGGAAAACCCTGCCTGCGCATGAAGGCTTCCTCGCTAGAGAAGTGATTGCGGGTGTATTCGACCAGTTGGTCGAGGATGCCCACCATTTCGATTTGCCCTTTGCCAACCCGCATGGCATCGTATAGCTGATTGATCAGATCCACCAGATGGCGGTGCTGCTGATCCAGGTGGGGCACTCTGACAGAATAACGTTCCTCCCAGCGTATCAAACTCATCGAATCGCATCCTTTCCGGTAATCATGTAGAGCAGGCTCGGCAATCATTTTGATCATGGTGACCGATTCAACGAGCGGATGATCAACCCGATCTGATTCGATCTACCAGGCGGGGTAGTGCAATAAATATGCCACAAAATTTCACGGCACAAAACCAAGAGCGTAAAAAGTTGGCACGTACAAGATGCGGCTGCCCAATTTCCAGGCACGGCGATCCATTTCCTGTAATCGGCTCAGTTCGGCTGGGGCAACCTTGCCTTCGAGGTCGGTGCGGATGACCGCCCATTCGCTTTCCTGGTCCGCTACGGAAGGTTGGTTGATCCATTGTCCGCCCAGCACGCCGCTTTCAACGTTGATCAAGCCCGCCAGATTGAACCAGTGACGCAGTTTTCGCCCGGCGGACGGGTCTGCTCCATTTTTGAGCAGCGCTTCTGCCTGCATTCGCCCGAGATGAGCCAGTTCCTGCGGGTAGTCAATTCTCGCAAGATAATCAGGCTCAGCCAGCGCAATGACCGCGCCGCCGGAGCGTGTCACCCGCAGCATCTCTGCCAAGGCTCGTTCCGGCTGAACCCAGAGCAGGAAAAAATGGCACACGCAATGATCCATGCTGGCGGGCATAAAGGGCAGGTGATAGGCGTTGCCGCCGGTCAACGCCGCGCCGGGCGCTTCGCGGTGGGCGATGGAAAGAAAATCGAGGTTTATATCCAACCCATAGCGCTGGCAGGCAGAGGGGAGGGTTGCCAGCACGGCACCGCTGCCACAGCCGACTTCAAGAATGCGTTGGGCAGGTTTGAATTTGATTTTTGCGAAAAGGTGAGCGCGGATCTGCGCTGTCCAACCGGCTTGCTGGATGAAGCGTTTGTGCCAGTCAAACATGCCTTATTCTGACCTGGATTTGGCTGCCGTCCAGATTGTTTTCCAATCGTTAATCAATAGATTGCCGAGCGCAGTGGGTTTGCCCTGGGCTGCAAGAACATCGCCATCCGGTTCAACATAGATCCAGGCATTGCCGGCACCGTCATAATACTCGCCTTCAGATTCGAGCTCGGTTGCCACCGGGTTTGATTTCGAGTACGGCACCGGCAAATCCCAAATGAGGGTCATTTCCAGAGCGGCAGCCAATTCACGAATTTCCTTCAAGGCAGCAGCCATCTCCGCGGATTCGGTGCTCAGGCTGAGCGCTTTGACTTTGTAGTTTGCCAGTGTTCGAAGCAGGGTTGGAATCTGCGGCTGATTTTTCTTGTGAACAGTCAAGTGGACTGTGACGAACAAATCCGAGGCAAGTGTGTCACGAATCGCTTCCCAGCACAGGTCTTCGTTTTCATCCAGCACGATCATCAGGTGATCGAGTCCCGATAGAAGAACATCCGCCAGGAATTTTGGCTCGGCGAAACGGTGCCCGTTGGTCAGGATCCCCGTGACCATGCCAAGACTTTCGGCATGGGCAATTAATTCGATCAGATCGGGACGGAGGGTTGGTTCCCCGCCCGTGAAGATGACATGGGGAATGCCAGCCTGCCAGGCTTTTTCGAGCACCGCTTGCCATTCTTCGGTGCTCAATTCGCGTCTGACCCGCTCAACTGGCGCTGCCTGAAGATCTGTTTTTTCTGCGATTGCGTATGTCAAGGCGCAATCCATGCGCAGCGGCGCGGTCAAATTGACCGCATGGACATCCACGCGCTCAAAATCCAGGTATGTAATTGGGTCGAGATCCGGCGTATCAATTAAAGTCGTCAGACGACTGGTAAAGTCATTGAAATCGTTGGCGGCTTGCTCGCGGCTGACCCTGTATCGCCGGGCGAGGGTGGCTGCGGTTTCATCAGTTGAGTGTCCTTGAATAAGGTGATAGGCATACTCTACAGCCGTCTGGTTGAGGTGCAGTACGGTTGATGCGTTGAGAATCAAAATGCCATCGCCATCGTTTTCAATGCGAAGGTGCAGCCGATATGGAAACGGGGCATCTGCGGGGGCTTTGTAGGTGTATACGCCGGCCGGCAGCGGTGGAGAAGGCTTGAAGTACCGATCAACTAGAGAACGAATTCGATCAAACATGCAAATCTCCCAAAAGAGCTAAGTGTTCGCTGGTGAGCCTGTTATCTGGCGCGCCAGGGGGCAGCCGCCGCCGCATTCAGCAACCAGCGCGCAATCGTGACATTTTTCTGGTAAGTTATGGCGTTCGCGCAGCGCAATTGCCAGGTCGTGATTCCAGATAGAAGCCCAGGGCTGATCGAGGATGTTTCCCAGTGATGTGTAATACGATTGACAAGGGAGGACACTGCCATCGGGTTCTATGCACATATTATATAGCGCTGCGGTGCAACCTTTGACACCGAGTTCCATTTGAACTGGGTCAAAATTGCAGTATTCAGTAGGGGTGTACCAAATCAGGCGTTGCCCGTTGCGCTCAGTTTTTGCGCGAGCAATATTCAGCAGCGCGGGCAAATCCTTTTCCGGAATACCGGTGTTGACATTCAGACCCCTGCCAGAGTAGATGAGGGCATTCAAGCCAATTGTTGGGACGCCTAGATGAGCCAGGTAATCCAGCGTTTCACTCAGGTAAGGGGCATTATCCATTAACAGCGTGGTGTTGGTCATAACGTACAGCCGGGTTGACAGTGCGTTTTGTAAGCCGGCAATGGTGCTTTGCCACGCACCTGGATGGACAACCATCCGGTCGTGAATTTCGGGGAGATGGGATTCAAGCGTTATTTGGACGTGATCCAATCCGGCATCTACCAGGCTTTGCGCGTATGCCGGGTCTTTTAAACGGGTGCCATTGGTGTTGATGCCGGTAATCTGACCGTTTTTTTCGGCATGGGCGATCAACTCGGGCAGGTCGTTCCGCAGGGTGGGTTCACCACCGGTAAATACGATGTGGGGAATTCCAATTTCCCATAGTTTGTCCAATACCTGCAACCAGTAACGAGTATTTAACTCCGGGAAGGACCGTGAGCGGGCATTGTAACAGTGTGAGCATTGATGGTTGCAGCGATAGGTCAATGCCAGATCCATTCGGTACGGGCGGGTGGGTTGGCGTGAAAAGGGCGGTATGGTATCAACTTCCAACTCGCATACCGGGCAGCCGGCATCGGGGGAGACCAGCAGATCCATCTGGTGGGTAAAAGCGGTGTAATCTGCGACTGCCTGCGCGCGGGAGACGCGAAAAGCGCGGGTGATGTGATCAACTGCGCGGTCAACAGGGGTATGGTTGAGCGTCAGGTATGCCATGCCGGCAGCGGTGGGGTTGAAGTGGTAAATCCGGCTGGCGTTGATCAACAACGTGCCGCTTTGATCAGACTCGATACGCAGATGCAGGCGGGCTTTGCCGCCCTCTTCGATGTGATGGTAGGTGTACAAACCGGGTGAAGGCGGGAAGGAAGGATTCGATTTACGAAAAACGGTAAAAATCCTTTCCATCCAGCCGGTGGCGGTGATTGTCATGCTGGTCTCCGCTAACGTCCACCGCCAGCACAGGCACAGGCGCAGCCCGCGCAGGCGCAGGCGCAAGCACAGCCGCCGCCTGATCGCCCGCCGGAGTAAGAACTGGACTTGGGTACCGGATTAGTCTTGTTGGTTATCCCTTCGGTGAATGAGGTCAGGTTGCCGACCACATTGCTGGAGAAATCCTGCACGCCAGACGCCATTGACGCAGCAAAGTCGGCGCCGGGTAATTTTGGCAACGTAATGCCGCCTTGTCCGGCAGGTAAACCGCTAGGCGCGCCGGAAGCGGCGAGTCCGCCACCAGAAGAGCGGATAACCGGATCGAAACGCCACCACCAGGTAGGAACCCGCACCGGTCCAGCGGTTTCAAATACTTCGCGGGTGCGACCTTCCCAACGTTGATCGAGCAACGTCCAATCCATGACCTGTTCGTAGACATCCGATTTGATTTCAGGGGTGTTAGCCGCGGTGACTTGCTGCCAGGCTTTTTCCATGATGCCGCGGTAATACTCGATGCTTTCTTTGCGGCTAAAACCCTTCATTTTTTCGGAAACCGACTTCACCAGGGAGATAATGACATCTTGGAGTTCGACCTGGCGGGCTTTGGCTTTCTTTTCTTTGAAAGCGTTCAAGAAACTGATCTCGTATGGCAGCAATTCTACAGGAAGTGGATCGGCGATTTTTAGTTCGAGGGGCTCTCTGGTCTCGACAATCGCCGCGCCTTTTTTGAGGATCGAAAACAAGACCATCGTCATCACTTTATCGAGCGGTTGTTCCATCAGGACACCGGCTTCGACAGCGGTCAAGCCGCGTTTTATGCCGTGCCCTTCCACCGCGATTTTTGGAGGCAGGTATTGCATACGCCGTTTATTGGCTGATACTGCCCCCAGGATAGAGGTTCCCACAATAAACAGGACAAAGCCGGCTGGACAAAGGCAGGCAAAAAGCGATTCGAAATCAACGAAACGCAGGTTGGGGGTTTCAGTGGCCACCACAAGCGTGGCGGGCACCAAGCGGATGGGAAACGAAGCACCAAATTGGTACACCGCAGAACTGCTTGCCTCGGCGGCGTTCCAGGTGTACACCACCCGCCCCTGATCATCGAAGCGCGATTGCGGCTCCTCGCCGCCGGGCCAGTTGTTGGAAGGGGTATGGTAGCGCGGCTCTTCGGGTTGCATTCCCGCCGGAAGGACAATCGAGACGGTCATGTCGGTTGAACCGCGCACGAAATCACCATCGAAGTAATTGGGGGTAAAAACAATGCTGGCGTATTCTTCGGCTTCTTCGAGGGTGGATTTGCCGAGCGCTCTTTCAACCACGCCGATATAGACATGCAGCGTGCCCTGTCTGCCGGGCTGGATGGCATTTGCGCCGAGGTGAATTTCCACTCCGGGCGAGACAAACTCCGAAGGGCGTATCAGGTCAACCGGTTGACCATCAATTTCAGCCGAGATCGAATTGAGGCTGTAGTTGTCGTTGGGCAAACCGATATCAACAATATCTATCACTGCTGCGCCAGGAAGGTTGTTAAAAGTAATTGTGTAGTCCAGGCTGATTGTGCCGTCGGAGTTGACGAATAGAGTAACGTTCTGACGCGGGACTTCGAATGACAGTGATTGGGCGTTTCCGTGCTGGACCTGGACGAAGAATAGCGTGAAAACAACTAACAATGCGATCATGTAACTACGCTTGCGCATCATTCTCTCCGTTAAAAATTACCACTTTGGTTCTTCGGTTAGTTGGTACGTTGAATGACAATATGGACAGGTAACCATAGGAGCGCCGGCGACCATGTGAATGTTTTCGGCTTTAAGAACGCCGCCGCATGACTGGCATTTGATCGAATCCATATTGACGTTGCCGGGTAGATCCACCTTGAGCGTAACGTTCGTTTGGTCTGGTTGGGCGGGCTTGCGGGCAGCCACAAAGATTAAAGCCAGCCCGATTCCGGCAGAAATGACGCCGACCGGGATCCATGCCAACGAGCCTTGATCGCCCGTTGAGCCCCAGACAAACAGGACGCCAAAAAATACCAGAATCCCACCAACAATAAAAGCAATTATTTTCCATGCACTCATGGCAACCTCCGCATGAATTTTAGTGTATCATGTCCGCAAGGGGGTTACAATTTGACAAAACTCACATTTTTTCAAGAACCGCTTGAATCTGACATTAATTGTATACGAAAAAATCTACGTATCGTTTTGCCATATTGCTATAATTTTGAAAGAGGATGATTGCATGGACGAGGAATCGCTTCGGGAAACCTATAACGTTTTGAAACGAGAGTTGAATTATCACTCTTACCGTTATCATGTTCTGGATGCGCCGGTTATTAGCGATCTGGAATACGACCGGATGATGCGCCAATTGAACGATATAGAGACGGCTCATCCGGATTGGATTGCGCTGGATTCCCCCAGCCAACGCGCGGGAGCGCAAGTGCTTGACCGGTTTGTCAAGGTGCGTCACCCGGCGCCGATTTTGAGTTTGGGCAACGGTTTTGATGCGCAGGACGCGCGCGCCTGGTTCGAGCGTCTGGCGCGGTTGGATGAGCGCGTTCTGCAGGCAGATTTTGTTGTTGAGCCAAAAATTGATGGCTTAACCGTGGTATTGCATTATGAGAATGGAAATTTCATCCTTGGCGCAACGCGCGGGGATGGTGAAGTGGGCGAGGATATCACCGTCAATCTGCGCACGATCAAATCGTTGCCGCTCAACATCCCTGCGCGAATGGATGGTCCCCCGGCAGACGGCAACCTGGTTGTGCGCGGGGAAGTGTATATCAACATCAAGGATTTCGAAGAACTGAATAGCCGTTTGCTCGAAAGCGGGGAAAAAACATACCTCAATCCGCGTAATACGGCATCCGGATCACTGCGCCAGTTGGATACCCGTTTAACCGCTTCGCGCCCGTTACGATTGTTGATCTATCAAATCGTATCATCGGATGCTGGTTTACCGGATTCGCAGTGGGAGGCGCTGGAAAGGCTGCGCGGCTGGGGTTTTCCGGTCAGCGATCAGGTTACGCGCTGTAAAACCATCGCGGAGGCGATTGCGGTGTGCGAACAATGGGTTGAAAAAAGAGAAAGCCTGCCCTACGAGGCGGATGGAGTGGTGATAAAAATTAACGATTTGCGCCTGGCGGCAGATCTGGGCGTGGTCGGCAAGGATCCGCGTGGAGCGCTGGCATACAAGTTTCCAGCTCGCGAGGTGACCACAAGGTTGATTGATATCGGTATCAACGTTGGCAGAACCGGCGTACTTACCCCGACCGCGATTCTCGAGCCGGTTGAGGTTGGCGGGGTGGTGGTTAAGCAAGCCACCCTTCACAATTTCGATTATATTGCCGAAAAAGACATTCGTATAGGTGACCGGGTGCTGCTGAAGCGGGCTGGCGATGTAATCCCGTACGTGATTGGACCAATCCTGGACGCGCGCGACGGCAATGAGCGGCGCTTTGACCCACCGCAGACCTGCCCGGCATGTGGTCAGGCAGTGGAACACGTGGAAGGGGAAGTCGCCTGGTTTTGCGTCAATTCCACCTGTCCGGCGCAGTTGATTCGCAACCTTGAGCATTTTGTTTCGCGCGGGGCGATGGATATTGTCGGCTTGGGAATAAAAATCGTAGAGCAGTTAATCGCTGCGGGGTTGGTCCAGGATGTTGCGCATGTATATACGCTGACCAAAACCGATTTATTAACGCTGGAAGGGTTTGCCGACAAAAAGGCTGAAAACCTGATCCGATCCATCGAGGAGTCTCGCAGGCGGCCGCTCAATCGCCTTATTTACGCGCTGGGCATTCGGGGGGTTGGCGAAGTGCTGGCTGGCGATTTAAGCCGGGTATATCCCGACCTTGATACCCTCAGCCAGGCGAGCGTTGAGGAATTGCAACAAATCGAGGGGGTTGGTCCGAATATTGCCCAGGCTATTGTGGATTGGTTCAGCCGACCTGGCAATCGCCTTGTTTTGGAAAAATTGAAGCGCTCAGGGGTGTGGCCCAAACGTCCAATTGAAAGCGCGCCGGCTGGCGGGCAGCCATTAAAAAATTTAACCTTTGTTGTTACTGGTACGCTGGCAACCTTTTCCCGCGAAGAGGTCAAGGCATTTATCCAGACGCGTGGCGGCAAGGTGACTGACAGCGTCTCAAAAAAAACCGATTATGTAGTGGCTGGAGAGAACGCGGGTTCTAAACTGGACAAAGCGCGCGAGATTGGAATTCCGGTCATTGGTGAAGCGGAATTACGCCGGCTGGCTGGGCTATGACTGCGCATAGCCGAAACGTGCCCGATGCGCAGATTATCCTGAAAGCAGGCAGAGAGAAGGCAACGCTTTCCCGCCACCCATGGATTTTTTCCGGAGCAATCGAGAGGATTGTGAATAACCCGGAAGCCGGCAGCACAGTAGGCGTATATGACCATAAGGAGAATTTTCTCGGCTATGCTGCGTACAGCCCTGTCTCCTCGATTCGCGCAAGATTTTGGACTTTTACCGAAGATAAGGTCAATGAAGATTTCTTCTTTGCCCGGCTAAAAACCGCGATTCATTACAGGAAGCAATTACAGATATTCAAGGATGGAAATGCAGCCAGGCTTGTCTATGCTGAATCGGATGGTCTGCCGGGCGTGATTGCTGACTGTTATGGCGATGTCATAGTAGTGCAGCTGCTGACCGCCGGAGCAGAATGGTGGCGCGAGGTGATCTTCGACCAAATCCAGGCACTCACCGGCTGCAAAGCAGTTGTCGAACGATCGGATGTGGATGTTCGAAAATTGGAAGGTTTGCCGCTGCGCAGCGGGGTTGTGCGCGGCGAGTTGCCGACAGGCAAGGTGCAGATTGTGGAGAGCAATCTTCGCTTTTGGGTGGATGTGTTGGCGGGTCAAAAGACTGGTTTTTATCTTGACCAACGCCGCAATCGCCAAATTGTGCAACGTTTGGCGCAGGGGCGGGATGTATTGAATGCTTTTTGCTACACGGGTGGATTTACCGTCTACGCTCTGGCAGGCGGAGCGCGCTCAGTTTATTCCATTGATTCTTCAAGCGAAGCGATTGACCTAGGTATCACCAACTTGATGGTCAATGGCATTGACGCCAGTCGCAGCCAGTGGGCGGAGGGCGATGTTTTCAAGGAACTGCGTGCCATGCGCGACAGGGCAATGAACTATGACTTGATTGTGCTCGACCCGCCGAAATTTGCTCCCACCGCTGCGCAGGCTCACAAAGCAGCCCGCGGGTATAAAGATATTAATCTGCTTGGGTTTAAGTTGCTACGACCTGGCGGCTTTCTTGTTACCTTCTCCTGTTCGGGCGGAATTTCGCGGGAACTGTTCCAAAAAATTGTGGCTGATGCCGCGTTGGATGCGGGCGTGAATGCGCGGATTGTGGAGATTCTCAATCAAGCGCCAGATCATCCGGTAAACTTGAGATTTCCTGAATCAGCCTATCTTAAGGGTTTGATGTGCGTGGTAGATTGAGCCGAGCCGATCCAATCGAAAAACCGTCAAACGGGCAGCCAATGAGGACTGCCCGTGTTGATTTTTTGCCTTGATGAGATTATTTGATTTTGATCCTGGTAGCGGCTTCGGTTACTTTGACCATCTCGGTGGTGAGGACGCGAATGTTCCACGTTTCACCCGATTTCGCTGATGCAGGAATGCTGATTTCTTGATTCAAGTATCCAGACACATCGGTTCTTGCGTCTATGACCAGGGTCGGGTTGTTGATGTCAACCCCCAGGCGAATGTCTATGTTCTGGTGGGCGGGAAAACCATCCACAATCACCCTGATTTTGGAGCCCGGGAGGGGGTCGCCGGGAATGGTGCTCACTGCTGCGCCTCTTCCGCCACCCGGTAGATTGATGCGTTGACCGACGGAAATCAGGTTCGGATTTTTGATGTCGGGATTGGCAGCCACGAGGGCGGCTACGGTTGTGTTGAACCGGTTGGCTATTTTACGCAGGGTGTCACCGCGTTGGACGGTATAGACCTTGGTGGCTGGGTCGGAAGTGCCATCCACTTTGAAGGGATTGGAAACGGCATTTACGGCTGGGTCGGATTTTACTTGCACGATGAATACATAAGATCTACCCGCCTGCGCGGTTGTTGGTATGGTAACGGTTTGCAGAATAGCGCCTTTTGCGTCAGTTTTGAGCGTGCCAATCACGGCGTTATCTGTTGCGGACGGACCAAAGCGTATTTCCAGGTCTGTGTTTGCGGCAAAGCCGGTTACGGCAAGGGTTATTTTATCGCCTGCCTTGCCGCTGCGAGGATCAATCCCGGCAGTGCGAATGCGGGCAGCGCCTTCGGGGAGCTTGATTTGAATCCCGGATTCGATGCGGTTAGGGTTGGTGATTGACGGGTTGGTTTTAAGTATATCCTGCAAGGTGACTTTGAAAAGCCGGGCAATTTCATTAAGAGTATCACCGGGTTTGACCATGTAGACCACCCCGCCCATGCCAGGATCTGGTTGGGACGAAGAAGGAATTTTTATAACCTGACCCGGATAGATGAGGTTACGGTTTTTGATGTTTGGATTGGCAGCCAGCAAATCAGAGACGGTTACGCTACATAGTCGAGCGATCTTGGCGAGATGGTCACCCCGCTGGACGGTGTATGTGCTGCCACACGTGGAATTCGCGGCGACGGGCTTGGCGGCAGCGCTTGTGAATAGCGATGAAAGAATCAAGAACAGGATCAGTAGGTGTTTCATAGTTCCTCCTCATAGTACGGATCATTTAAAAATGCAGGATATTTGCTGTGGTTCTCCACAGTTGCATTTCATAGAAATGACGTTCATGGAGTGAGGTTTGTTCCAACGAAAAAGGCAGCTAACACGAAAAAAAGATGTCCGAAGGGACATCTTTTTTTCTAAAACTATCGTGTGGAGATGGCGGGAATCGAACCCGCGTCCGAAAGAATAGACCCGCGAACATCTACGAGCGTAGTTGGTCTTTGTTGTCACGAGAGATTCGCTGACCAACAGAACAAATCTCCCGCCATCCGCTCGGACCCGAAAGCCCTCTTTCGCAATCTGCGCGGCGAAGAATGCGGCAGCCTGACTTTGTGACGCCCGTTCTGCTGCCGGTCAGGCAACGGAGCAGACGGACGTGGTCTCACATGGAGACCATTTGCGCCTTACTCAGGCTTAGGCAGCCAGAGGAAGAGCAGCGTATTGTGTGCGATTGGCACTTATGGTTTGTGCTGATTTTACGAGGTCGGCACCTCTCGGCTCGCAGTCCGGGACCAGCCTCTCCCGTCGAGACCTGTCATCCCCGAACAATGCTATTATACCCGTAATTGAAGGAATTTTGGCAATTACGCCTTTCTCCGAGCGGTAGTAAAATTGGAGGGATATTTCGGTCTCAAGGATACGAATATGATCAAGATTTATAAAAGCACCGAAAATGGATTGACTCAGAGCGAGAAATTTTTGCCCGGATGCTGGGTTAATGTAGTTGATCCGACAGCCGATGAAATTGAACGGCTGGCAGTGGAAGGGATCCCAATGGATTTTATTACCTATCCATTGGATTTGGACGAACGAGCGCGATCCGAGCGAGAAGATGATGGGAAAATGCTGATTTTAATTCGCATTCCTTTCTTTCAGGGACCAAAAGCCGATGCGCCTTATATAACCATTCCGTTAGGGATTATCTTGACTGATCAGTATATAGTCACGGTATGCCGGTGGCAATCTGAATTGGTAACCGAATTTGAAACCGGACGAGTAAAAGGACTCTCGACCAGCAAAAGAATCCGTTTTGTGCTCAAAATCTTATTATCAAACGCATCGAAATTCCTCTTGTTTTTACGAGAAATAAATAGAAAGACGGAGCAAACAGAAGACCGGTTACAGCAATCGCAAAAAAATCAGGAAGTAATGGAACTGCTTCAATATCAAAAAAGCCTGGTTTATTTCACCACAGCGCTTAAAGCCAATGAGCTGCTCTTGGAGCGATTGCAGCGCACGCAATTGTTTCGCATGTACCCGGATGATGAAGATTTACTGGAGGATGTAATCACCGAAAACCAGCAAGCAATTGAAATGGTCAATATCTCGTCAAATATCTTAAGCAGCATGATGGATGCATTTGCCTCAATCATTTCCAACAACCTTAATGTGGTCATGAAGTTGTTAGCATCTGTCACCATTCTGGTCAGTATAACAACGATGGTGACCAGTTTTTATGGGATGAATGTGGCATTACCGATGCAGGAAGACCCAATGGCTTGGAAAATTATACTGCTGATGTGTATCCTATTAATCGGCATTTCCGTTGCTATATTTATCCGCCGGAAGTGGTTCTAATAGAGTATATAAAATTGAACAACCCGGCATGATCAGACGATGCTTGGGAGGTTTTTGTCTGTGGGCGGAACAGGACTCGAACCTGCGACCCCATCCTTGTAAGGGATGTGCTCTAACCAACTGAGCTATCCGCCCAAAATAGAGGGAAATCCGTTTCGGCTTGCCCCGAAATTATACCGTGTTTTGTTGAACTGTGCTAAACTCATTCGGATGTGGTTATATAACAGGGAGGTCAGAATGCGTTTTGTTCGGTACTCTATCGCGAATGAAATACCCCGTTGGGGTTGGGTTTTTGAAGATTATGTTGGTCCTATTGACGGTGATTTTTACAACGATTACCGTCGATTGCCAGCAGAAATGCCGCTGGACGCAGTGAAATTAATGCCGCCGGTTCTACCAACCAAAATAATTTGCGTTGGCAGAAATTACGTTGACCATGCCAAAGAACATGGCGTGGATGTGCCGGAAATCCCGTTGATTTTTTTGAAACCGCCATCCAGTTTGATAGGCAACGAGCATACCATTTTACTTCCGCCGCAATCGGTTCAGGTGGAGCATGAAGCCGAACTGGCAGTGATTTTTGGTAGGCGCGGGCGCTGGATTTCTGCCGATGAGGTGGGTAAATATATCCTTGGGTACACCATCGCAAACGATGTCACTGCGCGCGACCTGCAGCGTCAAGATGGGCAGTGGACACGCGGTAAGGGGTTTGACACTTTTTGTCCGATGGGACCTTGGATCGAAACCGAACTGGATCCTTACGATTTGCTGATTGTCTGCCGGGTTAATGGTGAGGTGCGCCAGATGGCATCCACCAGAGATATGGTTTTCTCCATCCCGCAGTTAATTGCGTTTGCATCCTCAGTCATGACCCTTGAAGCCGGGGATGTCCTCTTGACTGGTACGCCTGCCGGAGTTGGACGGTTGGAACATGGCGATCGGGTGGAAATTACCATCGAAGGCATTGGCGGGTTGACCAACCCGGTTGAAAAAGAAATCCGACCCGGTTGAGCCACCGGTATTTATAGGTTTTATCCTGGTTAGTATTGACAAACCGATTTTACTTCACTATAATTAGAAAAGGTGAACAAATAAGAGTAATTAAATCGAAATTAAAAATCCAGCAAACTCAAAGGCGGCGTTGATCTGATTACCCGAAATGGTCGCTTAGTTCACAAGCAGGGTGTGGGCAGGTAGTCAAGGAGCCAATGGCGAAACCGGCCTAGCCGGTTTTTTTGTTTACCTCATGCTCAGCCAGGAGGAATCGTATGGAAACACCGTTGGAAGCAGTTGGAGCGGACCTCGATCAATTCTATGCCAGTGAGCGCCCGCGAATTCTCGTGGTGGAAGACGATCAGGATACGGCTTTCCTGCTTAAGCAGATCCTCCGCCATGCCGGCTTCGATGTGTTAAGCGCAACGAATGGAAAAGAAGCGTTATCCAAAGTGAACCTGAGTTTTCCAGACCTGGTGTTGTTGGACTTGATGATGCCAGAGATGGATGGCTGGGAGACGGTTGAACGGCTTCGAGAAGTTACCAGTACACCGATTATTATCGTCACTGCGTTAACCAATAAGGACAATGTAGTTACATGCCTGCAACAAGGCGTGGATGATTACATGACCAAGCCGTTCTACAAGGCTGAGGTGGTCGCGCGGGTACATGCGGTCCTGCGTCGTTCCAAGTCCAATCGCGAGGGTAACCGTTACGTTTTTCCGCAGATTGGTTTGGCGATCGATACCCAAACTCGAGAGGTGCGGCTGCGCAATTCGCGCATTCAATTGACCGGGAAGGAATTCGGTGTGCTATTGACCCTTGCAAAGCACGCGCCGGAAATTGTCCATTATCAAAAGATCGCTCAAGGAGTGTGGGGGCGCGATTTCCCGCAAGCCCGGCAGCGAATCAAATACCTGGTTTACCTGCTGCGGCAGAAATTTGAAGACGTGGATGCAACTTTTGCCGAGCGGATAACCAACATAGATCGTCTGGGTTATAAATTAAACACTGGCGAAGCATAGCTTGTTTTATAATTTGACCCGGATTTTGGAACAGTAACATTGACTTCTACAATTAAGAGGCACTAATCCGTGGTCATAAATAAATCGAAATATCTGGTCATCGTCGGCGTCGTGCTTGTATTGGTTGGCATTGGAGGTTCGTTGATTTCTGCCGCCGATTTGTTAGGGGTGTCGTTTACTAGCTATGAGGAATGGGAGCAGAGCCAGGGCGAGGAAGGTTTTATTCCCTTGGCTTTGCCGTTAGAAGTATCCACGGATGGGCTGGAATTTCAAAATCCACCCCTGCCGACTGCGCCACCGGAGATTAACCAGCAACCATCCGCTCCAACTTCGAACGAACGTGAAGCAGCAACCCCAAGACCAACCCCAACCCGCATCCCTGTCATTCCAGATAGACTAATCATCCCTGCCATCAACCTTGATGCGCCCATTACGCCCGCAAAGCATCAACAGACTCGGATTGGTGGTAATAGTTATGAACAATGGCTGGCGCCGGATAAGTTTGCGGTGGGTTGGCATACTAATTCGGCTGTGCTGGGGCAGGAAGGTAATACGGTTCTGAACGGGCATCATAATATCGAGGGTAAGGTGTTCAAGGATCTACATCTTTTGAAAGCCGGCAATGAGATCATATTAACCGGGGGGAATATCAAGTACCGCTACCAGGTGGTCAACCTGATGATCCTGCCCGAGCGTAATGTTGATGTCAAAACCCGGCTGGAAAACGCGCGCTGGATACTGCCTTCGGAAGATGAGCGAATTACTCTGGTAACCTGCTGGCCTGACTGGTCGAATACCCACCGGCTCATTGTAGTGGCTCAACCAGTGGGTGGTCCTTTGCAGTTAACGAGCGACGCAATCGAATAAACCTGCAATCGGTACTGTTCCGGGAACAAGTAGAGTTTTTTATTATTGGTAAAGCGGAGGTTCATCCCGACCGGGTTGGGGATCATCGGGGTTGATGGGGGTGGCTAAAATAAACAACCTTCCCCAAGATAAATCCCCATTGTTCTCTATGCAGGTTTGTAAAACCAGGCTGCCGCGATTGGTATAGATTTTATTGAATAGATCGGTGGCGGTCATTACCCTTTGGTCAGGATGTGCCAGATCTACAAATTTTGAATAGGGGCTGTTCGGAGACAATGCCTGGTATTGCTGAATTTCATTCACGCGATATGCCAGCGTGTCGCCGTTGCCATACACGATTGTGAGAATATCGTCGGTCTCGATTTTGAAAAATGCCTGCCCGGCAAGATAATTGTGCGCCAGAAGCGCGGTCACGCCAAACCGGTCAGCCATGCGAAACTGTGTCAGGACACCTTCTTTGCTGCTGACATAGCCGGGAGAATTATTGGGTTGCTGGATGACTGCTGCCCGCAAAATTTTTGGATGGAAGACACCTACCACGCTATCGGCGTTTCCATCCAAGGCGACCTGATTGATGAATTGAAACCGATCGGGTCGGGGTTGATTCAGACGACCGATGGGAATAGTGACGCCGACCGGGCCGGGATGAGCTGGTGAAATAGACGGGTAATTGACCGCGGAATAGAAACCGGTTAAGGGCAGATCTGGAGCGTGGGTGACAGCCACGCTGGATACCAGAAGTAGTGAAAGTAGTAAAAAATGTCGGGATATTAGCATAATAAGCCGCACAGAAAAGTGGTTTGTGTTTGGTAATAATTTAGTTGTGTATAGGGTATTAATCAAGGGTATGCGATGGTTTGTAAACTCGCTGTAAGTCGAGAGTTGGTATTTCGAATCCGTAAACGCCTTAATTCCGGATGATTAAAGAGCGTGATATAATTACCCAAATTTGACTGCCCGGCAGTCTTTTAGGATCAAGGAGAGCGAAAAATGTCTGGTCATTCGAAATGGGCGACCATTAAGCGCAAAAAAGGCGCTGCGGATGCAAAGCGCGGGCAGATCTTCACCCGCTTAACTCGAGAGATTGTGCTGGCAGCGCGAGAAGGCGGCGGGGATGCCGCAACAAATTTCCGTCTCCGTCTTGCGGTAGAAAAAGCTCGCGGACAGAATATGCCGAAAGAAAATATTGAACGCGCTATCAAGCGCGGCACTGGTGAAAACAAGGATGGGGCAGCCTTCGAAGAGGTTTTTTATGAGGGATATGCGCCGCACGGCGTTGCTTTAATGATCGAATGCGTAACGGAAAATCGCAACCGGACAGTCGCGGAGGTGCGGCATGTTCTGACCCGTTCCGGGGGCAGCATGGGAGAAGCCGGTTCTGTCGCCTGGCAATTCAGGCGCGCTGCGTATTTTGCTGTGCCAGGCGATGAATCGAAAATGGAACGGCTCTTTGATGTTGCCGTTGTGGCTGGCGCTGATGACGTAAATTATGATGACGGCTTGATCGAGATCATCGGTCCGGTTGAATCCTTCAAAACTTTATCAGATGCGCTGCGTCAGGCAGGTTACCAACCCGAAGAGGGCGGATTGAGGATGCTCCCGACATCCGAGATGGAGTTGCCCACCGAGGCAACCTTGCAGGTGCTTCGTTCCATTGATGGTTTGGATGAATTGGATGATGTGCAGAATGTGTATCACAATCTGCGCATTTCGGAGGAGGCACTGGCAGCTTTGGCGGAGGAGTGAACGCATGTTGGTCGTGGGAATTGATCCTGGAATAGCCACGACCGGGTATGGTTTCGTGCGTGACACCGATGCCGGTATTCAGCTAATAGGATATGGCGTTGTAACCACCTCGCCGGGCTTATCCATTGCCCAGCGCTTATCCATTCTCTATCAGGAACTCAATCAAATATTATCTCTCCACCAGCCGGAAAGCGGAGCCGTAGAGAAATTGTTTTTTCAAAAGAATGTGAGCACGGCTATTTCAGTTGGGCAGGCACGCGGAGTCGCTTTGCTTGCGCTTGCGCATAACCAGGTTGAGGTAAGTGAATACACGCCGCTGGAAATCAAACAGGCGGTCACCGGCTATGGCGGCGCAGAAAAAATGCAGGTTCAGCGGATGGTTAAAACTGTGCTGGCTATGGAAGACATTCCGCGACCAGACGATGCCGCTGATGCGTTGGCGATCGCCATTTGCCATCTTCACAGTGCCCGGCTAAATCAATTCAAAATATGATCACCAGTCGCGCTAATCCCACCATCAAACAAATTCGCCGGCTGCGCGAGCGTAAAGAGCGACAACAAAGCGGGTTATTCTTCGTTGAAGGGCTGCGAATCGTAGGCGAAGCGATAGCTGCTGGATGGAAAGTTGAATGCCTGGTCTTTTCTCCGCAAATGGTGAACAGTATATTTGGGATGCAGTTGGCGCAGGATTTTCAACGGAGTCGTGGCGAGGTACTCGAAGTCAGCGCAGAGGTGTTCAATTCGCTTTCCATGAAAGAGGGTCCACAAGGAATTGGGGCGGTTGTGCATCAAAATTGGTCGCCCTTGGATGAGATTTTCCCCACAAAGGATAAATTATGGATTGCGCTTGATTCGGTTGCAGATCCCGGCAACCTGGGAACCATTTTGCGAACAAACGACGCTGCTGGCGGCGGGGGTGTGATCTTGCTCGATCAATCAACCGACCCGTATGATCCGGCTGCAATCCGGGCAAGCATGGGGGCAATCTTCAGGCAACAGGTGGTTAAGACAAGACTTTCGGATTTTGCGCGGTGGAAGAAGACTCGTTTTATTGGCGTTGTGGGCACGTCGGATAAGGCGCAAAATGACTTTCACTATATTCACTACCCTAATCCGATGGTGCTTTTAATGGGCAGCGAGCGCCAGGGTTTGCAGGAACATCACCTGGCGTTGTGTGATGTGGTCGCGAGCATCCCTATGATTGGAAATAGCGATTCGCTCAACCTGGCTGTGGCGGCAGCACTTTTTATTTATGAAATATTTAATCAACGACGGGACGATAGGCGGGATTATCTTCAATCCAATCGGGAGGAAGCGAAGCAATGATCGTTCAATTGCGCGGCGAGGTAGTACGAAATGATAAAGATAGTGTAATTATTCAGACGGGGAATTTTGCACTCAAGGTGTTTGTGCCTGCAGCAACGGCGCGCGCGGCATCGCCATCCGATTCGATTTTTTTGTTTACCCATTTTATTATCAGAGAGGACAACTGGTCGATTTATGGCTTCGAAAAAGAAAGCGAACGCGATTTTTTCATCCTCCTGTTGGGCGTCAATGGGGTTGGCGCGAGAATGGCATTGATGATTCTTTCGACCCTCTCCGTGGAAAACATTCGTCAGGCTGTGATCAGTGAACAAGCCGACCTGTTTGCTCGCGTACCAGGGGTCGGCAAAAAAACGGCGCAAAAAATTCTACTGCATTTACAAGGTAAGGTTGGTGATGGTGGTCCCTTGGAGGAAGCGGTAACGCTGATGGATACCGATTTACAGGTATTGGATGCATTGACCTCATTAGGTTATAGCGTGGTTGAGGCGCAAACAGCAATCCAGTCCATACCGCGAGATGCCCGCAATGATTTGGAAGAACGACTCCGGATTGCGTTGCAGTTTTTTTCGCGCTGAGGAGACCGGTTTAAATGTTCAACCAGTCAAACTGGACAAAGTCCTTTGTTTCTAGTATGATGTAGCGCGTTAAAGTATACAATTTGGTTGGTCATAGTTCACAATTAACTAAATAAGCGTTTTTGGGAGGCTCAATGACGGACCTGATCAAGCAGTTGACCAACGATCTGCAACAAAAGATTGATGCTTACCGTCCCCAGTTGGAAATTCGCAATGTGGGTACCGTCGTCGAGGCGGGCGATGGCATTGCTCAAGTAGATGGTTTGGCGGGGGTAAAATCCCAGGAACTGGTAGAGTTCGAAAATGGGGTGATGGGAATTGCCTTTAATCTCGAAAAAGATCAGGTTGGCGTGACCATTCTCGGCGATTACATCTCGGTTTCCGAAGGGATGCAAGTACGCTCGACGGGTCGGATCGCATCGGTTCCGGTTGGTGATGGGTTAATCGGAAGGGTGGTCAATGCTCTCGGAGAACCTATTGACGGAAAAGGTCCTATTGCTTTCAGTCTTTACCGACCATTGGACCGGATTGCTCCCGGGGTAGTGGAACGTCAGGACGTTGATACCCCAGCGCAAACCGGAATCAAAGCCATTGATGCGATGATCCCAATTGGGCGTGGACAGCGTGAATTGATCATCGGAGACCGGCAAACCGGAAAAACTGCCCTCGCAATTGATACGATCATTAATCAAAAAGGAAAAGACCTGATTTGTATCTACGTAGCGATTGGACAAAAGAAGGCGGCAATAGCGCGGACGATTGCGCTTTTGGAACGGCATGGAGCGATGAATCACACCATTGTGGTGATGGCATCAGCCGATGAACCTGCGACAATGCAGTACATTGCGCCTTACGCAGGCTGTACGATCGGCGAAGAATTCATGGAGACTGGCAGGGATGCGCTGGTAATTTATGATGATTTGTCCAAGCATGCCTGGGCGTACCGGCAAATATCCCTTTTGCTTCGCCGTCCGCCGGGCCGCGAAGCATACCCCGGTGATGTCTTCTACTTACACTCTCGCTTGTTGGAACGCGCGGCGCGATTGGCGACGAATTTCGTGATTGTGCCAAAGTCGTTCGCTAAAACTCGGGCGCAATCGCAGGATGGTATCAACAACGTGGTGTACAGCGGACCTTTGGCAAAACATAATGCCGAAGAAGCCTTAAAAGATCTGGAGGATAACCATAATTACCATGTCCTGCCTGTAGAAGGTAGTGGTGGTTCGCTGACAGCGCTGCCAATCATCGAGACCCTGTTGGGGGACGTGTCGGCATACATTCCCACCAATGTGATTTCGATCACGGATGGACAGATTTACCTTGAGTCCAACCTGTTCAATGCAGGTATACGTCCGGCGATCAATGTCGGTATTTCCGTCTCGCGGGTGGGTGGTGATGCGCAAACCAAAGCAATGAAACAAGTGGCGGGTCGTTTGCGGTTGGATATGGCTGCTTTTCGTGACCTGGCTGCATTTGCCCAATTCGGTTCCGATCTGGATAAAGCCACCCAAGCGCAATTGAACCGCGGCTTGCGCTTGCAGGAAATCCTCAAGCAGCCTCAATACGAGCCTATGCCGCTCGAAAATCAGGTGATGGTGTTGTACGCCGGCGTAAATGGCTTCGTTGATCACGTGCAAGTCGAACGGGTAAAAAACTGGGAAGGCTCTTTCTTGAGATATATGGAATCTTCATACCCGGATATTGGCAAAGATATCCAGGAAAAAAAGATGTTAACCAAGGAAACGGAAAACCGATTGCGCGAATCGATTCAGGCTTTCAACAGCACGTGGGTTTAACGGGCGGGCACAGGATACGGTATTTATTATGCCTTCAATCCGAGAAATGCGGCTGCGCATTCGCAGCATCAAAAATTTAGCCCAGGTCACCCGCGCCCTTGAAACAGTAAGCGCCAGTAAGGTGCGGCGGGCAGTTCAGGCGAACGAGCAGACCTACCCTTATGCAAAAAAAGCCTGGCAAGTATTGGTTCATCTAGCTAGCCAGCCCGGTCGTAACTCCTTGCACCCATTGCTGATGGATCGTGAACACGCCAAGAAAGATTTGGTGCTGTTGATTACGTCTGACCGCGGCTTGACGGGCGCTTATAATGTGAACATTGTCCGGCACGTTTTGCTGACAATGCGGGATAACGATTTGCCAATTGTTTACGTAACGGTTGGGCGCAAGGGTCGTGACATGCTGTTGAGACGGAGAAAGACCGTTATCGCCGAGTTCAGCGGGATACCTGCTACACCGACGTTTACATCTTGCGCGCCAATTGGCAGCCTGATCGTGGATGAATATTTACACGGCAATGTGGATGAAGTTTTCATTGCCTATACCGAATTCCACACTATGCTTTACCAGCAGCCGGTGATTCGAAAAATACTTCCGCTTAAACCTGAAAGCGAGGATTTAACTGATCCATTGCTTTCCGGGTTGGAAAAAAAGAACTCCCCGCGGGTATTCTCATATGAGCCCGGCGCAGAGGAATTGTTGAATGAAATTCTGCCTCGATTTACGGCGCTACAGATTTATCAGGCACTCCTTTCCGCGCAGGCGAGTGAACATGCTGCCCGGATGGTAGCGATGCGGAATGCCACCGAAAGCGCAAAAGAATTGATCGGCGTATTGCAACTGGAATACAACAAAGCCCGCCAGGCGGGTATTACCAATGATATGCTGGATATCTCTGGGGGCGCCGAAGCGCTGGCTCAGGCAATGGCTGGGAAAAAAGCACGAACAAATAACTAAAAGAGGAATTGGAGGAGTGGCATGGAACAAGCCAGCGGACGCGTGATGCAAATTCTCGGCGGTGTAGTGGATGTAGCGTTTCCAGCCAGTGATTTGCCGGAATTGTATGAGGCAGTCGAGGTCGAACGCGACGGATTACCCAAGATGGTACTCGAAGTCCAAAAACAATTGCCGGAAAATTGGGTGCGCTGCATTGCGATGGATTCAACCGATGGTTTGGTGCGCAACCTGCCCGCGCGAAGAATGCGCAGCCCAATCAAAGTGCCTGTGGGCGAATCAACATTGGGCCGCATTTTTAATGTAATGGGGCAGCCTGTTGATAATCTCGGGCCAGTTAACAGCAACATCACCTATCCGATTCACCGCCCGGCGCCGGATTTTGCAGACCAATCTACCCGGGTTGACGTTTTTGAGACTGGTTTGAAGGTTATTGACCTGATTGCGCCGTTTACGAAAGGCGGAAAAACCGGAATTTTTGGCGGCGCAGGAACCGGAAAAACCGTTATTATCATGGAATTAATCCGTTCCATTGCCACTGTCCATCAGGGTAACTCGGTTTTTGCCGGGGTGGGCGAACGCACCCGCGAGGGAACCCAGCTGTACCGCGAGATGCTTGAATCGGGGGTGATGAAAGATACGGTGATGGTGTTTGGGCAAATGAACGAGCCGGCTGGTGTGCGCTTGCGAGTGGCGCTGACCGCGCTCTCCATGGCGGAGTACTTCCGCGATCAAGGGCGGGATGTATTGCTATTTATTGATAATATATTCCGCTTCACTATGTCTGGCTCCGAAGTTTCCGCGCTACTGGGACGGATGCCTTCCGCAGTTGGATATCAGCCAACGCTGGCGACCGAAATGGGCGAACTGCAGGAACGGATCACCTCAACCCGCAGCGGCTCCATCACCTCCATGCAGGCAGTTTATGTGCCAGCAGATGATTATTCTGATCCGGCGCCGGTGGCTACGTTCACCCACCTGGATGCCACCATCGCGCTGGAGCGCTCCATTGTGGAGAAAGGGATTTTCCCGGCTGTGGATCCGTTGTCATCCACCTCGCGTATTCTTGATCCCAACATCGTTGGGCTGGAGCATTACACCACTGCTCGTGAGGTGCAACGCGTGCTGCAGCGGTATAAAGATTTACAGGATATCATCGCCATTTTGGGCATTGATGAATTGAGCGAGGATGATAAATTAATCGTCAATCGCGCGCGAAAGGTTGAACGATTCTTCTCCCAGCCCATGTTCGTGGCAGAAAAATTTACCGGCCGCTCGGGGCGTTATGTTCCATTACGGGAAACTGTGCGTGGATTTCGGGAGATTTTGGACGGAAAATGTGATGATTTGCCTGAACAGGCATTTTACATGGTGGGAACGATTGATGAAGCCCGCGAGCGGGCGGTAGAATTGGCAGACTAGAGGTAAACCCATGCCTATCCGCTGCGAAATCGTATCGCAAGACCGCACTGTGTACCAGGATGACGTGGACATGATCGTTCTGCCCGGAGTTGAAGGCGTGATGGGTATTTTGCCAAACCACGCGCCGGTATTGACTGCTTTGAAGTACGGGATCATAACGGTACGAAAACAAAATGAAGAACATTTTTTTACAGTTGCCGGGGGAGTGGCGGAAGTACAGCCTGAACAAGTTAGCATTCTGGCGGATGCGGCAGAAAACGTGATGGAGATCAACCTGGCTCGAGCCGAGGAAGCCCGCCAGCGGGCGGAGGAAATGCTTGGCAAAATAACCGATGTGGATCGAGATGAGTATCTGGCTGTACTGGCAGCGCTTCGACGCAGCGCTCTGAGGATCAGCGCCGCGCAGCGGTATAAGAAGGGAAGAACTCAATATGACGGGGGAAGTTAAGGGTATAATATTGACCACGAGCGACCAGGAAATCGGTCGTATCACTTCATCACCGGAAGGATAGAGTGCGACATGCCTGCTTTTACTCGGGAATTGGGCATTGATCTTGGCACGCTCAACACAGTAATTGCCGAAGGCAACCAGGTCCTCCTTCAGGAGCCAACCGTGGTTGCCCTCGTTGTCCAAGAACAGAAAATGGTCGAATGGGGTCAATCGGCGCGCGATATGCTTGGGCGGGTTTCGGACAGCATTGAGGTCGTGCGCCCTCTGCGCCATGGGGTGATCGCTGAATTCGAGATTACTGAAAACCTGCTGCAATATTTAGTCAAGAAGATTTGCGGTCCGATGTTGATCTTTAGACCGCGGATTATCCTGACGGTGCCCTACGGCGTTACCAGCGTGGAGACCAGGGCGGTTCACGAAGCCGGGCTAGGATCTGGAAGCCGCGAGGTCCTGCTCGTCAAGCAACCGTTGGCGGCTGCGTTGGGAATTGACCTTCCAATCAACACTCCTTCCGGGAATATGATCATTTCGCTGGGTGGCGGGACAAACCAGGTGGCGATTTTGGCGATGAATGACATTGTCACTGCTGAAACTGCGCGAACAGGCGGGTTGTCTTTCGATGAAGCCATTGCTAATTACGTGCGCAAGAAATTTGGTTTAATCATCGGTCAACCGACAGCCGAGTTGTTAAAAATCCGTATCGGCTCAGCCATATCGCTCGAACAGCAATTGGTCATGGAAGTGCAGGGTCAGGATCAGGTGACTGGTCTACCTCGACCGGTTAGTCTGGCAACGGATGATATTGTTGACGCGTTACAAGACCCCTTGGATGAAGTGGTTGGCTTAGTACGCAGGGTGCTGGAGAAAACACCCCCTGAATTGATATCAGATATCATTGATCGCGGCGTTGCATTGTGTGGGGGAGGAGCAATGCTGAGGGGCATGGATAAATTCCTGACGAAAGCGTTGGGAATTCCCGCCTACCAGGTTGACAATCCAACGACCTGCACCGCTGAAGGCGCGGTCAAAGCGCTGGCGATGCGGGATACCCTGCGGCGTAGTTTGATCAACTTTTGAAACCCGGTTTATTTATGAAGTGATTAGGTTGTGTTTCCTTGTTCAGGTAGAAGGTCATATGCCGGAGTTTAAGGATCGGATCAATGTTTTCTACGTGAACCTCGGCGGGCAGGTTTAAGCTGATTGGCGCGTAATTTAAAATCGAGCGGATACCAGCCTGGATGAGAAGTTCTGCTACTTGCTGAGCAACCGATGCCGGGACGGTTAACATTGCAATGCGAATCCCTTTAGCGCAGATCTCGTCCGGTAAATGGATCATATCCTGAACGGTTAGCCCACAAATTTCCTTACCGATTTTTTCCGGATCTATGTCAAAAATAGCCGCAATGCGAAAGCCGTGGCGGACAAAACCCTGATATCGAGCCAGGGCGTTGCCCAAGTCGCCCATGCCGATGAGGGCAAGATCCCAGCTTTTATCGAGATTCAGAATTGTTTGTAGTTGATCAACCAGATACGGAACCGAATAACCGGTCCCTTGTTTTCCAAATTCTCCAAATTGGGATAAATCTTTTCGAATTTGCGCAGCCGAGATGCCGATTGCTTCGCCCAATTCCTGAGAGGAGGTTTTGTTTACCCCTTCGCGGTGCATGTGTTCGAGAGCCTGCAAATATCTGGGCAGCCGGCTGACAACGATATCTGGAACAGTGGTTTTTTCCATAAAGAATTTGCCTATTTTCAAACCAATGATGCAGGTTGCTTTCGCTTGAATTAATTGTAAATGATCTGTCAGGTTTTGACCGGGTTTTAATGGGGAAAAAAAATAGGTATGCAGGCAACCTGAATACCTATTTAAATTGGTTATTCAGCAGATCAGTCTCGATTGCGTCCCATAAGGAGGAAAACGTAATAAAGGATTGTAGATATTGCCTGTACGGCGGCAGCAACATAGGTTAGTGCTGCTGCATCGAGCACGCTGTTGACTCCACGGATTTCTTCGTTGTATACTGCTCCAGATGTGAACAGCCAGGCTTTGGCGCGCCGGGTGGCGTCAAACTCGACCGGCAGTGTCACCACGGCAAACAGCGCAGCCAGAGCGAACAAGCCAACACCCAGCCAGGCAATTGGAGTGCCGAGGGTAGGGGTGATGAAAAAACCGATCATGAAAATGATTGGACCAAGCCAGCTGCCAATTTGAACGCCAGGCACCATAGCCGAACGTAGTTGCAACATGGCATATCCTTGCGCATCTTGAATGGCGTGGCCGGCTTCATGTGCGGCAACTCCAGCGGCGGCGACGCTATTGCTCTGGTATACCTGCGGACTGAGGCGAAGCACCTTGCCACGCGGGTCGTAATGGTCGCTCAGAAAACCCTGCACTTGTTCAATTTTTACATTGCCCAATCCGTTGGCATCCAACATGCGTCGGGCGACCTGGGCGCCAGTCAATCCGGTGTAAACCCGCACTTTGGAAAATTTTTTAAACGCGTTTTGAACTTTGATTTGCGCCCAAAACCCTAAAATTAACGCGGGCAATGAAAAGAGGATGTACAAACCGTATCCTCCGAATAACAGATCCATTATCTACTCCTCCTGCGCGTTGCCTGATTCACTCGTAATATCTTTCTCATCTCGTTGATTTTATTTATAGCAAACAAATATTAGTAATATGTAAACAGATTCTCAAATTCTGGTGTGTGCGCCCGCCGAGACTCGAACTCGGGCTACTACCTCCGGAGGGTAATGTGATGTCCACTTCACTACGGGCGCCTGTTTTCACTGCTTGATTAATTTTACCATGCTTTTTTACTGCCAAACGGCTCAACCCGAAGCGGTATATAATACTTTAACTTACCGATCAGGTCATAAGCAAGTATAAAATTCTTTCGAATTACTAACAGGAGTCCGAATGGAAGATCATACCTGGGTTGAAGAATTTCCGGGGGCTGTAACGGTCTGCGATACTGAGGGGATCATTCTGGCGTTAAACCAGGCAGCATGCGGGGTTTTCGAGCAGGATGGCGGAAAGGCATTGATTGGTTCTAACGTATTGGATTGTCACCCAGAGTCAGCGCGCAAAAAACTGTTAGAGATGATGCAGAGCCGCCAGAGAAATGTCTACACGATCGAAAAAAACGGAAAACACAAATTAATATACCAGTCACCTTGGTTTATTGAGGGTGAATACGCTGGTTTTGTCGAATTATCGCTAGAGATTCCGGGTGAATTACCGCACTTTGTGCGGAAGGGATGAGCCGGCTTAACAATTTAACGCAGTTGCAGGGATAGTTCTGCAATTTGCTGGCGAAGATCGTCAATGATTCGTTGATTACCCTGTTCATTACCAAAGCGGCGGAATTGGTGTTTTTTGTGCGCCAGTTCAGCGCATAATTGGTAAAAATGGCGAAAGCGCGGGATATGCAGCCGGTTTAACATCCCCAGGCTGTTTTTGAACTGCGTCATTCCTGAAGAAGCAGTTTGAAATTGCTGTTGTGTGATAATTCCCAGTTTAACCTCATCCGCTAATTCGGTTTGGAGCAGGCGTTTTTCTCGATAGATCATGTAGAGGATAAATATAAAAAGCGCGAACCAACCGCTCCAATCGAAGATGGTGCCAATGACAAGAGCGGCAACCCCGGGAATGAGTCCGGGGATGGTATTGTGGATGCTGTGGAGTACGATTGCGGCGGTCAAGCCAGCCAGTGGATACAACCCGCGACCAGCTCTGTTGGTGCTCAGTCGCGCCAGCGCAAAACCGATACCAATAAAAGCGGTGTAAAAAGGGTGCTGCCAGCCTACAAGCACAACCCGGATAAAAACCAGTGAAAACAGACCAGTATACCCATTTTCAAGGTATCCGAAGTTGTAAATATAGTAAGCATTTTCACTGGCGGCAAAACCCAGAGCAGTAATCGTGGCATAGACGATGCCGTCGAGAACCGAATCGAATTCATGGCGATAAAAGTAGAATACGATTGCGACCGCAATACCTTTGAGGATTTCCTCGATCACTGGCGCTACCAATGAGCCTGTTGTCTGGTCGGCGATGCTTTCTGACCCGGTAAGGATGAAGACGCCCATGCCAATCATCGTATTTACAACGAAGGCTACTCCAGCAGCAACAACCGCGCCCCAGACAAATGCGCCACCAAGTAGGTGTCGAGGTTCCTTTTCGTAGCGGTCCAACCAATAGACGAAAAAGGCAAAAATGAACATTGGAACAAAACCAAAGAATATTGAAAGTAAAAAGCCCATAGCGTCCTTTCGCGGTGAAAAGGTTGTTTAGCTGGTTTCAAAGATGCGGGTAATTTCATCTCGATCGAAGCGGATGAACGGGCTTCGTCCGTTAGGTGTGATTTGAAAGACAGTTGAATCCCCCGTTTCAATCCAGCCTATTTCGACCGCATAGATGCAATTGGAACGCAGGGCATGTAATACCGTATCAGCGCTGGATGGGTCCACAGCCAATAAAAGTGCGCCGGAAGCGATCGTGCCGAATGGATTCAGGTGGAAATGTGAGCAGATCCGGGCTGCCAAATCGGGAACGAAAATTTTGCCAGGTTCAATCACCAGCGTTTTCTGGCTGGCTACAGCCAGTTCCCATAACGCAGTGGATATACCGCCTTCGGTTGGGTCATGCATGGCATGAATGCCGCCAGCGCGGACAGCGATGCCGGCTTCGGGCAGAACACTGATACCGGGTTGGACAAGAAAATTCTGGACTTGCGCGAGTTCGTTTTCTGAAAGGACATTCTTCATACGGTGGGGGAATTCAAGCGCGAGCAGTGCGGCGGCTTCGATAGGTACCCCCTTGGTTAAAATCAGGCGATCGTGGGGTTTTGCGCCGCGCGGGGTGATTAATTTTTCCCGGGCGATTTCACCGAAAAGGGTGGTGATCAAAATTGGGCGGTCCAATCCAGCGGTGATTTCGGTATGCCCACCCACCAGGGTGATGTTCATTTGCCGGCAAGTGTCGCCAACCTGCCGGGTAATTTCTTCGACGGTTGCGGGCGTGGTTTTTGCTTCAGGCAGCAGGATTGTCAAAAGCATCCACTGTGGCACACAACCAGTTGTGGCGATATCGTTGGCGGCAATTTGAACGGCATACCATCCGATTTGTTGGGTAGCGAAAGTAATCGGTTCGGTTTTGAATACCAGGCAGCGATCGTCAAATTCGAGAACTGCGCAATCCAAACCAATTCCGGGACCGAGCAGCACCCGTTCTCCTTTTGTCGGCAAGCTCGAGATCAACTGGGCAAGCAAATGATGGGGCAGTTTTCCAACAGGCAAGGTCTGGTTCATAGATCCTCAGGACCGGCTGGCACGAATCGTTCGATAAACGGTTTTATGCGCTCAACATGAGATCCTTTCCAGTATATTTGACCACAAGCGATGCAGCGCGAAAAATCATCGTAGAACTGGCGAGTCAAAGGCTGTAAGAGGTGAATAATAGCATGTTTTTCTATCCTTTCAAGCATTCCGTTGCATCGAGGACAACGCGTGAAAGGCTTAATATGGGCAGTTAAATTGAATTGACGGATAACTTCTTCGGTCTGATCCCTTGGGATGGATGATCTGACGCAGTATCCGCGCTGAATGGTTTTTCGTTTAAGCAATCCCCGATCGCGAGTCAGCAGGATCCGGTTTTGACGGTAAGCGGTATCCGCGATGAAAACATCCTCCCAATCTGGATTATAAAGGGCATCCAACCCCAGTAATCGCAGATAGGTGGTCAGTCTGCCAAGATGATTGTCCAGAATAAATTGAGGCGCCGATGTTGAAACATCTCCGAAAGGGGTAGAGGCGGGAAAAATTTGAATTTGATCCTCATCGCGCACATGGGCGGCGAGTTGCGATTCCTCGCCATTAATCAAGACCCGACCCACTTCCGGATGCGGAACACCCAACGCTTCAACAATATGTTTCAAAGAGGTTTTTTCTTTGAATGCGTAGGTCAACAGGCACGGGCTGGCGGTTGAATGAACGAAATCAACCAGGTTGCCGAAAAAGATGATCGTTACTTCCCCACACTGATTTGACTTGTCGGATGAATTTGCGGAAATCATAGCGTCTTTTGAGCGGAGTGCCTCTTTGCGGACAATCATAAAGGGGCATTATAATAAGGCGGCTTTGCATAAACTTGGATTATATTCTACCTGTTAAAATCATCGAACAGGGATTTAGGAAGCGAATCTCATGCGAATTTATTTCATCCGGCACGCGCAATCGACGAACAACCTGCTTTGGGAGGAAACCGGCAGCAGTGATGGACGCTCGCAAGACCCGCACTTAACCGACCTTGGACTGGTTCAGGCGAGGAGATTGGCGGTGTATCTGGCGGAGCAACATTCAAAGAGCACGCAGGATATGGAGATTGATTCGAAAAGCAAACATTTCACGCATATCTATAGCAGCCTGATGTGGCGTGCTTTACAAACAGCCGATGAGGTCTCTCGTCATTTAAACCTTCCGATTCTAGGCTTAAAGGATTTACACGAAACCGGGGGAATATACCTCAAAGATGCGCAAACAGAGGTTCTTCATGGTTTAGCAGGAAAAACGCCGGGGGAACTGCTGGCTGGGTTTTCCAGGCTCGAACTTGTTGAGCCGGTTAACCCGGGAGGATGGTGGAATGCCCCGGTCGAACCGGACGAAGCGGTCATGCCTCGCGCGCAAAGAGTGGTTAAGTGGCTGTACGAAAAACACGGTAACTGTGATGATCAGATTGTGCTATTCAGTCACGGGGGTTTTTTTGCGTACTTTCTTGCGGCCCTAATTGGCAGATGCGAACTGCTTCCCGCATGGTTTGTGCTTAATAATACCGGCAGGTGCTGTTTCGAGATCAATCCGCGTGGCTGCGTTATCCGCTATTTGAACCGGCTGGATCATTTGAATGAGGCGCAGGTTTCCTGAGATGCCAGCCTGGTCAATTAACCAGCGGGAATTGAACCTGGTTGTTTTTTCCAAAATAAGCCAAAGCCGATCAATTGCATGGATCCACCGACTATCAATGCCCAACCTAAACCGAAGGTATCGCCAATTAATGTGCCCAACAGGGGCGAAATAATGGAAGATATATATTGCAGTCCTTGGGCAATCGAAACAAAGGTTGCGCTGTACTCGGGGGGGATGGTTTTCATCAGTTCGTCAAAGAAAACCAGGTTCAAGCCGGCTTGAAAGATGCCGTTAATACCGGAAAGAACTGTGATTAGTAGCACATCCTGGGTTAGAGCGACGGTGATTGGATATAAGGATGCGCCTAGAGTGGTGGCAAGTAGCACCGAGCGCGAGCCGCGTTTACGTGATTGCTGTGTCCAAAAGAAATATCCAATAATCACGATGGCGGTTTGAGCAGTGCTAATGGCTGCGATCCAGCTGTTGCTGGCTTGTACTTCGCGCACAAAGTAAAGCGGGAAAATTGGTAAAGTCAATGCTGTTCCAGAGAGAAAAACAAACCGCTTGAAAATAAAGGACTGGAACGGTTTTTCTTTTTTGATCAATGATGCGTATTCATTTAAAGTTTCGCGGATCGGGTATTTGCGATTGTGATCTTGAACTTGAAAATCGGGCAGACGAATATGAGAGGAAAAGTAATAACTTACCAGACCGCCGACTGATAAGAAGATGAAGGTGACTTGAAAATTGGTTGGAAAACTTATCCGGTCGAGAAATTGTCCAATGAAAAAGACGGCTACCGCAGTGGTTACTCCCAGTATTGACCAACGGCGGGTCATTAAATCGTAGCGATGGTTGGGTCCTGCGACGGCATTCATCACCACGGAAAAGGAGATATTAAGCAAGGTTTGTGGAATAGTTGCCAGAGCCCAGACCGCCAGAATACCGGTAATTAAAGGCTGCCCCTGCAACAAAAAGGCAAGCAAGCCTGTCAGGGCATAACTCATGATGACCCCAAGACGGGCGGCGCTGAACCAGGGGATTACCTGGCGTTGGTTTTGCAGGAATTGCCCCATTGGGATTGCCATAATTAAACCTGCCAGAGCGGGCATGGAAGTCAATAAACCGATTTCGTAAGAGGACGCGCCCAGGCGGGTCAGAAAGACAGGCAGAAACGGTGCCGCAGCGTTGGCTAAACCAACTCCCACGGCATCAATTTGAACGTTGGTAAAATTTTTGGATTGGGTTGATTCAAGACCGGCAGGGTTCGAAAAAAGGGTTCTAAGTTTCACGCAATCTCTCGGTTTCGCAAAAGTTGCCCGCCACCCTAATAGTGTAATTGTACTCCTGTTGCGAGGTTCAATTAGAGCAGGATATCAAATTCACCCACTTGCAGCATCTGGGGTTCACCGATCAAAATATCGTAGCGGGCGCGCCAGCGCAATAAAGCGAGCATAAATTGTAGCCAGCGGTGATTGAGCGGAGAGGATGACGATGCATGTACTATCTCTTCGATAGTCGTCATGTCTTTGTGCGTTTCACCCGACCCAGTTTGGTATGCCAGGTTGATGGTCGTGAAATCCCAGAATACAATCTTCCCGTCAAGGCTAGCGCTGATAAGCGTTTGAAAATCCGAGGTGAACGCCAGCCCGCTGCCTGGCTGGGTATGGCGCCTTACTTCATTTTGTTCCGTGAGTATTGGTACTTTCTGGAGAGCGATTGTGCCGCGTAAATCCATTGCCACTAACCAATTGAGCACTGGATGAAATAACAACTGGCTAGCCGATTCCGAGCCTTCGATAGCCGGATGCACCGGTTTTCCGCTGGATGTGTTGATCAAATGGAGTTGTTTGATGCGAGTGGCTACGGCAAGCCACTGCTCGGTGTTTGCCGCCAGGGCCAGAATGGTGTCTCCAAACCCGGAGAAGGATCGAATTAATTTGCCGCTGTTTGGATCGCGAACCTGGCAAATCTTTCCGGTGCCGCCGCTGATTAACAGGTCGTCTTTGGTCAGCGCCATGCTGAATAATTCTGCGCCTGTGTCCACCGGCGGATATGCCAGGCTTCCGGTTGGAAATCGCCAGGCGAAAATAAAACCATCCAGACCAGCGCTGTAAAGCATACGCCCATCGGATTGGAAAATTAACGATTTAACCTGAGCATTGTGACCGGTCAAGGTTTTTAGTAACAAACGGTCTTTAACGCGGTAGATACGGATGTTGTGATCGCCACTGGCTGCGGCGATAAATTCTCCATCCGGGCTGTAGGCTACCGCGCGAAAATTCGCAAACGGGCTAATTAATTCGGCTTGCCAATAGCGGGATTTAAAGTTCCAAAAGTGAAGTGATGAATCACTGCCACCTACGGCGAGTTCATTATTGTCAGGCGATAATCCGAAAGCGGAGATTCCGGGTTGCGGTGATTGCAGGAATCTGACCGGATGAATTTCGGGTTCTTGTCTAAAACAAAGTTGAGCCGCGTGAACCAATTCAGCCAGGTCGCTTTCCGATAAAGAATCTGCGTTTGTTTCAACGGATAGTTTTTGAAGGATTTGCGCGCACCAGTAAGCAGGCGCGTGGTGAAGCAGCCGTTGAACCTGGTCGCTTTGCGGGTTGATTGGCAACTTATCCAAAATGGTATGCCAATCGTGGGCGGTCAAATCTTTTAAGTTGAGGGAAGTTCGGACGCGGGAGAGGTTATGCAGCCAATGGATATGACCAGTGGATCGAGCGTGGTTGAGGAGTCTTTGCTTTAATGCTGGTTTGCCTGCCTCATAAGCAGCAATCAGCCATTGGTGTGAAAAATCAAGGTTTTCATACGCTTGCCATTGTTCGGTCAAGAAAAGAAATGCGGCCTGGCTGGGCGTATCCATAGGGAGGTAACCGTGTTCGATGCTTACATGGCGCGTTTTGGGATGGTCATGAAGAAATGCCAAGCGACAAAGTAGATCCTGGGCTTGCGCAGATCTTTGATCTGCCAAAACGATCAATCGCTCGACGGTCAAATTTTTTTCCAACCGGTTAAAGCGGGGAAATTCGCGCAGCAGCCAGGCAGCCTGTTCGGGTGCTACATTGAGCAAAGCCTCCAAAAGATTTGCCAAACGAATTTTTTGCGGATGATCAATGGTGGGGCGCAGCGAGGCGCGGCGCGCGAAGAGGGGTGAAGAGTAAACAAATTCACTCAGAAGGCTGCAATCGGGATCAGTCTGCGCGTAATCACTGTAAGGATGGTAAAGAAAGGAAAAAATAGCTGCCAGGCGGCTATCTTTTGGTTTAAAGCGGTAAGCAGAAATCGCATTGATTGCTCCGGCGTGCTCATCATCAATTGCCAGGAGGTAGAGGCTGTCAATGGCCGTTGGATTGTCCGATTGGGCGAGGTGAATCAAACCATCCAGCGCCTCCTGCCGAATTGGTGGCAGCGCAGCCGAAACAACTGCGTCGCGCATAACGGCGATGGCTGCCGGTGAGCCATCCGCAAGCAATTCGGTTAACATACCGCGCTGGGCTAACCGATGAACTGCCGCAGCGTCCAGATCGGTGGGCAGGGTGAGGGATTTCAACGCTTGCTGAAATGCCAAGATCCAAGCATCATCAGACATTGGTCAATCCAACCGCAGTGGTGTAATACCGGTAGCAAGGATGGTTCCGTTTGGATTTATTATTACTTCCGCATCGGGGACGGATTGCAGGTCAGCAGCGGTATATCGGTTGGTTACACAGTGAACGGTTTTATTTTCAGAGCCGACCAAACCTCTGCCAGCGCGCCGGTCGGCAACATAACGACCCGCGATGAGCATATCAATCAGACCGAGAAGTGTTTGCGCGCGGGGCATGACCTGGATTTCTGCCATTTCATATCCGCTAAAGAGAATTACCGAGAGGTCGGTCTGGCTGCGTATCAGGCGCAACAAGCGGATTACAGAGCGCATTTGCTGTAATGGCTCCCCGCCGCTTAAGGTGATGCCCTCAATATCTCTGGCGATTCTGCCAATCCATTTGGCGATGGTTTCCACCGGCAACACCTTCCCGCCTTTTCGGGGATGGGTATGTGGATTGAAACAACCTGGGCAGCGCAGGGTGCAACCTTGCAGCCAGAGTACAGCCCGAATACCCGGACCGTTGGATCTGCTGGATGGCTCAAAGTGATGAACGCGCAATGAAGAATCGGGTTGCATGGATCATCCTTTGCGAATACGAGGTTTGCGTTTGTGCGCCACCTGTGGAGGCGGGACGGCTTCGGGGGTCATTTCGCGGTGGATGATCTTTCCGCCAAGCGCGTCTTCGAGAGTGCTGGTAATATCCAGACAGGTTGCGCCCTCTATGCCGCGAACGCGAATTTCGACCTCTCCGGAGGGGGCAATGATCACTTCGATTTCTTGAATTTCCACGGTATCTCCTTATGCCATTCGTCGCAGCAGCAACCGGATTTTTCCTCGTTCGTCCTTTTCTTCGATCAGTGAAAAGCCTTGCTCCTCCAGTTTTATTCGGGTTGTCAGGTAGGCATAGCGCTGGTTAAGTTGACGAATAAACGCGCTCTTTGTGATCCCAAATACTCCAAACCAATCCGCAACAATTTCGTAGGCGCCGCCGTTCTTTCGAAAACCAATGTCGTTACTCAAGCGGAGACGCACCCGGATATCCACCTCGGCAGATTGACCGCCCATGGCAGCCAGAGAAAAAACGCCGGTTTCCACTTCGTACCCCAGGTCTTTCAATGCCTGGATCAGAATGCCGGAATCTACCCACTGGGTTTTGATGCGGGAAATATGGGACATACAATGCTCTTTGTAATCAGGTTAATCGGATGACCGGTTGGTCGGAAAGCAGCGACATGCCGCTCAGTAAATCGACCGCAGTGACGCAAAGGCGTTTTTTGTGATCAATTGTAAAGTATACCTCGAATCGAGGTGCGCCTGCTTCAGCCGGCGGATCTGCGATTAAGAACGTGGGAGATTGCTCGTTCACAAAAAATAATTGCTGCTCTTCCATCTGTTGGGGAGGAATTTGGAAAATACGGGCAGAACCGCGAGCGTCGAAAATCAGTTCGAAATGATCCGGGTTTTTGGATGCAGAGTTTTTTGCGCTCATCTCAAAAATTGCCAGACCGAGTTTTTTCTGCCCGTCATACGAGGCTTTAATGGTCAGGCGGGCAACCGGTTCGGGTGTTGGATAACCGGTACCGCTGCGGATGATTGTTTGATATGCGTATTTTTGGTTGTGGTTATCGAGATAGCGGATAGCATAATCATGGTGGATATGATCCAGCGCAGCCGCCCCACTCGTAAATAGAGCGACACCGCGAGCGACGGCATCCAATGGGCGGTGAAGAAAGACACGATCTTTTCCAAACATTTGACGAATATAACGCTGGACAGAAGGAATGAGGCTGCTACCCCCGATCAATAAAATCGAATGGATCTGTTCTTCGTCGTATCCTTTTTCACGTGCCTGGTTAAGCGCAGCCCGGATCGTGAAGCCGATTTGGGTAAATAATTCCTGCCGGTCAAGTAATTCTTCGAATTCAGATTGCGAAATGGATAGATTGAGCGGTTGCTGCAATCCGGGGATGGATAATTGCCGCTGGAAAGCATCCTGAAAGGATATTTTTTCTTTAACATATTCGCATTCGGTTAAGATCTGGTTGCTGTTTTCGCGAATTGCGATGAGGTTTTCATTCAAACCTGCGCGCTGGAGGAAATGTTGATAGAGCCATTGGTCAATGCGCATGCCGCCCAGATTTTTACCAGCCTTGCCCAATACCCGGCAGAGGCGTTGATTGCTCGAACCAGGATCGGATTCGATCTTTACCATGCTGGTATGCAGGGTTCCACCACCAAAATCAAATATGAAAACTACGCTGCCCGGCTGAGAGGTCGCACCATAACCAATCGCAGCGGCAACAGGTTCGTCAACCAGCATAAAATCGCGAAAATTCAACTGTTCGGAAAAACCAGCCAGCCAGTTTTGGTAATGCTCGAAAGCGTCCACCGGCACACTGAAGCCAACCTTTAATTGAGCGGCGGGATTTTGTTCTTGCATGAAGGTCAGTATGGTGGAGAGAAAATCTTTGCCTGCCTGCGCCGGCGTGATGGTTTTTCCTTCCATTTCAATTTGAATAGGGCTGCGATTCTTGATGTACTGTTTCATCCAGCGCAATGTGTGGCGGGAATGATACAAGCCGCGCTGCTTAACCTGATTGCCGATCCAACACATGTTGGCGCTGGCATAATGGATAAGGGATGGAATGATGGGGATTTGCTCGTCTCCCTGCTGGACCATTGCGCTGTATTCTGGAACAGCAAGAGGTTGCGCTTGTTGTTGGTTTTCGTCCCAACCGACGATAACGGTATTGGCAGTGCCAAAATCAATCCCGGATATTAATACAGCCATTGCGCATTTACCTTAAAAAAGTGCCTGGCGTTTAATGAGCGCTGCGGATATCCAGTTCGATGGGTACGAACTGATTTTCGGCTTCTTCGGGTTCGCGGAAAGACGCGGATTGCGCCCTTCCTTCTTTGAGCCAGTTGCGCAGGGAATTGATCGTCTCCCGCTGGGAGACGGATAGCGGCACCTGTCGTTTCAAAGAGAGAAGGACATCCTCGGTTGTGAATTCGCGCTGGTTGTCGTTAAAGCCAATGTACATGGCGTCAATGATCGCCTGTTCGATTTCTGCGCCAACGTAACCCGCTGAGATGTGCGCCAGTTGGTCGAGGTGGAAATCCTCTGCCAACCGGTTGCGTTTGCGCAAATGGACTGCAAAAATCTCGCGGCGCTCCTCGTAGGTCGGCAGGTCGAGGAAGAAAATTTCATCAAAGCGACCTTTCCGCAATAATTCGGGAGGCAGGCTGGCAATGTCATTAGCAGTGGCAACCACAAAACAGGGCGCGGACTTTTCCTGCATCCAGGTCAAGATTGCGCCAAAGACGCGCGTACTGGTGCCGCTATCCAATCCACCATGCGCCAGAGCTTTTTCCATCTCGTCAATCCAGACCACGCACGGAGAAACGGTTTCCGCCAGTTTTAGGGCGCGGCGGGTGCGTTCTTCTGATTCGCCTACCAGGCTGCCAAAAAGCGAACCTACATCCAGGCGAATCAGGGGTAAGCGCCACAACCCGCCGATCATTTTTGCAGTCAGGCTTTTGCCGGTACCCGGGATTCCAATCAGGCTGATTCCTTTCGGTGCTGGCAGCCCATAATTGCGGGCTTCGTGAGTGAAAGCGCGTTCGCGCAAGCGCAGCCAGTCCTTGAGAACGTCCAACCCGCCAACATCCTCAGGAGATTCGGTGACCGGATAAAATTCGAGCGCTTCGCTTTCGCGGATGATCTGCTTCTTCTCTTCGGTTACCAGGTCAATGTCGCGGTCGTCCAGGCTGCCGTCTTTGACGATCGCTTTGGCAAAGACACGCTGCGCCTGGGAGGATGTCAACCCAATGGCTGCCTGGATGAATTTTTCGCGCCCCAGTTGCGTCAGATTGACCTTAACGCCAGGGGTCTGAGTTAAACGATGTAAAACATCCTCCAATTCCATAAAAGTTGGCAGCGGGAAGTCCACCAATACTGCTTCGTCTTTTAATTCTTCGGGTAATTGGCTGGTCAAGGATGTTATCAGGATGGATTTTTTACCAAATTTCAGGCGATGCGAAACATTGCGCAATTTGCGCTTGATCTGTGGGTTGCTCCATAGTTCATGAAAGTCTTTCAACACAAAAAGGGCCGCGCTGCTCGGATCGGCCTGATCAATTTGTTCCAGGGCGGTCAAGGGGTCGCGCGCGGAGGGGAGATTTCCATTCCCGGTTAATAATTGAAAGCCATCGGCTGCATCCCAAGACAACAATCTTCGCTGGGTTTGCTCGCAAACCCGTTGGATGGTGGTTAGGAGTCGCTCTTCTTCCGGGGTAACGAAAACCAAAAGCGTGAACCGGGCTCGCAAGTAAAGATCGAGTTGTTCTTCAATAGCCATTTTTGAGGTATTCTTTCTTAGGATAAGATTATATCGTATCCTCTCAAAATCCCAGATAGTGACATTTATACACGGGTTGGATGACAGAGAGACACTAAAAAAGGATCATTGCTTTTATATAATAAGTATGGACAAGTAGTATTATAAAAAACCTTTTTTCCCAACACGGAGAAAATATGATTAATTTTTCAACGCAAGACCTTCGATCAGCGCATAAAGTTGTCGCTGAGTTCCAATACGACCGGCGTCCTGTAATGCGCGGTTATGCGAATCGAACCTTGTTTATAGACATCGGGCAAAATTTAATCCAAAGTAAACCGGTGGATGAGGCTACAAAGAAAACGTTTACCGGAGGCAGGGGGTTCTGTCTCTGGTTGTTGTGGAACGCCATTCGCGATGATACCCGCTGGGACGATCCTGAAAACGAATTGGTCATTGCGGCTGGTCCAATTGGTGGAATTACCGCGTATCCTGGCAGTGGAAAATGCACCGTAGTCACCATCTCACCATTGACGCACACCGTGGTTGATAGTAACAGCGGCGGGTATTTCGGCCCCTATCTCAAGTTTGCCGGTTGGGATGCGCTTGAAATACAAGGCAAAGCCGAGAACGAGGTTATTATTTACATAGACGGAGACGAAGGGCGCGTGACTATAGAAGAGGCTCCGCTGGAACCGGTTGACACCCACTTGATCAACCGCATGTTAACGGAAATGTACGCGGATGATCCACGAGGATTGCGCGGGATCTCAGTGGTGTCTGCCGGACAGGCAGCCAACTATAGCGCGATTTGCGGTTTGAATATCAGTTATTACGATCCGCGCCGCGATGAGGTGCGTATCAAACAGGCAGCGCGCGGTGGGGCTGGCAGAGTGCTGCGGGATAAGAAAATCAAGGCAATTGTGGTGCGTTACAGTGACACGGGCGGCGATAGCAACGGAGTCGCCAACATGGAGTTGATTCGCAAGGCTGGCAAACGCATCAACCGGGAAATCAGCTTGTTTGATGCCTCTCAGAACGATATGCGCGGCACAGGCACTCCGTACCTGGTGGAGATTATGAATAAGTTTCACCTGCTGCCGGTCAAGAATTTTCGCTTCGGTCATCATGACGATGCCTACCGTGTGGCGGGTGATGTGTGGAAGCAGCAATTTGATACCCGGGGTCCTGATGGCTGCTGGTACGGCTGCACGATGTCGTGCGCTCACGGGATTTCCCAATACACCACTCAGACCGGACCTTACAAGGGTCAGGAAGTATTCGTGGATGGACCAGAATACGAAACTTTGGGCGCACTGGCATCGAATCTTTGCATATTCGATCCGGCGCAAGTTCTGGAAATGAATTTTTACGCCGATACATATGGGATTGACACGATTTCGTTGGGCAATTCGCTGGCATTTGTGATGGAATGTTATGAATATGGCATATTGACACCCGAAATCACTGGCGGTTTGGAGCTGACTTGGGGCAATTTCGACGCGGTGATGGAATTAATCCATCAAATGGCGCGCGGCGAGGGCTTTGGGGTAATTGTTGGGCAGGGCATTCGGGCGATGAAGCGAATTTTTGTTGAAAAATACGGCGCAGACGAAAAATTGCTTAACGATATTGGCATGGAAATCAAAGGTTTGGAAATATCCGAATATCTTTCCAAGGAATCGCTGGCGCAACAAGGGGGATATGCCCTGGCTTCCAAGGGCCCGCAACATGATGAAGCCTGGTTGATTTTCATGGACATGGTGCACAAGCAGTTGCCAACGTTTGAAGCCAAAGCGGAAGCATTGCATTATTTCCCCATCTGGCGCACATGGTTCAGCCTGCATGGTTTGTGCAAACTGCCGTGGAACGATATTATTCCAGAGAGCAATAAAACCGCCAAAGAACCGGCAAAGGTGCCTGAGCATGTTGAAAATTACACCTGGTTGTATGAAGGTGTGACCGGCGAGAAGATTGATATTGATGGGATCATTGAGCAATCGGAAAAAGTATACAATTTTCAACGAGTATTCAATTTGCGGATGGGGTACGGTACCCGCGAGCACGATTACCCGCCGTATCGCGCCATGGGTCCGACCACGCCGGTGGAATACGAAGACCGGCGAGAATACTACGATCAGAACCTAAAGGACGAGGTCGGTCTGCTCCCGGATGGATTGACCACCGAACAAAAGGTGGCTGCTTTACGAAAATACCGCGAAGAGCGTTACGATATACTGGTAGATGCGGTCTATAACCGGCGCGGTTGGACAAAACGTGGTGTTCCAAAAGTGGAGACCCTTACCCGGCTCGGCATAGATTTCCCTCAACTGGTGGAACTGGTAAAAAAGCACGGTGGATAAGGAGAATAAAACCCGTCAAGGAAAGATTTCGACGGAGGTAACCAGCAGGGTATTGCAACCGGCATCCGCCCAGGCTCCGAGGTATTTTCCCTGCTGGTCATAACGGGCAATATCGAGAATTTCGATGCCCGTGATGCGCACCTGTTGTCCCGATTTTACCTCGGCAAGCTGCTGATAAATATCCGGGGATGAGGGTACGGTGTGCAGCAGGTTAATCTTGCCCTGTGGATACGAGGATTGATCCGTATACCAGTAAAAACGATGATTGGAAACCGAGGTGCGGACAGCCTGTTTATCCGCAAACTGACCGCTGGTGACCAGGATGTCATGGCTGAGCAGCGGAAAAGCGCGTTCATTGATCGCTGATGCGTGACGAATTAATCCCTCAAACGTTGTGGCATTTTTCGATTCATATCGAATTTTCCAGATTTCTCCATCCTCGTCTTCAATGGTTGTAAATGCGTGGTCAATTTGCCAGGTGTCGAATTCGGGCACCACTGCCCAAAGCCCAGTGAGATTGCCAGTTGACACAGACCAGACCAGAAACCCAACGAGGAAGAAAGCCAGAAAAAGAAGCGGAGAGCGAATCAGACAACCGAGCGGTGTAAGCAACAAGTCTGCAAGCGTCGCGGGTTTCGACGTGGATTCAAGCGAAGAAGATGGTTGACCATTGAATTTTCGGTTCATGGATTGAATTATAGCAAAACGCGATTATAATCAGGCTGTGGAGGTGACAGGAAATCCAGACTTTCATGTATGCGGAAAAGACAAGCGCATGGCTCAACGTCCAAGGTTGATTGGGCGCTTGAGTGACGAGGAGGAAGGTTCCCCACCGCAGGGTGGGGTTAACCGGCGAGAACAGGCTGTTCCCCTGGTCGCCGGGAAAATCGACAGATCAGCGGAAGCCTTCCGGGAATAAACCCAACCTTTTCCTAAAAATCAGAAATCTACAACTGACGGGCTTTTAGCCAGTTAATGCTGCTCGCGTCCGATAACAGGATGATGAGAAAATTTACCTTGAACCAGGAGTGAATATGTGCGGAATAGTTGGATACATTGGCGAGCGCGACGCGACTCCGATCATTCTAAATGGCTTAAAGAGGTTGGAGTACCGGGGATACGATTCAGCCGGAATCGCTGTATTGCAAAATGGAAATATTGAGATCCGCAGAGATGCCGGAAAATTGAGTAAACTTACCAGTCTGGTGGAAACACAACCGCTGGAAGGGAGGATAGGCATCGGGCATACCCGTTGGGCAACGCATGGCGAACCCAGCGCGCGTAACGCCCACCCCCATCTGGGGAGCACCAAGGAAGTTGTGGTGGTGCATAATGGAATTGTGGAGAACTTTCTCGCGTTAAGGGATGAATTGACCGCCGAGGGAGTCCAATTCAAATCCGAAACTGATAGCGAGGTTATCGTTCACCTGATAGAGCGCTTCTTGAGCGGTGGCATGTTGTTGGAAGAAGCAACCCGAAGAGCATTGCGCCAATTAAAAGGGGCGCATGGGGTGGTGGTGATGTCCTCCGGCGAACCGGATAAAATTGTGGCAGCCCGCATAGGCAATGCCGGCGGGGTAGTGGTGGGAATTGGCGAAGGCGAAATGTTTGTTGCTTCGGATATTCCGGCGATACTCGATCACACGCGGAGAATGGTATTCCTTGATTCCCACCAAATGGCTGTCATCAACCAGAACGGCGCGCGGGTGATGACATTGGATGGAAAACCGGTTGGGTTGCAGGAGCATCTGATCGGGTGGGATCCGGTAGCAGCCGAAAAAGGGGAGTACCGGCATTTCATGCAGAAAGAAATCCATGAGCAAGTGCGCTCGCTGACTGACACCCTGGCAGGACGGGTGGATTTCGATGAAGGGACGATCCAATTGCCGCAATTAAACCTGAATCGGGAGATGGCGCAGCGCATAAAAAAAATCATCATTACTGCCTGCGGAACGGCGGCTCACGCTGGTATGGTGGGAAAGGTGTTGATTGAACATCTTGCCCGGATTCCGGTGGAAGTGGACATCGCTTCGGAATTTCGCTATCGCGATCCAATCGTGGATGAGAGAACGGTGGTGCTGGCAATCAGCCAGTCTGGTGAAACGGCGGATACGCTTGCCGCAATGGATGAAGCCAAGAAACGCGGGGCGGTGTTGTGGTCGGTGGTCAACGCGATAGGTTCGCAAGCGATGCGCATAGCCGATGGTTTTGTCTCCATGCAGACCGGTCCGGAGATTGGGGTGGCTTCAACAAAAGCCTTTACCGCACCTTTGGTGGATCTTTACATGCTGGCGGTGCTGCTTGGAGATCTGCGGGGCACGATCAACGCAGTGCGGCGTAAACAATTGGTCTCGGATTTGCGCCTGGTGCCGGATCTGGTTGGGCGCTGTCTCGATCGTGAAAACGAGGTCGTCCAGGTGGCTCGGGAGATGAAATATATCCGCAACATGCTTTATCTTGGCAGGGGAATCAACATGCCGATTGCCTATGAAGGCGCTTTGAAACTTAAGGAAATTTCCTACATACACGCCGAAGCCTACCCTGCAGGCGAGATGAAGCATGGACCGATTGCACTGGTGGATCGGGACATGCCCGTGCTGGCTATTGCCCCGTTAGATCCCTGGCATGAAAAGATGATCAGCCAAATCGAGCAAGCCAAAGCACGCGGAGGCAGCGTGCTTGCTGTGGCAACCGAGGGCGATGCGCTGGTTTCAGAACTGGCGGATCACATCTTTTGGGTGCCAGAATCTCCCTGGCTGTTATCCCCTGTGGCAACGGTCATCCCGTTACAGTTGTTTGCTTACCATATTGCTTCGCTGCGCGGTTTGGATGTTGACCAGCCGCGAAATCTGGCAAAAAGCGTGACGGTGGAGTAAGGACAGGGATTAATTATTGGTTGGGCGTTCGACCCAGGTTTCCAGCCCGGATGGAAATTGAAACCCGTTCAATCGTTTAATCAGAGAGGACGGGTTTTCTGCTACTACGAACAGGTCACGATGGTTGGAATAAATAAAACCTTCCTGTTGCGCATGGTGAATCATCGTCAGCATAGGATCGAAATATTTTTTTGTGTTGAGAATGCCAACAGGTTTACGATGAATGCCTATTTGCGACCAGGTTAGGGTTTCAAATAATTCGTCGAAAGTGCCAAAGCCTCCCGGCAAGGCGATAAAGGCTTGCGCCAGGCGGCTCATTGTGGCTTTGCGCTCATGCATGTTGGGGGCGATGAGCAGCTCGGTCAGGCTGGCATGAATCAGCGCAGGGGTGAAAAGGTTTTCAGGCACCACGCCAACAACGCGACCACCGGCAGATAGTGCAGCATCAGCCAGAGCGCCCATCAATCCGGTTTTTCCACCGCCGAAGATCACCGTGATTCGTTGACCGGCGAGCAATTTTCCTAGTTCGGCGGCGGCGGCGTGATATTCACCATCCAGGTTATCGGCTGAACCGGCAAAGATACAAATGGATTGGAAGTCAGGGTTATTCATCAGCGGGTTTCGCAAGGAAGCGGTCGTTCGAATTGCGCCAGCCGGCGTAGCGTGTTTTTGAGGGTGATTGAAACACGTGTCGCATCTCTCTATTTATATCATTATTTGGGTTGGCAGGCGAACAAGGGATGTAAAAAAGTAATCAATCAAGAAAAAGTGTAATTTTATATATTGGATGATATTGGTATTGATTAATTGATGAATCCTGACTATAATGTTTTAATCTTATTTTAATCCTCTGCAAGGAGGTGATCCGCACCAAGTTGATATAGCCATTTTTCTTTTACTGCAAAATTCCCAACATTCCTTAATAAATTTTACAGAAAGGATGGAGAGACGTTATGAACAAAAGGCTCCTGAAAAGCGTCCTGATGATTGCTCTGATGGTCGTAGTGGGCATCGTCCTGGCTGCCTGCCAGCAAGCGAACCCTGAGCCAATCCAAACCGCTCCTCCGCAACCATCTGCTGCTCCGTGCCCAACTGCCGAGGCATGTCCCGCGTTGCCGGATCTTTCGAGCGAAGTACCCTATTATGAATTATGGGTCAATTCGGGTCATGCAGACTCTACTGCGCCTGCATTCCGTTACTGGGATAGCGCGGATCCGGTTGAAGTGCCGATCATTTGCGCTAAATGCCATTCTGGCGCAGGTTTACTGGATCATGTGGGTGCCGATGGCAGTACCGTGAATGTGGTGGACAAAGCGGCACCTACCGATACGGTTATCAGCTGTACCACCTGTCATAACCCGACTACTGATACGCTTTCGTCTGTTATGTTTCCTTCTGGGGTTGAACTTACCGGGCTTGGACGAGAAGCGGTTTGCATGACCTGCCACCAAGGAAATGCTTCCATGGTTCAGGTGGACGAGGCTATTCTGAAGGCGGGCGCAGCCGATGAAGATGCCGTAGTTGGCGAGCTTGGCTTTATCAATATACACTACTACGCCGCAGCAGTCAGCCGATATGGCGCGCAAGTCAAAGGCGGATACCAATACACCGGGAAATCCTACGATGTTCTCTTTGAGCATGTTAATGGCGTGCAGACCTGCCAGGATTGCCATGACCCCCATTCGCTGGAGTTAAAAACCGATAGTTGCGTTACCTGCCACGCGGGTGCGGATAGCGTGGAAGGAGTACGGGCGATTCGGATGGAGTCTTCGCTGACAGATTATGATGGCGATGGCAATATCGAGGAAAGTCTGAACAACGAGATCAGCGGGCTGCGTGACATGCTCTTTGCCGCAATTCAGGCGTATGCCCAAGAGATAGCCGGGAATCCAATCGTTTACTCGAAGGAAACCTATCCTTACTTCTTCATGGATACGAATGAAAATGGGGCTATGGATGAGGATGAGGCAGTATTTCCGAATAAATACGCCTCCTGGACGCCCCGTTTGGAAAAGGCTGCCTTCAATTTTCAGGTTTCGATGAAAGATGCGGGTGGTTATGCTCATGGTGGCAAGTACCTCATTCAACTCCTGTACGATTCGATCGAAAGCCTGAATGAAAAAATCGCAACGCCGTTTGACCTGAGCTCCGCTAATCGGGTGGATGCCGGTCATTTTGACGGCTCCTCGACTGCTTTCCGCAATTGGGATGAGGACGGAAAGGTGCGAGCCGCGTGCGTCAAGTGCCACACAGCGGATGGGCTGCCGCAATTCATTGGCGAAGGATTGAATATTTCGATGGCGCCTTCCAATGGGTTGCGCTGCGAAACCTGTCATAACGACCTCGCATCTTACTCGGTATTCCCGCTCGAAACAGTCACCTTCCCCAGCGGCGCGAAACTGGGTTTTGAACAAAGCCCCAGCGATAATCTTTGTCTAAACTGCCACCAGGGACGCGAATCTACGGTTAGTGTAAACCGGGCTATCGCTGGTCTTGCCGTGGATACGCCTTCCGATCAAATCGGTTTTCGAAATATCCATTATTTCGCGGCAGGGGCGACTCTGTTCGGAGCAGAAGCGCAAGGCGTCTATCAATATCCGGACAAGGAATATATAGGCAGGTTTGATCATGTTCCGAACTATCAGACCTGTACGGATTGTCACGACGCGCACACTCTGGCGGTTGAAGAGGCTTCCTGTAAAGCCTGTCATCAGGTTGTGGATATTACCCAAATCCGCCTGGAGGATCCAAAAATTGATTACGACGGCGATGGAGATACTTCCGAAGGATTGAAAGGGGAGATTGATACCCTGAAGGAAATCTTATATACGGCGATTCAAATGTACGCAAAGGATGTTGCCGGCGCGCCAATCATCTATTCTGACGCTGCTTTTCCGTATTTCTTTATAGATACCAACGGCGACGGTAATGCCACGCCTGATGAATCGGTATATCCCAACCGTTACGTTTCATTCACGCCGAGATTGCTGCAGGCAACCTACAACTACCAGTATGCCAAAAAGGATCCGGGCGGTTATGCTCATAACGGCAAATATATCATCCAGGTTCTGTACGATTCGCTGCTTGATCTGAGCTCTCAAGTTCAAGTTGAGATGGTTAATTTGAAACGACCGTAGCCGATCCTCTACCCAAAGAATACCCCCGAAGCAGTTCGGGGGTATTTTGATAACCTGTTGCACAAAAAATTTAAGACGTATTTGGTGTGATTAGACAGGAAAAATTGACACTCCGCTGTTGTTATTAATGTATAATTAATCTTGCTGTTTGAGAAATTCACTGCATCCCCCAGAACCGCGTCCATACAGGTTTTCAAGTTAAGGAGTAATCTGTCCAATGCAATTCAGATTCCAACCCCACAGGCTTATACTGATGCAAGTGCTGGTGCTGGCGGTTTCTTTTCTATTGATTGCAGGTATCGAATTTGTCCATCAAACTCCTACGAATGCGCAGGCATACGCTCCTAATATCCAAGAGGCGCAATTGCCTAACAACGCTGCCTGTCTGTCCTGCCATATGGTCGAAGGACAGTTTAAAGAATTTCCCAACGGCGATGTAATATCCGTGCAGGTCGAACCAGAGGTTTTCGGCCAGTCCGCTCATGTCACGTTGAGTTGCCAGACTTGCCATACAAATATTAGTGGATACCCACACCCGCCAAATCTGGCGCAGAGCAGCCGCGATTATACGCTTTTATACAAAGACACCTGCAACCAATGCCATCCCTCGCAGGCAAGCGAGACGATGGACAGTGCCCATGCGCGAGTGATGGCAGCAGGCAATTTCAACGCTCCGGTATGCGCGGATTGCCATGATCCACATCAACAACTGCCCATCCAGAAGGATGAAGCTGGTAAGCTGACTCCGGCAGAACATGCGTTATCAGCCCAGGTATGCGCGCAATGTCACAGCACCATTTATGAAGAATATGCCCAATCCGTTCATGGCAGCGGGGTGTTGGTGGAAATGAACCCGGATGTACCCTCATGCATTGATTGTCATGGTGTGCATAACATCAGCGGACCGGGGGGAGGAGAGGCATTTCGATTGACGTCTCCGCGAATCTGCGCTGATTGCCATACCAACGAAAACTTAATGCGCCAATATGGTCTATCCACCCAGGTACTGGATACTTACATAGCCGATTTCCATGGCACAACCGTCACGTTATTTGAAAGGATCGATCCGGATCAGCCGATAAACATGCCAGTCTGTTATGACTGTCATGGCGTGCACGATATACGCCGATCGGATGACCCTCAGAAAGGTTTGCAGGTGAGAGAAAACTTGCTGGTTTCCTGCCAGCGATGCCATCCGGACGCCACGGCTAATTTTCCTGATGCGTGGCTAAGCCACTACATTCCCAGCCCGGAACGCTACCCGCTTGTTTATTATGTCAATTTGTTCTATCGTTTCTTTATTCCGACCGTGCTGGGCGGAATGGGTATTTTCGTTGCCAGCGATATCTATCGCCGTTGGATTTTTGACCGGCGCCGTAAAAAACCAGAAGCGGATGAACCCGCGCCTGTTCCGATAACGGATGGCGAGACACCAGCGACAGAATTTGTGCCACCATCCGACTCTGAAACCTCGGCAGAAAAAATGGAGAGCCTGGACGAACGCAAGGACGAGGAGAATTCGTGATGACCGAAAAAGGTGAATCCTACGTTCGTTTTAGCGTAGCGCAGCGGGTTGAACACATTGTCCTGATTTTATCTTTCTCGACTCTGGCGATCACCGGGCTGGCGCAAAAGTATGCTGAAAGCTCGATATCCATAGCCATCATAATGCTCTTGGGCGGTATTGATGCTACCCGCATCATTCACCGGGCAGCCTCAGTTGTGTTTGTGGTTGAATCGATTTACCACCTGGCAGTGATCGGGTACAAATTATATGTACAGCGCAAATCAGCCAGCATGCTGCCCAGATTCAGGGATTTGCGCGATGCATTTCATCAATTTCTGTATAATATTGGCTTTCGCAAAGAATATCCCAAAATGGGACGTTACAACTTCATTGAAAAAGCAGAATACTGGGCGATGGTATGGGGTCTGGCCTTAATGGCTATAACCGGTTTTATGATGTGGAACCCGATCGCGACCGCCAGTATCCTGCCTGGTCAGGTGATTCCTGCGGCAAAGGCGGCTCATGGCGCCGAAGCAGTATTGGCGGTGCTGGCGATCTTTCTCTGGCATTTTTACCATGTGCATGTCAAAGCATTCAACAAATCGATGTTTACCGGCAAATTAACCCGGCATGAAATGGAGAAGGAACACGGCGAGGAACTTGAGCAAATCGAAAATGGATTGATTCCGCAGCCCCCACCTCCGCATGAGCAAAAACGCCGGCATACCATTTATGTCCCGGTAGCAACTGTGACATCCGTGATTGTGCTGCTAGGATTGTATTATTTCCTTACCTTTGAACAGACAGCAATAACAACCATACAACCGGTGTCTGCCCGTTCGGAAAGCGTGTTCGTGCCCCAAACTCCGACACCGTTACCTACTGCTGAACCCACTCCTACGCTTGCTCCAACCGAAGTGGGTGGTTTACCGCAAGGCGCGCTAACCTGGAACAATGGCATCGGCGATATGTTTGCTTTGCGTTGCGGACTTTGTCATGGTGAGATGGGTGGCTTAGCGCTCGATTCGTATTCGGGTTTGATGGCGGGAGGGCGTTCTGGTTCTGCTGTGGTTGCCGGCAATCCGGATGAAAGCTTAATCGTTACCCTGATCAAGGACGCCGATCATCCGGGAGGTTTCGAGCCGGAGGAATGGATTGTGATCATTCAATGGATCGCAGAAGGGGCAGTTGAATAAGCCTGCGAGCGGTCGAGTTTAGGAGAACCGGTCGTTTTTCAAAACGCCTTTTCAAATTGATGAAATATTTCCTAACCCAATTGCACGGTAAAACGGCAATCGGGTGGCTGCGCTTGATCTGGGTGGGCATGATGCTCCAGAATTACAGGCGAGCGCAGAGAGTTTTGCAGCATTTGGCGGTCTAACTCGCATAGATCAGGAAATCGTCGTAAATAATCACGGTAAGGGCAGTTCTGGAAAATGATGCAAGGACCGGCGGGTCTGGCTTCCCAGCGAGCATGGTATTGGAGACGGTTCAGTTGTTCGATTAGATGCTTAATTTTTGAGATGAACCGGGCAGGGGGTGGCGACTCGCGGGGTATCAGTTGGCCTGATAAGCGCTGAATGTTACCCGCTCGGGCAGCCGGTTCTGTGTTAAATAAAACGGTCAGTGCGCTCAATAAGAGATGGATGTGAGGCTCGGGAGCCGATTGCTGGGTTAGGGAATAAACGCGCGCTGGTCTGCCGCGGCCAGGATTAATCTGTGTAGTGGGCATGATCGTGATTCGTTGTTCTTTCAACAGGTTGTTGATGTGGTAGCGGATATCCGCTGGGGTGAGTTGGAGCGCAAGGCTGATCTGGCGAGCTGTGGCGCGCGGATGAAGGCGAAGATAGGCTAGAATTTCCTGGCGAGAATTATTGTCCATGCAATTATTATACATTACGCAAAATAATTTTTGCGTAATTAAATGTTGACAGGTTGGCATTGGCGAGTAAAATTGATTTATATACTCGGATTTGGGTAAATATGCGGTCAAGGAAGCCAATCCGGAAAGGCAGCAGAATGAGACAGGAAAACTTAACCACTCCGGGGTATGAAATTCCCGCCGAAATGCAGAGCCTCATTGCGATCACCACCCTGGATAAAATTTATAACTGGAGCAGAAAAAACTCTCTATGGCCGATGATGTTCGGTTTGGCATGCTGCGCAATCGAAATGATCGGCACGGCAGCCAGCCGGTTCGACTTTTCGCGATTTGGGATGGAGGTTATGCGTCCCAGTCCGCGTCAGGCAGATTTGATGATCGTTTCTGGTACGGTGACCAAGAAGATGATTCCGCAGATAGTTCGCTTGTTCAACCAAATGCCCGAGCCGAGATACGTAATCGCGATGGGCGCTTGCGCTTCCGGCGGGGGACCCTTTAAGGAGGGTTATTCGGTAGTTGCGGGTGTGGATAAATTTGTTCCTGTAGATGTTTATATCCCCGGTTGCCCGCCGACTCCTCAGGCTTTACTGTACGGATTCATGGCGCTGATGAAAAAAATTGAAAAACAATCCTTGCGGCAGGTTTCCTGGTATCAAAAAGGACCTGGTCAGCCTTTGCCCATCCCGATTTTGGGTCCGGATTTGATGGACCCCGCAAAGTTCGATATGATTCGCCGGGTCATGCGACAGCGGGTTGATGAACCAACATCGCAGGAGATTCAAAACGGAGAGGAGGCGCAATGACCCATTTGACGGCTGCCGACATTGAAACCGAGATTGGGAAGCGCTTTAATGGCCTGATCAGCGCCGATACCAGGACAGGTTATGGCGGCTATGTTGTGCCAGCAGAGCACCTGCCCGAAATTGCCCGAGCGCTGCGGGATGAATTTGGGTACGATTATCTCTCCTCGGTTACCGGCGTGGACTATTTGCCTGAGAATTTGATGGAGGTTGTGTACCATCTATACCGCACCGGCGGTGGAAAAGGACTGGTTTTGAAAACCCGCTTCAATCGCGACCAGGCGGAGATTCCATCGGTTGTTTCGTTTTTCCCTGGGGCTGATTTTCAAGAGCGCGAAGCCTGGGATTTGCTTGGCATCCGCTTCACAGGTCACCCGGATTTACGGCGAATTTTAACCTGGGAAGGATTTCACGGACACCCGCTGCGCAAAGATTGGAAAGAGCCTTTTTTTGAAGAAGAAACAAAACCATTCAAAAGCCGCTGGCCGGACGGCAATGTTTTTCGAATTGAAGATAAGAATCCTTTTCAGGATAACGTTCAATACCCGGCGAATTTCGACCCGGAGCAGTGGATCCCTGAGACAGACGAATTGTTGTATTCCGGATTGAAACGCGTTGATAAAACGGGCGACCTGATCACCGAACAGGTGGTGGTCAACCTGGGACCGCAACACCCTTCTACGCATGGTGTTTTTCGCATGGTTGCGGTTATGGACGGCGAGACGGTGGTTGACCTTAAACCGATCATGGGTTATCTGCATCGAAATCACGAAAAAATCGGCGAGCGAAACACTTTCCTGCAGAACATGCCTTTTACCGACCGGTTGGATTATGTTTGCTCGATGAGTAATAATTTTGGTTACGCGTTGGCGGTCGAGAAACTGATGGGAGTGCAGCCGCCCGAACGATCCGAATACATTCGCGTGATCATGGCTGAATTGACCCGTTTTTTGAATCACATCTTTTCAATCGGTTTCCTGCTTAATGATTTGGGCGCTTTTTTTACTCCGATGTTATACGCGCTTGAGGAGCGGGAATTGATCCTGGATATTTTCGAGGCGGTGTCGGGTTCGCGGATGATGTGTAATTATTTCCGCTTTGGCGGCGTGGCGCGGGATATTCCCGATGATGTTCTCGAACAGATGCATCGCCTGGCGATCGAACGCCTGCCGCGCAAACTGGATGAGATGGATGCGTTTATTACCCATAATGAAATCGTGCGTGGACGCTGCGAAGGGGTTGGGGTGCTCACCGCCGAAGATGCCATTGCCCTTTCAGCATCCGGACCGGTGTTGAGAGCCTCTGGCGTTCCCTATGATGTCCGTCGAGCAGACCCATACGGCATTTATGACCGTTTTGAATTCGATATCCCCGTGCGCTATCACGGCGATATTTATGATCGTTATTTACTCCGGCTGGATGAGATGCGGCAAAGCCTGCGGATCGTGCAGCAAGCTTTGCGTGCAATTCCAAAGGGTCCTATCCTGAGCGGAAAACCGCAATATCAGGTGCGTGTGCCAGCGGGAGAGGCATACGGGCGGGTTGAAGCACCAAAAGGAGAATTGGGATTTTACGTTGTTTCTAATGGCAAGCCAAATCCCTGGCGTTACCACATTCGCGCTCCGGGTTTTATCAACCTGACCAGCCTTGCAGCAATGTGCCGCTTCCAGAAAATTGCCGATGTGGTCACCATTTTGGGGTCAATTGATATCGTTCTTGGTGAAGTAGATCGTTAATCGAACGCAGGACGGAGTCAACATGATTACTGGGTTTGGGATATTGCGAGGTTTATGGACAACCTTCCGGCATTTTGTTAATACCTATCTGGAAGATTTGAAAAAGGGAAAGAGACGCTACTTTACCCCGGAAGGGATTGAGATGCGGCGTAGTTCGGATGTGGAAGGGATATTTACCATCCAGTATCCAGAGGAAAAATTGCCGTTGCCGGAGGAGTTTCGCTATATCCCTTTTTTGGTGTATGATGAGGGCGAGAGTGGCGAAAAAAATATTCGGTGCACCTCGTGTGGAATTTGCGCAAAGGTGTGTCCTCCGCAATGTATTTGGATTGTGCGAACCAATGATCCGGTAACTGGCAAGCCTGTACCGCAACCGGCTGAGTTCTATATTGACGTGGATATTTGCATGAATTGTGGATTTTGCGCCGAATACTGTCCTTTTGATGCCATAAAAATGGACCATGATTATGAAATTGCGTCTTATGACCGCCGCCAGGACCATATCTTCAACTTGGAGCGTTTGAGTAAGCCGGTTTCATATTACGCCGAGATACGCCCAAAGAATTACGCCAGAGAAGAATCTGTCCGGGCGGAAAAAGAAGCCCAGAAGCTGGCTTCTAAGAAACCGGAAACGAGATAGCCTTTCGAGGATGTTTGACAACATGTATAATAGCGATACTGATGTGATGTTCCCGCCGCGTGTAATTGGTCATTTGCGCAATTTGCGCGGAGCCGAATGGCAAAAATTGGTTGATATGGTTTCCGAGCCGGATAACCACCCGGCTGATCGGGCAGCATTTACATTGATGATGGTGCGGATGAGCGGCTGCCAGACCTGTTCCATCGACTCCTATCGGGGAATGCGTGGTTGTTCGATGTGCGCCCGGCAAACAATCCGCCGTTATCGCGGATCAGATCAGGAATTGGCAGTGCAATTCGAACAATGCAAGAAAGAAGTGCTGCGCTTTATGAACAAATCATAAAGTAAAGAAAATTATCGTTTGAGAGGTGTATTTGATGAATTCCAGCCCAATTAGCGCGGATGCGGTGATTGCTGCTCTGAGTAAAGTCCAGGAGCCGGAACTGCACCAAGATCTGGTCTCTTTGAATATGATTCAAAATCTTGAAATTGAAAATGACCTGGTTAAATTCGATATTATTTTAACCACGCCCGCCTGCCCATTGAAAGGAAAAATTGAAAGCGAAGCTCGGCAGTCCGTTCTGACAGTCGAGGGTGTAAAAAATGTTGAAATTCGATTCGATGCAAATGTGCGCAGCGACGGACATGCGCGCGGTGTAATGCAGCTGCCAGTCAAGAATGCAGTTGCGGTTGCTTCCGGCAAGGGCGGAGTTGGGAAAACCACGGTGGCGGTCAACGTGGCGGTTTCGTTGGCGCAAAGGGGAGCACGGGTCGGGCTGCTGGATGCGGATATCTATGGTCCAAATGTGCCGCGCATGATGGGCGTGGATAAATTGCCGCCGATTCGTGGGGAGAAATTAACTCCCGCCAAGGCTTATGATGTCAAGATCATGTCCATTGGTTTTATGGTTCCAGCGGGGCGGGCATTGATCTGGCGCGGACCTATGCTGCATTCTGCCATCCGGCAGTTCCTTGGTGATGTGGATTGGGGTTTGCTGGACTATCTAATTATTGATCTGCCGCCGGGGACAGGTGATGCACAGTTGAGCCTGGCGCAATCAATGCCATTGAGCGGCGGAGTGATTGTGACCCTGCCGCAGGCGGTTTCGTTGGAGGATGCCAGTCGTGGAATTCAAATGTTCGAGCAATTAAATGTGCCAATTCTAGGCGTGGTTGAGAACATGAGTTACCTGGCATTGCCGGACGGTACTATAATGGATGTGTTCGGCAAGGGAGGCGGTGAATTGTTGGCAAAGCAGCACAATGCGCCCTTCCTTGGCGCTATTCCAATGGAACCAGCGGTGCGGATTGGCGGGGATGAAGGCGCGCCGATTGTGTTATCCGACCCGGGTTCTGCTGCCGCGGTGGCGCTGCATAGTATTGCCGAACAATTGGCAGCCCAGTTGAGCGTGGCTGCATTTAAAAACCAAAGCGGCATGAAAATCGAAATGGTGGAGTAAAAACTTAATGGTCACGACGGTAACGCAAATAATCGTCGGGGTACGGTTTTCCAAGGTTGGCAAAATTTATCATTTTCAAGCCAGCCATCTCGATGCGGTGCGCGTGGGTGATTCGGTGGTGGTGGAAACCTCACGAGGCTGGCAGATTGGTGAAGTTGCTCAAACAATAAAGGAACCCATGCAGCCACCGGAGGGCGGCTGGAAACCCATCGACCGGATAGCAACAACCCGTGATTTACTCATGCGGCAGTTATGGCAGGCGCGTGAGTTGGATGTGGTTGAGACCTGTCGCAAGCGGGCGGGTGAAATCCGGCTGCAAAATATCAAAGTAGTGGCAGCAGAGTACAGTTTTGATGGCAGCCGCTTAATTATCCTTTATTCAACAGAGGGCGAGGAGCGGGTAGATCTCAAATCACTGCGCCAGGATATGCAGCGCCAGTTTTCGCCTGCAATGGTTGAACTGCGCCAAATTGGACCGCGCGATGTAGCAAAATTGTTGGGTGGGATGGGCGCGTGTGGATTGGAAACCCGCTGCTGCTCTCAGTTTCTAACTGAATTTAGTTCCATTTCAATCCGCATGGCTAAGGAGCAGGGAATTTCATTAACTCCAACCGAAATAACCGGAATGTGCGGGCGGCTGCGTTGCTGCTTGATCTACGAATTCGACACCTATGTCGAAGCGCGAAAGGGATTGCCGAAAAAAGGAAAACGGATCGTTACCCCGCATGGCGAAGGCAAGGTTATTGATGTTGCTCCACTGGCGGGCACGATCCGCGTGGATATCCCTGAAGTTGGCGTGCGCGAGTTTACTCGGGAAGAGATCGCTGCATTTAGCGAACCGCCAGCCGAGATGATCATTGCTGAAGAAGATCAAGATAGTGATGACGGCGAAAAAACGGAGGTGACCGGGGCGGAAAATACAGTCAGCGATGTGGCAGAGCAGTCATCCAAGCCACAAAAAAGCCGCCCGCATTTTTCCGGACGTTCGGGAAGGCGTAAACGAGGTGGAAAACGCAATTGAGGGGTGGAAAGACCCGCAAAAAATCCTCGTTGTGTTGGCGCATCCGGATGATCCGGAGTATTTTTGCGGCGCCTCGATTGCGCGATGGAGCGCGCTTGGGCACAAGGTGGCGTATTGTCTGTTGACGCGCGGTGATAAAGGCGTGCGTGGAGAAGTAGTCAACACCAACTTATTGACGCATACGCGCGAAATCGAGCAGCGCCGGGCCGCTAAAGTATTGGGTGTGGAAGGCATTCGTTTCCTGGATTTTGAGGATGGATATTTACAGCCGAATCTCGAGGCACGAAAGGCAATCGTATCGGTGCTGCGGGAAGAAAAACCGGACATCGTCGTTACCAGCGATCCGACCACTTTTTTTCACAGAGACGACCGCCTGAATCATCCCGATCACCGGATTGCGGGACAAATCGTATGCGAAGCGATTTTTCCCGCTTGCGGAAACCCCATGTTCTTTCCGGAACTATTAGGGCAAGGTTTGGCTGCCCATACCGTTCGGGAATTGTGGTTGACATTGACCAGAGAACCCAACCTAACTTTGGATGTCACCAATACATGGGAATTGAAAATTGAGGCGTTAAGACAACATCGCAGCCAACTTGCCGACCCGGTTCAAATGGAAAAAAATCAACGGCAGCGGAGAACTGTGGAAAGCAGTGAAAAAGAACCAAAATACATTGATGAATTTCGAAGGATAGTGTTTCGATGAGTAAACCAGCGGAAATTTTGAGCGAAGCGCAGCAACTATTTTCGTATAGCCAGGCGCTGCGGCGTGATTTTCACCGCCACCCCGAGTTGGGATTTCAGGAATTTCGCACAGCCGGGGTTGTTAGCAGCGAATTGCGCGCGTTGGGTTTGGATGTGAGCACCGGCATCGCGCAGACCGGTGTAACCGGCGTGCTGAGAGGAAACCTGCCTGGTAGGGTGGTGATGCTGCGCTTTGATATGGATGCTTTGCCTGTGCTGGAGCAAACTGAGGCGTCATACGCTTCGACCAATCCGGGAGTGATGCATGCCTGCGGACACGATGGGCACATTGCCATTGGATTAACCGTGGCGAAATTGCTGGCTCAGCGCAAAGCGCAGCTGCAGGGCGTGTTTAAGTTTGTTTTTCAACCCGCAGAGGAGGGTTTGGGCGGCGCGGAGCGAATGGTGGCGGAAGGGGTATTTAAAGACCCTGATGTGGAATACTGCCTTGGGCTGCATTTATGGAATGAAAAACCCATCGGCTGGGCGGCTATCGTTCCGGGCGCAATGATGGCGGGAGCGGATTTCTTTACCATCCATATAGAGGGCAAGGGTGGACACGGCGGACTGCCAGAAACAACTGTTGACCCGATTGTCGCGGCGGCGCAAATGGTTATGGCGATGCAAACAATCGTTTCGCGCAACATTGCCCCGCTGGAATCGGCGGTGGTCAGCGTGACCCAGATGCAAGCAGGGAGCGCGTATAATGTTATTCCCAACCAGGCTGAGCTGCGCGGCACTGTGCGCACTTTTTTGCCCGAAGTTCGGGATGTAGTTTTGGCGCGGTTGGAGCAAATTGTCCATGCGATTGGTGCGGCAATGAACTGCGTCACCAAGGTGGATATCCAGCGGTTGACTCACCCGGTGGTTAATAATCCTCAAGTTGCCGCATTGATTGCAGATGCGATGCATACAACATTGCCGGGTTACCGGGTGGAAAACAATTATCGCAGCATGGTATCGGAGGATATGGCGGTGTTTCTCAACCATGTGCCGGGTTGTTTCTTTTTCTTTGGCAGTTCGAACGCGGAAAAAGGGTTAAATTTTGGGCATCATCATGCTCGATTTGATTTCGATGAACAAGCGTTGCCAATGGCTAGCGCTGTTATGGCATCGGCTGCATTGGCATTAGCGGCTCAAAGTGCATAGGCTGCATAGATGGCTATTCTCAACCACCTTGGGCGACTGGAAGAATTTCCGCAACGCATCATCTCGCTGGTGCCATCCATGACGGAGAGTTTGTTCGCTCTTGGCATGGGGAATCAGGTAATCGGAGTTACGGATTACTGTGTGTATCCGCAAGCAGCCCGCGATTTGCCAAAAGTTGGCGGCACAAAAAATATCCACCTGGACCAATTGCAAGGATTATCTCCAGACCTGGTGATAGCCAATCAAGAAGAAAATGCGCGCGCAGATGTCGAAAATATCGCTGAGTATTCGGACGTCTGGCTGGTGTTTCCCAAAACGGTGCGTCAGATGATGGACGATTTATGGCAGCTGGTGCATTTGTTCCGCCGCGAAAGTGCTTTATGTTCCTACCGGACGTTGGAACTGGCTGTCGAATACGCCGAAAACCGCTTGAATGACGTTCAGCCGGTTCGTGTGTTCGCGCCGATCTGGCGCGGTGCCACCCTGGTTGGCATGGATTGGTGGATGACCTTTAACCGAGATACCTATTGCAGTGACGTTATCCGGCTGTTAGGTGGACAAAACATATTCTCCGACCGAGAACGGCGCTACCCTCTGGAGGCAGATTTGGGCTTGATTGGCGCGGAAGCGCCAGGTGAACGCGACCAACGATACCCGCGGGTCACCAATGCGGAGATCGTCGCGGCACAACCGGAAATCATTCTGCTGCCGGACGAGCCGTATGAATTTACTCAAGAAGATGCGGAATTTCTCACAGAGGCGTGCAAGGATACGCCCGCAGTTGAAGATGGAAAAATATACTTGATTGAAGGCAGCCTGCTCACCTGGCACGGCACCCGTTTGGGGAAGGCGCTTGGTGAGTTGAGTCCCTTTTTTTAATAGCGTAATGGGCGTTCGGGTAATTAATTTCTGAAAATTTTATTACGAAAATCATTCTTGCCCAGCGGGAACGGTTGTGATATATTAATATCGTCAGAATAATCTGATTAATCAGGTTTGTTTTTGGATTATCCTATGGTTGCTCAGGACTTCCCTTTCAGCCACCGTTTGTCGGAGTTTATGCAATACCTGGCGTCTGGTAAATTGCAGGCAGGTGACCGTTTGCCAGCCCTATCCGATTTAAGCCGGGAACTTGGGATCAGTATAGCGACATTGAGAGAACAGTTGGAAGTAGCGCGCGCAATGGGATTGGTCGAAGTGCGACCGAGAACAGGGATCCGCGTGCAGCCATACCAATTTAAAACCGCAGTTACCCAAAGCCTGTTTTATGCGCTTTCCACGAAACCCGACGTGTTTACCGCCTTTGCGGACCTGCGGACCCATATTGAAAAATCCTACTGGTATCAGGCGGTGGGACTATTAAATAGTGAGGATCATCACGAGCTGCGCGCTCTTGTTCAACGGGCGAAAGAAAAATTGCGCGGCAATCCGGTGCAAATTCCTCATGTGGAACACCGGCTGCTTCACTTAACAATTTATAAGCGGCTGGATAATCCGTTTGTGGCTGGATTACTTGAGGCTTATTGGGAAGTCTACGAGGCTTTTGGAATGGATTTGTACACCGATATGATTTACCTGGAACAGGTTTGGGAATATCACGAATGTATGGTTGAGGCGATTTGTAAGCACGACTTTAACGAGGGGTACAAGGCAATGGTTGAACACATGGATATGATTTTCCTGCGTTCAAACAAACCAATTCATCATACATTTGAATAATAGGATTGTACATCTTCCTGCTTGAGGAGAACCTATGGATCAAACACAGCCTGCTTCTGTTTTGGAGAATGGTAAGATGAGCGACCGCATAGTCAATGATTTTTGCATCACCTTCGGTACGGTAAATGGGTCCGGCTCGGCGACAGCCAATCTTGTCCTGCTCAAGTCGTTTTCGCGGATGGGCATCCCTGTAAACGGGAAAAATATCTTCCCCTCCAATATTCAAGGGCTGCCAACCTGGTATTCGATTCGACTGAGTAAAAAAGGCTACCTGGCGCGGGTGGAGATGGACGATATTGTCGTAGCAATGAACCCATCTTCAATGGCAACGGAAATGAAGTTTCTGGTTCCCGGCGGCGTGCTGTTTTACGCGGATGATATCCGGTTTGAAGCGCCACGCGATGATGTCATATATTACCCTATGCCGGTTCGACGGCTGGTTAAAGAAGCCGATCCGCCGCAAAATCTGCGCGATTACCTGGCAAACATGGTCTATGTTGGTGTGGTGGCGCAAATGCTGGGCATTGATATGGATATTATTTACGATGTCCTCGATGCGCACTTCAAGGGAAAGAAAAAAGCGATCGATTCGAATTGGTTAATTATTCAGGCAGCTGCAAAGTGGGCAAAAGAAAACCTGACTAAACAGGATCGTTACCATGTTGAGCCAATGACGCTGGACGACGAGCATATCGTCATTGAAGGGAATACCGCATCCGCATTGGGGGCTTTATACGGCGGGGTTCAATTCACTGCCTGGTACCCCATCACTCCTGCTTCCAGTCTTCCGGAAGCGTTAATGGAGCATCTTCCCTCGCTGCGCACTGATCCCGAAACCAACAAAACAACCTCCGTCATCATCCAGGCGGAGGATGAAATTGCTGCCATTGGCATGACCATCGGCGCGGGATGGGCTGGCTTGCGGGCAATGACTTCCACCTCTGGACCTGGAATCTCGTTGATGGCGGAATACCTGGGACTGGCGTATTACGCTGAGGTGCCCGTAGTGGTATGGGATGTGCAGCGAGTGGGTCCGTCCACTGGCTTGCCCACCCGAACTGCCCAGGGTGATTTGACTGCTGTCAACTTTCTCTCCCATGGCGACACCGATTACGTAATCCTCCTCCCTGATGATGCCAAGGAATGTTTCGAGTTTGGCTGGAAATCCTTTGATATCGCTGAACGGTTGCAAACCCCGGTAATTATCCTTACCGACCTGGATATAGGCATGAACTATCATGTCTCTCCCCGGTTCGAGTATCCGGATCAACGCATGGATCGCGGAAAGGTGCTATGGGAAGATGATCTGCAAAAAATGATTGAAAAAATGGATGGAAAATGGGGGCGCTACCTGGACGTGGATGGTGATGGCATCCCGTTCCGAACTTTGCCCGGAAACCGTCATCCAGCCAGCGCGTATTTTGCGCGCGGCACGGGGCATGATGAAATGGCGCGGTACAGCGAAGATCCGCAGGTGTGGGAGCGCGGATTGAACCGCTTGAAAGAAAAAATATGGAACAACCGCCATATGTTGCCCGAACCGGAAATTCGAACGATGGAAGGAGCAAAAATAGCGATTATCGGTTATGGTTCGACTGATCCTGCCATCATCGAGGCGCGCGATATTCTGGTGGAGATGGGGGTACCTACGAATTATATGCGCATTCGTTCACTGCCGTTCCGGGACGAAGTGTTCGATTTGTTGCAAACGCATGAACGAATCTATGTCGTCGAATTGAACCGCGACGGACAATTGAAACAATTGTTAACGATATACAAGCCTGATTGCGGTCCGCGAGTGTACCAGGTGTCCCATGTTGACGGGATGCCAATCACTGCCAGGTGGATTGTGGATCAGATTTGTTCAATGGAGGGTAAATAACCCATGACGACTCAGGCAGTTTCAAAAACTCAAAATAACCTGGCCGGGTTAACCAAGGCGGATTACAAGGGGCATAACAGTACCCTGTGTGCCGGTTGTGGACACAACTCGATCTCCAATCAAATCATTGCTGCTCTGTATGAGTTGAATGTTGTCCCAGAAACAGTGGTCAAATTTTCTGGGATTGGATGTTCCTCCAAAAGCCCGACGTATTTTCTGAACCGGTCATTTGGTTTTAATGGATTGCATGGGCGGATGCCATCCCTGGCGCTGGGTGCTTTGTTTGCTGACCACACCTTGAAGGGAATTGGCGTAAGCGGGGATGGAGATACCGCCAGCATTGGGATGGGGCAGTTTAAACACATGGTGCGCCGAAACCTGCCAATGGTGTACATCGTGGAAAACAACGGAGTTTACGGGTTGACCAAAGGGCAATTTTCTGCAACGGCAGAGCGAGGATTGGAGTTAAAACGCCAGGGTGTTAACAGTTACTTCCCGATTGATATTTGCATGGAAGCGATAATCAGCCGGGCTTCTTTTGTGGCGCGCTCTTTTGCCGGCGATGCAAAACAAGTCAAGGAAATTTTTAAGGCTGCGTTCAGTCACCGCGGAGTGGCAGTGATTGATATCATCAGTCCGTGCGTTACTTTTCATAACAAGGATGACTCCTACCATTCATATACATGGGGAAAGGAGCATGAAATCCCGCTGCATGACATTTCCTACGTTCCAGCCCGCGATGAAATCACAATCGAGGACTACGAACCCGGCACAATGCGGGAAGTAACACTGCACGACGGCGCAGTAATTGTATTAAAGAAACTAGAGCGCGATTACGATCCGACCGATGTCTATGAAGCGCTGCGGGTTCTGCACGAAGCCGAAAAGAACAAATGGATGTTGACCGGCATTGTGTATATCAATCCGCAAATGAGCACAGTGTACGATCATTATGATTTGCCCGAAACGCCGCTTAACCGTACCCCCACAGAAAAATTGCGCCCCAGCCGCGAATCACTGGATGCGTTGATGGCTCAATTTTCGCGGTAAGGCGCTTTTCCAATCAGCCTTTTTCGGTTGGGTTGTTTGGGTCGCGGATCCATTCACTCCATGAGCCGGCGTACAGTTTTGCTCCCGGGATGCCGGCAGATTCCATTGCCAGCAAGTGATGACATGCAGTGACTCCGGATCCGCAATAAACGATGACATTTTCCGGCGGGGTATTGGCAAGCAGCTGTGTGAACTCACTGCGTAGAGTTGCTGCAGGTTTCAGCCGACCATCGGGCAGCAGGTTGTTTTCGTGAAAACGGTTCATGCTGCCGGGAATTCGACCTGCCAGGGTGTCGTAGGGCTCGATCTCGCCTCGGTGTCGAGCAGGCGTGCGGGCATCGAGAAGTTTATAATTCGAGTCCGATATCAAAGCGCGTATTTCCTTGGTGGAAACCAGGCACTTTGAATCTGGCTGACCATGAAATTGCGCAGGGGGGTTCATTTCGATGCCGCTGTTGACAGGATAACCATGGCTTTTCCAGGCTGATAAACCGCCATTCAAAACGGCAACAGCCTGATGCCCCAGCCAGCGCAACATCCACCACAAGCGTGAACAAAATGATCCACCGACAGTGTCCAAAACAATTACCTGAGAATCATTCGATATTCCCAATTTTCCGATCCGCTGGCAAAATTCGAGCGGGTCGGGTAGGGGGTGGCGCCCATTGAGGGAGGTTTTGCTTCCGGACAAGTCGTAATCGAGATGAGCATATACGGAACCGGGGATATGGGCGGTTTGATAATCCAGAAAACCCCAATCCGGATTTGCCAGGTCGAAGCGGCAATCGACAATCACCCATTTGGGATGGGTACAATTTTCAAATAGCTGCTCGGCTTCGATAAGCGTAGTATAGATAGACATGAGATGAATTTTCCCTCTTGGTAATTGTGCGAAGAAATTGCCGGATGACTGTGGAGGCGATCATTTATGTCCATTCCCCAATGGTGTAGAGCAGGGATATGTTCGGCGGGCGCAGCGCACCTACTGGAAAACCACTGATGATAACAACCTGATCTCCCTTGCGGATTGGCGTGGATGCAACCAGGGCTGCCTCAACGCTGGCAATCATGGCTTCGACTGTTGAGGCAAAAGGCACCAAGAATGGCGTAACTCCCCAGTAAAGACCCATCCGGCGGTAGGTTTGTTCTTCGGGGGTAAAGGCAAAGATGGGTACTTCGGGGCGGGCTTTGGACATTAATAAGGCAGTTTTCCCAGTCTGGGTAAATACTGCGATGCCGGCGACTTGGCGATCCTGCGCCAGTTCGCGCGCGGCTCGCGTGATAGCAAGGGTATCATCCTGGGGAGCCTCTTTCGGGTGGACGGAGTAGTGGGCGTAATCGGCAGCATTGGCTTCGGCTTCGCAAATGATGGATGCCATGACGGCAACCGCCTCGACGGGATATGAGCCCGAAGCAGTTTCACCGGATAGCATCACTGCGTCTGTGCCGTCGAATATGGCATTGGCAACATCCGAAGCCTCGGCGCGGGTCGGGCGGGGATTGCGGATCATGGAATCGAGCATCTGGGTTGCGGTGATGACAGGTATAGCGTGCCGATTTGCCATATCAATGATTTTTTTCTGGATAATTGGCACGGTTGATGGGGAAGTTTCCACGCCCAGGTCGCCGCGTGCGACCATGACCCCGTCAGCGGCATGGATAATTTCGTGCAAATTTTGGATGGCTTCCGGACGTTCGAGTTTTGCGATGATGGGTGTGTTTGCCCTGGATGGATACAGTTCGCGCATCGCGCGGCGCACGACATCAATATCCTCGCCGCGATGAACAAAACTGATTGCCACCAGGTCAACGCCATTTTTTAATCCGAATTCAAGATCCTCGCGGTCTTTATCCGTAAAGCAGGGAATGCCCAAGGCAGCCCCGGGCAGGTTGACCCCCTTGTTGGATGAAAGAACTCCGCCTAATATTACCCGCGCGATCACGGCATCGCCTTCGACTGCGGTGACCTCAAATTCCAGATTGCCATCATCCAGCAGAATGCGGTTGCCGGGGACTACACCCCGAGCAAGGTTGGGAACATCCAAGGGAATGAGAATTGCATCTTCGTGAGACTGGCTGAATTGCGCCTGGTTAGCCACCTGGGTCAGGATGACCACCTGGTCTGCGATCAGCCCTATGCCTTCGGCGGGTAATTTGCCAACGCGAAGTTTTGGACCTTGTAAATCCTGCAGGATGCTAATGGGTTTGTTAAGCTCATCCGATAAAGAACGAATGAGTTGGATTTTCTTTGCGTGCTCCGGGTGGCTGCCGTGAGAAAAATTTAACCTGGCGACATCAATCCCTGCTTCGATCAATTTTCTCAGTGTTTTTTCGTCCTGGCTGGCTGGTCCAATCGTGGAGACAATTTTGGCTTTGCGGAACAGCATTACTCACCTCACCTTAATAATTGTGGGGAATCGTCAAATCCATTGTACCAAAGGGAACAGTTTTTTGCGCTGCCTGAGATGAAACCATTATCAAACGACGCACAACAAAGTGCGTCGTTTGATAATGAATACCTGCCGCCAGCCCTTTGGTTAATAATCAGGGCATCATTAAAGTGTTATAGATGCGCGGGAGAGCCCAGTCGATCGCATCTTTTTGGATGATCAACGGGGGAGCAAAGCGGATAATATGCTTATGAGTTTCTTTGGCTAGAATCCCCTGCCGCTGGAGTTCTTCGCAAAACCGCCGCGCGCCGCCTGCTTCGTGTTTCAGTTCAACGCCTATCAACAAACCTCGCCCACGCACTTCTTTCACATGCCGGGAAGGAATCTCCGATAGTTGTTCGATAAAATACTCGCCCATTTTCGCAGAATTCTCAACCAGGTTTTCTTCGACGATTACCTTTAGAGCCTCGCGGGCAATGGCGCAGGCAAGCGGGTTGCCGCCAAAAGTGGAACCGTGTTCGCCGGGTTTATAAAGCCCCATTACCGGCTGGTTAGCCAGGACGGCGGACACGGGGTAAAAACCCCCGGAAAGGGCCTTGCCGAGTACGATCATATCCGGGCGAATGTCTTCGTGATCGCATGCAAACAGTTTTCCGGTTCGCCCCAGTCCGGTCTGGATTTCGTCGGCGATAAAAAGTACATCATTCCTGCGGCATACTTCTACCACCTGTTTGAGATATCCCTGCGGTGGGATCAGTACCCCGCCTTCACCCTGAATTGGCTCGAGCATGACTGCGGCGGTGTTTGGCGTGATGGCTTTTTCGAGCGCGGCAGCATCCCCGTATGGAACCTCAATGAAACCGGGCGTGAAAGGACCAAATGCGCCTTTGTAGAGCGGTTCACTGGAAAACGATACGATTGAAATGGTGCGCCCGTGGAAATTGCCGCTGGCTACAATTATCTCAGCCTGGTATTGGGGTACACCTTTGATCTCGTATGCCCATTTTCGCGCCAGTTTTAGCGCGGTTTCGATTGCTTCAGCGCCGCTGTTCATGGGCAGCGACATTTCATAACCGGTCAAATCGGATAGTTCTTTGTAGAAAAGGGGCAGTTGATCGTTACGAAAAGCGCGGGAGGTCAGCGTTACTTTTTGAGCCTGATGGTACATGGCATTGAGGATGCGGGGATGCACATGTCCCTGGTTGAGCGCCGAGTATGCGCTCAGACAGTCAAGATAACGATTTCCATCAACATCCCAAACCCAAACGCCTTCACCGCGAGATATGACCACATCCAGCGGATGGTAATTGTGCGCACCGTATTTTTCTTCAATTTCGATATATTCACGCGTTATCATGTTGCTCCTGTTTCACTTCCCGGCGAGCAACTCAACCAGAATTGCTTTTTGGGCATGAAGGCGGTTGTGCGCCTGGGGAAACAAGCGCGAATGAGGTCCATCGGCAACCTCATCGGTTATCTCCTGCCCGCGGTGGGCTGGCAGGCAATGTAGAACGATGACGTCGTTACGCGCCTTAGAAACCAATGCATCGTTGACTTGATAGGGCGGGAAGACCGCTTCGCGTTTTTTGGTTTCGGCTTCCTGTCCCATGCTGGTCCAGGTGTCCGTATAAATTACGTGGGCGTCCCGGACAGCCTGGTGGGGGTCGCGCAAAAAGGTCAGGCGGCTGCCGCTTTCGCTGGCAAATTGGCGGGCGGTTTCAACCGCGCGAGGAACCAGGTCGTATCCTTCAGGAGAAGCGATGGTGAAGTTGGCGCCCAGTTTGGCGCATACGTGCATTAATGATACGGCGACGTTGTTGCCATCTCCAAGAAAGGTGACATTCAGCCCTTTGAGTAAACCAAATTCCTCCTGGATGGTGAGCGCATCTGCCATGCCCTGACAGGGGTGGTTGTAATCACTCAGACCGTTGATCACCGGGATGGTTGACCACTGCGCCAGTTGTAATACATGCTCATGAGCAAAGACGCGCGCCATAATAGCATCCACGTAACCGGAAAGAACCCGGGCAACATCTGCAATCGATTCGCGTTGTCCCAAACCAATTTCATTGGGGGAAAGGTAGAGCGCATCTCCGCCAAGATGGCGCATTCCCATATCGAAGCTTACCCGGGTGCGTAAACTGGGTTTTTGGAAAATCATACCCAGAACTTTATTTTTAAGAACGGGTTGATTTCCGCCAGCCCGCCATTCTTTTTTCAGGCGGACAGCCAGATCAAGCATTCCTTGTAGTTCTGCTGGCGAGTAGTCAGAAACCGCAAGAAAATCTTTTTTCATATAGGCTCCTCATTAACTTATGAATTATATTAGACGCATCTAAAAGTATAACATAAGGCAATTGAACGCAAAGCGGGCTATTAAGCATATCCCCGCTCGCCTTTCGTCTTAAAATTACCTGACCAATTTCAAAACCTGGCTGTACAAGTAGCCGTTAAGCCGATAGAATTCAACCGGTATGTGCGTGGAGTGAGAGCGATGAAAATTTTAACCACAACGAAAAGTTTTTCCCGTTACGCCTGGTTTTTATTGGCATACAATATTTTGGTCATACTTTGGGGAGCATTCGTTCGGGCAAGCGGATCTGGCGCGGGCTGTGGTTCTCATTGGCCGCTGTGCAACGGTGAGGTTATCCCGCGAGCGCCACAGGTCGAAACCATGATTGAATTTACACACCGCATTACGAGCGGCATGGTGATTGTGTTTGTCGTCATCTTGATCATCCGGGCTTTTTATTTATTTCCAAAAAATCACTTGATGCGGAAGATATCCATTGCCGTTGTGGCTTTTACCGTTATCGAATCGTTGATTGGGGCGGTGTTAGTCTTGAATGAATTAACTGGGCAGAATGATTCCATTCATCGGGCGATTGTGATGATGATTCACTTGATCAATACCTTTTTCCTGGTAGGAGCCTTGTTCTTAACTGCTTGGTGGAGCAGCACGGAAGCCCCTAAAAAGGTTTACTTGTGGAATGGTGCGTGGAATGGGTTCATTTTGATTGGTCTGATGGGGATGTTGGTGTTGGGCGCGAGCGGTGCGGTTACCGCCCTGGGAGATACTTTGTACCCATCAACCTCATTATTGGAAGGCTTTCGCCAGGATTTTGATCCCACGGCGCATTTCTTGATTCGTTTACGGGTTTTTCACCCTGCCATTGCAATATTAGTAGGGGTATATACCTTGTTAGTTACCACTATGATCAAAAACAGGTTTAATAATCAACAGGTTCACAGGGCAGCCACCTGGCTGGCGCGCTTTTATGTTTTACAGTTAGGATTGGGTGTAATCAATGTGCTTTTGCTTGCGCCGGTTTGGATGCAAATAACTCACCTGCTTGTGACCAACGTGATTTGGATTTGTTGGATGTGGGTTGCGGAATCATTTTTTGGAGGAAGGGTAATGTTTGAGGGCATTCGCGACGATACGATCCATAAACAGATTGGCAAAGCGCTTTCCCAGTAAATTTACTAAGAAATAGATCGCTTTGTTTTCAAATCCCGGAAAAATGATCGCCTTTTTGCGATAAACCCCGATCAGAATTTCGCGAGCGACAGCGCCGGGTTTAAGCAAACCTCCGCCAGCCGAAAGCGCCAGGGAGGGCTTTGGCTTGAATTGTTTTTCATAAGCGAGCTGGGGCGTTTCGGTATCGGGTGGAAAGACCACTGAAACCTGGATGTTTTTGGGTTTCAGTTCCATGCGCAGCGCTTCGGACAGGCCGGTCACGGCGTACTTGGAAGCCCCATACGCGCTGTATCCATAGATATTGAGGTAACCAGCGGTGGATGAGATGTTGATGATCCAGCCTTGACCGCGTTGGAGCATGGCTGGCAAGATCATTTTAATCGTGTGCAAGGTACCAAAGTAATTGATGTCCATCATTGAATGGAAGATCGCCAAATCCAGATCGAGGAACTCTCCCGGTTGGGCTGCTCCGGCGGAATTGAACAAAAGATCAATTTTTTCCCAGCGGTCAAGCAAGCCTTGAAGTCTGGGGTTTAGATTTTGCCAGTCGGCTACGTCCGCAGAGAGTGATTCGATGCGCTGGTGAGACGAAATCCGTTTTAATTCGATTTGATTGAGAGCAGCCGTCAAAGTTTCTTCTCTACGAGCGAGGATGCACACATCCGCGCCGTGCCCGACCAGTAACTCAGCCAGCGCCAGACCAATACCACTCGATCCGCCGGTGATCAGGGCAGTTTTTGCGCGGTAAAAATGCGCCAGGTCAATCATGCCAGAATCAATGCGAACAGCCGGAACAGCCGCCGCCGCTGCATGTGCCGCAGCATGAGGATGAACCTGCCACAGACCGCCCTTCGGAACTGGCATAAAACATGGACAACGTCCGGTGAGTGTTTAAGCCGTGACATTTCTTGCAGTGGATCGGCTGGTCTGCGTCTTTCATCGAGCGAAACGCATCGAATTTTGCGCCGCAGGTATCGCAAACGTATTCATAAAGTGCCATTATTTCCTCCTTGACCTGGCTGTGGGTCAATTTTAACCTCACTCGTTGAGCCGGTCAATTGGCGCCGCCCGGCAAACATCAAATGATACACCGCAATCCCGAATGCGACCGCTACATTCAGGGAACGTTTGTAGCCTGCCATCGGGATCCAGATGGATTGTTCGCATAGATCGAGGATACCCGGATCAACCCCGCTGACTTCGTTGCCGACAACCACAACGAGAGGCTGGCAATCCGGTGGAAGGGTTGCCTCGAACAGGGAACAGGCTTTTGAGTTTGTTTCGAGCGCCCATAGATGCGCTCCGCTCTCAATTAAAGTCCGGGCTATCTGGTAACCGTTTGCGTGATAACTCCATGAAACAGCGCGTTCCGCTCCGAGTGCGGTTTTGGATATGCGGGGATCGCCAGGCAAGGGCGTGATTCCGCATAAGTGAAGATGCTGCAATCCTGCCCCATCGGCGGTGCGGAAGATGGCGCCGATATTGAATGTAGAACGAATATTATCCAGGAGCGCTTCAAGGATCAGCGGGCTGCGTTGCATTGTATTCGGTATGTTGGAACGAACCTGGGAGATGGTTGCAACTGGCTGCAGCGGGGATTTGCAGCGAGGACAGATCAATAATTCTGCCGGTGTGCGCCTGGCAATCGGCAAACGCAAGGCACACGTTGGGTTGGCACATTGAAAGAAATGAGAAACAGGCTGAGCGGATTCCATCGAATTATGATACGGATTGCGTTGAGAAAATTATGCCTGTCCGGGTGTAGCGGGCGGCATGTGCATCTAATCCCAGAGCATCAAGCACCTCATCCGGGCGACCGGTGGCTGCTTCGCGGGAAGCCAGCTGCATACACAATTCGGTTTTTTCGGGCGTGGCTGAGGCGATCTCAAGCCACTCGATTAAAGGTCGCAGATCGTACATTTTTCCGCGCCGCTCGCGTTGGATTTGAGCGCGCGCCAATAATTCCTGGATTCGTTTGTGCAATTCGGTGTAGTCGGCTGGATCGAGCAAGGTGACCTGGTAGAGTGCGGAGAGAACCAGACAAGGCAGAGCCGGCGAGTGCAATTCTACTGGTGTAATGGAAATAATTGCTATACCCGGCTGTCCGGTTTGGGTGAGCAGCGAGAGCAAAGTTTCGGGGGCGTATCCATCCACATCTACCCAGATATCCACAAAATCGTTGCGGCTGAGAAAACCAAGCGGTAAAGGAGCCGCTAGTTGGATCTTTGGTTGGGGATGAAACCCCTGGCTGTATGAAATTGGCACGCGCGCACGACGCAGGTAGCGTTCCCAAATCTTTTGCAGGTCCAGATTACCGATATATTGCAGTTCGGCGCACTTATGGAAGCAAATTCGCAAGCGTTGCATTGAGTGTACTCATACTGTGGTCAGGACCTTTTTTGAAGGTTGCCGCGGCACTTCCGGGCATTTCCAATGGCTGCCTGGTTGGTTGCGGCGTATATCTGCAAAGGTGGGGAGGATGCCACAAGCATAACAATGCTGGCGGCAGTCATCCGCAGTCTGCTCGTTCCATGAAGCCTGGTACTCACCCCATAGGTAACTTTTGCGCACTCCACTGAATATATGATCCCAGGGGAAAACCTCTTTCTCCCCGCGCGAGCGGTGGGTGTAAAAAGCGGGGTCAATACCGTGTTCGGCAAAGGCGTTAAGCCAGATATCGTAGCGAAATAAATCCTGCCAGGCGTCGAACCTGGCACCGCCGCGCCACGCGGAAAGGATTACATTCCCCAAACGGCGGTCGCCGCGGGACAGCCAGGCTTCCATCAACGTTTCGCGCGGCTCATTCCAATTGAGTTTGAGACCGGGTCCGCGGAGTTCTCGGCGTAATAAATCCAGCTTGGCCCCGATTTGCTCCAGGGTATCAACAGGTACCCACTGAAACGGAGTGTGCGGTTTTGGTACGAAGGTGCTAACCCCGGCGTGTAGATTTGCGCGTTTGCCAATCGCTTTTTTTCCTTCGGCAATGACGGCTTTGCATAAATCGGCAATGGCGCGCACGTCTTCGAGCGTTTCGGACGGATGACCGATCATGAAATAAAGTTTGATGGTTGTCCAGCCGCGTGCATAAATCTCGCGCGCGGTTTCCAGCAGCGCGTGGGTTGAGATTGGTTTGTTGATGATATTGCGCATTCGCTCGGATGCGGCTTCTGGAGCCAGGGTAAAACCACCCAAGCGGGAGCCGCGCAAATTCTCCATCAACTGAATCGAAAATGACTCGATGCGCAGGGATGGGAGCGAGACCGTCAAGCGGTGATTGCTGACTTCGGTAGAGATGCGTTTTACCAATTCCTCGATATGCGTGTAGTCGGAGGAGGAGAGTGATAACAGAGCAACTTCCTCGTAGCCTGTGTTATCGAGCGCAGCGCGGACTGCGGTGATGATGTCCTCGATGCTGCGCTCACGAACCGGGCGGTTGATCATCCCGGCATGGCAAAAGCGGCAGCCGCGGGTGCAGCCACGCATGATTTCAACGGCTATTCGATTGTGGATCACTCCAACTGAAGGAACGATAAACCGTGTTGGCGGCGGCAGCAGGCGGGCGACGATGCGTTTCTCAATCCGCTGAGGCGCGGCTGGATGCATTGATTGCATCGAATTTATGGTTCCATCGGCGTGGTAATGCGGCTGGTACAACGCCGGGACATACACCCCCTGAATTTGAGCCAGATCAACCCACAGTGCGAAGCGGTCGGTAGAGTCATTTTTCCACTTTTGGTAAGCGGCGACGATTTCAAGGATGATTTCCTCGCCTTCGCCAATGACAAAGGCATCAATGAATTGCGCCATCGGTTCGGGGTTATAAACCGCGTGTCCGCCGGCAACCACCAAGGGGTGGTTACTCATGCGTTCGTTCGAAAAAAGCGGGATCTGAGCCAAATCAAGTAAATTCAATACATTGGTATACAGTGATTCGTAAGGCAGGCTGATGCCCAGGATGTCGAATTGGCTGATTGGACGTTTGGATTCCAGTGAATAGAGGGGAATACCATTTTTCCGCATAGCGGATTCCATGTCCAGCCAGGGAAGGTAGGTGCGTTCCGCAAGAACGTCCGGTTGACGGTTTAAGATCTGGTACAGGATTGAGAGACCCAAGTTTGGCACGCCAATGTCATAAATATCCGGAAAAGCCAAAACCACCCTGGTTTCGGTCGCGGACCAATCCTTTACCGTCTGGTTCAATTCACCGCCAACATACCGGCCGGGTTTTTCAACTGTCAACAGAATCCGCTCGAGCCGGTCGGAGATGGATGATTCAAGCATATTCACCAAACCTTGTTTCTACCTGGTAATGTTGGATATTGCGTTGGTAGTAATTCTAACTCAATTTATCCAGTTTACAGCGTGCCGCGATAAAAACCGCCATCCACCGTTAACATTACCCCGGTGATGTAACTGGCTGCTGGCGAGACCAGAAACACAGCCGGGTGGGCAAACTCTTCTGGCTTTGCCATGCGTCCAAGCGCAATTTGGCTGGTAATCTTTTGCATTTCTTCACCGGCAGTCGTGTGATTTTGCTCTGCGCGGTGGTTCATCAATTGTTCCACTCGTTCGGTTGCAGTCCAGCCAGGGAGAATTGAATTAAAGCGGATGCCATCTTTCCCCAACTCTAAAGCAAGGCTTTTGGTTAAACCGACCGTCGCTGCGCGAACGCTGTTGGAAAGCACCAGCCCGTCAATCGGTTGTTTGACCGATACCGAGGTAATCGTCAGCACTGCCGGGGATTGTGAGCGTTTCAAATAGGGAAGCGCGCTTTGGATGAGATTGACAGCCGAGAGAAAGTTTAAATTTACTGCGTGCTGCCAGTTATCGAGAGAAAAAGAGTCAAATTTGCCTGCCGGAGGACCACCCGCGTTGGTAATTAAAATATCCAACCCATTGCAATGATCCGCGACAAAACGGATTAACGCCTGTGCCGAATCGGGTGAAGCCACGTCTGCCGATTGAGCGATGACTTGCGCGCCGGTGGCAGCCTCAATTTTTTGGCGGGCTTTTTGCAGTGAAGTATCGTCGCGGCTGTTAATTGCGACCCGCGCGCCTTCGCTCGCCAGTAACAAAGCAGTCGCGTACCCCAAGCCACGGCTTGCTCCGGTAATGAGGGCAATTTTATCTTTCAGACCCAAATCCATTTTTGTCCTGCTCCTAAAAACACTCAAGATGATGATCAACGATGGGGATATCCGGATAGTGTTCCTGAAAAAAATTCACTACGCTTTGCAACGATTGCATTGCATACGAACAGTCGTTGCATACCAGCGCACAGGAAAGGATGCTTTCGTGCCAGCGGTCATTTAACCCGGTTTCTGCGCAGGAGATGTTGAAACTTTTATGCAGCCGGTTCAGGATGGGTTTGATTTGGCTGCGCTTTTGCTTCAGCGACCTGCATTGCGGTAAATGAAGGTGGAGGGTTAACAATCCGATGGCGGGCATAATTTTACCTGCGTGTTATTGTAATCTGCCCTGTTTGTACGTCAAGCATTATAACCCCATTGAAAGATTTTCCTTGCGCAAAGGGATTGGTTTGGGTACAATCCCATCCAGTTTACGCTTATGGATTGGAGCAGTGGATGAACCAGGATGCGGATGCCTACCAGCAAACACTGGATTACTTATATGGTTTCGTTGATTACAGCCTGACGCGCAATTTTCAATACTCACCGGAAAATTTTAACCTTGATCGAATGACCAAATTGGTCGCCGGATTAGATCACCCGGAGCGAAAATACCCGGTTATTCACATTGCCGGGACGAAAGGAAAAGGCTCCACCGGAGCGATGATTGCCGCGGGATTGCAGGCAGCGGGTTATAAGACCGGGTTTTACATTTCTCCGCACCTGGAAGATTTTTGCGAACGCATCCAGATCAACCGTGAGCATATCCCGGCGCACCGATTGGTGGAAATTGTGGCACAAATGAAACCCCTGATTGAAAAATTCCAACGCCTGACGACGTTCGAATTGACCACGGCGGCGGGATTTCTCTATTTTGCTCAAGAGCAGGTAGATATTGCGGTGATTGAGGTGGGTTTAGGCGGGCGGCTAGATTCCACCAATGTAGTTCAACCACTGGTCTCGGTTATCACATCCATATCGCTCGACCACACCCAAATTTTAGGGGATACTGTGGATAAGATTGCAGCCGAAAAGGCGGGAATTATCAAGCCCTATCGTCCCGTTGTGGTTTCGGCTCAGAAACCAGAAGCCTTTGCAGTCATTCAGGACATTGCCAGGCAGAGAAACGCGCCGCTTTTCCATGCGGACGAGCAATACCAGGCTGTTATCCGTGAGCGCAACCTGGAGTATCAATGTTTTTCTATATTGCCGAAAAAAGACCTAACTGAAAACGCGGTTGAAGTGAAGATGCCGCTATTGGGCGATCATCAGGTGGAAAATGCGTTAACCGCCTGGACAGCGCTGAAAATTGTACGTGAGCAGGGTGTCGTTTTGAGTAACGAAGACATCCTGCGCGGACTGGCGAAGGTGGAGTGGCAAGCCAGGTTCGAGGTTATTCATCAAAACCCGACCATTGTGGCTGATTCCGCCCATAATCGCGATTCGGCTTTAAAATTAATGCACACTGTAAAATCGCACTTCCCAGATAATCCAATTGTTGTAATTTTTGGTGCATCGGATGATAAAGATATCGAAGGAATGTTTGCTGAAATATTGCCGCATGTTTCCCAATTAATCCTGACCCGATCAGTTCATCCGCGCTCCTGTGTACCTGAGAAACTGGAACAAATGGCGTCCGAGTACGGGATTCCAACCATTGTGCGGCAGCCGTTAGAGATGGCGGTAGAGGAAGCGCTAAGGATGCTAACAAAGGATCACGTATTGCTGGCAACTGGCAGCATTTTTGTCGCTGCAGGCGCGCGCAAATTCGTTCGACAGATGTTTAAACCAGCACCTCTGGATAGGCTTGGCAATGAGTAATCAAACAGAACCGCAGAAAAAAAACGAATGAAAAAAGACAGTTGGTTTTCCAAGGATGGTGAAAGCGAGGATTTCTCTTCTTCACTGCATCAGCGCACAGAGGAGTTGTACCAGGTGCCGAACGCTGAGCCGGGGCGGGATGGCTGCATTGAATGCGCTGCGCTGGTGTTGCGGGATATGGTCGTGTTCCCACGCATGGTGTCGCCAATATTTATCGTTCCGGGCGCAAATTTACAGGCGATCGAAGAAGCCCAATTTAATTACGAGACCATGATCGGTTTGATCGTGAAGGATCCAGACCAGGAGGAATTACAGCCTGCGGACTTTTTGCCCATTGGAGTTGAGATTGCTGTTGGTCGCTTGTTGAATATCCCGGATGGCAACAATTCAGCATTGATTCAGGGACGTAAACGAGTAGAAATAATCGAATTTCTTCAAAGCGAGCCGTATTTCCGGGTCAAGGCAAGGATCATCGAAGAGCCAACGCGGATTGGGCGGCGGACAGAAGCGTTGATGCGGGCTACACGGGACCTGTTTGAGCGGTGTGTTCAGCTCGACCGCAGCCTGCCAGAGGAAGCGCATTTGTTCTCGCTTAATATTCACGATCCTGGCTGGTTGGCGGATATGGTTGCCACCGCAATTTCACTGCCATTCACGGAACGTCAAGCCTTGTTAACGCTGGTTGATCCGGTTGAGCGATTAAAACGGGTCAATTGGCTGCTGGCGCAGGAATTGGATGTTTTGCAGCTTGAGGACGAGATCCAGAACCGCGTGCAAAGTGAAGTTGACCGCAGTCAGCGTGAATTTTATTTGCGCGAGCAGATGAAGGCTATCCAGACTGAATTAGGTGAAGGGGATATATTTACCCGTGAATTGTTTGAATTACGGGAGAAAGTGCTCAAAACCGCAATGCCGGAAGAGGCGCGCGCTGTGGCGGTAAAGGAAGTTGACCGGCTTTCACAAATGCCTGCTATGGCGCCTGAGGTGGGAATCATCCGCACGTATCTCGATTGGATCCTTGAATTGCCGTGGGTACAAGCAACCGAGGATAATTTGGATGTTGCGAATGCGGCTCAAGTGCTGGAAACCTACCATTATGGATTAGGCAAAGCCAAAGACCGCATTCTCGAATACATCGCCGTTCGCAGCCTGAAACCCAAACGGCTTCGACAGCCCATCTTGTGCTTTATTGGCGCGCCAGGCACCGGCAAAACTTCGCTTGGGCGTTCAATTGCCGAAGCGCTTGGGCGAAAATTTGTCCGGGTGTCTTTGGGTGGCGTTCGAGATGAAGCGGAAATTCGCGGCCACCGGCGCACATATATCGGGGCACTGCCGGGCAGAGTGATCCAGACAATGCGACGGGCAGCAACTGTCAACCCGTTGTTTATGCTGGATGAGATTGATAAACTCGGCTCGGATTTTCGCGGCGATCCGGCGGCTGCACTGCTGGAAGTGCTCGACCCGGAACAAAACCACGCATTTTCGGATCATTACTTGGAACTGCCATTTGATTTATCCAAAGTAATGTTCATCACCACGGCAAACACGTTGGGTACCATTCCCCCTGCATTGTTGGACCGGATGGAAATAATTGAGTTTCCTGGTTACATCGAAGAAGAAAAGGTGGAAATTGCCAACCGCTTCCTTGTGCCGCGGCAATTGGAAGAAAGCGGACTGGATGAGGGCGAAATTGTGTTTCAGGAAAAAACCTTGCGCCGGTTGATCCGTGAATATACTTACGAAGCAGGCGTGCGCAATTTGGAGCGCGAAATTGGCAGAATGTGCCGCAAAATTGCGCGGTTGAAATCCGAGAAGAAACATTTTCCCAGCCGATTACAACCGGAAAATGTGGAAAAATATCTGGGTCCACCGCAGTTTTTTGTCAGCGAAGCCGAAAAAAAGGATGAAATTGGCGTGGCAACTGCAATTGCCTGGACTGAAAACGGCGGCGAGATTATGCCTGTGGAAGTAGCGATACTAGAAGGAAAAGGAAATCTGCAAATCACCGGGCAGGTGGGTGAGGTAATGCAAGAATCTGCCCAGGCTGCTTTATCGTACATGAAATCACGCGCTCGGGATCTGGAGATTGACCCGGAGAGTTTTGAGCGACTGGATATTCACATTCATATACCGGAAGGCGCAATTCCAAAAGACGGACCGAGCGCAGGGATTACCATTGCAACCTCACTTATTTCGGCTTTTGTTGAGCGAGGGGTGAGTAAAGATGTCGGCATGACCGGGGAGATTACCTTGCGCGGACGTGTGTTGCCGGTGGGCGGGGTGCGCGAGAAGGTACTCGCGGCGCACCGCGCAGGCTTAAAGATTGTTGTACTGCCGGAACGGAACATGAAAGATCTGGTGGATATTCCCAAGAAAGTTCGCCAAGATGTGCACATTAAGCCTGTTAATCACATGGACGAGGTGTTGGAAATTGCTCTCAGCCCGAAACCGGAAAAACCAACCCGTTCGCGCCGGCAAAATCCGAAAAAAGAGGGCATTACCCTAATTGAGCAAGGATCTGATAAGGAAAAGGCTGAAGAGAAGGATTAATAGGTTATTAAAAAGCAACCCGAGCGGTTGCTTTTTGAATGTAGACAATTTATTATTCTTTACCGGCATGAATTGAGCTTGAAGGGAAGGTTTGCTGTTTTTCACTTTGCAATGTGCGCACCCCGTTTTTGACCTGGGAGAGCATTTTCTCCAGTTCTATTTCCAATTTAGAAAGAGCATCCAGCACATACTCATCAGCATCGCGTTTGGTTGATTCGGTTTCCAATCGGGATTGCTGGATAATTTGTTCGGCGCGAGCATGGGCTGCCTGGATGATAGCATCGCGTTCGATCATTTGGTCAGCTTTTTCACGGGCAAGCTGAATGGTTCGATTTGCTTCTTCCTGTGCCTGAGCAAGGATCCGGTCACGTTGGGAAAGAATTTGCTGCGATTTTTTGATTTCTTCAGGAATGGACACCCGCATTTGATCAATTAAATCCAGCATGCGGTCTTCATCCACCATGACGGAATGGGTGAACCAAATCGGGCGGCTCTCATTAAAAAGCTCCTCTAAGCGATCAACCAAATGCAGTATGTCCATGTTCTCCTCCGCTTTAACTGGCTGCAAAGTAAGGTGCAATAATCAAGCCAATTAATACTATTATACGCATTTCAATCTCTAAGCGCCGTAAAAGGAACAACGGTTTGAGCATCTCCTAGCTCATTAAACTTCTGCTTCAAGGCATCGGCAACATGCAAAGGCACCATGCTGCCTACATCTCCTCCCAGAGAAGCAATTTCTCGCACTGTAGTGGACGAAAGGAAGGTGTGTTGTTCGCTAGTGATGAAGGAGATCATCTCAATGTCGGGAAATAGGCGATGGTTGGCAAGCGCCATGCGGAATTCATGTTCAAAGTCGGAAAAAACTCTTAAACCCCGAATGATCACCTGGGCGCCGACGTTTTTACAAAATTCCACGGTTAAGCCACTGTAGCCCATGATGGTAAATTTTGGTTCGGCAAAAAAAGTTTGCTGCACAAGATTCAGCCGCTCTTCCGGGGTGAAGAGAAGATTCTTGAGAGGTTTGTTGTAAACCGCAATGATGACCTCGTCGAAAATCCGGGAAGCCCGGCGGGCAATATCCATGTGTCCATAATGGATTGGATCGAAGGTGCCTGGGAATACGGCTCTGACCATGAAGTTATTCCTCCCTAACTGAAATCACCAAAACCAGCAGACCAAAAGGATTCCAGTTTGCTCAGGACGCCTTGGTGAGCAGGCGCACTTAAGGCTGGATCAATTTCGAACAGGTTATGCGCGAGGTTGCGGGCTTTTTCGATGGTATGTATGTCGGTCAGGCTGGCGACTTTCAGTTCGGCAAATCCCGCCTGCCGGGTGCCTAAGAATTCTCCTGGACCGCGCTGCTGCAAATCGCGCTCGGCGAGGATAAAGCCATTGTTGGTTTCCACCATGGCAGCAAGTCGTTCGTTTTCCGCGGCGTCCTCTTTATCTGGTATCAGGATGCAATAGGACTGAGCCTTTCCTCGCCCAACCCGTCCACGGAATTGGTGCAACTGGGCTAACCCAAAGCGGTTAGCGCCTTCGATCAACATTACGGTGGCGCCGGGTATATCTACGCCTACTTCGATCACAGATGTTGAAACAAGGATATGAAATATTCCATCGCGAAAATCCTGCATGACCTGTTCTTTTTCATCCGGGCGCATTCTGCCATGAAGCAAACCGATATCGAGTTCGGGAAAAACTTCCTGTTGGAGGCGTTCCTGCTGTTGGACGGCAGCAAGCACGTCTTCTTTTTCGGTCTGTTCCACCAATGGGTAGATGATGAACGCCTGGTGTCCCAATTTGACCTGTGAATGGATAAAGCTGTATGCTCGCTCGCGTTCCAGGGGGGTGATAATGTAGGTTTCAATTGGCAGACGTCCTGCTGGCATCTCATCCATGACAGATAGATCGAGATCTCCGTAAATGGTGAGCGCCAGCGAGCGCGGAATTGGCGTGGCGGTCATTACCAGTAAATGAGGGTTTTCCCCTTTTTGGCGCAGCGCGGACCGTTGGGCAACCCCAAACCGGTGTTGTTCGTCTATGACGACCAGGTGTAAATCTTTAAATTCGACAGGATCCTCGATGAGCGCATGGGTGCCGATAACCAGCTTGATATCCCCGGCGATCAGCCCTGCGCGAATTTCCTGTTTTTCCTGTTCTGGTGTATCCCCAACCAGCAGTCGGATTTCGCCAGGTTGAAATGGGGCAGGATCGTCTGCGTTGGCTGCGACGAAGAGTTTTTCGAAATTGCGAAAATGTTGTTCGGCTAAAATACTGGTTGGCGCCATAATGGCAGCCTGGCAGTCATGCCTTGTGATCATGGTGATTGCGATTGCGGCTACCACAGTTTTACCTGAGCCGACATCCCCTTGTAATAATCGGTTCATCGGATGTCCGGAGGCAAGGTCTGTGCGGATTTCTTCGATTACCTTCCTCTGCGCATTGGTAAGTACATAAGGCAGGCGTGAAAATTGATCAGCCAGCGCTTCTTCAGGAATGTCGAAAACCCGCGCGGTGGTACTTTGCCAGGATTTTTTCTGGCGGAGAACACCCAATTGAATCAAGAAAATTTCATCAAAAGCCAGGCGCTTCCGGGCGCTTACAAGATCGGCGTCACTATCGGGAAAGTGAATTTGCAGCAATGCTTTCTGTAACGGGGGTAAATTGCCAGCGGCGCGGATGTTGTCTGGTAAAAAATCGAGAACGCGTGGCGCCCAAAAATTTATCGTCTGGTGCATGATCCTGCGGAGCATTTTCTGGCTCACCCCGGCTGTGAGTGAATAAACCGGGACGATTCGATTCGTGTGCAGGTGCTCTTGCTCCAACAGTTCCCATTCCGGGTTATTCATGCAAAAGCGCCCCAAATACAGATCAATTTTTCCGGAAAGAATTAACTGAACGCCAGGGCGGATGGATTTTTCCAGCCAGGGTTGGTTAAACCAGGTGATTCGTAAAGCGCCGGTACCATCCGATATTACCGCCTCCAGCATACTGCGACCACCTTTTACCTCGCGCTGGTAGGCTTTTTGAACAGTGCCGGCTATAGATAGTTCATCACCATATTCCAGCATGTTGATTCGTTTCATCTTCGAAAAATCATCATAGCGGCGGGGAAAGTAGTATAGTAAATCTTCAAGTTTCCGCAGTCCGAGTTTATGCAAATTTTGGGAGTTTTTTGGTCCAATGCCGGGCAGCACATCCAGGCTGGCATTCAATCCCGTTGGGGCATGATTTGTGCGCTGATGGGGAATAGCCTGGGAAGATCTATCGCGCGTTTTCATCGAGTGGTTGGCATGCTCGGTGATGTTCGAACTGCTCAAAGCATTCGATTGCTGCGGTTTGCCATTAATGGGTGAGGATGGGGCGTGATCGAGGTTAGGAGACCATGTTTTTTCCGGCGCAGCAGGTTGATATTGGGTTAAGTGGAGCAAGGTTTGAACCGTTGCTTGACGGGATTGTGCATCCTGCTCAGGATAGGCGGATAATTTTTGACAAACCGCCTGAACAAGTTGGGGATCAATTCCTTCCCGCAGTGCTTCTTGTTCCCAGGCGGGGATGATTTTATCCAAGCCGCCGACGATGGCGCGGTTATCAAAACCACGTTCAATTTCTAATCGTAAAAATTTATTTAATTTTTCGAAAGATGCTAGCATACTTAAATTTTACCCCAGTCTAATGCTTTGCGGTTTCCATGCGGCGATGAAATTCGGTCGAAAATGGATTGGGTCAATCCGTTGGGTTTTCGACGGCAACCAACCCGATAATACGCGGGCTGAAAAGGATGGCTGAAGGTAGATTGATGTTGTGTTCGCTATAAGAGGTTTGCGGGTAGAGATCCAAAAACGCTTGACGGATACTGCGAGTTTCGGGCAGCAACGGAGGCGCGCTTTGAATTAATGCAATGTGGCGCAGCTGATCGAACTCCTCGACAAATTCAATAAAAAGTTCGATGGTGTTGCGAACATTGCGTACTTTTTCCACTGGAGTTAACCGCTCATCTTCGATGGAAAAAAGAGGCATCATGTTTAACATTTCACCAACAACCGCTTGCGCGTGATCCACAATACCGCTGTGATAGAGATAGGAAAGACCCGGTGAACATACCACTGTGTATACGTGAGCTGCCTGGCGGCGCACCAGGTGCTCGACCGCTGCCAGATTGGCTCCGCTGTGAATAGCATCGGCTGCCAGTTGGGCGATGATACCCAACCCGGCAGAAAAGGTGTTTGTGTCCACAACAATGACCGGAAGCCTGCCTTGGAGGGCGGTTGCCGCCAGGCAGGCGTTGGCATAAGCAGTGCTTAAATGGGCTGAATGTATCAAAACAATCAGCTCGTCGAACTCCAAGCCAACATTGACAAATATCTGGTTAAATTTTTCGGCCGAGGGAGGAATCAAACGTGGATTGAGATTGTCCCATGCAGAGTTTGGCAATTGGGATACCTTAAGGCTGCTGCCCTCCGGATAAATGGTTCCTCCAAGTTCGATATCATGTGGAATTATGCGAATCAGATTTTGACCTGGAAAGGAATGATGTGGAAATTGGGCGGTGTTATCTGCCAAGACGCATATTTTTCGCATAGATAATCATTCGACCGAAATGATTAGTTGATAATGGGGCTGCCCGCCTTCGTGAATTTCAATTTCGTGATCAGGGTATTTCGCCTGAATCTTATCAGCCAGGTTGTTAACCTCCTCCAGAGTGATATCCTGTCCATAGAAAAGGGTGATCCGCTCCCGCTCTTCGGTGTTGGAGGTTTCCAATAATTTGAAACAGGCTTCGTCCATTTGCCCTGCCGAGGCAACCAGTTGCCCGTTGAGCAAGGCAATCACCTGACCTTCCATAACATTTACGCCGTTGATCTCCACTGAACGGGTTGCGGTGGTAATTTCGCCGCTTTCAACATCCGCGAGCGCTTTTTCCATCTCGGCGGCAACTTCGTCAAGGTTGCCGTCTGGATCGTAGCGCAGCAAGGCGCTTAAACCCTGTGGGATCGTTTTAGTAGGTATGATGCGAACTTTCTTTACGGTCAGGTTTGTGGCGTTACGGGCTGCCAGGATTATGTTTTTGTTATTTGGCAGAATGATAATCTGGTCTGTTGGGAGGTTTTCGAATGATTTGATGATTTCTTCGGTGCTGGGATTCATGGTTTGTCCGCCTTCGACCACAGCATTGACTCCCAGGCTGGCGAAGATGCGGGTCAACCCTGAGCCCGGAGATACTGCAATTACTGCAATGCTGCCCGGCTCAACGGGCGGGAATTGTACCGGTTGAGCATTGTTTTTCTTTTCCGCCATTTGAGCAATCAGGTTCTCGATGGCAACTTTGGTGATGGTGCCAAGGGTCATTGTATAATCAATAGGCTCGTATCGTTTTTCGGTGGGGACGTGAATGTGCATACGGTAGATGCCATCGCCTTCGCCAACCTGAATGGAAGTTCCTATCTGGGAAAGTTGTTCATAAAAACGATTCAAGTCAAGCGGTTTATCGGGACGAAAATCAACCACCACTTCGTAATCCTGACCTGGTTCAATTTCTTCCATGGTTTCCTCCAGATTCATGGTGGTGATGGGTTGAATGGCTGCTATCGGCGTATCCAGAGAAAGACCTTTGAGGTGACGAAGCATACCTTCGAGGATAATAAACAAGCCTTTGCCGCCGGAATCGACCACGCCGGCTTGTTTGAGGATCGGAAGTAAATCCGGGGTTTTTTGCACAGAGATATCAGCATCCCGAACGATTGTTTCAAGCCAATCGATCGAGAGTGGTTTTCCGCGAAGCGATTCCACCGAAATGGCAATATCATGCGCGACGGTCAGAATAGTGCCCTCAACTGGACGGACAACTCCTTTATAAGCGGTGTTTCGCGCTTCGAGCAGTGCTTTGATCACTTTGTCGCCGTCCAGAGTTTCGTAGTTATCCAGTGCCCGCGCAAAACCGCGCCACAATTGAGAAAGGATAACTCCAGAATTCCCTCGCGCGCCCATCAATGCGCCCTGGGCAATGGCATGAGCGACCTTGCCAACGTTTTTTTCGGTTGAACGGGCAATCTCATTGTGAGCGGCTTGCATGGTGAGAAGCATGTTTGTGCCGGTGTCACCATCTGGAACGGGAAATACGTTAAGCGAGTTAACCAGTTGTTGGTTGGCTTTCAGCCATGCTATCCCGGCTTCCAATAAGCGCTTTAATCCCTGTCCATCCAGGTATTCTTCGCGCGAGAGGATTTTTCTTTCTGGCAAAGATGCGGCATTAAAATCAATCGTCATGGTGCTCCCAATTAATAAAAGAATAATTTTAATCCAGGTCGCTTATTCGCAGACCACGGACGTGAACATTCACATCTTTGACCGAAAGACCGAGCCATTTCTCGATTTGGTAACGAACATTTTCGGAGACACTTGAAGTAACCATTTTAATCCGGGTGCCATATTCAATGATAATGTAGAGGTCAATGGAAACACCCTCATTTTTAAAATCCACTTCGACTCCCAAAGAAGGGTCTTTGACGATCTTGCTGGCGATTCCTTCGGCAATGTTTTTAGCAGCCAAACCAACTACGCCATACGATTCAATTGCGGCTTGATGGGCAAGGGATGCAATCGCGCGGTGAGAGATAAAAATATTACCAAGCGGGTTTGGTTCATTCATGGCGAGAAATCCTCTTGAATATAACAATTTGGGTTGATAAAAGATACGCAGTGTGGTAAAATTCGTCCTTGCGTCCGGTCATTGGTGGATCGGAAAAGAGTTTTGTAGGAAAGGAATTTATCATCATGGCAAAGTGCGATCAGTGCGGTAAAACAACTACTTTTGGTCATAATCGCAGTTTTTCGATGCGGGCAACCAACCGTTCCTTTAAGCCAAATTTACAACGGGTGATGGTGATGGAAAACGGGCGGAAGGTCCGCAAAGTATTGTGCGCAAAGTGCATTCGGACGATTGTGAAAACCAAGTAATGAGATCCTTTCTGATCCAGGCGGCGAAAGCCGCTTTTTTTTTACTTCAGCGAAAGATGAACCGATGTTGTTAACGCAAAACGAAGTGCTTGTATTCCGGCGCTTATCCCGTTGGGATGTTTAAAAATAGATGTCGCGGCCACGAAGCATGATGCCCCTGCCCGGGCGAGAGAGGCAATATTATCGGCGGTAATACCGCCATCAACCTGAAGGATGGCATGAAGGTTCCGTTGGTCGAGCACCCGGCGAAAAGTGGAAATTTTTTGCGTCATTTCGGGGAGATGAACCTGACCGGAAAAACCGGGATTCACTGTCATCACCAAAATCAGATCAACAAAAGGGAGCACTTCTTCTACCGATACAACTGGCGTACCTGGATTGAGGACAATTCCTGGCGAAGCACCCTGGTTGCGGATGAATTGGATGACGCGATGGATGTTCGGACTACCCTCAATATGGACGCTGATCCGGTCTGCCCCTGCCTTGGCGAAGGCTTCGATGTGATTCTCAGGTTTTTCGATCATCAAATGAACATCCAGCGGTAGTGTGGTTATCCGCCGGCAGGTTTCGACAATGAACGGACCCATTGTGATGTTAGGGACAAAATGCCCGTCCATAATATCAATGTGGATCCAATCCGTCCCTGCCAATTCCGCCTGGCGAATCTGATCTGCCAGATGGGAAAAATCGGCAGATAAGATGGATGCGGAAATCAGGGGTTGGCTCATAGAAGATTTCATCAAACTGGTGGATTGTAGGAAAACCAAATATATAACCAGAACGGAATCAATCCGCCAACGGTGAGGATTGCCAACAGAGCCAGGATGATCGTAACCCAGTCGATATCCAGGACAGGCTCTTCGGTTCCGGCGGCGGTGATGGGATTGGCGCTAACCGGGTTGGCTGCTGGCTGGACTGGAATTTGCGAAGTGGCTGCATTTTCAATTGGGATCGAAATTGGAGCACTTGGGGTTTCTTTTATTTGAGCAACAGTTGTCAACACGCGCGCGAATTGATCGGCAGTACGATACCTGGCGGACGGCTCTTTTGCGAGCACCTTGAGAATGGTCTGTTCCAGGGCTGGTGGAATCTCTGGATTAAAGCGACGGGGGGGAGGCGGGAGCACCTCTCGATGCATACGAGCCAACTCGGCGGGGTCATTGTGATTAAAGGGAAGCCGTCCGCAAACCATCTCATACAATACAATGCCCAGCGAGTAAACATCTGACGCTGGTGAAGGTGCCTCACCAGCGGCTTGCTCAGGGGAAAAATAAAGGGGCGAGCCCCAGACCACATCCGCTTTTTCATCAGGATGGATACTCACCATAGCACGAGCAATGCCAAAGTCGGTGACTTTAATCCGTTGTTCGGGAGTGACCAGGATGTTGTGGGGTTTAATATCGCAGTGGATTAATCCCGCCCGGTGCGCATAGCCAATTCCAGAGGCAGCCTGGATGATCATGTTGACCGCTTCATCAATGGGCAGACGGGCGCGTTCGCGCAGGATAGTTTTCAGATCGGTTCCAGGCAAATACTCCATGACCAGGTAGAGACGATCCGAGTCGAAACCGAAATCATGAACGGTGATTATGTTGGGATGGGATAAATTGGCAGCGGCTTTGGCTTCCAGTCTGAACCGCTCGCGAAAGGCTTCATTTTTTGAGTAGTCCTCGCGCAAAATCTTGATTGCTACTGGTCTTTCCAGCATGGTATCGCGCGCCAGGTAGACAACAGCCATGCCACCCGTTCCAATCGTCTGGAGCAGCTGATACCGGTTACCAAGAATGGGCGTGACGGTTTTCGATTCGTTCATATGCGAGTTACTTTTGTGGATTATATCATACAGTAATTTGATGAAAACCATAAGTGTTTCAGGGTTATAATCGAGTTACCCAATTCAATTAGTGGCCGTAGGATAGGACATGAAAAGAGGAAACCTGTTTGACCGTTATAGTCCCTGGACGTTTGTTGCATCGTTCTTCTTTTCTGCGGTGTTGTTGGGATTAGTTGTCATAGCAATTGAATTCCTCAAACCGGAACTACCGGTTTCTGGGGTTGCCCCGACAATTGTGGTCACTATTGTCCCTGCGCCCACATCCACTGAGCCAGCGCAGATTAATCTATTCGCAACGCCTACCCCGACTCCGCAAGCGCGAACGTTGTCCGTTGGGGGTATAAGCCAGGGAATGTATGTTCAAATCTTTGGAACGGGTGGAGATGGATTGCGGTTGCGTCGCGATGCGGGCACGTCTGCCGATATATTATTCTTGGGGTATGAATCCGAAGTGTTTCAAGTGGTTGATGGTCCCAAGGAGGCAGATGGATTCGTCTGGTGGTACCTGACCGCTCCCTATGATGAAAAGCGCAGCGGTTGGGCAGCATCCAATTTTTTACGCATTCTTGATCTCGACAACGAAACCCAGCCATGATGAGTAACAGTATGCATTCTTTGCCTGCATCAATCAAAGCCAACCGCACCATTCGTTTTCTCACCATCCATTGGGAGGATGGTCATATCTCAACTTACCCATTTGGTTTATTACGGGCAGCCTGCCCGTGTGCATCCTGCCGTGGAGGGCACGAATATATGCGCGATGAGCCGGATGAAGCGGTTTTTACGCTTGATCTGCCTGAATCGCAGGCTACCAGGATGAGAAAAATTGAAGGGGTTGGCAATTACGCTTTGACCATCGAATGGGAAGACGGTCACCATTATGGAATATTCAACTGGGGCTATTTAAGAAAACTATGTATGTGCGAGACGTGCCGTCCCACAAATGATCAGAGATCAAAATAGAGTTGTACTTCATAGGGGTGCGGACGGATGCGAATCTGATTTTCTTCCTCCCGCTTGCCCCGGACCCAGTTAGCCAACATTTCTTCATGGAAGACACCGCCCTCAAGCAGGAATTGGTGATCTTCCTCCAGGGCGTGCAAAGCCATATCGAGAGAGGTTGGCAGGCTGCGAATAGAGGCTAATTTCTCTGCCGGCCAGGTGAATATATCCTCGTTATATGGTCCAAACCCTGCCTGAACAGGATCTATCTTGTTTTTGATTCCATCCATGCCAGCCATTAACATGGCCGCCATCGCAATGTAGGGATTGCAGGTTGCATCTGGCGGGCGAAATTCAAAACGCACGGTGTCTGGCTCGGTAGCATATTTTGGCACACGGATGGCAGCGCTGCGATTGCCACTGGAAAAGAAACAATTTACCGGCGCTTCAAAACCTGGCACAAGGCGGCGGTAAGAATTTGTACTGGCATTCGTTAAACCGAGGATGGCGGGGGCGTGGGTTAATAATCCGCCGATATAATATAAAGCCGTTTGGCTTAACAGGTTAGGACCGTGAGGGTCGTAAAATTGATTATGCCCGTCCTTGAGAAGCAGTTGGTGAAAATGCATGCCATTGCCAGCCTCGCCGAACAAAGGTTTGGGTAGAAATGTTACCGTCTGTCCGTGCTTGAGCGCAACCATTTTGGTTACATACTTGATGATCATTGAGGCGTCACCGGCGGTAAGCAAACCCATCAGGGGTGTCTCGATTTCGCATTGTCCGGGTCCGCCAACCTCGTGGTGGTGATATTTTACTGGGATGCCGATGTCTTCAAGAATTTCGACCATTTCGGAACGCAAATTGAATAATTGGTCTCGCGGCGGGATGGCATGGTAGCCGCCATGAAGTGGTATAAAATGACCGTGCCCACCCAGTGTACTGTTCCAATTCGATTCGATCGAATCGACCCGGTAAGAAGCAACATTTATTCCGTTCTCAAAAGTGGCTTTACTGAAAATATAGAATTCAAATTCCGGTCCCCATGCAGAGCGATCGGCTATTCCTGTTTTATATAAATACTTCTCTGCCCGGCGGGCAATTTCGCGGGGATCCAGAAAAAATTGTGTTTTAGATTCCGCTTCTAATGTGTTGCAAATAAAACTCAGGGTAGGAGAGTCCCAAAAAGGGTCGAGGAAGCCGGTAGCCAGGTCCGGCACCAGAATCATATCGCTGGCGCGAACGGATTTAAAACCAACGCTCGATCCGTCGAAGCCGACCCCATTGGTCATTAATTCCGGTGTGAATTCGTTGGCTGAAATGGTTACATGATGCCAGCGTCCCCACAAGGCGCTGAATTTTAAGTCAATCATCCGTATCCGGTTTTCCTTAATGAAAGCCTGCGCGTCAGCAAAGGATGAAAACATGAATTGATCTCCTGGAACGTCGTTGGTCAAAAAACGAGACAATATAACCCAAACAATTCTTTCGCCTTACGCACGTTGTTATTTCTTTTTGCGAAGATTATGCAGAAAAGCAATCAGTCCAATCACTCCGGCGACTAGTCCGAGTGTCACACCCGCCCGGGCAACGGTTTTCTTTTCTATCCCCGGCAGCGCGATGCTGCCATCCCCATACGATAAAAATAATTGTCCCCAACGAGACCTCAACGCTTGTTCGGCATGCTTTCGACCAATAAAGGGCTGCCATACAAAATTGTGATACAACTTGGATACATTGCTTCTCGCGGGATCGAGAAAATCTAATTGCCAATAATTTGTGAAAACCTGGGGAGAACCCTGGCTTTTTCCGGTGGATGCCAAGGTAGTATCCTGGTTGAAATTCCAGTATCCGTCTTGGTTGATATCGCTACCGGTTACATCAATCTGGCGGGGATCACCAACTCCAAGATCTAACTCGTGGGCGAGTCGGATGAACGGTATTGATAATGGGTCGAATCCCTGCAACCGGGCAGAAACAGCATCCACCGCAACCTGATCCGCGGAGGCGAGAAGAATATTCCTTTCGCGCCAGCGAAATGCGTGGGAATCACGAACATCACGTATTAAAGTGCCGTCCATAACAGTAAAAACACCGGGATGGATTTCCTGTTGGATTAACAACAAGTCAACCAGGACTTCGTGAATCGCGCGGTGAATGGATGGAGATTTGTGGCGCAGCAGTCCGCCAATTGCGTTTTTCATGGCCCCATCAATGGTGGTTAGGGCGTCCTGCTTAACTGTGGGTAAATGGATGAGATTTTTCCCCGCCAGGATTTTGGGGATAAAGACGCCATCAGGATAGATCTCATCCAATATCAGGAAAGGATTGGCACGCGGCTGGACTTGTATAAACTCCTGCTTTTTATCGCATAAATCAATACACGGAATTTGGTATTTATCGGTGATTCGTTTGTGCTTGTTGTTGATCTCTGCCAGATTGGGATTAATGGCGTCGAATAAGTTATAGGTCCTGCTTATATCCCGGTAACCCGCTTTTTGCAATGCGTGAATTACACCCTCCAATTGCCATGGGGTGGTTGAGGCGGTTGGATACCAGGTATTTCCGGATAATTTGATTTTTAAGGAAATGGAAGCAGATTTTGGTAACGAGCTTTCAATGCCTCCCAAACGCAGCAAGGCTTCAATATCTTCAAGTATCGAATCGGGCGCGGTTTTTATTACAGCGACTTTTCCTTTGCCTGGAAAGTTGCTCATCGTTACCCTCCATATGATGATTTAATTCTATCCGATGCGAGTTGTGAAGTCCAGTTTGTTTTTGTTTTAATTTTGTAGATTGAATGCAAGGGTCTTTTTGGTTGCAAAAAGGATTTTTGAAGATATAATCTTATACATACAATTCCCCTGAGTCTCCGCAACAAATTTTATAAAAACATCATTCTATTATTACCAGTTATCTGATCTTTTACTTTTCGGGGGATACTTAACACCAGTTTCGGGAGGTAAAGCTGGACACGCATCGAATCACCCAGAATTTTAGTGGTGGACAGGGGTCAGTCAAACAACTCCAGACAGGTTCGGTCTTGGTAGACCGATACCTGGTCCAGGATGTTATTGGCGTTGGTGGTATGGGATCGGTGTACCGGGCTCGAGATTTACATTTTCCAAATGTGATCAAATTGGTAGCGGTGAAGGAGATGATCAACCAGGCGCGGGATCCACTGGTTCGTCAAACGATTGTACAAAATTTCGAGAGAGAAGCGAACATCCTGGTAGCCCTTAACCACCCTTCGATCCCAAAAATTTTCGATTATTTCTCACATGAAGAACGATCCTACCTGGTTCTCGAATATGTTAATGGCAAGGATCTCGAAGCAATCCTTAATGAGAGCGAAGGACCGGTTTCGGAGGATAAAGTTATTTCATGGGCGATTGAAATTTGTGACGTGCTAGAGTATTTACACAACCACAAACCTGAACCCATCATCTTCCGGGATATGAAGCCATCCAATGTGATGGTTAATCAGCAGGGTCACATCGTTTTGGTTGATTTTGGAATAGCAAAGATGTTCCGCGAAGGGCAAAAAGGCACCATGATTGGGACGGAAGGGTATTCGCCACCGGAGCAATACCGCGGCGAAGCGTCACCACTGGCGGATATCTACGCCCTCGGCGCCACTCTGCATCACTTGCTTACCCGGCGTGATCCGCGCCTGGAGCCGCCGTTTTCCTTTGGTGAACGCCAGATACGCCAGATTAATACGATGGTGAGCATGGAACTGGAGGCCGTGATCCAAACGGCATTGAAATACAATCCACAGGAGCGCTTCAATTCAGCGGCGGGAATGAAAGATGCTTTATTAAGCGCTGCCAAGAAAACCGGCGCGCTATCCCGCATTAATTTACCCGCAGTGGTCAGCGAGCAGGTTGTAAAGCCGATTTGGGTTTTCCGTTGTGAGGATGAAATCCGGGGTTCAGCATCTTATGATAATGGAATCATTTATATTGGCTCGTATGACCATAATCTATACGCTATAGATGCCACCAACGGTGAGTTTCGTTGGAAATTTCCGACCAATGGAGGGGTTGTCACACGACCGGCAATCGCCAATGATTTGCTCTTTGCGGGCTCTGAAGATGGCAATTTGCACGCGATAATTTCTAAAACCGGAAAGCTGGCGTGGACGCTGCCCGTTGACCACCCGATTCGAAGCTCGCCCAGAGTTTCGGATGGGCACGTGTTTTTTGGCAGCGACGACGGATTTTTGTACGGTGTAAACATATTATCCATGCGCAGGGTTCTGAAGGCTGATGCTGGGGTGGCGGTGCGCTCGTCGCCATTTGTTCTTAATGATCTGATATATTTTGGAAATGAGGGCGGAGATTTCCTTTGTATTGATTTCCGCGGGCAGACAAAATGGCGCTTCCGAGCCAAGCGGGCGATTACATCCTCTCCCTTGGTGGCGCAAGGGATTGTGTATTTCACCTCATTGGATGGTTCGATATATGCCTTAGATGCTAAGAGCGGTTGGGTGGTCTGGCGATACCGAATGATGAAAGGCTCAATTTCCTCACCCTGCCGGGTAGAAAATTATGTAATCGTCGGTTCAGCGGATGGTAATATTTATTGCGTGGATGCTAACAACGCTCGCGAAATCTGGAAGTATCAAACCAATCACCAGGTTAGCGGTTCACCAACGGTTCACAAGGAGTTGGTGTACTGTGGTTCAGCCGATGGGAACTTATATTGTTTGGAACTAAAAACTGGGCGGCTGCGTTGGAAATTTGCTACCGATGGACCAATTACCTGCACGCCGTTGATTTTTAATGACACGATTTATTTTGGTTCTGCCGACCATATCTTTTATGCAGTACTCGGATGAGGAGCGGGATCATCTTTTTCGGAGGACACGTGTTCAATTTTTTGAAAAAAATCATTTCTGGCAATAAAACCAACCCCACAAACCCGCGCCCAATTATGGAGACCGTGCAGACGGCTCCATTGTCCGATGAACAGTTGCAGGTTGTTTCAATTCCTTCGGTTTCTATGTCGCCATTGCATTTTCTTGTCGGATGCGGACAATCGGTTGGCAGGCAAAGGGATCACAATGAGGACGCATTGTATTCGTTGGCGACGGTTTTATCTGATGGTAATAATGAAATTCCGTTTGGTTTGTTCGTCATTGCAGACGGCATGGGGGGGTATGAACATGGAGAGCTTGCCTCCAGCGCGGCTGCGCGAACGCTGGCAGAAACCGTGCTGACAAGAATATACATCCCTCATATTGGGCTTGAAGGCGAATCCAGCGGCGATAGTATACAGGAAATCATGGATTCGGCTGTAACCCGTGCGCATCAGGCGGTTAGTAAAAGAGCACCTGGTGGTGGGACAACATTGACAGCAGCCTTAGCCATTGGTGAACAAGTGACGATAACGCATGTCGGAGACAGCCGGGCTTATTTCATTTTTCCAGATGGAAGAATGCAGTTAATCACCCAAGATCATTCACTGGTTCGCCGTCTGGTGGAACTGGGACAAATCACCGAACAGGAAGCTGCTGTGCATCCTAACCGGAACGTTTTGTATCGAGCGCTTGGCCAAGTAGAACCGTTCCGTCCGGATATACATACTCTGCCGATGCCGCATCCGGGTTACTTAATGATTTGCAGCGACGGTTTGTGGGGGGTTGTGAATGAAGCCGAAATTTTCCAGATCATAGCCAGTGCCCGGAATCCATCTGTCGCGTGCAAGAATCTGGTAGATGCAGCCAATATTGCTGGAGGTCCGGACAATATCAGCGTCATTTTGGTCCAATATTTCTAGTTGCTTTAAATGAAGACGAGTTATTATCACATTCTCGAAATACCGTTCAGCGCTTCTCCAGAGGAGATTCGAGCGGCGTATTTCGATGCGGCTCGCCATTATCACCCGGATGTAAATCCAGATCCAACGGCTAAACAAAAATTTATACAAATTCAGGAAGCGTATGAGACGCTTTCCAATGGAAAAAAGCGGGCTGCCTACGACACTCAACTCCCCACAGACTTGAAGGAAGTACCTGCTGTAGGGATTAATGTTTTTTATGGCAGATCGAATATTTCTATTTTAGAGGAAGCGCAGCTTTTTTACGTTTTATTGGAAATGGATACGCCAAAAGAGCCTAATCCAAAGGATTTGCCGCCCATTCATGCCTGTCTGGTTTTAGACCGATCCAATTCAATGCGGGGCGAGCGAATTGAAATGGTGCGCGCTAATGTCAGCCAGCTAGCCAGGAAGCTGCGCAGTAAAGACCGGCTGTCCATCATCGCCTTCAGTGATCGAGCGGAAGTTATAATGTCGCCCCGGGAATTGGACGAGCCAAATGCAGTTGACCTGGTGCTCAATAAAATACAAGTTGGTGGCGCAACAGAAATATTCCAGGGTTTATCCATGGGATATGACATTATCCAGCGGTTTTCCCGCGATTCCATGATTAAACAATTGATTATGATCACTGATGGACACACGTATGGAGATGAACCAGACTGCCTGGAATTAGCCAGCCGCGCGAGGTTGGATGGCATTGGAATCAACGCGCTCGGAATAGGCGATGAGTGGAATGATGTCTTTCTGGATCAATTGGCATCATTGAGTGGCGGGAATGCGGTTTACATCAACCGCAGCGAGGATTTAACGCAGTTTATTGAAAATAAAGTTCGTTCGATTTCGGTTAGCTATGCCCGAAAAGTTGAGTGGTCAATAAATATTGATGCCCCAATCGAATTGAGGTATGTTTTCCGCATTCATCCGGATGTCACGCCGCTTGGCAATGAATCGCCCATACCTTTGGGTACTATTGAATATGGTAAGAAAACCAGCGTCATCCTGGAGTTTAAACTTCCCCCCGTCAAAGCCGAACAAACGGAACTGACATTGTTGAAGGGTGTGATAACCATGCTGGTGCCATCACTGGCAAATCCATATGCCCGCTACCCTATTACGCTATCAAGGCAGACCAGGGAAGGATGGCAAGCTGAAAAGCCACCCACCGCTGTGTTGCAAGCCATGTCCAAAATTACATTGTACCGTTTGCAAGAAAAGGCAAGGCATGAAGTGCAGGTGGGCAATATTCCCAAGGCTACGCGACATTTGCAGCATCTGGCAACTCATTTACTGGCGCAAGGGGATCGAGAATTAGCCAAAACGGTCCTTATAGAAGCAGATCATATTCAACGAACCCACGGATTTAGTAAAGAGGGAGACAAGAAAATTAAGTATGGCACACGCGCATTGTTTTTGTTGCCGAGCCCTTCGGGGAGGAACTCATGATCCGTTGCCTTAATTGTCAGCATCAGGAATTACCGGGCGCATTGTTTTGCAGCGAATGCGGCGCTCAGTTGGTTACGGTGGATGCGTTAACCACCCACAATCTGGAAAAAGTTCATTCAGACACTTTAAATAGCAATATTTTATTTAAAACTATACCAGAAGCAGAGATAAAACCAGATATCGTGTCCACGGCAATTGGCGTCGAGGCTGTTATGTCGCTGCAAATGATTGAAACCGGTAGGACTATCCACCTCAGCGGAAAACCCGAGTTTTCGTTGGGCCGTATTGCAGAGGGACAACCCATATTGCCAGATGTGGATCTATCCGAATTTGAAGCATACTCCCAAGGAGTTTCGCGCTTGCATGCGGCAATTAAAGTCGGCTCCCAAAGGGTGTCTATCATGGACTTGGGGTCTGCAAACGGGACGCGGGTCAATGGTCAAAAAATTGTCCCGCATGTTGATTATCCGATTAAACATGGTGATATGGTCGCATTGGGTAAGCTCAAGATTCAAATTATCATACAAAAGTAATCGAGAAACCGCCATGCCGAGTCTAGTTTTGCATATTGCTAACGAAGATCCTGTAGTTGGAGAAGTGGATGCCTTGCCTTCGCCTGGTGACATTATTGTTACCCTCAAGAATCCGCGAAAAAAAGACGGCAAAGATCTGCATTACCTTGAACCGAATGTGACAACGGTTATCTGGCCGATGAGTCGGATAACGTTTATTGAGGTTTTGCCGACCAGCGAAGAAGAGGAAATCATCACCTTCGTGAGGGAATGATATGGCCCAGGAAGATGATTTTAAGAATCGCATAATCCTGGTAGTGGATGATGAAGAACGCATGGCGCGGTTTATTCGCCTGAATCTGGAACATGATGGATTTCGGGTTGTCGAAGCCCATCGCGGTTTGGATGCCATCCGTCAATTGCGGGATGCCATGCCGGATGTAGTAATTCTGGATGTGATGATGCCGGATTTGGATGGCTTTGAAGCGCTTAAGATGATGCGCGAGATTAGCAGTGTTCCCGTCATCATGTTGACCGCAAAGGGGGAGGAGGATGACCGGGTGCGCGGACTGGAACTGGGCGCTGATGATTATGTCACCAAGCCATTCAGTCCACGCGAACTGGTCAGCCGCGTTCGAGCGGTTTTGCGGCGCACCGAGGGGAGTAGTTACAGCGCAAAGGAGCGCTATGAAATTGATGAACGGTTGAAGATTGATTTCAGCCGCAGAGAAATTTGGGTCGAGGGAAAACTGGTGAAATTGCGTCCCACCGAGTATCGCTTACTCTATCATCTGGTGCAAAACGCAGGGTGGGTGATGACTTATGACCAGTTGCTTTCAAAAGTGTGGGGATATGAATATCGTGACGAACCGCATTACGTGCGTCTATATATTAATTATCTGCGGCAAAAATTGGAAAAGGACCCGGCGAATCCAAAGTACATCCTAACCGAACGCGGAGTGGGGTATCGTTTTTTGGATTTCAACCGCCAAGCGGATAGTTGAGTTTTTTATCAGCAACCAATTCTATATAAAATTAACATACTGTTTGCATATTTCTTATGCAAGCAGTGTACCATTCGGGTTAGCATAGTTAACTTATCCCATGTTTTGGAGGTGGATTATGGCTAACCTGACAGTATTTGATCCCTTTCGCGAAATGGCAAGCCTGCAGTCAATGATGGACCAGGTATTCGACAACGTCCTCACCCGGCAGGCTGAGGCATGGCGCGGGCATGAATGGATGGCGTTGGATATGTACCAGACGGACGATAATTTGATCGTCAAAGCGGTGCTTCCAGGCATTAAACCGGAGGATATCAATGTTTCGATCACTAACCAGGTTTTGACGATCCGCGGTGAAGTTAAAGAAGAAAAAGTCAACGAGAATGCCACCTATCATATCCGCGAGCGGCGCAGTGGAATGCTCACGCGCTCGGTGCAGTTACCGGTTACGGTGGTTTCCGACAAAGCGCGGGCGGAATTTGAACACGGTATTTTGACCCTGGTAGTACCCAAAGCCGAAGAAATCCGTCCGAAAACCATATCGGTCAATGTCAAATAACCACGAAAAAAAATTAAAATTTATGTCAATCGCCGCTCCTCCCACCGAATTTTATGGGAGGAGCGAATTTTTAGGGTGTCACTATTTCGCAATTTCCGAATCTAAACATGGTATACTAAACACTATCACAACTAAGTAAGGAGAATGGGATGATCAAAGAGCCAGTGCATGTTACAGATGCGGCGTTCGAAAAAACGGTTCTTCAATCCAATCTACCAGTAATTGTTGATTTTTGGGCGCCCTGGTGCGGACCTTGCCGAATGGTGGCGCCAATATTGGACAAACTCGCTGCTGAATACGCGGGAAAACTCATCGTGGCAAAAATCAACACCGATGAAAATCCTGATTGGGCAATGCGTTACGGGGTACAAGGCATCCCCACCATGCTCTTTGTGTCTGGAGGAAAGATTGTTCACCGACAGGTAGGGGCACTTCCGGAAGGAATGCTCCGCGAAGTTTTGGATCAATTTCTCGAGGTTGTGCAGACTTCGACCCCACACAAGAATTGACCACAAAAAAAATCCCGGCAAGCGCCGGGATTTTTTTATTTAGGCCTCTGCTCGTTGAATTTTTGCGCCTAATTGGGCAAGTTTTTGGTCGACTTTTTCGTAACCTCGGTCGATTTGTCCGACATTGCGGATGACAGAGGTGCCCTTCGCGGAAAGGGCAGCCAACACGAGTGCCATCCCGGCGCGAATGTCCGGGCTTTCCATTTTTTCACCAAATAATTCGGTTGGGCCCTGAATAATACAACGATGGGGGTCGCACAGTACGATCTGGGCGCCCATTCCGACCAGCTTGTCCGTGAAAAACATGCGGCTTGGGTACATCCAATCATGAAAGAGAATCGTGCCTTTTGATTGGGTCGCGACTACCAGAGCAATGCTCATCAGATCAGTTGGGAAGGAGGGCCAGGGCATAACGCTGATTTCAGGTATGGCGTTGCCCAGATCCGGCTCGATAACCATTTTCTGGTCTGGGGGAACATAGATGTCATCTCCTTTGGTCTCCCAATGAACGCCGAGGCGACCGAAGACAAGGCGGATCATATCCAGATATTGGTTGCCTGCATTGTGAATGGTGATTTCGCCGCGGGTTACAGCCGCGGCGCCAATAAAACTGACCACTTCGAGATAATCGGACCCGATGGAAAATTCACCTCCGCGCAAGCGCTCTACCCCGCTGATGTGCAAGGTGTTGGAGCCGATATTTTCAATTTTTGCTCCCAGTGTGTTGAGGAAGTGACACAGTTCCTGTATATGCGGTTCGGATGCTGCGTTGCGGATGATGCTGTTGCCACGTGCGAGTACGCAAGCCATGATGGCATTTTCCGTAGCGGTCACGCTGGCTTCATCCAACAGGATGTCAGCGCCGGTTAAACCCTTGGCGCGGAAATAGAAATAACGATCGTATGAGACACTTGCTCCCAGTTTTTTTAACGCAAGAATATGCGTATCCACTCTGCGCCTGCCAATTACATCACCACCAGGCGGGGGCAGCCGCAACTCGCCGCTGCGGGCGGTCATCGGACCCGCCAGAAGTATAGATGCTCTAATTTTGCGGGTCAGATCGGGATCCAGATTTGCCGGGCGGATAACCTTCGCTTGAATCCGCCAGGTGTGGTCATCCAGATTGGTAATTTCGACCCCCAGGCTTTCAAGCAGTGCCCGCATGGTTTGGACATCCAGGATGTTTGGAACATTTTTCATGATCACAGGTTCTTCGGTAAGCAGGCAGGCTGCCAGCAAGGGCAAGGCAGCGTTTTTGTTGCCCGAAGGGGTCATTTCCCCCTTCAAGGGAGTTCCACCTTCTATGATAAATTTTTCCATTTGTTCCTCCAGGCTGATAAGTGTATTATATACGAGGTAAGATAAAAATTGTGACGCGGTCAGAGATAATTTATTTACGGAGTAAACTCGATGTATGTCAGGGATACAGGTGAATCCGGCGGTTTTCCCATTCTAATGCTGCACGGGTTGGGAGCGACCAGTGAATCATGGGTTTTACAGTTTGATGCGCTGGTGCGCTCTGGTTACCGTGCACTTGCTCCTGATTTACCCGGCTTTGGCAATACGCCGGCGGATCACCGCGGCTGGAACCTGGGCAACGTTGTTGGCGAATTAAACGAGTATTTAGAGCGTTGCAACGTCAGAAATTGCGGCGTGATGGGCATTTCCATGGGTGGCGTTGTTGCGCAACTATTGGCTGCAACCTACCCGGAAAAAATAGCAAGTGTCATTTTAGTCAACACTTTTTTATCCTTGCGGCGGGCTAAGTTAAGTGAGAATATTTATTTTCTAAAAAGAGGGTTGCGGGCATTTTTTCTTTCGCCCAAGGCACAAGCGGAATTAGTCGCAAGGAGGGTATTTCCGCGCGAAGATCAGGAGCATTTTCGACGTTTGCTCCGCGATGGTATCGAAAAGGCAGATGCTAAAGTGTACCGTCAATCCATGCTCTCCTTGATGCGCTTTGAAGGAAAAAGTTTAGCGCGGAAAATCATCGCACCCGTGTTGGTGATTAGCGGGGAAAACGATACGACTATTCCCGTAACGATGCAGAAGGCTTTGGTGGATGCGCTGCCCTATGCAGCGCAGGTCATCTTGCGGGATGCGGGTCATGCTGCCAATGTCGAGCAGCCACAATTATTTAATCAATTGATGCTGGAGTTTTATTCAAACCCCTCGGAAAGCATCCGGCGATACACATCCAGATCGTTGACGGGTTGATGACAGTAGAAATTCTGGCAAATATACGCTGTGGGACGGCTATCAATTGTTGTCCGGTTTTCTAAAATAGCCGGGATGCCCGAAGTTATGCCTGGAAACGATTGCGCAAGGATTCTACGTGGATGGAACGGAGTGTCTGGCGGGCGCAGCCAGCTGAGCGATTCCTGTGATGGTATCTGAGGGTGAATTAGGGCAATTTGCTGAATCGGACCGGTGGCGATTTCCATTACCTGCAGCCAATAGGCAAATGTGGTGGGGTGTTCGGCGGCGGTTTGCTGCAATGTGGCGAGCATTTCTCGCGCAAGGTGCGTTCCGGGGTTATTTTCCATAAATTGATCCATCAGAATCAAGGCGTGGGCTGCCAGCGCATTGCCAGAAGGAATGGGGTTATCCTGTGGGTATTTTGGCAACAGGGGAACATCCGTTGCTTTGATTGGGGAATCGAAGAAGCCGCCCAGAGGGTCTTCAAAGCGTGTTTTCATATCGGTGATGAGGTTTACGGCGCATTGAAACCAATGGAGATTGCCATCGAACTGGTACAGGGTGAGAAGCGCGACCGCTAATCCAGCGTAGTCTTCTAAAAAGCCGTTGGTTTTTGCTTGCCCATCCCGCCAGGAGCGGAATAACTGCTGATCGGTCTTAAGATGAGAAAGAAGAAAAGTTGCATTTTTTTGGGCTGCGACAAGATAATCGGCGCGATTGAGGTAGAAGCCGGCTTCAGCAAACGCGCGCAGAGCGAGAGCATTCCAGGAAACCAGGATTTTATCATCTGTCAACGGACGCGATCGGGCATTACGGGAAATCAATAATCTGGAGTGAGCGGAATCAAGGATGTGGTTATATTGCTCAAGCGGGATATTCAATTTATTGGCAATATCCGCTGCTTCAAACTGCCGGCGGAAAATGATTTTCCCTTCAAAGTTGCCTTGTGCTGGCAGCGGGTATGTTGCGGATAGGATTTTCCATTCAATCCCGTCCCCAAGGATGGATTGGATCTGGCTAAGATCCCAGAGGTAGAATTTTCCTTCTTCACCATCCGAGTCGGCGTCTAAACTTGAGTAGAAACCTCCTAAAGGATGCCGCATCTCGCGCAGAATAAAATCCAGGGTATACTCCACCGTTTGCCGGTATTGTCTCTGCCCGCTCACCAAATAACCGTGTAAATAAGCCAGGGCGAGCAGAGCGTTATCATAGAGCATTTTTTCGAAATGGGGCACCAGCCAGCGACTATCGGTACTGTAACGATGAAAGCCGCCGCCAACTACATCGAACAATCCGCCTTTGTGCATGACATCCAACGCCTGGCAGGCAACCCTTTGGGAAGTTGGATTGCCACGGAATGAATGAAATAACAGAAAGTCGATTGCCATTGGTTGGGGAAATTTTGGTGCTCGACCCCAGCCGCCATTTTGCTGATCGTGAGTGTGAATCAGGCTTGCGGCAGCGGTACTCAGTGTTGTTGGATTCAAAAAGTCTCTGGCATTGGCTGCCCAGCGATTGGTGTCTTGAAGGTACTGGCTGATCTTTTCTGCGATGGAATCGATTTGTTCGCGATCGCTTTGCCACACCCGATGCACGCTTTGCAGCACTTCAAGAAATGAAGGCATGCCATGGCGTGGAATTGGCGGAAAGTACGTGCCGCCGTAAAAAGGTTTTAAACCGGGAGTGAGGAAAACGCTCATCGGCCAGCCACCTTGACCGGTCATTGAAACTACAGCGCTCATATACAGGTTGTCCAGGTCGGGGCGCTCTTCGCGATCTACTTTGATGCTAATGAAATGGCGGTTTAAGAACTGGGCCGTTGTTTCATCCGTGAAGGATTCCTTTTCCATTACGTGGCACCAATGGCAAGCCGCATAGCCGATGCTCAGAAAAATTGGCTTATTTTCAACTTTGGCTTTGGTCAGCGCCTCATCTCCCCAAGGGTACCAATTTACGGGATTTTGCGCGTGTTGAAGCAGGTAGGGGGAGTTTTCCGAGACAAGGTGGTTGGGCATGGGGTTCCTCACGTATACGAATCATACCGAAAACTTGTCCGAAATTATAGTCCATGTGCTATGTTTGCGGTTTTATAATTGAGAGGGAATGTGCGCAAAAGTTTTCATATAAGTAAGGTAAATGGTTGATGGATTGGTTGGGGTATTTTCTAAAGCGATTTTTTCATTTGCTTTATCATCAAATGGCGTTTTTATACAATCCAGTCGCCTGGCTGGTTTCGCTTGGGAGGTGGCGAGCGTGGGTTTTTGAGGCTATTCCGTTTCTGGATAAACAACCCATTCTGGAGCTTGGCTTTGGTCCGGGGCATCTACAACAACAACTGGTTAATCGCGGTTGCGCGGTGTTTGGGTTGGATGAAAGCCAATACATGTGCCAAATTTCAACCCGGCAATTGAGAAAAAGCCTTGCGCCTGGCTATAAATTTGCCCTGAGTCGAGGGATTGCGCAAAACATACCTTTTGCTGAGCAAAGTTTTGGAACAATTGTTGCCACCTTCCCGAGCGAGTACATTTTTCAAGATGCTACGATAAATGAGTGCTGGCGGGTTTTAGCACCTGGTGGCAAGTTGGTCGTGCTGGCAGGGGTCAATATTGGCGGGCAGTCGGTTGCAGAAAAAATACTTCGCGTTTTGTTTCAAGTTACCTACCAGTCCATTGATCGCCATATACTGAAGGATTCTATCTCGGTTCGTTATGGGAAACAGGGATTCAAAGTTGATTTCCATCGAGTCGCGCATGGAAATGACCAACTGTGGTTCTTACTGGCGCAAAAAAGTTGATTTCCCCTTTGCGAATGTAAAAATTAAATGTAAAATCAAAAGCATGGAAATTCAAATCGCGGTAGCCAAAATAACTCAACACGGTTCTCCTGAGAGCGGCGATTCTGTAGAAATTATCGAACGACCCAATGGGGGAATATCCGTGGTGATGTGCGATGGTAAATCCTCCGGATGGGGAGCCAAAATGATTTCGGGAATGGTTGCCCGAAAAGTAATTGGTTTGATTGCTGACGGTATCCGCGATGGCGCTGCGGCGCGGGCTGCTTCGGATCATTTATATACGGAACGCAACGGGCATTATTCCGTTTTCCTGAATATTCTCAGCGCTGATTTACAGAGCGGCACCATCGTCCTTTCACGCAACAACCCGACCCCTATTTTCCTGGCTCAGGACGACCGCCTGGAATGTATTGGCGGCGATACCCATCCGATTGGGACAGCCCGGAACATCCGCCCGATGATCACCGAAATCACGATGGTGGCGGGCATCACGATTGTGATGTATACCGATGGAGTTGCCAATGCTGGTTTATCCCATAACGAGGAAATTGATATCTGCGCAGCGCTTGAATCAATCCTGGATGAACAGAATCCATCAGCCACGATGATCGCCGATGCGCTGCTCAGTCAGGCGGTGTTGATGGATCAGGGCAGACCGCATGATGATATGAGTGTCTCGGTGATGCGGGTGATGCCCAAAGAAAAAGATTTCATTCGCCGTCTGAGCGTGAGGTTGCCGGTTACCCCGCCTGAGACCGATTGATTACCCTTGCAGGCGCTGCCAGACTGCTTCATTTTGGCAATTGCGATATGCTTTGGCGCAGAAAAGGATGAGAATCCTGAATTGTTCAAATTCCACAATCCCGCTTGTTGATTGCTGGAAGTTGGCACGAATATTGAATCTCATGGATCTGACCCGGACGGGTTCTAGATCGTCGAACGGCTTTACGTCCAGGATTTGCTGTTAATCATAACTTAACCGATCAAAATTGAATTAATTGTCCTGATTAGTGTAAAATACAGCCCTTGGATTAGTTCGACGGAAAAGGCATTTGTGGAATATGAAAATTGCCGCTATCATTTCATCACACGGATTTGGACATGCAGCCAGAACTGCTGCGGTCATCAGCGCCATTCAGAAACGTTATCCAAATATTGGCTTCGAGATCATCACGATTGTTCCTGAATGGTTCTTTTGTGAATCTCTGCCCCCGGACTCATACCATTACTATCCATTCGAGAGCGACATTGGGGTCATGCAAATTACGCCTTTGTTGGAGGATTTGCCTGGTACGGTTGACCGGTTGAAGTCCTTCCTGCCATTTGAAAACCAACGGGTGGATTTCCTGGCGAACTACTTTCAGCAATGTGGATGTTCGGCAGTTTTGTGCGATATTGCGCCTGTTGGCATTGCGGCTGCCAGGAAAGCAAATGTGCCTTCGGTATTAATCGAGAATTTCACCTGGGACTGGCTCTATGCCGGATACCTGGACCAGGAACCCCGCTTAAAGATTTTCCTCCGACCCTTAGCAGAAGTGTTCGCTTCGAGCGATTACCATATCCAAACAGAACCAGTTTGTGAAAGGTCAATGAACGCTGATATTACCGTTCATCCGGTTGCCCGGTATCCACGACGGACGCGATTACAAACGCGAGAATTTCTTGGACTTGAGATGCAGCAACCGGTCGTATTGATTAGTATGGGGGGGGTTGCCCAGGATTTGCGCAGTCTTCGCAAAATGACACATGACAAAGAAGTAGTGTACCTGATACCTGGCGGCAGTGATGTGGAGCGGAGAGAAGGCAACCTATTGTTGCTCCCCCATCATCATCGGTACTACCACCCGGATCTGGTGCAGGCGAGCGACCTTGTGGTTGGCAAACTTGGTTATAGCACGATTGCCGAGGCGTATCATGCCGAGATACCCTACCTCTATATCCCGCGCAACCACTTTCGGGAAACAGCACCGTTGGCATCTTTTGTGGAAAAGGAGCTTGGAGGCGCGCCCATTACTGAAGCAGTCTTTTTTGAAGGCAATTGGTCAGATCATATTGCGGCGATGCTGGCGAGACCGCTCCAGCCCCAGAAGCGCATCAACGGAGCAGAGCAAATAGCGGATTTTCTAATCGAAAAATTGGGTATCAGGCAACCACAATCTGTTTGAAAATAAGATTTATCTCACTTTCCTTGCACCCAATCTTCAAAAAACGGCTGAAATTTAACCGGCGTGAATTCAGTATAGATATATTCAGCGGCATTGTGTTTTTGATACGGATCTTTGGCGAAAAAAGCGCGTAAATCCCCCTCTGAAGGCGCGCGGGCAATCACCAACCCTCCGCTGCGCGGGTTTTGTGGTCCGGAGCACAACAACCAGCCTTGATCATAACCGGTTTGCAGGAATTCGCGATGTTCAGCGAGGATTTCGTCGATCTTTTCGAGTGGAATTTGATATTGAACCTTTACGATGAAGTGCTTCATCTTCGATCCTCCTCTGTCATTGGATTGTAAGAGTATACTGGGGGTATGTTGGACGTAAATCATACCATGAAGGGGAAAAATCATCCTCCATATTCAGTGCCTGCCTGCGAGAGCCGGGTAGAAATTCAGGTGAAAAATTCCCGCTTCATTGCCTGCGCCGCGCTAGCGCTGACTGTTGAGGACGCGCGGGAGTATATACGAAACATTCGCAAAGAATTTGCGGACGCCAGCCATCATGTGCCGGCATTCCTGGTAGGATTTGGCGCAAGTGTAACCGAGCATTGCCATGATGACCGCGAACCCACCGGCACGGCTGGTAAACCGGTTCTGGAGGTTCTAAAGGGTAGTCAAATTGGTGATGTTGCCATTGTGGTGGTGCGCTATTTTGGCGGAACCAGGCTGGGCACTGGCGGGTTGGCGCGGGCATACCGCGATGCAGCCAAAGCCGTAATCGAGCAGATGCCTCTGGCGCTGAAGACGCTGACTTGCGAGGTTGTTGCTGCGTTTCCGTACGCCCATTACCAGAAGGCGCGCGGGCTGCTTGATGCGCACCAAGGGACGTTGTTGGATGAATCTTTTAGCGAAAACGTCACCCTGACATGCCGCTTGCCTTCACAAAATGTCAATTTGTTTACAATTAATTTGACTGACTTAACTCAGGGAAAGTGCTGGCAGATCACCCGGCGGGATGTGATTGCGATTGTTCCCCAACCGGTTCATTCGTGAGCGGTCGAGCAATATTCGGAGGGCGGGAGTCCACAAACCTGCGGCGGTAATTAAGTAAACCGAGCAAAATGATAAGTTCGATCATTGCGTTAATCGAAGCCGAAAACTGATCGAGGTAAAACACCAGGAAGTTGACAATGGTCAAAGACGCGGTCAATACAATGACCGAAATATTGGCAGCCAGTTTTTCCTTGCCCATAAGGAACAGCGCGGCTGCCAGAATTGAACAGATGCCGATCACGCCCTGGATTATGATCTTAAGGGCAACCCATAAGGGCGGGATGGTGGGAGAAAGTTCTTGAAAAATGCGAATCGAGTGGTCGGGTAAATCATCCAGCAACTGGAATGAGACCAGGGTAACATTGAACAAGCCAGTTGCAGACAGTATACCCACCCACAACAGGCTGATCACCAACGCAATCTTTAGCCGGGGCTGGGAGAAGAAGCGATTGGCTTGCGCTATGACATGGTTGATCCACCGGATGAAGCGGCCAGGATTGGTGCTGGTTTCGTTCGGGGCATGATTTTCGATATAAAAACGCAACGATTTTGCCAGTTCGATCAGGGTTTTATCTGTGGATGTGGTAATAATATGGTTGAGCCGGCTGTATAAAAATTCTTTTTCCTCTGGATCCAAATCCTGGTCGAGTAATTCTTCCAATGTGCTGAAAATGTGATAGAGATCTTCACGGGTGGAGGCTTCTCGCGGACGGCGGAATTGCAGATAGATCAACACGGTTAACAGAAAGAAGGCATAGATTATTGGCGCGGCTGGGGGATAGAAATAATCGTTGGTGCGGGTGATGAACTTGCCAATCTCGTCAATGAACAAGCCAAATCCTACCCCGCTTGACAGCGCGGACCAAAACAATGCCCAGCGGTTGGCAAACATCAGCGGCAGCAATGCGGCAACGAATAAAATCAATCCCCCCCAGATTACATGAGCAATATGCAACTCACCATATTCCACCCGCGGATAATTGGTTAGTTCCAAAAACAGACGCACCAGCAGCACCGAACCGGCAAATCCGATTAACGAGATCAGCAAGTAACGTTCCACCAACAACCGACGGACAGGCGCACCTTTGGGGTTGAAGGGGTTGGTCAAATCACTTTTCCTTATAATGTTTCGTTTAATCGTTTGCTTTTTTCTCTTCCGAAAAGGTTTGGAAGCGATTTGGCAAAGCGACATTGTACAGGACGATTGTCAAAGTTGGCTAGAGGATCTTTATTATAAATCCAGTTTGGATATGTTATACTGCCATTATAATCGTAGTAATTTTCTCTTATTTCTTACCCCTTCGAGGTGATCTGGTGGACACCATAAAAATCAACCATAGTGATGAACCAATCCGCTTGTTCAAATCCGATTTTCTGGAGTTCTTTACCCACATTTCGCCGGTCGTTGTGGTTCTTATCTGGCTGCCGGTTTCCATTTTTTTTCTGATTCGCAGCATTGTTTTGCTGCCAGATCAATATTCAGCGCTGACCGTTGTGGTCGGATTTATAATGGGGTTGTTCCTGTGGAGCCTGTCTGAATATCTGTTGCACCGCTTTCTGTTCCACTACAAACCAAAAACCGCGCGGCAGGAAAAGATTTTTTATCTTTTTCATGGCATTCACCATGAACAACCACAATGCAAAACCCGACTGGTTATGCCGCCAGTGGTCAGTATTCCTATGGCACTGGCGTTTTTTGGAATTTTTCATCTTCTTTTTTCGGTATTTTTCAATGCGCCATTTCTAACTGCGGTGATTTTTTCTGCTTTTATTTTCGGTTACCTGGTTTACGATATCACCCATTACGCTACCCATCATTGGCAAATGCGCAGCGGGATTTTGAAAGCCTTAAAACGCCATCATATGCGCCACCATTATAAGACCCCCAACCAACGTTTTGGCGTCTCGTCGCCGTTGTGGGATTATGTGTTTGACACGCGCGGTGAATAAAAAACCTGGCTGCCGGAATTACCAGACAGCCAGGTTTGTCTTCATATCCAAGGGTTATTCTTTTTTTGCCATAGCCTGACGGGCAACGGCTTCAGCAGCCGTTTTTACCGTTTCCTCATCGGCTAGATAGCGCCGCGATAGAACATTCAATTGGCTGTCCAGTGCATAAGCCAGCGGAATACCGGTTGGGATATTCAACTCGGTAATATCTTCATCGGAAATATTATCCAGATATTTGACGAGCGCGCGCAAACTGTTCCCGTGCGCTACCACGAGGACTTTCTCGCCTGCTTGCAGTCGCGGAACGATCTTGCTTTCCCAGAAGGGCATGACTCTTTCAAGGGTTATTTTCAAAGATTCTGTGGCCGGGAGTAACGCCGGATCTACCTTATCATAACGTGGATCGAAGCGCGGGTGGCGGGGATCGTCCAAACTCAGTGCAGGGGGAGGGGTGGCGAAGCTGCGCCGCCAGGTATGCACCTGTTCGTTGCCGTATTTGGCGGCGGTTTCGGCTTTGTTTAAACCCTGCAATGCACCATAATGACGTTCGTTCAGTTGCCAGACTCGTTCGACTGGCAGCCACATCATGTCCATTTCGTCCATCATGATCCACAGGGTGCGGATTGCTCTTTTGAGCACGGAGGTGTAGACGTAATCAAAGGTGAATTTTTCTGCCAGCAGTTGTTGACCTGCCAAACGAGCCTCTTCCTTCCCTGTTTCGGTCAAATCAACATCCGTCCAGCCGGTGAAACGATTTTCAAGATTCCAGATACTTTGTCCGTGACGGACAAGGATTAGGTTTTCTTTCATGGCTTACTCCTGGGTTTTACTGAATTTTGGCTGATATCAAGGTGATTATAACCGAGAATGAGGCGCTTAACGCCAATTTTCACGGTTTTTCCGCGCCTGGATTAATGACAGCTGGCGATTTCTTAAAAGGGTGAATGCCAACACCGCCAAAATAGCCAGCGCTGCCAACCCAGCGATGGTGCTGACCGGAGGCTGGCTTTCGGGTTTGAACAGGATACCGGCGAATGCCCAGATGATAACCAATGGATAGGCAATTCCGCCACGAAAACGGATCATGGCGATCCCAAGCAGGGCTCCAACAACAATCACCAGGCTGGTCCAAAGTTCAGGCGCTATTCCGAAACCATTCCAGTTTAGGGCATAGAGTAATACGCTGGCGTTGGCAATTGTTGCGACTGAAATCCAGCCAAGATACAGGCTGATTGGAAAGTGGATGAAGGTGCGGTCGGCAGTGGACACCTGGGTCTTTCCGATGTTCAGGCGCAGGAATATGGTCAGTAATGAAGCCAGCAACCCCAGCATCAAGATCATAGATAACGGAATCAAATCATAATGCCAGGCAAAAATCCAGCCGCTATTAAATAAATTGGCGGCAATGAACCAGATACCAACCCGCTCCAGGTTGGGATTATCTTTTTGGGATGGGAGCAGTTGATAAATCGTGAATCCGATCAAGGAGAGATAAATCAAACCCCAAATGGCAAAGACATAACCGTCAGGGGTAAATAACACCGGGTAAAGCGCGGAGATTTCTCCCGTCGTCCGGTTGTTCAGGGGAAGATAGCTTGCCAAAAAATTGACGATCAAAGTGAGGACTAGCGTAAATCCGTTTAAAATTCGTAAGGGTTTCATGATAACATCCTTGGTTGACGTATTTGACTTAAGAATAACATGCAAATAAAAAATTGTCTAAAGAATGTACAAGGTTAATCTGCGTCTGACAAATAGAAAAAATTTTCATGGGAACCGGTTGAGGTAATATGTTTGTTTTTCTCTCAAAATTTCTCCCTTTGCTGGTGTATCCACTCGGGCTTGCCTGTATCACGCTGCTGGTCAGTCTGGTTATCGGGGGTGATCGTCGCTGGAAAAAATGGCTGATTGCTTTTGCGCTGGCGATATTATTTCTGTCGAGCAATCGTTGGGTTGCCTTCAGCCTTACCCGCGCATTAGAGAGCCAATATTTACCTCCAGCAGAACTGACCAGGGCGGAAATGATCGTAGTATTGGGCGGAGGAACAGAGTCCAACGAACTTCCGCGATCGGGAGTTGAGATCAACGGCGCGGGCGACCGGGTTATTCACGCCGTAAGGCTATACCGCCAGAATGTGTCTGAAAAAATATTATTGAGTGGTGGTAATATTGACTGGCTTTCCACTCGGGCAAACACCCCGGCGCAGGAAATGAGGGAATTAATGGTATTTATGGGGGTGCCCGAGACAGCGCTCATCATGCAAGAGCGATCCCAAAATACCGCTGAGGATGCTCTGTATTCATCCGAAATTCTAAATTCCCTGGATATTGATACGATCATCCTGGTTACGTCAGCACAGCACATGCCCCGCTCAGCGGCGCTATTTGCCGCGCAGGGCATAACCGTGATCCCATCGCCAGCAGATTACAGTATTACCGATGCTGAGTGGCATGAGCTATGGAGGCCGAACTTTCCAAGCCAATTGATCCATTTATTGCCAAATGCTGGGTATTTATCCATGACCACAACCAGTCTTAAGGAATTTCTTGGATTGTTCGTGTATCGCCTGCGGGGCTGGCTGTAAGATTATATTTTCTTTAACACTTTCAAACGGAACCATGCGTTAAGGAATGGTAATGGTTGCAGAGAAGCCAGCAGGCGGATATCCTGGGTTAGTGATGCGCTTTCATTCAAAAATGAAAAAATTCGCTGCACCGGGTTGTTTTGGAATAATTGGGTGAAAATGTGGCTCATTTTGCCGCCATTGCGCAGCATTACTTGCAGCATGATGCTATCGAATAGTCGGTAGCGTGCCGGGTTGGGTGGCAGTTCAAAAGGATGACCATGCTTTTTCAGCGAGGCAACAATTGCATCGCTATCCTTCTGAATGCGCAAAAATGCGTATCCGCTAGAGGGTTTCACTCGTCCCCCAAGCGTGCCAATTGCCAATATTCGTTCGCCCAAGCGGCGCGGAAAGGGTTGGTCGGTCATTGGTATGACGCCGTTTTCTACGTCGAGAATGCGATAGGAACGTATTTTGAGCTGGTCGTTGATATAGTTCCGCAATCCTTGGTCATATTCTTCATCGGAAAGCAAGCTGGGTGAGAATAGGGTGTATTCGATCAACGCGCGCTGCTGGTCAAAGGGCAAAATGTATACAAATCGCATTGCGCCGTTTTGCGGCGTCCTGAAATCGAACAGGGTTGGCAATGTTGGATCAAAAATAGCAGTTTCACTTTCGATTTCCCAGCCACGAAAATGTTGTTTGAGATAATGGTAACGGTTGGGTTGCGGGGCAACATTGCCAGGTTGATATAGACTGGTAAATGCCCAATCTGCGCTGTATTTGCGTCCTTCATCCAGGCAAACAAGCGCGTTGCCATTTTGTTCGCCAACCTGATGGATTATCCCATACTCGAAGGTAACCTGACCGGATTGTTGGAGGATTGTCTGGGCGTGGCGGTAAAAATCCAATCCGCGGATCAAGTAATAGTGAAAAGGCGCCAGGGTAAAAAGTTTGGAGAAACCTTCGCCAAAAAAGGACAGATGTTCCCAAGTGCGGAATGTAGCCTCCGGGAAGGGGCTTGATTCTTCTGACCAAAAGCACCAGGTACGATCGTTGATCAGTTTGGGCTGGCGATCGAGGATAAGAATTGAAGCGAAGGGGAATGCTTTCATGAGCCGCATTGCCAGACTTAACCCAGCGGCGCCACCACCGGCGAGGATGAAATCGTAGTGGTTCATGGTTGGTGGGTTGATTTTAGTTTGCTTAAGCGTAATTGGTTTTTCTCATCTTTGGAAAGGAAGGCTGCCTCAAGACCGTTAACCTGCGACTGGTGGATCTGTTCATCGCTTAAGCCGGCAATCACTGCGGCAACATTGTATTCGAAAGGCAGATCAATGCGGCTGATACCCGGATCATCGGTATTGAGCGTGGCGAGCAGTCCGTGTTCCATGAAAAGGCGCATCGGGTGGGATTCATAATTCTTCACGGTTGAAGTTTGGACATTACTGGTCAGATTGGTTTCAATTGCGATGCGGTTGTTGGCGAGGTAATCCATCAGGGCGGGATCATCAGGGGCATGCACCGCGTGACCAATCCGCTCAGCGCCTAACTCCTGGATGGCTTGCCAGATACTATGGGCGCCATCCGATTCACCGGCGTGGATCGTGACGCGCAGCCCGGCATCGCGGGCTGTTTTGAAGTGATCGATAAACCATCTGCCAGGGAAATTGGCTTCGTCTCCAGCCAGATCAACAGCCACAAAATACTTGCTGCGGCTTAGAATTACGTATAGTTCCTTCCAACAGGTTTCTACGCCATAGGTGCGGCTAAGAATACCGATCAGGTTTACCTTGACGCCAGTGTCATGACAGGCTGCTTGCGCGCCATCCACCAGCGCATCAATTACCCCAACCGGATTGAGGTGGTGGGCTTCAGCCATGAACCAGGGGGAAAAACGCAGTTCGGCGTAATCAATGCCTTCGCGCTGCAAATCTTCCACACTTTCGTAAGCCACCCTGCGGCAAGCATCCTCATTTACCAGCACGCCTGTCATCCATTCGAACCGGGTGAGGAAAGCCATCACGCCCGGCTGGGCTTCCGTTATCTGAACATGGGGGCGCAGAGCTTCGATATCCCAGGCGGGTAAGGGCAGGTTGTGTTGTATGCCCAAGTCGAGAATCGTCTCAAGGCGAACGCTGCCATCCAGGTGACGGTGTAAATCAACCAGGGGTAAGGTATGATCAATTTTATCCATCGTCAATCCAGGAGGTATTTTTTAAACCAGCGAACGATATGATTCAAACGCAGGATGCGCCGGTCGGTGCGCCCTCCGCGCGATAGACCGTGAGATTCTTCTGGAAAGCGCACCATCTCGGTATCCACACCAAGTTTTTTTAAACCGATGTAAACCTGCTCGCCTTGTTCAATTGGGCATCGTAAGTCCATTTCGTTGTGAATGACCAGGGTTGGCGTTTTTGCGTTTCCGATGTAGGCAATTGGCGAACGCTGCCAGTAATATTCAAGATCTTCGAAAGGTGGTTTATTGTTCAGTTCTTGCTGAAAAACCCAGTTGAAATCGCTGGAACCCCACATGGAGATGAAATTGCTCACGCAGCGTTGGGTCACGGCAGCTTTGAAGCGATGGGTATGCCCAATGATCCACACCGTCATGTAGCCTCCATAACTGCCACCGGTGACGCCCATCCGCTGGGTGGCGATGTAGGGTTGTTGCGCCATGAAATCAGCCCATGCCATCAGATCGGCATAGTCGCGGTCGCCCCAATTACCGTGGATGGCTGCAGCATGCGCTTCTCCGTAACCACGCCCGCCGCGCGGATTGCAGAAATACACAACGAATCCCTGGGCAGCGAGGTAATAAAATTCATGCATAAAGAGCTTTCCATACTGGGTGAGCGGACCGCCGTGAATTTGCATGATAGATGGGTACTTTTTCAATGGATCAAATTGAGGCGGCTTGAGGATCCATCCCTGCAAATCATTATTGTCGGGACCTTTAAACCATACTTCTTCAATTTCGCCCAAATCAACTTTTGATAAAATAGGGTGGTTAAAATTTGTTAAAATCCGGGTTTTGTTGGTTGTCAGATCTACTGCCATGATCTGCCCCGGATCGTGGAATGTGCCAAATAACCCGGCGATAGTTTTTTCATTCTGGTCCATGCTGTGCGAGTGAAAGACGCCACCTTCTCCGATAATTGTCTCTGCCGTGCTGTCGCCGATGCGGATGCGCATTAATATACTGGAGCCATGCAGAGTGACCGGGAAATACAACATCTGGCTGTCCGCGCTCCAAAGAGGCGGATTGGTAACGGCGCTGCCAATATCATTAATTGTCCAGGCGCTGACATTGAAATCGGTTTGCCCGGTCAGGTTGCGGGCTGGCTGGGAACCATCGAGCGGGACGATCCACAGGTTGTAATTTCTAAACCCCTCCCCAATACCCTCCTGACCGTAATACGCCAGCCATTTTCCATCGGGGGAGTAACTTAGTGAGGATTTCGACCCGACCGGAGTTTCCAGCTTAATCATCTCACCGCCTTTTGCGGGGAGAATGAAAATATCATCCTGGTCTATGTTCGTGTCGGGGTCATTCGACCGGTTGGAAATGAAAGCAATCCACTTGCCATCCGGTGACCAGCACGGGTAATGTTCATCAAAGACCGGGTGGTCGGTTAATTGAACAGCCTTGCCGTTGGAGACAGTGACTGACCAAATATGCCAACGTTCATGCGGAAGGTAGCCGTAACCGTCCAGTTTATAAAAGAGACGATTATAGTGACGCACTGGAGTGCTTAGGTCTTTCAAATGCGGGTCTTTTTTCCGCTCAAGCACATCCTTGTCGGTTTTACGAACTAGGCAGAGGATTTTCGTGCCGTCTGGTGACCAGATCAGGCTGCCGATTTCACCATCAATGCTGGCAAGTTGACGCGCTTCACCGCCTTGAAAGGGGATGAGAAAAATAGCGGGGGGTTTTTCTTTGTCGCCCCGATTGGAGAGAAAGGCAATTTGGGCGCCATCTGGCGACCAGACCGGGTTGCTATCCGATTGGTTTCCATAGGTGAACTGTTTTGGCGATCCGTCCCGCACCGGCACGACCCAAAGGTTTGAGAATTTTTTTTCGGTTTTTCGTTCGACCCGCTGGACGGATAAGACGACTTGTTCACCATTCGGTGAAATGTGTGGACTTGAAGGAACCTGAAATGTGTACAGGTCTTCTGCAGTGGTTGCCCTTTTTGCCATAAATTGATGCCTCCAGGACCAGATAGTAAATTGGATTTGCGATAAGCGTGACGGTTTTCGCAGCCTAAGCAGGGGTGGTAAACAGGTTGGATGAGATCAAACGGGTTGAAGGTTAATCTCATCTCAGTTTTCATTATGACGCAGTTTGAATTTTACCCCGCATTGCGTTTTGATTGAAGGGGATCGATGAAAACAACTCGAGTCTGGCGAGTTTTTATGAGGATTTGCCTGACACCGGAGAGACTACTCGTATAAATTAATTCTACTCCTGAGGCGCGGCTTTCTCTTTGAGAGCGAGCAATATCTTTTCCTGGTCAACGGGGATGCGGTCGATTCGCACGCCCACCGCGTTATAAACGGCATTCGTGATGGCAGGGATTGTGGGTATTAGTACGATTTCACCTACGCCTTTTGCGCCAAATGGACCCTCGGCAACCGGATGTTCGACAACGATGGGGGTGATTTCGGGAGTAAAGGTGATGGAAGGCATGCGGTAGCGTGCCAGACGATCGGTGATAACACGACCTTCTTCCACGATGAAGTTTTCGGTTAACGCATGGCCGATGCCCATTATCGCGCCACCTTCGATTTGTCCGCGCAGCCCAAGCGGATTGATGGCAGCGCCGACATCGTTCGCAATGATCAGGCGAACGACCTGCACTTCGCCGGTGAGCGTGTTGACCTCAACCTCAGCGGCTTGAGCAGCAAAGGAATAGGCAAAGTGCATGTCTCCGCCTTGACCCAGCGGGCGGGTAGCGGGTGCCCAATAGGTATAGGATGCCATCGGTTGCCTGCCAGAGGAGATTAGTTCCTCCGCCAGTTGAGACAAAGTGACTTTGTTTCCGTTGACTTGCACCAGACCTTCGATGAAGCGGATTTCTTGCGGCGGGATGTCGAATTTTTCGGCGACTTCGCTGGTCAATAACTGCCGCAGTGCTTTGGCGGCGTGGCGGACTGCGTTGCCGGTAACAAAAGTTTGCCGGGAAGCAGTGGTGGGACCGCCGTCGGGGGTCAAATCAGTATCCATTAAGAGCACGTCCACGCGCTGCGGCGACTGACCGAGTTCTTCAGCGGCGATCAACTGTAAAACTGTGGGTAAACCTTGACCCAGTTCGGCGGATGAGGAGCGTACCTGAAAAGTGCCGTCGCGGCGGAGTTCGACCTCCGCGCCAGCCTTGTCCGGCGACCCACCGCCTAAGCCTGTATTTTTGAAACCCACTGCGAACCCCCAGGCGCGAATGAGGTGCGGGGCGTTTTCCACCGGGCGGGGCGCAAAAGAATTTTCACCTCCGTGGCGACGCATTTCCTGATCCACCCTGTCAATACATTCCATTAAACCAACGCTTTCGCGCAGCGTTTGCCCGGTATTGGTAACACTGCCGACGCGCAACGCATTGATGCGGCGCAGTTCGACCGGGTCAATCTGTAATTTTTCAGCCAGGGTATCCATCATCGTTTCCACTGCAAAAGCAGATTGCATCACGCCAAATCCGCGAAATGCCCCGGCGGGTGGGTTGTTGGTGTACATTGCATAACAATCTGCTTTTACATGGGGGATTTCGTAAGGTCCGGAAGAATGGGTTGTTGCGCGGGTCATCACCTTTTCACCCAATGATGCGTAGGCGCCGGTATCGCCATACAATTCGGTTTCGACCGAAGTCAGATGCCCGTCTTTCTTTGCGCCAACTTTGACGCGAATTTGGGTGGCATGGCGCTTGGGATGAGTCAGCAGCGATTCCTGGCGGTCCCAGAGCAGTTTTACTGGTCTGCCAGTAACGTTAGCCAGCAAGGCGGCGTGTATTTGACCCGCTATGTCTTCCTTGCCGCCAAAACCGCCGCCGATTAACTGACCGATAATATGAACGCGTTCTTCGGGGACTCGCAAGGCGCGGGCAACTTGATTGCGGTCAGAGTAAGGTATTTGCGAGCCGACGTATATTTCCATCCGCCCTTCAGGAGTCGGACGGGCAATGCTGCACTCCGGTTCCATAAAGGCGTGGTCGTGCATGGGGGTGTGGTAGGTGTGTTCAAGAATGATATCTGCTTCGGAAAAACCCTTTTCGATTTCGCCTTTTCGCACCTTAATGTGTTTGAGTAAATTTCCCGCAGGGTGAATTGAGTCACAATCAGGGCAGGATGCCTTGACCGGATTATCAATTACGGGAAGCAGATCAAATTCCGTTTCGATCAATTCCAACGCCTGGGATGCGATCTCGCGCGTTTCAGCCGCGACAATGGCTACGGCATCGCCGACGGTACGAATCCGCTCTCCAATTCCAACCAGGCTGGGCCAGTCCGGGATAATCAATCCGTGATTGTGCTCACCGGGAATATCCTCTGCCGTCAAAACTGCCACAACGCCCGGCAAGTTGCGGGCACGGGAAACATCCAGGGTCTTGAGGAATGCAGACGGCACCCCGGCGCGTTTCACGCGGGCATGCAGCATATTCTCGAAACGGATATCATCGGTATATATTGCCTTACCGGTGACCTTGGCTACTGCATCCTGCCGCGGATGCAGTGTTCCAACGGAGATTTGCGCCCGGGTGGAGAGCGGAATGTCGGGAAGGGTAATGGGTTTCCCGGCGCGAAGGCTTTCAGCGGCAGCATGGATAGCGTTGATGATGCTGGGATAACCGGCGCAGCGGCAGAGGGTATCCTTCAGAGCATATTTGATATCATCATCGTCCGGAGTCGGATTGCGCTGCAATAGAGCGTAGGAAGTCATGATTTGTCCGGGAATACAAAAACCGCATTGCACTGCGCCGTGTTTGATGAAAGCCTCTTGCAAGGGGTGAAGGTGAATCTGGCTGTCATCGGAAGGAGGGGCGGAATGCACATCCGCCAATCCCTCAATGGTTAGAATCGTCGCGCCATTGGCTTTAGCAGCGGGGAAGGAACAGGATAAAACCGGTTCGCCATTGAGGATGACGGTACAGGCGCCGCATTCTGCTTCGCCGCAGGCGATTTTTGTTCCAGTTAAATGCAGGCGGTAGCGGAGCAAATCGGACAACATTTCGCCAGGTTTTTCTGGAAGGGAATACTTGATACCATTTACCGTTAGGTGAATATTCGCTTGCGCGTTCATGCAACCTCCAATTCATGCGTGCGTTGCCAGGCTTTACCAATAACTTCATCCAACAGCACTTCACTGAGGTGGTAGCGATAAATTGATGATGCTCGCATTGCGCTGGTGCGGAAGCGGATTGATTGGTGAATTGTTTTCTTCGCGCGTTCCAGTACGGATTTATCCAACGGGTTCCCACGCATTATTTCTTCAACCTGCGCTGCGCGAGTGGGTACTGGACCGGATGGCCCGTAAACGATGTGGATGTCTTTGATATAATCCTGTTCTCGTTCCATCCAAACAGCCATGTTGAGAACAGGCAGGGCAACGCCTTGTGGACGCATCACCCGGCTGAATGCGGAAGATTGCCCCGGTTTGCGCAGCGGCAATATAAATTTCACCAGTATTTCACTGCATGGGTTTAGCGTGGATTGACCGGGACCTTTGAACAGGGATGAGATAGGTTGAATCCGGCGTCCGGCAGGGCTGGCAATTTCTACTGCTGCGTCGAAAGCATAGAGCGAGATCATTCCATCCGCTGCCGGCAGAGCATGGGCGACATTCCCGCCAAGCGTGGCGGTATTGCGCACCTGGGGACCGCCGATTAAGCCGCAGGCTTCAGAAACCGCTTTAGCGTGATGTTTAACCAGCGGAGAATCGGTTATGATTTTTACCGGCAGGGCTGCGCCGATAATCAGCGAATCATGGGTGCTTTCGAGGCGAAGCAGCTCGGGTATGCGGGTTACATCAACCAGGGTGTGTACTGGATCATGGTGGCCTTGTTGCATCTCCAGTAAAAGGTCGGTTCCGCCCCCAACCAAGCGGGTTGGAGCGGGTGAATTCACCAGAGCATGAACGGCTTCTTCAACAGATAATGGAATTATATAGTTTTTCCAAATGGACATAGGATCGGTGGACTCCTTCCGAAAGGCGGCACTTTTCGACGGACGCACGGGTCCGACGCCGGTCCGGCGAGCAGCCGGTATCCGACCACCGATTCTTTAGTATAATTTTACGACATTTTATCTCGAATTTATACCTGATTATCAGGTAAGTTAGTTTCTTTTTGTAAATGTTCACCTGGATCATGAACGCCAGCCATCATCAAGCCGAGATGCTCAGTAGTGGCTGTTTTTCCGTCCACAATGCCAACAATCTCACCCTCGTACATGACGGCTATGCGGTCTGCAAGGGCGCGAATTTCATCCAAATCCTCGGAAATCAACAGGGTGGCTGTGCCTGTGGAACGCTGCTCCAATAAACGTTGGTGGATGTACTCGGAAGCGCCGATGTCCACTCCACGGGTTGGCTGCGAAGCGATTAATACCTTTGGTTTGCGCGATAATTCGCGGGCAAGGATCATTTTTTGAATATTGCCGCCGGAAAGGTTTTTGATGGGTGTATCCAGGCTGGGTGTCTTTACGTTGAATTCCTGGATCAACTGCTCAGATATCTGGCGGATTTTTGGAAAGTCAAGAAAAATGCGCTTTGAGTAAGGCGGTTTGGCGTGATCTTCGAGGATAAAATTATCCGCAACCGAAAAATCTCTAATCGCGCCTTCCTTCATTCTCTCCTCAGGGATATACGATTGTCCGGCTGCTATTCTGCTGGCGGGTGATGCGTGGGTAACCTCTATGCCGTTGAGCAGGATTTTACCAGCCTTGACTGGGCGCAATCCGCTGAGAGATTCGGCTAATTCGCGTTGCCCGTTTCCGGAAACCCCCGCCAAGCCTAAAATTTCACCGGCGTGAACCTCTAACGAAACGCCACGCAGGGCATCGTTACCGCGGTCTCCGCGGACGACCAGGTTTTCAACCTGTAAAAGAGGAGTCCCGGATTTGGTTTCACCCTTATCATATTGGAGAATAACCGGTCTTCCGACCATCATTTGCGCCAGTTCTGCTTTGGTTGCTCCAGCGGTTGGACGTGTTCCGACAACTTTGCCATCTCGAAGCACTGTGACTCGTTGACTGATCGCCAAAACCTCGTGCAATTTATGCGAAATAAAAACTAACGCATGACCTTCCTGAGCCATTTGGCGCAGGGTAATAAATAAATCGTCCACTTCCTGTGGGGTAAGCACAGCAGTTGGCTCGTCCAGCACCAACAGGGCAGCGCCTCGATACAGCGCTTTGAGGATTTCCACTCGTTGTTGTTCGCCCACTGCAAGCTGCCAGATATAGGCATCCGGATCAATTTTAAGATTATATTGTTTGCACAGTTGGAGGATTCGCGCCCTTACCTGGTCCAAATCGAGCAGGATTCCACGAGATGACGGTAAACCCAGGGCGACATTTTCAACGACGTTAAGATCGGAGACCAGCATAAAATGCTGATGGATCATGCCAACACCCGCGGCGATCGAATCCTTTGGGGAATGGAAATGAACTTCTTTTCCATTGATCAGGATTTTTCCTTCATCCGGTTTGTACAAACCATATAACTGCCGCACCAGGGTGCTTTTACCGGCTCCGTTTTCTCCTAACAAGGCATGAATTTCACCTGACTTGACGTCAAAATCGACATGGTCATTTGCCAAGACGCCCGGAAAGCGTTTGACGATGCCGATCATGCGCATTTCACTAATCGTATTGTGTCCAGTGGGCAATAAATCGTTCATGTTTTTTCCCGAAAAACCAGGTTGGGTGACCACGAGGGAATTCGTGGTCACCCAATTTTAGAAATGGTGATTACTCTTTCGGTCCGACAAGCGGATCAATGGTGTTATTCATGATGCCGTCAATGGTTGTTTGAGCGGTCGCTTTGATGTCATCAGGCACGGTGACGTTATCATTGTAGGCGAGGACTAACCCGCCGTTCTTGAAGGTCAGGGTGTAGGATTTTCCACCCAGAACGCCCGCGCGCACCGATTTGATCATATCGCGCAGGACGATTGTCCAATCGAAAACCTGGGTGGCAACGACAGTATCCGGTCCAACCGGGGTTTGTTCCCATTGGGTGCCGAACCAGAATGCATTTTTGTCTTTAGCCACACCGATTGCTCCGACTACCGATTGCGAAGAGCCTGTAAGCATATCCGCGCCTGCGGCAATATGGGTTTCGGCTGCGGATGCCATCAGGGAAACATCCGAGAAGGAGCCAGTGAAGGTCACATTTACCTGGATATCTGGTCTGGCATTTTTTGCGCCGGCAACAAAGCCATCAACGAAGAGCTTTGCATCACCAGCATTGACTGGTCCGCAAACCCCCAGAATACCGGATTGGCTCATCAGAGCGGCGATGGTACCCAAAACATAGCCGCCTTCCTGAGATTCTGCCTGATAGGCGTAAACGTTGGAAACGCCTTCAGCCTGGAAAGTATCCAGGGATGTGCCCCAAGCGAATGCGGTTTCGGGAAAATCGGGGGCGATTTGCGCCAGGGAACTGCCGTATTGCGAGCCGTGAGCAATTACCAGATCAAAATCCTGGCTGGCATAATCTCGGATTGCAGCGGCAGCATCGGGAACGTTGAACATGCCTTCGGAATAGGCGATTTCGAATTTTTCAGCACCACCTTCCTCAGCCTGAACCTTGAGCAGCGCTTCGTAGAAGGATTGACTGAACGCCAGGTCGGTAATCGTGCTGGGCATGACTACAGCGACGCGGAAGGGCTGATCTTCTGCCTGCTCCGGGGTGGGGACAGCAGGTTGAGCGCATGCGCTCAGCAGCAGGGATACTAACGTAACCAGCAAGGCAATCCGAACAACCATCTTTTTCATATTTACTCCTCCAGATATACATAGGAATCAGAAATAAAATTGGAGTTTGGAACGATTTTTGGATTGTTTTTGTGGTCACCTCCTCTTGAAATAATCAATGGTGGGTTAGCTTTCGCCTCGTTGGAACGGTTTGGTGAGCGCCTGTGGCTGCCGGGCGCGTCTTCCTGAAAGTGTGAGAGCGAAAATGGTGAGAAGGTAAGGCATCATCACGGCAACGTCATATGGAATGTTGATACCCTTAACCTGTACCCAAAGTTGTAACGCATTGACAAGACTAAACAACAGCGCTCCAACCAGAACGCCGGCTGGTCTCCAGGAGCCGAAATAAACCAGAGCAACGGCAATAAAACCCATGCCGCTGGTCATGTTTTCCTGAAACAAGTTGATCAATGCCAGGGAGAGGGATGCGCCGGCAATGCCCGCAAAAACGCCGCCTATACAAACGGTTGTGTATCGAATCAAGGTCACATTGACCCCCAGGGTGTCTGCTGCCTGGGGATTCTGCCCGACAGCGCGAACTTTCAAACCAAAGGTGGTCTTGTTGAGAACAAAGGTGGCGATTGGGACGAGAAGGAAAGCGCCGTACACCAACACATTATGATTGAAAAAGATGTCACCAATATAGGGAATATCACCGAGCAATGGAATGCGCACCGGTTGGAAACCGCTAATGGATTCCACCCCTCCCAGCGATACCTTGAAGAGCAAGGTGGATAATCCAAACCCAAACAAGTTCAACCCGATTCCACTGATTCCTTGTTCAGCCTGTAAGGTTACGCTGACGACGGACATCAGCAGCCCCATAAGTAAGCCAACCAACGCGGCGGCTAGCAAGCCGAGCCATAAATTGTTAGTCTGGAAAGCAACGAAGAACCCCGTATAGGCGCCCATTAACATAATGCCATCCACGCCCAGGTTCAATACACCAGATCGTTGAGCAAAGGTTTCGCCGATAGCGGCATAGAGATAAGGCGTTGCCAGGCGGATACCAGAGTACAGGATTCCCAGGAGGACAGGAAGCGAAAATAGTTCAGCCACGGGTTTCTCTCCTGCGGGCGCGGTAGCGTCCCCAAATTTGGCTGCTGACCACGAAGATGACAATTAGCCCGAGTAAAGCGGTGATTAATGCTGAAGGCACCTGCACTGCTCGTTGCATACGGTCGGCACCTACCAGTAATCCGCCAAACAATACCGAAGCGGGCACGGCGCCGAGTGGATGTAGCTTTCCGAACAAGGCGGCAACAATTCCGGAAAAACCATACCCGCCGGATAACCCTTCCAACATCCGGTAATGCACGCCCATAACCTCAACGGCGCCTGCTAACCCGGCGAAGGCGCCACCCAGCACGAGGGAAAGCGCCTGGTAAAATGGAACAGGAATTCCCGCGTAACGAGAGGCATCGGGATTCAAACCAACCGCTCTGATTCGGTAACCAATTGTTGTGCGCCAGAGGAATATGTAGACCAATACCGCCATAACCAGCGCGAGGATCGCCCCGGTATGGAGCGATGTGCGCGGCACCAGGCGGGTCAGCCAGGCAGTGGTGGGCAGGAGCGCAGACTGGGCAATTTGGGTGCCGCGCTCGATCTCGGCTGGGTCAATCATCGGTCCACGCAGCAGGAAATTGGCGAGCTGTAATGCGATGGCATTCATCATGACGGTGCTTAAAATCTCATTTACGCCAAGCCGGGCTTTGAGGATGCCCGGCACACCTCCCCAGATCGCCCCGCTTAGTACGGCGACCAGTAAGGCTAGCGGCAGCATCACGAGACGGGGTAAACCTTCGAACCCAATTGAAAAGGCAGTTGCTGCCAGTGCCCCGACAATCAACTGCCCTTCACCTCCGATGTTTATTACCCCGCCCCGGAAGGCAATGGTAATGCCTAAGCCTACCAGGAGCAGGGGGGTCGCTTTTACAAGCGTGTGGGTGAACCCGGAAATATTTCCGAATGCGCCTTGCGCCAGTACCCCATACGCTTCTAACGGATTGGCGCCAAGCGCAAAGATCATAACTGCGCCAATGATTAATGCGACTGGCACGGCTAATAAGGGAAGAAGCGCCTCGATTGTGCGGTTCAAAACTTTTAAATATTCGGTTTTAATTGGCATCGGGGAAAACCCTTTCGTGAGGGTTAAGAAAATCGTTCAAGATGTCATACAACATAGTATATCAATAACGGTAAAAAAAGCCAATATTTTTCTGGGTGAAATTTGAGTTTTTAAGAATCTTTACTCGTGGCAATTGAGAATACGTGTTCCAGCGCATGTTTACAAAGATCAATTGTCGGCGTGGTCAATAACCTGATCATTAACGCTTCGGAGATGTTCATGGGTTGCAATAATCGTTTTAGGTATTTTCTAAAGAGAACCAGTCCGCGTTCCGTCCCATGAAAGGCAGTCATTGCCATCAGATGATCCTGTATCCAGGCATAGACTTCGCTATCGGTTACTTCATGGCGATCTTTTTTACAGAAAATCCACGGGTTTTGCAATGCTGCCCGCCCGATCATTATCCCATCGCAGTTGGTATGTTTTTTTATTGCGCGAATATCGGCGACGGTTCGGACGTCGCCATTGGCAAGTACGGGTATTTTGGCGTTGGCTTTGATTTGAGCAATTGCATCCCAATCGGCTGGATGATTGTAGTTCTGGGATTTGGTGCGCCCGTGGACGGCGATTAATTTAACTCCACACTCTTCAACGATCCGAGCGATTTCGAGAAAATTCCGCGTTTGCTCATCCCATCCCAGTCGAATTTTAACGGTTACTGGCACGGGTAGGTTATTAACCAGCAGGGTGACGATGTGAGCAATTTTTGAAGGGTTCTTGAGGAGCGCAGCACCTGCGCCCCGGTTGGTCACGCAGCGGGCAGAACACCCCAGATTGAGGTCAATAATATCCGCCCGATGAGGAAGCAAGCGCAGGGCGGCATCGAGGCACCGCTCAGGGTCATCATCGAATATTTGAAAGACAACTGGCCGCTCGAATTCGGCAAATTCAACTTTTTTCTGATATCGCGAATAACCTATCAGGATATCAATAGCATTGATGAATTCGGTGTAGGACATAGCAGAGCCAAGCCTGCGAACGAGCGACCGAAAGGGACGCTCGGAAATTCCATCCATGGGGGCAAGGATTAAATCACCAAATACCGGGATATCCCCAACAAAAAAGTTTGGAAAATTGGTCACAGAAGTTGCTCCGGAATCTCAATTTTTGCAGCGAGTCGGTGATTGAAGTTGGCTGCGAGGTTACATTTTAACCGATTATCCCAAAGTATTTTCGGTGTGGCAGATAGAACGGCGGGCAGGTGTAATACCGAAGTAGTTTTAATGTTAGAATTGGTCTGTAAACAAAACCTCTCAGGTTCAGGATGCTGTATGGATTTTCCAGTTTTGGCTGACCTTCGTAACAGTTTGGATCTAAAAAGAATCCCGTTCAGTGCGCGTGGATCGCGAATCACAGTCCTGGCAAAGGATGAAGGGGTATCGCTGCGCCTGATTGATCGCATCCACTCGCAGGATTTTCATCCGGTTGCTGAACGAGCGCTATCGCACCTGGTGAATGGTTTAATCTTTTTGGATGGCAACGGAAATCCGCTTTCAGTTAATTTGGTCACGTATCCACATTGCATCTTGTTTGGCACGCCAATCGGCGATTTTTTCCTGGCTTTCGAGGACGCTGAAAATATCCTGATTTCTCTTCCTGAAGCATCCTGTGGATTAACAGGGACAATCGCATTGGGCGAAGTGATGGATGACCGCCGCGGAGGGATATTTTTTGGGCAAGGAGATGATCGCAGCCGCCTGGCATATACCAGCACAAGAAAAATCAGCCATCAGACCATTTCTAAGGCTGCGGAAGGTGGTTGGAAATTCAAAGTTTTATTCGAGGCGGGCAAGCCCGCCGGGTTTTTGATTCACATTTCAACACGCCTGGGGGTAACCCGATATGTGAATGATCCAAAAATTATTCTCAACCGGGCAGCGCAGATCTGGCAGGATTGGTTTTCGCGGGTACCAAAAGTCGCGCCGCGTTTCGAGCCTCTGTATTCCTGTGCGTGGTGGGTGATGCGCTCGGGATTGATCACCACCCGTTATTATCTGACCCGCGAAGCAATGTTGGCTTCGAAAAGACATTCCTCTACTGTGTGGCAGTGGGACGCCTGTTACCATGCAATGGCATACCGTCACATTGACCGAAAACTGGCTCAGGATCAATTGCGTATTCTTTTCGATCACCAGTCGCCTAATGGAATGATTCCGGATGGAGTTCACGAAAATGGCTTGATCATTGAGCGCGAAGCCATAATGGATTCTGGCTGGTCGCGACCGCCAATCCTTGCCTGGGTGGTGTGGAAGTTATTTGAACGGGATGACGATATCGAATTTTTGAGTGAGATTTTTGAGGGTTTATGCCGATGGATGCACTGGTGGCTCAACCGGTTGGATGCCGGACTGGAACAATCTGCTGCTTCGAACTCCTTATTTGTGGAGGATATGGATGATCCGGCTTTTATCGAAGAAATACCCGGAAGCCTTTCACCGGATGTGAATATTTTCCTTTACCTGCAAATGGATTGTCTTGGGCGGATTGCTGAGGTTTTGGAGGAACCTAACGAAGCAAATTTCTGGAAATCACAAGCCAATGCTCTTTTACGCCGGGTGCAAGAGGAGAATGGTAACCCGCAAATAGGCTTGTATTGGATTCAACAACAGGGCAGACCGGTTTGTGTTCCGACACCGCTCAGTTTGTTCTCGTTACTGACGGGAAATCGTGAGCAGGAAGAAAACCGCCGTCTGGCGGAACTCTTATTGGATGCGCAAGGTTTCTCAAAAAATTACCCCCTGCCAATCGTTCATTTGGATGCTGAAGATTTAGACCGGCAAATGCTGTGGCGCAGTCCATCGTGGTTGAGCGCAACCTATTTACTGTTGGACAGCCTTGACCGGTGTGGGATGGACGATGTTGCTGATCGTTTTTGCGCTCACGTATTAAATCAAATACTCGAACGCTACAGCCGAAAATCCACTTCCGACTCGGACAGCCAGTGCATGGCTCATGCTCCGATTTATGGTTGGACAGCGGCATTATATATCGAAATGGCGATTCGCGCCTCGCGGGTCATTGAGGGTTAGCCGCGCAAGGCTATTTACATTGAGGGCAATCCAGCCGGACATCCATGGTTGGGGTTGGTTGGCGTAAATCGCTGTAACCTAATTCAAGCATCCAACGGCATAATACCGGTCCGCCGTACCGATCCGGGCTTGGACCGCCATAGTCGGGTGGCAGACCTGAGAAACCGTGAAAATAACCCAGTTCACCGGTCAACTGCCGTTGAGCAGCGGGAGATAAATCGCGATCGCCGATGGCAATGGCATGGATGTGGATTGGAGAACCAGGATACAATTCATCGAGGTCGCGCAGCCAGGCTGCAAATCCTGCGATACGCAGCGCCCGGAGCAGGGGTGGGATATCGTCCCATAGGACGGTGTATGTGTTGAAACGCATGACGGACAGGTCAACCGCGCCTCCGCCGGAATGCGTGCCGAAACTGGCTGAGACGGCTTGGGTGTATGAACCTTGCGTAATTGCTGAGCCGAGGATGTCAATCTCGCCGGTGTAAAGATTTGCAGCATTCTCCAACATGGCATAGGTGCGACGGTTCAACAGCACGCCGTTGACGGTCAGAATGGAATAATCTTCCGGTGGTTTCTGGCATCCTGGTATGTCCGGGATCAATGTTGGCGAAGGTCTTACCGTAGGCAGTGCTGAGGGCGAGGCTGTGGGTGCAATAAAGGGAGTAGGTGATTCTGATACGGATAATGGGGGAAATGGATTTGGTGGGTAGGAGGGTGTTTGACGGACTTGGGACGGCGCTGTGGTTACATGCTGGTTGCATGCACTCACCAATAACCCGAGAATAATCAGTAAGGCGAAGAAGGAACATGTAAATAACAACTTGTTTTGGTTTGACATTGCAACGAATACTTTTCGATGCGTAGAATTAATTAATCTGATTAATAAAAAGGCGCGGAGCAATTTTGATTTGCTCCGCGCCTGTCCAACCTTCTGGCGGGGTGAGGGGAGGTTTACCCGCCAGTAGCTATCTGGTCATCAAGCAAGATTTGGATGGTTTCTTCATCCAGTACCAGAACAATTGGGCTGACAGGCGCGGATTCAACTTTTTTTGTCTCATCGGCCAACACAACATTGTCTTTTTCTTCGCCAGGACTCATCGGGAATCTCCTAAAAAAGCATGAAGTATGCTAGCACGCAAAAAACAGACTGTCAAGTAACAATTTTTTCAAAGCGAGGTAATTTTGGACTTTGCAGCGACAAGTTGCTCTTTGACCGCCTGCTTGGACGTGCCCCCGGTGCAATTGCGCCTTTCCAAAGCAGTAACAGGATCCAGCAAGGTGTTTAGTTGAGAAAATAGAACTGGGTGTACCTGATCCATTTCCTGTTGGGGAAGGGCTTCCAAAGGAAGTCCGACACCAAGCGCTTTTTTGACGAGTTCTCCAACGCGTTGGTGAGCGGTTCGAAAAGGTAACCCCTGCGAAACGAGAAAATCAGCCAGTTCGGTTGCAAGCAGCATCGAATCGACAGCCGAAGCGGTTTTTTCGGCATGGACCTTCAAGGTTTGGAGGATACCCGTCATGACTGGCAAAAGGATGGTTAGCCGGTCGGCAGATTCGAATACCGCTGGTTTGTCCTCCTGCAGATCTTTGTCATAAGCGGAAGGCAGACCCTTTAATACGCTTAAAAAACCAGCCAAAGTACCAATGGTGATGCCCGCTTTGGCGCGTATTAATTCGAGCATGTCGGGGTTTTTCTTCTGCGGCATGATTGATGATCCGGTGGTAAACGAATCGGATAGTTCAATAAAGCCGAATTCGGAAGTGGAATATAAAATTAACGCCTCTGCCAGCCGGGAAAGGTGAACGCTTAATAAAGCGGCAAAGAACAAGAACGACGCGGCGGGGTCTCGATTCGATACAGCATCAATGCTATTGGGCGAGACTTTGGAAAAACCTAATCGCTGCGCCAGCCGATGGCGGTCAATTGGATATGGACAGCCAGCCAAAGCGGAAGAACCCAGCGGCAAGCAGTCGCTTTGGCGTGAAATAAAAACCAGTTGTTCTCGGTCGCGCTGAAAAGCCCAGAAGTGGGACAGCCACCAATGCGCCAGACGTACTGGCTGAGCGCGCTGAGAATGCGTGTAGCCAGGGACGATGATCTCAATATCTTGTTCGGCTCGATTGACCAACGCGGTTTGAAGTTCGACCAATGATCCATCCAGTTCGCTCGAAATTTCCTTGAACCAGAGGAGAAAGTCGGTCATCACCTGATCGTTTCGGCTGCGCCCGGTGTGAATTTTTCGGGCGGATTCGCCAACCAATTCAGCCAGACGGCGTTCGATAGCGGTGTGAACGTCCTCGTCTGTGGATTGCAGGGTGAATTCGCCCGAGGTAACTTCAGCGAGTATCTGCTCCAAACCAGCGCTCAATTTTTCCTGCTCATCAGCGCTCAATACGCCAATCTTTTTAAGTTCTTCCGCCCAGGCGAGAGAAGCCTGGATATCATGACGGGCTAGCCGCCAGTCGAACGTTATGGATGCATTCAATTGATCTGCCAACGGGTGGATTTGGGTGGAAAAGCGACCTCCCCACAATTTTGTCATGCGCGCCTCCGGTTAATCACGTTTGAATTTAGAGTAATCCGGCGCATTCAGGTGTTCTTTGCTGTTTTGGAGGATATCCCGCATGGCTTGCACTTTGAGGGGTAACCCAAACAGCGCAATGAATCCCTGCGCATCCGACTGGTCATAGACATCATCCTGCCCAAAAGTAGCGAAATCTTCGCGGTAAAGGCTGTAAGGGCTGCTTCTGCCTGCGATAATCACGTTACCTTTGTACAATTTCAATCTCACAGCGCCGGTGACGCAATCCTGAGTTTTATTGAAAAAGGCGTCCAGAGCCTTGCGGAGCGGGGTAAACCACTGCCCATTGTAAACCATCTCAGCGTAGCGGTGAGCGACGATCTGTTTGAAATGGAGCGTATCGCGATCCAGACAAAGCGCTTCCAATTCTTGATGAGCGGTGAGTAAAATTGATCCGCCGGGAGTTTCGTACACTCCGTGAGACTTCATGCCGACCAGGCGATTTTCAACCAGATCCACCCGGCCAATGGCGTGCTTTCCGCCAATCTCATTCAACAAGGTGATCAATTCGTGGGGCGGGAGTGATTCGCCGTTCAAATGGGTGGGAACGCCTTGATAAAAATCTAAATTAATGAGTTCGGGCAGGTCGGGAGCATTTTCTGGTGAAAGTGACATCTGGTACATTGCTTCTTCGGGTTCGTTCCACGGATCTTCGAGCAGCCCGCCCTCATGGGAAAGATGCCAAAGATTTCGGTCGCGGCTGTAAATTGATTTCAGCGTAGAGGTTACTGGGATATTGTGCGCCTGCGCGTAAGCCAGGGCATCCTCGCGCGAGCGGATTTCCCATTCCCGCCACGGGGCAATCACTTTGATGCGGGGGTCGAGTGCCATGGCAGTTAACTCGAAGCGCACCTGGTCGTTACCTTTGCCGGTGCAGCCATGCGCAATGGCATCTGCATTTTCCTGGTGAGCAATCTGCACCAGATGGGCAGCAATCAGTGGGCGGGCAATGGATGTGCCGAGCAGGTATTTTCTTTCATACACCGCGCCGGAGATCAGGAGCGGGATCAGGAAGTCGCGAGCGAATTCAGCCTTCAGGTCTTCGATGATGATTTTGCTCGCTCCACTGGCATAGGCTTTTGCCGGTAAGCCGGAAAGTTCCTCGCCCTGACCGATATCCGCGGTGTAGCAAATGACCTCGCATCCGTAATTTTCAATCAACCAGGGCACGATGACGGAGGTGTCCAATCCGCCAGAATATGCCAGCACAACTTTTTTGATTTTTGGTTTACCGTTCTTTTTCATTTTGATTCTCCTGGAGTTGAAATAAAAAAAGCCCTCCACTTGTGGAAGGCTTTGGGTTACAAATCGTTTCGTTTCGTTTTTTAGCCGATTTCGAAATAATCCATCAATACCCGCAATAGCCGACCAACCCGTGGATGTTCGGGTTCGCCAGCAGACGACGGGAGCGGAGTGAACACATCTTCATGCAACCATACCGGAATGTGATGGATTGATATTAAGCCCTTTTTGGGGAATTGTCAATAACGAATTCCCGTTGGTTTTTACGGATCGCGCAGTTGGTTCGCCAGAGTATTCATGATGCCACCGTTCAGATAATAGTCCATCTCCTTGTTTGTATCCAGGCGAACCAACACTTTGAAATCCTTTTGGCTGCCATCCTGCGCAGCCGCCTGCACAGTTACCTCTCCACCGGGCATGAGATTTTGGCGAAGGTTGAGGATGTGGTAGGTTTCGTCGCCTTTCAAGCCCAGTGTGTAAACATTTTGACCGGGTAAAAATTGCAAAGGCAGCACGCCCATCCCGGCCAGGTTGGAACGGTGAATGCGTTCGTAAGATTCGGCAATCACGGCTTTGACTCCCAATAAGAGGACACCCTTGGCAGCCCAATCGCGGCTGGAGCCGGTGCCGTATTCCTTGCCTGCCAGGATGACCAGCGGAATGTTGTTGCTTTGGTAGCGCATGGCGGCATCGTAGATCGTCAGCTGATCGTTACCTGGAAAGTGGCGGGTAAACCCGCCTTCCACGCCGGGCAGGAGGAGATTTTTGAGACGGATATTGGCGAAAGTACCGCGGGTCATAACCTGATCGTTACCGCGCCGCGAACCGTAAGAATTAAAATCGGAAGGCTGGACGCCTCTGCTGATCAGGTATTGCCCTGCTGGGCTGTTGACCGCGATACTTCCGGCGGGAGAAATATGATCGGTGGTGATTGAGTCGCCCAGCAGCGCTAAAACCCGGGCGTTGATGATGTCCTGCCCGCCGCTGTTCGGTTGAGGTTGATTTGTAAAAAAAGGTGGTTCTTGCAGATAGGTGGAATTCTCGTCCCAATGATAGAGCAGGTTGTCTCCGCTCTGAATTGCATTCCATAACGCGCTCATGCTGAATATGGCGTCATAGGCATCCGCGAACATTTCTGGACGAATATGGTTGTGGATATGTTGCTCAATTTCGCGCGAGGATGGCCAGATATCCCGTAAATAGACGGGATTATTTTCACCGTCCATGCCAAGTGGTTCATGGATTAGATCGATGTTCATCGTGCCGGCAATCGCGTATGCTACAACCAGCGGCGGAGAGGCTAAATAATTCGCGCGGGTATGCGGACTGATGCGCCCTTCAAAGTTGCGGTTGCCAGATAAGACAGCTCCGACTACCAGGTTGTTCTCCTTGATCGCCTGGGCAATGTGGTCCGGCAGTGGTCCGGAGTTCCCGATGCAGGTTGTGCAGCCGTAGCCAACCAGGTGAAACCCCAGTTTTTCCAGCGGCTCCATTAAACCGGCATGCTGTAAATAATCGGTTACCACGCGCGAGCCTGGCGCCAACGAGGTTTTGACATAGGGCTTGGTTGTGAGCCCTTTCTCCACCGCATTTTTTGCCAGCAATCCGGCGCTCATCATCACGTATGGATTCGAGGTGTTGGTGCAGGAAGTAATCGCTGCGATTACGACTGAGCCGTGCGTCAGTGTGCCGGGTTTGCCACCGGCGGTTATTTGCACGGATTGGTTGAGTTCCGTTGGCGGTATCCCAAAACCATTTTCATTTTTGGCTGCCGAAAGGGCGCGCTGGAAGGATGAGGGCACATCTTGAAGTGAGATGCGATCCTGTGGCCGGCGTGGGCCCGCGACCCCCGGTTCGATAGCCGCCAGGTCAACCTCGAGCAAGCGGGTGTACAGGGGGTCTGGGGTTTCCGCGGTGCGGAATAATAATTGCGCCTGAAAGTACGTTTCGACCAGGTTGATGAGCGATTCCGGACGGCTGGACAGACGCAAATAATTTATCGTTTGTTGATCAACGGGGAAGTACAGCATGGTAGCCCCGCTCTCTGGCGCCATGTTTGCGATCATCGCCCGATCAGCCAGAGCGACATGATCTAAACCTGGTCCAAAGAACTCCACAAACTTATCTACCACGCCAATTTTGCGCAGAGCCTGGATGATGTGGAGAGTCAGGTCGGTTGGAGTGACGCCCTCACGTAATTTACCACTCATGCGCACGCCGATCACGTCCGGGGCAACGATTTCGATCGGTTCACCAAGCATAGCCGCTACGGCTTCAATTCCGCCTACACCCCAGCCAACTACTCCAAGACCGTTGATCATCGTAGTATGAGAATCGGTACCCACCAGAGTATCGGGATAGACGATGGTTGAGCCGCCTTCCTCGCGGATAAGAACGACCGAAGCGAGGTATTCCAGGTTGACTTGGTGGACGATGCCGGATGCAGGTGGAATGATGCGGAGATTACGAAACGCTTTCTGCGCCCAGTGCAAGAATTCGTAACGTTCTCGATTGCGGGAAAATTCCATTTCGGCATTAAGCTGGTATGCCTCGGCAGCGCCGGCGTAATCAACCTGTATGGAATGATCAATAACCAGATCAACATTGACGAGCGGGTTGACTTTTGTTGGATCAGCCTTCCATTTAGCCAGGGCGGAGCGCATGGCAGCCAGATCATTGATAACCGGCACGCCAGTAAAATCTTGCAGGACTACCCGCCCGGGAAACACGGGAATTGTGGGGCGGTTGTAATCTTGCGGTTGCCAATTCAACAAGTTTTCCACATCTTGTTGAGTAGCCAGTCCTTGTTCTTGCTTGCGTAATACCCCTTCCAACAGGATGCGAACGGAAAAGGGTAATTGGCTGATCTGTTTTTGGGTGGCGCTAGGCGCATTGACCAAAGGGAAAAAAACAACTTCGGTTTGATCTACATTCAGAGTTGCCCGAATAGATCGTTTTTGCGACATGATGGCTGCCTCCCTAAGCCCGGTGAACCGGTTTAATTAAATATTGTGGGATTATAATCACTACAATAGTGGACTTCAAGTTTTTATGATGATGATCTAAAAAATCGTCAGGTAATGATTCCCAGAATCATGAATTTTCTATCTTGACATTGTGTTTCGATAATGCTATAAACTTGCTATGTTTTTCCAGCAGCGCGCTAAGCGTTACCCAAAGATCCGATCCTTCCAATTGGGAGCGGTGTATTACGCGTAGATTTTGATGGTTTAACCCATTTTTTTCAAGCAGAAACCCTCCCTCAATGGGAGGTTTTTTTGTTAGCCGGGCTAATTTTGGAGGATTTCATTATGTGATCAACATCGTTTTCGTGACGCCCTTTTTAGAATACTTTCCTGAGGAGATCGTGATGAGCAAAAAAATTATTCGATTGATTTTTGTAATCGTGGTTATGAGCCTGGCATTGACTGCGTGCGGCGAGCCCGCAACGCCTGTCACAACAACGCAGCCGCCGGTTGAAGAACCATTACCCGCAGCAGCTACATCTCAGCCGGGTGGATGCCTTGGCAGCGCTGAAACGGCGGTGGTTGACTTGAATTGCCGTGAGGTTACTATCGCGGTGGAAAATGCCTATTTGCCATTCAACTACATAACCCTGGAAACTGGTGAACCGGGTGGATGGGATTACGAAGCCTGGCGGGAAATCTGCGCGCGCCTGCATTGCGTGCCGGTTTTTGTTGAAGTTGCCTGGGACGGATTGATCCAGTCGGTTTCGGATGGGCAATATGATGTTGGCGCTTCCGGTATATCCATTACCCCTGACAGATGGGAGATCGTTGACTTTTCGACTGGTTTTATCCAGATCGAACAAAGACTGCTGGTCCGATTAGGGGAAAACCGGTTTGCAAATATTGAAGAGTTTGCCCAAAACGAAGCCCTGGTGATGGGTACGCAGGTGGGCACAACCAATTATGAAACCGCGGTTAAGTTTCTGCCCGAAGCGCGCATCAAAGCTTTCGAACAATTCCCGTTTGCCATTCAAGCGTTAATTGCCGGCGATGTGGATGCAGTCATCATTGATGAGATTGTCGGCATGGGATATCAAGGACAGAACGCTGACAAGTTGGAACTGATCGGCCCGTCTATATCCAGCGACGAGCTTGGTTTTGCCTTTGCCAAAGGCAGCCCGCTGGTTGATGCGGTCAATCAGGCTTTGGAAGCAATGAAAGCGGATGGTTCGCTGGCGGCGCTCAACGAAAAATTTTTTAGTCCCTCTTTCAATATAACCGAAGAGGATATCAAGTAGGTTCACTACAAGAACTGCGGCTACGACTGGTGAGGTGAGTAACCTCACCAGTCATGGCTTTTGAGGATCGAGGGTTGACCGTGAAAGAGAGTCTGCATCTCAACCGGCGAATCGCTGCGCCGACTCTGTCCATGACCAATATCAAACAGCGACTGAGACGTTTGCCATGGTGGCTGTTTGGAATAGCGGCAGTGTTCTTGTACACTGTTCATTTAATTTTTACCCGCAGTAGTTATCAGGAAGCCTTTACATTTATCCGGGCTGGCGTGGGGGTTACTATTCAGATCACCTTGGTTGCTTATGGCTTGGCATTGATCCTCGGTTTGTTGACCGGGTTGGGGCGCATCTCCAACAATGTGCTGGTTCAAAATATCGGCACATTCTATGTTGAGCTGATTCGGGGCGTTCCCATGCTTGTTCTGATCTTCTTCATCGCGTTTGTGGGTGTCCCCGCCGGGGTCGGGATTCTCAACAACCTGGGTGTGTGGTTAACAAACCTCGGTTTAACCGTTGTTGGCAATCCTCTGGTGCTATTGGAAAACAGTTCGATACCGATGACCACTCGGGCGGTTATCGCTTTATCCGTTACCTATGGCGCGTTTCAAGCGGAGATATTTCGGGCGGGCATCCAGTCTATTGGGCGCGGGCAAATGGAAGCCGCTCGCGCGCAAGGCATGAGTTACTGGCAAGCCATGCGGTACATCATCTTACCGCAAGCGGTACGAAACGTTTTACCTGCGTTGGGGAATGATTTTGTGGCGATGCTTAAGGACTCATCTTTGGTTTCGGTTTTGGCGGTGCGAGATATTACTCAAATTGCAAAACTCTATGCGGGGCGGTCATTTCAGTATCAGGAAGCCTACATAACGCTGGCGGTTTTATACCTGGCATTAACGATTATACTGTCATTTTTTGTAAAATGGCTGGAGAAAAGAGTGAGGCAGGATGAGTACAGCCATGCATGAGATGATCCAGGTGATCAATCTTCGAAAAAAATACGGTCGTCTGACCGCGCTGGATGGGGTCAATCTGGTGGTAAAAAAGGGGCAAGTCGTGGTGATAATTGGACCCAGTGGGTCAGGTAAATCCACACTGTTGCGCTGTGTTAATTATCTTGAAACGCCAACGAGCGGGGAAATATGGATCGAACGGGAAAAAATCACCGGTAGTCAAAAACGCTTGAATGCTTTACGCTCCCGGATTGGAATGGTGTTCCAACATTTCAACCTGTATCCGCACCTGACTGTCCTGGAAAACGTCGCCCTGGCTCAACGGATTGTGCGCCGGATTCCGCGCCAACAGGCAGAAGATACTGCCATACGTCACCTTGAACGGGTTGGGATAGCGGAGAAAGCCCGCGCCTATCCGGGGCATTTATCTGGCGGACAGCAGCAACGGGTGGCGATTGCGCGCGCGCTTGCCCAAGACCCAAAAATCATGCTTTTCGACGAACCCACCAGCGCGCTTGATCCGGAAATGATCAAGGAAGTGTTGGATGTGATGCTCGACCTTGCTGACGATGGGATAACGATGGTGGTCGTGACCCATGAGATGGGATTTGCCAGGGCGGCAGCCCACGAAGTGGTGTTTATGGATCATGGCAGGATCATCGAGCGCGCAGCGCCGGAGGAATTTTTTTCCAATCCGGCTCACGAAAGAACTCGCGCATTCCTGGCGCAAATTTTAAAACATTGAAAATTGATCGTATATAAAGGGGTTGGATAACATGAAAATCAGGGAAAAAATTCGAGAACAGATACCTGAATGGGCTCATCGTATTAAGCGGCTGCGAACAGAATACAGTAATTTTGTAGTGGGGGAAGTGACGATTGAACAGATTTTGAGCGGCATTCGCGGGGTTCAAATTAGCATCAGTGACATTTCGTATGTTGATCCATCTGAAGGAATTCGACTGCGCGGATATACAGTTCCGCAGGTGTTGAATCTGCTTCCAAAAGCGCGCAACTCGGAAATTCCACTGGCTGGCGGTTTGTATTATCTTTTGCTAACCGGGGAATTACCTTCCGTATTGGATGCCGAGGAGGTTGAGAAAGAGTGGCGAGAACGATCAAAAGTTCCGTCCTGTGTTTGGGATGTCATCCGAGCCATGCCAAAAGAAACTCATCCCATGACGTTATTCAGCCAGGCAATCATGGCGCTGCAACCTGAATCGCTGTTTGCCGGCGCCTATCAAAATGGACTGCCAAAATCCGCTTATTGGGAATATTACCTGGAAGATTCCTTTAATCTGACCGCGAAGATCCCCCAAATTGCTGCTTTCATTTATTGCTGGAAATACCGAAACATGCGGATGGAATCTCCGGAAACCGAGTTGGATTGGAGCGCCAATTTTGCCCGCATGATTGGTAAGGGTGACGATCATCAATACATGGAACTGATGCGGCTTTACTTTGTATTGCATTCCGATCATGAAGGCGCGAATGTCAGCGCGCATACTTCTCATCTGGTCAGCTCAGCGCTTTCGGATGCGTACCTTTCTTCAGCGGCGGGCATGAATGGGCTGGCTGGTCCGCTGCATGGCTTGGCTAACCAGGAGTGCATACGCTGGTTGGTTGGGGTGTACAGCCAGTTTGGTCGTCCGCCGAGCGATTTTGAACTGGAACAAGTTATTCGCAGCCAGCTGGCGGCAGGAATGGTTATCCCAGGTTATGGACATGCGGTTTTGCGGGTCACGGATCCGCGATTTACTGCCCAACTGGAGTTTGCCGAGAAATTTCTTCCTCACGACCATCTGTTCCAACTGGTCAAGCAGGTCTACCGGATTGCGCCGATTATTTTGGGTGAGAATGGCAAGATTAAAAACCCGTTGCCCAATGTAGATGCAATCAACGGTTGTTTGCAGTACTATTACGGGGTGCAGGAAGTTGATTTTTATACCGTATTATTTGGAGTCAGCCGGATTTTGGGATTGACCGCCCATGCTGTTTGGGCGCGGGCGCTGGGAAAACCTATTGAGCGTCCGAAATCATTAACCACACGCATGCTTGAAGAGCGTGTTGGAATCGGTTGAGAGTATCGTTATAATCCAGTGTTACAGTTTTGGCGTTGTGGATTAAGTACATGAAATATCAAAGAATTGTGGTCAAAATTGGCTCATCAACCCTGACAGCCGGCACGCGCCGGCTGTCCCAGCCAAGACTGATTGACCTGACGCGAGCAATATCCAACCTGAAACAGCGAGGTTGCCAGGTGATCGTCGTGTCCTCTGGCGCGATTGCTGCCGGAAGGGAGATTCTTGGTTTTCCGGAACTCCCAAAATTCATACCTGCCAAGCAAATGCTAGCAGCGATTGGGCAGCCACGCTTGATGGAAATTTACGAGCAGTTTTTTAATATTTACGAGCAGAAAGTTGCTCAGGTGCTGCTGACGCGCGCAGATCTGATTGACCGGCGAAGATACCTTAATGCGCGCAACACGCTGGAGGCATTGCTTGGGCAGGCGGTGATCCCGATCATAAATGAGAATGACACCGTAGCGACTGAGGAAATTCGATTTGGCGATAATGATAATCTCTCGGCGCAAGTTGCCAATTTAATTGATGCGGATATGTTAATTTTGTTAACGGACCAGGACGGCGTTTATGACTGCGATCCGCGCAGCAACCCAGAGGCGAAGTTATTCCGAAAAATTGACAGCCCTGAAATTCCCGAAGAGATGTGGGCAGCAGCCGGCGGCAGCGTTAGCGGAGTGGGAACAGGGGGAATGCACACCAAATTACAGGCAGCGGATCTGGCGCGGCGGTCTGGGAGCGCGGTTGTGATCGCCTCGGGCGCCAATCCGGACGCGATATTGCGCATAGCCAATGGAGATGCGGTGGGCACGCTGTTTACTCCGGTTATCAACAAACTGGAAGCGCGCAAACGATATATTTTGACGGCAGGGCAAAGCGCTGGTAAGATTCAGGTTGACGCGGGCGCAGAACGAGCCTTAGAGCGCGGCGGCAGTTTGTTAGCGGTTGGAATTGTGGCGGTGAATGGAGAGTTCGAGCGTGGTGATACAGTGCAGGTAAACTGTGGTTCTGGACAAATGGTTGCTATAGGAATTTCCAATTATGCTGCTCGTGATCTGATCAGGTTTGCTGGTCACCAGTCAATGGAAATAGAGAGTATTTTGGGCTACACCTATGGCGAAGAAGTAATTCACCGCAACAACTTGGTGATGATTCAAAATCAATCGAGAAATTGCCATGATTGATCTTATCGAGATCGGTAAGCAAGTAAAACAATCCGCTCACCGTATCGCGGTCAGCCCGGAAGCCGCGCGCAACCAGGTTTTGCGCCGGCTGGCGGATCTTCTTCAAACCAATGGTGATGAGATCGTTGCCGCGAATCAGTTGGATTTGAAACTGGCAAAACGGAATGGGTTGTCGCAGGCGATGCTGGAGCGGTTGACGCTGCATCCTGCCCGCCTGGATGGGATTGCGGCTGATTTGAGGCAGGTGGCAGCCTTACCCGACCCGGTTGGAGAAATTTTCGAGCCGCAGGTGTTGGAAAACGGATTGCGGGTGCACAAACAACGCGTGCCGTTAGGCGTGCTTGGAGTGATCTACGAATCACGCCCCAATGTGACCTTGGATGTAACCGGATTGGCGTTAAAATCGGGCAATGCTGTGATTTTACGAGGCGGAAGCGAGGCGATTCACAGCAACCGCGCGCTGGTCAGCATGATTCAAAAGGCGCTGCAACAATCCGGTTTGCCGGTTGGTGCGGTGCAATTCATTGATGATCCGGATCGTAAATATGTGCTTGAGTTGTTGAAATTACACGAGTATGTTGATCTGATTATCCCGCGCGGCGGCGCCAGACTGCATCAGTTTTGCAAGGAGAATAGCCAAATACCGGTAGTGGTGGGCGGAATTGGGATATGCCATCTCTATATAGATGAGACGGCGGATCTTTCAAAATCGGTCGAGGTAATCTTTAACGCCAAAACCCAGCGCCCCAGTGTTTGTAACGCGCTGGATACCATCCTGGTTCACCCAAACGCAGCCGGACGACTGCTGCCTGTAGTTTTCGAACGGCTGGGTAATGCCGGGGTAACTTTCCGCGCGACCCGCGAGGTGTTCAATCAACTGGGCATCCAGCCTGATGAGCGCATTCAAGTGGCAGGAGCGCCGGATTTTGACACGGAATGGCTGGCTTTGGTGTTGGGAGTGAAGATCGTTTCCGGCTTAGAGGAAGCCATAGCCCATATTCAACGTCATTCAACCGGTCATTCGGATGGCATTCTGTCCCAAGATCAGGAGTCCATCGCTGTTTTTATTGACCGGATCGATTCAGCTGCGGTGTACGTCAATGCCAGCACCCGCTTCACCGATGGCGGGCAGCTGGGTCTGGGTGCCGAAGTAGCGGTATCCACCCAACGGCTGCATGCGCGCGGTCCGATGGGATTGCGCGAATTGACCACCTATAAATGGGTAATTCAGGGGGATGGTCATGTGCGGGCGTAGATGATATTTGCAGAAAAGTACATGAAAACGCGCATCGAATATGTCGGCGATAACGGTATCCTGGTGATATTTGGCGAACAGATTGATGCGGAGATCAACCAGCGAGCGCACTGCCTTTCCACCTTGCTAGAAGCCAGCCCTGAGCAGGGAATGGTTGAGGTCATACCAGGTTACGCAACATTATTGGTGGTTTACGATCCTCTTGAGGCACATTTATCCTTGCTGGTTGATCGCATTCGCAAAGAACTCGAGGCAATCCATGCCACAGAAGCGCGCCCGGCAAAACGTGTTGAAGTACCGACGGTATACGGCGGTGAACGAGGCGTGGACCTTGATTTTGTTGCCCAATTCACCGGTTTAGCGAAGGAACAGGTTATCCACATTCACAGCCGGGCAGAATACCGGGTGTTTATGATGGGTTTTTCACCGGGATTTCCATATCTGGGCGGGATGGATGTTGCCATTGCAGTACCCCGGCTGGAGACGCCGCGCCAGCGCGTTCGGTCGGGCTCGGTTGGAATCGCTGGCACGCAAACCGGCATCTATACCGTTGATTCGCCGGGTGGTTGGCGATTGATTGGGTACACGCCGTTGAGGTTATTCGATATTCAGGCCGCTGAACCATTTCTGGTCAAGCCAGGAGACCGACTGCGCTTTGTGCCCATTGAAGAGGGGGAAATCCGCGATGGCGATTGAAGTGTTGGAGGGTGGTTTACTGGCGTCTGTGCAAGACCTTGGGCGAACGGGTTGGGCAAAGTTCGGCGTGCCTCGTTCCGGCGCGATGGATGAGTTTGCCCTGCGGGCTGCCAACCGGCTGGTGGGCAACCCGGATTCAGCCGCCGGCATCGAAATCGGACCGGCAGGGTTTAAGTTTCGCCTTTCCGGGACAGCGGTGATCGCTGTATGCGGGGCGGATTTTACACTGAGCGTAGATGGAGAAAGCAAACCCCTGTGGAAGTCCATCTTTACCCGCAACGGGCAGATTATCGAAATTCAACCCAATGCCAGTGGTGTATGGGCGGAGATAGCCTGTAGCGGCGGAGTGCAGGTGCCTCTATTAATGCATTCACGTTCCACTTACCTGCGGGGCGGTTTTGGCGGGTATCAAGGCAGAACGTTGCAGAGCGGCGATTCCATTCAAATAGGCGGGTATGCGGATCGGCGCGAGTTCATGCCTTGCTGGTTGCCGCCCGCGGCGCGTCCCCGATATCATAAGACCTTGCGAGTACGGGTTGTCGAAGATGGGCAGCACGAATTTTTCTCTCCGCAAACCCGCCAGCAGTTTTATCAGCAGGCATACACGGTTAACCCGGCATCCGACCGGGTTGGCTATCGCTTGATAAGCCTGCCATTACCACACGACAGGGTGGGCGAGATGCTCTCGGCGGGCATGCTGCCGGGAACTATTCAGGTAGCAGCGGACCGGCAACCCATGGTGATGATGGCAGATTCGCCTCCCAGTGGTGGTTACCCGCGCATTGCCGCAGTAATCCGCGCCGATTTGGGGCTGATGGCTCAATGTCCGCCGGGCAGCGGGCAGGTTTATTTTCAGCCTGTAGAGGTGAGTGAAGCGCATCAGGCATACCGATCTTTGCTCGAATGCCTCAATAAGATCGAATCCTTGGATGATGAACATGTGGGTACAGAATGGGCAGGAGCGACGCGATGAACGCAATTGACTTGAATTGTGACGTAGGGGAAAGCTTTGGGCGTTACAGCCTGGGAGATGACGCAGGGTTGATGGCGTGGATCAGTTCGGTGAATGTTGCTTGTGGATTTCACGCCGGTGATCCAATGGTGATGCAGCATACTGTCTCGCGGGCACAGCAGTATAAATTGGCGATAGGTGCTCACCCCTCCTACCCGGATTTACAGGGCTTCGGGCGGCGCGCCATGGTGCTGGAAGCCGCGGAAGTCGAAGCCATGCTGCTGTATCAGATTGGTGCGCTGGCTGCATTCCTTCGTTCATGCGGGGATGAATTGGTGCACGTAAAACCACACGGCGCTCTCTACAACCAGGCTGCCAAAGATGATGAACTGGCTGCAGCGGTTGCGCGAGGGATCGCGCGCTTCAGCCGCAGCCTGATTCTGGTTGGGTTGGCTGGCTCCGCGCTGATCCGCGCCGGGATCGAGGCTGGGCTGCCTGTTGCTGCCGAAGGGTTTGTGGAGCGTGGTTATGCGCCGGATGGCAGCTTGATTGCCCGCAGGCAGGCAGGCGCCCTGATCGAGGATGCGGCCCAGGCGGCAGATCAGGCGGTGAGGCTTGCCACGCAGGGAATACAGGCAGAAATTGATGGCCGGGCTGTTAATTGGAAAGTAGATACCTTGTGCATCCACGGCGATTCGCCACATGCGCTACGCACTGCGCAAATGGTGCGCAATGCGCTGGAAGCGAAGGGAATTATCATTCAACGGTTGGGGAGTTAATCCTGGCGAGAGTTAGTGCTCTCTCTTTCCATAATTGGCATTGGGGATTGAATCATCTCCATTGAATGTTGGCGCAGCAACGATCAAATAACGACGCGCTGCAAGCAAGGCAACGAATGCTGTAACTGCCAAAACAATATCCACTGCCACAATATCCGGCTTGAGCATTTTTCTTGCAATCACAAATGCCAGCAATTCCAAAATTGCCATTAAATCATGCACTACCAGCATACGCACCAGTTCCAAGCCAATGACTAATAATAGCACTCGGTAAATCAACTCATAAAACGAATCGGTCAATGTCCAATCCATTGTAGTGAAAACAACCCCGCTATATACCGAATAGGCAATCACGCCAATCAGAACGCCCAATGCCAGGAGGCGTTCAAACATCTTAACAATCCGATTGTATGATTTAGCAATTGTATCGGCGGCATAATATTTCATAATAACGTACCCTGTTCCTTAAAATTGATGAATCTCAATTCCAACCTGCTATCCATTATAAATAAACTCGTGAAAAGACCCCGGCTTATTAGCAGCGAAGAATTGTACTGAAAACCTGCCAAATGATTGCTGAATCCGAATACTTGCAGCAAAGAACTCTCCTCGCCGAACGCTCACCGTCCGTTATTTTCCGGGAGGTTGATAAATTTACAACACAAACCCTACCCTATAAAGATCGTTTTGCAAAGTTTTCGCTGCCAGGCGCTGGTTTGTAATTATAGGGCATAGGCTCTGGTTTGGAATTACATTGTTCTTTTAGTTTACCTTATAGGCATACCACCTTTTTATTTCAAACGATATCCTGTTTTTCAAACCTCAAATTGCGCTATTCAGCCTCAAGCCAAATCGCTCGATATCCTGCTGAATCCGGTTTTCGGTACCCCAATCACTCCAGTAGATATCTAAGGCTTCTAATACAACCAGGTGTCTGGCAACCTGTTCCAAGACGGATTTGGAAAAGTTTGTGGAAGTGATGTTCGTGTATGCTTTCTCGATTGCTGCTTCTTCGTGGATAGTGTTGAACGTTCTCGGAATTGCTTTGAAGGCACTTAACATCTCAGGTACATGTTCTTGAATACGCTTCAAAAAAGTTGTGGCTCGACCGATTAGCACAAAGGTGTTCCACAAGCACCCCGTAGCAAGCAATGCTTCAATTAAGCCGGGTGGTGGTTTTTCCAAAAATCTATGAACAGCCTTGAAATCCATATCGCGATGCAGGATTTTTGCTTTCCCCGGCTCGACCCAACCATAATCAATCTCGCAGCGATGAGGCTTGACCCCGATTAACACGATAAAATCCGGATAAGCGTTCACGAAATCAGCAGCAAGGCGAATATATCCCATAAACCGCCAGCTTCCAACGACAAAATGATCCGAAGGCAGTGTCACCACAATTGACATCGGATCCACATGGAATATCTTTAGAAGGGGGAGAACGATACCCGGACCTGTATCCCGGCATTCTGGTTGAACAACGAACGTTTCCAGAGGTTGACCGTGGTTTATCTCCTCGATGTATCTTCGATGAGATTGGGTAACGACGGTTACTAACCGGTTGGGTGGTATAAGCAGACGAGCGCGGTTAAGCGTATGTTCAAGCATTGAGCGGTTACCGGTGATCACGCAGTATTGTTTTGGGCGCGGGTAGCCATACAATTTTTCTGTAAAACTGCGCAGCCTCTTTCCCGCCCCGCCAGCCAGGATTATTCCCCATAAATTTCCATTACTTTTAGAGTGTTTACTTCGAACGACCATCTGTTCACTCCATTCAATTTATGTTGAATAATGCGGCTCAAATTTTTATTTCAAAGCACCTCAACAATGGTTTTCTTAATTATGAGCCGCATAACGATTTGCGCGACTCTGAAACACAATCAGGATGAATTATGCGAGCAATCTCATCCCTCACCTGAGCCATTGCGATTAATGACTCCTCCTTACTTGAGTGGCCGGATTTCGGCGCAGCCATTTCTCGAATTCGATAATCAGATATCCAATCAGGCTGACGGCGAAGATATGCGCCCACGCCTCTAAACCGATGGGCGCGCTTTCCATTAATCCATTCATGAATGGCGCATAGGTGAATAACAACTGGAATAGAACCATGGCGGCAACTCCAGCAACCACCCAGCGATTGGAAAACACGCCAATCCGGAACATGGATTGTGTTAAAGAACGGCAGTTAAACAAGTAGAAGACTTCAACGAACACAACAACATTGACAGCGATGGTTCTCGCTTCCGCAAGGGTTGCGCCTCCCGAGTACCACCAGGAGAACAAGCCGTATGCGCCGGCAAGGATCAGCAACCCAACGACAAGAATGCGCAGGATCAATATTTTGGTGAGGATTGGCGTTTCCGGCTCGCGAGGCGGACGGAGCATAATGTCATCTTCTTTCGCCTCCATTGCCAATACCAACCCTAACACGGCGACTGTCACCATGTTGATCCACAAAATCTGCACCGGCAGGATTGGAAGTGCAATACCGGTGAGAATGGCTAACAAAATCACTAATCCCTCACCCAAGTTGGTCGGCAATGTCCAGGCAATGATCTTGGTAAGGTTATCGAACACGCCTCGCCCTTCCTCGACAGCCGCTTCAATAGTGGCAAAGTTGTCGTCGGTCAGAACCATATCGGCTGCTTCCTTGGATACATCAGTGCCAGTAATGCCCATTGCTACACCGATGTCAGCCTGCTTTAAAGCCGGGGCATCATTTACCCCGTCCCCAGTCATTGCCACAACGTGTCCGCGACTCTGCAATGCTTCCACCAGGCGCAGTTTTTGCTCGGGGGTAACGCGGGCGAAGACGGCCGTGCGTTCAGCCGCATCAACCAATTCGACGTCAGAGATTTCAGCCAGTTCCCGACCGGTTAGAACAATCGGATTTTTTCCCGTAGAGCCGTTCAACCCGATTTGATTTGCGATGGTCGAAGCGGTTAAGGCATGATCTCCGGTGATCATCTTGACCCCTATGCCGGCGGTCTGGCAAGCCTGCACAGCCTTAATTGCTTCGGGGCGGGGGGGGTCAATCATGCCCTGTAATCCTAAGAAGGTTAAAGCGGACGATACGTCCTCATGGTTGATGGATGATTTTTGCGCGGGGAATTCCTTCCTGGCGAATGCCAGCACGCGCAAACCTTCACCAGCCATGATATTTTCAGATTGACGAATTTGCTCCAGATTGATAGGAACAGTCTGACCTGATGGGTCGAACTGAAATTCGCAACGATCCAGGATTGCGTCGGTTGAGCCTTTTAAGTAAACAATGCTAACGTGATCAGAACCGGATGCGTGCAGGGTTGCCATGTATTGGTGCTGTGATTCGAAAGGAATTACATCCTGCCGTGGCAACTTGAGCCGCTCCTCTTCAGTACTCAACCCTGCCTTAAGGGCGGAAACGACCAGCGCGCTTTCCGTTGGGTCGCCCTCCATGTCCCACCGATCTCCATTTTTAACGATCCGGCTTTCATTACATAAAAGCCCTGCGCGCAGACACTCAAGCATTGCGGCCCCTGGCGTATATGGCGCAGACTGGTTTAGAATTTTTCCCTCAGGGGCGTAACCGACTCCGGTCACGCCATAAAATTTACCGCCCAAAGCAATTTTTACAACGGTCATCTGATTCTGGGTAAGCGTACCGGTCTTATCGGAACAGATAATTGTTGTGCTGCCCAGGGCTTCGACAGCCGGTAGTTTACGAATAATGGCGCGTTTACGCGCCATGCGTGAAACGCCAATCGCTAAAGTAACGGTGATGGCGGCTGGTAATCCTTCGGGAATGGCTGCGACAGCCAGGGCAATCGCGGCTAAAAAGGTGTCTATAACCGGCTGATCGCGAACGACCCCGACAATAAAAGCCAACGCTGCAAGCATTAAAACCGCAGCCATCAACAGACGACTAAAGTGGGCAATTTTTCGAGTTAACGGCGTTTGTAAATTGTGCGCGGTTGTAATAAGACCCGAAATTCGTCCAACTTCTGTGTAATCACCAGTGGCAACGACAATCCCAGCGCCTTGCCCATAGGTGACCAATGTCGAGGCAAAAGCCATATTTTTCCGATCCGCTAAAGGTGTATCGTGGGGCAGGGTCAGGTCAGCTGACTTATGGACGGGCGTAGATTCACCGGTCAGAGCAGCCTCGGCAATTTGTAAATCCCGGGCACGAAGCAGGCGCATATCTGCTGGCACTTTATCTCCGGATTGGAGTAACACCAGGTCACCCGGAACCAGAAGTTCGGCGTTGATTCTCTGGGTTTGTCCGGATCGCACGACAGTGGCTTCCATGCTTAAGGTTCGGGATAAGGCTTCGATAGCCTTCTCCGCTTTGTCTTCCTGAATATAACTAATAATTGCATTAATTAACACCACTGCAAAAATCACCAGTGCATCAACTATATCCTTGAGTACTGCAGTGATGACGCTCGCGACTAACAGAATATAAATTAGGGGATTGTGGAATTGCATCAGAAAGCGAATAATTGGACTCTTCCCTTTTTTGGGAGTGATCGCATTCAATCCAAACCGTTCCTGGCGATGTTTTACTTCAAAGACATCCAGACCTTTCTCGGAATGGGTTTCCAGGATATCTGCAACTTCTTGCGGGGATATATGCCCCCAATGTTTGTTTAGCAATGTTTGCATTCCAAGTTTTTCCCTTTCGGTTTAATTAGTTTTTGCCGGGCTCAAACCAGTTTACAGCCTGATCAATGCCAGGAAAAAAGCGGATGTAGAATTGGGCATCCTGAATGCAGTCATGCATCCTCCCGTCCCAAACGATAGGCATGACGCTTAATTTATCCTGAGGCATCAGGTTTTGTTAAGAAAATTTCGTTTCAATTTTGGAAACCAATGATGCGCCCAGCCGAAAATTGAAACAACCCTGCGATTATTTAAATCAACACGCGATTGTGTGTAGTTTTTTTGATAGCGAGCCAAGAAGAGATCGGAATTCTTTGCGTTGAACTTGCCTGGAAACCAAAAAACACAAAGCCGGCATCCTTGGTCAAATCCGACCTGACCACGCAATGCCGGTCTATATCACAACCCCTTCCTGACCGCGCAACCCCAGGATAGGCTTTGTCATATCCACCGATATAACAACTATTCGATTGATCAGCAAAAGTATAACATACTAATTATTTAATCAATAGAAATTAACGAAATGCTTAGTTGAATCCAATGCGAACGATCTATTTTCGGTGCGCCGGGCGGATCTCAAATTTTTCATCCAATGTGAACACAATGATTCGTTCGCCCGTCTTGACGCTAATATCTGTATGAAGACTGACAACCTGACGTCCGGTTTTCTCTTGAACGATTGCTTCCAGGAATGATCGCGACCCTTCGATCAACTGGCGACGCACCTGTTTGATTAACTCGGAGCCTTCCGCGTTTTGAGCCAATTTTGTTTCAGCCTGGGTTAATATACCCCGTAAACGCACCAGAATCATATCGTCAATAATATAGACGCGAGTCTCAACCGGACCTCGACCCATGTGGTCTTTCTCAAATTGAATAATTGCATTGGCAAGCGCAGCCTCTACTGCTCCGCGAGATTGGTTTATCACATCCGATTCCTCATGATTGCCATCCAATCACAGCCCCAGCAAATTGAACTTGACAAGTATAACACTAAAGAATATTGGTTTTTTGGACAATGATTTTGAATTTTATTTTTTCCGGGCCGGTCTTTATTGTGAGAAGACCGGGCTTGGTTTGGTGTATAATATCCGTCCGCAGGTAAAGGAATAGGAAATAAAGACTGTCAAGGTCTATGGTCATCGAGAAAATTGGTCGCACCTGGGCTCGCTGGTTCACGCCACCCAAAAAGTTGCTACTGGGGTTTATCTCTATCATCGGTTTGGGGACGCTTATGCTCATGTCCTCAGCCGCATCAGCAAATGGCGATCCGGTACATTGGCTTGACGCACTATTTACAGCCACCTCCGCAGTGAGTGTAACCGGTCTGTCGGTTTTAGATATCAGCACGCGCTTTTCGTTCTTCGGGCAGCTGATTATCCTGATCTTAATTCAGGTGGGCGGCATTGGTTATGTGACCATGGCAATTGTCATCTCTGTCCTTATTGGACGCAAGGTGGGTTTGCGCGAACGCTTGATGGTGTTTGAATCTTTGGGTCAGGTTAAATTGCAGGGCATGGTGCGCCTGGCATTGTACACCTTTATGGTTGCGATAAGCGTTGAGGCGATTGGAGCACTCATTCTGTGGATTCATTGGCAATCCAGCCTGGGACCGCAAGAAGCCGTCTGGTATGCAATTTTTCATAGCGTGGCTGCTTTTGCAAACGCCGGATTTGATTTGTTTGGACAAAAGGGCCAGTTAAGTTTACAGGCATATCGGACGGATTTACTGGTAAATATTGTTATTGGCGGGTTGATCGTTATAGGAAGCCTGGGTTTACCGGTTTTGGATGAAATCGTGCGCTGGAGACGAACGCGCCGGTTTTCAATCCATACGAAATTGGTCTTGACTATGACCGGCTTGTTGCTCGTTTTTGGGGCTCTTGTGATCCTTTTTATTGAGACGGAAAGCCGTTCTCCGGTGGGATTATTACCCTGGCATGAACGGGTTTTGGTGTCCTTTTTTCACTCAGCATCTGCCCGAACTGGGGGATATAGCACAATATCCCTGACCGATATGAGCCCTGCCAGCTGGTTAGTTCTGATGGCTTTAATGTTTAGTGGCGCTGCAACTGCCTCTATGGGGGGTGGTATAAAAATTAACGTATTGGGGATCTTATTGGTTACCCTGTGGTCAATTGTTCGAGGACGAGAGGATGTCGAAATTTTTAATCGCACTATTCCTCGCGAGACAATTTATAAAGCCCTGGCGGTATTGTTGAGCGCAGCCACTTACATTATGCTAATTACAATTCTCATTGTGAAATTCGAAGATGGCGAACCATTGCACCTGATGTTCGAGGTTGTGTCAGCCTTCGGCACGGTTGGTTATTCCATGGGTGTCACGCCACATTTATCCACAGTTGGGAAATTTCTCATTATTTTGACAATGATCGTTGGGCGTGTAGGTCCGCTGACTTTCCTGGCATCGATTGCAGGTGATTCAACCCGGCAGGTGCAGCGCTACCCCGAGGAAAAAATACTCATCGGATAAGGAAAAGATCTTTATGGCATCTCGTAAAAATGTTCTGGTGATTGGCTTGGGGCGATTTGGCTCCAGCCTTGCCTGTGCGCTGGTGGATTCTGGACATGATGTGTTGGGAGTCGATTCAGATCCTGCTGTTGTTCAGAAATTTTCCACCCAATTAACCCACGTCATTGTTCTGGATGCGACCAATGAAGAGGCGCTTTCCAGTCTGGGAATCAATAATTTTGACGCGACGGTCGTCGCGTCTGGCGGTAATTTTGAATCCAGCATTCTGATCACCCTGCTGCTCAAACGGCTGGGCGCCCGCATGGTAGTTGCCAAGGCGGTCACTGCCCAACAGGCTGAAGTGCTGCATAAACTGAATGTTGACCGGGTTGTGCAGCCGGAACATGATGCCGGCTTACGATTAGCGCGACAATTAATTGCACCGGATATTCTGGACTTCATCACTCTTGAGCCCGGCTTGAGTATAGTCGAGGTGCTGGCACCCGATTTCACGGTAAACAAGACTCTGGCGGAGTTGGATCTGCGCAACCGGTACAAAATCGCAATTCTGGTTATCAAGGGCGGAAACCGGGTCATCATTTCCCCTGATTCCAGCGATCGTATCCGCGCCGAGGATATGCTGGTGGTTATCGGGCGTGACGAAGACATTGCCCGAATGCAGAAATAATCCCCCGACTAAAAAAATACTTTAGCCAGTTTGAGCGCTTTTTGTTTCCACGGTAGCCGGTGTGTCACCCCCGCTTCTCCCTCCCCAAAGGAATCCTTGTTTGCCAGGTACCATTGATAGTTGCGCAACAGCGCATCCTTATTGGAGTAGCGCGGCTGGTAATTCAGTTTTTGCTGCGCTTTTTCGATTGAGACAAACGAATCTTTGGAGGCGGTTTCGTAGATCCACGGATAAAGCGGCGAGAGTTTCAACGCTTCCAATACCTTCAATGCAGCCACGACCGGAGCCACAGGAAATGGAATGATCCGTTTTCCAAAACCGGCTTCATTTAGCACTGCCTGGTAATCTTCCTTCATGGTTGTGAATTCTGCCGCTCCGATATTGAACGTGTCATTAACCTGGTCTTGCTCCAACAACATGCATGCAAAGATCGCCTGGCATAAATCTTCTACATCGAGCAATTGGTAGCGGTTCTTGCCTGCCCCAATCATTGGGAAGTTGCGACCTTCACAAGCCCATTCATAAAAGATTGCAAAAACACCCAGCCGTTCCGGACCAATAAAAGACTTGGGGCGCAGCACAGGCACGCACATGGATTTGTGGCGATACTCCAGGCAAACCTCTTCTGCTTGCACCTTTGCGATGCCGTAAGGACCGACACCGATCATTGGGTCGGTTTCGTGCAACGGGTGGTGATCTGGCACACCGTATACTGCCGTGCTGGAGATGTGGATGAAGCGCTTAACACCGAATTGGCGCGCTTGCTCCAGCACAATCCGCGTCCCTTCTACATCAGTGGAAAAGATTTCTTCCGGCGGGTAAAGCGGCAGCGCGGCAGCGGTATGAATTACGATGTCTGCGCCTGCCATGCTCTGGCGCACTTCTTCCGGGTGGCGGATATCGCCTTGCAGGAATTGGATTTTATCTCGTTCCGGGTAGGTAAAATCCACCAGGTCAATTCCGGCAATATCCTCATAATCCTTGCTAAGCAGGTAGCGAACCAGGTTTATGCTCAGAAATCCGCTGATACCGGTGATGTAAATTTTCATGAAAGCACCTCGAGTGTTTTTTGAATCAGAATTCTACCAAACTTGTCATCGCCCGGGCTGGTGAATTTAGCCTGGACGATGGAATAGTAAGGTTGAAGGATGCCATATAGGAATAAAAACAAACCAAAAACATCGCAATAGAATTGTTTCTTGATTTTTCTATGAAAAATGGAATTAGGGGGTATACTCAAAACTTACAGTGAATTTTTTCCAACCCCTACTCACTTCAAGAGGTGCCTTATGCTCTCGGTTGAAAAGATTGATCTGAGCAATAAAAAAGCAGTCAACGAATTTGTGGAATTTCCGTTTAAGATTTATAAAAATATTCCACAGTGGGTGCCACCCATTTTGAATGATATCCGCTTAATGCTCAATCCGCAAAAACATCCGTTTTACGAGCATTCGAGCGGTGAATTTTTTATCGCTCGTCACAAAGGGGAGATGGTTGGTCGAATTGGTGTTCTGGAGAATAAACCGTTTAATGAGTACCATGGCACGCGCCAGGCGCAATTCTATCTTTTCGAAAGCATTGATGATCAGGAGGTCGCGAACGCCCTTTTTAACCGAATTTTCGAATGGGCGCGCGCGCGTGAATTGAGTGAAGTGGTGGGTCCAAAGGGCTTGAGCCCGTTCGATGGTTATGGCATCCAAATAGAGGGTTTCGACCACCGTCAAATGATGATCATGATGAATTACAATCCCGCTTATTACGTGCAACTGGTGGAAAATATTGGTTTCCAAAAAGAAGTTGATTTTGTTTCTTGCTACATTCACCGCGATGCGTTTAAAATGCCAGAAAAAATCCACCTGGTTTCGCAGCGCATCCAGGAGCGGGGCAACTTTCGGGTGGTGACATTTAAAACCAAGCGCGAGTTAAAGGGTTATGTCAACCAAATTGGTGATGCTTATAATAAAACGTTTGTGAATAATTGGGAATACTACCCCTTGACTCAAAATGAGATAGATTTTGTAGTCAACAACATCATTACGGTTGCGGATCCGCGGCTAATCAAAGTGATCCTGTATCAAGACAAACTGGTTGGTTTCCTCTTTGGCTTTCCGGATGTTTCCGCAGCGTTACAACGGGCAAAAGGGCGGTTGACGCCATGGGCAATCATAGACCTGTTGCGCGAGATGAAACGAACCAAATGGGTATCGCTGAACGGGGCTGGGATATTGCCGGAATACCATGGGCGGGGTGGTAATGCCCTGCTGTATTCCGAAATGGAAAAAACCATTAATGAATACAGTTTCGAGCATTTTGAGCTAACCCAAGTTGCCGAAACCGCTGTTCAAATGCGAAAGGATTTAATGAGCGTCGGAGGAAAACCGTATAAAAATCATCGGGTCTATTTCAAGCATATTTAACCTTGCTCATTGGATCTGGTTTTACTGCCTAGTCGCAACCCGGTATTGATTCCGTACGCAACCAGAACGGTGATAAAGGGGATCAACGGCAGGTAATAGCGTTGAAAAGACAACGGAATGCTGGCGAGGATGGCGATCCATTGCGCCAGAAAAGCAATCATGAACAGATAATATTCACGGGGCGCTTGTTTGGCGTTTTTAAACAGGGTCAACACCATCCAGATGAAACCGATCACGGTTAACGCAAGCAGGAAGCCGCCGCTAAACATGCCCTGGTATAGATTGTTCCAGGGACGAGAGAAATATAACCGGGATGATTGTTCGGTTTGGGCTAGATAGTTGCCCACATCAGCGACTGAGGGTTTAGTCAGGTATAGTTGGGCGATCAGAGCGAGGCTCTTTTCCGAAAATGTATCCGGCGCAAGGGCAGGATTGATGCCTGCCACCATGCTGGTTTGGGCTGAAAGCAGCCTGAGGCGTTCTTCCACTGCTGCGTTGAACGCATCAACCGGGCGAGACCAATAAACCGGGTTTAAGGCGATGGTGAAAATGGCAAAAAGCGCGAGATATCCACCCAGCGAAATCAGGGCGCGTTTTGGCTTGATCGGAGGTTGAAAGAGTGGCATCAGGATGGGGACAAATCCCACCAGGAAGAGCGGCGCAGTGGAAAATTTTGCATTGAATGCAAGTGCGGCCGGTATGGACAATAGCCAAAAATGATTTTTCAATGTCAGCAGGAGGTAAAGAAAGAAAACGAGACCAAAAAAGAGCATGCTCTCTGCCATGCTGCGGCGGGTATGAATCAGCACTAATCCATTTGTGGCGGTTAAGAACAGGTTGATCCAGCCCGCTCTCGTGCCAGCGATTTTTTCTGCGGTATTGAATGCAAACCAAAGCGTAAGCGGAAATACCCATGCCACGGAGAAGCGGGCAATTGTCAACAGGCGCTGGGATGGCAATGCCCCGCTCGTTTGGTTATGTTGCCAATCTTGCGACCAATCCCAGTCCGAAATTAGCGGCTTTTCTGAGGCAAGGTGCCTGCCAAAGGCGATCATCCAGCGAGTGAGGGGTGAATCCAGCAGACGATACCGTTGGCGGATATCATCCTGATTACCGGGTTTCCAAGCCAGGGCGGTTGCATCTTCTAATAGAATTTCCAGATCGCCGCTCATGAAAATTTGGGTACTTTCATCCGGATGGAATGGAACCTCACCGACTCCGGCAAAATAAACCAGGCTGAGCAGCAGAATAACACAATATAAAATCCAACTGGCGAGGAATGGTTTTTTCATCCGCAACAAATTCCTGACAAAAGTGTTTGTTCCCACTGCTCAATCCTGAATACAATTAACCTTGTGACGGAAAGCAAGCGATAATGACCATGAACAAAAAACCCTTTGACCCATGCCTGTGGTTGCCGGTTATCCTTGCAATTGGGGTGATCTTAAAAATTACACTGTTGATATTCGGCCGCGTGCCATTCAATGCTGACGAAGCGGTCGTAGCCTTAATGGCGCGCCATATCCTGCAGGGAGAATCCCCGGTTTTTTTCTATGGTCAGGCATACATGGGGAGTTTGAATGCATTCTTAACCGCCGGTGCATTTCGGTTAATGGGTGAGCAAGTGTTGGGGGTACGGTTAGTGCAAATCTTATTGTATTTGCTGATTATGCTCACTACGTATTATATCGGCAAAAAAATACTTGGTTCGCCAAGGGCGGGGCTATTTGCTGCCGCGCTATTGGCGATTCCTCCTGTCAATATGACGCTTTACACAACTGCCAGCCTGGGTGGTTATGGAGAAGCATTGCTGATTGGAAACTTGATTCTGTTATCTGCCTGGTTGATAAAAGTGTTTGATGAAAAGGTAAAGACTGAAAAGGAGTATGGTGCCCGATATTGGCGAGTGTACCTGGCAATGTTGGCATGGAGTTTTCTTGTTGGGTTGGGATTGTGGGCAAACGCCATCACGATGGTTTACGCCGTTCCCAGCGGATTTTTTGTCCTAAGAGTGATTATCCGAAAAGCGGGCTGGCAGCACGATGCCGTGAAATTGATTCCGGTTATTGTGGGATTCTTTTTAGGCTCTTTGCCTTGGTGGGGGTTTGCCTTCGAAAATGGGCTGAGCCGTTTGTTGGGTGAATTAATCGGTCAGGCGGTGGCGGTTGAAGGTGAGCCGTATTGGATGCGCATACTCACACACCTGACGGGCTTTTTCTTGTTCGGGCTTACGGCACTGTTTGGCTTGCGACCACCCTGGGAAGTCAACTGGCTGGGATTGCCGTTGATCCCGTTGGTATTGGCAGCCTGGGTGGGAATCATCTGGTATTGGCTGCGGCGAATAAAAAGAAACGCCGGCATGGGATTGCTTAATGGGATTGCCATTGTGTTTTTCGGCGCGTTTGTTTTTACATCTTTTGGGATTGATTCCAGTGGGCGTTATTTTTTGCCACTCGGGGTGATACTAAGCCTGATAGCCGGCAAGGTGATTGATGAGTGGATTTATCATAAGCCGGCATTGGGGTATGTTATGCCTCTTTTGTTGGTTTTTCAATTGTGGGGCAATATCCAATGCGCGCTACGGTTCCCGCCCGGTTTCACAACCCAGTTCTATGCACCTGCCAGAGTGGAAATGAGCGCGCTCCCGGAAGTGATTGATTTTCTTAGAAAAACGGGAGAAGTGCGTGGGTATTCGAATTACTGGGTAGCGTACCCTTTGGCATTTCTCAGCCAGGAGGAAATCATTTTTTCACCGCGTTTACCCTATCATCCCGATCTGCGCTACACGTCTCGAGATGACCGTTATCCCGATTACACCCGGCAAGTCGAATCAAGCAAGAGGATTGCATTTATCACCACGCTTAATCCTTTGCTTGATCAGCAGTTGAGGGCAGGATTGCGGGCTTTAGGCATTAAATGGCAGGAGATAAAAATCGGGGATTTTCGCATTTATCACGATCTTTCGACTACGGTGAGAATTGAGCAATTAGCGGACTTTATTTATCGCTGAATGTCATGCAAAAAAATCATTCTCTGGATAATTTTGTATTCGTCATCACTGTGTTGCTGGTTTTTCTTATGGCAGCACGAACGCCATTAGATAGTGACATGTGGTGGCATCTGAAAGCCGGTCAAATAAGCCTGCTGCAAAGAAGCCCGCTGTTGAGTGACATATTTTCGTTTACGCAGTATGGCGAAGCCTGGATCAATCATTCCTGGCTTGGGCAGATTATTCTGTTTTTGATGTATGATAGCAGCGGTTTTTGGGGGTTGGGATATGCTGTCGCACTCTTAGTGAGCGCCACATTCGCAGTTCTTTACCGGATGATGGCAGGTCCGCCCTTGCTCAAGTTGGGTATCATCATCCTGGCAGCCACGGTGAGCTCGTTTGTCTGGTCGCCGAGACCTCAATTATTTTCATTGCTGTTATTCGCGCTGTGGTTGGGTGTGTTGACTGCTCTTAAAAAAGGTCGCTCGAATCAAGCATGGTTACTACTTCCAATAGCCATCCTTTGGTCAAATTTGCACGGGGGTTACAGTCTGGGGTTTCTTTTGCTGCTGGCTTTGCTGGCTGGTGAAATATTGGATTGGATGCGAGGTGGTCCGGACAGCCAGACACGGAGCGGGAAAATGGTGTTCCGCCTGCTTCCCTGGATTGGCATCACGCTATTGGCAGTATTGATCAATCCAAATGGCATCAATACCTGGATCATTCCGTTTCGCACCATTGGAGTGGAAAACTTGCGGCATTTTATTGATGAATGGAGCTCGCCGAATTTTCACCTTCTGACGATGCAGCCATTTTTATGGCTGATGTTTTTAACCTTTTTCAGCATGGTGTTTACCAAAGAAAGAGTCTCGGGTTTTGAGTTGATAGCGACAATTGGTTTTGCCTACATGGCATTGGTTGCTAAGAGGAATTTTGCCCCATTCGCGCTGGTCTCGGCTTTGGTTTTATCCCGACATTTGCCCTTTGTGCTTGAGGGTTTGTTGGCGAAACCAACGACATGGGCAAAAAATTATAGCAAGGCAGCGCCGGTTCAAAAATCCTTGCCAGGCGGGGTTAGAAAGGGTATCAATTTTTCCATTGCAGTTATCCTTGCGGTTTCGGTGATTATAAAATTGTACGTTGTTACCCATCCAATTCTTATACAAAAGTACGAAGCCCAATATTATCCTGTTGCCGCTGCTGCGCACTTAAGGGCAATGCCAAACGATGGAAACCTTTTGAATGGTTATGGCTGGGGTGGGTATTTGATCTGGACGAATCCGAACCAGAAGGTTTTTGTGGACGGCAGAACCGACTTGTTTGGGGACGAAATTCTAACGGATTATATAACCATAACCCAGGCGGCAACTGGATGGGACGAAAAAATGGCACAATGGGATATCCAGCGCGTGTTGGTTGAACCGCACCAGCCGATTGTCAAAAAACTGATTGAAACCGGATGGCAGGAGGTCTATCGGGACGAAATCAGTGTCCTTTTGGTAAGGTAACCCGCCAGTGTGATCAATCGCGGGATTGGTCAAACCACTGCTTGTAAAGACTGTCCCGTTGATCGAGTTTGGTATCGAGATGGTTCTTTGCCACGGTGATTTCAGAGAAATCCAGGGTTGTTTCGAGCAGACCCGATTCGGTCGGACTGCCTTCCAGAATAGTTTCTCCCCAAGGCGAAACAATCGTGCTGCAACCTGCCAAAGGGATATGGTCAATTGAACCGACCGCATTGGCGGCGATTACAAAGGCCTGATTTTCAATAGCCCTGGCTCTTAATAGAATGCGCCAATGCTCGCGGCGAAGCGCCCCCCATTGCGCTGCAATCAAGATGCAGTTGACTCCAGCGCGAGCATAGAATTGAAATAAATCCGGAAAACGAAGATCGTAGCACAATGCCAAGCCAACAATTGCCCAGTTCAGATCGAGGACGACCGGCGTGCTACCCGGTTCAAAATACAGAGGTTCGTTCAACGGGCGGAATAGATGGATTTTGAAATAAGGCGAGCTGATTGTTCCATCCGGCAGGGTGACAAGAAAGGTGTTGAAGAAATGATCCTTGTGGCGGGTGATATATGAGCCGCCAATTGCCATGTGATAGCGGCGTGAATAATCGCTGAGTTTTTCGAGGATAACCTGATTATCCTGGGCGTATTTTGCGCAGCCGGACAGGTCATAACCACTGGTCCATAATTCCGGCAGAAGGAGCAGGTTGCAACCGTGTTGGGCTGAATGTTTAATCCATGCTTCGGCTCGTTGCAGATTGGCGGAAGGATTGCCAATTTGGATCTCAAATTGAGCAAGAGATATCCGTGGGCTGATCATCGGTTGAATTATAATTGTTGTGGGGTCAATTGACACAAAACTGGAGAGCCCTTTTCATGAGGAAGAATTCAACCCTGACAATTTTTTTTCTTGTCTTGCTTGGGACGGGTCTATTTGGGTTATTAATATGGGGAAATTTGCGCTATGCGGAACAGAATCCGGGTGGAAATGATTTTCTGGTTCATTGGATGGGAACCAGATCATTTTTTGAAGACGGCTTGAGTCCCTATTCCGATGAAGTTGCATTGCGAATCCAGAATATGGTTTATGGACGGGCGGCACAAGCAGGCGAACATGAATTGAGGGTCGCATATCCGCTTTATTCGGTTGTGGTTTTCCTTCCTTTTGCTTTGATTCGTGATTACGAGATGGCGCGCGCAGTGTGGATGGCTGTATTGGAAGTCGGTTTGATCCTGATGGCTTTTCTTACCATTCATTTAGTGCGTTGGAGACCTATGCCATTTATCCTGGCGATTTTTTTGTTGTTTTCAGTCTTTTGGTATCACGCGCTGCGTCCGGTGATTCTCGGAAATGCGGTCATCCTTGTTGCGTTGGGCATAGTGGCGGCATTGCTGGCGATCCGGGCGGGGCAGGATGAATTTGCGGGTATTTTGCTTGGGTTATCGACTATTAAACCGCAGGTGGTTGTTCTGTTGATTTTATTCATCATCTTCTGGGCATTAAACAAACGCCGCCAAAAAATTATTATTTGGTTTTTTATCACCCTGGGGCTGTTGGTTGGCTTGGCAACCTTGCTGATTCCGGATTGGCTGATCCAGAACTTGCGGGAAGTACTTCGTTATCCGGAATACAATCCTCCGGGTAGTCTTTCGGCGGCGTTGCAAGCGCTTATTCCTCAGGGCGGCAGGCGGATTGGTCAGGTAATCTCTGGCATCACCGCGGTGATTTTATTGTTGGAATGGTTCATTCACCGAAAAAGTGACTTCCGCGGCTTCTTGTGGGTGGCATGTCTGACGCTGACGGGCAGTTTTTGGATTGGATTGCAGACCGACCCCGGAAATTTTATCGTCGCTTATCCGGCTGTAGTGCTGACTTTCGCAATTTGGGTTGAACGATGGCAACACGGCGGAGTTATTTTGGCAATCCTTGCGATGCTAATTCTATTCGCCGGAATCTGGTTGATTTTCCTCAACACTGTGGAAATGGCCTACCAACCAGTACAAAGTCCCGTGATGTTCTTGCCGCTCCCGTTGGCGTTGTTTTTCCTCCTGTACTGGAATCGCTGGTGGGCAGTCAGGCCGCCGCGCGTGTGGTTTGATTTGTTGGGGAAAAACCCATAACATAGATCATGAATCAAAAAGAACGAATTTTCCTCTGGGCGGGGATTTTCACTGGCGCGGGTTTACGGCTGGTGGGTATTTCCAGTCGCGAAATTCAGTACGACGATGCGTTCAGTATTTTTTTGTCCCGTCAAGGCTTGAGTGAGATCGTGCGCGGCACAGCGGCGGACACGATGCCGCCATTGTATTATTTTTTATTGCATTTTTGGCAGTTAATTAATCGAGATCTGGTTTTTTTGCGTTTGTTGAGCGTGATCCTCTCGATGGCGGCAGTGTTGTTGATTTTCGATCTCGCCAGGAGAGCGTTTGGCGTCCGAGCCGGGATTTGTAGTGTGTGGATACTGGCTATCTCGCCTCTGCAAATTTATCACAGCCAGGATTTGCGCATGTACACCCTGCTGCTAGTTGGTCAGGCTGGGTATTACTGGTGTTTTTTGCGGCTTTTTCAAGAAGGGGATCGGAAAAAATCCTTGTGGTTGGGACTGACTATTTTTGGCGCTATTGCCCTTTACAGCCATAACCTGGCGATATTTGGATTGATGTGGGGAAATGTGTACCTACTTATCAAAAAAAGGTGGAAAGCATTAAAAAATCTGATCGTTGCGCAGGCGATCGTCGGCTTATTCTTTCTGCCCTGGCTGTGGCTTCTGCCAGGGCAAATTGCCAAAGTTCAACGAGCATTCTGGACGCCTGTGCCAGGATTGGTAGAGGTCTTTCAGGCGGTGATTTTATTCCACGCCAGCCTGCCATTACGGGGAGTCTTGTTGCCGATTGCAACGGTGCTAAGCGTGCAGGTTTTTACGTTGGTGGCATGGGAATCCTGGAAGGACCGCAAGCGCGCAGCAGGGTTGGGATTGTTCGTGCTGATTGGATTGGGCTTGCCCATGCTCTTATTTGCCATTTCCTATATGATTAGACCGGTGTTTGTCACGCGGGGATTCATTCTTTCCGCTGTTGTTTACCTGATGCTGGCTTCACGGATAATCATTATGCGCTGGCGGGGTATAGGACCTTTTATGCTAACGGCGCTGGTGGCTGCGGCGGTAATTTCGCTCCCTTCTTATTTTACCTACCACGAATTTCCGCGTTCGCAATTCCGGCAAGCAGTGGCTTATCTCGAGAGGGAAATTCGTCCGGGCGATGTGGTGCTGCATGACAACAAATTGAGTTTTTTCCCAATGCGTTTTTATTCCGAGACACTGGAGCAAAAATTTCTTGCCGATGAACCCGAATCTCCAAATGATACCTACGCGCCCGAGACACAGCAAGTCATTGGGTTAATTCCAGATGAGGATGTTGATTCGGCGATTGGAAGGCACCAGCGCACTCATTTTGTGGTGTTTTCCAAGGCGATCGAGGAATTTGAAACAAACAATCAGCCTCACCCGGTTTTGACTGATTTGCGTCTTGCATGGAAGCAGGTTGACCACGTTGTGTTAGGCGACCTGGAAATTTATACGTTTGAAAAACGATGAACCAGACTCGCTTTTTGGCAGGCGGTATTCAGAGATATGCCGGGTGGTATCTGGCGGGCGTAATCAGTGCGTGTCTGTTCTCCTTATTTCAACAGGGTCCCGGATTCATGGATGCGGCTTATTACGCTGCGGGAGGCGCGAGAATTGCCCAGGGATTAGGCGAAACAGAACCTTACCTATGGAATTATTTGAGTAATCCATCCGGCTTGCCGGCGCCGTCTTTTACTTATTGGATGCCGCTTCCCGCAATTCTGGCAGCGGTTGGGATGATCCTTGGACAATCTACCGATTATGGGTGGAGTAAACTTGCGTTTGTCCTGTTGGCGGGCTGGCTGCCGGTGTTGAGTGTTTTTTTGGCAAAAAAGGTGCTGCGAAACCCGGTGAATGCATGGATTGCTGGCGGACTGGCGGTGTTTCCGGGCATATATGCGGTCTATATCAGTACGCCTGAATCCTTCACGCCGTATTTGGTGGGCGGCGCATTTTTTTTGGCAAGCGCTTTTTTCGTGGAATGGAAAGTTCTTCGTGTTTTTTCAAATATTCCGCGCTTCGTTTTTCTTGGAATGGTAGCGGGATGGATGCACTTGAGCCGGGCGGATGGAATTCTGTGGTTGGGTTTTGGTTTTTTGGTTTTGTTTTGGCGGGCACGCACCTTAGCCAGCCAAAATAGATTGCGCGTAGCCATTGCGTGGAGTCTTTCCCTTGTTTTTGGGTATAGCCTATGGATGGGGGTATGGTATTGGCGCAATCTGAGCATATTTGGCAGCCTTTTTGCGCCAGGATCAAATCGAACTCTTTTCCTGACGGATTACAATCAGACTTTTGCGTACCCTCCAGATATTGTCAATATGGCAGCCTGGCTCGCCAGTGGCGCAAGTGAAATCCTTTCCGCTCGATTGGATGCCTTACTTATTAACCTGCAAAATTTACTGGCAGTGCAGGGGGCGGTTGTGCTCTTGCCATTAACTGCCATTGGTTTCTGGATTCACCGGCGGGAAGCCAGTGTGCGTTTGGTGTTATTGGTTTCGGTGGTAACCCTCGGCTTGATGACAGTGGTCTTTCCGTTTGCCGGATCACGCGGCGGCTACCTTCATTCCGCGTCTTCAACCCAAGTATTTTTTTGGGTGATGGCAGCAGCCGGGTTGGATGAGATCGTCAGATGGGGAAAGCAGGCGCGAGGTTGGAATTATTCGCTCGGTATACGCATATTTGGGGTTGCACTAATCGTCATGCACATGCTCATTGCAGTGTGGTTTTACTCGAACAGGGTTATTGACGGATCGATTGCGCGTCCGGTCTGGAATCAAAGCATTGATCTGTACCAGCGAGTTGGGCAACGTTTACAGGCGTTGGGATTTGCTGAAGAAGATATCGGAATGGTCAATAACCCGCCCGGTTTTTACTGGGCAACCGGCAGAGCCAGCATTGTTATTCCTGATGGGGATATTAAATACAGTCTCGCTGCTGCGCGCAGATACGGAGCGGACTATCTGCTTCTGGAATCGGCGCAGGAAAACCTGGCATGGCTATATAATAACCCGCAATCATTGAACGGGATCAAGTATTTCGAAACCTTCGAGGCGGTGCATATTTTTATAATGACCCAGGAATAAGTTTTGGCTGACCTTGAGGATGGGAGAAAAGATATTTGATTCTCCCGTTGCACGGATAGGCGTGTTTACGCCGATCCAAACCTGGGCGGGATGCGCCAATCATATGGCAAAAAGCCATACCCGATTCCAGATCAAATTAAAAGTGGGTTATGCTATACTTGGGCTTGATTAAAAAAACAAGAACGTTTGGAGTTTCCACAATGAGCGCACATCAGAATGGGGCTGATCCCTGGAATGATTTTTACCAATTCATTCAAGGTGAAACGGATCAATGTAAACGCACCCTGAAAGAAATTACCCTGATGTTGGAACAAAGCCAGGCGGAGCTTCACAAGCTTACCCAGCGAAGCGCAAATATCAATGCGCAACTCCAACAGGTACAGGCTCAAATTGATACACTACCGCGAAGTGATATTCGTATGGCATATAATTCTGCTTTGGATGCCCAACAGCGGTTGTTGGTGATGCGCGGTCAGATCGAGAAACACCAGGCAGATCAAAACAATTTACAGCGCTGCCTGGCGATCCTGGACAAAACCGCGGCCTTTATAGCCGAAGCGGGAGAGACATCCGGCAGCGGTCATGCAGTTCGGGGCGGCTCGTTAATGCTGGAAAAATTGATCAATGCGCAGGAGGCGGAAAGGCAGCGCCTGTCGCGTCAGATGCATGATGGTCCTGCGCAAGCGCTGTCCAATTTCATCGTTCAAACCGAGATTGCCACCCGGTTGTTCGATATTGATCCAACTCGTGCCAAGGAAGAACTGGAAAATCTCAAAGCGGCTGCGATGAACACTTTCCAAAAAGTGCGCCTGTTCATCACCGGGCTGCGCCCAATGATGCTGGATGATTTGGGTCTGGTTCCAACTGTTAAGCGTTATGTGGATAGTTTCAAGGAAGAAACCGGAGCAGATGCGAAAATCACAATCAAAGGGGCTGAACAACGGCTTGAACCTTATATTGAGGTGTTGATTTTTCGCGCGGTGCAAGAATTATTGACCAATGCGATACGCCATAACCAGGATATGCCATCAAAACCGCAAATATCAGTGCAAATGGTCATCGAAGAAAACTTGGTACGGGTGGTGGTAAGTGATAATGGCAAGGGTTTTAACACAATTGAATTGAATGAAAGCAGCGGACTTGGTTTGAAATTGATAAAAGAGCGGGTGGAAATGCTGGGCGGCTACATGGATATTGAGTCCAACCCTGGTCAGGGCGCGCGGATCACATTCCAGGTTCCTGTGGATGCAGTTATCGAACGTTGAATTATTCTTATCATAGCGGAGGATGGTATGACGAAGGTAATCGGTATTCTTACCGGTGGTGGAGATGTGCCGGGGCTCAATCCTTGCATAAAAGCGGTTGTGATGAATGCGCTCGAGCAGGGATACCGGGTTATTGGAATTCGGCGCGGCTGGGCGGGTTTACTCCATTACAATGCGAATGAACCCTCTACCCGAGATTACTATGTTCGAGAATTACACGAAGAGGATGTTCGTACCATTGATCGTACGGGTGGAACGTTTTTGCACACCTCAAGAACCAACCCTCAAAAAGTGTCCACCAAAGATGCGCCTGATTTTTTGAAGAACTCAAATTATGGGAAACCGATCCATCAAGAAGGTAAAACGGATTACACCGATTATGTCCTGCAAGTTTTAAGTAATTTGGGAATTGATGTGTTGGTGCCCATTGGCGGTGATGACACTTTATCGTTTGCGGTGCGGCTGCATAAAGAAGGGTTTCCGATTGTTGCCTGCCCCAAAACGATGGACAATGATATTTTCGGAACGGATTATTGCATCGGTTTTTCCACGGCTGTAACGCGCAGCGTGGAATTTATTACCAATATGCGCACGTCGGTTGGTTCGCACGAGCGGATTGGCGTGGTGGAATTGTTTGGGCGTAATTCTGGTGAAACCAGTTTGATTACAGCCTACCTGGCTTATGTTGACCGGTCAATTATTTCCGAGGTGCCGTTCGATATCCACCGCTTGTGTGATTTTATCCTGGCTGACAAACGCCGGAATCCCTCCAATTACGCCATCATGACCATCTCAGAAGGCGCAATCATGGAAGGTGGCGAGGTGGTCGAAACCGGCGAGGCGGATGCTTATGGGCATCGTAAATTAGGCGGGATTGGCGAGGTGGTTTCGGAAGAAATCAAGCGCCTGACTGGTCAACATACCATGTATCAGCAATTAGCATATCTGATGCGATCCGGGGCGCCGGATTCGCTCGACCGGATGGTGGCGATGTCATTTGGGACGATGGCTGTGCAGTTAATTCGACGGAAAGAAACCGGAAAAATGGTTGCGCTGCATGGCGGAAAATACACCACAGTACCGGTTGAGATGGTACTGGCAGGTCGAAAACGGGTAGATGTCCCAGCGTATTACGATATTGAAAATTATAAACCAAAGATCCGCGATTTTATGGGTGTGCCAATGTTCTTGAGTTAGGTGTGAAATGCCAAAAAAAGATCAAGGAGTCAACAGTGACCGGTATAGCATCATACCCAGGTCATTGATTTTCTTGGTGCGAAAAAATCAGATTCTGTTGATCCGCGCTAATCCAACAAAGCGATTGTGGGCAAACAAGTATAACGGCATAGGTGGACATATCGAAAAGGGAGAGGATGTTCTCAGCGCGGCGCGGCGCGAACTGCTCGAAGAGACGGGATTAGAGGTTCCGAATCTGTGGCTTTGTGGAACGGTTATGATCGACGCCGGAGAAAAAACAGGCATCGGCATCTTTATATTCAAGGGAGAAACGGATCAAGAAAAAACGACGACATCTCTGGAAGGCGTGCTGGAATGGGTGGAGATGGATTATGTAACCCGGCTGCCGTTGGTTGAGGATTTGCCTGTGCTTCTCCCAAAAGTCTTTGCGGCTGAGCAAGGACGGCCGCCTTTTCATGCGCACTATTCATACGATGCTGATGAAAATCTAATAATTCAATTCGGCGAGTAAAGATTACTTTTCCTGAAATGTGAAGAACACTAAGAGCGTACTGCCATAGCGTCGTTGTTCGAATTCGATGAAGTGTTTGAGATGCAACTCTTCATATTCCAGGGGATCAATCTGGACGATTATCCAGCCATTTTCTGCGAGCCAGGCGGGGTTTTTATCCAGTGAATGACAAATATCTTTCCACATACTTTTGTATTGCGGTGGCGCAACGAAGATGTAATCAAATTGGGTGGTGGCAGTTGCAGCAATCAGGTTGAAGGCATCCTGTTGAGTCACCCTGGCTGCCTCCTTCAAGCGGGTATGTTCGAGATTGGCGTGGATTGTGGACACCGCCTGACGATGGAGGTCGTTAAAATGAACCAACGAGGCACCGCGGCTGAGCGCTTCAATGCCTACGCTCCCGGTGCCTGCGAAAAGATCCAAAAAGGCAGCGGAGTAAATATCCGCGCCAATGATATTGAACAGGGCTTCCTTTACCCGGTCGGTAATTGGGCGGGTGATCGTACCTGGCACCCCTTGCAGACGCATACCTTTTGCTTTTCCAGCAATAATTCTAGGATTGCCCATCTTAATTATCAACTGCGCGCCGGGCAGCGAGGATGTTTCCGTGAGGTGTGGTGATCGGAATTACGCACCCTGTGCCAAGAACGAAACGGAAGCCGTTGGTCTGCCGGATTGCGTCCTTTGCTTCCTTAACGACCGCCTGCTTGTCACCCAACAACATGGTTTCCCATTGCTTTAATCCACCGCAAACGGTACCCTTATAGCGATGCTGCGCCTCGGCAAGCGTCGGTGAGGTTTGGCGATCGTGCCAGTTTAAAATGTTGACCGGATAATCCATAACCTGGTCAAACAGGATATTTTCACCATGGACGTGGCCAATATTCAACCAGAAATCCGTTGCGTTACGAAGCGTTTTTAGATCGTAATGGCGGCAAAACGCCTCAAATTCGGGAATGGAAAGCAGGTCAAACTGAGCATGCTGGATGGCGAAGAAAATACCATCCACTCCAATTTTTTTTATTTCTTCGATATATTCCAGAGTTGATGTGGTGATAGTTTCCAAACCCAGGTGAAGGGCTTCCGGGCAGGCGCGCAAATGGTAGAGCAAATTATCTTTACCGACAAGGTTTTTTGCCTGAGAAAGCGGGCTGAATATCGTTTGTATTATGGGCGTATGCGGCGAGAATTCATTGATGAGAAATTTTAAACTCTCAATGGATTTCCCGAGCCATCCAACCCGCGGATTCAAAGGTTTGAGTTGGCGCCAATCATCGAAGCGGTTAATTACTGGTTCGATGTATTCGCGAGTCCCTTCGGGGCTGCCGCGCCAAATATCCATAGCGCCCCAATCCTTAATGCAATATGACGAGGCGGGAGTTACTTTGATGAAATCAAAGTCGTATAATTTTTGAAAGGATGCTATCGCAGCCGCCAGACCGCCCGGCGTTTGATCATCAACCGGGAAATGACGCCATAAGGATACCGGCGTCCGGTCGGTTTTTTTTTCGCCAAGAACGGCTTCCATTCGCTGCCGGTGAGTAAGCGGGGATTTTTTCGCCATAATTCACTCATCTAAATGATCAAATTGAAAGCGTATTGTCAATCAGGTCAACAATCTCGTGTTCTTCGGAATCACGGGCAGTAAAATAATCGCTCAAAAATTTGGAGCGGCGCAATCGCAATGCCAGCGGGGCAACTGCACGTAAATCTTGAATATTAACAAGAACGCGGTTATCGGCTGCGGCATAAGCGCGAGCCGCTTCAAACATTGTGATTTCTGCGCGCATCGAATCAATATGCAGTTTCTGAATGAGATTTATACCAGCATGAGCAACGTCATCTGGAAGATCAACCTCTGGAAGCAGTTGCCTGGCAAGCGCGATTTCTTCGGCGGCAATCTGGGATTCGATCTGATAGAAGGCGATCGCTTTTCGTGGATTGTGGCGGTATAAATGCGCCCGGCGGTAGGCTTCCAGCCTTTCCTCCGGGTTGGTTAATCCTTTGACGATGACCCGCAATCCAAAACGATCCATGATCTGAGGGCGCAGATTTCCTTCCTCAGGGTTCATCGAGCCAATCAGGGTGAACCTTGCCCGGTAGGTGGCGGCAATGGCTCCGCGCCGGACGGTATAGCTGCCACTGGCGGAGGCGTCGAGGACTGCGTCCACGATGTCATCGGCAAGCAGATTGACCTCATCGGCATAGAGAACGTTTTTATCCGCATGAGCGAGAATACCACGTTTTAGTCTGGTACGATCGTTGGCAAGCATTTTTTCATCAATCCCGCCAACAACGTCATCAATTCTGGAATTGAGTGGAAGTTCGATCAGTTTAACCCGATCTTCGAAAGTTAGGTCAATTCCCTCGGCGAATTTCCGGGCGCAATCCGGACAAACCCCATCCATTCCAGCCGCTTCGATATCTTCGGGTAAACATCCGTAAAAACAGATGCTACGTTGAACGGGGGGAAACAGGTTGATCAATGAGCGCACCGCGGTCGTTTTGCCAGTGCCGCGTGGTCCAATCAAAAGGACACCGCCAACATCCGGATTGATCAGAGATAGGCATAACGCCAGTTTCATCTCAATTTGACCAACCAGGGCTAAAAATGGGTATGGAAGGACTTCGGCGTAACCGGCATCTTCCTGGGGTATTTGATCTTTAATGCTTCGCCCGGAGACAATATCAATCAACTCACGCAAGGAGCGGATATTGTGTTCGCCAGCGTTAGAAGATTTCTCCAGGTTTTCCATGCAAAAAATTACATGCCGACATCATTGTAAGTCCAATACCGGTTGGCAAGAAAGTTCCACAGCATAACCAAGCCAATCACTACTCCCAGAGCGGCATTATGAGCCACAAATATCGGAGAAAGAAAGTTTTTTGGCCACCAACCGGAAAAGAAACGAACCAAAACCTCTTCCAGTCCAATAAAAATGGGCGTGCGAATTGTCAGACCGATCAGACTGACCAGCAGGAACTGAAACCATTGGCGGGTAAGCGGTTTGCTGCGGGAATCGGGATAGGTCCAGATCCGATTCCAGGTGAAATTACTAAAAACTGCCAGGATGAAGGAGATCGCCTGGGCAAAGACAGCATGCTCACGAAAATAAAAAACAGCAGTTGTTAACAGATTGAACACACCAAAGTCAATTATCGCTCCAACGGACCCGACGATGGCAAAACGAAAAAATCGAATTCTCTCTCTAGTGTTCGTAATGATCATCCCAATCCTAATTTTGATCGAAAGTACGGTATTGTCTTGGCGATACCCTCCTCCAGGGATATTGTGGGCTGCCATTTTAGGATTGCTTTGGCGCGGGTGATATCCGGCTGGCGCCGCTGGGGATCATCGCCCAGACGTGAAGATTCCTTGATAATAATACCGGATTTGTTGCCGACCAAGCGATTAATGGTGTCAGCAAATTCGCGAATGGTGATCTCGGCCGGGTTTCCAATGTTTACCGGTAAATGTTCATCGGACATTAATAGCCGGTAAACCCCTTCGATAAGGTCATCAACAAAACAAAAGCTCCGCGTTTGTAAACCATCTCCATATACTGTGAGTGGTTCGCCGCGCAGGGCTTGCTGGATGAAATTCGGCACAACCCTCCCATCGTCCAGCCGCATACGCGAACCGTAGGTATTGAAGATGCGCACAATTCGGGTATCAATATGATGATAGTGGTGATAAGCCATTGTCAGGGCTTCGGCAAACCGTTTGGCTTCGTCATAAACGGAGCGTACCCCAATTGGATCTGCGTGCCCCCAATAGGTTTCTTTTTGGGGGTGTTCCAAAGGATTGCCGTAAATTTCGCTGGTTGAGGCGAGCAAATAACGGGCGCCTTGAGCGCGGGCAACGCCGAGGGTATTGTGGGTGCCCAATGCACCGGCTTTCATGGTTTGAATTGGAAGGTTGGTGTATCCGTAAGGAGAGGTTGGGTTTGGGCTGGCAGGCGAGGCAAAATGGAGAACAGCATCCACTTTGCCCGGCACAAAGATAAAATTGGCAACATCATGGCGGATGAATTCGAAACGCGGGTTGCCTGCGATGTGGGCAAGATTATCCGGGCTGCCGGTAATAAAATTATCCATGCCGATCACAGAATGACCCTCGTTGAGTAAACGCTCGCAAAGATGCGATCCTAAAAACCCTGCCGCTCCGGTTACTAATATACGCATAAAAACCTCTTTTCTACAGTTATTTCCAATCCAGGCGAGTAATCAATCCGTCACCTGTGATTTGCTTGGATTCCCAGGTGTCTGTGCTGATCACCCACACGTTTCCTTGGAAAACAAAGCCAAGAAAGATTGTATCAGTATTTTCGAGATAGGGTGACCAAACCACGTGTTGTGGATACAATCCGCTCCCCCCTTCCTGTGGAAAAATCATCCTGCGGTTGGAACCGTCTTGCTGCATAACCATCAAACGGTAACGGCTGGTTTCACTTTGCTCGGGGAAAATTGCTTCCAGATACGCTACCCAGTTTGGGCTGAACAGGTGGTCGGGTGATACGCTCGGATATGAAAACATGCCGGTTTGGGCGTTGACCTTCAGCACCGGACCGGAGGGGAGGATAAACGCAGACAGATCAAAAATCGGGGATGCTTCCGGGTCGTTCAAGCCAGGCATAGGCGCGTGATTGACGAAGTACAGCACGCTGCCATCTTCATTCCATGCAATTCCAGGAACCCATGCCCAATCCGAACGAGTTTGAAAGGGTAAAATCTCGACAAGTGGACTTAATAACTTTTCTTCTTGATTGACAATGCCAATGGAGTCAGGGCGGGCGTAGGCGATTTGATTACCGTCTGGGGAAAAACGGAACGAAGTTCCCCACCAGCCATATATACCCCCGGCGTTTGTTTCGATAATCGGCTCGTTACGTAAAACGCGCCCCGCAGGGTTGAAGACCAAACGGTATAGATTGTTGTTTGCCTGCCATCCGGGAGCTGTGCTGCGAGGCTCGACCGTTGAATATAGGATTGTGGCAGTCCGGTTGGGCGCCCATTCAGCAAAATGGATTACGTTATCCACTTGAAGGTAGATTGGTTGGGCATTTTCTTCATTCAGGTTGATAATCCAAAGCGTGTTGAGGATCGTATCGGAATTACCCTGGCGGGTAAAGAGTAGCCATTCCCCATTGGGGGAAATTGAGAAGATGCGTCCATCCAGATCGGCGCTTGTGACTACGGGGCGGCGCTGGCGGGTGTTCTCTTCCATCACCCAGGCGTTTCCCCCGGTCAGGTAAGCAAGTTTGCCAGGAATCTGGATTGGAATGAATGGGGATTGAATTCCCAGCATGAGAATTTCGGGACGAGCTTCGCGGATGGTTTCGATTTTAAATACCGAGCGAGATATTTCGATACCATTTTCAATTACGCGCCGGTAAGTGATTTCCTGGATGCCGTTTTCTCCGGGCTGAACTAACAGGGATTCTCCTTCTGGCAAGGATTCGTTTCGCACGGTCTGTCTTTCGAAAGGAATCACCGATTCTTCGCGATCGAACTCTTCTAAAATACGGGTGATTGTTATCGTCATTGGTTCGACCAGGGCGGAATAAGTCGAAGGTTCAACCCGGTCTAGTTCGTTTAAGATAATTCCAGCGTTATCCAACACGTCTTGAACGGACGAGCCGACCGGAGCAACGGTTTGAATGGTCTCATTGTTGTCGAGGATCGAAATTTGGATGGTTTCAGTGAGCCCTGTTGAGGTTGAAACACAGCCGGAAAATGAAAAAAAAGAAATTGCCACAAGTAGCAGCGGCAACCAATTCCGAGCGGATATCCATCTAGAAGGCGGCATTAAAATTTTCACAAGCAATGATGGCAAATAATAGACCGATTCAAGTATAATCAGCCATTATGGATTTGGCAGGCTTATTATAGCATGACAGTAGAAATCGTAAATAACGATCCCTTTTCACTTGAAGCAAAGCTGGAAGCATTGTTGTTCGTTGCTCCTGCGCCGGTCAATATTGCGCAGTTGGCGGACTCCCTGGGAATTAATCCGGCTGAAATTGAGGCGGGATTGGAAAGACTGGCACTGTTTTATCAAAATGGGCGCGGATTGCGATTACAGCGATTTCAGGGAAGATACCAAATCACTAGCGCGGCAGAAATTGCGCCATTGATTGAGAAATTCCTGGGATTGGAAGCGACCAGCCGGCTTAGCCGGGCAGCGCTTGAAACCCTTGCCATAGCAGCATACCGGCAGCCGATCACCCGCCCCGGTATCGACGCCGTGCGTGGGGTTAACAGTGATGGGGTTTTGAAAAGTTTACTTTCCAAAGGTTTATTACAAGAGGTTGGACGGGCAGAAGGACCGGGGCGGCCAATCCTTTATGGCACCACCAGTGATTTTTTGCAGCATTTTGGGCTAAACTCCCTGAACGATTTACCTCCATTTGCCCTGCTTGAACAGGAAGGCGTCAGCCCTGAAGAACAACGGTTACTTAAGGATTAAAGCATGGCAGAAGAACGGGCTCAAAAAATTCTATCAAGGGCAGGTTATGGTTCCCGCCGATCGTGCGAATTGCTGATTGCCGCCGGAAGAGTCAAGGTTAATGAGCAGGTGATTGTTTTAGGCGCCAAAGCAGATGCAAAAAGGGACGTGATTCTGGTGGATGACCAGCCTATTCCGCGCTTGAGTTCTAAAAAAATCTATATCGCGCTGCACAAGCCCCGGGCAGTATTATCTGACGATGCTGTGGGTGACGATCGCAGAACGGTTTTCGATCTGGTGCCAATCGTAGAGCATCTCTTTGTGGTTGGCAGACTGGATTATGACAGTGAAGGGTTGATTCTATTAACCAATGATGGGGAATTAACCAACCGGTTGACTCATCCTCGTTACGGGCACGAAAAAGAATACCGGGTGCTGTTGAGCAACCGCCCGGACGAAAAACAGCTCGAAATCTGGCGGCGGGGAGTGGTATTGGAAGATGGGTCAAAAACGGCGCCTGCCAAAGTTCAGGTTGAATCCAGCGCGGGTAAAGGCGTATGGTTGCGTGTGGTCATGCGCGAAGGAAAGAAACGTCAGATCCGCGAGGTGGGAAGAACAATAGGTTTACCCGTACAACGAATTGTCCGGCTTCGGATTGGTACGGTTGTATTGGGTCAACTGAAGCCCGGTGAGTGGCGCGATCTCTCCGCGGGGGAGGTCAATGAATTAAAGGCTGAAGTAAAAATAAAAAAGGAGACCAGAAAAGTTCCCGGTCTCCGACGGCTTGCGCCGAAAAAAAGATAATCAGAAATTCGTTCTACTCAATATCCTCAAGCGGCAGCCCTTTTTGGATCTGTTGAACGATCGTTAACGGCAGCGACTTTTCGCGTTTGCGGATATTGTCTTTGAGTTTTTCCAACGGCATTGCAGAAACAGGAGAGCCATTTGCATCTACATTTGCCTTGGGGTGGGTGAAGACCAGGATTGGTTCGATGGGGGGAATCTCGACATCGGAAAATTTTTTCCTCAGGAATTTTTCGAGGTCGGAAACAGTGTATTGAGCATCCATTTCCGGGCGACCGAGGTTTTCCTGTCCAAAAATGCGCAGATAAAGATTGCCACCTTTTTGTTTGAAGCGCCCCTTCTTTTCATCATACAAAATTGTCCCAGCTACGGATATGGGAATCAGGGCAAAGATACCCGTGGGACCTATAAGAGCGTGAGGAATATCAGCAGTGTAATGATACAGGGTGTATTTATCCTCCAAACCCTTCAGCCCAGCGGTCAACAATTCATCCGGACGGGGTGACCGCCCCCAACGATTTCCGAAATAAATACCAATCTGGGTCATTAGAAACCCAAACAAGAGGGCGCCGAAAGTGATGGTTACCTGCTCTGGTTGAGTGAATGAAAAGTACAACCCGATGCCTAAAATTAATAAAGCGCCAAAAGTGAGACCCTGACCTATTTTTTTATTACGGCGGATTAACTTTGTGTTGGAGACAATTTTCATTAACCTTTACCTCGTTTTGGATTTTCTCAGGATTGAGAAGAGTGGGATATTTGTTCAAGCAATTCAAGGCGCTGCTGGATGGCGGTTTGCAAGGCGGGAAGCAGGTTGCTCTGGGCTGCCTGGCGGGCGACGCGAATGGCGCTCACCATGGCACGGGTGTCTGATCGTCCGTGACCAACAAAAACTAAACCATCAATGCCGAGCAGAGGTGCGGCGCCGACTTCGGCCGGATCCAGCATGGCTTTAAGGCGCTTAAATGCCGGCTTGGCGAGAAGAGCGCCGATTTTGGTTGTGGCAGACGCCATTAATTCCTCTTTTAATACATCGGTAAGGAACTTGGCGACCGACTCGCTCGATTTAAGCAGTATGTTTCCGGTGAAACCGTCAGTCACCACCACATCTGCGGCGCCACCAAAGAGCTCTTTTCCTTCGACGTTGCCGATAAAGTTTAATCCGGATTTTTCAAGCAGCGGATAGGTATCTTGAATTAACTGATTGCCTTTACCGGCTTCTTCGCCGTTTGACAATAACCCTACTCTGGGATCGGTTTTTTTAAGTGCATTTTCGGCATAGACACTGCCTAAAACTGCGAATTGCAGCAAAAATTCAGGGCGGCAATCTGCATTTGCGCCGATATCGAGCACCACACAATGTCCATTTCTTACCGGGAATTGGGCAGTCAAGGCTGGACGTGCCACGCCCTTGATTCTACCCAGGGTACGCAATGCGTTGAACATGGCTGCGCCAGTATTCCCTGCGGTGACAAAGGCGCCGCCTTTGCCCTCCTTTACCAAACTTAAGCCAACTGCCATCGAATTGCGCGGTTTGCTGCGCGCTGCTTCAACCGGTTTTTCTCCCATTTCAACCAGATCGGGTGCATGTTGAATCTTAACCATAGTTCCCGAATACAACATTTTTAGTTTTGGCTCAATCAGGGCTTCATCGCCAACCAGAATAATTTCTTCATGAAATTGATTGGCAGCCTGAACAGCGGCGTGAACTTCCGGATCCGGGTATTGGTCGCTTCCCATCGCATCGAGAATTATGGGCATGTTTTTATCTCCATAGGTTGATTGAACGTAGAGTTGACGGTGCATTGAAGGGGGTGACGGTTTTTCTTGACATGGGGGCAGAGCAGATTATAATATCGCAGTGCTCGCGCTGGTGCTGGAATTGGCAGACAGGCATGGTTGAGGGCCATGTGCCGAAAGGCGTGTGGGTTCAACTCCCACCCAGCGCACAACCCGCCTCAATTATTGGGGCGGGTTTTTATACATTTCTGTGTGTAATGTACAGGGTTAATTCTTCCAGATGAGCTCTTTCTTGACATTCGGGTAAAATTTGGAGATTGCGGTAGGCTGATTGTATGTATGTTTCTGCTTCCGCTATCGCTCGATCGGCGGCATCGCTGGAGCGGATACGATCAACCAGAGCCGCAATATCCGTTTCGTATTGGGGGCAGTGGCCACTAAGAATGCGGACAACATCCGGGTCTTGCGGATGATCCTCAATATAATAAAGGGTCGGCAGTGTGATAAGCCCTTGGCGAAGGTCACTGCCAACGGGTTTTCCCAATTTCATTTCATCGCTGATGAAATCAAGGACATCATCCACAATTTGGAACGCCATTCCAATGTTGTAGCCATAAGATTGGATGGATTCGAGATGAGCCGCCTCAATCGGACTGATCAGGGCTGCGCAAGTGGCGGCGGCTTCGAAGAGCGACGCGGTTTTGGCGTAGATGCGCTGGTAGTAATCTTTGCGATCTGCGTGGCAGCGGCTGGCGAAGAGCTGGGTGATCTCCCCGTTAACGATCGTGCTTAATGTTTTTGAAAACAGGCTCATCACTGGAATGGATTCGATATCCGCAGCCAATTTGGCAGAACGAGCGAACAGAAAATCTCCGGTGAGTACAGTGGCGCCCGGCGACCAACGCGAATTGATTGTTGGGATGCCGCGCCTCAACAAGGATCCATCAATCAAATCATCGTGTACCAGGGTGGCGGTATGAAGAAGTTCAATGGCTGCCGCAAGGGTGATGATTTTTTCTATGGGAGCGCTGAACATTCTGCCTACCAATATGGTTACCGTTGGACGAATGCGTTTTCCCCCTGAAGCCAACAAGTGCTGCAAGGCTGCCTGTAAGTCCGGGTGATGTCCTTCGGCTTGAAGTTTCATCAAATTTTCCACTTGATGGATTTGGTCATGTACAGGGATAAAGAAAGAGGTTGTAGTGCTCAATCCGCCGATCTCCAAGCAAATAAGGTATGGCTGTTTTTTGTCAAGACGCTGGTTGTTATTTCTATGGGTAAACCTTTCAAACGCGCGATTTGACTGGCGATCAAATTGACAAAGGCGGGCTCGTTTCTTTTGCCGCGGTGAGGATGAGGGGTGAGGTAAGGCGCATCCGTTTCAATGAGCAGTCTGTCGAGCGTGATCTGGCGGGCAATTTCGTGGCGATCGCGCGCATTGTTGAAAGTTACAGGTCCTGAAACACCGATAAAGAAACCCATTGCGGCAGCCTGAAGGGCGTACTCAATATCCCCTTCAAAAGAATGTAATACTCCAGGATGGTTGAAGATGCGTGAATTCTCTTTCGCAGTGGAATACCAGGCGGATAAAATGGGGATTAATTCTTGAAGAGCATGCCGGTTGTGAATGATTACAGGCAACTGGACTTCTGCAGCCAATTCCAACTGGCTGGAAAATGCGGTTCTCTGCGCTGGAGGTGTTGACCATTTTCGGTAATAATCCAACCCAATTTCGCCTATCGCAACAACTTTGGGATGCTGTGTAAGGCTGCGCAGATCGGCAAGACTATTTTTATCCCAAGCGCCGGCGCAGTTAGGATGCACCCCCACGGCGGCAAAAACCTGGGAAAATTTCTCGCTTATCCATACGGCTCGCCGGCTGGTATCGAGATCAATGCCCGGCACGAGGATGCGGTCAACACCCTGACCGGCAGCCCGTTCAACCACGAGATCCAGGTCATTATCAAATTGGTTAAGGTTCAAGTGACAGTGCGTGTCTTGGAGGGTGATCAAGATCCAAGTCCTACAATTTTCAATCCATCCATCAAGATAGGTCTAACCCGGTCGGCATGGGTGGTTTCGCAATAGACGCGAATGATGGGTTCGGTTCCGGAAAAGCGAATTAGCAGCCAACCGCCGTCTTCGAGAGAAAATTTAAATCCGTCGGTCGTGTCAAGACCAGATACCCGCAAACCACCAATGGTTTTTGGATTGCCATTGATGATCATTTGCTCTCTCTCCGAGCGGTTGCCGGTAAAGCGGGAATCAATCCGATCGTAATAATGCGCGCCCACTTTAGAGAATAATAGATCAATGAGTTGGGAGGGCTTTTTCTGCAGGCGCACCATCATGTCCAGAACGTATAAGCCTGCCAGGATACCATCCCGTTCGGGAACATTGCCGCGAAAGGCATACCCTCCAGATTCTTCTCCGCCGATCAAAGCGTTGGTCTCGAGAAATTTTGGAGCGACATACTTGAATCCAACGCCTGTTTCGTAAACCGGTACATCGTAAAGTTTACCCAGTTTGTCGAGCATACTGGTTGTCGAGAGGGTCTTGACTATTGCCCCGCGCTCGCCGCGCACCTCCAACAAGTAAAGTGCCAATAAGGCATACACCTGAAGCTGATTGAGAAATTTTCCGTTTTCGTCGCCAACGCCTACGCGGTCGGCGTCACCATCGGTGATAATGAGAACGTCCCCTTCCAACCGGACGGTCTCCTGCAAGCCAACATCAATATTGGGTGGAATCGGCTCGGGGCGTTTCATTTCCGGAAAAACCGGATTGCGGGTGTTGTGAATTTCGATCACCTTGCTTTTTCCGCCGGCAAGCAATTGGCTGAACCAACCAGCTCCGTTACCCCACATGGCATCCACGACGATTTTTAAGCCTGCGTCGCGAATTGGTTGTAGATCGATCAGTGAATTTATGTGTTGAATATACACCGGCGCAAAATCATAGCGCTGCAAGAGGCCGGCTTTCTCCGCTTCCTCGGCGGAAAGCCTCTTTGCTTTATCCTCAGAATCGGGGATCAGACTTTCAATTTCTTCTAAACCATCCGGGTCAATCGCGCCGCCGAATTCATTGCGGACCTTGAACCCATTATCTGTCGGTGGGTTGTGAGATGCGGTGATATTAATTGCCCCGGCAGCTTTTTTATTGACGACAGTGAAAGCAATGACCGGTGTGGGGGTTGCGCCGCTGCTTAATAGAACTTTGAAACCATTACCGCACAAAATCTCAGCCGCGGCAAGGGCAAAATTCTCAGAATGGAAGCGTTTATCATGGCCAATAATGATCCATTGTCCACCTTTGCCGTGATTGTTTAGAAATGAAGCGAATCCCTGCGCGCAACGGCGAACATTAGCAAAGGTATAGTCCTCGGCAATCACACCTCTCCAGCCATCGGTGCCAAATTTAATATTCTGTGCCATTATAACGTTCCTCCCGGTTTGCACGTGAGAATAATAACGATCCATTCCAATTATAACAGGTGATTAATGCGAGATAAATTATTTGTCCAATAATAATGCGTGCTATAATCCACTGTTGTTGTCAGAATTAGGCAGGCGTTGTGGACTACTTGAGTTCCAAGATTTATCTTGATTATGCTGCGACCACACCCGTTGATCCGCGGGTTTTGGAAGTCATGATGCCATTTTTCTCTGAGCAATTTGGCAATCCTTCTTCTGTGCATTATTACGGGCAGTTGGCTGAAGCCGCGCTGGAAGATGCGCGCGAACGGATTGCCAGGAATTTGGGCGCGAGATCAACTGAGATAATTTTTACCGGCTGCGGTACGGAAAGCGATAACCTGGCAATCCGGGGGGTTGCAATGGCGCGACGGGAAGCGACCGGGGCGAATTGCATTTTGACAACCCCGGTTGAACATCATGCTGTTTTACATACTGTTGAGTATCTGGTGAAACACCAGGGATTTAAAGTCGAATCCCTGCCGGTTGATCGCTATGGCATGGTCGAACCGGACGAAGTGCGCCGTAGATTGACCAAAAACACCGCGCTGGTTTCTGTAATCTACGCCAATAATGAAATTGGCACGATTAACCCGGTAGCAGAAATTGGCTTGATATGCCGCCAACACGGAATCCCGTTTCACTCTGACGCTGTACAAGCCGCGGCGTACTTGCCCATGCAAACCTGTCCTCAATGGTCAGATTTGATTAGCATTGGCGCACATAAAATGTATGGACCAAAAGGTGCCGGCGTGTTGTATGTGCGCGATGGCACGCCGATCCTTCCGGCGCAGACCGGCGGCGGTCAAGAAAATGGATTGAGAGCAGGAACGCAAAATGTTCCTTACATTATTGGGATGGCAAAGGCGTTCGATCTATCCCAGCAGGAGATGCCCGAACTTTTTGCGCCGTTGGCAAATTGGAGAGATGAAATAATACAAGGAGTAATCGAGCGGATTCCAGGAGCGCAATTAACTGGTCATCGGCAGCAGAGATTGCCCAACCATGCCAGTTTTGTGTTCGAAGGCGTGGATGGTAATCATTTACTCATGATGCTGGATGCCGCGGGTTTTGCTTGTTCGTCGGGTTCTGCCTGCAAGACGGGCAATCCAAAGCCATCCGATGTGCTGCTTGCGCTGGGGTTACACCCACAGATTGCCCTGGGGTCTTTACGTGTAACTATCGGTAAACCTACCAGCGGCAAAGAAATCCGGCAGTTTATTGATGCGCTTCCGCGAATGGTAGCCGCAGCGCGAGCCCTGGCACAGTGAGATAAGTTATGGGTAATGGGGTTGTTGCGGTCGCGATGAGCGGTGGAGTGGATAGCTCGGTTGCCGCCGCCTTATTGGTTGAAGAGGGATATTCGGTCTTTGGGGTAATGCTGCGGTTATGGAGCGAACCAGGCAAAGAGGATACTAATCGTTGTTGCACGCCGGATGCCATGTCACAGGCGCGCAAGGTTGCGGCGCGATTGAAGATTCCGTTTTACCCAATTAATGCGCAGGAAATATTTTACGATGTTGTTGTACAGAGTTTTATAAAGGGATATGCCTCAGGCAAAACGCCAAATCCTTGCTTGATGTGCAACCGCATCATCCGGTGGGATTATATGCTTCGCCATGTCCAGGCTTTAGGGGCAGAAAAAATGGCAACAGGACATTACGCCAGACTGCGCATAGCCAACGATGGGCAGGTTGGGTTGTATAAAGGGAAAGATTTAAATAAGGATCAGTCCTATGTGCTGAGTGTTTTGGATCAGGTTCAGCTCAGCCGGACCGTCCTTCCTGTGGGAGAGCATACCAAGGCTGAAGTGCGCGAAATGGCGCGGCGCTTTGGGCTTCCGGTGGCTGAACGGCAAGACAGCCAGGATTTGTGTTTTTTGGCAGGGCAGGATTATCGCATCTTTTTAGAGCGTCATGCTGTTCATCTTAAGCGAACGGGAAAAATCATCAGCAGCACCGGGCAGTATCTTGGTGAACACCAGGGTTTAGGTTTCTATACCATCGGTCAACGCAAAGGTTTGGGAATGGCTGCCGGCAAACCATTATATGTGGTAGAGAAAAGAATAGAGGAAAACATATTGGTCGTCGGCGAGGAGGATGAATTGGGTTTTGACAGGTTGACCACCGGCGATGTCAACTGGATTGGGGGATGCCCACCTGCTGAAAAATTCAATGCGGAAATAAAAATCCGCTACAAGGCGAATCCAGTTGCAGGCGAGGTAAGCGTATTGGCGGGCAACCGAATTCAGGTTTGGTTTAGTCAACCATTGAGGGATATAACTCCAGGGCAAAGGGCGGTGTTGTATCGCGATGAGCAGGTTTTGGGTGGCGGAATTATTGAACGAGCGGAAAAAAGGGGCAAGCTTTAAGTGAAAATGGGAGGATAAAATCATGATGCTGCAAACCATCTTACTCGGTTTTTTGGTTTCCACTTTGTATGGGGCGGCTTTTCACTTGTGGCGTGGGGGCGGTCTCTGGAGATTGGGAATGTACCTGCTGTTTGCCTGGATTGGTTTTTGGGGCGGACATTGGCTTGGGCTTGTGTTAAACTGGGAGTTTATTCGAGTTGGCGAGTTAAACCTGGGCAGCGGTACTTTGGGTAGTTTACTGATTTTGGGTGTCGGTTACTGGTTGAGCCTTGCCCAAGTTGATCCGCATAAAAAAGTTCAAAAGAAATAGGGAGATATACTCTTGACCTGGAATTTGCACGGCGTTCTGGTTAATGACGGTGACCTGGCGCAGCTGGTTGGGTTGAAACATAAAAGTTTCATCGTTCGAGTGCGAGCCGGCGGTGAATTGCACTCTCATCGGGGCGTTGTAAAATTCGATGATGTCATCGGTAAACCATGGGGCACGCGCATTGTTAGCCACCTTGGACACCCATTTTATATTCTACAACCATCACTGGGTGATTTGTTGAAAGAATTGCCGCGCACCACCCAGATTCTGTACCCAAAAGATATCGGTTTCATCCTGGTCTCGATGGGAATCGGCGAGGGACAGGTAGTGTTGGAGGCAGGTACTGGTTCGGGCTCTTTGACTGCCGCGCTGGCTTATGCGGTTGGGCAATCGGGAAAAGTGATCTCCTATGAGGCGCGGTTGGATATGCAGCAACTGGCAGTCAAAAACCTTACCCGTCTGGGATTACACAACCGGGTCGAATTTAAGTTGCGGGAGATCGATGAAAATTTGGGATTCGATGAGGAAGGGGTGGATGCATTATTCTTGGATTTACCCAACCCGTATGATTATATTCACCACGCTAGAAAAGCCCTCAAACAAGGCGGCTTTTTTGGCAGTATCCTGCCAACCATGAACCAGGTCAGCCGGTTGTTGAATGCATTACGCCAGTATGATTTTGCCTTTATTGATATTTGCGAGGTGATTTTACGTTACTACAAGGCTGAGCCGGAGCGATTGCGACCCGTAGACCGGATGATCGCCCACACTGGTTATTTAATCTTTGGCCGCCCCGTTTTAATTGACCGCGAATCCCCGGTTGAGCCGTGGGCGGCGGAATCCGAAGCGTTATCCAAGGATATTCCTGACGATGAATAATGCAGATGAGAAAGGGGAATCCTGCCAGGAGCGCTTGGAATCCCTTTCGGTTGATTGTATTGTTTCCAAACTTGCCAGCGCAGGAAGTGAGGTGGTTACATCCGAAGCAAACGCTGGTAAAAGAGCTGCGGTTCTGGTGCCGTTATTGCACATAGATGGCGAATGGAACATCTTGTTTACGCGCCGTTCAGAGTGGGTTAATGATCATAAAGGACAGGTGTCCTTTCCGGGCGGCGCAATTGAAGACGACGATCCGGACGAGCGATCGGCTGCTGTTCGCGAAGCGGGGGAGGAAATTGGTTTACCCGCCGATTGTATCCAGATATTGGGGCAATTGGAGGTATATAGGACGGCGACCGGATTTATGGTTTACCCCGTGATAGCAAACATTATCTGGCCATTTGATATCCGATTAAACCCGACAGAGGTAAGCCGGGTTTTTACCATTCCTATCCGATGGCTTTGTCAAAGGGAGAATTTCGAGCTACGCTCCTGGCATTCACCTTTCGGTTGGCGCGAGAATGTTATTTTTTATAAGCCTTTCGATGGCGAGCAGTTGTGGGGGATTTCTGCGCGGATTACGGTTACCTTGTTGCAAACGATGGGATTGTTGCTGTTGGATCGCTGAATATTTTTTGGCACATGCTTTGAGGAAAGTCCCAAAAACCGGATGGGATGGGTTTTATTCGCAACCTGAGCATGACTAAATTAATGCCCTTTGGGATCGAGCAATTTCTCAAGTTCGGTGGCAAAAACCGGCTCGCTAAACCAAAAACCCTGGACCATGTCGCAGCGGTATTTGCGCAGGTGACTCAGTTGCGCTTCAGTTTCAACGCCTTCGGCAGTAACACTCAAGCCTAGTCGGTGCGCCATTTCAATCATGGATTGGACGATGAGATCGTTATCGTTGTGATTTCCAAGACGAGAGATAAAATCCTGACCAATTTTAATTGCATTCACTGGCAAGCGTTGGATGGTAGTGAGCGAGGAATATCCGGTTCCAAAATCGTCAATCGAAATTTTTACGCCCAACCCGCGCAATTCCCATAACATCGTTTCAAATTTTTCGAGTTGGAAAAAACTGCGGCTCTCGGTAATTTCGATGTAAAGCGACGAAGGTTCCAAGTTGGATTGAACCAGGGCGTCACGAACCATGGAGGAAAGGTCTGCTTGCTGGAATTGACGGGCTGAAAAGTTGACTGATATTGTCAGCGCTTTAAAACCAGCGTTATGCCATTTTTTTAACTGCCCGCAAGCTTCTCGCAAGACCCATTCGCCGATTGGAACAATGAGTCCGGTTTCTTCAGCCAGATTGATAAATTGATTGGGCAGGATTAGGCCGTGTTGGGGATGTTTCCAACGAACGAGCGCTTCCGCATTGACAACGCGCTGGGTAAGGGCATCAAAGATGGGTTGAAAGAAGATTAACAACTCATTGCGGTGCATTGCCTGGCGTAAATCGGTTTCCAGGTTTAATAGATTAACAGCCCGGGCGTGCATGAGTTTATCGAAAATCATATAGGAATTGCCGCCTTTGGCTTTTGCCTCGTACATGGCGGTGTCTGCATCACGCATCATGGCTTCCGGACCATCTGTATCCGGAACGGAGAGCGCAATCCCAATACTGCATGTAGTGAATACCTGTTGCTGTTCAATGATGACGGGTTGGGAAATCTCTCGTTGAATGCGATTGGCGATTTGAACGACTTCAAACGGATCGCGAAGATCGGTGAGTAAAATAGCGAATTCGTCCCCACCCAGCCGGGCAACGGTATCCTCTTCGCGCAGACTGTTATCCAGCCGGCGTGCTATTTCGATGATTAAAAAATCACCAATGTGATGCCCCAGACTATCGTTAACGATTTTAAACCGATCCAGGTCAAGCAGTAAAATGGCAAATGTAATTTGATCATGCCTTTTGAAACGTTTGATTATCTGATCCAGCCGTTCGATAAATAGTATCCGGTTAGGAAGACCGGTCAGGCGATCGTACAATGCCTGGTGCACCAATTGGTCTTCGTTGAGTTTATTGCGGGTGATATCGGTCAGCGAACCCGCAATGCGATGAGGATTTCCTAATTCGCTGCGCACGGCCATTCCACGGGCGATCATCCAGCGGTAAGAACCATCGAGATGAAGCAAACGATGTTCTACTTCGAAATGGTTAATCAAACCAGAGAGATGCGCTTCCATGGTTGATTTGACTGTTGGTAAATCATCCGGATGGACACGCCTTAGCCATTCATCCGGCTTGTCACTCAATTCGTCTGGAGAAAAACCGAGTAATTTTGACCAACGCGGTGAGTAGTAAACCCGATTGGAGAGCAGATCCCAATCCCAGATTCCATCGTTGACGCCTTCCGAGGCGAGTTTGTAGCGTTCTTCGCTTATTTTTAATGCCTGCTCGGATAATCTCTGTTGAGTAACATCGGTAATAATGCCGACAATATATTGCGGTAGGTTGTTCTCATCGAAAATCAATGATGCAGAAAGTTGGGAAATGAGCATTCTTCCATCGAGCGTATTGATTCGGTATTCACTGTTCGAGGATTTTCCGGTTGTGATAATTTTTTCGAGATCTTTGCGCGCTTTTAACAGATCCTCCTCATGGATGAATTCAAACACGCTGTGACCGATCAGGTCGCTTTTTGATTGCGCGCCCATTTGCTCAAGATCGGCTTGATTACAATCAATGTATAATCCTTCGAGGTCTGTCACAATAATTGCGTTCGGGGATCTGTCGAAAATACTTTGCACCAATTCGTGCTGCTTTCTCAACGCAATTTCGGATTGTTTAATTAGGATAGCACTGGCTACATGAGGGGCGACAAGGGTTAGAAATCGCAGATCTTCGGGGGTGTACCGAACTCCAGGGGTGTAACTCTGCACGGTGATAACGCCGATAGTTTTTTGGTGAGTGATCAAAGGCACCCCGATCCAATCTATGGATGGCGCACCAATTGATTCGACTTCGCCTTGCGCGAGCAATTTTTCGAATCCTTCGGGTGAAACAAGCAGCGGAGTACCCCTTCGAAGTACGTACTCGGTCAAGCCTCTACCTAAAGGGTGAGGCTCAGGTGGAAGATCGAATTCATCTTTGTAATATGGAAAGGAAATTATATTATCCAATGGATTGTATAGTGCGATGTAGAAATTATTGGCAGGCATCAAGCCGCTAATGATTTGATGAAAGGAAACAAACAGGGCATCCAGATCCTGGCTGGAGCTGGCACTTTCGGAGATGCGAATCAAAGCATCCTGGGTTTTTTGCCAGCGTAATTGTTGAGTGATGTCTTTGATAATCGCGATTCCGATTGCGCCGGTCGAGTTTTCTCTTAATGTTTTCAGGCGGATCTCAAAATGGCGGTAGGTACCGCTGGTTTTATAATTCCGTATACGAATGATGTTTTCGCTTTTTGACGTAACAACATCATTGCTGGCGGAGCGTTTGAACAGTAACGTTTCTATAAAATCAGAATCCACACGTTCGGTGTTGAATAGCTCAATTACTTTGTGATTATATGTAATTACTTTACGGGTCTGGTGTTCGAAAACGATAACCGCTTCATCAATTGCTCTTATTAATAATTCGATGGGAGGTGGAAGTGGTGGATTGTTGGGTGTCATCAAAAACTCGGATAGAGGCAATTTGTCCTGTATCGTTGCAAGGATTGTGCCGAATTTCCGAAATACATTAGACTCGACCACCTTGCCTAGCGGAAAGGAGCGAGATGACCTGACATGCCGGTAGGCGCATTATTACCATCAGGGCAATAAAAAGTCGGCAGTCCCAATAGGTATGAGACGCCGACTTTGACCAGATAACGATTAACTGTGAATTCAGTCCTCGATCTCGACATCTTTCTTGCCGCGTTCGATGACTTCAGGTTCGGCAAGGGTTTCGGTTGGCGCCTCTTCTGATAATTCTGGTGCTGCGCCAGTGATGGTGACAATGATTTCGTCAGGATCATTGAGAATTTCGACAACATCTGAGGTTGGCAGGTCACGCACATGAATCGCGTCACCAATTCTTTCCAGCGAAGAAACATCGACAATGTATTTTTCGGGTAGTTCTTGAGGGAAGCATTCTACCTCAACTTCATCTAACTCAAGAACAACTACGCCATTGTAATTTTTAATGGCCGGAGAAATGCCGGTAATTTCAATACTCACGTTGGTGCGAATTTTCTCAGTGAGTGAAACGACCTGAAAATCTACGTGTTTTAGAGTTCCTCGGATGAAATCACGTTGTTTTTCGCGCACTAACACGGCGTGTTCGCTTCCCTCCAAGTTTATTGTAACCAATTGCGATTGGGAAACATTTGCCAGGATACGGCTGGTATCGCGAAGGTCCATGATGATTGGGGTCGCCTTAATTTGATGGCCATACAGAACGCCAGGTAATTTGCCGGCGCGGCGTAATGCGCCAACCTTTTTTCCAATCACCTCGCGGCGGTTGGCTTCAATAATGATTTTTTGCATTTTAATCCCATTCCGAGCGCCTCTCACCCCTTCAGGGGTTACCCTCGCTCTTATCAAGAAATTTCAGATCATTCATCTGATTGTCGCACAGAAAAACCAAGGCGAAATTCTAGCCTTTTATTCTAATGGCGTCAAGGTAAAACATGATATTGCCTGCGGTTATCTGATCATGAATTAATTTTTTAAGATTACTGGATGAAAAGGTATAAATCAACCGAGTTTTTGGCTTGCCTTTGAGGTTGGCGTTGCCATACCCGAGTATTAATCCGGGCATGTTTTTAAGCAGGGTCAATTGACCATGGAACGATTATAATTTTAACCATGAAAGGTGCTCCGGAATCAGTGGTTCGAACAAGCAGCGATGCAGACCTCGCCTTCGCGGTAGTTGTTTTGGCGTCCTATTTTGCTACTTTTAGTAACTTGCGGATGGCGTCGCCGGTGGAAATCATCCTGATGATCTTCTTGGGGATAGCCTATCTGGCAATTGGCATTTATGGCTATGCCTATTGCGCTCGTGGAAATCAACCGGCCATGCAGTTGGTGTATTTTTTAACCCAAATCGCGCTTGGCGCATGGATTGTGTACCTCGGCAAAGGAGCAGGATTTAATGCTATGGTTCTGCTTCCGCTTGCCGGACATGCAGTTGTGCTGCTGCCAAGAAGAACAAGTTACCTGGCTCAATTTGGCATTCTGATAGGTTATGTGGGTGCTGTGTATGCATTTGCTGGAAGCCTGAGGGTGGTTTGGGAGGGACTACCCATCTTTTTTGCTGGATTGGTCTTTATTGTAGCTTTTACCCAAATGGCATTAAGTGAGGAAACGTCACGAAGAGAAGTTGAGCGATTGGTTGGGGAATTGACCCATGCAAACCAACAATTACGGGAATATTCCGCTCAAATAGAAGACTTGACGATTATTAAAGAACGTAACCGGTTGGCAAGAGAAATCCATGATGGTTTAGGACATTACCTGACCAGCATAAACATGCAGATTCAGGCAGCCGACGCGCTGGCTCAGGTAGACAATGAAAAATCCAAAGAACACTTGATGAAAGCTAAAACACTGACTCAGGAAGCTCTGGCAGATGTGCGGCAATCGGTTGGCTCGCTGCGAGTGCATGTTGAAGAAAACGTACCTCTGACTGATTTGATTCTGAAATTATTCGAAAATTCGCGCACGTTTGGCATCGAACCAAAACTGGAAGTCATCGGCTTACCGCGGGAAATCAGTTCGACGGTGCATTGGGCACTATACCGCGCCATCCAGGAAGCCATATCGAATGCGTGTAAACATTCCAATGCCAAAACCATTCATATCACCTTGGATTACACATCTCTGGAGCATTTGTTATTAAGGGTGCGTGATGATGGAATCGGGGCAATCAATGTAAAGGAGGGTTTCGGCTTGTTGGGATTGAAAGAAAGAGTTAACATTGTAGGCGGTGATTTCACGATTGATACTGATAACACGAATGGATTTGGATTTGAGATCAAGGTGCCGTGTTGAACCAGAAAATAAAAATCTTGCTTATTGATGATCAGGTTTTGTTTCGCGAGGGACTGCGGACTTTGCTGGAATTGCAACCTGATTTTGTTGTCGTGGGAGAAGCCTCCCAAGGGGAGGAAGGTCTGCGCATGGCGGTAAATTTGAAACCCCACGTGGTGTTGATGGATTTGCGTATGCCGGTCATGGATGGCGTTACAGCAACCAGGAGGTTAAAAGACACCTTGCCACAATGCAAGGTTATTGTGTTAACGACCTTCGATGATGATGAAGATGTTTTCGAGGGGTTGCGCGCAGGCGCAGTTGGTTACCTGTTGAAGGATGTTTCATCTGAAAAATTACACGAGGCTATCCGCTCTGCAGCCAAAGGCGAATATTTTTTGTTGCCATCCATTACTGCAAAAGTGTTGGCAGAATTTTCCCGAATGGCAAGACCTTCAAAAATGGAAGATTTCGATCTTGCAATTAGGCTTTCGTCCCGAGAATTGGAAGTGCTTCGGCTGGTTGCCTCTGGCGCAAGCAATAAGGAAATTGCCGGTTCGTTGGTGATTGCTGAAGGAACGGTGAAGAATCATCTAACCAGTATCCTATCCAAGCTGGAAGCGCGCGACCGGATGCAGGCAGTATTAAAAGCTCGGGAGATTGGCTTAATCTGACTGGTGGATGTGACCTGTAGTATGACCTGAATCCTAAAATATAAAGCGGTTTTTCTGGTAGGATTGCCTGGTATAAATGCCGGAGTTTTAGTCTATGAATGAATACCCAGCCAATGATCACCCTAATGAACGAGGTTTCCCTTACCTTTTAGGGCTTGGTCTCGTTTCGGTTGGTTTGGCGATTTTTTTAGAACAATTCTTAAAGACAGGCTGGTTGGTTTTGGTTATTGCTCCAATCAGCGGAGCCGTACTGATTATTGAAGCAATTCGATTAAGAAAACTTGGTTTGTTAATTGCAGGCGGATTGACAAGCGGACTGGGAATTGGCACATTTTTTTTCTTTAGCTCGAGCATTCAGGCGGACATTGAACAGCGGGTTGGATGGTTGATAACCGCATTTGCGTTTGGATGGATTTCGATCACCCTGTTTACGCGCGTGTTTCTTCCTCCTATCCGTTGGTGGGCGCTTATTCCGGGGGGTATCCTGTTATCAATAGGGTTATGTTTTATTATCAGCCGGCTGCGGGTGGTTGATTTTGTGCTTTACATTACTTTGGGGGTGGGGATTGTGCTTCTTGGCTGGGGTGTATTTTGGCGCCTGTTTGGTTTAATCATTCCCGGCAGCCTGCTGTTGACGATTGGACCGGGTATTTACTACGCTTGGGGCACAGACCTGGCGGCAAATGCGTTATCAAAAACCGGGATGATGATCGCAATTTTTGCGTTAGGATGGGGCTTTATCATATTGTTTTCGCGAGTTGTGACGACTAAATTTATCTGGTGGCCGCTTATACCAGGGGGTGTTTTAGCGGTGGTTGGATGGGGATTGTATGTTGGTGGAGACCCTGGAAATGCGGTATCGTTCATTGCAAATACAGGATCGATTGGTTTAATAATTTTTGGTCTATATCTGTTATTGCTGCGCAAAAGTCTTCATCATTAATAACTTCCGTCCCAGTGATTCGCGGTCTGTTCAAATTTCACACACTTTGATATGATAGTGTGTCTGTTTTTTATTAATAAGAAACGCAAGGAATCGATAAAAATGAGTGTGTATAGGAAGGATATCCGTAATATTGCCATCATTGCGCATGTGGATCATGGCAAAACCACCCTGGTAGATGGATTATTAAGACAGGCGCGAGTCTTTCGCGAGAATCAGCAAGTGCGCGAAAGGGTAATGGATTCGAACGATTTGGAACGTGAACGTGGAATCACGATTCTGGCAAAGAATACAGCCATCACAATCCCAGATCCGGTTGATGGGAGCGTGGTAAAAATTAATATTGTGGATACCCCCGGACACGCAGATTTTGGCGGCGAAGTTGAGCGGGTTATGAACATGGTGGATGGGGTTCTCCTTTTAGTGGATGCCGCCGAAGGTCCGATGCCTCAAACGCGCTTTGTTTTGAAGAAGGCATTGGAAATGGGTCATCAGGTTATTCTGGTTATCAACAAAATGGATCGAAGGGATGCAGAACCTGAGCGAGTGCTTAATGATACTTTTGATTTGTTTATCGAATTGGGGGCGAATGATCGCCAGGCGGAATTTCCTGTCGTTTACGCGAATGCCATAACTCAACAAGCGGGGAACACGCCAGAATTATCCCCCAATTTGGAACCGCTGTTTGAAGCGATTTTACGCCACATTCCAGCGCCGTCTGTAATGCTGGACGAACCATTTCGTTTATTGGTCACCAACCTTGGATACGATGAATATCGCGGTGTAACTGCCATTGGAAGAGTTTTTTCAGGCAAGGTTTCTGTGGGGCAGCCTATTTCCCGAATTACAACGCAAGGCGAGATTCTAAGCGAAAAAGTCCGCTATCTTTTTGTGTTTCAAGGGTTACAAAAGGTCGAAACCGATGAGGTGGCTGCTGGTGATATTGCGGTCATCGCTGGATTGGAAAGCGTGGAAATTGGTGAGACTCTTGCAGACCAGGAAAATCCCATTGCACTCCCACCGATTCGGGTAGAAGAACCCACGGTAAGAATGACGTTTGGCGTGAATAGTTCGCCTTTTTCAGGCCGCGAAGGCAAGTGGAGCACTTCGAGAAAACTGCGCGAGCGTTTGTTTGCTGAACTGAGAAATAATGTTGCGCTGCGGGTCGAGGAAACGGATGCCGCGGATACGTTTGTTGTTTCTGGGAGAGGTGAATTGCACCTGGCGATATTGATCGAAACCATTCGCCGCGAAGGGTATGAATTTCAGGTGTCTCGACCAGAAGCAATTTTCAAAGAAAGTGAAGAGGGCATAATTCTGGAACCCTACGAGGAAGTGCACATAGAAACCAGTTCTGATTCCGTGGGCACTGTGGTCGAGATGCTCGGGGCGCGCAAAGGGCAGATGATCGAGTTGACAAATAACCCAGATACTACGGTAAGCCTGGTTTATGTTGTGCCGACTCGTGGTTTACTCGGTTTTCGATACCAGTTTATGACCTCCACCCGGGGCATGGGCGTGATGCACAGCCTCTTCCATGGGTATGCGCCATTTGCCGGAACAATCCCTACCCGAAACAGCAGTTCGATCGTTGCCTGGGAAGAAGGGACAACGACGAATTTCGGGTTAAAAAACGCTGAAGAACGCGGCATGTTGTTCTGCGGAGCGGGCGTGGATGTTTATGAGGGCATGGTGGTCGGGGAAACACCTCGCGCCAACGATCTGGTCGTGAATGTGTGCAAGAAAAAACATCTTACGAATATGCGCTCATCGAACAAGGATATTGAAGTGCGCCTGACTCCGCCGCGTGTGATGAGTCTGGATGAGGCAATTGAATATCTTGCAGAAGATGAATTATTGGAAATTACGCCGAAAAATTACCGGATTCGGAAGCGAATATTGGATACGGAAGAACGGGGCAAGGAGACCAAGAAAGCCAAAGAATTGCTTGAGGGCGTGGGATGAGATTGACAAGTTGCAGGTTTGTTGCTGCAGTTGTGGTAATAATTCTAGCTTCGGCATGTATGCCTGGTCATTCATCCGGGATTTACAACCCATTGCCAACCCCCTCAGCAACCGTTCCAAATAGGATAGTTGAAGTCGAGACAAGTACCCCGCCACAGTCAACGCAAACAGCGGCGCCAACGGAAACGGCGCAGCCGGAACCCGATCCAACCCAATACTATATTCTTGCAGAACTTGACGACTCGCAAAAATTAATCCATGTGGTACAAACAATTCTTTACACAAATGCTACCGGTCAGGAGTTGGAGGAAATTATCGTAGCGGTTGAGCCAAACCGTTTTCACAATAGTTTTTCGCTTGATTCGTTGATCCGGGTGGGTTCGGAGCAGACGCTTGTGACCAATTTGGAAAGGAATTGGCTGCGGATTCAGTTGCCAGAGCCGTTACCTCAAGGCGCGCAAATCGAGTTGCAGGCTCGCTATCGGTTGCAACTGCCGCGGATTCCGCCTCCATCAGATTATGTGGAACCGCAGATCTATGGTTTCACCAACCGGCAAATCAATCTGGTGGATTGGTATATGTGGATCCCGCCTTACGACCCTCAAAAAGGATGGGTGGCGCATCCACCATCATTTTTTGGCGAGTATTATGTCTATCCTGCGGCGGATTTCAGGGTCGAATTTAAGATTAAGAATGCAAACCGTCCGCTGGTGGTTGCCGCGAGCACGCTGCCGATCATGGAGGGTGACAACCATTGGATTTATGAGCATTCTTCCGGGCGCAACTTTGTGCTCTCGATCAGCCCGGATTACGAAATCCAGGAAGCGGTTGTCGGTGGATTTGTTATTCGGTCGTATTCTTTCCCGTTGTATAGTCGTCATAGTGGCACTGTGCTCAGCCACACCGTTAAGGCTTTTCAGTTGTATGCAGATTTATTTGGTAAACTGCCGCGCGCATCGTTGAGCGTTGTTCAAGCCGATTTTCTGGATGGGATGGAGTTTGATGGGCTGCATTATCTAAGCAAAGCATTTTACGATACCTATGATGGCACTCCGCAAGGGTACCTGACCATGATTGCGGTGCATGAAACTGCGCATCAATGGTGGTATACATTGGTAGCCAATGACCAGGCATTACATCCATGGCTTGACGAAGCTATATGTACCTATAGCGAGTTGTTGTACTATGAAAATGTGTACCCTGAACTGGTTGATTGGTGGTGGAATGCACGGGTAACCTTTTTCCAACCTGAGGGTGTGATTGATTTGCCAGTGTATGATTATCCGGGTTATATTGCGTACCGCAATGCAGTTTATTTGCGCGGAGCGTTATTCTTTAGGGATTTGCGCGAGCTTTTGGGGGATGACTTGTTCTTCGCAGGTTTAAGAAGAATTGTGGATCAAAAGAGTTTCGAAATAATTCGCCCTGAGGATTTTTTCCGGCTTATGGCGGTGGATGGCAGTCATAATATTCAACCGCTGTTGGATGAATATTTCTCGCCTAAGCAATAGCCTGGGATTTTAAGTTGTTTAGGCGGGCAACTGCATCCAAGGCGATTGCCATGCCGGCAACTGCCTCTACGCCGGATGAACTGCCCCAATAAATGATGTTCTCAATGTTTTTAGTATCAATTGGGCTCAGTCCAATCATGGCTTCGAAAGCGGATAACAGGCGTTCGTCAACCTCGCCCTTGGCAGCCGCATTGACCAAATTTGCGCTAATCAGCGTGGAGTTTTGAAAGATTAATCCCGTAATGATTGAGAAGATTGTTGTTAGATCCAACGGATGAAAAGCAGATAGCCGTTTGAGCGCATAACACCAGCCAAGTAGAAGGTCATCACCCGAGGGGGTCAGCCCGCGCCCTCTACCCGAAAAATACAAGCCCGATTCCTTAAGGTTGAGAGTGCTAGTCGTTGCGGGCTGGCGCAAGGGGATCAAGGCTTTGATCAATTCTTCCGGCAGGCGGGATAAATTACCATCTAGAAACGCGAGCGCGTGATCAAATAGATCAACCGGATTTTGGATGGCGTTGTTCAGGCGAGCAAGATAAAGACTGGCGTGGGAAGGATGCGGCAATTCTGCGATTGGGGTTTCGTTGTTCCGGGCGGACCAAACCATAGCATGTTCAATGGATACTGCGAAATTATGATTTGGAAATATTAATTCGTTTGGAGCAATTTGCACTTCATCTCTGAATTGTATGGATCGAAAAAAAAGACGTGCGCCTGGCAGATTAATAGTTAATGGATTGCGATACTGATCAGCGGCAATAAAAGCAATCGAATTATTGACTAACTTCAAAAAAATCCCTTTCGAGGTGATTCCCTGCACAAAGGCGGATTGGCTGGAAATGAGCGAATCCCGCACGCATATTCCAACGGCTGAGGATGAAAAGAGTATCATTACAACACCGACTTATTGTCAGACAATTTCACGAAGAATGTCAGTTGACATGACCAATATTTTATATGATAATTCTTTTTGTCGTTCCAAGTTAAAATTAATTATCTGGTAATTCTGAGGAGAGTATGTCGCGGAAGATGCGTGTCCACAGTATGTGGGGTATGGCATCCAATGATAATTATCCCATCCATATCGGGTGGATTAGGAAACTGCATAAAGAAATAATCAATCTCCCAACATGCTTGCATGTGGGAGATTATTTTTTCAACATGGCAGAGTTTAACAGCAAGATATATTTCCAAATACAAGGAGATAAGTAATGAAATTGATTGACCTTACGATTCCGCTCGGTATTGGCACTCCTCCCTGGCCGACTTATGAACCTTTACAAGTTAAATACTTTAAGCGGCTAGCGCCAAATGGCGCAAACGGGCAGGTGATGACCCATTCCAATCACCTGGGAACCCATCTGGATGGTGAAATCCATTTCCACACGCCTGGCAAGGATATGGCTTCCCTGGAAATGGATTTTTTGGTGCACGAAGCTGCCATTGTGGATCTATCCGATGTGTGCGGCGATTACGATGTGTACACCAGTCGAATGATCGAAGAACGGGTGGATGTGCGCGAAGGCGATATTTTAATCATTCATACCGGTTATCATCACTTCGGTTGGGACCAGCCAACGGCTAGCGAAGTCCGTTATATGGTCATGCACCCCGGGCCAGACCGCGAATTTGCAGAATGGGCAAAGGCAAAAAGGCTGCGCTGGATTGGCGTGGATTGTGGCAGCGCGGATCACCCAATGAATACTATCATCCGCGATTGGATGCCCCGCCAGACGCGCCAGGCAGAAAAAGTGTTCCGAAAAAAATATGGCAAGAGCTTGCCCGAGTTTTTCGACGACAGCAAGTACCAATTAATGCACCTCGAAATGTTCCCTCACGGAATCATCCATGCAGAATGCATCGGAGGTGATTTGGATTTGCTCTTGAACCGGCGGGCAACAGTTGGATTTTTCCCCTGGCGTTTTGTGGACGGGGAAGCGAGTATTGGTCGGTGCGTCGCCATAGTTGATGACGACGAATATGATGTCTTGATGAAAAAGAAAGCAACTCTCCCTCAGACGAAATTCGGTGATGCTACCAACCCTGCGCATGTTGAAAGCATCAACGCGATTTCCAAAGCCAACCTGGCATAAAACATTTTAAATCCTATAACCTATGGAGGAACCCGATGAGAGTACCAACCCCTGAGAAAGTAACTGAACAGAAGATCACCTTTGATGTCGAGGAGATCGAGGCAATCCTGCAAGCGCCGCCAATGGATTTAAAACCCTGGCCCGGCGCAATGGTTCCCCTCAAAGATGGGCGAACCATGTACATTCGCGAAGCAAGAATTGAAGAAGCACCGATGATGTTGGAATACATGAAGAAAATCATGGAAGTGGATTATGATTTTTACGACATCGTCGGCGCGCGTGTATATGCAGAGATCCTGGGATGGTACCGAAAACGCTTGAAGGATCCTTATACGCTGGTTGGTTTGATTGACGGATTGTGGGCAGGCTTTGCGAACGGACGGCTGTTAAGCGAAGACGTTAATATCAGTCTGCACACGATGGCTTTAATCCGGGGTGGACGGATTGGCGCGGTGATGTACTATGCCAAAGCCTACTACGGGTTTGAAATCCTGGGCAATAAGGAGTGGTGGGCAACCTATGAAAGCTACAACGGCTGGTCGCGTTGGGGGATTGGCATGGCTCAGCCAAGCTACCCCTGGCCGGAATATCAGCACGAACTGGGTGGAGCGCGAGTTTACTATATTACCAAGAAGTACTGGGACAAGATTGTAAAAGATTACGTCCGCCAGATGACCGGTACTGACTTGGTATTCGAAGTGCCAGATGAAGTAGTTAAAGCGAATGAAGTAATGCGCGTGCCGGATGAGATTCTGGTCTGAAGCACTCTGATCAATGCGGCAGAGCCAGTGGACACTGGCTCTGCCCGTTTTTGGGACAATCCTTGGAAAAAACTATTCAATACCCGCGTAAAGCATTTACCCGGAATTTGTTGCGGTTGATTGGTAAATTAATCCTGCCATTGTTTGCTGATATAAAAATCAGCGGCAAGGAAAATTTTCCGCAAAAGGGCGCGACAATTCTGGCTGGTAATCACGCCGCAGTAATTGAGGCGGTGTTGATGGCTGTGTACTCGCCCAGGATTGTCGAATTTCTGGGCACGGGTGATATTCCGATTGATCCCAGATATGCCTGGTTGACAAATCTCTATGGTTTTATCCCAGTTATGCGCGGAAGTGTTGACCGCGCAGCCATTTATAAAACATTGGATGTTTTAAAGCAGGGGGGCGTGGTGGGAATTTTCCCGCAGGGGGGAATTTGGGGAGCGGCTGTGAATCAGGGACGCGCTGGAGTTGCCCTGCTTGGTGTTATGTCTGGCGCGCCGATCGTGCCAATTGGGTTCGGCGGAGTGCGTGGAGGTGTGGAAAAGATGGTTAAGCTTCTACGTCCTCAACTGACAATCAATGTTGGAAAACCCTTTCGGTTATCGCATGAGAATGGCAAGGAATCCAATTCGAAAGCCAGGTTGCAGCGGGATGTTAATCTTGTCATGGAAGCGATTGAACAACTCATTCCAACGGAAGAGATCGAAAAAAATAATCGCCGTGGTGAATACTTCGGCATTGAGGTGGAGGTCTATAGGCTGGAAAGATCCTTACCGTTAAGGTTGAGCGAGACGGACACGCTGGCGTTGGGGATGTTTTTTCATTTTCCGGTTTTGCTGGATGCGTTAGCGCGCAATGTTAAACTGCCCGTTGCTTGCCTGCAGCGCTTTGGAGAAAAACTACCTGCGGCGGAACTGCGCGCCGCCTTGAATGCGATCCTTGAGTATCTTGAGAACGTAAATCCTGGTTTTTTTACTTACCGGTTTGGTGTGGATGTGGGTTTAAAGATCGAGCAGGCGCTGAGTACATTACAAACAATACTTCCCGAATCATCAGAAATCGTCCTCACGCCAATTTATGGTTATACAGAAACCAATGGAGAGACGATCGAAATTCGCGGCAAAAATTCTCTGCATCCAGTTTAAGGAATTAGTTTTTGACTCGCAACGAAAAATTACGGATTGCCATTTCTGCGATTGTGCGGCCAATGGACATAGACGCCGTCGCAGCCGGAGATGGCGCATTAAGCACATGAATCATGTCCTGAGCCTCGACGATGCGAAAATCGTCAACCAACAAGCCCTTAGGTTCCAAGGCTTGCGCGCGGACACCAGCACCGCTGCGGTGGACATCTTCTTCGCGCAAATCGGGGACCAGCATTTGTAAAGCGGCAACAAAGGCTTTTTTTGAAAGGGAACGGTAAAACTCGCCAAAGCCGGTTTTCCAATATTTCAACGCCATTCGCCAGAAACCAATAAAGGCTGCGTATGCGGCAATATCGCCGACTGAGATGTCGCTCATCTTGTAACCTTCGCGCTTGAATGCCAGCACAGCGTTCGGTCCGGCTTCGATTTCCCCCGTTACTCTGCGGGTGAAATGTACCCCCAAAAACGGAAAGCGCGGATCCGGCACAGGGTAAATTAGATTGTTAACCAGATATCGTTTTTGCGGAACCAGATCATAGTATTCGCCACGGAAAGGAATTATTTGTAAACCTGGATTAACGCCGCACTTACGGGCAATCCTGTCAGAATGAAGTCCACCGCAGTTGATCAATTGGCGGGTGATTACCTCGCCCTGTGTGGTTTGAATCACCAAATCCCCATTCCGGCGGGTAAGTGATTGGAAGGGGCTGTGAGTGCGGACTTCACCGCCGTTGTTTTGGAAGATTTCGATGTATTTTTTAACCACCTGGACGTAATCCACAATCCCAGTTTGGGGGACGAATATCCCCGCTAATCCGGTAGTATGCGGCTCACGTTCCTTGATTTGCTCAGGGTTTAACCGCTGTAATCCGGTCAATCCGTTGGCAATGCCCCGTTGATGCAAGTTATCCAGCACGGGTAGTTCTTCTTGCTTCAAAGCCACAATCACTTTGCCGCAATTTTCGTGCCGGATATTGTGCTCGATACAAAACTGATACAACGCTTCCCTACCTTCCACGCAATTTCGGGCTTTCAACGATCCGGGTTTGTAATAAATTCCAGAATGAATCACGCCGCTGTTATTTCCAGTCTGGTGAGACGCAAGGTTCTGTTCTGCCTCGAGCACAAGGATCCTGGAGATTGTCAGTTGGGATAGAGCCATGGCGGTGGCTGAGCCAATAATTCCGCCGCCAATAATGGTCACGTCAAATGGGGTTTGGTTCATGGGATTCCCGCTACAGGGTTGCTGATTCCGAATAGGCTTGGTGCTAAGCTAATTATACAGCACCGAAATTAGCCAAAAAGCAGTAACGCCAGGATGAAAATAAATTAACCCAATCGGAGTTGAAAAATTCACCTGTGAGAAAAAAGGGATGCGTATTGCTTTCTAATTAAACCAGGAAGACTGATTTGCCTGGCTGGGTGAAATGTCTTTTGTGTGATTGATTATGGAAATTTCTCGCCGGTACAATCTTGCCAGGCGATATAAGAGGTGCGCAGCCGTTTCGCTTTCCAATAATTCCTGCTTCTCGTTGAGAGGGACTTGAAGCAAGGAGGCAGCCATGTATAACAACATTAAGGGGTCTTCCGGAAAATCAAAGTGCTTGAGATCGAGATGTAAATCCTCGTCCTTAAGAGTGTTGAGAGTGCGCAAATACTTAAGGAGCCAGGGGTGAAAAAGCCTGATACCGCGAATAACGGACAGGCTGTGTGGAAGGTCGATTGGAATTTCTTCCACACCGGCGGTTAAGTAGGGTAAATCATCTTTAAGTGAGCGCACCCGAAAACGCTCTTCGCCAATCGTAAGTATATTCATGCGACCATCGTCGAGTTTTTCGACCCGGATAATATTTGCGGTGCAACCGATGTGATAGGGTTTCGCTAATGGACCTAAGGCTTCCAAGCCCTGGCGAATTAAAACGACTCCGAATTGATGATTTTCGTCAATGCAATGCTGAATCATTGTCCTGTAGCGCGCCTCGAATATGTGCAAAGGCAACGGCATGCCTGGAAACAGCACGGTATGTAGTGGGAACAAACATAATTCACGCATGATGAAATAATTAACCATAACTTTAATGCTACATTTACTTTTCTTCCAGTTGTTGTATGAGGTTCAGAGACCGTATTTTGCTCGACTCGTGCTCAATATTGAGTAAATCGCTAATATTTGTAGTAATATTATTATTATTTTCTATCACCAGAACAGGGTGGCTATAGTCGGGGTAAAAATGGCACAAAAAAAATTGAAATTGATCAATCGCCTTCAATATTACTTTGATCAAATGTTTTCCCGCGGAGCGGGGATGTTAATTGCAGCGCTAGCCGTGTTTACTGTCCTTTTATCGCTTGCAACAACGCTGATTTTGATAACAACGGGGTTAGCGCCAGGAGATGAACCATCCTTCAATTTTGTTGAGGGTCTATGGTTTAGCTTTTTGGGCAATCTGGGTGAAGGCTCGGTGGGTGGGCGGGAATCGACCTGGGCGTACCGCTTCCTCACTTTTGGGATCACGCTTGCCAGTATTTTTATTGTTTCCAACCTGATCGGCATCATTTCCAATGCCATCTCGCAAAAAATCGAAAATCTCCGCCGGGGAAGGTCAGCGGTTCTGGAAAAGGATCACATTGTCCTCCTGGGTTGGTCGGAACAGGTGTTTACGATTATTCCGCAGTTGATGCAAACCGGTAACGGATCAAACAAAACGCGCGTTGTTATCCTTGGAGACATGGATAAGGTGGAAATGGAAGATCTTATTCGAAACCGGCTTGGGAAGAAAACCCTGCGTTCGGTTATTTGCCGGCGTGGCAATCCAATGGAAATGAACGACGTGGACTTAACTAATATCAATCAAGCCAAAGGGATCGTTGTTCTTTCCCCAGATAGCCCACATCCCGATGCCGAAGTTGTAAAAACTGTTTTGGCAATCACCAGAAACCCCAATCGAAGAAGTGGACAATTTAAAATCGTGGCAGGTCTTGAAGAGAGCAGTACTCGGGGATTAGGCGAGATACTTGGGGTTGGCGAGGTTGAGTGGATCTTCACTGGGGAAGTGATTGCACGAATCTTGGCGCAATCATGCCGCCAGCCTGGTTTATCAATTGTGTATTCGGACTTATTAGACTTTACTGGTGAAGAAATATACTTTCACTCGTGCACCGAACTAATCGGCAGAACTTATCGAGAATCTTTGAGCCATTTTGAAAAAGGAGCCATTGTCGGACTTAACCAACGCGATAGCGGGGTTAAATTGAATCCACCGATGGAGACCCAAATTCAAGCAGGTGATGAGTTGATAGCCATTGCCTCTGACAAGGATGGGATTATCGCGGGAAAACGACAAGTAGTAAATGACGAATGGATTGTAAGCAAACAACCCCTGCAGGTCGAGCCTGAATCCGTAATAGTTTTGGGTTGGAGTGATCGCGCCAGGGTAGTTTTGCTGGAATTGGATAGTTATAGTCACGTTCGTTCAAAAGTGTGCGTGGTTAGCAATAATCCAGGCGCTGAAGAACAGATCAGTGAATTAAAACTGGGGTTGGAAAATATTAAGTTGATTCACGAATCGGGTTCTGTAACCGAGCGAAAGACATTGGAAAGATTGAAGATCCATAAATTCAACCACGTCATTATTCTGAGCAACGAATCGGAAAACCTTACCATTCAACAGATCGATTCCAACACTTTGTTTACATTGCTGCACATCCGCGATATTGCTGAAAAAAAACAAGCGCGCTTTTCGATTGTAACTGAGGTTTTGGATGCTCGTAACAGCCGTCTGGCTGAAGTGGCAAAAGCCGATGATTTCATCGTCAGTGACCGGTTAATTAGCCTGATGATGGCGCAAATTGTGGCAGATCCGCAGCGCAATAAGGTATATGAAGACTTGTTCAGCCCTGAAGGGTCGGAAATTTATTTGAAACCGGCGCGGGATTATATCAAATTAGGAATGCCGGTTAATTTTTATATGATCATCGAGGCGGCAGCAAGAAGAGGCGAAACAGCTATTGGATATCGAATCATGTCCTTTGCTGATGATGTTACTCGATGTTTCGGGGTAAGGATTAACCCAAACAAGGGGGATGAGGTAATTTTTACCGGTCGAGACAAGATCATCGTCCTGGCGGAAAATTAAATTTGACCTTCTCAATCAAGTGGCTTAATTCCTGCAACGTCTTGGAATCGTGGATGGCTACTTGAGGGCAGGCAATTGTTTTTATTTTCTGTGCTAACATTAAGCAAAGCATGACATAATCGGTTGCAGACCTGCATGGTGATCTATTTTCTATGCCAGACTCCGTCTCTTTGAATGTGCACCTGGAAGCATACCGGAAGCTGAATGACGTGGCGGCTTCAGCACTTCAAGCGGCGAAAAATTCCCGTTTTGAAAACCCAAACGGTTCCATTGAGGTATTGAAAAAAGCCTGCCAGCAATTGCTTGAGGATAAAGAGCTGGCACAGGACGATGCGTCATGGCTTGGTCATTGCCAGTTGGCACTCGGGGAAATCTTTATTCAAGTGGGCAAGTTTGAAGATGCTTTAAGTGCACTGCAGGATGCGCAGACAAGTTTCGAAAAAACCGACTTAAAGAAAAAACAAATTCATGTTTTTTTGGCTTTGGGGCAGACCCATCTCCTTCTGGCCAGCTTTGTTAATGCTTTGCAATATACCTTAAGTGGATTGGAACTTATCCAGGACAGTGATGATAAAGCGATTGAGGGGCGATTATTAATTAATCTGGGTAATGTTTATATTCAACGCGAAGAGTATACCCGCGCATTGCCCTATCTTTTGCGAGCGACAAAGGACGCGGAAGTCAGCCAGGACCTATACGTTCAGGCGGAAGCGTTTGAGAAAATTTGCCTGGTTTATAGCGGATTGAACAATCCGGGAATGGCACTTTCATGCGGGATTCGCAGCCTTAATATTTTCAAAGACCTTGGTCACAAGGCTGGTGAAGCGCAAGCCCTAAATTCAATTGGGCGGGCGTATCAAAGCATGAAAGATTATCCCCGTTCTCTGGAATGTTACGATGATGCTTTAAAAATTGCCCGGAGGATCCAGTTCCAATACGAAATTGCTTTGGCATTATTGAGAATCGGCGGGGTATACACCGAGCAAGAATTGCCGGGACAAGCATTGGAGCCATTACATGAGTCGTTGGATATTGCCGAAAAAATACAGGCACGCGGACAGCAGGTGATTTGCCACCAAAGTTTATCTTCGGCTTACCGTCAGGCGGTACAATTCCAACGAGCACTGGCGCATTACGAGCGGTTTCATGAAATCAAAGAACATGTTTTCAATGACGAAACCGAGACAAAATTAAAAAACCTGGAAGTTGTCTATCAAGTGGATGAAGCGCGGCGGGAGGCGGAAAGAGAACAATTAAAAAATATCGCGCTTGAACAGGAGATCCAAGAACGCATCCAGGCTCAACGGGCATTGCAAAGCGCGAACGAGCAATTACAACAGGAAATCGTAATCCGCGAACAATTAATTGGTGACTTAAACGCCTTTGCGCGAATGGTCGCGCACGACTTAAAAACGCCATTGCAAAATCAGGCAATCCTCGCTCATTTGATTGAGTTGAAGATGAGCGAAATATCAGCGCCGGTTGAAATGGTGCGCTTGGTGCAGCAATTGCAGGAGGTTGGGCAAAAACAGGCTGCCATCATCCACGAGCTGCTGACCCTGGCAAGTCTGCGCAGCCAGGAAATTGTTCTGCTGCCGCTAGATATGGAAAAGGTGATCGAAGAGGTTCTCAAGCGGTTGAATTTCATCTTGAAAGACAGCGGTGCGGAAGTAAGCCTGCCGCACAACTGGCCGGTTGCTTATGGTCATGCTCCGTGGGTAGAAGAAGTTTGGGCTAATTATTTATCCAATGCGGTCAAATATGGTGGGGCGCCGCCCGTAATCCAGATGGGCGCGTTTCCCGAAGAGGAAGGATTTATCCGTTTTTGGGTACAGGATAATGGGGATGGTTTGAAGCCAGAAGATCAAAACCGGCTTTTTCAGGATTTTAGCAGGGTAGATAGCGGCAGGGTTGAGGGACATGGACTGGGTCTTTCTATCGTAGCGCGGATTGTGGAAAAATTAGGCGGCAGGGTGGGCGTGGACAGCCGTGGTAGAGCGGGAGAGGGTTGCCGGTTCTGGTTTTCATTGAAAGCGGTTCAAGTGAATTAATTCTTCTTTAGTGTGGGGGACAATATTCAGCGATGTTAGGTGATTGCAAGGTTTGCCTATAAACTTTCCGGTTCATTTGCCTATAATAAGAATAGAAAAACTGAAATCTCATTACCGAATACAAAACCAAGTTATTCAGTAAATAGTTCGAACCGATAATCCATCCGTTCGACAAAGGCAAAACCGGTGAAAACCGGCGACGCAAAGCCATGGGTCTACGGGCGAAATATGCCTATGATTGCCAGGTTGCCGAAAACGCGATTCCAGGCACTTTATTGAGTGGCAGGGATATTTCACCTGTCTTAATAGTTGCTGGTGGATTTCCGGGCGCCTTTGTCTGCAGGAGGTTGACATGGGGCGCTCATTTATTTACACGGCTGTTTGGATCACCCTGCTTGCAATGGGTTGGCTGCTTTACCGGCAACCGAGCACAGTAAAAGCTGATGCGGCTTCTGGTAACGTGGTTTTTCTTCCCCTGGTGATTAATGATGCAGTTCAAGCAGAGTCGCCGAGCACGGGCGGCGATATGCTTACGCTGGATCAATTCATTGACCAGGTGCGCAGCGGACACGGGGATTGGAGCGGGGTGTACGTGACTGAAAAATTCGCGTATACAATTGTGCAGCAACCGGTCAATAAATACGAATTTGTATCTTCCCAGCCCAAAGAAGTCACTCAATTCATGTTAACCGATCCGCAAGTGGTTGGTCTGCTGGCGCACAATCATCTTGCCGGACAGGCGTTTTTCGATCTTGAAACCGGTGATACGGTTTATCTCGTCTCGGGAATAGGCGAAATACGAAAATATCAGGTTGCGGACAGCGTATCCATGCGGGTGATTTCACCAAACAGCTCGACTACACTATATGAAGACCTGGAAAACGGAGAGCTTTTGGACGCGGCGCAGGTGTTCAGCCGTTTTTACATGGGCGAATCGCAGTTAACGTTTCAAACTTGCATTCAATACAACGGAAATTCGAGCTGGGGACGGCTATTTATCACAGCAATTCCGGTAGATGCGGAGTATACTGAGTGATCAATCTTGTTTAGCCGGGTAATAGCATGATCGCTTCAATAATTAATAGCCCATTGGGTGATCTGTTGGCGCTTTCGGATGGCATCAACCTGACCGGGTTGTACTTTAGCCCATTTCCGCAACCCGTTTCGCGTTACAAGACCGACGTTGAAGCGGTAATTTTTCAGGAAACCAGACGGCAGGTAGTAGGGTATTTCGAGGGCAAGCTCAAACTTTTTCACTTGCCGATCCGGATGCACGGTACACCGTTTCAGTGTCGGGTATGGGAATTGCTCTTGAGAATTCCTTATGGGCAAAATGTCTCATATAAGCAACTGGCTATTTGGTTAGGCTCACCAGGCAGTGTCCGGGCAGTTGGAAACGCCAATGGTAAAAATCCAATCTCAATCGTTGTCCCGTGCCATCGTGTGATCGGGGCGAACAATGCGTTGATTGGTTATGGGGGTGGATTGGAGCGAAAGGCTGCTCTGCTTGATCTGGAGAGAACATACCTCGCTAATGAATTGAATCGAGGCATAGTTTAAGATATTTTTTGTGTGACAATAAGCGCAAAAAGTAGTGATTATGAACACTACCGCAGGTAGAGTTGAGTAGATAAAATAATACTATCTTATTGCAAATAATTTGCAATAAAAAAAGAAATTATGGAATTCAACCTTGTAGAAGAAGTCGAAAGCCAGGTGCATGCCGTTGGTGGTCGGATGACCAGCCAGCGCCGTTTGATTCTTGAGACATTGATGGAATGTTCGGATCATCCCACAGCAGAAGAGATCTTTGCGCGGGCATTAAAAAAGAATCCTGCATTAAATCTGTCAACGGTTTATCGAACACTGCGTTGGCTGGAACAACAAGGACTGGTGAATACGCGACGGTTTGATGGTGAAAGGCGATTGGAAAGGTTCGATCCGGTGGTTGAAAAAGGGGAGAATCATTATCACTTTCGATGCCGGCAATGCAACCAGATCATCGAATTCGATTCACCTTTGTTGGAGCTGGTAAAGACCCATTTTCAAGATTGTTTTGGCGGGGAGGTCCAAACTGCGTCGTTGGTGTTTTACGGCGTTTGTTCTGAATGCAGGGAAAAATCGAATACTGTTTGAGGATGCAATGTCCAATTGTCATAGCATGTTAGATTCTTTAAAAATTCAGGGCGGTTGTATTGCCTTAGTTGGCAATCCGAATGTAGGCAAGTCTATTTTATTCCACCGTCTGACCGGCAAGTATGTGGTTGTCTCAAACTATCCGGGTACAACCGTTGAACTAACTCAGGGCGCCCTTCGTGCGGTTAAAGGAATAACGTTACTTGATACACCCGGGATTATTAACTTGCCATCGCGCAGCGAAGATGAGCAAGTCACTGAACGAGTTTTATTTCAGGGTGGGCTGCAAGCAGTTGTGCAGGTGGGCGACGCAAAGAATATACGCCGCACGTTGCACCTGACAATCTGGCTTGCGGAAATGAATCTGCCGTTGGTTCTGGCATTAAACATGATGGATGAAGCCAGTTCAAGAGGCTTGAACATTAATATCGAACGTCTTAAAGAGAAGTTATCCATTCCGGTTGTTAAAACTATCGCAACCCGAGGGGCGGGTATATCCGATTTGGAGGAAGCTGTGCGGCGGGCGGAGACGCCCAGGATTCGCATTGAATATCCAGAACAAATAGAACGGGCTCTGGAAGAATGCGAACCCTACCTTCCAGCGGGCGCAATTTCCAGCCGCGCGCTTGGGCTGTTGTGGTTGTGCGAAGATGTGGTAAGTGAACAGTATGTAAAAGAAAAACTTAACCCTCAAACAATTCAGATCCTGATGGGGATTCGCCGCGCACTTCAAGACCGGTTGGAAGACAGCGCAACGGTGATTATTCAGCAAGCGCGAGAACGTTACGTTGATCAACTTGCGGACCTGGCGCTGGACGAGGGAAAACATAGAAAGTCGGGTTTAGGTGATTTACTTGGGCGCTTGTCGGTTCATCCTGTTTGGGGAATACCAGTTTTAGGATTGGTACTGTATGGAATGTATTGGTTTGTGGGTGTTTTTGGCGCGGGCACTCTAGTAGGTCTGATCGAAGAAGATTTTTTTGGAGGGATAATAAATCCCTGGTTGATTTCATTGGCGGAAAGGTTTATACCCTGGCCGCTGGCAAGAGATTTATTGGTCGGTGATTACGGTTTGTGGAGCATGGGTTTGACGTATGCTTTGGCATTGCTCCTGCCTATTGTGTTCACCTTTTTCATTGCTTTTGGGGTGTTAGAAGATTCTGGTTATCTGCCGCGGCTGGCAGTGTTGACAAACCGGTTGTTTTCAGCGATTGGGTTAAACGGTCAGGCAGTTTTACCAATGGTGCTTGGCTTGGGATGCGTGACGATGGCAACCATGACTACCCGGATTTTAACCCGACCTCGAGAAAAAATCCTCGTCACACTCTTGTTAGCCTTAGCGATCCCATGCTCGGCTCAATTGGGCGTGGTGCTGGGAATGCTGGCGGCAATATCATTTAACGCTGCAATAATCTGGGGTGGCGTGGTGCTGTTAATCTTATTTGCGGTAGGCTGGTTGGCAGCCAGATTGATCCCCGGTGAGCGCAGCCCGTTGATTGTCGAATTGCCCCCGCTTAGGCTACCGGTATTGTCGAATGTGTTTTACAAAACACTAGCCCGGGTTGAATGGTATGTAAAAGAAGCGGTGCCATTATTTCTGGCGGGTACACTCTTGTTGTTCTTGCTAGATACGCTAAATGCTTTACCTGCATTGATCCTATCCATCGAACCTATTGTTACCGGATGGCTCGGATTGCCTCCGCAAGCATCGGAAGCCTTTATACTGGGATTAATGCGGCGGGATTTCGCTGCTACCGGGTTATTTGTGATGCAGCTGGAGGGTAATCTGACTGCCTTGCAGGCGTTAGTTTCCATTACTACGATTACCCTATTTATTCCGTGCATTGCAGCCGTATTCATGATTATCAAGGAACGCGGGTGGAAAACGGCCCTGGGCATGACGGTTTTCATCTTTCCTTTTTCTATTTTTGTGGGCGGCCTTCTTCAGCGATTTCTAACATGGGTTGGTTGGGGCGGCTAAGGAGTGTCTGGGATGAGAGAGGACGATGCGAAGCGCATACTGAACCAGGCTATATGGTTTGAAGACTTGAACGAAGAGGAAAAAATTACCTGCGCGGTATGCGGTCTCGGGTTCTATGCGTCTCAGCATCGGATGTGTAGTGGGTGCCCATTGCACAGCAAATGTACAATGAGCTGTTGTCCAAATTGCGGGGTGACCAGTATTAACACAAACAGGTCGGTGCTGGTTGGGTGGGTCAAGAAGTTACTTACAGGAGGATCTCATGTTTCACCAAAGTAGACAACCAAGGTGTCCGCAAGGAATTATCCCCGATGAAAGGTGTATCTCGTTGTGTCAGGCGTCACCAGGCAGCGAGGTGATCATCCGCGGATTTGAGGGGCTGCCGGTTGCTCAAAAGTGCTTTTTGCAATCGTATGGCTTGCTGCCGGGACGCTGTGTGCGCGTAGTGGCGCAGCGACCGGTAACAATTGTTCAAATCGAGGAAACAGAATTGGCGTTTGAAAGCCAGGTTGCGAAAACCATCCTGGTCGAATCTTAATGCAGACAACATAAGAAAACTTAAAAATTCACCCCTTGTCTTGACAAGGGGTGAAATAATTTGCTATAATGAAAGTGCTTTCATAAAAGCACTTCCTGAATCAACCGCTGAATATAATATCAACCAACAACGATGGTGATTAAAAAAAACCAACCAACTATATATGACGTTGCGCGCTCGGCGGGGGTCAGCATATCAACTGTATCGCGGGTTCTGAATAATCCGGAGCGGGTTAATGAGTCCACCCGGGTACAGGTGCTGGCAAGCATAGATAAGTTAGGATTCGTGCCGAAAGCTGAGGCGCGCGCAAGGGCGTTGCGCTCCTCGGGTCGGGTAGGGGTTATCACGCCGTTTTTTACGGCGCCATCCTTTGTGCAGCGGTTGAGGGGTGTGGCATCAATCTTAACCGAGTCAAATTATGAATTGGTAATCTTCACTGTTGATACGTTAGAGCGGTTACATAACTACCTGGATACCATCCCATTAACTCACAATCTGGATGGTCTAATACTAATTTCCGTACGAATTGATGGAACAACGGCGGAAAGAATGATGCAGCATCACCTGGAAACCGTATTGATCGAATACCCGCTTAACGTGTTTAGCAGCGTGGAGATTGATGACGAAGAGGGCGGGAAGATTGCGGCTCGTTATCTGGTACGTAAGGGGTACCAAAACTTTGCCTTTGTTGGTGAAACGAATTTTCCAAAGTATGGTATTAACCCAATCAACTCGCGGTTATTGGGTTTTCGCGGCGTATTAAGCGATTTGCGAAAACCATTTAGGGAAGAGAATATCTGGGAAACGCCATATCATGTTGACGCAACCCGTTACGTCGCCTTGGAGCGGTTTAAAAACACTCCGAAACCGGTGGCGATTTTCTCTGCAACAGACTTGCAAGCCGTCGGCGTGCTGAAAGCCGCCAGGCAGTTGGGGTTGCGAGTTCCGGACGATGTGGCGATATTAGGTTTCGACGACCTGGACATGGCTGATTATATTGGGTTGTCCACTGTCCGCCAACCGCTGGATGAATCCGGACGCGTGGCGGCAGAATTGTTGTTTTCGCGAGTGACTAATCCAAGCCGGTCGGTTCAGCATATCCGCTTGCCATTAACATTAATCGAGCGCGAGACAACCTGAAAAACCGACGGAACACCCTGTTAGATTGTTGCGAAGGAGGTGATTGAGAATACAACCAATAAAAACAATCCTTTTTAGTTCTGCCTACTGGCAAGCCGTTCGAAAGCAAATGAAACCCGAAGTTTGGAGGAGAAAATGAAAAACCGATTATGGAAAGTTTTGGCGATTGTTTTGGTGGCAACACTGGCGTTGTCGGCGTGCGCGCAAGCAACTCCGACACCCGAAGCCACCCAACCCCCTGCAGCGATGGATTCCTACCTGGACCGCGCATTCGCAGGTGAGTTTAGTGGCACTGTCGTGACAATGGCAGGTCCTTTCACGGATGCGGATGCCGTCAAGTTCGAACAGTCGATCAAAGACTTTGAGGACAGAACCGGAATTGACATTCAATACGAAGGTTCAAAGGAATTCGAAGCTTCAATTTCCATCCGTATTGATGGCGGCAATCCGCCTGATATCGTTGATTTCCCGCAGCCCGGTTTGTTGTCCACCTTTGTTGCCAAGGGTCAAGTTGTTGACTTGAACGCGTTTTTGGACATGGAAAAGTTGCAGCAAAACTATAACCAGTCCTGGCTGGACATGGCAACGATGGAAGGTCCGAATGGCGAGATCATGGCTGGCGTGTGGGGACGCGTGAATGCGAAATCTTTGGTTTGGTATCCGAAGAAAGCATTCGATGAAGCCGGATATCAAATTCCGACCACATGGGATGAAATGATCGCGTTGAGCGAACAAATTAAGAATGATGGTGATGCGCCCTGGTGTGTTGGAATTGAATCCGGCGCTGCCACCGGTTGGCCAATGACCGACTGGATTGAAGAAACCATGCTGCGCACCACATCGCTCGAAAACTATGACCGGTGGGTCAAGGGCGAATTGAAATTCGACTCGCCTGAAGTTCGCCGAGCTATCGAGGCTGTGGCTGAAGTCTGGTTCACCGAAGGCTTTACTTTCGGTGGTCGTCAGGCGATTGCCACCACCTTTTTTGGTGATGCCCCGAAACCGATGTTTGACAACCCGCCCAAATGCTGGCTTCATAAACAGGGTAACTTCATCACCACTTTCTTCCCCGAAGGTTTGACCGCGGGCGTGGATTACGATTTCTTCTATCTGCCTCCGATCGATCCGGAATTTGGAAGACCGGTTCTTGTGGCTGGAGATATTTACTCGATGTTTAACGACCGGCCTGAAGTGCGGGCGGTAATGGAATACTTTACCACCGGTGCTTCTGTTGAGGGTTGGGTGCGCGCAGGTGGGGCAATTTCTCCGCACCTGGATTCCAGCCTGGACTGGTATTCCAATGAGGTTGACCGCGGCGTTGCTGAGATCATCTTGAATGCAACTTCAGTTCGTTTTGACGCCTCTGATCTGATGCCGGGCGCTGTTGGTTCCGGGTCATTCTGGAAATCGATGACATCCTATGTTTCGGGCGCAATCGATTTGGATACAGCCGTCAAAGAAATTGACGCCTCTTGGCCGGAATAGTAGTAAAGGCAAGTTAAATCGGCTTGTGGTGTCAATTTTGATCCCAAGCCAATGAATGGGGAGGAGCAGGATTCAATCGGTATATCGTTTTCCTGCTCCTCTTCATAATAGCATCGTATAATTTATTTGTATGAGTGAAAAGAATTAGATCTGGAAAGGAGCGAAAAATGCAGAGCCATGCTGACAAGGGATTCATTGCTTCGCTTATAGAGTGGCTGACCACCGGTTTGGGTAGGATACTGGTTTCCATTTTTGTGCCCGTCCTGACGTTTTTAGTCTTGTGGCGCGGTTTCATCTTTTTACGAGATACCGATGCTTCTCAAGCAATTGTTGTTCTGGTGGCGATCCTGTGGGGAGTTGGTGGCGTTGCGCTCCTTTACTCAGTTTCCAATTGGTTGGTAGAAAAACTTCCCGGAGATTGGGTCCGAAGGCTTCAGCCATTCATCTTTATTGGACCGGCGGCAGCCATTCTGTTTTGGTACCTGGCGCTGCCGACCATCCGAACTTTGCTCCTCAGTTTTCAGGATGGTTTTAGCAGGAATTTTGTTGGGATTGATAATTATATTTTTGCTTTTTCAGATCGGATTATGCTGGAAGCATTCAGAAATAATTTACTCTGGATGGTTTTAGGAACCGGCTTTAGTGTTGGATTAGGTTTGTTGATTGCGGTTTTGGCAGACCGGACTCCCATGGAAAAAGTGTACAAAGCCATCATTTTCATGCCAATGGCGATCTCCTTCGTAGGCGCGGGCGTGATTTGGAGATTTGTGTATGCTTTTCGCGGCGAAGGAGTAGGCATCACTGAAATTGGATTGCTCAATTCAATTGTAATTGCTTTGGGCGGTAAATCCCAACCCTGGTTGTTGATTCCGCCATGGAATAATTTGTTCCTGATTGTAATCATGGTTTGGCTGCAAACCGGGTTTGCAATGGTCATCCTTTCCTCCGCTATCAAAAGCATTCCAGTCGAATTAATGGAGGCGGCTCGGGTTGACGGGGCGAATGAATTTCAGATTTTTTTCAGGATTATGGTGCCAACAATCCAAGGCACTTTGTTGACCGTTACAACCACGATCATTATTTTCAGCCTGAAGTTGTTTGATATTGTTCGTGTGATGACCGGGGGCAACAATGGCACCAATGTCATCGCCAATGAATTTTACATGCAACAGTTTACATACAATCATTCAGGGCGCGCTTCCGCAATCGCAATCGTGTTGTTAATAGCCGTGATACCAGTCATGATTTATAACCTTCGCCAGTTCCGCGAGAGGAGGGCGTTCTAAGATGAAGACCCAAACCAAAAGTCAAAAAAATCAAAAGCGACTGGGCAATATATTTGTCAATGGAGTGTTGATATTGATCTGCCTGGTTTGGTTGATACCCACAATCGGCGTGTTCATCACTTCATTTCGAAACAGCGAAGATATCTTTAGCAGCGGTTGGTGGACGATTTTCCCGCACCGCAGCTGGACCAAGGTGGAAGAATTTCGAGTCCCGGAAGAAGTTAATGTGGATGAACCCTTTGAGGTGGCTGGAATTACTTCAACCTTCGACGTTCTCAGGCATGGGGTGATCACCGAGGATAATAAAAAAGTTACCTGGATCGGTAACAAACGAAGTCGTCAGGTTATTGTAGAAGAGTTGCGGTGGGTGGGGTTCTCTGCCCGCTTAACTTTGGATAATTACAGCGATACGCTGAGTGGCAAGGAGATCCGCTTCCGAGATGCGTCGGGAAATGAAATCATTCGCCAGGGTAACGACCTTGGCGGGGCTTTCCTGAATTCAATTGCGGTTGCCGTTCCATCCACCATCATTCCGATCTTAATCGCGGCTTTTGCTGCTTACGGTTTTGCCTGGATGAATTTTCCTGGCAGGCGGCTGATATTCACACTGGTTGTTGCCTTATTGGTGGTGCCTTTGCAAATTGCGTTGGTGCCAATCCTACGCGATTATACTCAGCTGAACCTTAATGGTACATATTTAGCGATGTGGCTGGCGCACACAGGGTTTGGTTTACCTCTGGCGGTGTATTTGTTGTTCAACTACATTGGATCTTTACAGCGGGATATCCTTGAATCGGCTTTTATTGATGGCGCATCGCATTTCACTATATTTACTCAGCTGATTTTGCCGCTTTCGGTCCCCGCGCTGGCATCGTTCGCAATTTTCCAATTCTTGTGGGTTTGGAACGACTATCTGATTGCGCTCGTCTTTTTGGGTGACCAAAACCGGGTGGTAACCTCTGCGCTGGCGGCAATGGTTGGCGAAAAAGGCCAGGATTGGCATTTGCTCACTTCTGGGGCTTTTGTAAGCATGATCCTGCCGTTGACAGTGTTCTTTGCTTTACAGCGGTTCTTTGTGCGCGGTTTGATGGCAGGCTCGGTGAAAGGGTAAAGCCAAGGCGTCCGCAATGCAAGATTTCAATATTGCCGTCGAGGCTGAAAAAACCTTGTACAGAATTCTACCGCGAGTGGAGGCTCGCTTCGCGGATTATCGAAAAGCCAATCTAACCGATTGGACGACGTTCAAAAAACGCCTGGAATTTCACTTTGAACGGTTGTTTGGAATATTGCTTCGCCTGTATGGCAGCCAGTATGACTTCTTCTTCCACCTTGAGGAATTAATTATTTTGCTTGCGCAATCTTGGATAGAGCGCGGCTCAGACTTGAAACTGCTCGATGAAAAGCGCGAAAAAGACACAGACTGGTATCAGTCCAACCAGATGTTGGGCGGTGTTTGTTATGTGGATTTGTTTGCCGGAAACCTGAAAGGAGTTGAGCAGAAAATCCCCTATTTTCAGGAATTGGGACTCTCCTATCTCCACCTTATGCCACTTTTTCGCTGCCCGGAAGGGGAAAACGACGGGGGATACGCCATTTCCAGCTATAGAGAGGTAGACACGGCCTTGGGAACGATGAATGAATTGACCCAATTGGCGGTGCAGCTGCGCGAGGTGGGAATCAGCCTGGTGCTGGATTTTGTGTTTAACCACACATCGAACGAACACGAGTGGGCATTAAAAGCCCGGTCTGGGAATGAGGAATATCAAGCGTTCTACTACATGTACGACAATCGAACCATGCCGGATGCTTATGAACGCACATTGCGTGAAATCTTTCCGGATGAGCACCCGGGCGCTTTCACCTTTTTTCCGGACATCGGTAAATGGGTGTGGACAACCTTCCATAGCAATCAATGGGATTTGAATTATTCAAATCCTGCTGTTTTCAACCGGATGGCAGGGGAGTTGCTGTTTTTAGCCAATGCCGGAATAGAGGTGCTGCGACTGGATGCGGTTGCATTCTTGTGGAAGCAGATGGGCACGTCTTGCGAAAACTTGCCCGAAGCCCACCTTCTTATCCAGGCTTTCAACGCAGCAGCACGCATAGCTTCTCCGGCGTTGATTTTTAAATCCGAAGCCATTGTGCATCCCGATGATGTGGTTCGCTATATTGATCCGGGGGAGTGTCAGATTTCTTATAATCCATTGCTGATGGCGCTGTTGTGGGATTCGCTGGCAACCCGGCAGACTGCTTTAATGACACGTTCTATGCAAGAGCGCTTTAAAATACACCCCAATTGCGCGTGGGTAAATTATGTGCGCTGCCATGATGATATCGGGTGGACTTTTTCGGACGAAGATGCTGCGCTATTAGGAATTAACGGTTATCACCACCGCCGATTTCTGAATGAATTTTACACCGGAAAATTTCCGGGTAGTTTTGCGCGAGGTTTACCCTTTCAGGAAAATCCCCGCACAGGTGACGTGCGCATCTCGGGCAGCTGTGCGTCCCTTGCGGGATTGGAAAAGGCAGTTATCGAGGAAACCGACCGGGAAGTGGAACTTGCACTCCGGCGAATATTGTTGATCCATAGCGTGATTTTATCCATTGGCGGCATCCCGTTGATCTATCTGGGAGACGAGATTGGAAGGCTGAACGATTACCGGTATCGCAATGATCCAGCAAAAGTTCGCGATTCGCGCTGGGTGCATCGTCCATTTGCTGATTGGCAGCAATATGAGCGCCGGTCGAATCCAGACACTGTTGAAGGAAAATTGTATACACGGCTGTTGAATTTAATTCACCTGCGCAAGCATACCTCTGCGTTTGCCGGCTCAGCAACCGATATTCTCAAATTACGAGCGGATCAAGTTTTTGCTTACCTTCGGCAGGGTAAGGATGACCGCGTATTAGTGGTGTGTAACTTTAGCGAGAACCTAACGCTGCTGGACGGCAATGAAATTCGATTACATGGTCTGGGCTATGTTTTTACAGACCTGATAACGGGTTTACGCTACTCCTCAAAAGAAGCGCTTCGTTTGGAACCTTATCAATTCGTCTGGCTGCAGATCAGGGAATAGCCTTGCAACTCAGGCTGGAATATTCGCGGATAGCTCAGCGATTTTTACGATCACCTGGACGGCTTTTTCCATAGATCGAACCGGGATAAATTCATACCTTCCGTGATAGTTGTGCCCGCCATTAAAAATATTCGGACATGGCAATTCCATGAAGGATAGCCGGGCTCCATCTGTTCCACCGCGAACCGGGCGGATAATCGGCTTGACCTCGGATGCTACCATTGCCCGGTTTGCCAGCTCGATGATGTGCATTACCGGCTCTATTTTTTCCTTCATATTGTAATAACTATCTTTTATCTCCAGTACCAAAATCTCTGCTCCAAGGCGGTTGTTCAGAAAGTCAACAGAATGCTTGAGTGTGTCCTTGAGTTTCAAGAATTTTTGGAAATCGTGCTCACGGATGATAAACCGCATCTCGGCTGAATCGACCTTGCCCTGGATACTGGTCAAGTGAATAAACCCTTCGTAGTGTTCAGTGTGTTCCGGTCGTTGGTGAGCGGGCAGCAGGTTTTGTAAATCCACGGCGAGTTGAAGCGCATTGATCATTTTATTTTTCGATGTTCCCGGATGCACGCTTCGCCCACGAATGGATACTTTGGCATTGGCGGCGTTAAAGTTTTCATATTGTAATTCGCCAAGTTCACCGCCATCCATCGTATAGGCATAGTCGGCGTTGAATTTGGATACATCGAACCGGTCTGCTCCGCGTCCGATTTCCTCGTCAGGGGTAAAGCCAATGCGGATGGAAGCGCGGGGTATATCCGCGTGTTGAACGAGATATTCAACCGCTGCCATGATCTCGGCAATGCCTGCCTTGTCATCTGCGCCGAGTAATGTGTTGCCATCGGTGGTGATCAGCGTTTGTCCGATGTATTTTGACAGGTCGGGAAAATCAACCGGGGACAACACAATATTTTGTTCTTTGTTCAAAACAATATCCCCGCCTTTGTAGTCAACCAGTTGGGGAGTGACATTTTCACCTGTCAGGTCTGGACTGGTGTCCATGTGGGCGATAAATCCAACCGTTGGAGCGCGTTCCACATTGGATGGCAGGGTGGCCATAACGTAACCGTTTTCATCCACTTCAGCATCGGATAAGCCTAATTCCTTCAATTCGGTGACCAGGAGGCGCGCCAGGTTCAATTGGCGGCTTGTGCTGGGAAAAGTATTGGATTCCGGGTCTGATTCGGTGTATATTTTTACATAACGGATGAAACGATCAACTACACTGGTGTTCATGAAATCTCCTGAGCAAATAGGTCGTGTTCAATTATACACCAGGCGGAAAATAACACTTTCAAGTCTTGGAATGAATTATTGCCAGTATGAGATAATATAAAAAACCAATTTGGTGGATGATGCTAATGAAAACCTATGCTTTGCCCTTTGTGCCCGGTCCTGTAAAAGTGCCCGGAAAGATACTTGACACGATGAATGTGGATTATCCATCTGCGGATATGGAAAACGAATTTTTGGATTTATACAACCAAAGCGAAGAATTGCTACGGCAGATTTTCGGAACTAAAAACCGTATAGCCATTCAAACTGGAGAGGGGATGCTTGCCTTGTGGGGGGCATTGAAAAGCACGCTGGTTGAAGGTGACCGGGTGCTGGCGTTGGCAACCGGCGTTTTTGGGTACGGAATCGGCGATATGGCAAAATCACTCGGCGCCGAGGTCGAGGTGTACGGCACCGGCTATGATGAAACCCTGAGCGATTGGGAGTCCGTCGAGGCAGTTATTGCTCGGTTCGAGCCAAAGATGATTACTGCGGTGCACTGCGAGACGCCGTCTGGAACGTTGAACCCGCTGGAAGAGTTGGGAAGGCTGAAGGTGAAGCATGGCGTGCCGTTGCTTTATGTTGATGCGGTTGCGAGCGCGGGCGGCACGAAGGTATTGACCGATGAGTGGTCTATTGACTTGTGTTTGGGCGGGTCTCAAAAAGTTTTTTCCGCGCCACCGGCAATCGCAACGGTGGCGATTAGTGAATCGGCATGGGAAATCATCTTTCAAGTGAATTATTCAGGGTATGATGCCTTAAAGCCCTTTGCGACCGCCCAGGAAGATTTCTACTTTCCGTATACGCCGAACTGGCATGGCGTGTCTGCCATCAATGCAGCTGCCCGCATGATACTCGATGAGGGACTTGAACAATGCTTTGCCCGGCACGAACAGGTTGCCAGTTATTGCCGCGAGCGGATTGCGCAGATAGGTTTACGTTTATTTCCGGCGCAAGGAGCTGGTCAATCCCCAACGGTGACAGCGGTATGCGTTCCTGATTTGATTTCCTGGCAGGACCTGGACGCGCGTTTTCGCGCGTATGGGCTGGCGGTGGGCGGGTCGTATGGTCCGTTATCCGGCAAGGTTTTTCGGCTGGGGCATATGGGCAGCCAGGCCGATTTATCCCTGGCGGAGCAGGCATTGGACGTGATCGAGCAATGCGTGAAAGACCTGGTGTAACCGCCTGTCTGAGGGGCGAGCAGAGGGCGTGAAGGGAGAAATCATGACGGATGAAGATCGCGATATTCAAAAAGCAACCCCGCGACCGCTGCCTGTGATCTTATCCGAAGCTGGACAGGCAGCCAATCAAGCTGCGGCGCGCCACCGCTTTGCCGATTACCGCAGCCGGCGCTCGGAGCAAACCCTGCGCCGCCAGGATGCCGATTTGAGTCTCTTCGCCGAGTTTTTGTCGATTGCGGGTGTGAACGTGAACCGGCTTAACCAAAACCCGGAATCCTGGCACGGAGTGAGCTGGGGGCTGGTCGAAGCCTTTGTCAAATGGCAGTTGAAGGAAGGCTACGCTGTGCCCTCGGTTAACGTGCGCCTGTCAACGGTCAAAACGTACGCCCGCCTGGCTTTTCAGGCGGGGACGGTCAACGCGGAGGAATATGCGCTGATTCGTGCTGTTCAGAGTTACAGCCAGCGAGAGAAACGGCGCATTGACAACCAACGCCCGGTGCAGCGGGTAGGTTTGAAAAAAGCCAGCCCGGTGACTTTGAGTCTGGAACAAATCGAGCGGTTGAAATCCCAACCGATGGATAGTCCGCAAGGCTGCCGGGATGGATTGATGTTTTGTCTGCTGTTGGATCATGGACTGCGCGTTGGAGAGGTTGCCCAGTTGAAGCGGCAGGCTCTGGATGTGGAGAATGGAGTGATTCGCTTTTACCGTTCGAAGGTGGGTAAAACGCAGATTCATCGCTTGAGCAGAGACACAATGCGCATAGCCATAATATATCTTCGCTACTGGAATGAGCAACCTGCTGAAACAGCATTACTGCTGCGAGTGGAACGCAATGGGCAATTGGGTAAGCGAGGGATCAGCACGCGCGGGATCGCGCAACGGGTAAGCGCGTTGGGGGAGAAAATTGGCATTCAGGGATTATCGCCGCACGATTGCCGCCATGCCTGGGCAACCCGAGCTGCTAAAGCGGGCACGGATCCTTTCCGGTTACAGGAAGCGGGGGGATGGTCGTCCCTGGCAATGCCGCGCCGCTACGTTGAATCGCAAGAAATTGCCAACGATGGACTCAAGTTGGTCCATGCGCCTGACCAAGACGCGGATTATTCACCCGGCGAGTAAACGCCGATCTCGACGTAATACCATAAGATCGGTGCGCTTCATAACCTGATTATTTATCCCTGAGTTTTCAGCCCGATGGTATTGGCGATGATCATTTTTTGCATTTCGGATGTGCCCGAGTAAATACGGGTACCGATGGCATCACGCAAGTGGCGTTCGATTTCAAAATCGGTGGTGTAGCCGTAGCCGCCAAAAACCTGTATGGCATCCAAAAAGGTTTGCACGGCGGCATCGCTGGTGACCAGTTTGGCGATGGACGCCGGCATGGTGGCGTCTCCATGCTCCAGATCCCAGGCTGCCTTGTACAATAATATACGAGCGGATTCCAAACGCACTTGCATATCTACAATTTTACCCGAGATGGACTGATAGGCAGAGAGCCGCTTGCCAAATTGAACCCGGTCATTGGCATACTGGACGCATTCTTCGATCTGGCGCTGCATGGCGCCAAGGAAAGGTGCCAGGATTAATGCCCGCTCCCAAAACATGATGCGCGAAAAGATGCGCGAACCGCCGCTCGGCGCGCCAATGACGTTGGAAAGCGGAATGCGGGCATCCCGAAAGACCACATCGGACATCGGCGAAGTGCGCGAACCCATTTTTTCCATCTTGGATTCGACCGATATACCAGGGGTGTTGCGCTCGAAGGCAAAACAAGTTACGCCGGCGAACCCGTATTTTTTGTTGATGGTTGCGAAGGCGACAAACAAATCCGCCACGGGGGCATTGGTGACGAAGGTTTTACTGCCGTTCAGGATGTAAAAATCACCATCCTTGACCGCTGTGGTATTCATCGCCATGGCGTCGGACCCCGCCGAGGGTTCGGAAATGGCGTGCGCACCAACCCATTCACCGGAGACGAGCCTGGGCAGGTATTTCTGTTTGATCTCCTCGCTGCCAAACAGCAAAATTGGCATTTGCACTGCCCAAATGTGCGCTCCAATGGACAGAAAGATGCTCGTATCCTGGCAGCCGTAACCGAAACCATCCATCACGCGAGCAACGGTCAATGCGTCCAGACCCAGCCCGCCGTATTTTTCGGGTATGATCATACCCATCAATCCAAGGTCAGCGCATGCCTGCCATTTTTCGCGTGAAAAAACCTCATTCCGGTCCTCTTCAATGAGGTTCTTGTTCATCTTTTTCTTGGCAAACTCGATTGCCTGTTGATACAGCTCATTTTGTTCCTGCGACCATTCGAAGTTCATCTCGATCCTCGTTGTAGGGTAAAAGAGTGATTGCCTCTTGATTGTACATCAAGATGATTATTCCAATCTTGATTAATCTGGTTAAAGATTGGGCAAAATATCCGCAAAAATTTTATGTTACAATTTTTTATATCTTTCACGAAGCCGCAGAAGGCATATTAGTTCGATCGTCGGCAAGACCGGAAATTATTGCTGGGAGTGTGGATGAAGATTGGATTAATGCATTACACGGCTCCGCCAATTGTGGGTGGCGTTGAGCAGGTCATGGCAAGCCAGGCAAATATTTTTTCTCTCTACGGGCACGAGGTTGTCATTCTGACCGGACGTGGGCAGGCGTGGGATGAATCGATCCGCGTAACTACTTTTGATTCTCTGGACTCCCGTGATGCGGAAATCCTAAAAATCAAAGTGGATTTGGATGATGGCGTCCTTACCCCTTCCTTCGATGCAGCGACAGAGCGCATCTATCGCTGGTTGCGGAAAAACACCCGAAAATTGGATGTTTTGATTGCTCACAACGTTGCCACAATGCACAAAAACCTGCCATTAACCGCCGCGCTGCTCAGGCTGGTTGAAGAACGAGCCAATGGACTGCGAATCATTCTCTGGCACCATGATTTTGCCTGGACAGCCAGGCAATACAAGGAAGAATTGTACGCAGCCTATCCCTGGAATTTGACCGGTAAAGCATGGGATGGCGTCATTCATGTAGCCATTTCGGATTCCCGCAAGGCGGAAATGGTCGAGCTTACCGGCATTGATCCAGCGCGGGTACAGGTAATTCCCAACGGGATCGATCAATTTCAGGTGCTTGGGTTGTCAAAAGAGACTGTGCGGCTTGCGCACCGTTTTAAGTTGCAATTAACCGAGCCATTATTCCTGACGCCGGTGCGCATCACCCGCCGGAAAAATCTCGAGCTGGCATTGCGAATCGTTGCACAGTTGCGTATCGATTTTCCCAAGGCGTTTCTTGTAATCACCGGACCAACCGGAGCCCATAACCCTGCCAACCAGGCGTATCTGCAAGAATTGACGGATCTGAAAAAGGATTTGGGTCTTGAAGAACATGTTTTAATGCTGGCAGAACACTACCCTGATGGTTTACCTTCAACCCAGATAGCCGATTTGTACCGGCTGGCTGACGCCTTGCTGTTGACCAGCAGCGAAGAAGGGTTTGGGCTGCCTGTTCTGGAAGCCGGATTGGGAAAACAGGCTTTATTCTGCAGTGACATTCCCGCGCTGCGGGCGCTGTCGAACGGGGCGGCAACACTCTTCTCGATCAATGAGCCCGAAGGGCAAATTGCCCGCCGGATTGTCGAGCGGCTCCAATCGGATACCGCCTATCAATTGCGCGCCAGGGTTAAACGAGAATATTCCTGGGATTCGATTTATTTGAACCATATCGAACCTTTGTTAACCCTGGCAATCAATCATGCTGAAAGGAAGCAAGATGAAAACGGCTAAAGTATTTAAACCATTCCCGCGTGTATTGATCCCGGTTTTCAATGGAGGACTGGATAATCGTTTGCTGCAATTCTGCCGACAATTGCAAGGCAGCCGGCTGATTCTGCTGGGATTGGTGCAGGTTGATGCGGGTAAGTCTCTTTCAGCAGGCACCATAAAAGCAAGGCAATTGCGTAAAAATTTAGCGGACGCCGAACGTGAGTATGGTTTGGAAGCGGAAATTGATATTTCTGTGGCGTATGACCGCTGGGACGGTTTGAACAGTTTTCTCACCAGCCGCCGAGTCGATCTGGTGGTGTTCAACTGGTTGTCCTTGGGTGAGTTGGGCGACGGATCTTTTCAATATTCATCGGTAAAGCGTATCAATGCGAACGTGGCAATCATCCGGGGGATTGCCAGCAAGGAATCCTTGACCGTTACGGTGCCTCTGCGAGGTGGACCCCATGCCCAGCTGGCGCTGCGCCTGGGACTGGCTTTACCCCACGAGCGCTTGAACGCCCTGCATCTTTACCACTTGGATAGCGAAACCGAAACAGTTGAACCGCCGCTGCGCGGGATTTCAAAAATTTTACCAAATTTACCCGAAGTTCATTATGTGCGTAAGTCTGCTCCATCCCCAGTGGAGGAAATTCTCCAGCAGGCTAAACAATCCGATGTGGTCATCCTTGGGATTACCGAACCTCTGCAGGAAGGTGCAACCGGCTTGGGCGGTGTTGCCGACCGCCTGATCACCGAGTCGGATTGTATGGTGGTAGTTGTCAAATCACAGCAGCCTGCGCCCCGCCAATCGGACGAATGGAAAACGGAAATGATCGGGGCAAAGGCGATCTCGATTCTGGTGGACAAGTGGTTCGCCGAGAACACCTTCCATGCGAGCGAATTCGACGACATCGAAAACCTGGTGCGATTGAAGGAGAATCAGAACTTGACGATCAGTCTTGCCTTGCCCGCCCTAAATGAAGAAAAGACGGTTGGCAAGGTCATCGGCGTCATCCAAAAAAGTCTGGTCGAGAAATACCCCCTGCTGGACGAAATTGTCTTGATGGATTCCGATTCGACCGATCGGACGCGCGAAATTGCCAAGTCACTTGGCGTTCCGGTATACATTCACCAGCAGATTTTGCCCCAATACGGCGCAAGGGCTGGCAAGGGGGAAGCACTGTGGAAGAGCCTGTATGTAACCCGTGGAGACCTGGTGGTGTGGATCGATTCGGATATCGTCAATATCCACCCGCGCTTTGTATACGGCGTGCTTGGACCCATGCTGGTCAACCGGCATATTCAATTCGTAAAAGGGTTTTACCAGCGCCCGTTGCGTACCGGACGGCGGGTGCAATCATCCGGCGGGGGACGAGTAACCGAACTGACCGCTCGACCGCTGCTCAACCTGTTCTATCCGGAACTTTCCGGTGTGATCCAGCCTTTATCGGGCGAGTACGGTGGCAGGCGGAAGACGTTGGAGAAACTGATCTTTTTTACCGGATACGGCGTGGAAACTGGCCTGCTGATTGATGCCCTGGAAAAGTTTGGTTTGTCCGCTATTGCCCAGGTGGATTTACTCGAACGGATCCATCACAATCAGACTCTCACAGCGCTGAGTAAAATGTCGTTTGCCATTATCCAGACGGTGCTAAAAAAATTGGAAGAAAGACTGCACACCTCATTGTTCGAGGATATTAATCGCACAATGAAACTGGTTCAATACGAAGCCGGGAATTACTACCTGGACGTTAAGGAGATCGTTGAGCTCGACCGGCCGGCAATGATTACCCTCCCGGAATATCGGGAAATTTTTTACCAGGATGAGTTGCTGGAAGAGAGCAAGGTTGAGACAAACGCAAGTTCGACGCGATAAAATTATGAAAAATAACAACCATAAAACCGAATTTTGGCTGGTACGACACGGCCAAACCGATTGGAATGTCGAGGGCCGCTATCAGGGTCAGGCGGATTTACCGCTTAATCCGATTGGCGTTCAGCAGGCGCGCGACCTGGCTGCGAAAATCCGCCCCGTTCATTTCGACAAGATCTATGCCAGTGATTTGGGGCGTGCCCGGGAAACCGCGAAAATCCTGGCGGGTGACCGGCAGATCACCTTTGACCCGCGTTTGAGAGAAATCAATCAAGGCGAATGGGAAGGCGTGCTATTCAGTGACATTCGCCGGCGGTTCGCGGATTTTTTCGAAAACCGCCGGGGTGACCCCCTGAACAGCCGCCCGCCAGGCGGGGAAAGCCTAAAGGAGGTCGCTGACCGGGTGCTTGCCTGTGTTGAAGAGATCGCGGTGGAGAACAAAGGCGCGCGAATCTTGCTGGTTTCGCACGGACTTTCGCTCGCCACCATTCTGGCGCGCGCTGAGAATATCCCGCTTGAAAATGCCTTTGAATTGATCTTGCCGAATGCCGAGCCAAAAATTGTCCATTGGCCACCCGAGGAATCCGGCGCATGATGAAAAATTTGAATACCACGCGGATGAAAGCGTTGTTGGTCGATCTGTATGGGGAGAAAGCCGGTGCGCATGGATTTGAAAAAATCCTGCCAGCGATCGAAGCGACCCGGCAGCGGGTGCAAGAAAAATTCAACCCCGATCCATTGAGCGCGAAAGATGTGGTCTTGATTACCTATGCCGATCAATTCAGGCAGGACGACCAACCGCCATTGGAGGTGCTGCGCGAGGTGTGTTTACGAGTGTTTGACGCGTGGGGCACAACCATCCATATTTTGCCGTTTTTTCCGTACACTTCAGACGACGGTTTTTCAGTCAGCGATTACCGTACGATAAAACCGGAATTTGGAAACTGGGAGCATATTGATCGCCTGGGACGGCATTACCGGTTGATGTTCGATGCTGTGGTCAATCACACTTCGGTAAAACACCAGTGGTTTGAACGTTTTTTGGGGGATGATCCGGATTATAGCGATTTCTATGTCACCGCCCGCCCGGAGGACGATCTTCGTGAGGTAGTGCGACCCAGGGCGCTGCCTTTGTTAACCCCCTTCCGTGCCCGTCAGGGGAAGCGATTTGTGTGGACCACGTTTAGTGAAGATCAGGTTGACCTTAATTATGCCAACCCGGCTGTTTTAATCGAAATCAGCAAGGTTTTACTGGAGTACGCCGAACGAGGCGCGCAATTCATCCGTCTGGATGCGATTGCGTATTTGTGGAAAGAAATCGGGACGCGCTGCATTCATCTGCCGCAAACGCATAAGGTCATCCAGTTCTGGCGGGCAATGTTTGAAGAAGCCGCGCCTTACATACGGCTAATCACTGAGACTAACGTGCCCCACGAAGACAATGTTTCGTATTTTGGCGATGGAAGTAATGAAGCTCATCTGATATACAATTTTGCCCTTCCGCCGCTGGTGCTGCACGCTATGCGCAAGCAAAACGCGGCATACTTAACCCAATGGGCATCCGGGTTGCACCTGCCCAGCCGGGAAGCCATGTTCTTCAACTTTCTTGCCTCGCATGACGGCATCGGTCTTAATCCCGCGCGCGGCATACTGCCGGAAAGTGAAATTGAGTGGCTGGTGGGGGATGTTCAAAAAATGGGTGGTCTGATTGGTTACAAGAGCAATCCGGATGGCAGTCAGACTCCCTACGAATTGAACATCAATTACCTGGACGCGCTGGCAGATTACACCGGGCAGCAGGAACAAGATGTCCTGGTGAGCCGATTTCTGACCGCTCATGCGGTCCTGTTGAGCCTGGCGGGGCTGCCGGCAATTTACGTGCATTCCTTATTGGGATCGCGTGGATGGATCGAAGGAGTCGCCCGAACCGGTATGAACCGCAGCATCAATCGCGAAAAGTTCAACGCCGGGGAAATTTTGGCGGAGTTGAACCATGCAAATTCGCTGCGCTACAAGGTGTGGAAAGGTTTCAGGCAATTGTTGAAAGCCCGCTGCGGCGAAGCGGGCTTTCATCCACAGGGAGAGCAGCAAATTATTTCCCAGGATGGACGGTTGTTCATTGTGCTGCGAAAAGATGCGACTAAGCAGCGTGATGTGCTTTGCTGCCACAACTTCAGCGCCGAACCGGTGGAGGTTGAACCAGGCGGCTTTGGCAAGGCGTGGCTGGACGTGTTGACGGGCGAAAGCGGAGCGTTCGACCAGCCGGTTCGGATCGAACCCTTTTGTAGAAGATGGTTGGCGTTGTCGCTATACCATTGAGTCACTGAAACGGAGAATATGATGGTTGTAGAAAAAGGTCGCGCCGGATTGAATGTTGGTTTTGTGTCCACCCGATTTGCCAGCACAGACGGCGTTTCCCTGGAAACTGAAAAATGGGCTGCCGTGCTGGAGAAATTCGGACATACCTGTTTTTATTTTGCAGGTTTGTGCGACCGCCCGGCGGAACGCAGTTACGTGGTTGAAAATGTGTTTTTTCACCACCCGGAAATGGAAACACTGCACGAAGATGCGTTCAATCAAAGCATCCGTTCCAACCTCCTGACCCAGAAGATCGAAGCATATAAAAAGACGTTCAAGCAGCACCTGTTGAATTTTGTGCGCCAATTTCAAATCGATTTACTGATAACCGAAAACGCCTTATCTATCCCGGTCAACATACCGCTGGGCATGGCGCTTTCGGAATTGATCGCCGAGTCTGGCTTCCCGGTGATCGCTCACCATCACGACATGTACTGGGAGCGTAAACGCTTTGCGGTAAACTGCGTGTGGGATTATTTGACCATGGCATTTCCACCGGCATTCCCCAGTATTCGCCACGTCGTTATTAATTCGGTTGCCGGGCAGCAGCTGGCGCTGCGGGCTGGAGTGTCCAGCCGCTTGATCCCGAACGTGATGGATTTCGAGACCCCGCCGCCCGAATTGGACGATTATGCCCGTTCTTTGCGAGACGACCTTGGTTTGCGGACAGAGGAAAAATTGATTCTGCAGCCCACCCGGGTGGTGCAGCGCAAGGGCATCGAGCATGCCATCGAGCTGGTTTCGCGTCTGGATATTCCGGCGCGCTTGGTCATATCTCATGCGGCGGGTGATGAAGGGCGCGAGTACGAACACCGGGTGCGCGATTACGCCCGCCGGATGGGCGTGGATACGTTGTTTGTCTCCGACATTATCCGGGAACGGCGCGGTCTCTTGCCGAATGGATGCAAGATTTATACTCTGTATGACGTCTATCCCCTTGCCGACCTGGTCACCTACCCCTCGGAAATTGAAGGCTTTGGCAATGCCTTTCTGGAAGCTATTTATTTCCGCCGCCCGATCGTGGTCAATCGCTATTCCATTTACGAAATTGACATCAAGCCCAAGGGTTTCAACGTCATTGAGTTTGATGGCTTTGTTAACGACCGCGCGGTGCGCGAAGCCAGAGAAGCGCTGTCCAATGGCGACCTGGCGCAAGAGCGCGCCGATTTGAACTACCGCGTGGCGTTGAAGCACTATTCCTATGCTGCTCTCGAGATGCACCTCAAGGCATTGTTGACCGAAATATTTGGATCGTTAGAAACGAACGCCAATCAGTAAGAATGCCTGCCGGCAAGGGCAGCCTTTTGGAGGGATTGTTCGTATGGCGGGCGGCAAACCCCGTTTTCGGTAATGATCGCGGTGATCCACTTCGCCGGGGTGACATCGAAAGCCGGATTGTAAACCTGCGCATCCTGCGGGCAAATTTGCTTGCCTTCGATATGGGTGATCTCTTCTGCTGAACGTTCTTCGATGGGGATCGCGCTGCTATCTGGGGTGTTCAGGTCAATGGTCGAGGTTGGACAGGCGACATAAAACGGTACGTTGTGGGCGGCAGCGGCGAGAGCAAGGTTGTAGGTGCCGATCTTATTGGCGGTATCACCATTGGCAGCCACCCGGTCACAACCGACGACAACCGCATCAACGCGGAAGTTTTTCATCACATGACCGGATGCGCCATCGGCGATGATTTTGTAGGGGATGCCCAGTTGATCCAGTTCCCAGGCGGTTAATCGCGCGCCTTGCAATCGCGGGCGAGTCTCGTCTACATAGACCATCACCTTCCGGTCGTTTTCATGGGCGGTGCGGATGATACCCAGCGCGGTTCCGTACTCAACGGTGGCAAGGGAGCCGGTATTGCAGTGGTGGATAAAGGTGATTTCGCGCAGCGGTAAAATGCCGAGCGCGTGCATCCCGATGGCTTTGTTGGTCTGTACATCTTCGCCGGCAATGGCGTGCGCTTCGGCGAGGATGGCTTCCCGCACTATGGCTGCATCCTGGATGGCTGGTTCAACCCGGCTCAGGACGCGTTGGATGGCCCACTTGAGGTTAACTGCGGTGGGACGAGCGTTTTCCAAAACACGGGCAGACTCTTTCAGGGCGGCGTGGAGCTCGTCCGGCTGGCGCGAAGGATGGTGCCAGGCGGTCAGAGCTAAGCCGTAAGCGGCGGCGGCGCCGATGGCGGGAGCGCCGCGCACCGTCATGTTGGCGATTGCCTCGGCGGTCTGACCGGCAGTTTTGCATCGCACAAAGCGAACCTGGTGAGGTAATACGCGCTGATCCAATAACACTAAAACACCTTCGTCCTGCCATTGCATTGTCGCGATTTTTGTCATCTGCTTTTGCCTTGTTAGAAAGTAAGAGAGCCATTGATCGAGCGGATTATTGGCAAGATTTTATCTCAATCTTGTCCCCTGCGATTATAATTTTTTAAATCACCAATGAGGAGGATCAAATGAATATCCCGTTTCCGTCTGATCATTGGATCAAGGCGATGATGACTGACTTAAACCAGAGCAGCGCCTATAAAGAGGCGGCTAAAAATTGGGAGGGTGATTTCTTCTTTGTGATCGAGCCGGGTGGAAGCCTGACCCAGCCGGTGATTCTGTATATGGATTTATGGCACGGCGACTGCCGCAATGCCTTCGAGGTGACCGATGCGGTAGAGATTAAACCGGCTTTTCGATTGAGCGGTCCGGTCACTACCTGGAAAAAGGTGATGACCAAACAACTCGATCCGATGCAGGCGATGATGACCGGGCAGTTGAAACTGACCGGCAATATGACTATGGTCATGAAGAATGTGCGCGCCGCCAAGGAACTGGTCGAATCATGCACGCGCATACCAACCGAATTTCCGGTTTGACATAAAAAGCGAGGGTTCCTCAAACGAGAAACCCTCGCGGCGGTCAAATAGCCAGGGGTTAGAAATCGCAGTGACCCGGACCAACCAGTCCGTTGTTGTAGTTGTCGAGCAGGGTCGCGTTGGCGAGCGCTGCGTTGCGAACCGAGCGGCTGAGGGTAGAGGTTGGGGTGAACGTGCTGAAGAACGTCTCTGCAGAGGCAATGGCAGCATCCACCGCCGGCGTAGAGGCTGCGCCGTTGAGGAAGTTAAGTTTGGCAGCCAGGTAGGCGCGGGCGAGAATATAATAGGCGTTCCCACCTGCGGGCGGAGTCCATAAGACCTGGTAATTGGTTTGTCCACTCAGGAAGAAGGCGGCATCTTCACCCAGCAGCGCCCAGGTGGCGTCATACGGCGCGGGTCCGTATTTGGAATGCGTCTTCCAGTAACCCGGAGTGAGCGTGCAGCCGCCAGCGCAGGGCAGGTTGATGGCAACCATGTGAGAGTCCCCGCCGCTGGATTTCGTGTCGTTGGTGGTAAAGGAAGCCGTGTTGGTGAACGAGTAGTCGCCGCAAACTTCGTACCCGCCTACATTCATGCTGTAGGTGAAGGTTTTGGGTGATTCAGCGGCGCAAACCGTGCCCAGAGCGCCAAACTGGTCATCCACCACGTCAACGCACTCGTCAATCTCGTTGGTGGGCGCGCCGAAGGAAAATGGTATGGTCACAGAACCACCGGACACGTCGCCGCTGGTGACGACGGTCGCGGTATTGGTGCGCGCGCTGCCGTCGGGCAGGTCAGCCGAGTAGGTGCATTGCGCGGTAAAACCGGCTTGCAGTACGAACGGGAAACCGAAACCACAATTAACTGTCGCTACGATTCCACCGCTGATTACATCCTGCACCGATTCAATGGTCGCGGGGACGCTTGCCCTGTTCTGAAAAGCAATAATACCGGTCACTTTCCAGTTGCTGTCTACCGGCACTGCCTGGGCTGTTACCGAATAATTGACGGTAAACAATTGCCCTGGGGAGAGGGTCAGCGAAGATTGATCGCCTACTTTATCAATTGACCATTTCCATGTGCGGTCAAAGCTGGTAACGGCGGTTTTTTTGACGACAACGACCCCTTCAGCAGGAGGCGTACCGGTTTCGGCTTGCGCCGGCGTGGCTTTGGTAAGGCTGAAACCCAAACCGGTAACCAAAATCAATGCCAAAAGAATGAGCGTGATCTTTTTCATCCAGAACTCCTTATGAAAATGGTTGGGGAGGCAACTATTCAGAATGGTTTCCCCGCTTTGACAGGCTTAAGCCTGAATTTCAGATTTAATATAGCAATTATTACCCAATTGATCAATGAATATGTTTTATAGATTCCTTATAAATTTTGATGCACGGGGGGCGGGATAGGAGTATGATTCGTAGTATACCCGCAGAAACCAGTTTGAAAAATTCAATCGAAAAGGACATCCCATGTGGTATTTCAACTCGCCTCAAATCGTGTACGGTGACGACGCCCTGAGCCATCTGTCCACACTGAAAGGCAGCATCGCGGCGTTGATTACGGATGCCAATCTGGTTAAGTTGGATATCGCCGCGCAGGTTCAACGAACGATTGAATCGGCGGGTTTACGGGTGGTTATGTTCGACCAGGTCCAGCCGGAACCCGACCTGGATACAGTTCGCCGCGGCGCAGCCTTCCTGCTCGACCAGAAACCGGATTGGATCGTGGCGGTCGGCGGTGGTTCGGTCATTGATGCTGCCAAGGGAATGTGGGTTCTGTATGCCCGTCCCGATACCGATCCGGAGGCGATCAACCCAATCGAGGAATTCGGCTTGCGGGAAAAAGCGCGATTCGTCGCCGTGCCGACCACATCCGGCACCGGATCCGAAGCGACCTGGGCGATTGTGTTGACCAATCCGGGCGAGCGGCGAAAACTGGGGCTGGGCAGCCGCGAAGCGATTGCGGATATTGCCATACTCGATCCGGCACTGGTTGCCGGGCTGCCGCCGCGATTGACCGCCGATACCGGGCTGGATGCATTGACCCACGCCGTTGAGGGTTTCACTTCGACCTACCACAATGATTTCAGCGATGGATTGTGCCTGAAGGCTGCTGAATTGGTCTTCCGCTACCTGCCGCGGGCGTATCAAAATGGCGCGGACAGCGAGGCGCGGGAGAGGATGCACAACGCCGCTGCCATCGCCGGGCTGGGGTTTGGCAATTCAATGGCTGCCCTGGCGCATGGCATGGGACACTCGCTGGGGGCGGTTTTTCATATCCCTCACGGCCGGGCGGTGGCGTTGTTCCTGCCGTACACGATCGAATATTGCGTTAATGGAACGGATGGGCGGACGCGCTACCGGGAAATGGCGCGCTTTCTGGGGCTGCCAGCGGAGGATGAAAAACAGGCTGCGCAATCGCTAGCGGGAGCGGTACGCGAGCTGGAAAGCCAGGTTGACCAACCTTTGCGTGTAGCCAATACAGGTGTATCAATCGCAGACTATCAAAATGAATTAAGTCTGCTGATAGAAAACGCACTCAACGACACCCAAACCATTATGTCCACCCGCATGCCTAGTGAGACCGAGTTGAAGAATCTATTCATCTACGCTTTTGAAGGTAAATCGGTTGATTTTTAAGCAAGGAGCCGAAATGTTTGGAAAACTGGTCAAAATCAATCTGGATTCTGGGGAAATTTCGCGCCAACAAATTCCTGAAGCGCTGGTAAAAAACTTTATTGGCGCATCCGGTCTGGCGGCGCGGCTTTTATGGGATGTTTTGGATATCCATCGCCATCCCTTTGATTCGCGCAACCCGATCCTGTTTGCAACCGGACCCCTGACCGGCACTGGTGGACCGACCACCGGGCGCTTTACAATCTGCGCACGTTCGCCGCAAACCGGCTGGTGGGGAGAAGCGAACATTGGCGGTTTTGTCGGGCCGGAACTGCGTTATGCGGGCATCGATGTGTTATGGATCGAGGGAAAAGCCGCGCAACCGATCTATCTCTGGATTACAAACGAAACAATCGAAATTCGAGATGCGCACCATTTGTGGGGTGCCGCCGATACCTACCAGACTCAGGCAGCCATCCGGGCTGAGACCGGAAGCCCACAGGCGAAAGTTGCCTGCATTGGTCTTGCCGGTGAAAATCGGGTGCCGTGCGCGGGGATATTGTCCGACCACGGCAGGCTGGCAGCTCGCACCGGCATGGGAGCGCTGATGGGCTCCAAAAATCTCAAAGCAGTGGCGGTGCGCGGTACGCAGCGCATTGTCCTGGAACGGGATGAGGACTATAAAAAACTTCGCATTGTGGCGAATAAAACCCTGATTGATCAAAATATGACCGCCGTTTTACGCGCTACCGGCACCGCCGGCGCGGCAGAGTACTTGCAGTTTCTGGGCGATATGCCGCAAAAGTACTGGACTGCGCCCCATTTTGATGGCGCCGCAAAAATCAGCGGCGCGGAAATGGCGGATACAATCCTGGCTGGGGTGACCGCCTGCCAGGGATGCGTGATTTCATGCGGGCGCGAAGTGGAAATCAAGGAAGGCGGTTATGCAACTACCGGCAAGGTGAAGGGTCCCGAATACGAAACTATCTGCTCGTTTGGATCGCAGCTGTTGGTGGACGATTTGGCGGTGATCACCGCGCTGGGTGATGTGTGTGACCGGCTGGGGCTGGATACGATCACTGCCGGAAATACGATTGCCCTGGCTTACCTGCTGTTTGAGCAGGGAAAAATAACGACACAGGACACCGGCGGCTTGGAATTGCGTTGGGGGGACGCGCAGCCGTGTTTCCAATTGCTCGAATGGACTGCCCGGATGGAAGGTTTTGGCAGCCTGCTGGCGCAGGGCAGCAAAGCCCTGGCGCGATATGGCGGCGATGCCGACCTGGCTGTCGAGGTCAACGGGCTGGACATCGCCATGCACGATCCGCGCGCGTTCAGCGGTCAGGCACTCTCGTATGTCCTCTCGCCGCGCGGGGCGTGCCACAACCAGAGCGATTATTTCAATGTTGGGTTGGGTGGAACCATTGATGAAATCGGGATTGTGTATCAGGAGCGTTTTGAATCGCGCGGGAAAGGCGAACAGGTCGCCCGCCACCAGCACTGGCGTTCGATCACCAATAGCCTGACGCATTGCATTTTTGCGGTGGTATCCCCCGGCGAAATTCTGTCTCTGGTGAATGCCGCGCTCGGCGTGAATTGGGACATGGCTGAACTGCTGAAGACCGGCGAGCGCATCTGGAACCTCAAACGACTGTATAACTTGCGGCTTGGCTGGTCGCCCCGCAATGAAAAATTGCCCAAATTGCTGCTGCAGCCGCTGCATGATGGCGGGCAGGAGGGCAATGTTCCAAATATGACGTTGATGTTGGCGGAATATTATCAATTCAGCGGCTGGCAGCCCACCAGTGGATACCCGCTGGCAGAGAAATTGCGCGAACTGGATCTGGACAGGTTGGTATCGGCGACACCCCGCTCGTGACCGGTCAGGGATTGATTGGCAGGCTTCCGGTGCGCTGGTAATTCCCGCGCCCGCTGCCCCACAGGATGCGGGCATTGGCGCTGCCGGGAAGATCATACACCACAACGCCGGAATACGCCGTGTTTACAATAATTTCCAAATCCGGGTCATTGTCAATGTTTGCCAGCGTCGGTGCGGGTAAACCGCCATTCCAATTCCAATTGCTGTTGCGTCCGGGCGGCAGGTCAATTTCGTACAATGGAACGCCGTAGGCATTCAGGATATGCAGTTTGCCGCTGCGGTTGCTGCCTTTTTGGGTCCAGGAGGTGAATATCACCTCTGCCAGTCCATCATTTTCGATATCAACAACCACCGGCTCGGAAGCAAAACGCAAAAAGCCTTCCGCAGGGTTGTAAACCGAATAGGGCCAGGTTCCTTTTTGAGTCTTGTCCAGCCAAAAGGCGTGCAGGCGCCCATCGTAGGCGGGGAAAAGGATCTCCAGGATGCCATCGCCATCCAGATCTGCCACCACCGGGTTCGGCTGAACGTTTTCGATCACATGGTAATCTTCGCTCAATACTGGGGCGATGTCCAGTGGAGTGGAACGCCAGTCGAAACTGCCGCTCTGGTAGCGCGTGCGGTCGGCATTGAAGATAAACAACCCGGTGTAGCGCGACTGGTACGGGTCTTGGGAACAATCGTACACGTTTCCGGTGACGACGATTTCAAGGCTGCCGTTTCCGTCCAGATCGGCAATGGTCGCCGGACTGTGGGCAAAGTTCGGGCGGTAATTCTCGCTACGCGGTGAACCTTGCGAACAATAACCCCACCCGCGCATTTCAACCCCCAGGTCTTCCCACACGCCGACCTGTCCCCAAACGGTTCGTCTGTCGCCCGGATAAACCGAATTGTTGGAAACGAGCGGCGCGCCGCTGGGATGCAAGCCGAGTATGTAATGCGTATCGGTGGGAACGATGATCTCCAGCGCGGAATCGCCGTTCAGGTTGGCTACTGCGGCATTGGCGTTGAAGACGCCGTAGGCGTACCCGGAGTCTTCGCTGGTGATCTGAGGCCAGTTGGCGCGGACGTTGCCGCTGGAATCCAATACCCAGGTGCTGGTACGGCTTCCGATGGCGGCTGTGACCAGAATCTCCCGGCTGCTATTGTTGTTTTCCAGGTCGGCAACCAGCAATCCGCGCAGTTCACTTCCGGATGGTCGCTGTTGCCATTTGAGCGCTCCGTTCAGGTTGATTGCGCTGATCCAGCCGCCGCCCTGGGCGACCACAATTTCGGTTGTCCCGTCGCGTTCCAGGTCGGTCAGAACGATGCCGGGCCAGGTGCGGCTGCCGGCGGGATCGAAGCGCCACTCCAGCGAACCGCTAGCCCCGTCCAATGCCCATACGGAATAGGCGGAGGCAATCACTTCCAGCTGCGGGTCAGCATCGGTATTGATGGCTGCTGGCGAGGAATACCATCCGGTTTCACACCACGAGGTATAACACCCGCCGTATGCCCATTTGAGGGTTGGTTGACCGGGCGGTTTGGACAACCAGGGTAGATAGAGGGTCGTTCCTCCGTTTTGCGCGACCTGCGCGGAGGCGGGAGAGAAAGCCAATGGCAGGATCAGGACGACCAGGAACGCGAGGATGATCGCTGCATTCTTCATTCCCGTCATGCCTGGCGAGTGTTTTCTTCAATATCCATCAGAACGTAAATGCCCTCTGAAATTGCTTGCAGACAGATGAACAAAAAAATACCGGGTATTAGAATCAAGAATAACTGGATTAATGTGGGGATAAGATCAACCACGCCGCGGCTGCCAGACGCAGTCAGGGTAACGACGATAGCGCTGATGAAAAACACTAAAAATAACCCGGCGATTGCCAGAACGACCCAAGAAAAGATATTTGCCCAGGTAGCCACGCGCGTCAGGCGGTGGGGACGGTGGTACAAGTCCTGAATTGCTTCGGTTGCATCGGATTGGTGAAGTTCCATAACGAAGGTTCCTTTCGACACGGGCGACGCAGGTATTCGTCGTTCCGTAAAAGATTATGCCGTTGTTGAGCAAGCATACCGATCCCGGCATGGTTTTATTGTAAACCATTCTTTGCAGAATGATCCTATGCGTTTTGTAAGGAGATCCATAGAAGCCGCCCGGTGGTGGCTTCTATCGAATCGCAGATGCGAGGATTAAACCTGAAAGCGAGAGACGATGTTTTGCAAGCCGACGGACATTTGCGCCAGCGACTGGCTGAGTTGATGCACTGCCGCGGTCTGCTGGTTGACCTCATCGGCTGCCGCGCCGACCTCCTCCGCCGCTGCGCTGTTTTCCTCCGAAATGGCGGCGATTTCCTCGACCGAACGGGCAACATGATCTGACGCGGCTGAAATTTGCTGGGTCGAGCCGGCATTTTTTTCCAAAATCTGGTTGAAATCGAAGACGATGTGATTCAACTCCGAGGACAGGCGTTCCATTTGGTTGGATAGGTCAATGGCTTCCTGAACTTGTTGATATACCCCCTGCACCGAGGTAACAATCTGGTCCAACTCCGCGCTGGTCTGGTCGGTGCGCGCGATACTGGTGGTCACCTCGCGGGCGCTGGTGGTCATGGTCTTGACCGTGTCGGTGATCGCTGCCTGAATGGCGTGAATTAACCGGCGGATCTCGCGGGTCGCTTCGCGGGCGCGTTCGGCGAGCTGGTATATTTCATCTGCGACCACGGCAAAGCCGGAAATCCGCAGTTCAAAGGTCTTCAAACTGGAAACGTTCAAACCGACCTGTACGATGCCGGGCTGGTCGGCGCGCGAAACGCCTACGAACTTGAAGATCAAATTGTCGAACGATCGTTTTTGGGACTCCTGACAATAGATACCATCTTTTCGGTGGATCAGAGCGCGAAACGGATATGCCTGAGCGTTGGGATCGTCCGGGAAGCGCCAGCCGAGTAAACTCGAATCATTGCTGTAGACGACTGCCCCGTCGGCATCGGTTGCCAGGATCATATCCAGGCCGGTTTTGGCAGCCACAGATTGCCATTGGGCAGGGTGCTCGCCCCAACCCGCGCTCAACAGAGCGTTGACCAAATGGCATTGTGCGGTCATCATTCGGTCGAGGATGGTTTCGCTGAGTTTTCGGGATTGGGTTTGAGCATGAGCCGCCTCGATGGCGGCGTTAATGGCGAGAATATTTGTCTTGGTGGCTATTTCGTCAATGGTCTCGATAATTGAGCTAATTTCCGCCGACTGGGCGCCGACGTTTTTGACTTTATTTTCCAGATCGTTCACGTGCTGCTGGATGGCATGCAGGTTGCTCACCGCTTCTCGAATTGCGTCCGCGCCTTCCCGGGCGGATTGATTCGCCAAGCTGGAATGTTGGTTGACCTTTTCGATGGTAGCGACCAGTCTTTCGACCGAATCTTTCAATTGGGCTGCCGCTTGCGAGGTTTTCAGAATGGCATGTTGTTGCTGCCCGGATTGGTGGACGAGTTGTTGAGCCGCCCGGGTGGATTGGTCAACCGCCTGCGAAGTTTGGTTAAGGCTGTTGGTTTGCTGAACGAGGCTTTGAGCAACTTTTTGGATGGTGCCGACCACCTGCTGGGTGGCTTCCCGGCTGATTTGGGTGGATTGGGAGAGATGTCCGGATGTCCGCTGCACCTGCTGCGAACTGGTGGAGATTTGATGGATCGTTTCGCGCAGGCGATGAGTCATTTTTGCGAAGGAGTGCCCAAACACATCCTGCTCCGATTTAGGTTGAAATTGGACGGTCAAATCTCCGTCGGCGATGTGACGCGAGACGCTTGCCATGGATTGGAGGTATTGCTCCGTTTCGTTCAACGCGCGGGCGACAATACCCAATTCGTCTTCCCGGCTCAGAATCCTTGTTTTTTCAATCGCGGACAAATCCCATCGCAGTACACCATTTTGTAGGTTTTGCATCCCCGCAGTTATTTTCTGAAGGGGGTCGTTCAGATGCCGGGTGAGCAGATAGCCCAATACGAGACACAAGAGCAAGCCGAACAGTCCGGCTACCCACTGAAAGATACTCAAATAGGTGTATGTTCTCTGGCTGGCAGCATCAATCTGGCTGGCATTTTGAGACATTTGCCTGACGATCAGATCGAGTTTTTCCACCAAATTCTGATATTGGATTTGCAATTCCAGATTGAATATTTCATGAGCAACGGAAGCCTGATTTTGCCAAAGGGCATTCATTACTTCCGTCGCGGTAGTGCTATATTCGTTCCAATTCTGTTTGAAATCGGCGAGCGTTTCGTCGAGATCATTCTCTGCCGCGCTTGCCTGCCCTGTCTCAACGACCAACTTCGATAACGACGAATCGATGGCGGAAATACTATCGGCGATCTGGATTTTGTAATCCGACAACTTTTCGGGTGCCAGCACCAGACGATGCAGCGTTCCATGCAGGCGGAGAACATCGTTCTGGATACTGCTCAGGCGGGTGGATGGTTCGATGAAGCCGGTGTAGATGGTTTTGATTTCGCCCCGAAAATAACGCGCTGAGAGAAAGCCGGTGGTTGCGCCGATGAGGATGATGATGCCAACCAGGATAAATGCACTAAAAAATTTCGTGCCGGTCCGCATATTTGCGACTCGCGACTCAATTTGGTTCATAAGCCATCCTGTCATCAATAAAAAATACAAGCCCTTAACCATGATAAAAAAGATCAGCGGTTAATTCAGTAAAACCCGCGTAAAAAAATGGCGGTTGAAGCAAAAGTCTGTTTGCGCCAGGCATGTTAAAATGGACGTAATTCCCAAGGAAGGTTTAGATGAAGAAAATACGAGCGGTTTTGATTGGCGCGGGTCAACGCGGCGCAGAATCCTACGCCCCGTACGCCTTGACCCACCCGGACGAGATTGAATTTGTCGCTGTGGCTGAGCCCGATGAAACCAGGCGCGAAACTTTTGCGCGGACGCATCACATCCCAACCGAAGGACGCTTTCGCTCCTGGGAAGACTTGCTCCAAAAGCCTCAAATGGGCGAAGCTGCCATCATCGCCACCCAGGACTGGCTGCACACCGAACCGGCCGTGGCGGCAATGCGCAATGGTTACCATATCCTGCTCGAAAAACCAATGGCGACCAAACCTGAAGAGTGCCGTTTGTTGGTCGAGATCAGCCAGCAAACCAACCGCCAGATGCACATCTGCCATGTGCTGCGATACACGCGCCATATCCGGGTGATGCGCGAGATTGTTCAAACCGGGCAAATTGGGGATGTGATTGATGTTGATCACCGCGAGAACGTATCTTTCTGGCACATGGCGCACTCCTATGTGCGCGGAAACTGGCGCAGCAGCAAGAATTCAAGCCCGATGATTCTGGCGAAGTGCTGTCACGATCTGGATATGTTGCCCTGGGTGTTGGGTGACCATCCGGTGCAGTTGGTCAGCAGCGGGGAATTATCGCATTTCCGGGCAGAAAACGCACCACCCGGTTCGCCGGAGCGCTGTCTGGATGGTTGTCCCGTGGAGAGCGAATGTCCCTATTCGGCAAAGCATATCTATATCGAGATGAAGCCCTTTTGGTATTCGTATAGCCAAACATGCAATAATAAAATTGACCGCTGGATAATACATCAATACATCCCGAATCCAGGCATTGTTCGCTGGTTAGCGCGAATATACCCTCGGCTGCGCCAGATAACCGAATACCGAGGCTGGCCATTGACGGTTGTTGCCCCTAATCCCGATCGCGAAACGATCCTGCAAGCCTTGCGGGAGGGAGATTATGGTCGTTGCGTGTACCGCTGCGATAACGATGTAGTTGATCATCAGGTGGTGAATATGCTTTTCAGCAAGGGGGCAACCGTTACCCTGACCATGCACGGACACTCACATATTGAACAGCGATCAACCCGTATTGAAGGCAGTCGGGGCAGAGTAATGGGCTCGCTCGGCAATGGGGGAGCATGGATCAGCGTGGAGCAGCATCGCAGCCGGACAAAAAAAGTATTTGACACCAGCCCGCCCACAGGTGAAGGACACGGCGGCGGGGATACCCAATTAATGGCGGATTTCATTCGCAGCGTTCAGCGGGATGGCAACCCGCCTGAAATTTTCAAGGCTGCTCAGGAGGCTGCAGCAAGTCATCTATTGGCGTTTGCTGCAGAAGAAGCACGGATTAACAATCGCAGCGTTGACGTAAGCAAATTATGGGCTTCTATCTGAATTCAATTAGACACAACGGGATTATTTTTAATATTATGGACTTGAAGTCTTTGAGTTTTAATGTAAAATAAATAAAGAATATCAACGAAAAACCAAATAAATACCCGAAAGAGCAAACCCATCGCGAGGTGGGGGCGCAAAGTTATGGGTCTGAAACGTCAGATTGCCAGACTGCCGAAGGTTAATTAGTTTGCCTTCCGCAGTTTTATTTTTTGAAAATCTGGAGGGCAGAAAGGGAGGTGAATTTAAGAATATTGTCAAATCCAAGACGTGTTCCTGATAATAAAAATTCTAATTTTGCTGGAGGAGGATTATGTTAAAACGGTTTGTTTTTTCAGGCATGTTAATCATTGCATTGTTCGCAGCAATGATACAACCAGCAACCGCTGATGACGGGGGTCCGCTTGAGCCTTTATATCCAGTCTATTCAACGGAAACTGGAGAAATGATTGATGAGACCCCGCAAATATGGTTCGTAGAATTCAACGGGTCACCAACAGCAGATGGCGGGAGACTGACAACTGTGCGAACAGAGAAACAAAACTTTCGCCAGAATGCCGCAAGAGCTGGATTGGAATATACCGAGCGGTACTCCTTTGAGAAATTATGGAATGGCATTTCCGTTCAAATCAATCCCACTGAACTGCCCGCTTTGTTCCGAATCCCAGGCGTAAAGGCAATCTACCCTGTTGAGACTATCCTGTTGCCCGAACCCGTTGATAATCCCAGCCCTGAATTGATCAGTGCCCTGGCAATGACCGGCGCGGATATTGTCCAGAATGAAATGGGCTTTACCGGCAAGGGTGTAAAAGTTGCGGTGATGGATACCGGCGTAGACTATAATCATCCCGACCTGGGCGGCTGCTTCGGTCCGGGCTGTCGGGTGTTCACCGGATATGACTTTGTCGGGGATGCCTTCAATGCCGACCCAGCCAGCGCAACCTACAACCCGGTTCCAGCGCCTGATCCTGACCCGGATGATTGCAACGGGCACGGTACTCATGTTGCCGGCATTGTTGGCGCAAATGGCGAACTCAAAGGCGTTGCGCCGGACGTGTCTTTTGGCGCGTACCGCGTGTTTGGCTGCCAGGGATCAACCACATCCGACATTATGCTCATGGCAATGGAACGCGCGCTGGATGATGGCATGCAGATCCTCAATATGAGCATTGGTTCCGGTTTCCAATGGCCGCAATATCCTACTGCTCAGGCGGCTGACCGGCTGGTAAAACGCGGCATGGTGGTCGTGGCTTCAATTGGCAACAACGGCACCAGCGGCGTGTATTCGGCAGGCGCGCCGGGCTTGGGCAATCAGGTGATTGGCGTTGCCTCCTTCGACAACACCGACATCTTCTTGAATTTGTTCACAATCAGCCCCGACGGAACCGCGATTGGCTATGGTCCTGCCAGCGCCTCTCCGCTTCCACCGACTTCTGGAACGTACCCCATGGCTCGCACCGGCACCATCGCCAGCACAGCGGACGCTTGCGCCGCCTTACCTGCTGGCAGCCTGGATGGCAAGATTGCGCTCATCCGCCGCGGCGGTTGTACCTTCCATATCAAATCGCTGAATGCTCAGGCGGCTGGCGCAATTGGGGTCGTGCTGTACAATAACGTTGCAGGTCGTTTTAGCGCGACGGTTGCCGGCACCCCGGCGATCACCATTCCGGTTGTGACAATCTCCAATACAGAAGGCGCGTTGATCGACTCCCGGCTGGCGGCTGGAGCGGTTGATCTGACCTGGACTGACCAATCCGGTTCCTTCATCAACCCAACCGGCGGGCTGATTTCCTCGTTCAGTTCCTACGGTCTTGCTCCGGATTTGAGTGTCAAGCCAGACCTTGGCGCTCCAGGCGGTTTGATCTATTCCACCTACCCGCTCGAACTGGGCGGATATGCCACCCTGAGCGGTACTTCGATGTCTTCGCCGCATGTGGCTGGCGCTGTAGCGCTGTTGCTGCAAGCCCGCCCGAATACGCCGGCAGCAGTGGTACGAACAATGCTGCTCAATTCTGCTGACCCGGCGGTTTGGTGGGGCAACCCGGCTCTCGGCTTCCTGGACAACGTTCACCGCCAGGGCGCCGGAATGCTGGATATTCCTGATGTCATCTTATCCAGGGTAAAGGTCGAACCATCGAAACTGGCATTGGGTGAAAGCCAAAGCGGACCGACAGTTCGAACACTGACCATTGCCAACGAGGGCGACTCTCCGGTTTCATTCATGCTATCGCACGCGCCGGCATTGGGCACTCACGGCAGCACATTCTCACCATCATTCAATGCGAGTTTTGCTTCGGTATCCTTCAGTCAGGATAAAATCACAATAAAGCCAAAATCAAAAGCGAGAATTACCGTTACCGTGACTGCGCCTGCAGCTCCCGATAGAGGGCAATACGGTGGCTATATCGTGCTGAACCCGATGGATGAAGATGGTCAGACCTACCGGGTGCCGTATGCCGGCTTCATCGGCGACTACCAATCCATTCAGGTGCTTGTTCCAACTCAATTCGGCTTCCCCTGGCTGGCAACTCTGTATGAGGGTTCGTACTACAAACTGAGCGATGATCCGATGTGGTGGTTCTCGATGCAAGGCGATGACATCCCTTACGTCCTGGTGCATCTCGATCATCAGTCACGGCGCTTCCAAATGGAAGTTTTCCAGGTGATGAGCAAGGGTCCGGATCGTAACTGGTTCTTTGCCTACGACGATTCGTTCTTTCCTCGCAACAGCACTTCGACTGGCTTCTTTGCTTTCCCATTCGATGGAAGGACCTTCGCGGGTCGCAGCACCTTCGAAGTGCCTGACGGGGTTTATTACTTCAAGCTTTCAGTGCTCAAAGCACTGGGCGATCCAAACAACCCGGCGCATTGGGAAACCTGGACTTCACCGCGCTTTGAAATTGACCGACCCTAACCCATAGTTATCCCTTCAAATCAAAGAACACCAGCGGGCAGCTTAGCCTGCTGGTGTTCTTTTTACTGGTTGAATGTACAGGTTACGGCTATCCAAATTGTGGGGATGGAATCTGTTCGACCGTCAGATTACAAAGGCAGGCAAGGTTGATATAACTGCATTGTCGCAAGAGCATAATTTAAATGTCTTCCCCTCCTTCAGCAAAACAAGCCCGAACTGGACACCCGGGCTTGTTTTGGTTTAAACCACATGTATAACCTGGCTGGCAGCCCGGTGAAGCCGGTCGTGAATGGCGAGACCGATCTCTTTTTGACCGTAATCGGTCGAGAGAATGACCTCGATACCCGCCTGCTCGAGGGTGCGCATCCCGGCGAATAGATTTTTCGCAATCTGATCCAGGTTATAAAGCGAACCCAGGGTGATGATTTCGACATCGAGATCAGAGTAATTGCGGATTTCTTCATCAACGGTCAACACGCCGGTTTTTAAACCCTGGCTGGAAAATTGTGATATCAGAGCGCGAATTCCATCCACGGCTGCCTCCCTGGTTATCGCGGAAACCAGGATTAATCTTGCGGCTGGGGAATAATGACGCTCCAGCATACCTGGTGAAACGATTTGTTGGCGGTTTCCCATCTGAGATAACAAGTGAACGGAACCAATGACCCGTTCGATTTGCTCACGGGTAACGCCACCGGGACGTAAAATTACCGGCGGGTCAGTAGTCAGGTCCAGAACGGTCGATTCCAAGCCAATTGGACATTTACCGCCGTCTAAAATTAACTCCACCTTGCCAGCCAGATCGTCCCATACATGTGAGGCTTGGGTTGGGCTGGTGTGCCCGAAACGGTTTGCCGAAGGAGCGGCAATGGGGGTATCTGCTGCGCGGATCAAAGCCTGGGCAACCGGATGAATTGGGGCGCGCACAGCAACTTTTTCGCCGCCTGCGGTTACTGCCAGCGGAATATTTGCCCGGCGCTGGCAGATCAAAGTAAGCGCGCCGGGCCAGAATTCGCGAGTGAGCAATTCGGTTTTGGGTGGCGCGGCAGCAACAACCCGATCTATCCATTCGATTCCAGCGATATGAACGATTAATGGATCAAAAGCAGGTCTGCCTTTGGAAAGAAAGATGCGCTGCACGGCATTTGCATCCAAGGCATTGCCGCCCAAACCATAAACAGTTTCGGTCGGGAAGGCTACCAGGGCTCCGTTTTTGATCCAAGTCGCAGCCCGCGCGATGATATCAGGTTGAGGATGCAGGGGGTGGACCGATAAAATTTCTGTATTGATCAGTGTCATTGACTCTTCCAGATTCCTACTTGCCGAAATTTAGCATTTTGCTGAGCCTGTTTAAACAAATCATCACAAGCATTGTCTGGCGGATATCCTCGTTGCCAAGCTAACCCCTGTTCCACCAGAGAGTAATTTACAAAGACGTCATTAACGAACACATAACGCAGCAACCGGTCATGGCGATCGGTTTCCGAAGTATCGCGGAATAATAAAACGGTTTGATCTTCGACCAGATCGCGATTTATGCTGGCGGCATGCTCTGCGAGGATGCCTTCATCCGAATTCAATTCGGGGGTATTTATGCCAATATACCGGACATTGTATTTTTTTCCATCAATGTCAACAACGATTGAATCACCGTCTGTTACCGAAACTGCCCGTGCAGATTGAGGCTGCTGGTCGAAATTTACGCAAGAATAAATCTCTGGTAACGCTGATGGTGAATTTTCATCTGTTTCGAGAAGGACGCAACCTGTTGGCATGACAACCAATACAAGCAAAATGAGCAGCAAGGTGAAATAACGAAGGTTGGGAATCATAGCTTGTTTCTTTCTGATAAATCAAAGCCGGCTGAGTCATGCAATTATAAACAACAAACCGACTTAACTGGCAGCCGAAAGAAAAATCGTAATATATCCAACAAGCCTCGTATTTGGTAGAATAAGATCATTAGGATTAAGAATCTCTTTAAGGAGGATAAATATGCTGGTCGGCGAGCGAATGTCAACTCCGGTTCTTACGATCGAACCGGATACTCCGGTTCAGGATGCACTCGCGCGGATGCGCAAGGATAAAGTGCGGCGCTATCCGGTTGTGGATAAAAAAGGCAAACTCATTGGGATCGTAACAAACACCGATCTGATGAATGCCAGCCCTTCGGATGCAACCACGTTGAGCGTGTGGGAGATCAACTATTTGCTGAGCAAAATCACGGTCGAGCGGGTAATGGCGAAAAATGTGATCACCACCCAGGAAGATTGCCCGATCGAAGAAGCCGCTCGAGAGATGGCGGATCATAAAATCGGAGGATTGCCCGTTGTGCGTGGGGAAAGCCTGGTTGGAATCATAACGGAAACCGATTTATTTAATATTTTTCTGGAGATGCTTGGCGCGCGAAAGCCCGGCGTGCGGCTGACGGTCGAGTTGCTGGATCAACCGGGAAAATTACACCAGTTGTCTGGGGTGATTTATAACCTCGATGGAAATATTGTGGGTTTGGGTACGATTCTGGGAGAAAGAGCGGAGACGCAATCGGTGACCGTCAAAGTGAGCGGTATTGAATTGGAAGCCTTAAAGAAAGCGGTTCAACCGCTTGTTGAACGAATCGTTGATATTCGCGAAGCCAAAGCAGCCTGATTACCTTATCGTTTGTCAAAATATTTTCGGGAAACAGCGTTGAGATTGGAGGTGCGAAAGCCTTATCCAGCGCTGTTTAATTTATTCGTGAAAAATGAAAAATCCTCGATTGATACGCGGAAACAGTGTGTAGATTAAAATAATATTAATAATTTAAGATATTATTATGATTAATATCATACGGAAAAGATGACATTGTTTGCGCTGCCAATGGTTGATCTGCGGTTATGATACAGGTATAATAAGTTGTGAAAAATATCACAAATAAGTAAATTGGAATTTGAAGTAGATAGCAAAGAAGGAGAACAACCATGATTACCACAACGATTTTTCCCGGACGTTATGTGCAAGGTTATGAAGCCTTAAAATTACTGGGGGAGGAGACAGCGCGCTTCGGAAACAAAGCATTGCTGTTAGCGGACCCGTATGCATACGATACTATGTTGACAGAGCTCATGCTCGTAAAGGAAGCGGGCGTCAGCGTTCAAATTGAAAAATTTTCCGGCGAATGCTCCGACGAGGAGATCAATCGCCTGGTGAAGATTGCCAGGGGGAATCTGCCAGAAGTAATTGTTGGAGTGGGCGGCGGAAAAACTCTGGATACTGCCAAAGCCGTTGCCCATGAGTTGAAATTGCCGGTGATCATTGTTCCTACGATCGCCTCTACCGATGCTCCCTGTAGCGCATTGTCGGTGATTTACCATCCCGACGGGCAATTCAAGCGCTATATGGTTCTTCCCAGCAACCCAAATTTAGTTCTGGTCGATTCCAAAGTAATTGCGATGGCGCCTGCGCGGTTCCTGGTTAGCGGCATGGGCGATGCCCTGGCAACCTGGTTTGAGGCTGAATCCTGTAAAATAAAGTACGCAGGAAACATGACGGGCAGAGTTGGCTCAATGACGGCGTATGCCCTTGCTCGCTTGTGTTACGAAACCCTCCTGGTTTATGGCGTCCAGGCAAAGACGGCATGCGAAGCAGGTATTTCCACCTCGGCATTGGAAAAAGTTATTGAAGCCAACACCTTGCTGAGCGGCTTAGGATTCGAGTCGGGCGGACTTGCCGCAGCGCACGCTATTCATAATGGTCTAACGGCACTGGAGCCAACCCATCATTACTTTCACGGCGAGAAAGTTGCCTTTGGTACGCTGGCGTCCCTGTTTCTAACCGAAAAAGAACCGGATGTGGTTGACGAAGCATTCGAGTTTTGCGAGGCGGTAGAACTTCCGACAACTCTGGCTGAAATTGGGCTGGATGGCGTCAGCGATGCCGACTTGATGTTGGCTGCGGAAAAAACTACCGCAAAAGGGGAGACCATTTACAACGAATTGGTCACAATTACTCCACTAACGGTGTTCCACGCCATGAAGGCTGCGGACGCAGAAGGCCGCCGCCGCAAGAAGTAAACAACTTTTGATAACTTTCAAGAACCAGGCTGCCAAAAGGATAAAAATAAAACAGGCAGTCTGGTTTTTATTTTGATAATGGGGCGGAAAACCCGCTTACAATTACTGCCGATTATTTATACAAATCAGCAGTAAATTATGATCTTGATTTTAACTCCCTCTTGGGGGACAAAATTTCTGGTTAATAATATTGCTTGTTGCGATCCTTGCGTGCGCGTTTTCGAAGAGAGCCAATCAGCATGATATTCTTAGGTATCTCTATGGATTACTCTCATATTTTTATAATATTTTTAGAAATCATTGACTTGCTGTAGTGGTAATGTAAAAATATTATAGAGCGAACGCTTCTGTTATTTTTGGATGAATAATTGGTATTGTTTCTGTTTTTGATCAATGGATGGGTTACTCAGATTGTGTTTCGTCCAGGATTAGCCTTGATTTTGAACAATCAATTGGCGCAAATTGGAAGTATTTAATTTAATAATCGCGAACTCGATTTTCGCCTTACGAGGATTTATGCGGACTTCTTATCTCGCCGAGCAGGAAATACGCAAGGAGCAGCTGAGTAGAAAAACCTGGAATGTAAGCCATTTACGCGGTTGGGAATGGCGGTTGTTTACCTTGATTTTGTTGCTGAGCGATGGGCTTAATGTCGCTCTGGCTTTACGGTTCGCGTACTTAATCCGCTTTGAATTTTCCATTCCGATATTCGATCCACGCGCCTTAATTTCAATGGACTATTACCAAGGTCTTATTTTGTTGATCATCCCCACCTGGTTGTTGGTCTTTTTTTTCCGGGGGATGTATAAGCGCAGCAATTTGCTTGGTGGAGTGCGCGAGTATCATTTGCTCTTTGAGGCTAACACGTTGGCAATGATTGTGGTCATTGCAGTTGGTTTTTTCGAACCGCGCTTTATCATCGCGCGAGGTTGGATCTTGATCGCATGGTTTTCCGCTTTCTTTTTTGCCGCCTTGGGACGTTTCATTTTGCGCAGGGTTGCCTATTACCTGCGTACGCATGGCTTTTTCCTCTCCAGGGCTTTAATTGTCGGTTATAACCAGGAATCGGCTGAAATGGCAGATCAGCTCAGTGATGTGCGTTTCTCAGGACTTAATTTGTTGGGTTTTATTGACGACAACCTGAAGGGAATCGGATTACCCAAAAACCTGAAGCAATTGGGCGGTCTCGATGATTTGGCAGATATTATCAAGACGCATCAGGTGGACGAAGTTATCCTCACCAGCAGTGCGCTGACTCGCGAAAAATTGCTCAATATCTTCGAGGAGTTTGGAACTTCAGACACCGTCAAGATACGACTTTCTTCCGGATTGTACGAAATTATCACAACCGGACTAAAAGTTCGCGAGTATGCTTGGGTTCCGTTGGTTGAGGTAAATAAAGTGCGCCTAACTGGCAGCGACCGCGCATTAAAAGCTTTGTTGGATTACGGAATTTCAATACCCTTAGCCATTGTCTTGCTGCCAATCCTTTTATTAATTGCCGTGGCAATCAGGCTCGACTCGCCGGGTCCTGTTATTCACCGGCGGCGAGTATTGGGTGTAAATGGCAAGGAATTCGATGCGTTCAAATTCCGCACGATGGTTGTCAACGGCAACGAAGTGCTTGCGTCTTATCCGGAAAAGAAAGCCGAACTCGATAAAAACCACAAAATCAAAGACGATCCCCGCATTACCCGGATTGGGCGCTTCCTGCGCAAAACCAGTCTGGACGAATTGCCGCAAATTTTCAACGTAATCCGCAATGAAATGTCTCTGGTGGGTCCCCGCATGATTACCCTGCCGGAAATCCGTCAGTACCAAAAATGGGGCATTAATTTATTGACTGTCAAACCAGGCATTACCGGAAAATGGCAGGTTTCAGGCCGTTCCGATGTAACTTATGAGGAACGCGTGAAATACGACATGTACTACATTCGTAATTGGAATATCTGGTTGGATATTCAATTATTGATCCAAACCATACCCGCGGTTCTTTCGCGCCGTGGAGCATACTAGAAGGGAACCAGCAGACATGAAAATTTTAATCACTGGCGGGGCTGGATTTATCGGATCAAATGTCGTGGATGCCTATATCAACGCCGGACACGATGTTGTCATCGTGGACAACCTGGTCACGGGCCGTTACGCGAATATCAATCCTGCGGCCACTTTCTACCAGATTGATATCCGCAGTTCCAATTTGGCGCAGATATTCGAAAAAGAACGCCCTCAAGTGATCAACCACCATGCCGCTCAAATGGATGTGCGCCGCTCGGTGGCAGACCCTCTGTACGATGCAGATGTCAATGTTAAGGGTTCTCTTAATCTTTTGGAGTGCGCTCGCAAATTTGACGTACAACAAGTGATCTATTCTTCATCTGGCGGGACAGTTTACGGAGAACCGGTCTTCTTGCCATGCAATGAGGAGCATCCGATTGCGCCGATTTGTCCCTATGGCGGCACCAAGTATATGATGGAACTGTATCTGTACATGTACCGCGTAATGTACGGCTTGAATTACGTCATCTTCCGCTATCCCAATGTTTATGGTCCCCGTCAGGATCCGAAGGGTGAGGCAGGTGTTGTGGCTATATTTACCGGGCAGATGATCCGAAAAGAACCGGTCACCATCCATGGAGACGGACTTCAACAGCGCGATTTCGTTTTTGTGGAAGATGTTGCCATGGCGAATGTGCTTGCTTTGGACAGCGCAAATGGTGGGTATGTATACAACTTGGGAGCCGGCGAACCAATTGACGTGATTCAGATATTCGAAGCATTGAAGCAGATTACCGGCTATGAACACCAAGCCATTTTTGGTCCGGCGCGCTTGGGCGAGACCCGACGCATCTATTTGGATAGCACGAAGGCTCGCCACGAATTGGGCTGGCTTCCGTCCACAAGCCTTGTTGAGGGCTTGAGGAAAACCGTTGAGTATTTCAAGACAATGGAGGCAGTTCATTGATCATTATCCAGACTCCATTGAGGATAAGTTTTTTTGGTGGCGGCACCGATTTCCCCTCCTACTACCTGGAAGAAGGCGGTTGTGTATTGTCGTCCGCGATTGATAAATATATATTTGTAACGATCAAGCAACGTTTTGATGATTATTTGCGCGTTGGCTACACCCGAACTGAAATTGTGGAAACCATTGATGAGATCCAGCATGAATTGATCCGCGAATCGTTTCGCAAGGTCGGAATCCACAAAGGGGTCGAAATAACCACCATGGGCGATATTCCGTCCGGTTCGGGTTTGGGATCATCCAGCACAGTAACGGTTGGCGCGCTCCACGCGATGCACAATTTTTTAAATCACTCAGTAAATGCTGATTTGCTGGCTCGTGAAGCGTGCGAAATCGAGATTGACATACTCAAAAAACCTATTGGCATTCAAGACCAATACATAGCCGCTTACGGTGGTTTGCGTTTCTTTGAATTTTCGAATAGCGGCGAGGTGTGCAACGAACCACTACCACTGGATGAAAAAACACTCACCCGCTTAAATGAAAATTTGCTTCTTTTCTTCACTGGGATTACGCGCCCTGCGGAGAGTATTCTGGGGGAGCAAAAGGACAATATAAAACAACGCAAGACGCACCTGAAGCGCTTGAAAGATCTGGCATACCTTGCCAGAGAGGAATTAATAAAGGGAAATGTAGATATTATTGGTGATCTATTGGATGAAAGCTGGCAATACAAGAAACAACTTGCGAGTGGAATCAGCAATGGAAAAATCGAAGAACTATACACTATTGCCCGAAAAGCAGGCGCCTTGGGTGGAAAACTAACCGGAGCTGGCGGCGGCGGTTGCCTTTTATTTTATTGTCCTTACGAATATAGAGATAATGTTCGCACCGCCTTATCCGGTCTGCGTGAAGTGCCCATCCGTTTAGAAGCAGATGGATCAAAGACCATCTTCAATTATCGTCGTTGACCAATGTAACCACAGGAGGTTCTAATGATCGAACACATTCGAGGATACTTACATGAGTTGAATCGCACCATTGAGAAAATGCCAGTTGAAAAAATTGATCAATTGGTTCACATCCTTCATAATGCTCGCTTGAACAGCCGCCAGGTTTTTGTTATGGGCAATGGTGGTAGTGCGTCAACCGCATCGCACTTTGTGTGCGATCTGGCGAAAAACACTGCCTACCCAGAGTTGCCGGGGTTTAAAGTGATCGGCTTAACGGATAATATGGCGGTTTTTTCAGCCTTGGGCAATGATCATGGGTACGAAAACGTATTTGTCGATCAACTGCGCAATTTTATCCAACCAAATGATGTGGTGATTGCGATTTCAACGAGCGGCAATTCTGAGAACGTGCTTCACGCCGTTGAATTGGGTAATAAAGTTGGAGCAATTACGATTGGTTTGACTGGGCACAATGGCGGAAAATTAGGCAAAATCGTACATCTTGAACTTCGCATTCCCTCCAGCAACATCCAGCAAATCGAAGACCTGCATTTATCCATTGATCACATGGTTTGCTATGGGTTAATTCGCATGGCGGAAATTTCTGTAACTCAGTTTGCCGAACCAGTCGACTCCTCGTTGGAAGAACCCCGTTCACTGGCACAGACATTATTTGATGGGGCGTTGAAACCATCCATTATGCAGAACCGCGATACGAGCAATGAAAACCTTAGACCGCAAAAATTGAGCGATGAACACAATCTCGGATATATGCTGCAAATTGCATTGTGCAGTACCGGCGCCAGCAGCGGCACGCTTATATTGCTGGATCAAAAGGGCAATGTTTTTGCCGGCGCCACAGTCCGCGAAGGACAAGTATCATCGCCGCCAATCGAACAACTGGCAGAAATCAGCCAGCATGGTCTTGCGGGGTGGGTAATTAAAAACCGAGCGCCGGCAATCGTCCAAAACACCGCACAGGATGAGCGCTGGCTCAGGCGACCCTGGGATGGAGATCCAACCAGCAGCCGCTCCGCGGTTTCGGTTCCACTCGCCATGGAAGACCGGGTGCTAGGCTCAATCACTTTGGTTCATCCGCAAGGTGAAGAATTTACCAAAGAAGACCTGGAATATGTCTCGAAAATGGCAATGTCACTGACTCCATCAATACTTGCCGCGGCGCATTTAATTGACTAGTAACGCTTAGTTTTTCTTAAAAAACCGCCTGGCTTGACGTGAGGTAACGCGCAATCCTTGTCGGGGTGAAATGATCAATTGTCACAATGCGACGCCATGTCGTAATGGCGGAGCGCGCCAGTTTGAAAATGAAATTGGATACCCCCCCTACCCCATCTTTTAGCCAGTCGCTGAAACTGTACCTCAGCAGACAGGCAGCCAATCCAGGCAGATATTTCCTGGAGCAACTTCTGTACTTTGCTGTAGGTTGGATTCCCACGCTGGTTGGTATCGGTATTCGCGGCATTCTCTATCGTTTGATCCTGAAAATGAATGGCATGGCAGCAATAGAAAATGGGGTGAGGTTGCGATTTGCCAATCAGATTCAATTATCGCGCGGCGTTTATCTCGATCAGGGGACTTATCTGCATGCTTGCCCTAACGGTATCCAAATTGGCGAAAATACCATCGTCATGCATGGCGCTGTTTTGCATGTGTACAATTTTCGCGGGATTCCTCATTCCGGCATCAGAATCGGCCGGGATTGTCTAATCGGCGAATACTGCGTGATTCGCGGTCAAGGTGGCGTGACGATCGGTGACCGGGTATACACCTCGCCTTTCACCCAGTTGTTGGCAGTCAATCATGTCATCGCTGATCCGGATAAACCTTTTATTGATCAGGGGATCACCGCAGAGGGGATCGTGATTGAAGACGATGTTTGGCTTGGGTCTGGGGCTATCATAATGGATGGAGTCAAGGTTGGTAAAGGCGCAGTGGTAGCTGCTGGGGCGGTAGTCACCAAAGAGGTACCAGCCAGGACGGTGGTGGGAGGGGTTCCAGCCCGCGTATTAAGAGAGATAACCAAATCAAATCAGATGGAAACCCGCCGGATTTATTAAATAAGGAGTAACCTGTGTGTACATTATCTGTAGTTATCCCTGCTTATAACGAAGAACAAGGAATTGCCCAAATTATGAGCCGGGTTCTGTCTGTGCGAGAAAACCTGACTAAAGTGGGCGTTGATGAACTTGAATTGTTGGTGGTGGATGATGGCTCCAAAGATCGTACCGCGGTGATTGCGCAAGATATTGCCAGCCAGAACACGGGTGTTATTGTTATTACCCACGAGGTCAACAAGGGATATGGCGGGGCATTAAAAACCGGTTTTTCACGAGCGAAAGGGGAATTAATCGGGTTTTTGGATGCTGACGGCACCTATCCGCCTGAATATTTTCCGCAACTATGCCAGGCGGCTCTCGCCGGCTCTGACCTGGTAATAGGGTCGAGAATGGCTGGCGCCGACAGCCAGATGCCGATCACGCGCAGAGTTGGCAACGTATTTTTTGCCAGTCTGTTGACGCTATTAGGATGGCAAAGGATCACAGACAGCGCCAGCGGCATGAGGGTCTTCCGCAGGGAAGTCCTCCCGCAAGTTTACCCGTTGCCCAACGGATTAAATCTGACTCCTGTGATGAGCACGAGAGCAGTTCACGAAGGAATTCAAATGAGTGAAATACCTATTCCTTACAGTGAACGGGTAGGCAGATCGAAGCTGAGTGTGATTCGCGATGGCATTCTCTTTCTCCAGTCTATGGTCTGGACGGTAATGGCATATAACCCGGTGCGCATACTGGGAATATTGGGATTGATTGGCGTTGTAGCGTCCGGATTGGTTGGCATTGGACTGGTTGCCGCCCGGTTAAGCGGTCAAACCACAATAGGTCCGTGGGGCGTTGTGGCATTGTTTGCTGGGCTGGTTTTTGCTGTTACGGGCGTTTCCCTTTTCGCGCTTGGTGCGACGTCCAATTATCTGGTTTCACTTTTTTACCAAAAACACATCCGCCAGGGATTGTTTGGCAAACCCTTCTTTAAGAAACCACTCGAAAGCCAATTCGGAGTAATTGGTATGCTGGTGATGGTGGTTGGCATTGTTCTGGGGATTGCCAGTTTGGCATTGGGAATCAACGGGTGGGAAATCGCCCGTTTATGGCTGTACATGTTGGGCAGCGCCATGATGTTTCTGGTTGGGATACAATTAATCCTGTATTGGGCATTGATGCGCGTACTGGAAGATTTAAGCCGGCGTGAACAATTGATTGAGAGGGAAATTGTTTCATGACAGGTCTTTTATTATTGGACTGTAAACGAGTTGAGTTGAGGTGATGAGATGAACGAGAAAACAGAAATGGAATTCAAGCATAAAAACCTTGGCGCTCACCGGCTTGCGCCATTAAAAATGGCTAACTTTCCGAATGCAGACAATATCGTCAGGGAAGGTTTATTGAGCCGGCCGCGAGGCGCCGATTCAGTAGATGTTTTACTGGTCAATCCACCTACGCCGGACGGTGGTTTGTGGATTCGGACCCAACACCGGGTGGGACGCAGGACTCGTGAAAATATGGTCTGGCCACAGGTATCACTGGCGCAAATGTCCGCGTTACTACTGCCCACATATAAAGTCAAAATCATTGACGCGAATGCTGAACGAATGGGCTGGAAGGAATTTGCTGAATTAATCAGTAAATATCAGCCCAAATATTACTTTACTCAACTGACCGCGCCAACGCTTGAAAATGACATGTATGGTATTTTCCTGGCAAAGGCTCGTGGGGCAACGACAATCACTTTTGGTACCCATATCACGCCAATTCCAGTCGAAACGATGCGCCCCTACCCCGCTCTGGATTTTGGCTTGGTAGGCGAACCGGACCTGGCAATACGCGACCTGATTGATCACCTGGAAGGCAAAATAGACGAGCGTCCGCCCTTGATTCAGAAATTGATCCGGGAACATGACCCGGATTACCGCCCCTCGTTGAACGAAGATGGGTCTGTTAACTTGCACGGGATCAAAGGTCTCGTTTGGCGCAAGGGCGAAGAAATTATTGTCAACAAGACGCGCCCATTCATCAAAGACCTGGACGATCTGCCGATTCCACTACACGAAATGCTCCCCTATAAAAAGTATGTTATGCCCTTGATGAAGGGCCCTTTTACGTTCATAGTTACCAGCCGCGGCTGTACAGCGGGTTGCATTTACTGCATCAAGCACGTCAGTTACCAATACTCGGTGCGATTGCGATCACCTGAAAAAGTTCTCGAAGAATTGTGGGTGCTCAAGAAATTGGGCATCAACAATGTTAATATGTATGCCGACCTGTTCACCGCCAATCGCGATCAGGTCATGGGCATTAGCAAAGCCATGATCGACTCCGGCATAGACATGAAATGGACCTGTAATAGCCGGGTGGATTATGTTGACGAGGAAATGCTCAACATGATGGCAAAAGCAGGCTGTTTCTTCATGACTTGGGGTATCGAGTCCGGAAGCGAACAAGTACTGCGTCATGCCCGAAAAGGCGCTTACCCGGAAACCGCCGTCCGCTCCTTGACATGGGCGCGAAAAGCGGGAATTAAAAATTGGGGCTATTTCATCATTGGTTTACCCACCGAGACAGAGGAAACGATCCAGCAAACCATCAAGTTCTCGAAAAGTTTACCGCTCGATATCGCTTTGTTCCATGTTGCAGCCCCCTACCCCGGTACGCCTTTCTTCTTTGAGGTTGTGCGGGAAAATTGGTTCCGGCCGGGAACGCGCTGGGAACAGGTTGATATGGACAAAGGCACCGTTCTGGATTACCCTGGTTTAACTGCGGAACAATTGTTGTACTGGCAAAAGCGCGCATTTCGAGAGTGGGCGCTTCGCCCGGGTCCGATCATGACGTACTTGAAGATGGTGTTTTCCGATTTCTCGACCATGAAATCGGCGATTAGTGTTGGGTTGCAGCATTTTCAGTGGCAAACCAGAGAAAGCGAGCCGGTTTGATTGGCTTAAAACATCTGGCGGCATTGATGTTAACATTGGCATTGTTTGCCGGTGCGAACGATCCATCCGTCCGTGCTCAAACCCCGGAAACGGATAACTGGTCAGATCCAGTAAACCTGTCCAAATCGGGCGGGATGACCAATCCATACATCGTTACTGACGCAGATGGAACGGTTCACGTTTTCTGGGACGATGAATATGCCAATATGGTTTATTCTCGAGGGGATGGGAACGAGTGGGAAACCGCCAGCACTGCAAATTTACCTTTCAACGACTCGGTTTACAAAATTGTTCCCGATAATCGCGGGCGATTGCTTGCCCTATGGATGGACGCAGACAATAACTTCTACTCAAGCGTTGCCAATGCATCGGATGCCGGTCAAGAAGCAGCCTGGCAGAATCAGACGCTGATTGCCCGCGGGGTAGTTGGATTTGACATTTCCGTTGATGCGAACAACCAGTTTCATGCCGTGTTTGCGCTTGCAGCAGAGGATCAATTTTTACCAACTGGCGTGTATTACATGGCGACAGCGAGGGATACAACCACCTGGGGCAATCCGCGACTGTTGTACGAATCGCGTTATTATCGCACCTTATTGCCGCCACCGGGTACTGTTTTACCGGCGACCAGCCAAGGCACCATGTTGACCAGATTGTCAGTTGTGGCATCGGTTGTGGAAAGCGGCACCAAGGTATTCGCCGGCTGGGAAGACCGCGCATTGAAACGCGTCTTTTTTTCCAGGCTGGATGATGGAGTTTGGACCGACCCGGTCGTTATTGATGGTCCGGAATCACTGGCCTCCTACCAATATCCTCGCAATATAACCTTTCATGCTCAAGACTCTCAAATTTTGATGCTATGGGATCGCAGCGATCAGAATGGACCTGTTTGCACTCAGCAATATCAATACTCAACCGATGGTGGCCTGACCTGGTCGCCGCAAGGCGAGTTATGGAAAGAATTTGGCACTTGCCCGGATGAGTTTAAATTTTTGGATACCGGGCAGGGTTTTCCGCTAATTTTTGCGAAAGTGCAGGATCAGGTATTCCTCTTGCTTTGGGATGGGACCCGTTTTAGCATTCCCCAAAATCAAATTCAACTTAATTCACTTCAAAATCCAGATACTCTGGATGTGATTGATTTCTCATGCCAACAAGGCGCTTTAAGGGGGAATTTACTTGTTGTGGCAGGTTGCGATCGTGGAGTTGGCGGGGATATTTGGGTGCTTTCCAGGACAGTGGAATATAGTGATGCCTGGTTCGATCGGGGAATCACCTGGTCTGAGCCTGCGAGCGTGGTGATCGGCGAAAAAAGCGTCAATACGATCAACGCCGTTGACAATGGTGGAAGCGTGCTTGCATTTTGGGGTGGGGCATCAGCAGATATCACAACCGATTTCCCAGCCATTTCCGTTGTTTCATGGGACGGTTCATCAATCATTGGACCCTATGAACTGCATCGCATTCGCGATGGCAATCCAGCCGATATCACCACGATGGTTATCCGGGACAGTCAAAGGATAATCCAAATGTGGCAATCCGGATTGGAGGGCGAATTATTTTATTCCTGGGCTGGAGCTCGGGACGCCACAAACCCAGTGAACTGGTCTGAATTTTCTCCGCTTCGCGGCGAATCCGCCATCGGAGAGTCGCCAAAACTTATCCAAATCGGGGAAAGCATCCTGGCTTTTTTTGCTGTTCCCTTCAACGAAAATCGAGGCATCTATTCAAGCCAATCACTGGATGATGGATCCTCATGGAGCGCGCCAGTGCGCATTGCCGATATTCATAATTTGAAATGCACAGGCGCCAACCAGCTTTCCGTCGGTAATGACTTAAATGGCTATATCCATTTGGTATTTTCATGTTTGACCCAACCAGGAGGCATAGGGTCCGTTGAGTTATTTGGCATTCGCTCAACCGATGCCGGAATATCCTGGTCTGAACCAGTTTCCATTACGAATAAATCCGTTACCTGGGCTCGGGTGGTAACGATAGACAATGATCAGGTAGTCCGCTTGTGGAATGAAACCGATCGCCAGGCGGATAAACTCTGGTTCTCGCTTTCAAAAGATCGCGGTAGTTCGTGGGAAACTCCTGGTAATTTTTTCACTTCTGAAACCCCTATACGAGATATTGATTTAGTCGTGGATCAAAGCGGTGGAATGCACTTATTGTTATCGCGTTCTCAAACCAGTACCAGTAACTTAACCCAAATCGAATATGTGCGCTGGAGTGGCAATGCCTGGGAACGCGGACAAACATTGGAAATTAATCGCACTATCTTAAACCAGGTGGATGGTTTATCCGCGGCGATATCCGGCGGAAATGTACTCACAGTGGCAGTTACCGGCGTGTATACCGATTTCTTTGGACGAACTGAAAGCCGGATAGTTTTCAGTCAATTGACGCTGCAAAACCTGGTTCCTACGGATAATCCAATCCCTCGGGAAACCCTGCCCGTCATTCCGGTCGTGCCTGAAACTGTGGTTGAAAGTACACCCACGATGGAATCTATTACCCCTCCCGCAGAACAGGTTTTTCCTCGCCAGCCTGTTGCGGGAATGCCGCCATGGATGGGCATAGTAATCGGCGGCTTCCTGTCAATCCTGCTGGTGGCTGGCGTGGTTCTAATCAATCGAATACAGAAGAAAAATTTCGAATAAGCAATGGTTGGAGGCTTTGAATGCAATCTATAGAACAGAAACTTCGTAATTACATTGCTGAAAATATTCTTTTCAGCAACGATGGTTATCCATACAGCGATGAAACCTCGTTCCTTGAAAACGGCGTGATCGACTCCATGAACGTGATGGAAATTGTTGCCTTTGTTGAAGAATCATTTGGTGTTGACGTGGAAGATCGCGAAATCGTTCCATCAAACTTCGATTCAATCCGCAATGTTGCTGCTTACCTGCGCAATAAGGGCATCACGCTTCAATAAAATGGAAACGCCCGGTCTAGTACAGCATTTTTTAGAAATCAGCGCGGATCACCTGCCAGACAAAATTGCTCTGGTATGCTCAGAGAACCGCCTGACCTATGCGCAAATTGAGGAAAAAGCCAACCGTCTGGCTAACGGACTCAAGGCATTAGGCGTTCGGCGCGGTGACAGGGTGGCAATATTTTTGCCTAACAGCGCCGAATTGGTGATTGGCATTTTCGCCATCTTAAAGGCGGGTGGCGTGTTTGTGGTATTAAACCAGACTACCAAGGCTGATAAACTGGTGTACATCATGAACAATTGCCAGGCTACGGCGTTGGTCACCACAGCCAACCAGAGCCAATTAACCGAACGGCTATTTACGGAGTGCCCTTCGCTAAAGTTTATGTTGATTGCAGGCTTGGTTAATCCCAGGGAATCGAGTAGACCGGTATTTCTCTTACAACATATACTGGATGAAAATAATGCTACCCGCCCGGAAGCAATAAACATTGACCTGGATCTAGCCTGCCTGATTTACACATCCGGCAGCACCGGAGAACCAAAAGGGGTCATGTCGGATCATGGTAACGTAATCTTTGCGGTAAATTCGATTACATCATACATAGGTAACGTTGAGGACGATGTCGTCATCAATGTACTGCCGTTGGCTTTTGACTATGGATTGTATCAACTATTGATGGTGTTCTCTTTTGGAGGCAGGTTAATTCTCGAAAAAGGCTTTACATACCCGGCAGAAATTTTAAACTCAATTGAAAGAGAAAATGTCACTGGTTTTCCGGGCGTTCCAACGGTCTATTCCATGCTGGTCAACATGGATCTTTCGGGTTACAACTTACAAAGCCTGCGGTATATGACCAATACCGCGGCGGCATTACCGCCGTCACACATCAAAAAAATCAGGGATACCTTTCCCAATGTGACCCTTTTTTCGATGTATGGCTTGACCGAGACCAAACGCACCTTGTATCTACCCCCCTCCCAGCTGAATAAACGCCCGGATTCGGTTGGTATTGCCATACCAGGCACCGAAGCATGGATTGAAGATGAAGATGGTAACCGGCTGGCAGCAGGACAAGTTGGCGAGCTGGTTGTGCGCGGTAGGCATGTTATGCGGGGATACTGGGGCGATCCGGAATTATCCGCTCTTCGTTTTCGACCTGGCAAGATCCCCGGTGAGCGTCTATGCTATACGGGGGATTTGTTCCGCATGGATGAGGAAGGTTATTTCTACTTCGTCTCCCGAAAAGATGACATCATCAAGAGTCGAGGCGAAAAAGTGGCTCCAAAGGAAGTTGAGAATATTATTTACAAACTGGATGGGGTTCAGGAAGCGGCGGTAATCGGTGTTCCAGACCCTGTGCTGGGACAGGCGATCAAGGTGTTTATCGTTGTGAAGAATTCTTCTCTGACTGAAAACGATGTTCTTCGGCATTGTCGCTCTCACCTGGAAGACTTTATGATCCCTAAATACATTGAATTCGCCGATGAACTTCCCAAAACCTCTTCCGGAAAAATCAAGAAAACGGATTTGCGATAAACATGTGCGGTATTAGCGGTATTCACAATTTGCACGTCAATCAACGGGGAATATCCCTGGAAGTCCTAAACCAAATGATTCTGGGGCTGCATCACCGTGGACCGGATGAGTTTGGTCTTTATCGAGATTTACACACCGGGCTGGCAAGTGCGCGACTGAGCATCATTGACCTGGCGGGTGGCACTCAACCAATTTCTAACGAAGACAAGACCATCTGGATTGTCTTCAATGGCGAAATCTTTAACTATGTCGAACTCCGCCCGCTGTTGGAGAAAAAAGGTCACCAGTTCTCCACCCAGACCGATACCGAGGTCATCATTCATCTGTATGAAGAATTTGGTCCGCAATGCTTGAATAAGCTCAATGGACAGTTCGCTATTGCGTTGTGGGATAGCCAAAATCATACTCTGCTGTTGGCGCGAGATCGTCTTGGAATTCGCCCGCTTTTTTACACGCAATTTCAATCTCAATTACTCTTTGCATCTGAAATCAAATCCTTTTTTGGGGTGACTGGATTCGAATTATCCTGGGATGAACGCGCTCTGGAGCAGATTTTTACCTATTGGTCACCGTTGAATCCGCGCTCAGTTTTTAAAAATGTTCAACAAATTCCCCCGGCGCATTATCTGATATGCCGTGACGGCCGCATCGAGATATCCCCTTACTGGAACTTGGACTATCAAAAAGACGAGTCGTTGCTCGCCAATAGCATTGATGAAAACCACCTGGAACGCCGGGTTCTTGATGAGTTCTCCGAACTGCTGATTGATGCTACGCGCATTCGCCTGCGCGCTGATGTGCCTGTTGGCGCCTATCTGAGCGGAGGATTGGATTCATCAACGATTGCAGCGATCATCCGCAAGTACACCAATACACCTTTGGATAGCTTTTCGATCGCATTCAGTACTTCTCATTTCAACGAAAGCGATTTTCAGTTGAACATGGCAAAACACCTGGGAACTAATCACCAGGTTGTTCATTGCACACCGGAGGACATTGGCAAAATATTTCCTGAAGTTGTCTGGCACACCGAAGTTCCCATCTTGCGTACAGCCCCCGCGCCGATGTTTCTTCTCTCGCAATTGGTAAACCAGCATAAGTACAAAGTTGTCTTGACCGGTGAAGGTGCCGATGAAATGCTCGCTGGTTACGACATATTTAAGGAGATGAAAATTCGCCGCTTCGTTGCTCGCCATCCCGCTTCGTCGCTGCGACCAGTATTGTTTAAAGCGTTGTATCCGGACATACCCCGAATAAAGCAATCCGCCGAATTTCTTTCCGCTTTCTTCAGCAAAGATATATTGGATGTGGATTCGCCTATCTATTCACATCAACTGCGCTGGGCGAACACAGCCCGGGCAAAGCGCTTTTTCACTGGTCAATCTTTAATCGCCAACCATTATGATGAAATTATCCTGCCGGCCGATTTTAAGAATTGGAGTCAACTTGCTCAAGCGCAGTACCTGGAAATTAGCACCTTCCTTTCCACTTATTTACTGTCTTCGCAGGGTGATCGTCCCGCCATGGCGCATGCTGTCGAAGGACGCTTTCCATTCCTGGATTACCGCGTCGTCGAATTCTGTAATAAATTACCGGATCATTTTAAATTGCGGGGGTTGAACGAAAAATTTCTACTCCGGAAATTTGCCTCGGCTCTAATCCCGGATGAGATTTGGAAAAGGAAAAAACGCCCTTACCGCGCCCCAATCCAGGCATCTTTTTTCGGAGATCAAGAACCGGCTTACATTTCCGAAATCTTGTCGGAATCGTGTCTGACCGCGACCGGAATTTTTAACCCGCCAGCAGTAAAAAAACTGGCTGAAAAGGCACGCAAAGAGATGCCATTGAGCGAAGTGGAGGAAATGGCATTGGTTGGAATCATCTCCACCCAACTGGTTGACCAACAATTTATCAACCGGCAACATGCTGTATGTACCACAACGCAATCGCCAATAAAAATAATTGATTTTATTGGAAACTCTATCCATTGAGGGAATTGGACTTTCAATGCAAACCAGCAACAGACTACTTGATGGATTTTCACGAGATTCTCTAAAAATAAATGCTTCTCAAACGATTGAACAGGTGTCGGATTGGATAAAAGATACCGTCCAATATAGACTTCATCGGCGTGGTGTCGTTATCGGTATTAGCGGAGGGATTGACTCATCGGTTGTGCTGGCACTGTGCGTCCGCGCAATGGGAAGTCAGCGGGTTCTGGGTCTCATGCTCCCGGAAGGCGAATCGAGCCCGGAAAGCGCAAATCTTGCCCAGCAACTGGCTAACCAGGTTGGCATCCAAACTTTACGTGAAGATATTACTTCAACGCTGGATGCCGCAGGGTGTTATCGTCGTCGCGACGAAGCCATTAAACGAATATTCCCGCAATTTGGGAAAGATTGGAAATCGAAAATCACGCTTCCGGGTAATCTGCTGGACGAAGAAACCTTGAATGTGTTTTATCTGACGGTTATTTCTCCGGCAGGAGAAGAATACAAAAAGCGAATTCCTCCTGCTGAATTTGCTCAAATAATGGCTGCCTCGAATTTTAAACAACGCACTCGCATGGCGATGTTGTATTATCATGCCGAAGCCCGGAATTACGCGGTGGTTGGTACGGCGAACAAAAACGAGCACGACCTGGGTTTCTTTGTGAAATATGGCGATGGCGGCGTGGACTTAAATCCCATCATTCACCTGTTCAAAAGCCAAATATATCTGCTGGCAAAGGAGCTTGAAATACCACAAGAAATTCAGAACCGCCCACCGACGTCAGACACCTACAGCGCAGGAAGCACTCAGGAGGAGTTTTTCTTCCGTTTACCCTTTGATATTTTGGACACAATCTGGTTTGGATATGAAAGCGGTTATTCGAACGAACAGATCGCTCGATCTCTCGAGTTGTCCACTACGCAAATTGAACGGGTGGTCGAAGATATCCAGCGAAAGAAAAGGACAACGGATTACTTACGTTCCCGACCCTACTCAATTCAAAATCACTCTCAATAAATACATACAGGGTGAGGTGAAACGCCGTGTCCAAATAGCAATCCGGTAACAACGGTTTATTCCTCACCCTGTTTTCTGTAGATAATTTTATAACCGAGGAAAACTAATGAGTAAAACCATGCAAAAAAACCAACTGATAACGCCATTTGGCGGAATATTGGTAAACCTTCTCGTAGAAGGCGAAGAAAAACAAGCCTTAATCGAGGAATCAAAACATCTGCCTTCCATACAGATTTCTGCTCGTTCCGTATGCGATTTAGAACTGCTCGCGACGGGCGCGTTCTCTCCTTTGGATCGGTTTATGGGAAAAGGCGATTACGAGCGCGTTTTAACCGAAATGCGCCTTAAAAACGGAATGCTTTTTCCAATTCCTGTTGCATTACCTATTGATGAAAACAGTCTTCCCTCATTTGCCGATCGCATTAACCTGTGCGATGCCCGCAATAACACCCTGGCAGTGATGGATATCGAAGAAGTATTCCAATGGGACGCGCAGCGCGAAGCGCGGCTGGTGCTTGGCACTACCGATCCCCGTCATCCGCTCATCTCGGAAATGGCACGTTGGGGGAAAGTATATGCTTCCGGCAGGTTGCGGGTTATCGCCCTGCCCCAAAACCATGATTTTTCAGAATTACGGCTGCCGCCTATGGCGGTTCGTGATCATCTCGGTCGGATGGGTTATGGTAAAGTGGTTGCTTTTCAAACGCGTAATCCCATGCACCGTATTCACGAAGAACTAACGAAGCGCGCCGCCGAAGAAGTTGGCGGGAGTTTACTAATTCATCCGGTTGTGGGGATGACCAAGCCGGGAGATGTTGACCATTACACCAGAGTTCGGGTTTACCGAACCCTGGTAAATAATTATTACGATCACAGCCGCACTCTCCTCAGCCTGCTGCCGTTAGCCATGCGCATGGCAGGTCCGCGCGAAGCGCTTTGGCATGCTATCATTCGCCGTAATTATGGCGCGACTCATTTCATAATTGGACGCGACCATGCCGGACCGGGGAAAGACAGCTATGGGAATCCGTTTTACGGACCTTACGAAGCGCAATCCTTGTTGGCTCAATATGCCGGTGAAATCGGTGTTGAACCCGTTGAATTTAAGGAATTGGTATATTTGGCAGATCAAAATCGCTACGAGGAAGTTAACCAAGTGCCCGAAAATGCAAAAGTGTATTCAATTTCGGGCACTCAAGTACGCGAAGACTACCTTGAAAAAGGGGTAATGCTGCCGGAATGGTTTACCCGCCCGGAAACCGCCGAGATATTGCGTCAGATCTACCCCCCTCGCCATCAACAAGGTTATTGTATCTGGTTTACTGGCTTAAGTGGCGCGGGAAAATCAACTACAGCAGAAATCCTCACCACCCTGCTATTAGAAAGAGGCAGGCAGGTGACGTTATTGGATGGGGATGTAGTTCGCACACATTTATCCAAGGGTTTGGGCTTTTCGCGCGAAGACCGCGATACCAATATTCTACGCATTGGATTTGTCGCCAGCGAGATCGTTCATCATAACGGTGTCGCGCTTTGTGCTGCAATCAGCCCTTATCGCATGGCGCGCAACGAGGTGCGCAAGATGGTCGGCAATGATGCCTTTATCGAGGTTTTTGTTGACACGCCCATTGATGTGTGTGAACAGCGAGATGTTAAAGGCTTGTATGCCAAAGCCCGCCGGGGTCAATTGACAGGTTTTACAGGCGTAGATGATCCTTACGAAGCTCCCGTAGATCCGGAATTGACCTTGGACACGGTTAATTACACGCCCTTACAAAATGCGCATCGGATCATCGAGTATTTGGAACAACGTGGCTTCTTGTTGCGAGACGAGATCCCCGTTTCGGATAACGGCTCTAAATAAGGACGTCTCTCTTGAATCGTCAGTTCCCTGCGCTGCGTGGTATTGCCATTTTCCTGGTTGTGATCAATCATTCCATAACCCTTGGAATGAACGCAGCTCGCCAGGCGGGTATATCCATACCTGTCTGGGAAAGATATCTGCTTGTTACAATTAAAGAAATTGGAATTTTTGCCGTACCAATTTTTCTTTTCTTGGCGGGCAGTTTCTTTGTTTACGCAGCGCAGGGAAAAAGCATATCCATCGCATATCGTTCAATTGTATTTTCCAACTTGATTCACATCCTCCTCCCCTACATTATTTGGTCGTCGGCTTTTTATATTATGGAGTATTTTCTGTTTGGTAAGACAGAGGATGTTATTGGCTATGCGAAAAATTTATTGGTGGGTTACCCGAACAACTTTGTTCCTTTACTCATCTTCTTTACTTTGCTGTCGCCCATCCTGATTTGGGCGGTGCGCAAATCCCCTTGGGTGGTGTTGGTGGTGGTATTTGCTTACCAATTATTGCTGATCTCCATCCTCAGACCCGATTTCCTGGGAGTAACCTATCCGGCTTGGGTAAACTTGTTCGCGCCTCCAGTCATTCGTCTCCCCCTGGCTATCTGGGCTATTTTTTACCCGATGGGAATTGTGTACGCTTTGTTTACTGAGCCGATACTGACAACTGCCAGACGCTGGCTCATGCCACTAGCCTTAGTAACCCTGTTGCTTTATAGTATTGCGGTGCTGACTCAGCTGGGTATAATCCAGGTTCTGCTGGCGGAAATACTCGTCCCTGCGTTTGCTATCCCATTGGCGCTGCTCTTGAATCGCAATTCGATTCCATTTGTGCGCCGATTCGAAAAACTGGGCAAACGATCGTACGGTCTTTACTTGATGAACTTGATCGTGATTAATCTATTGATAGCCTTGACCGGTTGGATTTTTCCTTTCCTGATGACCGTTCAAACAATCAACGCCGCACTTATGGCAACAATTACGCTTTCCGTTCCGGTTCTTTTGATGGACTGGACGGAACGGAAAGCGGGTAGAAACGGGTATCGCTTATTATTTGGCTGATAATCCCAGCCCTACGGAGCCTGCAAAGAGGCTGTCAGGTTCTGTATATAAAACAGGTCCCCGCGCTCGAAAGCCGGAGCGTCCAAATATCGGGTCAACTCAACCCGTGAATGCTTTAAGATATAAGCTCTCGCCTGGAACAATGCTGGGGAATCGTAGAGGTTGTGACGCACTCCCTCGTTTGGAACTGCATTGAAGCGAGCAACAAACCAATACGGCGCAATCTGGTTGTATTCATCTACCGCGGCTTGAATCCTTGAGCGAATTTGTTGATTGAGATAGTCGCCCAACTCAGGGGTCATGAATATAAAGTTGCGCGAAATATTCATCGTTCTCAGCATATACCTGTTGATGTTTTCCGGAATGTACGGCGTGTCCTTACTAAAAGTGGCAGAGCGCAAAGTCTGCAACCGGGTTAGTTCAGTTTGCACCCTGGTGCGAAGTGCAGCATCCTGGTTGGCTCTGCCAGCCAATTCCTGCAAACGCAGAAAGCCTATATAACCGGCAATATAGGCATTGTTCTCAAATGGTCGTTCAATCAGATAATCGTTCGTAATCGCGGAAGGCAGCGGCGCTTGAACTCGATTAACCACCAGGTTGTAAGCATTGGCTGCTTCCGCAGGCGCCACCAATTGAACGTATTTCCATAAGGCGTATATATTGAACGGTGGATATTGCCAGGAAAAGCGCGAATCGGTGGCAGGAGTGGCGGAGAAACCATCCATCGCTGCTTCAACTTCCGGTGGAATTGGCATGCTTTCGCGAGCCGCTCCGGTAGCCCAACCCACTCTGGCAATCATCTGGTTTTGGAAGAACGTCTGGAAATACCCGCGCAGATACTCTCTTACCTGATTTTGCGTTCCAGAGGAAAGGTAAGGGAAGGCGATCGACAGGGTATACAGGGTATCTCCGGGGTTTTCGAAATAACTCCCAAATTGGCTGTAATTGCTAAACTGACCAGCGTTGTAATAACCAGGTCGAAGATATCCGGCAGTAATTATTTTCTGCACCTCGCTTTCAAGGCGGGCTCGCAATTGATCGGCTGTCAAAGCCGGCTGCGCATCCGAGCGCGAACCTATCCTCAATAATGGCAGTTGCCCCGCTCCTCCTCCTGATCCAAAAGCAATCACGGCGTTCGATCGGTGGATGTACACTCTACCGTTATAGGGTACCGGCGGGTTTTGGTCTCCGTGGTTATGATAGATCCCATTCGCATTTCCATAATTTCCGCGCAATCGCACCGTGTCACCTGGTTCCAGGAAATTCGTATACCACATTTGGTCATAGCCCGGTGCTTGCTCGCTAAGGGCATTATCATAACTCCACATGCTTCCCGACTGGTTGCTGGTGGCGCTGAACCAATCCCCTACCCTGTCGCAACACAAGGAACGATATATCAAGTCTCCACCAACAGATATTGCCTGCGGCTCATCAACTGCGCCTTGTCCGCCAACCTGGCTCAACATAGAATACCCGGGCAACCAACCCATCACCCGCCCCTGCGGAATACCGCTTTTGTTCATCGGATTGCTGAAGTAAATCAACCCATCCTGTCCGACAATTGGCGGGTAACGATTTCCGGAATGCGTACCCCAAAACAGGGCTGGCATGTACTCCGCCCGCCCGTCCCGATCCGAATCGAAGGTGTACTCGCGCCCATCCGAGCGGTTTAACATGATCAACACTCTTCGCCATGGCTTGGCTTCGTGATAATTAATGATCCGTGATGCGTCCAACACCGGCTTTCCGTTTGCCCATGTCTGACCGCTAACCGGGTTGCCGAACATGGTTCCATCCGGCGAGCCAGGATAAAGATCATCCCGTTCCAGGTCGAAAATCTTTCCGTAATCATTACCCTGTGAATCTTTTATGCTTCCGGTGCCGGGGTTGTATCCGGTACGATAGCCAGAAGCAGCCGAAAAAATAACTTTATCCTGGTAAATAACCGGCCAGTAGGATTGGTAGCCGTCCCCAGGCAGTTTATCGGATCGCCACACCAAAGCGCCATTATCCGCGCGCAAGGCATACGCGTAATTATCGTTGGATGCAAAGTACACAACTCCGTCTTTATATGCAGCTGTCAGGTCAATCAACCCGCCAGTTTGATATTTCCAAAGCAATTGACCCTGGCTCGCGCTGCCGTGCGCGCCAATTGCGTACATCGCTCCATCCCGATTTCCCAGAATTACCCGCCCACCAACTACAAGCGGATTGGTGCTGTATCCAGCCCCTGCCCCATTATAGGACCATAACAGAGCACCGTCTGAAACCCGAAGCGCATACAATCTGCGGTCGAATCCTCCAACGTACACCACGCCATCTGCTACAGTTGGAGAATTTCCCAGCGGTAGTTCGGTGTCAAAACGCCAAACCTCTGCGCCATTGGTAGCATTCAAGGCATACAGCCCTCTCGCTGTGGCGATAAATACCATTCCGTCGCTGGCAATAATTTGTACGTTTTGTGGAATATACGCCTCGATGGGGCGATACCAATCCACGCCCAGTCGGCCAGATACCTCCTCCGGCGTCCATGAAGTCCTCTCCACATTCCCGGCTACGGTTGCCCAGCGATTATCCCCTTGAGGCGGAATGTAGGGCGTAGGACGGATATTACTAACCATAGGCAAATATACAGTCGCCTCCGATTGAATTTGGTTATCGCTTGGCTCGACTTGCTCTGTGGGAGAAAATGTAGGTTCGCTCTTCGATGCTTCGCCAATTACCCCTTGATTCCCCGTTACTGGCACAACTGCCTGCTGGCAGGCGCTTAAAGAAAAAACCAGGAGCAAAACAACCCGTATTATCAGTCTCATCTATTCATTCCTTTTTAGATAAGCGGTCGCGAACATCACTTAGCGACCAGTCATTGGAATTTGGAAAACCTTTCCTGAACATTGATACCATAAAAGATGCAATTTCCACCTTACAATATTCTTAATTCAGATTATGATTATCTTTTTATTCAATAAATCAACGCGATGAAAACAAAATCTCTGCCGTTTTCACTCCCTCTGTTGCTCTTTATCATGGCCGTCTTAATCGCGCCTGGGTATGCCCAGGTTGTCGAGCAATGGTCTGTTCCTCAGCGTATTCCGAATTACGAATTGACATCCCGGGCACCTTTAATGGTTGCCGATCGAAGTAGAACCATTCATGCATTTAATTATGAAGCCGTGACCGCGCGATTCAATGCCATTGTTTATCGAAACTGGACCCCCGAACAAGGTTGGTCTCCCCCAAATGACATAATTATCCCGCCACAAGGCGCAGGTCCTCAAACCGTTCAGGGAGTTCATTTGGATGATCGTGGTTATCTACACCTGATTTTCGCCAATTCACCAGAGATTGGCGGCAGCCTGTACTATTCCAAAGTCCTTGCGTCGCTTGCCAATCAAGCCTCTGAATGGTCCCGCCCGATTGTGATTGGACCCAACCTAGGACCATTGCCGTTTTCCGCCCTTGAAGGCAGCGGGGATAACAAACTAATCGCTTTGTATGGCAGTGAGATTGGGGGCAGTGGTCTTTACGAGGTGCACTCTAATGATGGCGGTGATTCCTGGTCTTCTCCGCGCATTGTGTCTCTGAACGTGATCCGCAATCAATGGTCTGCTTCAATTCGTACCACTGTTGACAATAACGGCACACTTCACGTCGTTTGGGGTAATGTTAATGCTGCCGGTACTGGCGACGAAGTCCGTTATGCTCGCTTGGATGCCGATTTTCGTGCGTGGAGTGAAAGTATCGTGCTCGCAACACGCGAGGGCAACGACTATTCCACTACATGGCCAGACATAATTTCAAGCGACAATTTGATCATGGTAATATATCAGGATAGTTCCCCCGCAACCCGCTGGATGCGCACATCTACGGATGGCGGTATATCCTGGACGTTACCAGCCCGCCCATTCACCGAAATCGGCGAGTACGAAAACGCAGTCTTGGTAAAAGACAGCAACGAAGTGATCCACCTCGTGTTGGGAAATCGCACCAGTAGCCCGGAAATACATGGAATGTGGTATTCACGCTGGCTAGGCCGAAATTGGACACCGTTAATCCCTATTGTATCCGGACCATCAACGCCTTCTTTCGACCCCAGTGCTCCACAAGCGGTGATCGCGCAGGGCAATATCTTGATGGCAACTTGGTGGAATAATGTCCGTCGCGACCAGCTTACCGGCGCCTGGTATTCCTACACATTTCTTAATGCGCCTTCGGTTGCGATTACCGAATTGCCATCTCCCACCAACACCCCGGCGCCTGCTCCGCTGGTTACGACCGTGTCAATACCAACCCTTGAAAAAACGCGTCATATTGACCTCGAACAAGCCGGCGCCGCTAATCCAGCCATTCCGGTGTTCCTTGCGCTTGTTCCAGTTGTATTCTTCATTCCATTGTTGATCTTGTTTATTCGCCGCAAGAAATAATCCCAGCGAAAGAATTAGAGCCTAATGACAACAGCCATCTCTTCTCTTATTCAGTATCGCGAACTGTTAGCCGCCTGGACAATGCGGATCATCCGCGCCCGCTATCAGCAATCCATTCTGGGTGGTTTCTGGGCAATTTTACAACCAGTAGCAACTGCCGCGATTTTTACAACTGTATTTTCTTATTTTCTCAAGTTGGATACGGGGGATATTCCTTACGTTATATTTGTCTATTCCGCTCTGGTTCCGTGGTTAATGTTCTCATCATCAATAACGGATATGTCCGATGCAATTATCAGCAACATGAATCTGGTCGGGAAAATTTATTTTCCGCGCGAAATTTTAATTATCGCGGCTCTAATGGCGCGCTTAATGGATTTTCTGATCGCCTATATTCTTTTAATCGTGTTAATGCTGGTTAATGATTTACCAGTGTTTCAATTCAACTGGTTGTTCCTCCCACTATTGGTAATAATCCAGTTGGTGCTGGCACTTGGATTTGGACTAGTATTGTCTGCCATGAATGTTTTTTATAGAGATGTTCGTCATTTAGTTGTCTTGCTGCTCCAATTATGGCTATACGCAACCCCAATTATTTATCCGGTGTCATTGGTGCCCGATTCGTTCCGCCCGTATTATTTTCTAAACCCTATGGCAGGCGTGATCGAGGGTTACCGGGCTATTCTTTTCAACAGCACACCACCCGATGCCATTATTTTTTACTCCGCATTCGTTTCGTTGTTTGTGTTATGGATAGGGTACTTTTTCTTTAAGCGGGTAGAGCATCGCTTCGCTGACATTATTTAAAAACCATTCCTCCCAAGATAGCGAGTTTGTTCATGGATAACAGCATTGAATTGATCAACGTATCAAAGAAATACCGCATTGGACAGTCGCCATTAAGTATCAGGTCACTTTTTGCCAACCACAATGGTCAGGAACAACACCACTGGGCGGTTCGCGACATCAATTTTGCCTTAAAACAAGGTGAAGCTCTCGGAATAATCGGACCCAATGGGGCTGGCAAAACAACCATTCTCAAGCTGCTTTCCCGGGTGACCTACCCAACCCATGGAAGGATTCACATGAAAGGGCGTTTTTCCGCCCTGATCGAATTGGGCGCCGGCTTCCATCCTGACCTGACCGGGCGCGAAAACGTGTTCCTGAACGGGATCATACTTGGAATGAAGAAAGCCGAAATCCAACGACGGTTCGACGAGATCGTTGAGTTTGCCGGAATAAGCAATTATATTGATACACCGGTAAAACGCTATTCGTCCGGCATGTATGCCCGTCTCGGTTTTGCTGTTGCGGCTCATGTTGATCCAGAGATCCTGCTGGTTGATGAAGTGCTTGCAGTTGGCGACATGGCATTTCAGCGTAAATGTTATGATCGCATGTTGGATATGATCGAGCATGGAACCACCTTGATCTTTGTTTCTCATAATATGCGCGCTGTCCAGCGGGTTTGCGCTCGTTGTCTGGTTTTATATCGTGGGCAGATCGCATACCTGGGCGAGTCCGCGGAAGCCACCGCGGAATACTCGAATATTCTCAGAATTGCCGCCTCCGAACGAAGCAAGGACACAGAAAACGTTCAACATGGCATTGCCGAACAAATCATGACTCACGATGCCGTGATCGAATCAGTTCAATTATTGCGAGATAACGAGCAACCTGCCCGCACATTCCATGCCGGCGAGGCAGTGTTCGCGCGCGCAGTGATTCACTTCAATGCGGACGCGCCTGCCCCAGTGATTGCCTGCACGATACGCTCGCCCGAAGGTCAGGTAATTTATGATTACACCACCCATTGGGCAGATGTTCAAACCCCCCTTTTTAATAAAAATAGCCGGGTGGTCATTGAATTTCCGCTTCGGCTAAATCTCGCTCAGGGCACCTATTTCCTTGGCATCAATTTGGCATACGAGGATTTATCCCGCTATTACGACCGCATTGATCGAGCGCTCGATTTCGTCATCTCCTCCAAAAGCGGCGCTAAAGGCATTGCCGATTTACAAGCAGAATTTAAAATCAGGCAGATTTCCAATATCGAAGACAAAGCGCAATAATTAATGAATGCCTTTTTCAATACAAAAAACTGGCTGGAGTCTGAACGGATATCTACAGGATTGTTCATAATCCTGTTGTTTTCTGCTGTTAGTTTGTATTATTACACAACTACCCGCGGCGTCGGGGCTTCACCAGATTCGGCTGTTTACATCGGGGTTGCCAACAATCTACTGGCTGGCATGGGGCTTCAAATCCCTTTTGGCAATGACCTCAATACACCGCTAACCCAATACCCCCCGCTATATCCCGCTCTTATTGCATTAACCGGCATTTTTAGCACGGATTACCCTCAGTCTATCCGTTTTTTAAATTTGTTATTGCTTTCCGCCAACTTGATGGTTTTCTGGTTATTTGCAAAAAAAATCACGTCACCTAACGTGAGCTTCGCCTCTTTACTGATAGCGCCATCTTCGGCGGCAATTGGCATATTAACAATTCATATCATGGCTTGGTCCGAAGCATTGTTTATCCTGCTCGGATTTGGCGGATTATATTTTTTTGCCACCACACCTGTCAATCGTATGGATTATCGCTTCTGGGTTGGCGCACTTCTTCTCGGGCTCTCGGCGCTCACCCGATATGCAGGGATAGCATTCATATTTTCAGCATTTGTCTTTATGCTGCTTCATCCAGGGATAAACAAAATCGCTCGTCGTATCCAATTGGCTACCGGGGTTGCGGTTATCGGGTTGCTTCTGCCGCTGATATGGCTGATTTACAACCAAATCTCTCATGAGAACGCGATCAACCGCTCGATTTCGTTCCACCCCATGCAGATAAACTCCGCCGCCACAGCCATACAGACAGTTTCTGGTTGGATTTTTCTGCCAGATGGATGGAGCGTCTGGTTAAAAGGCGCGATTCTGCTGGTTGCCCTTACGATTATAGCCTGGGCAACCTACCGGTTGATAAGGCGCTCTCAGGGAGAATCCCCCAGGATTGCTTTGTTGTTGGTTGTTTTTTTGGTTGTATATGTATTGTTCCTTGTGGTTTCAATTTCGTGGGTGGACGCAAATACGCCATTGGATAACCGAATACTATCCCCGGTTTTTATAAGCACGTTACTTTTGTTTGGCTTTGTAACAAATGGATTCCAGCGGTTGTTACGGCATCAGTTGCTGCCAATTGCATCCTTCGCCTTATTGATTTATCCAATCGTATCCTTATCCTACAATTACTCGATTTTGGAAAATGCGCATCAACGCGGAATCGGCTTTTTTAGCACCGCATGGGCACAATCCGAAGCCATAGCCTGGGTTAAACAAAAACCTGCCCGGTTGATGGTTTTTTCAAACTCCCCAGAAGCAATATACTTGAACGCGGGAGTATCCGCTTTACCCCTGCCCAAAAAGATGGAATTAATGAAAAATCAAACCAATCCGGACTATGCGGGTCAACTAATAGCCATTGGTGAAAGCGTGCAATCCGGCGAATCTGCCATCCTTTTTTTCAATGCTGTTGCAAGTCGCAATTTGCCTTCTCGATATGAGTTAATTTCTTTGTCCCTCACATCGAACATTGTAGAATTTCAGGATGGTTTTTTAATCCCTCCCGGTTCAATTCGCAAATGAAAAATGAGTTGGTCAGCATCATTATCCCCGCTTACAATCAGGGACATTACTTACCCGGTTCTATTCAGAGCTGTCTGGATCAATCCTACTCCGATTTTGAAATTATTGTGGTGGATGATGGCTCCACGGACAATACCCGATTCGTGGTCGAATCGTTCACTCATCCATCCATAAAGTACATCTTTCAAGCCAATAAAGGTTTATCCGGGGCTCGCAATACCGGCATCCGCCATTCGAGCGGTGTCTTCCTGACCTTTTTAGATTCCGACGATCAGTTCCTGCCCGAAAAACTCTCCTTGCTGGTTGACGAAATGCGGCGCAATCCAAATTTGGGTTTTGTGGCCGGACAGGCAATGTTAATTGACCAAAACGGAAAAACCCTCACAAATTCATTCGATTCCCAACTGCCCGCGCCTTTATGTCAATTGGCGCTCGGTAACCCATTTCATGTCGGTAGTGTACTGGTTCGCCGTATCTGGCAGGAAAAAATTGGCTTCTTCGATGAGCATTTGCGCTCCTATGAGGATTGGGACTTCTGGCTGCGGCTCGCGCTGGCGAACTGCCCAATGGCAGTAATTCCAAATCCGGTATCCTTATACCGCTTCCACACCGCCCAAATGACCCGCAACGGCGCGCAAATGACCACCGCCAATATGGCCGTTCTCGAAAAGGTATATTCGCGCCCCGATCTGCCGGCGGACTGGCTGGCAGTAAAACCTTTAGCGTACAGTAACGCCCATTTACGCGCCGCCGCTCACGGGTTTCTGGCTGCGGATTATGAATGGGCTCACCAACACTTGCGCCAGGGGGTCAAATTAAATCCTGAATTGCTTAAAAATGACGGGGAAAAATTGAAGCAGCAATTTTCCGCCTGGACCAATCTGCCCAAAACCAGCGACCCGCTCTCATTTCTGGATGGGATTTACTCCAATTTACCTGGGGAGTTATTCTTCATTGCTCGCGACCGTCGGCACTCGCTTGCCGATGCGGCCTTGCAGCAAGCCTTCCGCGAATTTCATCGAAAAAATTTTCCGGCAGCACGTACCGCCGCCTGGAAAGCCTTCCGGCTTCAGCCAGGATTGTTCCGCAATTACGGGGCGTTTTCGATTTTGATTAAATCGGTATTGAAAAGCCCGCTACCGGTCACCAACTCTAACAAGGACTAAGTGATGAGAAAATTTTTCCTGAAATCCCAGGTAACGCCTTACATCATTCTTTTCATCGAACGCGATGGAAGCACTTACATGACCAGCCTGCTCACTTCGCACCCGGATATTGAAGCGGTGTACGAACGCTTTGCAGTGCTAAAGCAAAAAGGTGCCAATGGCCACGAGCAGTTATCCTGGGCAAGAGATTTTTTCACCCCGCGCTGGATTAACCGCTATGCCGCAATGGGTTTTAAGACCAAATTGGTAGATGTTATTGACCAGGAAGGGTTTATCAATCTATTATGTGAGAAAAACGTGCGCATCATTCAAATGCAGCGCCGCAACCAGGTGAAGGCGGTTGTATCGCGAATCAACGCCAAGCGACTATATGAAGTTTCTGGCAAGTGGAATCTGTACGATGAAAAAGAGCGTATGCCGGCCTTCGAAATCGATCACCAGATTTTCGATCAATACCTGCAAGAGCGCATTCAGGCTGATGAGGAGTTGACCCGCTTTACAGAGAGCTTCGGTCTGCCAACCTTGAAAATGGTTTATGAAGAGATCCTGGTCAACCGGGATGAAATTCTGAATAAAGTGTTCAAATTCCTCAATGTGCGCCCTTATCCTGTCGAAGCGAAAACGCTCAAAAACACCAGCGATGACCTGCGGAACGCTGTATTGAATTTCGATGAATTGAAAGCGAAATATTCAGGAACACCTTTCGAAGCCATGTTCGATGAAGTCATCGTTGCGTAGGAGCCTCCATGTCAGGGATTTTTGGCTTTTATAAACCAATCGGCGACGACCAGGCGGTAATCCTGTTGAATAACATGGCACTCGCCCTGGCGACTGAGGAGCGGTTCACAAAAGAACTCTTTACCCACAATGGATTGGGGATCGGCAGGGCATCGCTGGGAATTTTAAATCCAGGCGCGCAGCCATTGTGGGATACATCCCAACAGGTTGGCATTGTCCTTGAGGGCGAAATCTTCGAGCCTTTTCCTCAGGCGGACAATCTTGAGATCGATTCGGGTGGTACGCCAAACGCGCCAGAACTTTTTCTCCGCCTGTACCTGGCTGAAGGAGCGTCGTTTGCCGCGCGGATCAACGGCGCGTTCAGTGCCGCCATTCTGGATTTACGCGAACAAAAAATTGTAGTCATCAATGACCGGCTCGGGCTTTACCCGGTGTATTACTCCCAGCGAGGCAATCAGTTTTCATTCGCCAGTGGAGTACGCGCCCTTCTGGCAGACCCGTCGCTGCCGAAAAACATTGATCGGGTTGCTATTCAGGAATTTTTGACTTTCGACCACGTCCTCAGCCAGCGAACCCTGCTGCAAGACGTTCATCTGATGCCGCAAGCCAGCGTGATGACCTTCCAGGGTGGCGAGCTCAGCCTGACCCCCTATTATCGCTTTACATACGCCGATACCTATCCATTCCGCGAACCGGATTCCTACCGCGAACAATTCATCTTCGAAATGAAGCGGGCGGTCAAACGCCAGTTGACCGGCGGATTAACCAGGGCAGTCATGTTATCCGGCGGTTTGGATTCACGTTTTCTGGCGGCTTCCCTGGTGGAGAATAACGACCCGCAGTCCATTCACACCTTTACCTGGAGCATCCCCAAATCGGATGATGCCCGCTATGCGCAAGAAGTTGCCTATGCCTTAAAAACGAGGCATCACTTCTTCGAACTCCCCCCGGACTGGTTGATGATTCACGGCGAAAAAGCCGTCCGCCTGACGGATGGGATGGGCAACCTGGTCAACCTGCACGCAATGGCAAATATCGAAGAAGAAGCGCGTATATCCAACTTGATTTATAAAGGCTTCATGGGCGATGCAATGTTCGGCTTTGGCTTACGCCCGCGTTTTTGGGCGGACTATGATCCGGATGTCGAAATCCAGCAGCACCTGCAAGCCTACCGTGATTACCGGGTGTTGAACTTCGATTTACCGGAACACGCTTCGATATTCACCGATTCCTTCCTCGATGAGACTCAAGATGGGCTGCTCCAGGATTTTTCGAGCGGGATGCGCGCCGCGGGAGTTCGCCAGATGGCAAACCAGCGGCTATACTTCGACCTGACCCAGCGCGTTCCCCGCATGACCATCAACGGCGTGTTAGTCGCCCGCGACCGGGCGGCTATTCGCCTGCCATTTACAGACAATGACCTGGTTGAATTCTCCATGACCATCCCTCCTTACCTGGGATTCGAACGCCGGTTAATGATGGATGCCTTCATCCAGGCATATCCAAAACTGGCGCGTATTCCAACCCCGCGCGACCACTTGCCTATGGTGTCGTGCGCCCGCGAGATGATCATGCGCAATACTCAGTTTGTCAAATGGCATTTACGACGGATGGGACTGAGCACACTGGCGGGTCCGGAAAGCCGTCCGTACAAGGACTATCACACCTGGTTTCGCACCAACCTGCGCCAATGGGTAGAAGAAACCCTGCTGTCCAAACAGTGCCTGGATCGGGGATATTATCAGCCCGGACGGGTGCGCCAATTGGTGAGCGACCATATGCGCGGGAAAAATCAATCCGTGCGCATCGGCGCGATGATGGCAATCGAATTGTGGCATCGCCTGTATATCGACTGAGAAACGACCTCCAACATGAAAATCGGCGTCGCAATCAACGAAACCTGGGCGTTTTTTCAGGATATCTACACCGAGTTACAGCGGCATCATACCGTCTCTGTATTCGAACCGCGCAAACATACTCTACCCATCTTCCGAGAACGATTAACTCGCAAACTTTTCGAGGGCGACCTTTCCAGTTTCATGCGCTCGAATCAGGCTGTGTTCTTTGAATGGTCCGGTCAGCTGTTGGCGGCAGCCACGCAACTACCCAAAACCTCCCCCATTGTGACCCGCCTGCATCGCTACGAACTATATCACTGGGCGGATAAAATTGACTGGAACAAGGTGGACCGCATTATCGTGGTCAGCGAAGCCAAACGGCATGAATTTACCGCCAGGATTAAAGGGCAGGAACACAAGTTGGTCGTTGTCCCGGAATCGGTATCCCTTAAGCGTTTTCTGCCGGTTGAACGGCGCTTCAACCGCGACATCGGCACGCTGTGTAATCTGACCCCGCGAAAACGGGTGTACGAATTGATCCTCGCTTTTGTTGATCTGGGCTTGCACCAAAAGGGGTACCGCCTCCATATTGGCGGCGGTGAACATGAACGTTTCAAAGATTATTACGATGCTCTGATCAGCCTGCCTGAACGATTGGGAGTTAACGAGCGGGTAATATTTTACGGAAAAATTGACGATTCGCTCGGTTTTTATCGCAATCTGGATATTTTTATCTCCAATAGTTATTCAGAGGGATTGCAGGTTTCCCCCATCGAGTCAATTGCCAGCGGTTGTTATTGTCTCTCTCATCACTGGCCCGGTGCCGCTGAACTTCTCCCCGCCGAAAACCTTTTTATGACCGACAGCGAATTGGGTCAACGTTTGGAAATATACGAAGGCTTGAGCGAAGCCGAAAGGCGGGAAAAGCGGGACAGATTGCGCCAGCACATCGTATCCCGGTTCGATGGCGAAAAAATCAGCCTGCAAATTCGTCAGATTATCGAGGAAGCAGCCCGCGGATGAAGATCGCTTATCTCGCTCAGCTCAGTCCAGAGATTCGCTTCCCGCCTTTCGACGGACCCGCCAACCATATCCGCTTCGTTGCCCAGGAATGGTTGACGCTCGGACATCAGGTTCATCTCATCACCGGGATTGAGAACCAGTATTGGTTGAGCAAAGATTTGAATACATTCGAAGCATTACCGCCTGCCCGAAAAACGCTTGTGGAGCGCTCAATTCGCAAATTTCAGACGATTGCCCGTTTGCCTTATTTCAATTACTTTGAAAGCCGCCGGTATGCAGCCTTGGTCCAAAAATACGCCGCCGGTTGTGATGTGCTGTACGAACGCTCGAGTTGGATGAGTTACGGCGGTTTGCTAGCCTCACGGCGCATGAATCTGCCCCTGGTGGTCGAATACAACGGCGACCCCTTGCATGATTTGGAGTCAAAAGGACATGCGCCGCACGGCATTCACCGCTTATTGGCTATGCGAATTTTCGCAAACACGCTGCGCAGCTGCCAGCACATCATCGCTTCCGGACAGGGCTGGAAGGACAATCTGCTCCAAAAGTGGGGCATCTCTGCTTCTAAAATCACTGTCGTCGAGAATGGTTCTTCATTGGTAGCAATGCTGCCCAGGGAACGACTCGCAAATTTTCAGCAGGAGCCGGGGTCAAGACCTGTCGAAATGGTCTATCTGGGAGGTTTTTATCCCTGGCACGGCACCCAAATCGCGGTGGAGGCATTCAGCACCCTCCTTCAACAAGGTGTTGATGCCAGGCTGACCATGATCGGCGCCGGCGCCCATTTGGATGAGACGCGCGCATTTGCTCATTCGAGGGGCGTTCAGGATCGGGTCGAATTTACCGGTTCATTGGCGGCGGATCAATTCGCCCCTCGTCTTGCAAACGCCCACATCGCTCTTTCGCCATATTGCGGCTGGAAGGAATATTCCGGCTTGAAACTGTTCGATTACAAAGCAGCCGGGCTGGCAACGATCGCTTCAGGTGAAAATGGACAGCCCGTAACCCTGGCGCACAATCAAACCGGGTTGATTATCCCTCCCTGCGACGTTTCCGCATTAACCCAGGCGATGCTCCAACTCGCGACCGACCGAACCTTTTGCCGGCGGCTGGGGCAAAACGCGCGCATCGAAGCCGAGCAAAAGCACAGCTGGCGCAGCTGCGCGACCAGCATTCTGAATGCCATCGCACCGTACGCGCGAAATTAACCACCAATGATGTTTGAAAGCCCTACCACGCATAATCCCGGTTTGGTATCGATCATGATGCCGGCTTACAACGCCGAACGATACATCGGTCAGGCGATTGAAAGCGTGATCAACCAGACCTACCGGCGCTGGGAGCTGATTATCGTCAACGACGGCTCATCCGACCATACCGGGCAAGTAATCGATTCATTCTCCGATGATCGCATCATCAAGATTGACCAACCCAACAGCGGCGAAGCAGCCGCCAGGAACACCGCGCTCGGCATGATGCGTGGAGAATTTCTGGCGTTCCTCGATGCGGATGATGAATACACGCCGGAATTTTTGGGACAAATGGTCATTTTCCTTAATCAGCATCCCCATCGCGACGGCGTTTATTGCGACGGCTATTTTATCGATGAAACTGGTAATACCATTACCACCCTGTCGAATGAACGCCGCGGACCCTTCGAGGGCGATCTTTTCGAGCAGCTGGTGCGCGCTTCGGATGTCTTTGGTCCACCGATGAGTGTCGTTTTGCGCGCCTCGAAAATCCGCGGGCTCAATGAGACCTTTGATATCCGCATCGTGATTGGTCCGGACTGGGATTTTTTTACTCGCGTATCTCAGCACCTGACCTTCGGATATAACGACGCGAAATTGTGCCGCTACCGCGTCCACCAGACCAACATTACCCTCACCGCCGGGAATCAGCGCAAGATCGAATCCTTGATTTTATGCCGGCAAAAAGCATCACAACTGCCCAGGTTTGAAGAATGCAGTCCGGAAACCCGTGCCTACCTGTTTTATGATTTGCTGATCAATTTATTGAAAGGACAGTCCGCCCGGCAGGCGGAGGTGATCGCAGCCCCTGCATTCAGGAACATACCCACCGAGGAACAAAGTCGCCTGCTGCGCTTGATGGCAGTCGAAGAAATCCTCATGGATCCCCGCTCTCTTTCCATTTCCACCTGGTTGACTTTTTCAACCCGCCTGAACTCCAAGGACTGGAAAGGACGCCTTCTGTTATTTGCTTTTCGAATTAGTCCTCGGTTGGCTCAAAAGGGCATATCGCTCCGAAATTTGTTGCGTGAGAAAAAAAAGCCGTCCTCTCCATTTTTCAATCCGTCATCGACAAAAGAGTAACCGGACAGTTCACATTGCGAATCGCGGTTTTTCATAATCTCACCTCGGGTGGCGCAAAACGTTCTTTGCACGAGCTCGTGCGGCACATCAATCTTCAGCACGAGTTGATCGTGCACACCTACGCTTCTGCCAACCACGATTTCGGCGATATCCGCCCATATGTTCGCCAACACCACATCCACCCGTTTTCACCAGGACGACTATATCCCTCGCCATTCGGTAGACTCAACCCAATCGTACGCCTGCGTGATTTAAATCGCTTGCGCACCTTCAACCAGACCCTGGCAGATTTCATTCAACGCGACAAACCGGATGTGATTTTTGTCCAACCTTGTCAATTCGAGAATTGCCCATCCATCCTGCAGCATCTGGAAAAAATCCCGACGGTGTATTTCTGCCATGAACCGATCCGCGTATTATACGAGGAAGTACCACCCCGCCCCTACGAACATAAAATCTCGTTCTTGCGAAAAACTCTCGACCGGATCGATCCCTTCCCGCAACGCTACCGAAACAACTTGAAAGAAAGCGATTTTGCCAATATCCAAAAAGCCTCGATGGTGCTGGTCAATTCGGTGCATACCCAAAAAAATGTACAGAATATTTACCGGCTATCCGCGCACGTCAATTACCTGGGCGTGGACACAAACCTTTTTAAGCCGCTGAAGATGGAAAGACAACCCTTTGTCCTTTCAGTCGGATCGCTCACGCCATTGAAAGGTTTTGATTTTATCATCCGCGCGCTTGGGCGTATCCCCGCCAGCCAGCGATTGCGCTTTGTCATTTCAAGCAATTTTTCCAATCCGCCCGAATTTAAATATTTAAAACAATTGGCGCTCGATTGTGCCGTTGAAATAGACTTTCTGAATGGCGTAAGCGATCAAAAACTGGTTGAACTGTATAACACCGCCACGCTCACAGTGTACGCTCCTTACCGCGAACCTTTTGGGTTGGTTGCGCTCGAATCAATGGCTTGCGGAACCGCCGTCCTGGGGATTCGCGAAGGAGGCTTACTAGAAACGATCGAAGATGGTGTCAACGGGCGCCTGGTGGAACGCAACGAGGACGAATTTTCCCGCGTATTGTCCGAAATGATCAGTGAACCGAAGATGTTAGCCGAAATGGGCAAAGCTGCGAACCGCATTGCATTTGAAAGATGGGGGTGGAAAACCGCTGCACACCGGCTAATCACGAATTTTGAACTTGCCATCAAGGGCTTTACTCAGGTATAGGTAGGATTATGAGCAGTCAGGATTTTATTAAATTCGCCCTTCAAATTGCCGTGATGCTGGCTTGCGCATTGCTCATGGGGCAATTCATGCGCCGCATCAAACAACCCGCCGTACTGGGCGAATTGCTCGGCGGAATTATTTTGGGACCAACGATATTAGGTATGCTTTTTCCAGAAGCATACAGCTGGTTATTCCGCTCATCTGAAGAAGTAGCCATCCTGCGGGATGCGTCCATAAAGCTGGGCATGCTTTTTTTCCTTTTCATCGCCGGATTGGAAATCAATTTCTCGAACACAAACAAAATCGGCCGCTATGCTGTATTCATTGGACTCGCAGGTACATTGTTGCCAATCAGTTTTGGCGTTGGGCTGGTGTATTTAATCCCTCATGAATTTTGGGGACCCGTCGCCCAGCAAAACCTGCTTGTTTTTAGTTTGTTTATTGGCTTGAATCTTGCCAACACTGCCAATCCGGTCATTGTCCGCATATTGCTGGATTTGAATTTACTCAAGAAGGAAATTGGCTCACTCACGTTGACCGCGACAGTTGTAGATGATGCCATTACCTGGACATTGTTTGCCGTTATGTTGAGTCTGGTCTCACCAGCCCGAAGCGAATTTGGCTCCGGGATCGGCGGAATCCTGTTCCTGATCGCTGCCTTTTTTGTGTTGATGTTAACACTGGGCCGCTCTCTTGCGCCGCGCGCCTTGCGTTGGGTGCGTCAACGGGTAGCCTGGCCAAGCGGGTTTATCGCTTTTACCGCAATCGCCATCCTTTTGGTATCGAGCGCAGCCGAAATCATTGGTATACATGCTTTCCTGGGCGCGTTCCTGTTGGGCGTCGTCGTCGCCGGAAAACACCCCGAAGCCGAAGAAGCCCATACTATGATCGCTCAATTTGTGATGGCATTTTTTGCGCCCATTTATTTTGTCTCGATCGGCATGAAAACCAACTTTATCGCCAATTTCGATTTGCTCTTATTCGCAATAATTTTGCTTTCTGCCAGTGCTTCCAAGTTCTTGTCCGTTTTATTGGGCGCCAGGCTCGCCGGCATGACGATCAACCGCCAGACTTTTGCCATCGCTTCCGGTTTGAATGCTCGTGGCGCAACCGGTATTATTCTGGCTGGAATTGGTCTTTCCAACGGGTTGATTGACGAACGGGTTTTTGTCGCTCTCTTTTCAATGGCGATCATCACCTCGATGGTTGCCGGTCCGCTGATGCATTACTTTCTCAAGGGTCAAAGCACCAACATCGTCCAGGTCGAGGATGCCGCGGAATACAACCCGGATAAACACCCATTACCTATTGATTCTTAATTCAGTTGAAATGAGGTAAAAAATATGCCTTATCGCTATCTGCTTCACCAAAGCATCCACATCCATGCTGAAAAATCGCCGCATCATCCGGCAGTTCGATTTTTGGGTCAGGAATTATCCTATAGCGAATTATTCATCGCCGTTAATCAACTGGCAAACCGGTTGATCGAGCTCGGCGTGCAGCGCGGCGACAGAGTTGGCATATACATGAATAAAAACCTGTACTCGGCGGTGGCAATTTACGGAATTTTAGCCGCCGGCGCCGCGTATGTTCCGCTTGATCCGTTTGCGCCGGTCAACCGGCTGGCATTCGTGATCAATGATTGCAACATAAAAATCGTCATCACCCAATCAAGCAAACGAGACAACGTCATCGAAATCATACAGCAAACCCATCTGAAAGCGCTGATCGGGCTGCAGCCGGATTCGTTGCTCCCGGTTCGAGCCATTTCATGGGAGGAAGTCCAGCAGCTCCCAAATAGCTTGCCTGCAATAACCCTTACCGAGCATGACCTGGCGTATATTCTGTACACTTCTGGTTCGACTGGCACGCCAAAAGGGATTATGCACACTCACCGCAGCGGTTTGTCCTTCGCGGAATGGGCGGTTGAAGTGTACGGACTGCAGCCGGAGGATCGCATAAGCAACCATGCGCCGTTGCATTTTGACCTCTCGACATTTGATTTCTTTGCCAGCGCGATTGCCGGCGCGGCTACCGTCATCGTCCCGGAAGCGGTGACCAAACTTCCCGCTAGCATGGCGAAACTGATCCAGGACGAACGGATTAGCGTGTGGTATTCGGTGCCGTTCGCCTTGATTCAGATGATGGAACGCGGCAACCTGACATCGCGCGACTATTCCAACCTTCGCTGGATTTTGTTCGCCGGCGAGCCCTTCCCTACCAAACATTTGCGCAACCTGATGAACCTGCTTCCCCGGATTCGCTTCTCGAACCTGTACGGTCCCACCGAAACCAACGTGTGCACCTTCTACCACGTCCCCCCCTTGTCGGAAGAATCTGACGAACCCATTCCAATCGGGATTGTGTGCGCCAACACCGAAGATCTGGTTGTGGACAGCGAAGGCAATCCCTTACCGAATGGCGAAATCGGTGAATTACTGATTCGCGGCGGTACAGTGATGAAAGGCTATTGGGGCCGCCCTGACCTGACCGAGCGCGGCTTCTTCCGACGCCGCATGTTTGGCTATTGCGAAGACATCTTCTACCGCACAGGGGATCTGGTACAAAAAATGTCCGACGGGAATTTCAAGTTTTTCGGCAGAAAGGACCGACAGATCAAGACACGCGGCTACCGCGTCGAGCTTGACGAAGTCGAGTCCGCCTTGCTTTCTCATCCTTCCGTCCACGAGGCTGCCGCCTATCCGGTGCCGGATGTCGAAGGCAGCAACCTGATCGAAGCCGCCGTAATACCGGCAGAAAAATCCACTTTGAGGCAGGATGATTTAATAGAACACCTTTCTGGGCGATTGCCAACCTACGCCATGCCGGTAAAAATCATCATAGCGGCAGATTTTCCACGCACATCCACCGGTAAAATCAACCGGCGCGAATTGCAAGAGCGGTCAGCCAGCTCGCAGGCTCAAAAATAAACTTATATCAATCCTTAGGAGGAAATTTCAATGGATACCCAGGCGATTATCAAAGAATTCGTGGTCAGCGAACTGGCCAAGGGTCGAAAATCAACCATCAAAGAGGACGACGATCTGCTCAGCGAAGGGATCATCGACTCGCTCGGGATTTTACAACTGGTTGCGTTTATCGAAGAAAAATTCGGCTACAACGTTCCTGACGAGGATGTGGTTATCGAGAATTTTATGAGCGTCAACGCGCTCGCCGGCTACCTGGACCAAAAAATGACTAAAAAATAAATTCCCCTAGATTCATGTTAATGAAATCGGAAATAGAAATCCCGGTTTCATTAACTTGAATAATATATCAGCGGGGCAATGAAAAAACGTAGCAGGCATGCATCATGATCAAGAAATTGATGTTTCTAAACGGGATTGCAACCATTGCGGCAGTATTTCATCATTCAGTCCACTGGATCATGATTTCCCTCTTCATGTGGCAGGAGCGCATTCTTCCTGCCGGGAGGTACGGGTTCATTCCGGGCGAGACGATCACTATTTGGTTTTTTCGGATTACGGATCAATTTGCGGGTGTGGCTGTACCCATGTTTTTGTTTGTTTCAGGCTTTTTTTATGGCTTTGCCAATAATCGCACCGCGACGAAATTCGATATCCGTTGGATCGCATCACGGATTAGATATATCTGGATCCCCTTTGCGGTGTGGAGCTCCATTATCCTTGTATTGAGGGTTATCGAAGGGAGTGCCTTTTCCCTTGTACAATTGGTTGACATTTACATTTGGGGGAAGTCCGCCGGACCCTATTACTATATCCCATTAATTATCCAGTACATTATCCTTTCCCCTTTCTTGTTTTATCTGCTCAAGCGGTTTCCCAGGCAGACGTTTAGCATGGCAATTTTGATTCAAGTCGCTGCTTCATTAACTTGGTATACCCCCTTTTTGAATATCTCGTCACCCGGCTTGGAGCCCGCAATCAATTTCGTCAAAGCCTGGCATGTCCCCCACAACCTGGTTTGGTTTACCGGCGGCATGTGCCTTTACCTTTACCAATCTCAAATTATCGCCGGCTTGAAAAAAATTAAATATTTTATTCTCGCTACTTTGGTCGTTCTGGTCATACTTACCCAATTGGAACTGTCCCAATTCATTCAGTATTATCAAAAGGATTGGATTTACTCTCAATCATCGTTATTAACCCGGATTCTTTACTTTGCACTAATCTTGTTGATCATCGTGTTTCAAGATTCGATCCAAAAAAACTCTTGGATCGAGCGATTAGGCACAAAATCATTCGGCGTATACCTCGCGCACATCCTGTTTCTGGAAGTGTTCGCCCGGGCGCTGTATCACGTTTTTCCCCAATTGATGCGGTTTACACCGGTATTTTGGAGTCTATTAATGGTTTTCGCCCTGGCTGGCCCGTTAATCCTGATGAGGGTGGCCGAAATCAAACCCATTAAACGCATTTATCCTTACGTATTCGGGTAAATCCGAAATCCAACCAACCCAGAACTTAGGTATGTAATGGAGGTGAAAATGAACGACGTAATCATCATCGGTGGCGGTCCGGCAGGCTCCGTTATGGGCAGCTATCTTTCCATGGCTGGCATTAAAAACATCCTGCTTGAATCAACCATCCATCCCCGCGCGCATGTCGGCGAATCCATGGTTACTTCGTCAACGCGGGTGTATAAAGAAATTGGTTTTTTGCCAACCATGGAAAAAGAGGGTTTCCCTCACAAATACGGGGCATCCTGGCATGACATTAAAGGCAGGGGAGCCTCACATATCTGGTTTAATGAATTCCCACAAGACGGCATTGACCAGCCCTACACCTATCATGTGGATCGCAGCAAATTGGATTTGCTATTGCTCAAGCATGCCCAAAATCTCGGCACCGAAGTATATCAAGGCGTAACCGTCAAACAGATTTTATTCGACGAGAACAATTATGCTTGCGGTGTGCGGGTAAAAATTGCCGATCAGGAAGTGGATTTACACGCCAAAATGATTGTGGATGCCAGCGGCAGAAATACGCTGCTCGGCCGTCAATTGGGCATCAAAAAGAAGGATCCGATCTTCAATCAATATGCCGTGCACGCCTGGTTCGAGAATGTCAAACGGGGCGATCCCGACACTCAGGATTTCATCCACATCTATTTTCTGCCGGTGGAACGCGGCTGGGCATGGCAAATCCCAATCACGGATACAATCACCTCGATGGGCATTGTCGCCGAGAAAGAGATTTTCGCTCAGGCAAAAGGAGACATCGAGGGCTATTTTTACAAATATGTCAATTCCAATGACGGTCTCAAACACGCCCTGTCCGCAGCCGTGCGGATCAACGATTTCAAACAGGAAGGCGATTACTCTTACAGTATGGATAAATTCGTTGGCAATGGTTTCATGCTGATCGGTGATGCCGCCCGTTTTGTCGACCCGATCTTCTCATCTGGCGTCAGCATTGCGCTGTATTCCGCCAAATACGGTTCACAATTCATCCGCCAGGCATTCGAGACCGGTAATTTCAGCGAAGAAGCCTTCAAACCTTACGAAGTCAAAATGCGCGCCGGCGTCAGCGTCTGGTATGAATTCATCCGCCTGTACTACAAACTCCTGCCGCTGTTCACGCATTTCATCCAATCCAAAAAATACCGTCTGGAAGTCTTGCGGTTGCTGCAAGGCGAGGTGTACGACCGGAAAGAAGTGCCTGTCCTGGCGGCAATGCGTCAATACATCGAAACCGTCGAGAAAACCGAAAATCACTTGCTGCGCTCCAAGCTAACCAGTATTCCGATTGACGATCTCCCGGAATTCAGCCAGCAAGCCTGATCCACTGCGGAGTAAATTTTGAGTCGCAAACTGCTCTATCTTAACGGTATCGCCATATTTTCTGTGATCTTGTTTCACAGCGCTGGCTGGGTATTAACGGCAATGTTTTCCTGGTTTCACCGTTTCTACCCAGCCGGGTTATCGCCAGATATCCTCATCGGCAGCCCAGGCTATTATGGGATGCGGTTGATTGAACAATTCGTTGTCTTCAGTATTCCCGCCTTTTTATTCGTTTCGGGGTATTTTGCCGCATTTATTACCGGAAAAAACCGCAACACAATCGGCTGGAAAGATGTCAAACCGCGTATCCGCAACCTGCTGATACCCTACCTGATCTGGACGGTGATTGTCCTGGGGATAGGTTTCTTCGAGGGGAAGCGTTACTCTCCAATTCAAATCGCTGTCGATGTGCTGATCGGCAATTCGACGCCAGCTTATTATTTCGTCCCGCTGTTGATCCAATTCTACCTTCTTGCCCCGATCATTGTTTACCTGGCAAAAAAGTATTGGCTGGCGCTGCTCCTGGCTACGGGTATTTTCCAAGTGATCATTCACCTGGCGCCAACTCTCGCTCTTTGGGGAGTGCGTTCTGATTTTGCCGACTCCTTGACTGCATTAACACCAAAATGGGTGTTTATCTCCAGGTTGCACTGGTTTACGGCTGGCGCAATTTTCGGTTTCCACTTTACAACCCTTAAGGATACTATCCAAAAGCTGCGCCTTGTGTGGATATTCGGGGTATTTGGTTTAATGATCCTCGGTTTTGCTGAAACGGAATTCTTTTCAGGACCCATCGAAATGCGCGAAACGATCACCGATTTCATTTACACCTGGTTTGTAATCCTCTATTTCCTGAGTCTGAAAGACGTTCGCCTTCCGTGGAACTCAATGGTAAGCGAGCTGGGCAGCAAGTCCTACGGCATCTATCTTGCCCACATACCGGTCATGGAAATTACATCCCGAGGGATGTACCATTTGGCGCCGTTCATGATTGGGCAGCCCTACCTCCTTTTTATCCTTTTGATGATCATTGGTTTGGGCGTGCCATTGATTGCCATGCGAATCATGAGCCGATCATTTGCCCGGCGTTACGCATCCCTGGTATTTGGCTAACTCAAAAAAGACTATTCAATGGCAAAACGACTTCTTACCCTCAATGGGCTGGCGATATTGGGCGTCATCATCAATCATTCGGTTGGCTGGGGCTATGTCGCCATGTTTTGGTGGGTTCACCGCTATACCAGCCTGACATCTCCCAACTTCGATCAGATGTACAGCGCCTCCTATTTTATGATGAGATTTTTGGAGCAGTTCATCATCCCCAGCATCCCAGCATTTCTGTTGGTTTCGGGGTACTTCATTGCCTTTGCGGCCGGAAAGAAAGAAACCATCGAATGGAAATTCATCCTCGGCCGGGTCAAGTACCTGGTCATCCCCTTTGTGCTTTGGACAACCATTATGCTTGGTTACAACATCACCCAGGGGGAACGGTTTGATGCCCTTGGTATCGTTGCGCTCTATGTATTTGGCCAGGCAACTCCCGCGTTTTACTTCGTTCCACTTCTGGTTAGCCTGTATGTGATCTCTCCGTGGATCATCAAATTTGCCCGCTCCAACTGGAAGTTGCTACTGGTTACCACCGCGGTCGTGCAAATCCTCGCCCAATCCGGAAAATATCCGTTGATTCTGGACATGAATATTCCCGGCAGAGAGGTCCTCAATATCGTCACGGCGGGGTGGTTCTTTGCGGGGAATATTTTCTGGTTTTCAGCGGGCGTAATCCTTGGTTTGCAGCAAAACACAATCAAGGCTTTTCTTCAGCGCATTCGTTATGCTCTCCTCAGCCTGATACCAGCTTTATTCGCCATCGGGATGATCGAGTGGGAATGGCTACTGCGTAATTCCAACCGCGATTGGATTGGACCGCGAGAAACGCTATTGGATAATGTCTATTCTCTGGTTTTTCTTGGCTTTCTGATCGGGGTGATAAATCTCAAACTGCCTTACCAGCAGTGGCTAAACGATTTAGGCGCGAAATCCTTTGGCATATACCTGTCGCACTCGCTCGTGCTTTCACTGGGTGCCAAAACCATTTACCACATTGTTCCCCAACTCTTGTCCATCCCGCTTTTATTCCTGGTGGTATTATTCATCATTGGACTTGGCATTCCATTGTTGATGATGGAGATCACCCACCGTTCTCCGTTGAAACGATATTATGTTTACTTTTTTGGCTAATTCCCAGCATCGAGGTTTTTATGGCTAATGTTCTCGTTACCGGCGGCGCCGGTTTTATTGGATCACACGTCTGCGAACAACTTGCCAAAAATGGTCACCAGGTCACCGCGCTGGACGATCTTTCCGGTGGATTCGAGGACAATCTTGTCCCCGGCATCCGCTTTGTCAAAGGCAGCATCACCGACGAAGAACTGATCAACCGCCTGTGCCAGTCCGAGCGGTTCGATTACATTTACCACCTTGCTGCGTATGCCGCCGAAGGCTTGAGCCATTTCATTAAACGCTTCAACTATACCAACAACCTGATTGGCAGCGTTAATTTGATCAACGCGGCTGTGAATTTTGAGGTCAGGTGTTTCGTGTTCACCTCCTCTATCGCCGTTTATGGTGCATCCCCTCGCCTGCCAATGACCGAGGAGGATACTCCTCATCCTGAAGACCCGTACGGAATTGCCAAATTGGCCGTCGAGCAGGAATTAAGGGTCAGCAATGCCATGTTTGGTCTGAACTACGTTATTTTTCGTCCGCACAATGTGTATGGCGAGCGGCAAAACATCGGCGATCGTTACCGAAACGTGGTCGGCATTTTCATGAATCAGATCCTGCAAGGCAAACCCATGACAATCTTCGGTGATGGCGAGCAAAGCCGCGCTTTCAGCTATATCCGCGATATTGCCCCCGTAATTGCCGAAGCCGCCGAGACGCCCGCCGCCTATAACCAGACTTTCAATATCGGCGCCGACCAGCCGTACAGCGTGCTCCAACTGGCTCGGGCGGTTGCCCGCGCGATGAGTACGGAAGCCAATATCATTTACCTCCCGCCGCGCAATGAAGTCAAGGATGCTTACTCATCTCACCAAAAAATCGAACGGGTCTTCGGCAAACAATCTTCCACTTCACTGGAGGAAGGGCTCGCCCGCATGGCGGCATGGGTCGAACAACATGGCTCGCGGGAGTCGCAAAAATTCGGTCACATCGAGATCCGCAAGAGCCTACCGGCTGTCTGGCAGGATTGATCCATGTCCTCGCCTTTGGTTGCGGCAGTTATCCTGAATACAAACCGCAAAGAGGATACCCTCGCCTGCCTGGAATCGCTCCAGCGGAGTGACTACCCCAACCTGGTCATCCTTGTGCTGGACAATGCCTGTACGGATGGTTCCAGCGAGGCGGTCCGTGCACTTTTTCCTGCGGTTAAAATCATCCCGCTGATTGAAAACCGCGGGTATGCGGGGAACAACAACGTTGGCATCCAAACCGCGTTGGAATTGGGTTGCCAATGGGTTTTCGTCCTCAATGAGGATATCGTCCTTGCCTCTGACGCCATAACCAACCTGGTTCAGTTTGGCGAATCGAACCCGAAAATTGGCATTCTCGGTCCGCTTGTTTTCCATCACAACGAACCGGATGTAATACAGAGCGCGGGCGGAAAGATGACCCCCCGTTGGCAGGCTTATCATATTGGACAAAACGAACCGGATGCCGGTCAATTTTCCATTCCAACAAAGATGGACTGGATTTCGGGCTGCGCGATTCTGGTGCGCGCGAGTGTAATCCGCCAAATCGGGGCACTCGATGAGCGTTTTTTTTATTACTGGGAAGAAACCGAATGGTGCCTGAGAACAAGCAAGGCGGGGTGGCAAATTTGGCTGGTGCCCCAGGCAAAAATCTGGCATAAAGGGGTTCAACGCAATTATCAACCCTCGCCCAACGTGACTTATTACGCAACCCGCAACCGCTTGCTCGCGCTTGCCAAACACCACGCTCCGCTGGCTGCCTGGTGGGACGCGCATTATACCGCCTTGCGCACCTGGTTGAGCTGGAGCCTCAAGAAAAAATGGCAGCACAAACGCCCTCACCGCGATGCGCTTTGTCAGGGCTTCCTGGATTTCTACCGCCAGCGCTGGGGCATGCGCCGCTAATCTGGTCAAAGGTGCGGCTCATGACCCTCTTAACTCGAATCAGGAACAAACTATTGAACTCCGATCCTCGCCTTAAAAAAATTGCCCTGGACTTAGGCTTGTTGAAAAGCCGGAATGATTACACCCGCTTCATTATTCTGGGTCGCTCGCGCACTGGCAGCAACTATTTGCGGGGTCTGTTGAACTCCCATCCGGCGGTCTTGACTCTCGGCGAAATCTTCCGCAATGAGGATACGATTGATTTTGACCATCCCGATTTTGTTCTGACCCCACAGGTGCTTTCACTGTATCAATCCGATCCCGAAAAATTCCTGGATACCGTTGTTTTCCGCAAAGTGCCCGCCAAAACCCAGGCGCTTGGGTTCAAGCTGTTTTATTACCATGCCCGAGAAGAAAATTTTTCGAGGTTGTGGCAAACCCTGGAAAGACGAACCCACATCCACATCCTGCACATCAAACGCCGCAATATCCTGCGCACGCACGTATCGCGTGAAAACGCCCAACAGACTGGGAAATGGGTCAACACATCGGGCGAGAAAGAAGAAGCGCGCTCCTTTCACCTGGATTACCAGGTCTGCCTGGAGGATTTTATCCGCACCCGGCAATGGGAACAGGAGGCGGAGCAATTTTTCAAGTACCACCCGGTTTACGAAATCAACTACGAAGATCTGGTAGAAAACACCGCCGGGCACATTCACGAAATCCAGCAATTTTTGGGGTTACCTCCTCATCCCGTTCAGGCAAGAACCTACAAGCAAATTCAAAAACCGTTATCTGAGATCATCGCCAATTACGCCGAATTGAAGCACGAATTCGCCGGCAGCGAGTGGGCAGTCTTTTTTGAAGAATAACGATCTGGGAATAATTTGAAAATCCTTATCCTATCCACCTGGTTTCCTTACCCCACAAACCAGGGCAGCAAAACCAGAGCCTATCATCTCATCCGTGGTCTCAGCCGGGAACACGCGGTTGCGCTGCTCTCCTTCCAGGACACCACCATCCACGCAGAGTGGATCAATCACATGAAAGGTCTATGCGAGCATGTGACCGTTGTCCCCCAACACCCCTTTCAATACAATCGCTGGAAGACCCGGCTGGGCTTTTTTTCGCTCAAACCAAGCGCGGTATTCGCGGGTTATTTCAAAGCCATGTCTTCTGCTGTGGCTCAATTTACGCAGCAATGGCAGCCCGATCTTGTTTTCGCCTTAACCTTTGTCACAGCGCCTTACGCCCTCGAGATAGCGGACATACCGCGCGTGGTTGACATGGACAATTTGCTGGCTAGAATGCTCTACGAACGCTACCAGCAAAGCGCGAACCTCACACAGCGGCTCCGCCGCTATCTGGCGTATTGGAAATTTCGCCGGTACGAAGATCAAACCTACAGTCGGTTCAATCTTGCCCTGGTATGTTCTCAACTGGATGTAAGCCGCGCGCAAGAATATATCCGTATCAAAACCGAGAACATCCTGTGCGTCCCCAATGGAGTTGATTTTCAATCCATACCCGATAATCCAGGCCGCCCCGCAGCCAATTCACTCATCTTCAACGGCGCATTAACCTATGAGCCCAATTTCGACGCAATGCGCTATTTTCTTGGTGAAATTTTTCCTCTCATCCTTGCCAAAAACCCACACGCGCACCTGACCATCACAGGCAAAACCGATGGAGTCCCGATTAACAGGCTGCCTCGTTTTGATGGGCATGTCCAATTCAGTGGTTACATCGAGGATATCCATGCCGCGGTAGCGTCTAGCATGGTTTGCGTAGCGCCACTGCGGCAAGGCGCGGGCACGCGGTTAAAAATTCTGGAAGCAATGGCAGTTGCTACCCCGGTAGTCAGCACATCCAAAGGCGCCGAAGGATTGGAAGTTAAGGAAAACCAACATATTCTAATTGGCGATACACCTCAGCAATTTGCCGAGCAAACGCTTCGGCTTATGTCGAACGAGGAAATTAGGAGTACAATAGTCAAAGAAGCTCAAACTCTGGTCAAAACCAGTTACGATTGGATGAAAATCGGAGCCTCATTTGCCCATAAGATAAATGCGCTCCAACGGAATTTGAAATGAATCAACCCATAAATCTTATCGGATCGTTATTTGAAAACCGATCTTTAATGCGCTGGATAATAATTCCAGCAATCTGGATCATGGTTGCGATTCTGGCGCCTTTACTGGCTACAGGCAGCACTCTCGCGCTTGCATTTATTGCCATGCCAGTCGTTCTTATTGGAATTCTATCTTTGCTTCGCTGGCCTGGGGCAGGTTTTCCAATCTTAATTGTCGCCAGTTTATTGGTTCCGATTCGGATATCCACAGGTACACAAACCAGCATCAACAGCGCCATTCTGGTCGTTGGCGGACTAATCGCTGCCTGGTTTTTCGAAATGCTTTCCCGGGATCGTCAGATACGATTACTTCCATCTCGGATCGTTACCCCATCGCTGCTTTTCATCCTTGCCTCCATACTGGCATTCCTCTTTGGACAATTGCCTTGGTATCCCACCCGGGCTGCATCTTTGTTCGCTCAATTAGGAGGATTATCCCTTTTTGTATTACTTGTAATGACCATGCTGGTTGCCTTGCACCGTCTTTCTGACATTCGATGGCTAAAATACTCGGTTTGGATTTTTATAATTCTTGGCGCGATTTATAACCTGGGATTCCTTGTGCCCTTTTTTCGATTTTATGTTAATAGGTTGTTTCAACGCGCGGTTGTGGATAGTCTGTTCTGGTTATGGTTATTTGCACTAACGTTTGGTCAGGCTTACTTAAATTCATCCCTTCCCAAGGGGGTGCGCTTCGCTTTAGGCTTAAGCGCGATTGCCATTTTTTATAATATTTTTGTTTTGAAACAAACCTGGACTTCTGGCTGGCTGCCCGGTGTGGCGGCGGTCGGTTTTATCGTTCTCGTCACCCGACCTCGTCTTGCCATTGGTATTGGCTTGCTGATTGGGGTTGTCGGTTTGCTGGCATCCAATGTAACCAATTCGGTCATCATGGGAGGCGACAACGAATACAGTCTGGTGACCCGCCTGGAAGCATGGGAAATTTTAGGGCGCATTATCCAATTGAATCCTCTTTTTGGCTTAGGACCAGCCAACTATTATTTCTTTACCCCGTTTTACAACATTCTTGGTTATTCAGTTAGTTTTAATTCGCACAATAATTATATTGATATCGTCGCTCAAATTGGTTTAGTGGGGCTGATCTTGTTTTTTTGGATCATGGCGGAGATCTTTCATATCGGTTGGAAAATTCGCGCCATCAGCCCAGTCGGATTCGAGAAAGCATTTACCTATTCGGTTCTCGGCGGTGTGATTGGCACCCTGATCGCGGCGATGTTCGGCGATTGGGTTATTCCTTTTGTTTATAACGTGGGCATGGAAGGGTTTCGTTCCGCTTCCCTGGGATGGTTTTTCATGGGTGGATTGGCATTCCTGGAAGTATCCCTGCGTGCCAAAACTGCCATTCAATCAAGCACCTGATGAATAACGAAACCATTCATGTTTCGATTTTGATCGTTTCATACAATGTTCGCGGGTACCTCGAAAAATGCCTGGATAGTATTTTTCAGCAAGTCCACGCCTGCCGTGTCGAAGTGATCGTCGTTGACAACCTGTCCACGGACGGGTCAGCAGAAAGCGTCGCAGCCCGATTTCCGCAGGTGCGCTTGATTCGCAGCCAGTCCAACTTGGGTTTCGCCGGCGGCAACAAAATCGGGTTTCCAATCACCAAGGGGCGCTATATTCTTTTGCTCAACCCAGACACAATCGTCGAGCCTGGCGGTGTGGACGCCCTGGTTAACTTTCTTGATGCTCACCCCTGTTCTGCCGCCGCAGGTTCCCTCCTGTTGAATCCGGATGGATCGTTGCAGCCATCCTGTTTTCCCTTTCCAACCCCGTTGCGGGAGATGTGGCGGCTGCTGCACCTCGATAAATTAATACCGGTGGCGTTATACCCACAACACAATTGGGATTCATCAAAACCCCACCGGGTAGATGTACTTCAAGGCACCAGCCTTGCCTTGCGTAGAAAGGCAATTGAACAAACCGGCTTTTTGGATGATACTTTCTTCATGTATTCAGAAGAAGTAGATTTATGCTACCGTCTGCATCTAGCCGGCTGGCAGTTACATTGGGTGCCCGCGTCAAAGGTAATTCATTTTGGCGGGCAAAGCACCCGCCAATCTGCCCAGACCATGTTTTTGCAATTATACCGTGCAAAAACTCAATACTTTCGTAAACACCACGGACCATTTATGGTTTTTGTTTATAAAATTATACTGATCCTTGCTTCAATGCTGCGATTAGCGGCTTCTCCCTTCTTTTTCATACTGTTCCCCAAAAAACGCCAAGAACACTCAACCACAATCTTAAACTACACGCAGTTATTACGGAACATCCTCTCTTTCTGATGCTTTCTAAAAATATATTGTTCTTAACCCAAATTGTGCCTTTTCCGCCCGATGCTGGCCCGAGGATAAAAACCTGGCATGTTCTAAGGTACCTCTCTGGGCTGGGACACCGCATTACACTGGTAACCTTTGTGCGCAAGGAAGAACAACTTCACCTGCATGCGCTAGAGAAAATTTGTCATCAGGTAATTGCCGTGCCAATCCAACGTTCTCGTATTAAAGACCTCCTGTCATGGACGAAGAGTCAGTTAAACGGCTTGCCATTCCTGGTCGAGCGCGATCATCTGCCTGCCATGCAAAAGACCATCCATCAACTCATTCAAAGGATTTCTTTCGATGTGGTTCATGTTGACCAAATAACTATGGCGCAATTCATACTTGATATTCAGCATTTATTAAGCAGTCAGACCCGCATAATTTTTGATGCGCACAATGCTACCTGGCTGCTGCTGGATCGAATGCGCCAGGGTTCCAGGAGTTTTCTCAAACCATTTATCTGGCAGGAAACAGAAAAAATCAAAGCATACGAAGCCGAGTTAGTCAACCGTTTCGATCTCACCCTGACCGTAACTGAAAACGATCGCGCAGCACTACGCCAGATCCTTCCCAATGGTAATGCCGCCGATAAAATTCATGTCATTCCTATTGCCATTGACACCGGACAGCTCATTCCCGTGAAACTCGCTAACAACTCACTTAACATCCTCACTTTGGGAACGCTCCATTACCCCCCCAACGCGGATGGAATCCGGTGGTTTGTCAAGGAAGTTTTTCCCATCGTAAAAAAGAGCATCCCCTTGGCAACGCTAACGGTTGTCGGGAAAAACCCGCCCGCCGATTTTTTCAACCTTGCTGCTGACTACCCGAACAGTGTAAAAATCACAGGGTATGTTGAAGATTTAAACCCCTATTTAGAAAAAGCCGCGATCATGGTTGTGCCTGTATTGGCTGCCGGCGGTATGCGGGTGCGTATTCTGGAAGCGTTTGCCAGGGCAATACCTGTGGTCACAACAACCATTGGGCTGGAAGGTATTAATGCCCAGCCAGGAACTCATGTTTTGGTTGAGGATGAAGCACAAGGTTTTGCCCGGGCAGTAATCCGGCTTTTGGAACATCCATCGCTACGCGATCAATTATCCGTTCAAAGTCGGCAATTCGTTACCCAATCCTACGATTGGAGGGTAATTCTTGCCCAGCTTGATTCGATTTACCAGGACGAACAATAATCCTATGTCGCACATAAAAGATTCAGCACAACAAACAACAAAAACCCCCGAGTACATACTAAAAATACTTATCGTTATTATCACCCTGGCGACATTAATCCGCATCAGTGCCGCTCTTTATCTTGGAAACGGGATTAATGAGCTACCCGGGGTGTCCGATCAAATAACCTACCACACCCTTGGCGACCGTCTGGCAAAAGGTTACGGTTTCACGTTTGATAGACCCTGGTGGCCTGCAACCCCCGCAGGAGAACAGACCGCCCATTGGAGTTATTTATATTCTTATTTCGTGGCAGGTGTTTACTCTTTGGTCGGGGCTCAACCACTAATGGTCCGCCTGCTTCAGGTCGTTTTAGTGGGTGTGCTTCAAACATTTTTATTGTATAAACTGGGGAGAATGACCTTTGGCATCCCCGCCGGCATTCTGGCAGCCAGCCTGGGTTCCGTTTATATCTATTTCGTGTATTATTCCGCAACGTTGATGACCGAGCCGCTGTACATCACCAGCATTTTGGCGGTATTTGTTCTCACCTTTCTGATAACCGGAACAACTTATCAACCCCGACTCACAGGCAGAAGAGCAACCCTTGCAGCAATGGGGTTAGCAATCGTCATCGGAACAACAATTCTTTTACGTCAGGTTTTTTTGTTAATCCTGCCATTTCTGTTTCTGTGGATATTGGTAGCAAATCGGAAAACGCATTTTATGCAAACTTTTTTGCGCCTGGCATTGGTTGTAATCATCCTGGCGAGCATAATTCTGCCATTTACATTTTTTAACTACCAGCGTTTCGGTCAATTCGTCCTTTTGAACACCAATGCTGGTTTTGCCCTTTACTGGGCAAACCACCCTGTCTATGGTACTCACTTTCAAGGAATATTGTCGCCTAATCAACCGACATATCTGGAACTATTACCGACTGAATTAAAGGGTTACAATGAAGCCCAATTGGATTCCGCCTTACTTCAAAGAGGAGTGCAATTCATACTTGACGATCCGGGCAGGTATTTCCTGCTCTCGTTGAGCAGGATACCAGTCTATTTTATGTTCTGGCCCTCGCCCGATTCCTCTTTCTTGAGCAACGTGTCCAGGGTCGGGAGTTTTGGTTTGTTGCTGCCTTTCATGCTGTATGGCTTGATTCGATCTTTCTCCAAGTCAAAGAATAGTAAATTTCCCATTGATACCCCTCATTTTTTTCTATTCTTTTTTATCTTCATTTACAGTGCAATCCATATATTAACTTGGACGCTTATTCGCTACCGTCTGCCTGTTGATGCCGTTTTATTGATATTCGCCGGGCTTGGGATTAGCGACCTGGCGCAGCGATTCCTTCCGAAGGAATGGATGAACAGGTTGAATCGGGTAATGCGATGAAATTATTATTCATCGTGCCATACATTCCTGATCTGGTTCGCGTGCGGTCGTTCAATTTTATTCGCCACCTAAAAAAACGCGGGCATCACATCACCTTATTGTGCATTAGCAGCGAAAAGAGTCAATCCTCATTGGATGCCATGCGAAATTATGTGGATGAAGCCAGAGCCTTCCCGCTTCCAATCTGGAAATCCATTCTAAATTGCGGATTCTCTCTGCCCTCTGCGCGTCCCCTCCAATCGGTTTTTGCCTGGCATGCCGAAATGGGAGGCGAAGTTCAAGCGAGGCTTGCAACAAAAAATTACGATCTGGTTCACGTAGAACACCTGAGAGGAGTCCGTTATGCTCTCGCCGCTCGCGAAAGCGACAAAACCACGCCGGTTATATGGGACAGCGTCGACTCAATCACCCATCTCTTTCGTCAAACTCAAAATAAGCACCCCAGCCGCCTGGCTCGAATATTGATCAGACTTGAATTATCTCGCACCCAACAGTATGAGAAATGGTTGTCAAAAAAATTCCACCGCGTTTTGGTAACCTCCCAAATTGATCAAAGCGCATTCCTCAGCATGGAACCTGATGCGCGGGTAAACGTTGTGACGAATGGGGTTGACATCAGTTATTTCCGTCCACCCGAAGGAGCCCAGCGTGATGAAAACACGATCCTTGTGAGCGGAAAAATGAGTTATCATGCCAATGTGAGCATGGCGCTTTATCTGATCAAGGAAATTATGCCCTTAATTTGGGCGCAGAATCGCCAGGTCAACCTGGTAATTGTTGGCAAAGATCCCCCCAACAGCATCCGCGAAGCCAGCCTGGACCCACGAATTAAGATTACAGGAACCGTGCCGGAAATTTTACCCTGGCTTCAAAAGGCAACCGTATCGGTCGCTCCATTGACCTACGGAGCGGGTGTTCAAAACAAAGTATTGGAAGCCATGGCATGCGCCACGCCTGTGGTTGCCTCACCTCTTGCGGTCTCTGCGTTGAAAATTACCTGTGGCAAAGACATCCTGGTTGCAGACAGCCCGCAACAGTTTACCGATTGCATTCTTCGCCTTATCCAAAACAAACAACTCCAACAAGAAATTGGAGACAATGGCAGAAAATATGTTGAAAATGAACACTCTTGGGAAAAAATTACCGGCAATCTCGAAGATATATACCTGGAAACAATTCGCGAATTAAAAGAATAAAGAATTTCTATAAATTTGTTTATGGATATATTTGACAAAACAAGTTACAATCAAATTCAGGCTGGGATAGTGGTTTTTGCATCAAGGATGTGCAATGGACTTGAAATCGTACATAGCTCCGATTCGTAAATGGTGGTGGATGATATTGGCAGCAGGTTTGATTGCTGCTGCCGCCAGTTTTATCATCAACCTTGGACAGCCGCCCCTCTATCAATCTCGCACGACTTTGATTATCGGTCAATCGCTCACCAATCCGAACCCCAACACATCGCAATTTTTTCTGGAACAACAATTGGCGGCAATTTATGCGGACATGGCAACCCGTGAACCGGTGCGCCGGGCAGCCATGGAAGCATTGAATCTCAATTGGCTGCCCCAATACGTTGCCAGAGCGCTACCGGATACTCAATTGATTGAAATCACCGTAACTGATTCGGATCCTGTTCGCGCTCAAGTGGTCGCTGCCGAACTGGCAACCCAATTGATTGAACGGGGACCTTCAGGAAGCCAGGACACAGATCAAGAACGACAGGCTTTTATAGACCAGCAACTATCTCAATTAGAAACCAACATCGCGGAAACTTCTGAGGAAATTGATGGTCTTAAACTGGAACTCGGCAATCTCAACAGCGCCAGCCAGATCACCGAAACCCAACAAAAGATTACGGTATTGGAGAACAAATTATCCAGCCTGCAGGATAATTATACCCGCCTGCTGTCCAGCTCTCAACGTGGCGCCTTAAACACCTTAACCATCATTGAGCCAGCCGAAGTGCCTAACCGGCCTATTGGTCCCAACCGCGGAATTACGATATTCATCGCTACCGCGATTGGTTTGGCACTTGCCGCTGTTAGTGCTTATTTAATCGAATGGATTGACCAGACCACACACAGTCCCGAAGAAGTAGCAAGGATTTTACATGTTCCCGCTCTAGGGGATATCCCGCGCATTCCAAAAGATCATGAGGCATTAAGCTTCGTGAACGACCAGCCATTTTCGCCAATCACTGATTCTTTCCGGTCATTGCGAACAAACCTGGAATTCAGCGGTTTGGGTAATAATGTGAAGACTTTGCTTTTATCCAGCCCGGGCGACTCCGAAGGAAAAACGACAATCGCAATTAATCTGGCGTTGTCTCTGGCAAAGGCGAAAAAGCGGGTGATTGTCATTGATGCCGATTTCTACAAATCGGAATTGGACGACAAATTCCAATTGAAAAATAAAAAAGGATTGGGGGACCTGTTGTTAGATGGAAAAATCGGTAAAGAGTGTCTGATTCCATTATTCAAAAACCAGGTATTCTTGCTTCCTTCCGGTACAACGCCCCCAAATCCCTCCGAACAACTCGGTTCATCAGAAATGGTCCGCACGCTGGAGACATTAAAAGATGTCACGGATGTCATCATTATTGATGGACCACCCTTCATAATGTCGGACGCGCTGGTACTGTCTTCGCATGTGGATGGTGTACTCATAGTCGTAAGTTTGGGAAAATCCCGGCGCGATGTTCTTCAAAAAATAAAGACGGAAATGAGCCGCGCCAAAGCCAATATTCTTGGTTATGTTATCAACGGCTCTTCTCCTAAACCTGCCTATTACTATAATCATTATTACCAGGCGGGCATAAAAACCCCCCAATCCAACGGAAAAACAACTTCAGACCGGACAGCGCCGCTCGAAAAAGATAAGAAAAACAGCGAAACCAGTACTCCACAAAAGGCTTGATCATCATTGGCGCAATATTTCGATGCCGTGTTCCTGGATCGTGACGGGGTTATCATCCACAATCGGGCAAATTATGTCCGCCAATGGCAGGACGTGCGCATTTATCCAAAATCATTACTGGCGCTGCGCTACCTGGTTCAAAGAATACCGGAATCGAAAATAATCCTCATCACAAATCAATCAGCCATTGGACGAGGATTAACCACCCGCGGAAATGTGGATGAGATCAACGAAAGACTAAAAAAAACCATTGCCGCTGCAGGTGGTCGAATAGATGGGATATTTTTATGCCCTCATTCCCCTCAAGAAAACTGTGATTGCCGAAAACCTCAACCGGGCCTGCTCTACCGGGCTGCTCATGATCTTCATATTTCCCTTTCCCGTTCGGTTATGATCGGAGATGCCATCACCGACTTGGAAGCTGGTTTGCGCGCCGGCATCCCAAGGCTAATTCTGGTCAAAACCGGTCGCGGGAAGCAACAACTAGGACAACTTAATGGCTCTCCCCTAATGAGCATGATAACGGTTGAACCAAATTTATACGTTGCTGTAAAACACCTGGGATAACATCAAAGCGTAAATATTGACAAATCGAAAAATATCAATATAATATTACATGTAATACCATTACGCTCGAAGAGAAATAAACTACATGACCGAAAATACCACTTCTGAAAATCAAAATTCCAACGATCCCTCCACCATAGGCGAAGATAATCACTCCTCACGAAAAACTAAACCTGCCCCAGATCCATTGCGAGGCGCATGGAAACAGGTAGAAAACATTGGTCAAACCCTGGGAGAAGCGCTTCAAGGACGTGGTAACGTAGTAATGGTGCGGGTGAACGATGATACGCTTCGTCATTTGGATATGCTTGTCGAAGCTGAAATTGCGCGCAGTCGCTCGGAGGCTGCCGCGTTATTGATAAACGAGGGAATCAAGATCAACCAGGGCTTGTTTAGCCGCATTCAGGAGGTGACCGATCAAATCGTTCATCTTCGCAGCCAGCTCAAGCAGGCAATTCACCCCGAAGATCCTGTCCACCCTCCGGAAAATACCGGTTAACAACAATCTCCATAAAAGCCCGCATTGAAATGCGGGCTTTTTTCTTATCACAATCCAAAAATTTATTAATAGTTTCTTTACAATACCCTTCTATAATAAATAGAACGGTGACGAAATGACTGGAAAACGAATTTTACTCTTCTTAATGATCGTCTTGATTGCATTCACAAGCGCAGCGCTTGGAGCCGTAGCTGGTGGATATTTCGTTGCTTCGCGGATTGTTGAACCGGTTGATTCATCTGCCGGTTTATTAGTGTCTAATGATCCGCAATTAACGACCCTGGACATCGCCAATACAGATATTCAAACCGCCATTACCAGGGCGGTTGAAATAGTCGCTCCATCGGTTGTTACCGTAGTGGGCACTATTCCGGGACAGGTAACGTTTTTCGGACGTACATCCGATGAGACGGTCAGCGGCAGCGGGGTAATTATTTCTCAAGATGGTTATATCGTGACCAATTACCATGTTATTGAAGATACCAGTAACCTTTCGGTAATCCTGTCGAATGGTGATGAAGTTGCGGCTCAATTCATCAATGCCGATGTCTATGCTGATCTTGCGCTCTTGAAAGCCGAAGGCGATATGCCGGCTGTGGCAGTATTTGGCAATTCGAACAATCTTCGTCCGGGCGAATCGGTAATTGCCATTGGTTCTCCTCTGGGAGAATTTCGCAACACAGTTACTGTTGGTGTGGTTAGCGCGACTGGGCGCACGCTGGATACGGGTAAAGGCTACTTCATGGAAGACCTGATTCAAACTGATGCAGCCATTAACCAGGGCAACTCCGGCGGACCTCTGGTAAACCTGAACGGGGAAATCGTTGGCATCAACACGTTGGTCGTGCGCGGAGGTTTAGGCGCTAATATTATTGCGGAGGGACTCGGATTTGCAATCGCATCGAATACGGTAAATCTGATTAGCGAGCAGATCATCAATACCGGCTCATTTGCCCGTCCTTTTCTCGGCGTAACCTGGCAAGCGATAACGCCGGGAATTGCGCAACGATACCGATTGCCGGTCGAGTGGGGCGCTTATGTTACCCGCATCGAGAATAACACTCCCGCCTATAACGCCGGCATTCTACGGGGAGACATCATCACAAAAATCGGAGACCTCGCTATTGATCAGCAACGATCCTACCTGAATGCGCTGTTTGCTCACCAACCAGGCGACACCATAGCGCTCTCCCTAATTCGAGACAACCAAAATCTTGAAATCGAAGTAACCCTGGGCACATCAAGATAATGCTTTTTGGCTATATTCAACATCCTGCAGCCGGATTACAATTCAATAAGCATGAAAAATTCAAAAAGCCGGGTTCAACGGTTAATTTTTTTTGGGATTGTGGTATCCATTTTTAGCGCCCTCCTGTTGGCATGTCAGCTGGGTGAACGCCCCAATAACGCAGGCTCTCAGGCAATTCCCTCCAACCCATCCCCTTACCTAATCCATGCAGCAACAGTCACTACTTCTAACGCGCTAAAAAAAACAGCCGCTATCACCTCCACGCCATCGCGAACCCCACGCCCGACAAGGACTGTCACGACAGCGCCCAGTCAAACGCCCAGCCTGCCACCAGCAAACAACCCCACTCCCACGCCATTAATTGCCAAGGCAGAGATGCTTCAGCTGGTTCATTCCATGCAAAATCTACGCATTGGGTTGCTGGACAAACTCTTTATCCAGAATAATTCAACCATTTTTGTTAGCGGTTCCTTTGGCGTAGCCAGACTTGACTTACTCGCAAACGAATCAGGCATTGCCCGTTTTCGCATCCCAGTTATCGGCTTAGATCGAGCAGGCAAAGTTTGGTTCTTGTCCGATAATGGCTTCACAATCACATCCTGGGATGGAAACCATTTCGATACTTATTCACAAGAACAGGGATGGATACTTCAGGCTCAGACCAACAATCTTATCGGTCTAATCCAAAGCGAGCCTTTCAATTCACGCGAAAAGTACACCTGGCTGGTTACTGCCCGTGATGTGCGCCAATTTGATGGAAAGCGCTGGCGAGTCTTTACCGCGACCGAAATAGGCATCCCCATTCCATACATAGCAGGTATTCAGACAGTATTCACTCTCGGCGTTGATCCAATTTCTGACCAGGTCTGGCTTGGTTCCTGCGATTGGCGCAGCCAACAGCCCATTGGTGGCGGTGGGTTATGGCATTTTAGCGATAACAAATGGAAATCTTTCGATTTTCCTGTTTCAAATGAATGCATCACCAATATCAAGGTTGATTATCTTGGAAATCTTTGGATCACATCGCCAACCAGCCTCTATCACCAAACAGCAGGCGAATGGAATAAATTCATTCCCTTCTCGCAACAAGAACATGGTTTCAATTTTTACTGGATCGAAAAAATTTGGCTGGATCCAAAAAACCGGGCGTTGGTTTTGGTGACTTTTTTTAACGAACGCGGCATCCCAACAGAGAAAAAATTAATAATATTTCAGGATAAAAATTTTATTGCTTTACAATCTTTCCCGCCGCTCGAAGATGTGCAATTATTTTTTACAGCAAATCAAAACATGCTCGTGTTTAACGACCACAAAGTGTACAGGTATTCGGATGATTCGGATTGGCAGATTATCTCAGAACTCCCTTATCAATCCGTTACTCAAGATGCGAATAAGACGATCTGGTTGATTTCATCCTCCCCTGAGAATCCCGCGCTTTGGATTATCCGCGAGTAATTTTCGTCCACCCTTCAAAACCGGTTCACATTCAAACATGAAATTCCACTAAAGTTGTATACTGGTAAAATAAATTATTAATCAGTGCCTTTTCAGCCACCGCGGTAAAGCCCTATGGAAACGCTAACACTTAAAGTTCGCAGTGATTTAAGGAAATATCGTCAACAACTCATCGAACTTAAAAATTACCGTTGGCGAAATATCCAACTAATAATTTTTATTTGTTCTTCGTCTTTTCTGGTCCTATATCTTTTGGCTGCCAACTGGGAATTTCGCAATTTAATTATTTATTATTTGTACGCCCCTGTTTTTTTCCTGGTCGGACTGGATCGATTCTTTGATAACCTGCCTTCAAAAAATTCTTTGAGGATTGCGTTTTTTTCGATCTTTATAGCATTGAGCACAGCCGCTGGTCTTATCAATCCCCGTTCACAAATTTTCGACAATTCGGGCTGGTTAGGCATCTTAATACCAGCCATTGCCTTTATGCCATTGGCATGGTTGCTAAGAAAAAACTCTGCGAACGCAAGACGCTACAGCCTATTACCATATAAACCGGCAACCTATGTCATTGTTGGCTGCTTTTTTGGGATATGCGCGGCAATCCACTTTTTTTTAATATCCAGATTTCTGCCAAATGTGCAAACAATCGCAGGCGCAATTGAATTTGAATATCTGGTCTGGCTTTTTGGCTTACTGGCAGGATTAATAATACCCGCAGAAGAACTCCTCTTTCGGGGTGTCGTTTTTTCCAAGTTGTTTGATGATATTGGCATGCCGTATCTTAAAACCACGTTACGTATCAGCACGATGAACCTGGTAGCCTATATGCCAATTGTGGTTTTTCTTTCGACAGATATCATCCACCTGCCAGGTATTCTGTTGGCACTGGTTTACAAGTTTTTGCTATCAATAGCCAGTATATACATGATCTATCGCTGGCGAAACCTTTATGTGAGTTACATCGCTAATCTTGCATTCGCGTTTTTATTAATTCAGTATTTTTTGCAATAATGGAAACAACTGCTCAAAAACACACACGACCCGCAATGACCGTCAAAGCTCGCCCCCGCGATCTTGCGCTTATTTTTGTATCCTTTATTTGCATGGTATTGCTGGGAGTCTATCTCCTAAATATTGAAAATAATAGTACATCGTCATCCATTCTTCATCTGATATTCTTGCTGCCGGTAGTTTCGGTTGCCTATTTTTTTGGTGTATTGCCGGGAATAATGACAGCCTTTGTTTTCAGTTCACTTCTTTTATTCGAAATACCGATAATTATTAATTACAACGGTTTTACAATCGCTTCGATCGAAAGAGTGGGCAGCAGCCTGTTCTTATTTATCGCTGCGCTCGTCGTCGGGGATTTATCCACTTCGGTTCGCCAACGCACATCGCTGCGACTGGCACTCAAAAACCGCGAGACTTTGCTAAGTCAGACCTTGAATCTCGAAGAAATCTCTCGCATTGTAATCAGCCAGGTACACCAGATACTTCGGGTTCAGCAAGTATGCCTTATATTGCAGAATCCGATCACAAAACAGTGGCAAGCCTATTCTAACAAGGGGAGAAATGTATTACGAACAACCACTTCTGATACTATCCCCACCCTTGGCGGATTTTTGCTCTCGCAGAACGAATCGATCATTTTAAATAACTTGGACACTCCCGAATCCATCCTCGCAGAAAATCTACCACCCCCGGATCGGGTTGTATCCGTATGCAGCCGCATTCTCTACCATTCAAATGGTACTGAAATGGGGCGAATCATCATGATCAATAAAATCAACGGCTTTTTCTATAACGAGGATATTGATCGGCTGAATGAATTTATCCCTGCGGTTGAAAAGGCTATCGAGCAGGCATACCGGTATGTTCGCACAGATTATGCTCTCGAGCGGCAAATCTCCCAACTTTCCACAATTCAGCGCACCTCTCAGGTGCTGAATACATTACTCGACGCGGAAAAAGTAGTCGAATTGACCCTGGCAACCGCACTCGATATAACCCAGGCAGATTCGGGGATCATCTGGATTAATTATGGCGACAACATCAACCTCAAGCGCATCTCGGGCGACCAAATCCACATTGATCGCACCAATCAAATTCTGGAGGAGGCAATTTTTGCCAGTCGCTTAGAAGTCGAGGCTACCCCGACCATTTCTTTGCCTTTCATTTTTAATAAATCGGCATCCCAATTATCGTCTCTTATTCGACACAGCAGCACCCTGATGGGCGTCATTTTGATTGAAAGCTCGCGGGTTGAGGCGTTTGACCGAACAACTCAATGGATCCTTTCACTATTAACAGACCATGCCGCCACATCTCTTGCTAATGTAAGATTATTTCGAGAAATTTACAAAGAAAAATTGCAGACTTCACTGATCATCGAATCGATCACCGATGGTTTGTTAACCATTGATCAGGAGGGAACCATTCATTCAGCCAATCCTGCCTGTCAGATGCAGATCGGGCTAAGCGAGAAAGATATTATTGGGCAAAATGTCAGCGAAATACTCGGTTTTGAAGAGGATATGTCGGCGCAGTTTTTCAAAGCAATCCAAACAGCCTGGAGAAAACAAGAATCAATTAAGATGGACGCAGTCAAAATACATCCCGTTAACGCAAAAACCAAGGTGGTGAATTTTTCTGCTGCGCCAATCTTTCGTAGTGATCACACTCCCTCTCGTATGGTATTACTTCTCCGGGACATTTCCGAAAGAGAGGAACTGAACCGCTTGCAAGAGGAAATGATATCCTCCATTTCTCACGAGATGCGTACTCCGCTCACAAAAATCCAATCAATTGCCGAGATGATCTCCACCCAGCTCGACCGGAATGGCGAGCTGCCTGAAAAAAGGTTTCTTGACACGCTTTCATCCGAAAGTCAGCGTCTGTCTCATTTTCTCGATCGCATTCTGGATGTCCATCAAATTGAGACGCAACAATTCAATGTCGAACTACGCCCCTTGCCGCTTTCTTATGTAATCAAAAACCTGATAGAAGAATGGCGGATCATCACCCCAAATCGCAGGATTGATTTCCAAACTCCTGAGCACCCCGTATGGGTTGTCGCTGATGAGAACGCGCTCAACTCGATTATTAGTAATCTAATTGAAAATGCCATAAAATATTCCTCAGACAACTCTGATATTCTGGTTAGATTGGAAATACTGCCCGATAAACATGCGATTGTTAGTGTCATTGATAATGGGATCGGGATCGAATCCGATAAAATACCCTTTATTTTTGATCGTTTTTACCGGGTTGCGGGCAGCGATTCCCAGGAGATTTATGGACATGGCATTGGTTTATATGTAGCCAAAATACTTACCGAAGCCTTGGGTGGAAAAATTAGCGTGGTTAGCGAACCTGGAAAAGGAAGTCGTTTTTATTTCGATATACCCGTACTCAAGGAGGTCATTGATGAAACCAAAAATCGTCATGATTGACGATGACGACACACTATGCGAACTGGTGCGAGTTAACCTTACTCCGCGAGGATACGATGTTACGACGGTGTCAAATAGCGCAGAAGCAGTGGTAATTGTCCAAAAACATCACCCGGATCTGATCATACTGGATATAATGATGCCGGGCATGGACGGATACGAAGTATGTCAACGGCTACGCAAAGTAACCGATACGCCCATTCTGTTTCTTACCGCAAAAGGCAGGGAGCAGGACCTGGTGCGCGGTTTTGAAGTCGGAGGAGATGATTACGTCCGAAAACCCTTCAGTCTTCGGGAACTGGAAGCTCGAATTTCAGCCTTGCTCAAACGAAGTAAACGATTTTCGAGCAACAATCCTTCCCTGTCGGAATTTGACGACGGTTTTCTCCGGATTAATCTGGATACGAAACACGTCTATCGAGATGGAAAAATGATCCACCTCACCCCAACAGAATATCGTCTACTTTCATGTTTGGTTCGCAACTTAGGTGCTGTAGTTACTCATGAGGATTTGCTTCGCGAAGCGTGGGGGGAAGGGTACACCGATGCTATCGCAAGTCTTTCTCTATACGTTCGCTACTTGCGTGAAAAAATTGAAATTGACCCCGGGCAGCCCAAATATATCATGACCAAATGGGGGGTAGGATACTGGTTTTCTTCAGAAATCGAGCCTCACAGCCTGTATGATGGCGAAGTAAACACTTCCGAATGATTGTGATCCCACACTATTAACATTCACGAAGTGATTCCGACTAGCGAATATTATCCTCCTGCTCCTCCAGTGGCTGAAAACCACCGCCAAATATCTCCTGGGCAGGATTGACAACAATAAAGACTTTGGGGTCTGCTTTTTGCACAATTCGTTTTAATTCCGCAATTTCAGTAACTGTGACCGCAACCATTAATATATAATGCCCTTTCTTGGTGTACATTCCCGTCCCGTTAATTGCGGTTACGCCTCGGTGCATGGTGACCATCACTGCTTTCGAAATTTCATCCGGTCGATCCGTGACCATCCACACCAATAATTGTTTTCTGCGCATAAAGGCTGGGCGGTCTGCTCGTTGCTTTTCATTGGATGGAAATACATCATATTTTGGAAGCACTTCCCCGCTTGCCTGATGGAAACGCGCGGTCCAAACAGCAAATACAATAAGCGATGTATAGAACGTCAATCCTCCCAGGATAACCAATTCACCGGGAATGCCGGCAATGGCAGACCGGCCGATAAATTCGGCGAGCGAACTCACTGGCAGTGGGTGGAGGATGATTTTAATAACCCAAGAAATGAGGAGCACTATGTAAATCCAGAAATAATTTCGCCGTAATCGTCGCCCAGCCGCCTCCCACATTGTGATTGGGAAATCCGGCTGCAAAAGAGATTGCGCCAAACTTTCTGCCCATTCTGCATGGGGAGCAAAAGGCGGCACCAACATTGCAGCAAAGAAATCGGTCTCCATTAATCTGGTTCTATAACTCCAAAGTTCATAATAGCGGTAGCGACGCGCTTCCATCCACAGAAACACGCTGATCAAAATGGTATTAAGGGGAATGATGATAAAATGATTGGCAGGACTGGATAAAACAAACGATAATGTTGCGCCGGTAGTAATCACTGCCCAGTTAGTAGTAGAGTCGAGCCGGGTGCGCCATATATTACTGCGTTGAATTTCCGCGCGATAATAATGCACCATGGCAGTGGTAAAATCGGATGGGCGTAATTCGTAACCTCGATATTTCCAAACCGGCTCTTTTGTGTTATCTGTCGACTCCAAAGATCAAACCTCTCATGAAATCGGATTTGTCACGCCTGTAGTATCCAATCAAATACCTGATTATGATATCCAAGCAGTATCTAAAAACCCCACGATGTGTTGCATTACCATAACCTCAGATTAACGATGCAATCCAGGCAGATATTCAACAACCGCGAGAATCATTCTTTGAAGTTTATCACGATTTTGCAGATGTTAATTTCTTAATCCTAATATTCTGACCCTGCAGAGCTATCCAAATTTTAAGGTTTATGTAAAAATAGCCTTTAGTAATCCACTCAATGGCGGTTTATGGGAGAAAAAAATGAGCATCGAATCAAAGTATATTTGGATGGACGGTAAACTGGTGCCGTATGACCAGGCCACCGTTCATTTTCTTACCTCCGGATTTCATTATGGGATTGGAGTCTTCGAAGGAATTCGTTGTTATCAAACCGAGCGCGGTCCCGCGATCTTTCGACTGCGCGAACACATGCATCGCCTGATTGCTTCCGCGCATATCCTTGGATTTAAAAACCTGGCTTATTCCGAGTCCGATTTATCCGCCGCAGCAATTGAACTGGTACGCGCGAATCAATTCTCCGCTTGTTATATTCGCCCATTAATTTATCTTTCCAACCCTAAAATGAATCTCAGTATTGACAGTGGTATTGCAAAGATCGGCATTGCCTGTTGGGAATGGGGAAATATCTACGGCGATCACATTCAAAAGGGTGTTCGAGCCAATATTTCATCCTTTACGCGTTTACATCCAAACATCGCTATGACAAAGGCAAAAATAAGCGGCAATTACGTTAATAGCGTGTTGGCAAAAACTGAGTCCGAACGGCTGGGTTTTGACGAAGCCATTTTGCTCGATCCACAAGGCAATGTTGCCGAATGCACTGGCGAAAATTTATTCATTGTTCGTAATAATGTAATTTACACGACCCCGCTTGCATCAATTCTAGAAGGGATAACCCGCGACACATTAATAATCCTGGCGGGCGATTTCGGTATTCCCGTGCACGAGAAGCTGTTCGGACGAGATATGTTATACACCGCTGATGAGGTGTTTGTCTGCGGGACGGCTGCCGAAGTTGTTGCGGTTTGCGAAATTGATTTTCGCCCAATCGCCTCTGGCACGATTGGACCCATCACCCATTCACTCCAATCTGCGTTCCATCAGGTTGTTAACGGTCTTCATCCGCGTTCTGGCGAATGGCTGCAACACGTTTATGCTGATTAGCCACAAGCATCAATTTCGGTCGAATGAGCCCTGCAATGAATATTGTTGAGGAATTCTAATCCTGCCAACGCAAAATTGCGATTTTTTCAACTTAATTTATTCTTAATCTATTATAATCTTCCCGGCGCATGAATTTGTAAGACAACCTAATCTTATCTTAAATAGGACAATTAGACATGGAACAGGCTTTTGGGTTACTCCTATCAACTGGTTCAGAGTCCAACAGGGTATCTATTCCCCTCATGTGGTGGCTAGGTCCGATAGCAGCAATTATTGCGCTTTTTTTTGCGAGGTACTTTTATTTAAGTATGATGCGGTTATCTGAGGGCAATGACCAAATGAAGTTTATTGCCCAGGCCGTCCGCGAAGGAGCAATGGCATACCTTTCACGGCAATATCGAGTTGTGACCATCGTTTTTGCAGTATTATTTATTGTTTTTTTGGTAATGGCGTATTTCCAGTTACAGAATACGGTGGTGCCCTTCGCCTTCATTACCGGAGGCTTCTTTTCGGGATTGTGCGGCTTTTTCGGCATGAAAACCGCTACAAATGCCTCAGCCAGAACTGCTTACGCAGCCAGTAAGAGCTTGAACAATGGGCTGCAAGTTGCGCTTCGCGCAGGCGCCGTGATGGGATTGGTGGTCGTTGGATTTGCTCTGCTTGATATAACCGCCTGGTTTTTTTTGCTTTACACTGTTTTTCCGATCATTTTTCCAGAAAATTTTATCAGCCTGGCAGCCAATCCTTTACCTCATATCACTGCCGTCATGCTTAGTTTCGGGATGGGCGCATCAACCCAGGCTCTATTTGCCCGCGTTGGCGGTGGTATCTACACAAAAGCAGCCGATGTTGGCGCCGACTTGGTTGGAAAAGTTGAAGCCAATATACCTGAAGACGATCCGCGCAATCCCGCGACAATAGCAGATAATGTTGGCGATAACGTTGGTGATGTAGCCGGGATGGGCGCTGATCTTTACGAATCTTACGCAGGCTCAATTCTGGCCACCTCTGCGTTAGGCGTTGCAGCGGTGAGTATGGCTAATTCGGAATTTTTTGCCGGTAAATCCGCAGCCGCTATCGGCATGATTTATATTGCTGCGCCGATTGTCCTCGCCGCAGTCGGAATTATTCTTTCTATCATTTCAATCTTCCTTGTCCGCACCCAGGAGGAAGCCAACCAGGCGGAATTAATACACTCACTGAGCAAGGGTCTATACTTTTGTTCAATTGGAGTTGCTGTCATTTCATTACCGATGTTGTACCTTCTCGGATTGCCCAACTGGATTGAAATCTGGATTTGTATAGTAGTAGGTTTGGTCGTTGGTATCGTTGTCGGTAAAGCCACCGAATATTACACCTCGCATGCATTTCAACCCACCCGGGACATCGCCGCTCAGGCACATACCAGTCCTGCCACCGCCCTCATCGAAGGATTGGCGATCGGTATGGAATCTGGCGGTATGCCAGTTGCGGCGGTTGTTGCAGGCATCATAACCAGTTATTACGTGGCTGGTGGTTCAAGTAATTTATTGATGGGTTTATTCGGGGTCGGAATAGCGGCTGTTGCCATGCTTTCGACGCTGGGTTTCACGCTTGCAACTGATGCTTACGGTCCAATTGCCGACAATGCCGGGGGAAACGCCCAAATGGCAAACCTCGATGCAATCGTTCGCGAACGCACCGATCAATTGGATGCAGTAGGCAACACGACCGCCGCCATAGGAAAAGGATTCGCAATTGGCTCAGCCGCATTAACCTCAATGGCATTATTGGCAGCCTATCTGGAAGAAGTGCGCCTGGTGCTTACAGAATTGCAGGGCATCGAGCAGTTAACCATTGGCGGGGAGATCGTCAAAGTCAGCCAGATGACCATGCAACATTTCATGGAATACTTCAATGTAACCTTGCTTAATCCCGCTGTCTTAGCCGGATTATTCACCGGTGTTGGCACGGCATTTATTTTTTCCTCAATGACAATGCGCGCAGTTGGACGGGCAGCCGCTGGAATGGTAGAAGAGGTCCGCCGCCAATTCCGCGAGATTCCCGGCATTCTCGAAGGTCGTGAAAAACCCGATTATGCGCGCTGTGTCGCCATCAGTACTGCCTCAGCCCAAACCGAAATGATCGCTCCTGCGTTGGCAGCAATTGCAGTTCCTGTTTTTGTGGGTATATTTTTCGGTGTCGCGGGAGTGTTGGGATTGCTCGCCGGAACCCTCGCCGCGGGTTTTTCTCTTGCCATAACCATGTCAAATGCCGGCGGCGCCTGGGATAATGCAAAAAAATATATCGAGATTGGTAAACATGGCGGTAAAGGCTCCCAGGCTCACAAAGCCGCCGTCGTCGGCGATACGGTTGGCGACCCATTGAAGGACACATCGGGACCGTCGCTCAATATTTTAATCAAACTCATGTCAATGGTTTCAGTAGTATTTGCCGGTCTGGTCATTGCTTTCGGAAACGGGCACGGCTTGATTGGATTGTGGTTTCACTAACTCGCAACCTCTTTGTGGAGAAAGTTCAATGCCAAAAAGCATTACAAAACTCCTAAATCTCCAGGGATCAATCTTCATACTTTGCCTCACAATCTTGCTCGGTATGTTAGGGTGTTCTGGAAAAAACGACCACCAGACTCCGCCCACTCTTAGGAATTGGACATCTGGAGGAGTGACTTTTGTAGGTCAATCTGATGATCTCGCATTTTTTGTGGATGAGTGTATCCAGGATGAAGAGATGATTGATCAGTTCAGACGGTTAATCAAACCCATTCAAAGACTTTACGAACAAATAACCGATCGCTTGGAAGCAAATATCATTAGCGAAGAAAAAACCGCTGTCGTTTTTGCTTGTCAAGAAACTACTCTATGTTCATTAAATGGACAATCACGCTGGGATGAAACCCAACCCACGATAACCATTTTCTCCTATAAAGGGATCCCGCGAGAACAAGTAATGTATGTAAGTGCTCATGAGATTGCGCACTTAATCCAATGGGAATACAACGGCGAAGGCACAGTTGATCCCATATTGGTTGAAGGATGGGCTACCCTGACAGCAGAATCGTACTTGATAGATTGGATAGGCATCCGATCAATAGACCAACAAGTACAAACATCTATCAAAGAAAACCAGTATGTGAAAATCAATAAACCTGGGTTATGGGATCAGATGTATACAAATGCAGACTGCCTGGATATCCGGCAATCCATGTATATAGAATGGGCATCTTTCGTCGGATACATAATCAATACTTACGGTGCAGATAAACTGATGGAATCGATGTCTATAAGTTCTTCCTCGACCAGATCGGCAAGTGATCCAGGACAATTCATCGGCACAGGGGAATACGAGGCTGTTTTTGGGAAATCACTACAAGAATTGGAAAGGGATTGGTTGTCGTCCTTACTGACAGATTAATAAAGCGTATATTTTTCAAAGTAAGCTTTATGAAATTCTGACTTGGGCACATTTTTTCGTTTTTCTCGGAAAATCTGGTGCGGAAAGTGGCTCATGATACAACAGGATCATTTTTCTCCAGGTTTCCTAACAGGCTTTCGGTGGACTGCGCATCCATCGGCTTATATAAGAGATACCCCTGTCCAAACTCGCAACCCGCTTCTTTCAACCAACGCAGTTGGCTTAGCGTTTCGATGCCCTCAGCAATGGTCTCCAAACCCAATTCCTTTGCCAGGGCAATCACAGCCTGTACGATTTCGGTGCCACCAAATTGCGCATCTATCCTGCCGATAAAACTACGGTCTATTTTAATTGCGGTGATCGGAAAACGTTGCAGATACGCCAGCGACGAATAACCGGTGCCAAAATCATCAATTTGCAATTGAACGCCAATATCGCGTATTTGTCTTAATTGCTCGTTGATCATCTCGGATGTTTCCAGAAACACACTTTCTGTTAATTCAATCTTCAGACAGGCTGGCGATATATTGGTTTCTTCCAGGATTTCCCGGATCATCTCAACCACATCACCCTGCTGTAACAGACTCCCAGACAGGTTGACACTAACCGAGAATGGGTAAGTCGCTGCGAATTTTTTTTGCCATTCCGCCACCTGGCGGCAGGCTTCACGCATGACCCAGCGGTCAATTGGTTTAATCAACCCAGTTTCCTCTGCTAGCGATATAAAATCGGATGGCTGCACCATGCCGAGCGTTGGTGTTATCCACCGAATTAGCGCTTCGAAACCGGTAATCCGGTTATCTTTTAAGGTGACTATTGGTTGGAAATATAAATTAAATTCATTTCGGGCAAGTGCATCACGTAATAACGCCTCAATTTGATGGCGGTTTATAATTTGGTCCAGCAAGGGCTTTGAAAATACTTCATAGCAGGCTCTGCCGCGAGCTTTAGCCCGATACATGGCAATATCCGCGTCTCTCAAAACATCTTCTGGTTGTGTGTATTCACCGTTATCAATCACAACGCCCATGCTTATGGTCGTGAATACAGTTCGCCCATCCAAAACAAACGGAGCACGGAATTCGTTCATCAACCGGTCGGAAAGTTGGATTGCCTCCTTGCGTGGATCATTGCCCTCAACAAGGATCACAAATTCATCACCGCTGAGGCGCGAAAGGAGGTTCGAGTCATTAATTACCGCTTCCAGGCGGCGCGCCGTCTCGATCAAAAGCAAATCACCTGTCCGATGCCCCAGACTATCATTGATGATCTTAAACCGATCCAAATCCATAAAAAGAAAACCAAAACATGCGGCGCTGGTAGCAATTTTCCTGTTTTCTATGATCTGGTTCAATCGTTCAATTAATTTGGTTCGGTTAAATAAACCGGTCAACGAATCGTGATAGGCATTATAGATCAATTCACTTTCAGCATTTTTTCTAACCGTTATATCCAACAAGACTCCTTGATAGGATTCGATCCTGTTGTCTAAACCAAATAAAGGTGAAGCATGATCTTCTACCCAGACCACATTGCCCATTCGATTCACTATCCTGTATTCCATTCGGATAGTCTGACCTTCTTCGGAAGCCAACTTAAGGTCTCTTTTTACTTCTTCCAAATCGTCTGGGTGGATTAATTTTTCCCTGATGTTAGAATTCTGCACGCATTCATTCGCATTCCAGCCTGTCAGGTGGAGGATTTGCGGACTGATAAAATTAAAACCCAAAATCGAATCGATGTTAGCCACATAAGAAACTGCCGGCATTCGTTCCACCAGATTTTGATATCGCCGCTCCAAACGTTCTCTTTCTTCCATTTCGCGCATTAATTGGGTACCGGAACGCAACAATTCCTGAGTTCTTTCCTCTACTCTCGATTCTAATTGAAGGTTTAATTGGCGTAGAGCCTCTTCAGCCTTTTGGCGATCTTCGATCTCGCGCTGCAAAGCATTGTATTGAATCTTGAGGGCTGTATCACGATCATTGAGCGCCGACGCCATTTTATTAAATGATTCTCCAAGTTCGTCGAACTCAACTACCCCCATCACTGGAATACGCAGATCCAGATTGCCTTTACCAAAGCTTTCCGAGCCGCTGATTAGCATTCGAAGCGGTTTGACCAAAAGGCGGTCAATTATAGTAAGCAACACAGGCATAAGAAACAAAGCAAAGGCTATCAAACCCACGGTTAGTATGCTGGCTGCCAGGATGGTGTTTTCGTACACCTCGCGCGTTGGCACTTCGCTTACCAGAGTCCAGGCGGTATCTTCTATCGGGACACTAACCCCAGCGACCGATTGACCCTGAAAATTAATATATTCCCCAGACCATCGGTGATTATCGTCATTAATCACCTCTCGTAAAGCTAAATGATCGAGCAAGTTTGTTTTACTGAGCACAATCTGTTCGTCTGTATGAGCAATCACCATTCCGCCCTGATCGATGATATACACTCTGCCCTGATCTCCAAACCGTAATTGTTCAACCACTCCCCATAAAACATTCATGCGCAATCGCACAGCAAGGATATTTCCGTTACGAAGAACAGGCGCAGATACGATCAGAAACGGTTCATTGCGCGCATTGAATTCAAGGTCCCCAATAAAAGTCTCGCCATCCTTTGCCTGGGTAAACCAAGTTAAATCGGTTATGTTGATGGAATTCGTCAGAATAATCTCATTATCCAAGGTCGCCGAGGTGATAATGTTTCCATCCCGATCCAGATACGCAAACTCATTCAGTTCAGGCAACCTGCTTTGAAAAGTGCGCACAACTACGGGATCTTCCAAACTTGCCAGATCACCAAAATTTCCCAACCAGAACAGTGCGCTTTTTACCCTTTGTAAAGTTTTACTAATGGTATTGGCGGCATTTTCCGCTGCTTCGCTTTGTCTTCCCATCCAGGCAGTTTGCTCAGTTTGATAAATAAAAAACCAGATGCCGAGACTACCGATCAAATAAAATATCAACATGATAACCAGTACGATTAATTGCACCTGGTTTCGGATTTTAATTTTTCTATTGCTTGGTCCGTCGGGTGAAATAGCCACAGCCAGTTATCCTTGCAAAACACTACACCCTTGTCGAGTACCAGAAATTTCCCCAAATTTATGTGGCATAAGTTGATGATTTGCCAATCTTAAATCTTAAAACCTTATACGTAATGCTAACAAATTTTTGGAATTAACGCAAATAGATTTTCCTTTTTAAATTTTTGGTCACAAGCGCATTCCATAAGCCCGGTTATCAATAGGTTCAAACAAGTACGATTTCCATAAACGCGTTGGTCTTGAATCAAGCAGCACAAAACCCATTTTTTCGTACAACCCGCAGGCGATTTTATGATAACTGGTTGTCTGGAGGTGGACGCCGGGGCATCCCTTCAATTTTAAATCTTCAATAAATGCCCGTATCAACCGCTTGCCAATCCCCCCTCCCCGCCAGTTTGAGTCAAGGTTTATATGGAAATGAGCCGGATAAAGATTTAGATCAACAAATGGATCCTCGTTTCGAAATCGCGAGGTGAAATAGCTACACAGGTACCTCCAGGTTTTTATACCGGGGCGATACTTTCCGCTAATCAGTTTTTTCAACGCTTTTGGTTCAAGCTTTTTGGCTGTGATTTCACGCTGCCTTTGTGTGTCCACGCACCCGGTTAGAAAACCAATCATGCCCGATTCATTGCTGGCAACCCAAGAGTTCTCTGGCTCGTAATCCGTGTAATAGGCAAAAAAAGAGTCCAAAAAGATACGCCGGTCCTCCATGAATACTTCCACAGGTTCCCCAAAAAATGCGGTATCGGCTGCAATCCGAAATAATCCATCCCGGTCTGGCGGTTGATAGCGGCGGATTGTGATGGGTGAATCCATATAATGGAATTATACAGCAGGATTCATTCATTCAACCAGCAAGCAGCAAAATGCCCCTTTTGAACTTCCTTGTACGGCGTCGTCTGGACGACGCAAATGTCCTTGACAAATGGGCAGCGCGGATGAAACCAGCAGACCTGCGGGATGGATTGAAAGGGTTAGGAACCGGGGATAACCTCCAGCCGGAGATCACCCTCCCCAAGAGAACAGGATAATTTAAACAGCCAGCCGGTAAAAGTGGCTGGCTGTTTGTATTAAGCACGAAGAGATTAATTCAAGACTTTTGCGATTACATCGCTGCATTCCATGATCAAATAATCCTCACCAGCGATTTTGATTTCTGTCCCACTGTATTTGGTAAAAATGACCGTATCATTTACTTTCAATTTGATTTCTTCATCCTCGCCAACTGCAACTACAAGACCGGTTTGCGGTTTTTCTTTTGCTGTTTCAGGTATATACAGTCCTGAAGCGGTTTTGCTTTCCTGGTCAACTGGTTTAACCAGAATTCGGGTTCCCATTGGTTGAAGGTTAAGTTGAGTCATGGTATTCCTCCGTTTTAATTTGATTTGATTCCTAAAATTTTTTCGATTTTGAGACGATCGAAACCGACAACAATTTTTCCGCCAATATCCAACACCGGCACGCCCATTTGTCCGGAACGCTTGACCATATCCCGCGCTGCTGCGGAATCGCGACTGACATCCACTTCCTTGAACCGAATCCCCTTATCCCTCAAGTATCGTTTGGCAAGGTTGCAGTAGGTACAGGTAGGCGTCGTGAAGACGATGACCCGCGCATTGTTAGACCTGGTTTCATTCATTAATTCTCTCCGTTGATGCAACGAATTGTTTCAGTTTTTGGATGAAATTCCGCACCAATAGTTGCAGAAAAATTTTTGATATAATAAAAATCCATTCGGTATTCATTCGGGCGTCATTTTTAAATCGCCCTCACCCAACCGAATATCCGCAATATTGGATGAACTTTATCGGTGGATGAAAATGTTTTTCGGTTTAGATTACAGCCTGAGCCCTCGTCGCGTATAGCAATTGCTCACTTTGTAAATTGGAGGTAGCGATGAAAACGGTTATTGCCGGCGCATTAGGTGAATGTGTTCACGTTGCTGGGGTATGCAACTTCCTCCGCCTTGCCGAAATGGCAGGCTGGCGGACCGTATTTTTGGGTCCGGCGGTTTCAGTAACTGATTTTATCGCCGCCATAAAAAAAGAAAAACCCGATTTGGTAGGTGTTTCGTATCGCCTGACCCCCGAAACAGGCGAGAGGCTATTGGGCGAATTTGCCGAAGCCATGGACGAATTTCGTTCCTCTGGCGTTCGCTTCGCCTTCGCAGGAACGCCGCCAGTAGCAGAACGGGCTCGCAAAGCTGGTTTTTTTGAGCAAACTTTTGACGGTTCTGAATTGAGTGAGGATGTAATCTCGTTTTTAAAGGGTGAAAGGGTGGGTCAGGTTCTCAAAGATGCCTACCCGCAAACTACCATTGAACGGCGGTTATGGAAGGCGCCTTACCCTCTACTACGCCATCACTTTGGGCTACCTACGATGCAGGATACTATTAACGGAATTCGCGAGATAGCCCAGGCTCGCGTCTTGGATGTGATTTCATTGGGAATTGACCAGGACGCGCAGGAAAATTTTTTTCATCCCGAGCGACAGGATGCACGCCGGAAAGGTGCTGGTGGTGTTCCGGTCCGCTCTGCTGAAGATTATATTCAGCTTTATGAGGCAAGCCGTACTGGCAATTTCCCGTTGTTGCGCACCTATTCCGGCACAGATGATTTTATCCGTCTCGCGGAAATGTATATAAGCACCCTCCATAACGCCTGGTGCGCAATTCCTTTATTTTGGTTTAATCAGATGGACGGACGCGGACCTTGGGACCTGGCAGGCTCCATTCGAGAACACCAGAAGGTCATGGCATGGTATGGCAGGAATAACGTTCCCGTAGAGTTGAATGAACCACACCATTGGGGTATGCGCGATGCACCGGATGTCATCTATGTAGTCTCTGCTTTTCTTTCCGCTTACAACGCCAAAGCCTTTGGGGTTCAAGATTACATCGCCCAATTGATGTTTAACAGCCCGCCCGGACTTTCGGATGCTGCCGACCTTGCCAAGATGCTGGCAATATTGGAATTGATTCAACCATTGGCAGGGCCGGATTTTCGCATCTGGGAACAAACCCGCACCGGTTTGCTATCCTATCCATTGGATATTGATTTCGCAAGAGCCCATTTGGCAGCCAGCATATACCTCCAAATGGCGCTCCGCCCCGACATCATCCACATAGTCGGACACACCGAAGCCGATCATGCCGCAACCGCGGCGGATGTTATCGAAGCAGCGAAAATCGCTCGAAAAGTGATTGATAATGCCCTTCACGGGCAGCCCAACATGACAGAAGATCCATTAGTGATCCGATGGAAGAATCATCTAATCTCGGAGGCAAAAATAACCTTATCCGCGATTGCCAACTTATCGCCCACAGCCGATCCTTTCACCGATGCCGACAATCTTGCCCTGGCAGTCCAGAGTGGGATTCTGGATGCTCCGCAATTAAGGAACAACAGGTTTGCCCGGGGTGAAATCAAAACAGGAATCGTTGCTGGCGCCTGCGTCGTGCTCGATCCGGAAGGTAAACCAATCAATGAAGAGCAGCGAATAAACAAATTATTGAACGAGGAGGATAGATTAAGATGAGCGAAATTTCCAGAATCGCTGTTATTGGGGCAGGCAATGGCGGCAAAGCCATGGCGGCCCACCTGGCAATATTGGGATTTGATGTTTCTTTATACAACCGCACTTATGCTCATATCGAGATCATTGATCGGCGCGGTGGAATTGATCTGGAAAGTTACGAAGGTGGACCCCGCGGTTTTGGAAAAATCCGCGTAATTACCGATGATATTCAAACGGCGATCAAAGACGTTCAGGTAATTATGGTTGTATTACCCTCTTCAGCCCACGCAGAAATTGCCCAAAAAATGGCCTGTCACCTTAAAGATGGGCAGACGATCATTCTTCACCCGGGTCGAACCTTGGGCTCGATAGAGTTTGATGTAGTGCTTCGCCGCAACGGATGCAGCGCGGATGTCAATGTCGCTGAGGCGGAAACGTTTATTTATGCCAGCCGCGCGGATGGACCTGCCCAGGCACGAATTTTTCGAGTCAAAGAGGCAGTGCCGTTAGCAGCGCTGCCTGCAGCTCGAACGCCGCTGGTGCTTGAGCAGATTCGCGTTGCGTTCCCGCAGTACATTGATGGGATCAATGTGCTTCACACCGGCTTGAATAACATGGGGGCAATCTTCCATCCAGGCTTGACGATTTTAAATGCCGGTTGGATTGAAGCAACCCATGGTGATTTCCAATTTTACATTGATGGCGTTACTCCCTCCGTGGCGCGGGTTTTGGAAATACTCGATCGCGAGCGCGTAACGGTTGCTTCCGCGCTCGGAATTCGCGCCCGTACCGCCCTGGAGTGGCTTGAACTGGCGTACAATGTGACCGGCGAAACCCTTCACGAACGGATACACAACCAGAGCGGTTACTACGGCATCAAAGCACCGGCAACCCTGAATCACAGGTATATATTCGAGGATGTGCCAATGAGCCTGGTACCCATTGCCTCATTGGGCGAACGGTATGGGGTTTCGGTGAACGGTATTAACAGCGTTATCCGTTTGGCGTGCATCCTTCACCGAACTGATTATTGGCGGCGTGGGCGCACCCTCGAGAAACTGGGTATCAAAGACTTGAGCGTCAGCGAACTTACCACCTATGTAACCACTGGATGGAAGGATATAGAAAGCTTTAACGGATAGGGTCCACAATTCGCCCGCCACGTACCGTCGAGCCCACAACCAATCCGGCGGATATCAGCACGATGTTCTTGATGATGTATTGACCCTCCAGCGTTGGCGCGTAGGGAAAGTGAACAAAAGTTTCTTGAGGGAAAATCAGCAACGGAGTCATCGTCCCTGCCATTTGCACAAACAATAGCAACAGGGTTATCCGCAAAAAGCGACCGCTGATCAATCCTAAGCCGATCAAGGTTTCCCAGGCAGCCAAAAGCGGAACCGATACCTCTGGGGTGACCAGACCAAACGATAAGACTTCGATGGTCCGCGCCGCCAGACTTTGCGCCGGGCTTAAACCCGGAAAAAATTTAAGCACCCCAAACCAGAAAAAATTGATCCCCAAACTAACGCGCAAAAATTGAATCGAATAACGCGCCATGAACGCGGTTATCTTGGGATCAACCTGATGGAATAGTTTTTTAAAGGTTTTGATCATATCCACCTTACCATTTCTATCACATTCCTTTGGAAATTTTTACTTCGTAAAATTGTACCGGTTTTCGTCGGGATATTGATTGGCTTGTACCACCTTGCCCACCTCGTTGATATACGATAACGATTGATGGCGGAAATAGGTGTTATACAGCATCGAATAATGACCTCCCGCTTGCATCAGCATTTCGTGATTGCCCTGCTCGATGATCTTACCATGATCCAGAACGATGATCCGCCGGGCTGCTTTCACGGTTGATAAGCGATGCGCAATCAAGATGCTGGTTGATTGAGCCAATATCATTTGCAGCACTTGCTGAATTTGCCATTCCGTGAATGGGTCAACGCTGGCGGTTGCTTCGTCGAGGACAAAAATTGCCGGCTTTTGAACCAAAACTCGCATCAGTGAGACCAGTTGGCGCTGCCCCATCGATAATTTTGCACCACGTTCACCAACCTGGGTGTTCAATCCCTCCGGCAGCGCATCAAGCCAATCACCACCGCCAATCTGGTGAGCAACCCGCGCGATTTGATCTTCGCTTGCATCCCCACACGAATAACAGATATTCTCCATCACTGTGCCTGAAAACAAAAAGGGAGTCTGTGAAACAATTCCCAACCGGCAGCGATAAGCATCCAGATCGAAATGGCGGATATCGAAGCCATCCACCAGGATTTGACCACCCTGAAATTCATAAAAGCGGGCGATCAGTTTGACAATCGAGGATTTTCCCGCGCCGGTGTGTCCTACCAGGGCAACCGATTCTCCGGGTAATATGCGTAGGGTAAAATCCTCCAACACCGCTTCGTTATCCTTGTACCGGAATTGCACGCGGTTAAATTCGATTTCGCCTCTCAGCCGTGGTGGACGGAGATGTCCGGTCTGTACCACGCTGGGTTCGGCGTCAATCAGCGCAAACACCCGTTCGGCTGCCGAAAGACCGTTCTGAATCTGCGTCCAAAACGACGACAGATTCATAACCGGAAACATGAACCGGTCCAGACTGAGGACAAATAGATACCACGCTCCGACGGTTACGGCGCCCTGCACCGCGCTTAAAGCGCCAATATAAACAAATAAGGCTGTCATCCACCCGCCTAGAGTGTTCAACGCCGGAAAAACCATTGAAAGAACCAGCCCTCTGCGCACATTCACCTGGTACGACAACTGGTTGGTCTCGTCAAACAGGTTGAAAATGCGCGCTTCCTGGCGGAAGTTCTTTGCCACCACAATACCAGAGACCGTTTCTTTAATGGTTTGATTGACGTTTGCCATTGCCCGCATCCCTGCGCGGGTCACCTTGCGCGCCAGGCTGCGAAAGCTGACCGCCAATAAAACCACAAGCGGAACAATCGAAAACAGAGTCAGCGATAACCGCCACTCCAGGCTGACCAGGACAACCGCCAGGATAATCGCCTCAACCACCTGGGAAATTAAATCTGTTGTCAATATAACCAGTTGACCGAAATCCTGGGTGTCGCTGGTGATCCGGGAGGCGATCCTGCCCGATGAAAATTGATCGTAGAACGACAAATCGTGTTCGGCTGCTGCAGCAAAGGATTCGTTTGCCAGGCGGGCTACTACATCCGCAACCGCGCGCACAATCAAACGCCGGGCTTGCCAATTTGCCGCCCAGGATACCACCCCGGAGAGCAGTACCACACCGGGAATAATAAGGGCATTTGCCGGGGTAAGGTCTTCTCTGAGGTAATCCACCCCGCGCGAGACGATAATTGGCAGCAAGGCGCTTGAACCCGAAACAATCAGCACCAGCACAGCGACCAGCAGCAGACGTTTGATCTGCGGGCGAAAATACCCGGCGATCCGCCGCGCCAGTTCACGGTCGGAATATTTTCGGTCATATTTTTCAGCGTCAAGCCCGGCAAAAAAGCCCATGTATCCAACCTTTATACCGAAGCATTGTTTATAAATCCCGGAAAATAGCCCGGTAGGCTTCGCTTTCAGAGATTAATTGCTCATGGTTGCCCGCCGCCACCAGCTCCCCCTTTTTCATTACAAGGATCAGGTCTGCCCAACGGATTTGCGACAATCTGTGGGTGATGATAAAGGTCGTCCGCCCGCGCGCGGCATTGTGAATCGCTCGCTGGATTTTATCCTCGGTAGCGGAATCAATTGCGCTGGTTGAATCATCCAGAATTAATAGCCGCGGTTGAGTCAAAAACGCCCGCGCCAGGGCAAGCCGCTGGCGTTGACCGCCGGACAGGGTTACCCCTCGTTCGCCGATGACCGTATCGTACCCGTTTTCGAAGGATTGAATGAATTCATCCGCTTGGGCTGCGCTGGCTGCCTGGATGATCTCTTGCCGGGTCGCGCCCGGTTTTCCAAAAGCGATGTTATCGGCAATGGTTTGCGAGAAGAGAAAAATATCCTGTTCGATGATCGAAATTTGCTGCCGCAGTGCCTCCAGGTTCCAGTCACGCACATCCACGCCATCCACAAGGATCCGGCCGGCATTGACATCGTAAATCCGGTTGATCAGTTTGACCAGCGTGGTTTTCCCCGAACCGGTTTGCCCGACTACTGCCACCGTTTGTCCCGGCAGCACCCGAAAGGAAACCCCGCGCAGGACTGGCTCGTCGTCCCCATATGCATAGGAAACCTGATCAAAAACGATTTCGCCGCGAATTTTTTCACGGTATCCATCGCGATTTTGATCCAGATTGTTTTCACGATTCATCAGTTCCAGAATCCGCCGTGCGCCTGCCAATCCCAACGAAATGCGTGAATATGCAAAAATCGAGACGAAGGTCGGGAATCCAAGCATCACCAGCAATCCAAAGTACGCCACAACCGCCCCGGTGTCAATCAATCCGCGCTGAAAAAGAATCAATGCATGGAACAAACCCGCCCCCATCGCCACCGCCAGCAGTAGTGCCGGAAGAAAACGGGCTTCGATATTGCCTTGCCGCACGGCAGCGTTGCGATAACGAGTAACATTGCGCCCAAAGCGCCGGATTTCTTCCTGCTCCTGGGATGCCGCCTTGACCGTTTCGATGCCGTCCAGGGCTTCGTTCAGCCGCGTGTTGAGAATGCCGAATGAATTGCGAACCTCATCCGTGACCGGCTCCAACTCCTTTAGATAGCTGCGCAATAACACAAAATACACCCCAACAAAGATCAATGGCACCAGCACCAGGCTGGGATGATAACTCGGCGCAACGGCCAGGGGTACAAAAATAAAATTCAGTGATCCGACCACCAGGTTAATGCCCGGTGAAAACATGAAATTCACTTCGCGGACATCATTGGTCGCCCGCGCCATGGTGTCCCCCACCGGTTGCAGGTTATGGAAGGTCATCGACTTGCCGATCAAAGAGGTATACAGCTCCTGGCGCACGTTTCGTTCGATCCGCTGCGCAATCACTTCGAAGCCATAATTGCGCGCGAACTGCAGGACGCCGCGCACCGTCTGGGAGATCAGCACAATCAGGACGATTTGCAGCAGACGGTCTTGGTCGAATTGCCCGCCGATGACCAGATTAAACGCCTGCCCCAGCATGACCGGCACAACCCCCGCCAGGGCAGCATTGGCAAACGCCCCGAACAGTGCAACCAGCACCAGTCGCCACTGCCGGCGGGTGTGGGAAAGAACCCAGCGCAGCGGACCGCGCCGGTCGGTGGGATAAGGCGGAGGTAAGGTAAATTCTGCGCTTGCCATGGTTTTCGCTGGAATTGTATCATACCGGTCCGCCGGGCACTGCCTATTCAACAAGTGCGATTGGATTTCGCCGCTTAATCATCTCTTCGCGTGACGAAACGCTTAATCGCCGCCCAGATGGTTGAAATTGACGGCGATTTTTGCTATAATTAGATTGCCTATTCGGCATTATTTATTTCCGTTTCGGAATAAACCGATGACAAAAAACACCCAATTTGATGCGCTGGATTATCAAATTATCCTCGAATTACGCCAGGACGCGCGCAAATCGGCTTCCGAGATCGCGCGATCACTCCATGCCAACGAGCGCACCATCCGCAACCGCATTGACCGCCTGGTAGAGTCCGGCGCGGTGCGGCTTACCTCGATCCTGGATCCCATAGCGTTTGGCTACATCAATACGGTGGACATCTTCCTTGTTGTGGATCCCGATCAAGAGCAATCTGTAATTAACCAGTTGCTGTACATGCAGGAGGTGTCTTACCTGGCATACGGCTTTGGCACCCAGGAAATTTCCATCGAGGCGCGCTTCAAGGATAATGCCGAAATGCGCACTTTTTTGGGCAGGGTATTGCCCGCCATTGCGGGCGTGCGGGTTAAAGGCTACGCCCTGGTGCCGCGCATCCTGCGCAATATTGATGAATGGCTGCCACGCCCGGAGGATTTTTCACGCTAATCAAAACGCAGCGCACGCGCCGCTGCGCGTACCCAATATTCTACAGAAAGGATGAACTCAATGGAACTCAAACATTTTATTGATACTCAGGATTTTTCAAAAGAAGAGTTGCTGGAATTAATCGCACTGACCCGCCTGATCAAAGCCGCCGACAAACAGGGCTGCACTCCAAAACTGCTCCAGGACGCAACTCTGGCAATGATCTTCGAAGAGCCATCCACCCGTACCCGGGTTTCCTTCGAAGTCGCCATGACCGAATTGGGCGGGCACGCGCTCTACCTGAAGCCCGGCGAAATCCACCTCGGCGTGCGAGAATCGCTGGGCGATACGGCGCAAGTCCTCTCGCGCATGTGCGATGGAATTATGGCGCGCACGCTCAAACACGAAACGATCACCGGACTGGCAAGCTACGCCACCGTTCCGGTCATCAACGGCTTGACCGATTACAACCACCCCACCCAGGTGGTTTGCGACGTTCTGACGATGATCGAACATGCTCCCGCCGGAAAAAAACTCGAGGATATTAACATCACCTTCGTCGGCGATGCGACCAATGTGCTTTCTTCGTTGATGCTGATCTGCACCCGCTTTGGCATGAAATTCACCCACGCCGCGCCGCGCAAATACCAGGCGCCTGAGGAATGGGCGCGCTGGGCGCAGGACAACAACAAAACCTCCGGCGGTGGCTTGCGCATCACCGAAGACCCAATTGAAGCCGTGCGCAACGCCGACTTCATCTACACCGACTTGTGGTGGTGGGTCGGACAGGAAGATCAGATCCCCGAACGCCGGGCGGCATTCATGCCCAAATTCCAGGTCAACAAGGCGTTGTTGAGCAAAGCCCCCGCGCATGTTAAATTCATGCACTGCCTGCCCGCCTCGCGCGGCGTGGAAGCCACCGACGAGGTAATGGACTCCTCCCACTCGATCATCTTCGATCAGTCCGAAAACCGCCTTCATACTGAAAAAGGCATCCTCGTCTGGCTGCTGTATCCGCGCCTGAAAAAGCCCAGTTCCGAACTGGCTGCCTACCATCGTGGCAAGATCGAAAATTTTCTAAATCAGTAACAGGTCTTAACAGAGGATAGAAATGACAACTCAACTCGTAACAGAGAAAAAGGTCGGCGGATTCAAGAAAGCCTTCCGCGTATTGGACATGACCCTTTTCACCGTCGCGGCGATCCTGGTAATCGATACCCTGGCGCCCTCCGCTGCGATCGGTCCCTCCTCCATTTCCTGGTGGATCATCACCCTGGTGCTGTTTTTTATACCCTACGGGCTGATCACCGCCGAATTGGGCAGCACCTATCCTGAACAAGGCGGGCTATACGTCTGGGTAAAATATGCTTTTGGAGATCGTTGGGCAGCGCGCACCACCTGGCTGTATTGGATCAACGTTGCCCTGTGGATGCCGTCGGTGTATGTTCTCTTTGCCGGCATTTTTGCGCAATTATTCATCCCCGATCTAAGCCTGTGGATGCAGATTGCAATCGGGGTCTTGATGACTTGGATCACCGTCGCCATTGGGATCGTTGCGCTGGATATTGGCAAATGGGTGCCCAACATCGGCGCTCTGATCAAAGCCTTGATTGTGGTCGTTATTGGTGTCGGCGCTTTCATTTATGCCGCCAATCATGGCGTGGCAAACGACCTGTCTTTCGAAAACCTCCTGCCGACCTGGGGGGCAGGCTTGGCATTTTTACCGGTTATTGTTTTCAATTTCTTAGGTTTTGAGTTGATGTCCGGTGCAGGCGAGGAGATGCAAAATCCACAACGCGACATCCCTCAGGCAATCATTACTTCTGGGGTTTTGGTCGCTTTCTTTTATCTGTTCGGCACAATTGGCATGTTAATGGTGGTTCCGGTTGAACAGCTCGGTTTAGTTTCAGGCATTATTGACACCCTGCAAGTCGTTCTGGGGAATACCGGTATTGGCGCCAGCCTTGTGACTATTCTCGGGGTCGGCGCTCTGTATACTTTTCTTACCAATATGGTTACCTGGACAATGGGCACCAACCGCACCGCAGCAAAAGCGGCTGACGAAGGTGATTTGCCCGCTATTTTCGGCCGGCTTCATCCGGTGAACAAAACTCCAGTCGGGGCATACCTTGTCACAGGTTTCGTTTCTACGGTTGTGCTCCTCATTTACAGCCTTATGGCAGGGAGCGCGGAAGACCTGTTTTGGACCCTATTTGCTTTTTCAACCATTGTTTTTTTGATCCCTTACCTTGCCCTCTTCCCTGCTTTTCTAAAGTTGCGCCGCGCCGACGCCAGCCGCCCGCGCCCATATCGCGTGCCCGGCAATCACCTGTTCGCCACCATTCTGACCATCGTCTGCATGATCTTTATCTTGCAGGCAATGGTGTTTTTCGTCTGGGTGCCCGGCGAACCCATTGACTGGGAATTTGCTTTCCCCATTCTGGCTGGCGTGGTCATTACTCTGGTCATTGGCGAATTCCTGACCAGGCGCAAGAAAAATAACTGACCAAATTCTCAGGAGATAAACCGGACATGACACGCATCATCCATAGCACTCCAAAGCAAGACGGGTTTCGCATGCCGGGCGAATTCGAGCCGCACGATGGCTGCTGGTTGCTTTGGCCCGAACGCACCGATAACTGGCGGCTGGGTGGCAAGCCAGCTCAGCAGGCATTCGCAGCCGTCGCGGCTGCCATCGCCCGCTTTGAGCGCGTGACCATGGGGGTATCGGCTGCCCAGTATCAAAATGCCCGCCACCAGTTGCCAGCCACTGTTCGCGTGGTCGAACTTTCCTACAACGACTCCTGGATGAGAGACTGCGGACCAACGTTCGTCACCAACGGCGAGGTTATTCGTGCCGTGGATTGGGATTTCAACGCCTGGGGCGGGCTGGACGGCGGGTTGTATTTCCCCTGGCACCTGGACGATCTGGTTGCGCGCAAAATCGCGGATATCGAAAGGCTGGATCGCTACAAGGCGACTCTGGTGTTGGAGGGCGGCTCCATTCATGTGGATGGACAAGGCACACTGTTGACCACGGAGGAGTGTCTGCTCAATCCCAACCGTAATCCATCCCTCTCGAAATCGGACATCGAAGCCTTGCTGATGGAGTACCTCAACGTCGAAAAAATCCTTTGGTTGGGCAATGGCGTGTATAACGACGAAACCAATGGGCACGTGGATAACCTCGCCTGCTTCATCCGCCCCGGCGTAGTTGCCCTGACCTGGACGGACGATCCCGGCGACCCGCAATACGAAATATCCAATGACGCTTATGAACGCTTAATGCACATGACCGACGCCCGCGGACGCCAGTTGGAGGTTCACAAAATTCACCAACCCGGACCCGTCTGCATCACCCTCGAAGAAAGCCTGGGCGTGGATCCACTCGAAGGCAGCCAGCCGCGCGAGGAAGGCGACCGGCTGGCAGGCTCCTATATTAACTTTTACATGGCAAACAGCGCGGCAATCATCCCTGTTTTTGATGATCCGCACGACCAACCAGCAGTGGAAGCCCTGGCGCGGCTGATGCCGGATCGGGCAATCGTGCCCTTGCCCGCCCGTGAAATTCTACTCGGCGGCGGGAACATCCATTGCATCACGCAGCAGCAACCGCGTCCCTGATCAGAATCCCATAATTGCAAACGCCCTCCTCGAACATGGAGGGCGTTTGGTTTAATGTCTCTGCCGGGTTATTTCTTTACCAGCGGCAGGAACAGCGAGTTGACGCCAGTTTCAGGGATGATCACCACCAGCGTGCTGGCGCTGGTCTGGTTGTTGCTCGTATCCAGGTCCAGCGTAGCCGCTGAAAGAGTGGCTTCAGCAACAGCATTCCCAGCCTGCTGGGGAGCCGCCGCAAGCACCGTAACGGACGGCGCCGTGCTGAAGGCAGCCAGCGTGGCGCGCGTGCACGTCACCACGCCGGCAGTCTGGCTACAGCTCCAGCCAGCGCCGCTCGCGCTGGTGAAGACTGCGCCATCCGGTAATTCCAACTGCAGGGACAAACCTGCCGCCGCCAAAGGACCCAGATTTTGGACATTCAGCGAATAGGTAATCGCCGCACCAGCAGTCACCGGGCTGGGTGATGCGCTCATTGCCACAGCCAGGTTGGCGTTTTGCGGGTCAATATCGAATAATTCACCCACCGCGGGTTCCAAGGTTGCCGTCTGGGCTACAATACGGTAATTCTCACCCGCCTTTTGAATGCTGATGCCGGAGAAGGTAGCAATCCCATTGACCGCCTGGCTGAACAGAGTTCCTTGCAGCACCCCGCCTGCCGGGTTGTTTCCCAGGGAAAGAATAACGGTGCCTTGGAAGCTTTCCACCAGGTTGCCGAATGCGTCCAGTGCATGCACTACTGGTTGGGGGCTGAATGGGATATTTTCGTATCCGCCTGCCGGCTGTTCTACAAAGACCAGGCGGGAGGCTGCTCCAGGACATGTTGCAGCATTCGCAGCCGGTTGAAAACCGATTTCGGCGGGTTGTGTATCCGTCCCCTCACACAGCCAGGGAAAAATATCGACGTCTCCTTCAACGATCTCACCATTGCCTGCCGGATGGCTGCTGTGCTGTGGTCCGTGTGCTGAACCCCACCAGTTCTTTTCTGCTTGCACAGGCTGTCCGCCGCCATAATGTTTCAAAGCGGTAGCGTTGTCCAAAAATGCATTTTCCATCACAAGAAAGGCGGTTCCCACAGCGGAAGTGCCAATGCCTTCGATATTTTCGACAAAATAATTGTTGCGGAAGGTGGTATTGGCAAGACCGTCGCTGCCTGCGCCAGCCCAGTTACCTTGGATCAGGTTGTTGCGCACCAGAATTGATCCACTGGTAGGATTGAGATACAAACCACTCACCCAGCCTTCGATCTGGTTGCGCTCAACCACCAGGTTGTTGACATTCCCCGATGTGAGCACACCGCGCCCACCAACATAATTCGACTCTCCCCCCGTCCAGCTGCCGATTAAGCGATTGTTTTTGATGGTTGCACCGGTTTGATTACTTACATACACCGCATGTAATTCACCCGCCATATGGGCGGTGCCTGTGCGGATCTCAAATCCATCGATGGTTGCATTGGGCGCTGTGATCTCGAAACTGCCGTTTAAAATGGGATAGTTCTCGCCTTTTACCGTCAGGGAATTGTTCACTCCCACAGGACCTTCGTTGAAGGTGCCTTTGGTTAATACCACGTCACCCGGGTCCGCGCGTAAGATGCCTTCGGCGATCACCGATCCAATCCGGCGGACATTAGTGAAATTATAGGCTCCGCTGGAATATTCGTAATCCCGCGCCTGGAAGGTCGCTTCATCCTGCAGAACAACCACCGCCTTGTCGTACGTGTTTTCACGCCAAAACGCTTGCCAGTCGAATTGGCTGTTATCGTAAGTGCTGCGCGCGCGGATATACTGGGTGCTGCCGGTAAACGAGTTGCCGCTGACCACTGCCCCACCGATTGGCTTGGTAAACCAGGGAACTTCCCCAAAGCCGTTGAACGAAACCAGCGCCCAATTCACGCTGGCATCACCCGTAAAACGATTATCAATGATTTTGCGCTGCGCAACCTCGCCCGAAAAGCCCGCGCCGCTGGCAATATCAACGCTTGCGCCGAAATCCAGCCAATTGTCCTCGATCGTGTATGAGCGAACATGGGACGCCTGAGTAGCATCATTAAATCGCCAGTCATTGATATACACTGAGCCGCCGGATGGTACTGCCACGTGATTGTGCCTTAAAGTAAAGGCGTCCCCAATTACTTCGATGGTTTTGTTGTCCGAGGGCGCGTTGGGTCCGATTTTCAAGCCCTGCAGTGTAACCCGGTCTGCTTCGACGAAGATGCCGCTATAGCCAAAGTTGTTGGTCGCATTGGTGTTGATCGTCGCTCGAATCTGCTCATAATCCGCGATCGGAACGCCAGAAGCATCCACGCCGATCAGGCTGATGCCGTCCTTGTCGTCTGCAATGAACAACCCAAACTGGTGCGGTCCGTTCGCGCCTAAAACACGCCGGTTAGTGGCAATTTCATCGAAAACGCCCGGATACACGTACACCACCCCATCCGCCTGCGCCAGGTCAATGGCGGGCTGGATTTTCATCGTGTCCAGCACATGGAAACTGCCGTCTTCCAGTTTTTGAATGCCGGCAAATGCCTTCACCCCCGCGGCTGCAATCGCATCGAATGCGCTCTGCATAGTATATTGATAGCCAGTAATCAATGGCACTTGCGTATTGCGCACGACAAAGCCGAACATCGTCTGGCTAAAATTGCGAATCACGTGGGCTGGATCTGCCAGTTGTGTATACAGGGGGTTTATCTCCGCCAGAGCATTGCTGCCGGCTAAGAGGATTCCGTCGCTGCCCGTCTTGCCATCGCTCAACCCGCCCGTAAAATGGGTCGCGTTGGTGAACAAGCCAATTCCACCCCAGACATTGTTAAGTGTGGTCAGTCCCCGGAGGGTGATATTCTGCGAGTTGGATACCGCCACGCCTGCGCCACCATTATGACGGGAAACGCTGTTTTGCACCGTCGAGTTGGCGCAGCCGATCAGGTCAATGCCGCTGCGGCTGAAACCATGAACCTGGAGGTCGTCCACAAGCAGATTGTCCACACCCGAGGCTTTGATGCCAAAATTTGTGACGCCGCTGCCCGTCAGGGTGAATCCATTGAGCTGAATATCGTCCGCGGTGACATCCAAACCGTAACCGCCGGTGGCTGTCACAACAAGAATCACCATGTCACGGTCTGCGCCAATCAAGCGCAGCGGCTTGGCGATGTTGATTGTCGTACTGGGATACGTCCCGGAGGCGACATATACCTTCCCACCGGCCACAACGCGATTGATTCCAGCCTGAACATTGGTGTAGGGATACAGCCTTCCACCGTTGGCGGACGTGCCGGAGCTGTTAATATCAACATACGCCACCGAGAGCACTGCGGGTGGCACGCGCTGATCTTCGATCACCGCGTCATTATTGGCTTCACTGATCGCGACAATATCCGCGTAATAATCAGCCGGCGTCCCGGAAAGGATGGCGATATCGTACACGTTGGCTTCACTGCCGCTTCCCCACTGGTTATCGGTGAAGGTAAAATTCGCGCCAGCGATCACCCATCCTCGAGTATGGTAGGTCAAATTGTTCGCAATAACGCCTGTAGTCGGGTTGACCGTGTCGCCATTGAAGTAACCCGGCTGGCGCAGATGATGGAAAACGTTGTTCGAAATATTGAGGTTTTCCGAACCATACGCCACCTCAAACCCGCGGCTTATTTCACCTGTGCCTTGGACAAATTGCCCAAACACTTCGTTTTCAGTGAATGTGAATCCATCAGCCTGGACATAGATAATGTTTTGATTATCATTATCTATTTTCTCGATCACCAGTCCGTGGATGGTGATGTTATTTGCCAGCACCCGGAAAACATTCCCGACACTGCCCGTGACCCGAAGAACCGGCTGGTTCGTCCCAGCCGCTTCGATGGTCAAGTTCGGTAAAGTGATGCTGATTTGATCGCCCGGACTTGTCAAATCATACGTGCCTTCCCTGACCAGGATTGTATCCCCGTCGCTTGCCGCATCAACCGCGTCCTTGATGCTGGAATACGCGCAGCCGCTCGGGCACACCTCCAGTATGTCAGCCTGCGCCGGGTGGGCGAATCGCCCCGCCAGGCTGATCGCCAGGATGCCGATCAACACGAATACAATACGCAAGAATCGCATCAATGCTGCCATTACACAACCTCCCTTGATTTTTATTGAATGCCGACAATGGATTTTCCGACTTGGGTAGGTTGGCTGGTTAATTCCCCCGTCAACCCCCGTAAAAAATACGTAAATTTACGGTAAATTCTACGTAAATTTTGCGTAAATTCCGTATAAATTCTAACAAAATCCCCGCTTTCCGTCAAACCAAAATCTTTACAATCCGGTATTTTTTGATTCTGGAACTCGAATTAAGACAAACGTCACCCATTCGATATGACAATCTTGAGAAGAGAAGAGCATGCGCGCTTTCGAAAAGACAACGCCGGCTTATGTTACAATCTGATCCATGCCGTTTCAGCCAGTATCCACCATCGAAGAAATCACCCTTTTCCGGGGGATATCGCCCTCCGAAATGCAAACCATCCTGGCGGCGGCTCATCCAAAACGTCTCGCCGAGGGTGGTTTTTTCTTCATGCAAGACGACCCCGCCGAAGCCTTTTACATCCTCGAATCCGGCAGGGTGCGCCTTTCCCAGTTTACCGCCGACGGCCAGCACATTCTGTTACGGATTATCGTCCCTTTCACCCCGTTTGGAGCAGTTGCGCTTGCCGATGGCGAGGTGTTTCCCGTTTCAGCGCAGGCGGCCGAAGACAGCATTGCGCTGGTGTGGGCGAAAACCAACCTCGACCGCTTGATCGCCGGCATACCCCGCCTGGCAATCAACGCGGTCAAAATCATGGCGGAACATGTCCAGGAATTTCAACAGCGATTCAGCGAAATCGCCACCCAGCGCGTCGAAAGGCGTCTGGCAAGAATGCTGTTGCGGCTGGCATCTCAGACCGGCGTCAAGACCAATGCCGGGGTCGAGGTAAACCTGCCGCTCTCGCGCCAGGACCTGGCAGAAATGACCGGCACCACCCTGTACACCGTCAGCCGCATTCTGTCTCAATGGGAAACCCAGGGGCTGATTCTTTCGGGACGTGAGCGGGTTGTCATCCGGCACCCGCATGGATTGGTTGTTATTGCAGAGGAAGAGAACCCTGCCCGCCCTCGTTCATAAATTGCGAAGGATCAAAGATGTTTCACCGGAAACCAACTATTATCGAGACATAGCGAATGGATGTGCCTGATCACGAAAAGATCATGAAAACCAACTCAAAACAGACAGATACGATAGATCCAAATATCACCGTCGAGGAGTTTTTACGCCTTCATCCCGATGCTGTGCCGGTTTTCATTCGCCACCGCATGATATGCGTTGGTTGTTGGATGTCTCGCTTCGATACTTTGGAGGATGTTGCCTGGAACTACAACCTCGATATGCAAAATTTCTTAAACGAACTGACAGACTACCAATCGCCCTAAAAATGGTCTATAAAATTACTACCTCCCTTGTTTTGCTGTGTGTCTTAATATCTTGCGCGCCAAAACCTGCCGAATTGCTTGTCTCGGATGCCTGGATCCGCACCGCTTCGATCCAGGCTGGCATACAACACACCGAGGAAAAAATGGGGTCCGCGCCAATGACGGATGATTGGCGCGATAATCAATCCACCAGCGCTATTTATTTTAGCCTCCACAATAACACCGCGCAGGCGGATCGGCTGTTATCTGTCGAATGTGAGGTTGCCGAAATCGTGGAAATCCATACAACCCAAATGAACCATGATATTATGAGGATGCGCGCGGTGGAAAACCTGGAAATACCCGCAGGCGAAACCGTTGAATTCAAACCCGGCGGGTATCATATTATGTTGATCGGGCTTAAGAAAGACCTGATCGCGGGTGATGAAATCCCCTTCGTGCTTGTTTTCCAAACCATGGGGCGGATGCGCTTCACAGCCGAGGTTAAAACGCCGTAAGGATTATCATGTCAATCTCAGCGCGGGTTCACGTTAATTTCCGGCATTAATATTGCACCATATCAAGGGGGAAAGCAACAATCGGATGTCATCAAAGGCAGATCGCTCGATAGATGTGAAAAGTCAAACCGCGCAGCGGATTGATGCGCTTTTGCGGCGCACTGGTCCGCTGACGCAAACCAACCCGCAGCGCGCGCTCGAACTGGCGCGGGAGGCTGCCCGTCTGGCAGGCGAGGATGCTCCTTCCAGCCTGGAGCACCGCAAAATTCTCGGCAAAGCGTTAATCTTGCAAGGAAAAGCCTTGCTGGAGATGGACGCTTACGATAAAGCGATCCCTTGTTATCTGAGCGCGCTGGATTGCTTCAACCCCGCGGCAGACACCGCCCCAAGCGCCGAGGCGCTGCTGGGATTGGGCAGCGGGCTGATGATGATGGGCTCCTTCCCGGAAGCCATGCAAAATTTGATGCGCGCATTGTCCATTTTCCAATCCATAAAAGAAAGCGCCGGTGAAGCGGCAGCCCGTATTAAACTTGGTCAGTTGTATTTATTGCTCGGCGAAGCCGAAAAATCACTGCCACACCTGGAAAACGCCCTCGATCTGGCTCAGTTTCAAACCGATCTTCGTCTCGAGGCGGAGGTGCAAATCTACCTCAGCCGGGCTTTCGCCGAATGCAACCGTCACCAGGCAGCGGTCCGGGCCGGATTGCGGGGCGTAGAAATCTATCAAAATCTGGGCATCCAGCGCGGCGAAGTGGAAGCCCTCAATACCCTGGGCGAGGTATATCTAAAGCGCGGCGAATTAAGTCTGGCGTTGAATTTCCTTCAGTTATCTGCCGACGTTGCTCAGCGCATCGGCAAGCGCCTCGAACTTGCCAGCGCTTATCGAAAAATTGGGTCAATCCACACCCGGTTGGAAAACTTTCCCGCTGCGGCGCAGTCGCTCCATGCTGCGCTGGAGGTCGCGGACGAAATTAATGCCAGGCAGGAACAGGCAGAATGCCATCGTTTGTTAGCTGAAGCCCACAAGGCTGCCGGAGAATACCACCTGGCTTTACATCACCTCGAAAAATTCATCGTTATTCACCATGCGGCGTTCGATGAAGAATCGGACCGTCGGCTGAAAACCATCGAAATTATCCACGAAGTCGAAAACGCGCGCAAAGACGCGGAAATTTATCAACTGCGTAATGTTGCCTTGCAGCAGGAAATCGAGGAACGAAAGAAAGCGCAATCAGCCTTGGAACGGATAGCCACCCAGGATGCGCTAACCGGACTGGCAAACCGGCGTTATTTTCTCGAACTGGCAAATCGTACTCTTGAACAAGCCAGGCGGTATCAGCGCCCATTATCTATTGTGATGATGGATGTGGATCACTTCAAACAGATCAACGACACGTTTGGGCATAATACTGGCGACCAAGTCCTGGTCAGCGTTGCCCATTGCATGCTCACGGTGCTGCGCAAGGTGGATATTTTAGGGCGCTACGGCGGGGATGAATTCGTCATCCTGTTGCCCGAAACCACTCAAGAAGGCGCCCGCCGATTAACCGAGCGCCTGCGGCAAGTCGTTTCCCAACAATCGCTTATTGCCGGCGGCGTTTCCTTGCCTATATCTCTCAGCATTGGGTTTGCCAGCAATATTAACCACCCCGATCTGCCGCTGGATGAACTTCTCCAGCGCGCAGACCGGGCTTTATATTTTTCCAAACAGGCTGGTCGCGGTCGGGTTACCGCTTTTGAAGACCGGTAATAGAATGCGATTATTTTCCGCGATTGCGGGTGGTTACATCGAAAATAACCGCAACAGCCAGAACTGCGCCACGCACAATATATTGCATGGATATGTCAATTCCCATCAGGTTCATGCCGCTGGTCAGCGAGGTCATCACCAAAGCGCCAATAATCGAGCCAATCACTTTTCCAACCCCGCCAGCCGCCGAAACCCCGCCAACATAAGCCGCTGCAATAGCGTCCAGCTCGAATAACGTTCCCGCAGTCGTGGTTGCGGATTGCAGCCGCGAGGTAAACAAAATACCGGACAATGCGGAAAGCATGCCCATCGAGCCGAAGACAACGTAAATCAGGTTTTTTACCCGAATGCCGCTCAACTCGGCAGCTTCAGGGTTGCCGCCAATGGCGTAAATGTGCCGTCCAAGCACCGTCTGCGTAGTGATGAAATGGTAAATAATTGTGACGATCAGGATTATCACCACAGTCCAGGACAACCCGTTAAATCCTGCCAAAACCCAGGTTATCGCGCTAATCAGTAATGTAACAAACACTAATTTGAACACGAACATGTCAATGGTCAAGACTTCGAAATTGTATGCAAGTTTCTTCCGTCGTCCGTTAATTTCGGTAATATAGAACAATACGATTGCGATAAGACCAATGAACAAAGTCAGGTTGTGCACACCTGGAATGATTTGAATTGGGTCAGGAATAAAACCATTGCCAATGGCGTTAAAAGTATCATTGGGAACGATGATAGTCCCCGTTCCAACCGTAACCAAAAGAATTGCGCCGCGATAAATTAACCAGCCAGCCAGTGATGCGACAAAAGACGGTATTTTCAATTGGGCGACCAAAAAGGCGGTAATCATGCCCGCCAGAACACCCAAAAAGAGAACCAGTGGGATGACAACTAACACCGGCAAATTCCAAAAAACCAACGCAATCGCTGCAACTGCGCCCAGAAAGCCGGCTAAAAAACCAACCGACAGATCAATATGCCGGATGACAATAACCAGCGTCATGCCAACCGCCAAAACCGCGATGTATCCGGTTTGATTCAATAAATTACTGATGTTCCGCGAAGAAATGAATAATCCATCCGTTGCAACTGTAAAGATTGCCATGATGACGAACAAGGCAATATACATCCCATACTCGCGGATGTTTTCTTTCAAAACCTTGCGGGCATTTTGAAAAAGCGACATCCTTCCCTCCTCAATAATCCGTAGCCAGATCCATAATTTTTTCTTGGGTTGCTTCCTCAATCGGCAATTCACCCGCAATCCTGCCAGATGAAACCACATAAACCCGATCGCTCATCCCAAGCACTTCCGGTAGTTCTGATGAAATCATGATAATGCTTTTTCCTTGCTCAACCAATCGGTTCATAATTGAGTAGATTTCAAATTTTGCTCCAACGTCAATCCCCCGCGTGGGTTCATCCAGAATTAAGATATCGGGCTTCACAAACAGCCACTTTCCCAGGCACACTTTCTGCTGATTCCCGCCACTCAAATTGACGGTTTTCTGCTCAACGCTTGGCGTTTTGATATTAAGGGACTCTTTATACTCATTGGCTACACGCACTTCAGCGTTGCTGTCCACAATTCCCCGCGGCGCTATTTCCCCCAAGTTAGCCAGGGATATGTTTTGCTTGACATCCTGCATTAATATCAATCCCTTTGATTTCCGGTCTTCGGTCAGGTATGCCATTCCAGACGATATAGCCTCTCGCGGATGGTTAAAACTCTTCTCTTTCCCCTTAAAATGAAGTTCCCCTTGTACTCGGTAACCAAACGGATTGCCAAAAACGCTCAATGCCAGTTCGGTTCGCCCAGAACCCATCAACCCCGCCACGCCAACTATTTCCCCCCGCTTGACATTGATATTGACATCCTTCAGGATCATTCGACCAACAGTCGGATCATAGACATTCCAATCCCGCACTTCGAAAACCACTTCATCAACCAGCGCGCGTTTTCGGCTTGGGTAAATATTGTTTATCTCTCGCCCCACCATCTGCTTAATTAGTATGTTCTCAGACACTTCGCCTGCACGCGCGTCCAGTGTACAAATCGTCTTGCCATCGCGCAACACTGTGACCGTGTCTGCAATTTCTATTACTTCCTTAAGTTTGTGGGATATTAAAATACACGTCACTCCATGAGTGCGGATTTCTCGCAACAATTGAAGCAGGTTGTGACTATCAATTTCATTCAGCGCGGAGGTGGGCTCGTCTAAAATCAGGATATTGGCGTTTCGACTTAATGCCTTTGCGATTTCCACCAATTGCTGTTTTCCAACCCCAATATCTTTTACTTTGACTTCCGGATTGATATTTAGACGGACTTTTTTTAAAACCTCATTAGAGCGTTTGATGGTTTCATGCCAATCAATTGTGATCCCACGGCGGATCTCATTTCCAAGAAAAATATTTTCAAATACCGTCATCTCCGGGACCAGCGCAAGCTCTTGATAAATGATTGCGATTCCCGCCCGTTCACTGTCCCGTATGCCTGAAAAACGTTTTTCTTCTCCACGGATCAGGATTTCCCCCTGATAATTGCCGTGCGGATAAACCCCGCTTAGGATCTTCATCAGAGTCGATTTACCAGCCCCGTTTTCGCCAACCAGGCAGTGTATCTCGCCTTCCTTGACTTTGAAGGATACATTATCCAGCGCTCTGACGCCAGGGAAATCTTTGGTTATATTCCTCATCTCCAATAATGGCGTATCCATAACACACTCCCTGAAAAGGCTTAACTTTACGGATGGATTGCAGGAAAAGTGATGAAAACCAACACCACTTTTCCTGCATATATTGTAGATCAGATTTTACGGCAAGCCGGTGAAATCAGCAGCCGAGTAGTAGCCCGAATCGATCAGCACTTCCACCACATTATTTCGATCCACCGTCACCACCGGCGATTGGATCGCAGGCACATCCTTGACCCCATTGTTGTATGACCCGCGCGCTGCCGGAGTCTGGTCTTTAAGCAATGCCACTGCAGCCGCAATCGCATCCTGCACCAGCGTGCGTACGTCCTTGAACACGGTCATTGACTGCTTGCCATCAATGATGTACTGAACCGATGCCTTCTCCGCATCCTGTCCAGTCACCAGGTAACTGGTCACATCCCGGTCAACCGCAAACGCATCCGCAATCGCCCGCGCCGTGCCGTCGTTCGGCGCCAGAATGAACACTTCACCCTTGTCCGCCGCGGCAACCGCCGTTAGATTGGCTTCCGCCAGACTCTTGGCTGTGTTGAAGTCCCAGTTGGTCGTCACCTGCCCGATGATCCTCGCCATCTCATCCCGCGTCAGCGTGGCTTTCCCTTGCAGCGCCACCGCCTCGCTCGAGTTCTTGATCACGAAGGTCCCATCCGCTACTTTCGGCTGCAACACGCTCCATGCCCCTTCAAAGAACAGGAAGGCGTTGTTGTCCGATGCCGCCCCTGCGTACAGGAACAATGGGTTACCTTGCCCGCTGGCATTATCCACCAGGTACTGCGCCTGTTGTGCGCCCACCGCGATGCTGTCAAAGGTCACATAGTAATCCACCGCATCCGTGTCGCGGATCAACCGGTCGTAGGAAATCACCCTTACGCCCGCGCGTGCCGCTTCTTCCGCTGCTGCTGCCGCCGCCGTGCCGTCATGCGGGCAGATGATCAACACTTCGATCCCCTTGGTGATCAGCGCCTCAACATTCTCCTTCTCTTTGGCGGATGATCCCTGGCTGAAGAGAATTTCAACCTCGTATCCGGCAGCACTTAACGCTTCCTTGAACCGGGTCTCATCCTGGATCCAGCGCGGTTCATCCTTGGTCGGTAAAACAATACCGACCGCAAGTTTACCAGCAACTGGTTGACCGATTTCATCCAAGCCGGTGAAATCAGCAGCCGAGTAGTAGCCCGAATCGATCAGCACTTCCACCACATTATTTCGATCCACCGTCACCACCGGCGATTGGATCGCAGGCACATCCTTGACCCCATTGTTGTATGACCCGCGCGCTGCCGGAGTCTGGTCTTTAAGCAATGCCACTGCAGCCGCAATCGCATCCTGCACCAGCGTGCGTACGTCCTTGAACACGGTCATTGACTGCTTGCCATCAATGATGTACTGAACCGATGCCTTCTCCGCATCCTGTCCAGTCACCAGGTAACTGGTCACATCCCGGTCAACCGCAAACGCATCCGCAATCGCCCGCGCCGTGCCGTCGTTCGGCGCCAGAATGAACACTTCACCCTTGTCCGCCGCGGCAACCGCCGTTAGATTGGCTTCCGCCAGACTCTTGGCTGTGTTGAAGTCCCAGTTGGTCGTCACCTGCCCGATGATCCTCGCCATCTCATCCCGCGTCAGCGTGGCTTTCCCTTGCAGCGCCACCGCCTCGCTCGAGTTCTTGATCACGAAGGTCCCATCCGCTACTTTCGGCTGCAACACGCTCCATGCCCCTTCAAAGAACAGGAAGGCGTTGTTGTCCGATGCCGCCCCTGCGTACAGGAACAATGGGTTACCTTGCCCGCTGGCATTATCCACCAGGTACTGCGCCTGTTGTGCGCCCACCGCGATGCTGTCAAAGGTCACATAGTAATCCACCGCATCCGTGTCGCGGATCAACCGGTCGTAGGAAATCACCCTTACGCCCGCGCGTGCCGCTTCTTCCGCTGCTGCTGCCGCCGCCGAACCGTCATGCGGGCAGATGATCAACACTTCGATCCCCTTGGTGATCAGCGCCTCAACATTCTCCTTCTCTTTAGCGGATGATCCCTGGCTGAAGAGAATTTCAACCTGATACCCGGCTGCGTTCAACGCTTCCTTGAACCGGGTCTCATCCTGGATCCAGCGCGGTTCATCCTTGGTCGGTAAAACAATACCGACCGCAAGTTTCTCGCTTGGGGTCGGTTCAGCTTCGCCTGCCGGCTCGGTGGGGGTCGCTTGTGGCTGGCAAGCTGCTAGAATCATGCTGGTAATTACAATCAATGCCAGCACCAAAAAGATGGACTTCTTCCTTAACATGCAACATCCTCCTGATAATATTTTTTTTACTTTGGTTGTTGTGGATTTTCTGCCTGGGGTGCGAGGGTGTATCTGGCAGAAAGCGAACCTGGATTAAGTGACAAACAAATATTATATCGGCTGCCGACGCCCTCCTTTTGAAAATTTTCAAACATGCACTATAATCTACCTTATAACGTAGCAGAATTTTTCCGGAAGGACTACCCCCAATCCCCCTGTTTTTGAACAGGAAAACCCTTAGCAACATTAGGGGAATTCCCCTAAACAGGGAAATTGTCCTTTAGACCATGAAAATCTTTCGCGCTCTATTGGCGGATGATCACGAGCTAATCCGCGCTGGGTTAAAACAATCCCTGGCTAACCTGGAAAACATTGAGATCGTTGGCGAAGCAGGCAACGGAATCGACCTTTTCCAATTACTAAGGGAGTTGTCCCCGGATTTGCTGGTCGTTGATTTAAATATGCCCGACTTCGAGCCAGTGTCTGATGTTTTTCACATCCGCCAGCAATATCCCCTTTTAAAAATTATCGTGGTTAGCGCTTATGACGATCAATCCTACGTAATCGGTTTATTAAGCGCTGGCGTGGATGGTTATCATCTCAAAGACCAGCCTTTAGCAGATTTACAATTGGCTGTCAAACGAGTCACCGCAGGTGGGCGATGGATTTCTGATCCATTGGTTAACCGTCTGGTTGAATTTAAGCCCGCTGTCGCTAAAGAAAAATCCAATCTCACCCGGCGTCAGCGCGAATTGCTTTATTTACTATACCAGGGATACAACAATCCAAAAATCGCCAGCATCATGGACTTGAGCATCAAGACGGTTGAGAACCATCTAACCGCATTGTACCGTTCGATAGGCGTAGATAACCGCCTGGAAGCCAATAATTTTTCCCGACAACATCCCGAACTCTTGGTTCCACCAACGAAACATCGCGAGACTTCGCCCGAAAGCGACAAAATACAGACCAATCATGTTCTGTTGGTTGATAATAATGCCCGGTATCGAACGCAGTTGGGCAAATTGTTATTGCGCAACAATCCCAAGATCACCCTCTCCGAAGCTGAGGACTCTATTGAAGCCGTTGATATCGCCGCCCATGCTAAACCCCAGATCGCATTTATTGATGTAATTTTAGGGGATGAGGATGGGATCGGCTGCGTCAAGAAAATGAAGCTGGTTTCTCCACGAACAAAAATGATTCTCATGAGCGCCTATCCTGACCGTGAATTTCATCGCCTGGGGATCAATGCCGGCGCAGTCGCGTTCCTGGATAAAAAGGATATAGACGCCGCGACCATCCGGCAAGTTCTGGAGGATTTATTATCATAAGGGCTTATTCATAGGTGGGATATGGGCTCGGTATTTCAATCGATAATTCGAGCCCGCCTTTGGATTGCGATTTGACTTTCATATTCCCCCCCAAAAGAGAAACTCGTTCGCTGATTCCAATCAAACCGAAATGTTTCTCTTGCGACAGCCGTTCGAGATTGATCGTCCCTTTAACTCCCTTCCCATTGTCACTAATCTGAACCACTAAACTTGCTGTGGCAGTCCGCAAAAGATTTATTCTTACCTGATCCGCGCTGGCATGTTTACGCACATTGCTCAAGCCTTCCTGAATTATACGGAAAACCGAGAGCTCGATTGGCTCAGGCAAGCGACCTAAACCCACATCAATCTCTAATTCAACCGGGATACCGGTTTGGTCCGACCATTGGTGCGCCAACGAGCGAATGGCTGATGGCAGTCCATGACTGTCAATGGTCGGAGGGCGTAAATCACTGCATAACTGCCGCAACCCACCGATTACTTGCCGGATGCCATTTCGAATCTTTGATAGTTCTTTCGAGAAACCAGCATCTATCGTCTCATTTTCAACGGATTCGAGCTGGTAATTAAAACTTAATAAATCTTGTATGACTTGATCGTGTAAATCTCTCGCCAGAGCCTTGCGCTCCGCTTCACGTTCGGTCATCAACCGGCGATTTGCTTCCTGCAACGCCTGATTTAAGCGATCGAGCGCCTTTAACTGTTCTCCCAGCCGCTCGATTAATTGGCGGTTGAGGTTATCTTGTTGCTCCAGGCTGCGCTGCAGGTGCGTCTGTGATCTGCGTAAATCTTCCGCCTGTTGCTGGGCTGCATAATAATTTTCAAAAGCCCAGATAACCGGCGTAACACGTTCGCGACGGTATGAGCCAACGATTAATTCGACGATTTCTCGGGCTGTTGTTTCCGAGGTTTTTCGTAAAGTTACCTGATTGCCCTGATACAAAACCAGAATATAATCCGTAACCGCAAATATGTGGTTGAGATCATCACTGCTCATGATAACGGATACATTTTGTGCCGAAAGGTCTTTAATCTTTAGAAGCAATTTCTGCTGTCGTTCATAAGATAGCGCCGCAAGTGGATCATCGAGAAGAAGCAACTTCGCCGGTTGTATCAGTGCTTTTGCCAGGGCAACAACCTGTTTTTGTTCATTGGAGAGGTAACGAGGGGTTTGAAACACAATCTCAGGCGGCATGCGAAACTCATGAAAGAACTTGCGTGCCGCCATGAGCATTTCGCTTTCCCTTGGCCAGACATTCAGTGGGCTTAAATGCGCCACTTCCTTGCCCAGAAATACGTTGTCTAGCGCATTCAAGTTTTCCGCCAATACCGGATATTGATACGTTGCCTCGATTCCCAATCGCCGCGTATGGGTTGGATCTGCAAAAACGATCCTCTCTTCATGCCAGTAGATTTCACCGCTTGTCGGTTGTATTGCCCCGCTCAAAATTTGAAAAAGGGTTGATTTTCCCGCTCCTCGCTGCCCGACAACCCCCAAAACCTGACCGGGTTCAATTGAAAATTTAACCCCACTCAGAGCAACGACGCTTTCAAAGGATTTTGAAAGCTGGTTAACCCGAATCAAATATCCCGGATTATTCATGTTACAGGATTCTTATTCTTACTCAAAACAATCTATATTTCTAGTTACAACTCCCTGCGCAGCTGGATGTTGATTCGCAGGATGCGCATCTCCCGCCCACCCTGCCGCTGAGCAATTCTTCTTCCGTTGGTTCACGCAGCCCAATGATTTTTGCGCGGAAATGCAATTCCTTTCCAGCCAGGGGATGATTTGTGTCAACCTCTACCCACTCATCATGCAAACCAACGATCCGAGCATTGAGGATTCTGCCGCTGTCGGTTCGAACCCGAAATGTGTAGCCGATCTTTAACGGCATTGTGGGCGGAAATTGTTCCTTTTCCAATTGAAATACCGCACCCGGATTGTACTGACCGTAAGCATCTTCTGGTTTAACAATAAATTCCTTCTCCTGGTTTAGCGCCACGCCGCTCAATTGGCGTTCCAAACCCGGGATTATGTTGTTATATCCCTGTAGATATTCAAGCGGTGATTCTCCCGAGGAATCAACCATTTGTCCATCCACTAATAACGAATAATCAAGCGCTACCACAAGTCCATCTCGTACGATTTGATTGCTCATAAACATCCTTTTGTTCGCGTGTTTTCAAAAATAATTTTCGCTGTTGGCAAAATTATACTAGAAAGAGAATTTTTTTTGCGAATCAACCTGTGCAGCGTTTATTGTTGCGACTATGGAATTGGTTATCAATTGCTCTGCGCGAGGTTGGCAAACTGAATTTCCTCTTCTGAAAATTTTTTATGCACTTCCAGATTAATCTGCTGTTGACGATCCATGAACAACCGAAAATCACTGGTTTCGATATAATACACCACCTCAAAGATCAAGGAATTTACTCCAAACTCCTTGAAATGTGCCCGGTCAAACGTAACATCGGACACTGGCTCTATAGTGGACTGGATGATATCTGGTATGGCTTGCAGTTTATCCGTGGGAGTATCATAAGGAATGCGCAGAGTGAATACCACCCTCCGGCGCTCCATCCTTTGGAAATTCCGAATCCTGCTGGTAAGCAAATCGGAATTTGAAAAAATCAATTGTTCGCCAGATATACTGCGAACACGCGTACTTTTTAAACCGATATACTCAACAGTTCCAGTGAATTCCCCGACGTTAATCGTGTCCCCGATTGTAAAGGGTTTATCCAACGTGATGGTTAACGATCCGAAAAGATCACTGAGAATATTTTTAACCGCCAATCCAATGGCTATTCCCCCAATCCCAAGGCTGGCAATCAAAGTAGTGATCTCTATCCCTGGTACATTGTCCAAAGCAAGTAAAACCACCAGCGTCCAGATCACCAGCCGGGTAAAGAATCCCATCGCTTTAAGGGAGGATTGCGATTCTTTTTCAATTCCCGCTTTGCCTGTGCGTTGTTCAAACCAATAATCAATCAAAACAATCGCCAAAAATCCCGCCTGGACGATTGAAAAAACTACAGTGATGGTAAATAGAATTGACTGAATATGAGTGTCTAACCGCAAATAATGACTGCCAATATAAATCGAGATCCATAGCAGGAAACTCAGTTTCGTTTGTTTCAAAAGCCGATAAAATAATTCCGTAGATTTACTCATTAATCCGGGCAAAGGTTTTTCATGCTTTTTTATTAAAAAACCGCGCAAGAAACGCAATAAAACAAATACGCCAAGGATGATTGCTCCGGCAATTAACCAATCTCCAAAAGCAAAGAGATATTTTCGAATTGTGTTCGCATCCATGCCGAAAATTATAACTTACCTTCTTCGAGCATTCCCAAAAAGACTCCAACAACCTGGGGGTCAAATTGTTTGCCGGACAATTCATTGATGTAGTTGATCACATCCTTCTCGTCCCAACGAGCGCGATAATGACGGTCAAACCTCAGCGCATCCCACACATCTACAACCGCGAAAATTCGTGCTGCCAGCGGGATCTGTTCCCCCTTCAGTCCAAGCGGGTAACCGTTTCCATCCCAATGTTCGTGATGAAATGTTGGGATATCCAATGAAGGTTGCAGAAATTCGATTCCCGACAACATGGATTGCGCGTACAATGGATGTTTTCGCAGAATTTTCCAATCCTCGGTCGTTAATTCCTCTTTTTTCAACAAAATCGTATCCGGTATTGCCATTTTACCAATATCGTGCAGCACTGCTCCGCGCCAGACATACACCAGTTCAGATTCACTTAATCCCATTTCGCGGGCTAGCGTTATGGTTGCTTCGGCGACCCGGCGGGTATGACCTTCGGTTTCAGCATCGCGCATTTCCAATGCGAGCGACCATCCCAAAATAGTCTGGTCATAAGCCGCTGCCAGTTCCTTGTTCGTCCTCTGTAAATCTTCCAACAAACGGGTATTATCAATCGCAATGGCAGCCCCAGAGATCAATGAATTGAGAAATTCGCGTTTGTCTGCATCCAACCGAAGCGTATGGCGCTGAAACACTTCCAAAATTCCATGCAGTTGGCCTTTTGCGATGATGGGAGTTCCGAAATATGAATTTAAACCCTCCTCTTTCAAGGGAACAACGTGATCACTCGCTCCATCCCATTCATTAAGGTTTGGGATAAACAACGGAGCGCGCTGCTCAGCCACCTTCCCTGGCAAGCCCCACCCCAGCGGCGCGGGCACAGTGCGCATTGCCAGGCTTCGAAATCCCCATCCAGCCACAAACAACAACCGCTGTTTCTTTGTGTCGTACAACCAGACATCGGCAGCATCTACATTTAGTTGTGAGACAACCTGATCCAGCAGAATGCTTAAAGTAAACCGAAAATCGAGACTGGATGTGATCGCTGTTTCAATCGTGCGCAAGGCAATCAATTGTTGCAATCTTTTTTCGGTTTGCTCGTATAAGGTAATCCGCCGAATAGCGGTTGCTGCCATATCGGAAATCGAAGTGACCAACCTCAATTCATCTTGCGAAAAATCCGTTCCCCGCACGATCAACAAGCAGCCCATGGCCTGCTCTCGTTCCAGAAGGGGTACGCAGATTACGGCATTGGTTTGGTTCTCGATACCAGGAATGGATAAACCCAGGTCCTGGATATAATCATTGCTCATAACAGGAACGCCGCTTTCGATCACCCTGCCGATCAAGCCTTCCCCTTTCGTATAACGAGCACCTTGAGCCGAACGGAGCTCACCCAGCGCGATTTCTACCATCGCCGAACCATTCGGTTCTCGCATGGCAATTGCGCTGCCTTCTGCATCAAGTTGACGGGCAATCTGATCAAGGATAATATGGCTGATTTCAGTTTTTCCGCGCGCAGAACGCATTACCGTACTGATGGAAGCGATCACCTCCATTTCCCGTTCTCTTTTTTTTACTTCGGTGATGTCGGTAATGTATCCTTCAATGGATCCAATCCCCCCGCCATTATTGACCAATCCAATTCCTTGGTCGAGAACCCAACGCGTATTTTGGTTTGCGGTCTTAATGCGATAGATCATCCGGTAGAGTTTACCGGATTGAGCCGTCTTATCAATCGCCTGAAGGATGGCTGGTTTGTCATCCGGGTGGATCAAGTCACGAAAGGATATGCCATTCTCCCGGGTGAATTCATCGCATGGATAGCCCGTCAATTCCAGGCTGCCAGGACTGGCAAAAGTCATTTGGTGAGTTTGGAAAGAATAACGGTAAGCCATGCCGGGTAAATTATTGAGGAGAACAGAAAGTGCTTGCTGGCTTTCACTCATCGCCTCCAAAACCTTTTTCTGTTCACTAATATCTGCGACGAGGAAGGTTACCCCTGCCGACTCTCCCGACGAATCTCGAAGCAACGCCGCAGATATGGTTACCGGGATTAGACGCCCTTCCTTTGTGCGGCAAATTGTTTCCAGGTTCTGAATCTTTTTTCCCGACAGCACGCTATCCCGGAGTTTACCCACCAAACCAGTGGTTTCGACCGGGAAAATGGGTAGTTTTTTCCCTATCACCTCCTCGAAGGACCATCCAAAAAGCAGCGCTGCCGAAGGGCTCCATTCCACCACCACCCGATCCATGCTCTCAACAATAACCGCCAGAGGCGAAGCATGGATGATCGCTCCAATCTTTTCGTTCGATGCGCGTAATGCCTCCTCAACTTGTTGGTGTGATTTTTCTCGCTGCTCTAACGCTTCTGCCATTTGATTGAATGTGCGCTCAAGTTCGAGCAGTCCATCCGGAGTGTGCGCAGGCGCAGTGTGTGTTCTAACATCCAACTCGCCGCGCGCAATTTTTTGCGCCGCAGCAACCAACGACACGCTGCGCCTCTCAAGCACCCTGCCGCTAATCAGGTAAGCCAGAACCATGCTAAACAAAAAGACAGCTACTAATCAATACCTTCGCCAAAAATGACATAAGCAGAAAGGGCTTTTGTAGTAAAGTTGAGGTCGACCAAGACAGCAACCAACCACAAAAAGCCCATGAACAACATTTTAGCACTTTTACAACCGAT